>CBIHNU010000004.1:0-202474 GCA_966211585.1 uncultured Noviherbaspirillum sp. | reverse complement strand
ACCCAGCAGCGTTCCATCGAATTCACTGAAAACATAATACAAGGGCGGAAAAGCGTAGCGCCTTCCGCCGTAAAGAAATGCAGTTGCGTTCGCAATTCGAAGAAGGTCTCGCCGGCGTTGAGAACGGTTCGCAAGGCATCGAATACATTGTGGCGGAAGGCGCTACGCTTTTCCGCCCTACCGCGCTAACATGACCTCGACGAGCAAGCTCGCAAGTCAAGTCGGTCAGGCTGCAGCGAATCCCCGAAGATGCCTAAATCCATATGAATCGTGTAACCCCGCCCCATAAAGCAACGCCGGAACGACTCAGCGCGTTATCGGACGGGATATTCGCCGTTCTCATCACGGTGCTGGTTTTGGACCTGCGCCCGCCGGAGTTTGCGACCTTCAAGGCGCTCTTGCTGCTGTGGCCCACGTGGCTAAGCTACGCAGTGAGCTACCTTTTTATCGCCATTGTCTGGACCAATCACCATTACCTGATGCGCTATGCCACGGAGGCGAACTCTCGTTTGCTGTGGTTCAATTTTGCGCATTTGTTTTCCATGTCGCTGCTTCCAGTGTCTACCGCCTGGATGGCCGTGAGCAAATTGGCGCCGCAGCCGGTAGCCTTTTATGCAGGGGTCTTCTTCCTGGTGAACGCCACCTACATTTGTTTGATCTTTGAGCTCATAGAAAAAAACCGAGACGTATCGTCGAGGCTGCGCAGATTCATGCGCGTCCGATCGATTGTGACTTTAGCCCTTTTTGGCACCGCTTCCGTTGTGGCGCTGACGTTCCCTCTGGTTGCACTTGGGATTTGTATCTGTTGCCTGCTCGTCTACCTGAGACCTGCTCCAACGGGATCGGAAAAGCAAGCGTAGGACGGAAAAGCATAGCCCTTCAGCAGTAAAGAAATGTAGCTGCGTTCGCAATTCGAACAGATAGATTCTGGCGCTGCAAACTGGCACCTGCGGCACAGGTGAGCGAACACGTTGACTCCGCAGAGGACGCATCATGCCCAATGAGCAAACCGTGGAACCAGACAACACAGCAGTGCGCACCGCGCTATGGCGTGCGTTGCACCTGGAGATAGATTCCGCGCCTCATGTTTTCAAAGACATCGTCGGCTTGAAGCTGGTAGCTCCCGCTGACGGATGGCGCAATCGACCGGACATGGGTCCGTTCACGCGGCCTTTTCGCGCCTCCATCTTGGCTCGCGCCAGATTCGTCGAAGACCTCGTTGCAGAACAGGGCGTGTGCGGCGTTACGCAGTACGTCATTCTCGGCGCGGGGCTGGACACTTTTGCGCAGCGAAAGCCGGAACTCGCCTCGCGCATGCAGGTGTTCGAAGTCGACCAGCCCGCCTCCCAGAAGTGGAAGAGCCAGCGCCTGATCGAACTCGGCTTCGGCATTCCCTCCTTTCTGCATTTCGTGCCTGTGAACTTCGAGGCGGGAGAAGCCTGGTGGGAGCGATTGGGCGCGTCGGGCTTCGATTTCAAAAAACCCGCCGTAGTGGCTTCTACCGGGGTCAGCATGTATCTGACCAAAGAAGCGATCATGGCGACGCTGCGACAGGCCGCAATGCTCGTGCAGGGTTCGACATTCGTCATGTCGTTCATGCTGCCCATTGAACTCAACGATCCCGAAATACGTCTCGGCGTCGAGCGTGCGGCAGCGGGTGCAAAGGCCAATGGCACACCTTGGCTCAGTTTTTTCACGCCATCGGAAATACTGGCGCAGGCACAGGAGGCCGGCTTCGGGAACGTGGAGCACGTATCAGCAGCGGCGCTCGCCGAACGCTACTTCGCGGACAGGGCGGATGGTCTGCGTCCGCCGAACGACTCGGAAGAGTTGCTGGTGGCTACCACTTAGCGATCTAATATCATTCAACGCCGACGAGCAAGCTTGCCGGTTAATTCCGTTTAGGCATTATGCAATGCGTTTTCCAACCCCCTTAAATCCACATTCCCTATGCCACTAACCAAAATATCAGCTCCCAGACACCTCCCGTCAAGCAAAGTAAAAGCCCTTGCAGAAGCTGTCCAAGAAGGGCTGGTGAAAACTTGCAATGTTCCGCCGAACGACCTTTTTCAGCTCATTTCTCGCTTCGAAGCTGAAGAAATTATTCTTGATCCTCATTTCGGAGGCGTAAATCGTTCAAACGACGCTTGCATCGCCGAGATAGTGTTTTTGACCGGGCGTACTGATGATCAGAAGCGCGCACTATTCCGCCATATTTCTGACAAAGCAGTGCAAGCAGGCTTTCGAGCAGATGACATCATGGTTGCTCTGGTTGAAAATTCACGCATGGATTGGTCGCTCGGTCATGGAGTGGCATATGCCGACCATCATTCCAAAGCCTGATATCCCGCTCCAGACGACTGGCAAAAAGCTGCGCTTTTTGCCAGTGGCTGAGCTAGCACGTTATACGAAGCCGATTCTCCGGAGAGAATGATGATCAAAACGCTGCAATTCGTCGCCATCCTCTGCACTGCCGTAGCTATGGCAGGTGGCTGGGCGCACCTGCTTGAACTCCCCAATAAAATGGCTCTCTCCCGCGATGATTACCTTACAGTGCAGCAAATCTATCGAGGATGGGAACGGCTTGGTTTTGCCGTCGTTGGTGCGCTTGTCTCGACGGCTTCTCTCACGGTACTTCAGCATAGTAAGGGCGCCGCTTTTTACTTCACACTTGCTGCCACTTTGTGCATTGCACTCAGTCTCGCCTTGTTCTTCCTGGTTACCTTCCCGGTGAACAAGGCAACGCAGAATTGGGCGGTCTTGCCGGAGGGATGGGAGGCTCTCCGGCGACAGTGGGAGTACTCACATGCGATCGGCGCAGTCCTCTATTTCGTCGCTCTGGCGTCGCTTGCCCTCTCCTTGATTTTGGACCGGCGCTGATCGCCGAGGCACAACATGCCGCATTCGAGCGGCAAGTACGAAAGTATTATTGCGAGGATTCAAAGAGGCTCTGGCAGTCCAACGTGAGCATTGTGTTCAAACTTTCCGTGCCGCCCAGATCGCTCAACGATCGCGTTGAAACATACGCGCTCACGCTTCAACCGAAGGAGTGCCAGGGAACATCCACCTAGATTCAGCCTGCCCCTTCTGACGTGAATTCCCTTGGAGTTCACGAAACTGATCGATAGATCTAGGAGTCTGCGCGGCGCCATCTCTCATCGATGGCTGTCGAGCCAGCCGGACAGCGACGCCGGCGAGCCGAACTCTTCGACGGCGCGCGCGACGATTCCTTCCCCGCTCTCCTCCAGCATTTTTGCCAGATCGCTTCCCGGCCCCAGTTCGAGTCCCACATCGATACCCAACGAACCGAGCGTCTCCTGGCACCAATCCCAGCGCACCGGCTGCGCGAGTTGTGCGGACAGCGCATCTGCTGCGTCCGTTCCCTGACGCAGCAGCCTGCCGTCGATGCCGGACAGTACCGGCATGCGCGGCTCGGCCGGGTGTTCCGATAACACGGCGTCCCTGAAGGGTTCGACGGCCGGCCGCAGATAGCCGGTATGCGACGGCACAAAGACAGGCAGGCAGCGCAGGCTGGCATTCTGTACCGTCCGGTCCGTTCTGAATGCGCTGATCGCGGATGCCGGTCCGCCGAGCACCCATTCTCCATTCGGACGATAGATTGCCACCGACAAGCCATGCGTGGCCATCGCCTGCTGCCGCGCGGCGCGCATCGCCGGTGTGCTGCGGCCGCGCCACAGCAGCATGCAGCGGCCCGAATCATTGGCGGATACCTGAGCATCCATCAGCGCAGCGCGTGCGCGTATCAGGCGCAGCGTGGCGGCGGCATCCAGCGCACCGGCAACGTGCCACGCCAGCACCTCTCCCACCGAATAGCCGGCGACCGCCACCGGCTGCAATGCTGGTTGTGACAGAAGCGGCGCGATCCGTTGCCATGTCGCGATCTGGTACAGCGCGATGGCGAACTGCGCGTTGGCATTGAAAAAAAGTGTTGTCTCATCGAGCGCATGCCACCAGCGCGCCACGTCCTGCTCCAGTATGTCGCTGGCGAGCGCGCACAGATCGGCGCAGTCGGGCGCGGCCAGGATCTCGTCGAGCATGCGGCAATTCTGCCGTGCCTGTCCGGAGCAAAGGATGGCGAGCCGCATCAGGCTTCCCCGACCGCCGGTTCCAGCGCATGCGCCAGCCAGCACGCCGCCACCAAGTCGGCGCTGCCGCCGCCGCTGAGGTTGCGCGCCACCATCCAGCGATGCATGCCGAGCAGCGGCGTGCGCCAGTCCGGCTGCAGCACCCCGCCGTCGCAGTTGAAGGCGTCGGCGGCAGCCTGTACATCGCGCAGCCCGGCTTCGCCGCCGCGCCACAGCAGGTTGGTATCGGGCAGCGTTGCCATCAGGGTCATCAGGGTTCCGATCAGCGCTTCTTCCTCTCCGGTGCCGAGTGCCAGCAGGCGGCGCAGGGCCGGCAGGCCGATGCGGTACACGCTGGGAAAGCCGGCTGCCGCCTCGTCGCGTGCACCGCCGACACGATAGCGCTGCCATACCGCGTTGCCATGCGACGCCGGCGCACTGCCGCGCGCAGCGAGGATGGCTGCGCCCCAGCGACGGGCAACGATGCTGCCGCAGGACCATGCCGCCATGGCGGGCCGCGCAGCGCGCATGCCGGCTGCCGCCGCGAGCAGGCCCAGATTGAAGATCGCGCCGCGGTGGGTGTTGGCGCCGCGGGTCGCGGCCAGCATCCGGGTTTCGGCGGCGATCGCGATCGCCTGCAGTTCGGGATAGCTGGCGTCACGCGCGCCGGCCTCGGCCATGTTCGCGAAATAACCGCGCAGCGCGGCGATGCTGGCAACGAAAGTCAGGTAATGCATGTCGCGATGGCTGCCGGCATCCACCGGCGTCACCAAGCCGGGTTTGGGCCAGGCGTCGGCCTCGCGCTTGAGCGCGCCGCAGCAGGCGTCATCGATCGCCTGCCAGCGTGCGCCGGACTCAAGCGGCCGGGCTTGCAGCGAGGGAGAGGCAAGCATCATCCACGACTCCGGTAGAAAAATCGGCGTTCAGGAATTGCTCCACACGCAGCAGACGCACACTGGTGTCGGACTTCACCAGCACCCGCGTGGTGCCGCCGCCGAGCAGCGCCTGATCCAGTTCGCGCCAGGCAACCGCGCCGCCATGCGGCATGCGCAGTTCCGCATCAAGACATGGCGAAGCTTCCGCATGTCGACGCAGCGCCGAAAGCGCGGCATCGATGTCGCCGCGGTCGCGGCAGGGGATCAGCAGGTCGATATCGCTGTCCGCACGGATGCACGGCTCGCCGGTATAGGCCTGCGTGACCAGCGAACCGAAGGCTTGCGCGACCAGCCAGGACCGGCCGAGATCGCGCATCAGTTCGGCTCCGCACGTGTGCCAGGTCGCCGGCGCATGTGCTTGCACAAGCATATGTTCGAGTAGCGGCGCCGGGCTGTGATCGAAGATCGCGCGGCGTGGTGCCCGCGCGCCGACGCGGCGGCGCGGCCCGGTGCCGGGCAGCGTGAAGCCGAGCCGCAATCCGTCACCTTGTCCGTCCTGGCGGCCGACCACGAGAGGCAGGCGGCGATCCACCCACGCGCGCAGCACCTCGCCGTCGGCCGGCTGCATCGCGAAGCCGTCCAGCAGCAAGGCGGGATCGAGCCACACCAGGTCATGCCGCCGGAAGACTGCGTCAGGCATCGAGCACCGTCTCCGCGACAGGTGCTGCCAGCGTTCGGCCGCCGCGCTCCACGCCGAGGTTCGCGCGCTGATCGGCCTGGCTGGATGCGGCTGCAGCGAGCGCCGCCGTCATTCGCGCGGGCCAGTCCTGCGCATCGTCCGGCCACAACTCGTGCACGGCGCCCATGCGCCAGTAGTTGGTCGCGCCGGGCGCGAAGACCGGCGACTCCTCGGCCAGCGCCTGCAGTCGCTCCAGCGGTATTTTTGTGACGCGCGCCATCGCGCGCAGATCCATGACGCGGACTTCGGCGCCGGGCAACGCGCAGATGCGGTCGGCCAGCATGCCGAACGCGAGAAAGCCGCCGGACACCGCCTCGCCATGGATCAGGGTGACCGTGGCATGACCGCGCCGCCGAGCCAGGTCGACGCAGCGCGCCACATGGGCGAAGCAGCCGTTCAGTCCAAGCAATTCCTCATGCCGCGACGGTTCCTGGCCCTGGGTATCGGCGATGAACACGATGGGTCGGGGCGCCGCGCCGGATGCGGCATCCTGCGCCACCACCGCGAGGATCGCGCGCGCGACGGCCAGCGCCAGTTCGCCGTCGACGGCCGCCGCATCCCAGGTGCCGATCACCGCGACCGGCCGGCCGGCGACCTGCGCCGGACCCGCGACGAAATGGCCATCGATCCGGACCTGATGCTGCCCGGCGCCGAACAGGCGGTCGAAAATCACGGCATCGCTCATGACTGGACCTCCGACAATTGCGCGAGCTGCCGATTGAAATCCTCGGCGGCCAGCATGGAAACATTTTCAGGATCAGGGAAGCCCGCCTGGCGCCATATTTCGAGACCATCACGCGCGGCCGGAAAACGGCTGCGGCGCGCTTCGAGCGCGGCCTGCGCAGCCTGCAGCGACTCCAGGTCAGCGGCCGCGCGATGCAGATGGTCGAGGCAGCTGACGGCGGCGACGCGGAATGCGGCGACGTCGTCATCCACCAGCATCGCGGCTTCGCCCAGCGTGCGGCGCAGCTTGCCGCCGGTGACGCGCCAGACCAGCGAGCGGTCGCGCGAATCGAACTCTTCCACGCCCTTGACGGTCTCGATCACTTCGGGACCGGACAGTCCGAGGCGCCCTTCCTCCGACATGATCACCGCATCGCACAGCCGGGTCACGATGCCCATGCCGCCGAACGCGCCGCAAGAGCCGCCGACCAGCGCGATCACCGGCACACCGGCGGCCTGCGCGGCAAGCAGCGCGCGCATGATCTCGGAGATTGCGATCAGGCCGGCGTTGGCCTCGTGCAGCCGCACGCCGCCGGAATCCACCAGCAGCAGCACGGCATCCGGCTTGTCGCGGCAGGCGCGTTCCAGCAGGCCGCGGATCTTGGCGCCATGGACTTCGCCGACCGCGCCGCCATTGAATCTTCCCTCCTGCGCCGCGATCAGGATCGGCCGGCCCGCCAGCGCGGCGCTGCCCACCACCACGCCATCGTCAAAGGCGACCGGCGCATCCAGCCGCGCCAGATGCGGGCTGGTATGGCGCAATTCTGGCGGGCAAAATTCGATGAAGCTGCCCTCGTCCACCAGCCCGGCCACGCGCGCGCGCGCGGCGGCTTCGAAATAGCGTATGCGTCGAATCTTCATGGCGCCGCGCTCCGGCTGGTCTCGAACGCTTGGGCCAGTCGCAGCCCGACCACCGCCGGGGTTGCGCCCGCGTCGTTGATCGCGATGCGTAGCCCGCCGACCGGATGTCGCGCGGAGAAATCGGTCAGCACCGCTTCCCAGATGTCGTGGAAGCCATGGGCCGAGGTGTTGACTTCGATGGTGCATGTCTTCGGATCGTCGCCCGGCTCCACCAGCACTTCCAGGTTGCCCGATGCCACCACGCCGCATAGCGCATTCCGGCCTGCATCACCGGCAGCGGCGGGCAGCTTGATTTCAAATCGTTCCATTGCAGCTCCTACCAGTTGCGGAATTTCTTGGGCGGTTCGTACAGTCCACCGGACGCATGGACCAGGTCCTTGATGTTGCGCGCGGCCAGCAGGTCGCGCGTGGCCAGCCGGGGATCGATGCCCAGGTCTTCCGGGCGGCGAATGATGCCGCGGTCGCGCAGGTTTTCCACCGCGCGGCGATCACGCGCCATGCCGACCGGCGTATAGCCGGCGACACCGCGTATCGCCTGTTCCCGCTCTTCCGGCGTGCGGCACAGCAGCAGGTGGGCAATGCCTTCCTCGGTGATGACGTGCGTCAGGTCTTCGCCATAGATCATCACTGGCGGCAGATCCATGCCGGCGGTGTCGGCCAGTTCCCACGCATCGAGGCGCTCGACGAACGCCGGTTCCATTTGCTCGCGGAACGTCTCCACCACTTGCGCCACCAGCTTCTGGCCGCGCGGCGTCGCGCCCGCTTCCCTGGCCTCGCGCCCGGCGCGCAACCATGCCGCCGACGCATGACGCCGGCCGCGCGCATCGGAGCCCATGTTCGGCGCGCCACCGAAGCCGGCGATGCGGCCCTTGGTGGCGGTCGAGCTGTTGCCGGCCAGGTCGATCTGCAGCGTCGAGCCGATGAACAAATCGCACGCATAATGCCCGGCCGCCTGACAGAACGCGCGGTTGGAACGCATCGAGCCGTCGGCGCCGATGAAGAACACATCCGGCCGCGCCGCGACATAGCGCTCCATGCCGACCTCGGAGCCGAACGAATGCACCGATTCGATGAAGCCGGCCTCGATCGCCGGAATCAGCGTCGGGTGTGGATTCAGCGCCCAGTGCGTGCAGATCTTGCCTTTCAATCCCAGTTCGGCGGCATAGGTCGGCAACAGCAATTCGATCGCGGCGGTGCCGAAGCCGATGCCGTGATTGAGCCGGGTGATGCCGTACTCGGCATACAGTCCCTTGATCGCGATCATCGCGGTCAGCACCTGGGTCTCGGTGATCAGCGCCGGGTCGCGCGTGAACAGCGGCTCGACATAATGCGGCGTCGGCGCCTGCACTGTGAAGTTCACCCAGTCGGCGGGGATGTCGACGCGCGGCAGCGTATCGACAATCTCGTTGACCTGGGCAATCACGATGCCGCCCTTGAACGCGGTCGCTTCCACGATGACCGGCGTGTCCTCGGTATTGGCGCCGGTGTACAGGTTGCCGTGACGGTCCGCCGCCTGCGCGGCGACCAGCGCCACATGCGGCGTGAGGTCGATGAAGTAACGAGCAAACAGTTCGAGATAGGTATGGATCGCGCCGATGGTGATCTTGCCGCTTTCCACCAGCCGCGCAAGCCGTCCGCCCTGCGGCCCGGAAAACGAAAAGTCGATCCGGCTCACCTGCCCGCGCTCGATGATGTCGACATGCTCCGGCAACGCCAGCACTGACTGCACCAGGTGCAGCTCGCGCACGCGGGCCGGATCGGTCTGCACCAGCGCGCGCGCAAGGAAGTCCGCCTGCTTCTGGTTATTGCCTTCAATGCACAGGCGGTCGCCGGGTTCGAGGACGGCTTCGAGCAAGGCCACGATCTGCTCCGGCGCTACCAGCTTGCCCCGGGCGAACGGCGCGGCGCGCTCCAGCCGCCGCGCTCTGCCCTGCCCGAGGTGATTCCATTCCGGTGCCATGTCAACTGCCTTTGTAAAAGTGGTCGGGAAGTCCCACCGCGATTTCCGGGAACAGGCACAGCAGCAGGATGCCGAGCACCATCAGCCCGATGAACGGCATGGTTCCCCAAATGATGTTCTTCAGCTTGATGTCCGGCGCGATGCCGCTGATCACGAACAGATTGAGTCCGACGGGCGGATGGATCATGCCCATCTCCATCAGGATGGTCATGATGATGCCGAACCAGATCAGGTCGATGCCGAGCGCCTTGATGGCCGGCAGCAGGATCGGCGTCACCATCAGGATGATGGCGACCGGCGGCAGGAAGAAGCCGAGCACCACGATGAACACGTTGGCCCAGAAGAAGAATGCCCACTTCGACAAGCCCAGCCCGACCAGCCAGCCGGCGGCCTGCTGCGTTACACCGAGATAGCTCATGACGAAGGTGAACAGGAACGAGGTGGCAATGATCATCATGATCATCGTGCTCTCGCGCACCGTGCCGGACAGGATCACTTTCAGCTCCGCCGGCTTCCAGCATTTGTACAGTGTCGCCACCAGCAGCACCGCGCCGGCCGCACCGATGCCGGCGACTTCGGACGGCGTGGCCCATCCGCCATACAGCGCGATCATGATCAGCGCGATCAGCGCCAGGAAAGGCAGCAGCCGCGGCAATGATTCCAGCCGCTCGCGCCAGGTGAACTGGTCTTGCCGCAGGATGGCTTCCGCCGCAGGGCCGCCGGCTGCCAGCGCTGCCGCGTGCTCGCGGCGGTATTTGATCATGACCCAGATCGCAAACAGCACCACCAGCAAAATGCCGGGGCCGATGCCGGCCATGAACAGCCGCCCGATCGATTGCTCCGCCGCGAGGCCGTAGAGAATCAACGTCAGCGATGGCGGAATCAGGATGCCGAGCGTGCCGCCGGCGGCAATGATGCCGGTGGCCAGCCCTTCCGAATAGCCGCGCCGGACCAGTTGCGGAATACCCGAAGAACCGATCGCCGAACAGGTGGCCGGGCTGGAGCCGCACATCGCGGCAAACACCGCGCACGCGCACACGTTCGCGAGGCCGAGGCCGCCGGGAATCTTGTGCATCCACGCATTGAGCGAGTTGTAGACGTCCGAACCGGCGCGGGTCTTGCCGATCGCGGCGCCCATCAGGACGAACAGCGGAATCGTGAGCAGCGTGAAATTGTCCAGTTCGGAAAAAATGGTTTCCGCTACCGATTGCAACATCGGCGGCGGCATGAACACCGCCATGAAGCCAAGCGCCGAAAGACCGAGCGCGAATGCAATGGGCATGCCGGAAAAAAGCAGCAGCAGCGTGACGCCCGCGTACAACAAACCGATAACCTGGGTATCCATTATTCCTGCCCTTTCGTGGTGCCCGCCGTTGTGCTCGCTGTCGTGCCCGCTGTCGTGCCCGCTGTCATGCCGACGGCCGGGCCGTTTTTCCAGCCGATCAGCGCATCGCCGATCTGGACGATCAGTTGCAACGAGAGCGCGGTCAGCCCGATCGCCATGAACACATAGGGAATCCACAGCCGCGGCCCCCAGGTGCTGTCGGTCACGCGGCCGTCCTCGAACGCTTCATGGAAAAAGACCCAGGCGTTCCACGCGACGAAGACACAGAACACCAGCGACAGCATGTCGCCGATCAGGTAGCGCCAGCGGTTGGCGCGCGCGGAGAGCAGGTGTTCCAGCACTTCGATGGTCACATGGCCGCGCACCAGCTGGGTGTAGGCGGCGCTCATGAAGGTGGCGATGATGAGCAGGAACACCGACATTTCCAGTCCCCAGTCGAGCGGCGTCTCGAACGCATAACGCATCACCACCCCGTACACGACGATCAGGCTGGTAATGACGATGGTGATCGCGGAAAGATAACCTGTGAGGACATTGAAGCCCTTTACCGCCCGTGCGAAATGCCGCCAGGCGGACAGGCTACCCGCGGCCGCGGCCGGCGCGGCGCCGGCGTTGCTGCGAGTAGTCGTGCTCACGTCATTTCACCGACAAGGCCATGTCGAGCAATTGCTTGCCGTTCTTCACCTCGGAGGCGAAGTCCTTGTAGGAAGTCTCCTTGGCGATGGCCAGCCACTTGTCGAATGCCGCCTGATCCATGTCCACCACTTTCGCGCCCGACTTGGCGTACACCTCGGCGAGACGCTGGTCGTCCTTCTTCGCCGACTCCATCGCGAACGGTTCGAGCGAAGCGCCGACCTCCATCACCACTTTCTGCTGCTTCGGCGACAGTGAATTCCACGCAGTATTCGAGATCAGCAGCGGCTCGAACATGAACCAGAACGACTTGTCGCGCGCGGTGGTCACCGCCTTCGCGGTTTCGTTCAGCCGGTAGCTGATCAGCGAGGTGGACGAAGTCAATGCCGCATCCAGCACGCCGGTCGACATCGCGCTGTAGATCTCGCTGGACGGCAGGTTGGTGGCGGAACCGCCGGCGCCCTTGATCATCAGGTCCATGGTCTTGTCGCCGCCGCGCACCTTGAGTCCCTTCACATCATCCGGCGTGACAATGGGCTTGTCGCGGCTGGCAATGCCGCCGGCCTGCCAGACCCAGGTCACGATCCGCATCCCCTTCGATTCCAGCAGCTTCTCCAGCTCCTTGCCGATCGGCGCGTTCTTCCAGCGCAAGCCTTGCTCGTAGCTTTGCACCAGCGCCGGCATCAGCGTCAGCGTCACCGCCGGCACCTCGCCACCGCCGTAAGCCAGCGGCAGCACCGACATGTCCAGCGTTCCCTTGCGCAGGCCGCTGAACTGGCTCTTGGTCTTCATCAGCGAGCTGGCGGGATAGATTTCGATCTTCAGCGAACCGTCGGTGCGCTTGGCTACTTCGCTGGCGAACTTCTTCGCCAACTGGTCGCGGAAATCGCCCGAATCGCCGTTGGAGGCGGGGAACTGGTGCGAAAGCTTCAGTACACGGGTTTCTTCTGCCTGGGCAGTAAATGCAACGCTGGCAGCGAGCAAGCCTGAAATGGCGGACAGGGCCATCGTGCGGAAAATCGGTTTCATGCATGTCTCCTATGTTGTAGTACTTCAGGTGCCGCCACCCGGTTTACCGGGCGTCGGGAAGGACGTCGCAGGCTTCAGCCTGCATTTATTAGCTGCATTCTTGTATACACAATAAATATACCTGCATCCAAAGTCAACGAAAACGTATAATTACTTTATTGTTTTCCAGGATGAAGACGCATATGAACGAAAGCCAATCCCCGGTCCGCCGGTCTGAGCAATTGGGCGATGAAATCGAAGAGCGCATAGCAACAGGGCAATACCGGCCCGGCATGCGGCTTGACGAGCAGGAAATCGCCGATGCATTCGGCGTCTCGCGCACCCCGGTGCGCGAGGCCTTGATCCAGCTGGAAGCGGCCGGACTGATCGAAATCCGCCCGCGCCGCGGCGCGATCGTCGCGGAGATCAGCGCCGCGCGGGTGTGCGAGATGTTCGAGGTGATGGCGGAACTGGAATCGATGTGCGGCCGGCTGGCGGCGCGGCGCGTCACGGAAGAAGAGCAGAACCTGCTGATGGAAGCGCATCGCGCCTGTGAAGCGGCGCGCGACAGCCAGGACGCGGACGCCTATTACAAGCTCAACGAAGTGTTCCATCGCCGGATCTATGAATCCAGCCACAACAGCTTTCTTGCCGAACAGGCGATTGCGCTGCATCGACGGCTGCGACCTTATCGCCGTCTGCAGCTCCGGGTACGCAACCGGATGCACACCTCCTATTCGGAGCATCAGGGTGTCGTCGAGGCGATCCTGTCCGG
The DNA here is from genome assembly GCA_966211585.1 of uncultured Noviherbaspirillum sp. GTDB lineage: Bacteria > Pseudomonadota > Gammaproteobacteria > Burkholderiales > Burkholderiaceae_D > Noviherbaspirillum. The sequence continues at coordinate 189,470 of CBIHNU010000004.1, read as the reverse complement.
CAACAGCGAGCTTGCGGCGGAACGCCTGCGCGGCCATGTTTCCGTGCAAGGCGAGCGCTTCGGCGACCTGATGGCCTCGCTGGCGTCGCTCAAGTCGAAGGACGATACGGCGTCTAAGGCGGGCTGAGGCCGGGAGCGCCGCTCTATCTATATCTGCCGAATGACGCGACAGGGATTGCCTGCCGCAAAGACGCCCGCCGGAATGTCCTTGACGACGACGCTTCCGGCGCCGATCACGCTTCGCTCTCCGATGCTGACGCCCGGGCACAGGATTGCGCCGCCTCCCAGCCACACGTCGCTCCCAATGACGATCGACCGACCACATTCGATTCCGCTGCGGCGTTCCTCGGCATCCATCGGATGGCTCGCCGTGTAGACCTGGACCGCCGGACCGAACAGCACGTTATCGCCGATGGTGACCTTCACCACGTCGAGAATCACGCAGTTGAAATTGAAGTAGACGTTGCTACCGAGTTCGATATTGCGTCCGTAGTCGCAGAAGAACGGCGGCGTGATGTAGGCATTCGTCTCGATTCCGAAAAGCTCGGCGAGCAATTGGTTTCGCTCGGACGCCGGTGCGCGGGGCGATAGCGCCGCCAGTCGCTGGCAACACTCCCGGGCGCGCAACCGCTCGGCGACCAGCGCGGGATCCGCCGCGTTGTATCGCTCGCCGGCGAGCATCTTCTCTTTCTCGGTCGGCATTCGATCTCCAATGATCAGGCACCGCCCTGGGTTGCCGGAACAAGGCCGTATCGCGACATGACCGCCAGCAGCGCTGCCTTGTCCGGCGGCCCGCCGGCATTGACGACGTCGCCGACATCCTTGAAGTATTGCGGCCCGATGTCGGGCGACTGCACGATCAGAGCGCGGGCAGTGATATCAAAGGGATTGCTGAATCGGTGCACGCTGCCCCTGCGCGAAAACATCGTTTCGCCCGGAACGAGATCACGTGTATCGGCGTCCACCGAATAGCGCAGCTTGCCTTCCAGCACGTACACGCACTCGTCATTCAGCGAATGGCTATGCGGAGGCGGCACATTCGCGCCCGGAGGCACGGTGAGTTCGAACATGCCCAGGCTCCCGCTCGCGGAGCCGTCCAGCAAATAGTGGATCGATAACTGCCCAACCTTGATTTCCGGATTCCGTTCCATGGTGTCCTCCTTGTTCAACGTGCTGATGCAAAATGTTATGTGCCTGTTGATTTCCAAGTCGATCCAATACTTTGACAGAAACAAGAGCGATTGTTGCGAATCGATGTGGCATTTGCATTCACCCGGTCGCCCTGCTGTGCAATGCCGATATTTTCAACACATCTCGTTGCCATGGACAGCAAGATTTTCCGGTATCAACGAAGCAATTGCTCGTCAGCCGACACCATGATGCGCCATGACGATGATGACTGGCAGCAGCAGCTCGGGAATGAGGTAGCCCAGCCATACGGCGGCGGGCTTTGGCAAGCCTACCTTGCTGATGGACACGAGACGGCCGATACCGGCGAGCAGGACGCCGAGGGCAAGAAGATAGACCAGCGTTCCTTGCTGCCGAATGGTGATGCCGGCCCAAAGGCTGATGATGCCCGTAGAGAAATACACGCCGGCCATGAACCGGTGAACGTTGTCCAGCCGCGGCGAGGTCTCCGGTTGGCCGAGATAGAACTGCAGAGCGCCCCCGAACATCGCAATGGCCGCGATCAGGAACAGACAGACCTGGACTACCACCTGGCTTGCAACGAGCGGTGTTTCTGGTGTCATCTCGAACTCCTGTGATCGGCCTGGGTTATGTTCACCGGGCGCCAGCGTGCAGCGGAAAGCTCACGCCTCTTGTCTCTCAAATCCAATAAGCGACTGAGCTCAAAGAGGATAAGGCCAAAGTCCCTACGGTGGATGGTTAACGAGGCTTTGGAGAAGGGCCTTTTGCCGATTTTTTGAGATTCTCCGCGATCGCGGCCTGGATCAAGGCCTTGAACGCCTCGGCGTCGAGCACCTCGCCCTCCCGGATGTCGATGGCGCGACGCGTGTTTCCATCGAGGCTGGCATTGAAGAGCTCCCGTGGATCCGCCAAGGCGGCGCCCCGGACGAAGGTCAGCTTGACCACCTGTTTGTAGGCCTCTCCAGTGCAGACGATCCCGGCGTGGGACCATACCGGCACCCCCAGCGGGTTGCTGGGCTTGACCCATTTGCAATCCTCCACGATGTCCGGGTCCGCCTCGTGGATAAGGCGACGCACCTCCGCCAGGGTTTCGGCGCGCCAGCCACCCACAGACCGGATTTGCTCGTCGACGCGATCAGAACCCGCCATCGCAGTCGCGCGCTCCGCTTCCGCATCGGGCTTGTCCTTCGGCTCACTTCTCTTTGGTTTTAGTGCCATGGTTCATTCTCCGACTTGTTGTGATGCCCACCCTGTGAAGTGGCCTGCCGCACGGCGGTCATACCGATGGGTAGCTTATGCCTCGGCATACAGCGCCTCGAATTCATCTCGCTTCGCGATGTCACCGATATGGATCAGCACGGTCTCGGTCAAGTCGAGCACCGGATGCTTCGCGCGGTTCTTCGCAAACCAGAACACTTCTTCCAGATCGTCATCCTCGTGCGAAGTGGTCATCACTACTTCTTCGTCTGGAATATCGCCGTAGTCAAACCTTTCCAGGTTCGCCTCATCCACCGCGTCATCCCATGCGCTGCATTCGATGCCCCAGGCGAGCATGTACCGGCAGCCGGACGAGACAAGCCAACGGCTCACATCCCACTGCCACATTTGAGACACCTCGGACTCGACGACCAGTACGGCCTTGAAACGATGCAGTCCACCTGGTTCCGGCAGCACAGCATCGGGCGGCAAATGCAAATACCTCGGCGATTTATTCTGCATGACATCCGTTGGAATGAATTGTTGGGCGGCCAGTTGTTCCGTACGCACTAGATCAGGGGCAGCGCCATCATTACCAGGCCGGCAACCCCCATCAACCACACGAGCGACCGCAGCATCGGGATGCCGCTCACATACGCCGGCACATAGACGACACGCGCGACAAGGAAAACCAATGCAGCATGGGCCACCTCGCCCGTGTCGCGCCCCTTGACCAGCGCCAGCAGCGCCAGGCCGAGAAACATCGGTAACGCCTCCAGCATGTTGTTCTTCGCGCGATCCAGCCGGCCCGCGACAACCGACATCTCCGGCAATTTGTCGCGGTTGCCCATGATGCGCCACAGGTTGAAACCGAAGCGCGATGTTTCCTGCAGAAAGAGCTGCACCATGTAAAGCGCCAGCACCAGAAGGATGATTGTCGTCAGAGTCATCGGCTTGGATTCTTTGTGAGATTCAGAAAATCGACTTCGACATCCGCCGGGTCAGAACTGTCGACGCAGGCAGAGGGTTTCAGCATGTCCATATGACCTCTGACGACAACGTGGCCGGGCGCCGCGGGCGTCCGCGCCCGACGATGTGTCAAATATCTTTTGCATCACTTGCGCGTTCCCGACAAGTGCCGCTGGACATTATTTCGGATCTGCTCGTTCAACGCCTCAAATTCCTTCACCAGCCGATCGCATGGCTCCGTCCGGGCTTCGCAGAGGAAGGCCGAGTCGAGATATACCTGTCCATCGGCTCCGACTCTCAGCGTCCTCTTCGCCACTGCGGGGTAAGCGTAATGGCCTTGCGGAACAAATGACCATTGTTCCATTCCTCCATCATGCGTATTGATATTTACGATGGTCCATTTGTCAGGCTCAGTTGTATTGATTCTTGCGCCAGGCTGCTTCTCAACTGCCCCCAAGGCCTCTGCAACGCTACTAAAACCAATGGCGGATGTCGCCGCATTTGCGGTCGAGATGCATCCCAGTGACGCCGCCAAAAATAAATACAAAATGAATGCCCGCATGATGTTTAACGCTCAGGACGACCGACGGACTCGCCAGGGGCGGAGCCATCGGCCTGAACCGCTCGTTGGGCCTTGCGCTCACGCCACTTGGCGGCATACGGGAGCGCGAACAAGTACAGACCGGTTAGCAGCAGCAAGGCGAGCGGGGGCAGCGGCGAGTAGGTAATCCAGGCGGCAGGTTCCCCTTGAGCCCGCACTGCCATATTGGCAACGACGGTCACCGTAAAGGCAATACACACCCAACGGTGAATTTTCCTGATCCAGTTATTCAATGAGGACGTCATTCGCATCTCGGCCTGCTTCATCGGCGCGCCTCAATCATCTTCCAGCCGTTTCCAGACGGGTCGCGGAAACCGGCATCCACAGTGCCGTAACGGTCCATGGGCTCTTGTGTGAACTCCACGCCTTGGGCGCGCATCCGGTCGCAGGCAGCGCGGCAGTCGTCCACAGTCAGCACGAGCGGCGGCATCGCACCTTTGGCTACGAGCGCGCTCAGTGCCTGCGCAGTCGCTGCATCGTGCACTGGTGGCCCCGGTACGAACAGGCCGAGCTGGAATGACGGCTGGTCCGGGTGCTGCACCGTGAGCCAGCGATAGTCACCGTTGCGCACATCCGTGTGGACGCGAAAACCAAGCTTGTCGACATAGAACACGAGCGCTTCGTCCTGGTCTCGCACATACAGACCAACAACTTCAATACTTTGGGTCATGGGGCCTCCTTTTGTTGAGCCCCTACTATATCGTCCGCCTCCTGGCGTCGCTTCTCCAAAACTGCCATTGTGAGATGGGGCCGGTTCGCAGCACTGAGGATGCAGGCGGGCACGCGGCCGAGTTGGTGCCGCATCGCCTCCTCATGCGCCCGGATTTCGCCCGGGCTCTTGCCAGTGATGTCGCGGAAGGTGCGCCCAAACGTGCCCAGGCTACCCCAGCCCGTCTGGAAGGCGATCTCGGTGATGGACAGGTCGGTGTCGCGCAACAAGGCCGTCGCCCGCTCGATACGCCGCGTCAGCAGATAGCGGTGCGGCGGAACGCCAAAGGCCTGTTTGAACGATCGCGCGAAGTGAGTCTCGGAAACGCTGCTGACCTGCGCCAGCCGCCGGACCGGCCAATCCTCGTGCGAAGCCGCATCCATCCGGTCCTTGGCGCGCAGCAGCCGGCGCAACAGCTCGGGGTTCTGGTTTGCAAGATCACCACTCATGTCACATCCATCTCTCATGACGTCCGACGTTTGACATGATAGTCGGCTGGAGGCAAGCAAAGCTTGCCGGAAGACGTCCGCTCGATGGAAGGTTTGGGCATCACCGCTTAACGCTCCAACAGTACGCGCAGCATGCGCTCCGGGTTCGCCAAGCAGTCCCTGGTGACCTGGAAGTGCTCTGTTTCCTCATAGGCGATCCGTGAAATGCCGTCTTTGCCGCAAAGATAGATGCACGCATCCGGATACGCCATGAGGATTGGCGAGTGGGTCGCAATGATGAACTGAGAGTCGTCCAGGATGAGGTCGTGCATGCGCGACAGGACGGCAAGCTGCCGTTGCGGCGACAGGGCAGCTTCGGGTTCGTCGAGGATATACATGCCTTGGCCGCCGAAGCGCTCGGTCATAAGCGCCAAGAAGGACTCGCCGTGTGACTGTTCGTGCAGCGAACGTCCGCCATAGTAGCTGATGGCAGGTGGTCCGAATGAAGGCGCGGCGTCGAGATTTTCGATCTCGGTCGCGACATTGAAGAAGCTTTCCGCCCGAAGAAAGAATCCGTCGCGCGGCCGCCGTACGCCCTTCGCAACGCGGAGGTACTCGTGAAGCTCGGAATGTGACCGCCGCGTACCGAACCGGAAGTTCTTGCTGCCTCCTTCGGCATTGAAGCCGAGAGAGATGGCAATGGCTTCGAGAAGCGTTGACTTGCCCGATCCGTTCTTGCCTACGAAGAAAGTGACCTTCGGATGAAGATCAATTCGGTCGAGAGAACGAACTGCCGGCAGACTGAAGGGATACCGATCGAACGAGTCGACCTTGTCTCGTTGCAGGCTGACTCGGCTGACGTACTGGGAAGAAATCATGACGCTCAACGTTTAAGTTAGGCCGCATCACTTCGGAAGAGGCGCGTTCATGGACACGACCAAATAGAGCCAGATCGGAAAGAACAATGGAGCAAAGGCTGCGAAGAGCTTGATGGAAAAGAGCGATGGCGGCTTCGGTCCATGCTGCCCCACTACAGCCATAAGATTGAGGTCGCGGACTTTCTGGGCTCCGCCGGCGAACAGCACCCACCAGGCATACGCACACGTAGTGAGGAGCACCACCGTAAGCCAGGCGACGACGAAGGGGTTCCCGTCTTGCGGGCGAAAGTAGTGCCAGACTGTTGGCGTGTACCCGGAGAGCTGACCAAGGCCCATGACGACCCAGGGAACGTTGGCCCCCAAGGCAAACCGTTTCAAGTAGATCTCCGCCTCGCTCGTTTGATTGATCGGCACTGATGCGGCAAGCGCGCTGTGTGCCTTTCGATAGTTGAAGGCGCCGAAGCCCAGGGCGATCAGCCAGAAGTACTCGGAAATCAGACGAAAGAATGAGGGCATGCTTGCGGCCTAACGAGGCTGTGCAAAAAATCCTACCTTACCGGTCTCTCGTTTTTTTCCGAGCTTTGAAATCGAGGGCTTACACATGGTCTTCTTTCGTGGGAAGGGGTTTTCGCACAACGTCTGAATTCACCGGCCTTGCGCGGCTTTATGCGCAAGGTCCGGTGGAATGATGGGTTATGCGGCATTTTGTGCATGCAGCGTCGGCCTCTAGTTAATCCCGCTGAAGTCGTCAGTCTTCCAACAGTCTTCAGGCGAGAGTTTTTCGGGGTGTTTTTACCTTCGAGCTTTGAGATTTCTCAAGCAGTATTTGCAGCCCTTCAAACTTAAACTGAGCAGGCTTGCCGACTTTCTTCGCAAGAGCTTCAGCCAGAGGTTCAGCCAGAGGTTCATCGCCAAGCGCAACTGCCAAGCCGGCACAAAGCCACGAGACTCCTTCGGCAACATCTTTCGGGTTGCCGACGAAGGCGCAAGCTTGCTGATGCTCATTGAGAATTGATGAACTAAAACGATCGTTACTGATAAGCAACCCCATCCAAGCACAGCTTGCCCGGGCGCGATGCAATTCCGGGAGCCCCACCTCAATATGTAATGCCTCAAAATCCTTGGCTAGCCCCGCCAGCGCCTGCTTTGATTCCTCGACGGTTGGCGGTCTTTTACCTGAATTGTCGGAGAGGGAATACGCATGCAACACGGCATTGGAAGGGTAGTCCTTCAATACTCCGCATGCGGTGCCCCATTCCCCCCAGAAGCTGCGGTTATCGTTAGGCGGTGTGGCCGATTCCAGCACCTGAATGGCCCCGCGAGTGTCGCCCGACTCGCGCTTGAGTCGCGCAAGATTGACTGCGTAAAGGCTATCCTCCGGATTGACTTCCAGTATCGTTGCTGCGATCTGGATGGCTAGTTCAGTTCGTTCGGTGTCGAAGAAATGCTTGGGCAGTGAGTACTCCCAGTTGGCAGGATTTTCCTGAAGTCGCACACCCTTGATGCTCTTCAAACGAATAGCACTGCTAGCCAAAGAGAGATAAAGTCGCGCCGCATCCTCGCCATCTTCGCTCAAGATATTGAGCGTGGTCTTAGCAATACGCCGATGTCGGGTTCGCAAAAATGAACCACCGTTAGCGGCCGCTTCGGTCGCCATTGGCTGCAACGCCTCTCGCTGCAGTGTTGACTGGTCACATCCCATGACTTCCTGAAGCACTTTAGTTGAGAGGAATTCCAGGCCTTCGGCATGCATTGCTGATATCAATCGGAATGCTTCGCCAACCGTTCCACCAAAGGACAAACTCATACCGTCGAGCTTTTGCAGCAGCGCTCGCACGTGAGCGCGCAAGTCCTTGCCATGGCGCAGGGTCAGTAGCGCCCCAAAGAGCGCCCCTTCATCGAATCCATCGTCTTTGGCTGCCTGAAGTAATCGCTCCGCCAACAGGTTAGGCGTCAGGTCTTGTAATGATGGGTCGGAGGTACTCGCCCCGAAATGGCACCAAGCCGTCGCAAGCGACGTCGCATCCCTTTTTGACAGTCCTGACAGGCGCGCTTCCTCAAACCGAGCGAAGGAGTACCACTGCACGGACTCCCCTCTGGCCATTTTCCAGTCCGAATCGTGTGCTGCCATAACGAATTGGACGTTGCCTCGACCGATGCGCTTCAGTCTTTGTGCCAGCTTTACCAAGTCTTTAACGATCATGTCGCCATGGTCAGTAGCAATCAACCAGCGCTGATCTGCGGTTAAGGTATCTTCGAAGGCCTGTATATCAATGCCGGCAGTGTCGTCTTGATGCCAAAGCAACTTCAGATCGGGATTTGCTCGCAGAGCCGCCGCCACGATCTGCCGGAGCGCCATTGATTTCCCCTCAGCGGTTGGCCCGCGTACCAACGCAATCTGAGGACGGTCTTCTCCTTTGAAATTGACGACGCTTTCAAGCAGGGCTCTGGCCTGCTCGCGTACCGGGAAATGGGGCGACATTGCCAGTGCCCAATCGGGTTCTGCACCATCGAAGAAACGTTGTGCGTCTGCTGGAGTGGCTTCACGTGCAAACGATTCCATCGTTCCAGCATCAAGCGCCATCCAGCCGGACAGATCAGCTGACCACTGCGCCATTGATGTCGGTTGGCGGCATCAGCAAGCGCGGCGACGTACGGTTGCGGACGCTGCTGATCCACGGTACGCGCAGTGTGATGCGGTCGGTCGGCAGCAAGGCGGATCGCAAAAGCCAATGGGCAATGGAATTGCAAAAGCGGTCTTGCAGCAATGTGGCTGCGGTTGCGTTGGCAGCCAAGCATGCCAGGATCATGTGGGCCATGCTTGCCAAAGGCACGGAATACAGGACGGCTGTCTGATCGAATATCGGACGCTGACGATTAACCAAACGGAGTACCTCGCCGACGATTGCGAGCAAGACGGGTTGATGGAGAAATGAGTCGAACTCACGCAGACAAGAGCCTGGTAACGTTGATGGCCGAAGCAAGGCCGCTTAGCTAATGAGGCAGTTTGCGAGCGAATGACATCAGGGCCGGTGCCGACGGGTGCCACGGTAGGCCGGATAGATTTGTGCAGTCGATTTCAGATCAATACCAACACGGCATGTCTTGCAAAACGGAGGGAGTCCATAGATGGCGTTAGGCACTCCAGGAAATAGTATGAGCAATCAAGCTAAGGAAGAGGACATTGCGGGCCTATGGTCCGATCATTTCGATGCATCAATTCGAACCGAGAGTACAAGAGCCAAAGTCGTCTTGGCAGCGTGTTACATCGACGAGTTGCTTTACCAACTTTTGGCTTTGGCATTGCGGCCAGTGGACACGGTGAAAGACCCATTACTGGATGGACCGCAAGCTCCGCTTGGCACGTTCAGCGCAAAGATTGACCTAGCCTTTAGGCTCGGCCTCATAGATCAAAAGGTTCAAAAGAGCATTCATCTCGTACGCAAGATTAGAAATGAATTCGCCCACAACCTTGATGGCTGTACATTCGACTCACCTACCATCAATAACTGGAATCTAGAACTTCATCGGTTGAATGATGTCGCCACAGTGGAGCGACGTGCATCGTTCAGCCACGGGCCGGTTGGGGACTTCGAGAAGTCCGTTTCATGGCTTGTCTACTGGCTGAAGAATGTTATACAGAAGCTGCCAACTTCTTGTCCTCACTGTGGGTCCGAGATGGAGCATCGAGCAAAGATAAAGGCAAAGACGCCGTGCTGAAGCAGATGCAAAGCTACTCCCGGCCTAACTCGTCGTTCGACACATACGCCGGCGGCGCTGGTCAACCAAGGCGCTAGAACGTGCCCAGATTGCGACCAATTCGGTGCTGCAATGACGGCCTGCTTCTTTCGGGGATGCATGGTCATCGTGGCGGGCATTAGGCTGAATAGAAAACTCAAACAAGAATAGAGATCATGTCTTCTACTATCCGCTGGCTACACCTTTCCGACTTCCATGTTGGCAAAGACTCCTACGAACAACAACGATTATTCGCTGAAATACTTGGTGAAGTCGATCGCTGGAAGAGTGAAAGGAACTTTGTTCCAGACTATGTATTCATCACCGGCGACATTGCGAATAAAGGCCTGAAGAAGGAGTACGAGACGTTCCGCAAGGACTTTCTTGCCCCCCTTCAGAACAAGTTCAATGCAGAGACAGTGATCATCCCTGTCCCAGGGAATCATGACGTCGAACGACCAACAACCGACACATTAGACCGGACGGCTCCGCTTGCAGCATCGAGCAGGTTCTTTGATGCCAACCGTGAGGGAAAAGCTGATCGCGCTCCAGTCGCGCGCCGATTCAATACGTACAAAAAGTTGATGCCCGCGAGCGGGATGTCTCCGGATTGGCTGATATCAAATGAAGGCACGGCCACCCATACCAGAAACGTCGCAGGAGTGAACATCGGGGTCGTTGGTCTAAATACCGCATGGCTCTGCAAAGATGACAATGACAAAGGAAAGCTGACCCCAGGGTATCGCCTTGTCGAGGCCGTGCTGAAGAAGATTGAGACTTGCCAGATCAAGATCGTGTTGGGACACCATCCGCTGTCATGGTGGCAAGACAATGAGGAGACGAATATTCGTCGCCTGTTTGCACAGCACCATGTCATTTACCTGCATGGACATAAGCACAAGTCCGAGGGCAGATTTGAGGAAGGTGGCGTTGACCAATTCCTTGTGCTACAGGCCGGCGCGGCATTTCAGGCCCGTGAACACGAGCAGTGGGTGAATGGTTTTTCATGGGGCGAGTTGGACCCGGCCGCAGCAGAGGTGCGTATTGCGCCGCGATACTGGATCAATGGCGAGTGGCCACCGGATATGAGTGCCATCACTCTGAAGCGCCGAATTGGCGAAACGGACTGGTGGCAATTTCCCGTGCCGGGAATGCGGACTCAAGCCGGCTCTTTCCACCGCTGGAATGCTGGCTTGGCGTCAGTCCCAGCCAGGCAGCAAACTCGCGCCCGTTGCGAAACAGTTTCGCATCTCCGACACTGGCCACTATCGCCGTCGCCGTGATCGGCCCGACGCCTTCAATTGCCATCAGCCGCTTGGCTTTCTCGCTTTGCCGCGCCAGGCTGCCGATCTTGCGTTCGTATTCCAGCGCCTTGCTGTCCAGCCTTTGCATGCGCTCGTATAGCTCGCAGATCGTTTCCTTTGCCAGCAGTGGCAAGCTTCGCTTGCCCGCCTCAATTTCCATCATCACCCGCCGCAGTCTTGCCATACCGCGGGTAACGACGATGCCGAATTCCCCCAGCAAGCCGCCAATCTGGTTCGACAGCGCGATCCTTTCCGCGACCAGCAAATCCCGGGCGCGATGCATCGTCAGGATCGCTTGTGCCTCCTCGCTCTTGACTGGCACGAACCGCATGTTCGGCCGCCCCACTGCCTCGCAAATCGCCTCGGCATCATTGGCGTCGTTCTTGCCGCTCTTGCGATAGGGAATGACGAACTGCGATGCCATTAACCGGGCATCATGTCCCAATCGCTTGATCTCTCTGGCCCAATAATGCGCGCCGCCACACGCTTCAATTCCGACCAGACACGGCGGCAACTTGGCAAAGCATTCCAGCACTTCGCTACGGGACAATGTCTTCTTCAGTTTCACCTTGCCATGCTCATCGACACCATGTACTTGAAACACCAGTTTTGCGATATCCAGACCAATTCGTACGATTGCCATCTCCGCTCTCCCTGATCAAACGCGGCACACTTGCCCGCTTGATCTGCAGTCTACCCAGCTTCAGGGGGGAGGGAGTCCATGACGTTTGACATGAGGGGCAGCTGGAGGCGGGCGGAGCCCGCTGGAAGCTGTCCCCTCGATGGAAGGGTTAGAAGGCACTTTCACTGCCAGAACCTCCTGCGTTCCTCGGGGCTCAACTCTTCGTACTTGTATGTGTCAGTAGTGAGCGCTTCGAGGTATCCACGAGCGAGCTCCCAAAACATGTTCTTGCGTTCTTCATCGGAAATGAGGCGTTCCTGGATGATCCGTGCGTACCAGCCGAACATGTAGACCTGCGTGTGGCGCGGGACCGCCTTGTTGTTGCCCAAGATGGCGAGCCGCTCGACTTCCAACAGCATGTTGTGAAAGCGCTTCTCCATTTCGTGATCTGACGGATTGCGCTCGATCGCTCCGGAGTTGAAGGCCCCGATATTCCTCAGAATGTAGCCATCGTCGGTGAAGAGACGCTTGTGGGCCTCAATGAACCGAGAGAGGTTTTCTATCCGTTTGTTCCGAAATTGAAAGAACGAATTGACGAGGAAGACTGCCAAGGCGATTGCTGCCCCACATACCGTAGCGAGATCGCGTAACTCCGTGGTGGTCATTGGAAGTGCCTTCTGTGCCTTCTAACGATTACGTTGACCGGCGCCGCAGGCGTCGGTGTCGAATAACAAGTTATATGAAACTGACACCATGACTTGAATAGCCCCATACCTTCAAAAAATTGCTCTCTACTGTGAAGGGAATTTTGAGTTCTGCCAAATGAGACTTAGCTAGCTCCATATTTATTGGATCGATTAACAACCACTCGATTTCACGAAATGTAATTGGGCCTAAAGGAAGTGGTTCAAAAGATGTCGAACTTGGAATTAGATACCGGTTGGTCCAGCCATTTGGCTCATCTTGCAGCAACCACTTAACATCTATTTTCAAAGCGATTTCTTTGAGAGTCGACAGCAATGAACTCCATTTGGTGTTGTTCATATGGCTAGCCAAATTCCGACTAGAAATTTGGTGCTGTATTTTTTCTCGTAGTTCGCTCATTTCATATAACTGTTTATTTAAACGGACAGCGCCTGTCTGACTAACCTGGCCTGCCGTCCGTTTAACTTGACGGGCCAGATCGGCGCAAACGCTTGCTGTGTGTATGCTTTAACAATACACTGTACAAAAACACAGTATAAATTAACAATGAAAAACGTCACCCAGTTTATACCGCCGGTTTCCGCGGATGCAAGGCCGCCAAAGCTTTTGGACCAACTGCGACGATGCATTCGGGACAAGCATTACAGCATGCGCACCGAGAAGGTTTATGTTTACTGGGTGCGCTGGTTCATCCGCTTTCACGGCCTTCGCCATCCGGTGGAAATGGGTGCGCCTGAAGTGCAGGCGTTTCTCTCGTATCTGTCGAACGAACGACAAGTTGCAGCGGCGACCCACAAACAGGCTCTTTGCGCCCTTCTCTTTTTGTATAAAAACGTATTGCAGATTGATTTGCCGTGGATGCGCAGCTACATCGCCCGACCCGGCCGCCGAAGCGTCCTGCGGTGTTGACGCCCGGCGAGGTCGAATCGGTGTTTCAGCAGATGTCAGGCGCCCACGCGCTCATCGCACGGCTTTTGTATGGCACCGGCATGCGCTTGATGGAGTGCATGATGTTACGCGTCAAGGATGTGGATTTCGAGCGACGCGAAATCACGGTGCGTGGCGGCAAAGGAGGCAAAGACCGGATAACGATGTTGCCACTCACGCTGCTTGTTCCATTGCGTGAGCAGATTGGCGTGGCGCGCGAATTGTTTGATGACGATCGCTCGCATCAGCGTACAGGTGTCATGTTGCCGCATGCCCTTGAGCGCAAATATCCAAGAGCGGGTATGCAATGGGGCTGGTATTGGGTGTTTCCCTCGGATCATGAATCGACCGATCCACGCAGCGGCGTCATGCGGCGACACCATATGTATGAACAGACGGTACAACGCGCCATCAAGCGCGCTGTCGCAACTGCCGGTATTGCAAAGCCGGCCTCCACGCACACGCTACGCCACAGCTTTGCGACACACCTGCTCGAAGCGGGTTATGACATTCGCACCGTACAGGAATTATTGGGACACTCCAATGTATCCACTACTGAAATTTACACACATGTATTGAACCGGGGCGGACGCGGTGTCATTTCGCCACTCGATCACGCAGGGTGCCGATAGCCTCACAACGGATCACCGCGAAGCGGCATCACGCCAGCACCAGATGCCTTTGCTGCTCCGGCAGAAACTCGCGAATGTCTCTCGGCTTGCGGCGGCGCGGGTGCTCGATCTCGTCGAGCCGTAGCGCTTTCGCGGCCTTCCACAACGACACGTCGTCTTCGTAGGGCCGTAGCGCCGAGGTCTTTTCCCACAGCACACGGCGGTGCGTTTCGAAATCCCAATAGACTGGCGTGAGGCCGTCGAGCCGCCCTTCGGCGCGCAGCTTGATCGCGACGCCCATTACGTCGCCGGCATGCGGCACATCTTCGGGGAAGTGGATGGAATTGGCCCAGGCGCGGACATCGCAGAAGTCGAGCACCTGGCCACGCACCGGCTTGTGCCAGTGATCGGGGTGCGCATGCCGGTTCGGCCAGCGGCCGGCGCCTACCCATGAACCGACTTTCAACATAGCTGATCTCCTTGACGCAATGAAGATGACCAACCTGAGTTAACTACGGCAATGTTTGCAAAAGCTGCAGTACTGAACATGATAAAAAAACACACGAAGCTGAAAAAACCGTTCGCTGGCATCAGCCAACGACAAGCTTCTTCGACTACTGTTTATTTATACAGTTCCGTCATTCTACCCTTTGTTCATGCGGGTTGCAGCGGTGTTGGCGTACATTTCCCGATGTTCCGGCGGCACCCGCGCGGCCGTATCGGCGAGGAACATGGCCGCGCCTAAACATGACCGCGCGAGCCATTCCTGAACTTTCCCGGCCGAATGATTACCGGTATGACATCCGTCAAAGGCAGTGCGAGGCGGCCCGTATTATCGTTGCCGGCCCGACAATGAAATTACGGAGACCGCCGATGTCCAAGCTCAATCGAATGCCTCGCGCTTCCGAGTGGACGGCGCGTGCCGATGCGCCGGCGCCCGAACGCGGCACGCTGCATCTGGTGCCGGGCGATGCGCGTGAGACGTCCACGCAGGCACACGCGCATCGCGCATCGTTTGCGCACGGCGGCTGGCGCATGGCGCTGGCCTATGCGGATGCCGCCGAATTGCGCATCGTGCGCCGTCTTGCGTCGACCACGCGGTTTCCTGCTGTACGGTCAATCACGCTTGCGGTCAATACGCTGGGTAACGGCTGGATCTACCCGCCGATTGCGGTTGCGCTGCTGTTGTCCGGTCTGCCGAACGCACGCGCGGTGGCCGTGGCGGCGCTGCTCGCGACGCTGGCGGCACATATGCTGTACGCATTGCTCAAGCGCGGCATCGCGCGCCGGCGCCCGTTCGAAAGGGACCCGGCGCTGCGGCCGCTGGCACGCGTGCTGGACCGCTATTCATTCCCGAGCGGCCATTGCATGACGCTGACGGCGGTGCTGCTGCCGATCATGCATGCAAGGCCTGCTTTGTGGCCGTTTGCCGCCGGTGCGCTGGGCGTGCTTGCCTGGTGCCGGCTTGCATCAGCACATCACTATCCGAGCGACGTATTGGCCGGCGCCTGCGTCGGCGCGGCAATCGCGCTGCCGGTTTCCGCATGGCTGATCGGCTGATGCATTTCACGAAGCACGGAGCGAGCCCGATGCAAAAACGCACAGCCTGCTGGATACTTGCCTGTGCCGTGTCCGGCGTCGCCGGCGCGCAGCAAAATGACGACGTAAACCTCGCCGACAACCGGATCGTGGTCACCGACCTGAGCAAGCCTTCGAGCGCGGGCAAGACCTTTGTCGCATCGACGGTGATGAACGCGGACGTGCAGGCGCTGTGTTCGATCATCCTGGATTTTTCTGATTACCCGCGCTTCATGCCCAACACCGCCAGGACCGAGGTGCTGCGGCTCGATGCCGACCATGCGCTGGTCGACATGACACTCAGCCTGCCGCTGGCGAAAATCAAGCGCTACCGGCTGCGCATGACGTCGAACACGAGCCGGCAGTCATGCCATCTGTCATGGAAGCTGGTGCTGCAAGCCGAGCTGACAGCCGACGAAACCATCGCCGATACCGCCGGCTACTGGCAGCTGACGCAGCAGCCGGCGGACCCGTCCAGAACGCGCGTCGATTACTTCGTGTATGCCGACCCGGGACCGGTGCCGTTCGGGCTCGGATGGATCGTGGACATCATGAGCCGGGAAAGCCTGCCGCGCACACTGCAAGCGGTGCGCGAACGGGTCGCCGCGCGGAAATGAAAAAGGCCCGCATCGCTGCGGGCCTTTCGTGGGATGCCGGGTCGCGTGCGGACCGGCGGTAATTACTTGCCCGGCAGCTTGCCGGCCACGCCTTCGACGTAGTAATCCATCTTGTTCAACTCGGCGTCGGACAGGTGGCCCTTGGCGAGCACGAGCTTGCCTTCGTTGGTCTTGACCGGCGCATCGAACGGCGTGATCTTGCCGGACACGATGTCTTGTTCTCTCGCGGCAACCAGCTGCTTCACGTCGTTCGGCACCATCGGGCCGTAGGCTTCGAGCTTGATCATGCCTTCCTTGATGCCGCCCCAGACCTGCGTCGATTTCCAGGTGCCGTCAAGCACCTGCTGCGCGGCTTTCGTGTAGGCGGCGCCCCAGTGCTGGGTGACCGCGCCGAGCTGCGCCTTCGGGCCAAACTTGTGCATGTCGGAGTTATAGGCGATCGCGTACTTGCCCTTCTCTTCCGCGGCCTGCACCACGGCGGTGGAGTCGGTATGGTGCGTGACGATGTCGGCGCCCTGCCCCATCAGCGTGATCGCAGCGTCGCGCTCCTTGCCTGGGTCAAACCAACTGTTGACCCAGATGACTTTCACTTCCGCTTTCGGGTTCACGCTGCGCAAGCCGCGCGTAAACGCATTGATCCCCTGCAGCACTTCCGGGATCGGGAACGCGGCGACGTAGCCGACCGTGTTCGTCTTGGTCATCTTGCCCGACATGACGCCGGCCAGGTAGCGACCTTCATAGAAGCGCGCGTTCAGCGTCGCGACATTGGGCGCGCTCTTGTAGCCGGTCAGGTGCACGAACTTCACGTCGGGGAATTGCTTCGCCACTTTCAGCGTCGGGTTCATGAAGCCGAACGAGGTAGTGAAGATCAGCTTGTTGCCCTGCTGCGCGAGGTCGCGGATCACGCGTTCGGCATCGGCGCCTTCCGGCACGTTCTCGACGTACTTGGTGACGACCTTGCCCTTCAGGTTGCTTTCCATTTCCTTGCGGGCCATGTCATGCTGCGTGGTCCATCCGGCATCGCCGACCGGACCGACATACACGAAGCCGACTTTGAGCGGCGCGGAATCGGCGGCAGACGCAACCGAAGAAAGTGCGAATGCGGGCAGCAAGGCAATCGCGGCCAACGCACCGCGCGTGAAGCGTTTAGACATGGTTTTCCTCTACGAGACACTCCCACTGACAATCCATGGACACCGCGACACGCCGAGCGGGAAAAACAGCGGGTCATTCAAACGCCGGCGCCGCGCCGGTGTTCCGGTCCAATTCATTTTCGGTGCAACGATCGGCATGCAATGCCGACTGTCTTCTGAATCAATGATGCCGAACTTCCAATCAAGTGATGCCGCTACTGCCGAAACACGATTGCCAGCATGCCGCATTGGCAAGTGGTCGCCGTATTATGACCAGCACCCCTGGCAGCAATATATCCGCAGACGGATAGCACCCATATCGACGCGCTGATTATCTCGGAATTTCACCGATCACGCCGGCCACGAAAAAATGCATCGACCGCAGTTGCGCATCGTCGAGTGCCGCACCGGCCGCGACCATCGGTCTGCCATCGCGGTCCGCAATCGGTCCCTGGAACGGCCGCAGCGTGCCCGATTTCAGCGCATGCGTCGTTTCACCGATCAGCAGTATCAAATCCTGTGCCAGCGCCGGGTTGGGCGACGCAAGCTTGATCACGTTCTGCCGCGTGCCCCACCATACCGCTTCCGGTTTCCAGCTGCCGGCCATCACGTCGGTCACCACTTTCTTGTAGTACGGCGACCAGTCGATCGTGGCCGAGCCGAGATGCGCGCTCGCACCATACCGGGTCATATCGGAATCCCAGCCGAAGGCCATGACGCCTTTTTCCTGTGCGGTCTGCAGCACTGCCGGCGAGTCGGTGTTCTGGATCAGCACGTCGGCACCCTGCGCGATCAGCTCGAGCGCGCTGGCCCGTTCCCTGGCCGGATCGATCCACTGCCGCACCCACGCGACGCGGGTGGTCGCGCGCGGATTGACCGAGCGCGCGCCGAGCGTAAATGCATTGATGTTGCGGATTACTTCTGGGATCGGCACCGACGCGACAAAGCCGAGCGTGCCGCTCTTGCTGACCTTGCCGGCAAGGACACCCGCAAGGTAGGCGCCTTCATAGGTGCGTGCGGCATAGACCGACAGGTTGGCGGCGGTCTTGTCGCCGGTCGCATGTTCGAACTTCACGTCCGGGAATTCCTTCGCGACCTTCAGCATCGCGTCCATGTAGCCGTAGGTGGTGCCGAAAATGATGCGGTTGCCCTGCTGCGCCAACTCGCGGAATACCTTTTCGGCGGCCGCGCCTTCCGGCACGTTTTCGACATAGCTGGTCCGGATGCGATCGCCGAATTCCGCTTCGATGGTCTTGCGCGCCTGGTCGTGCGCGTAGGTCCAGCCGCCGTCGCCGACCGGGCCGTTGTAGACGAACGCGACTTTCAGCGCGGCCGGCGCGGATGGCGGTTCGGCCGATGCAACATCGGCGACTTCGGGCGGCTCATGCCGGCTGCAGGCGGACAAGGCGAGTAATGCAAGCACCAGCACGAACGCAAGCGCCGCCTTGACTTTCGGTTGAGGGAACATGCAGTGCTCCTGTGGGTTGGTTCGTTGGTTGATCGTCGAGGCGAGGTCTTGCACGACGCTCCTCTTCCGCTTGCGGGAGAGAGGCATCGGCAGGGAGAATTTCGAGGAGCCGCGGCCGACTGGCGAAGCCGCGGCATATCGGTCAATGCGGACTGAAATGCTTGCCGAGCGAGGCCGGCATGTTCAGCTTGATCCAGTTCGCGTTCGTGGAAATCAGCACCAGCACCAGGATGGTCGCGAGATACGGCAGCATCGACAGCCATTGCGATGCAATCGAAACGCCGAGCCCCTGCACATAGAACGTGAGGATGGTCACGCCGCCGAACAGATAGGCGCCGACCAGCACGCGCGCCGGCCGCCACGTCGCGAAGGTGGTCAGCGCCAGCGCGATCCAGCCGCGGCCGGCGGTCATGCCTTCGACCCACAGCGGCGTGTACACCAGCGACAAAAACGCACCGGCCAGACCGCAGCAGGCGCCGCCGAACATCAGCGCGGCAAGCCGGATGCGGCGCACGTCATAGCCGAGCGCATGCGCGGACGATGGCGATTCGCCGACCGCGCGCAGGATCAGACCGGCACGGCTGCGATACAGAAACCAGGCGATCGCCGCGCACAGCAGCAGCGACAGGTAGACCATCGGATGCTGCCTGAACAACGCGGTGCCGATGAAAGGAATGTCGGACAAAAACGGCACCGCGAACTTCGGGTTCTCCAGGCTCTGGCCAACATAGCTGATGCCGATGTAAGCCGACGCGCCGCTGCCGAACAGCGACAGCGCGAGGCCGGTCGCGTACTGGTTGGTGCCGAGCCACACGGTGAGCAGCGCGAAGAAACCGGCCAGCAGCATGCCGGCCATGGCGCCGGCGATGAAGCCGACCGTCACGCTGCCGCTGTGCATGGTGGCGGCGAAGCCGATCACCGCCGCCATCAGCATCATGCCTTCGGCGCCGAGGTTGACCACGCCCGCCTTTTCATTGATCAGCAGGCCGAGCGCGGCCAGCATCAGCGGTGTGCCGGCGTTGATCGACGCGGCGATCAGGGGCGCGAAGGAATCCATGTCTTTCTCCAGCTCAGTTTGTAGTGGATCAGCACGTCGCAGGCCAGCAGCGCGAACAGCAGGATGCCCTGGAACACACCGGTGATCGCGCTCGGCATGCCGAGCCGCGACTGCGCGAGTTCGCCGCCGATATAGAACAGCGCCATGATGAAACTCGAAAAAATCACGCCGACCGGATGCAGCCGGCCGACATACGCAACGATGATCGCGGCGAAGCCGTAACCGGGCGATACCGACGGCGTCAGCTGGCCGATCGGACCCAGCACTTCGCACACGCCGGCCAGGCCGGACAGCGCGCCGCAGCTCAGCAGGGACATCCACAAGGCCTTGCGCGACGAGAAGCCGGCATAGCGCGCGGCCGCCGGCGCCAGTCCGCCCACCTGCAGCCGAAAGCCGCCGAAGCTGCGCGACAGATAGATCCAGCCAAGCAGCGACGATGCGAGCGCCAGCACGATGCCGAGATGCAGCCGCGTGCCGGGCAGGATGATCGGCAGCAGGAAGCCGTCCGACAGCATGCGCGACTGCGGGAAGTTGAAGCCTTCCGGGTCCATCAGCGGGCCGTGCACCAGCAGGCTCAGCAGCAGCTGCGCGACATACACCAGCATCAGCGACACCAGGATTTCGTTCGCGTTGAAACGGTCGCGCAGGAAGGCGGTGATGCCGGCCCACACCATGCCGCCCGCCATGCCGGCCAGCAGGACCAGCGTCAGCAGCAGCGCGCCGCCGCCTTCGCCATGATCGAAATACAGCGCCGCTGCGCCGCCGGTGATCGCGCCCATCACCAGCTGGCCTTCGGCGCCGATGTTGAACACGTTGGCGCGAAAGCAGATCGCCAGCCCGACCGAGATCAGCAGCAGCGGCGCGAGCTTGACACCGACTTCGGACCAGCCGCGCAAGTCCTTGACCGGTTCGAGGAAAAAGATCGACAGCCCGGTCAGCGGATTCCTGCCCAGCCACAGGAACAGCACGATGCCGCAGACCACGGTGAGCAGCAGCGCCAGCAGCGGCGACAGCCATGACATCAGCGCCGATGGATCGGGCCGTTTTTCAAGCTTGAGCATGTACGGCCTCCCGTTGCGGCGCGCTCGCGGGACCGTCCCACAAGCCGCTCATCCATTGCCCGATCTGCGCGATCGAGGCATCCGCCCGCCTGATCGAAGGCGACACGCGCCCCTTGGCGATCACGATCAGGCGATCCGAAATTTCAAACAATTCGTCCAGCTCCTCCGAGATGACCAGCAGCGCGCAGCCGGCATCGCGCAACGCCACCAGCTCGGCGCGGATCTGCGCGGCGGCGCCGACGTCGACGCCCCAGGTCGGCTGCGCGACGATCAGCACTTTCGGATCACGCATCACTTCGCGGCCGACAATGTATTTCTGCAGGTTGCCGCCGGACAGGCTGCCGGCAGTGGCGTGCGGGCCAGCGGCCTTGACCTTGAAGCGCTCGATGATGGCCGCCGCCAGCTGCGTGATCGCACCGAAGCGGATCATGCCGTGCCGCACCGTCGCACTGCCCTGGTGCGACAGCAGGATGTTTTGCGCGAGCGACAGGTCGGGCACTGCGCCGCGTCCAAGCCGCTCTTCCGGCACGAAGCCGAGCCCGCGCTTGCGCCGCCGCGCCGCATTCATGCGGCCGACCGCGACGCCGTTCAGCACGATCGCGTCGGGCGCAGCACGCGGATCTTCGCCGGACAGCGCGGCCAGCAATTCCTGCTGGCCGTTGCCGGAGACGCCGGCGACGCCGACGATCTCGCCGGCACGCAGATCAAAGCTGATGTCCTGCAGCGCGGTGGCGAATGGATGGCTCTTCGGCAGCGACAGCTTGCGCACCGAAAAAACCGTCGCGCCCGGCTGCCGTTCGGCCGCGTGCACCGCCGGCGGTTCGCTGCCGATCATCAGGCGCGACAGGCTGGCGGCGGTTTCCTGCGTCGGGTCGCACACGCCGGTCACCTTCCCCGCGCGCATCACCGTGCAGGTATGGCACAGCGCGCGGATCTCGTCGAGCTTGTGGCTGATATACAGGATGCTGCAGCCTTCGGCGGCGAGCTGGCGCAATGTCTCGAACAGTTTCTCGACTGCCTGCGGCGTCAGCACCGAGGTCGGCTCGTCGAGGATCAGCAGTTGCGGTTTTGCCAGCAGCGCGCGCACGATTTCGACGCGCTGGCATTCGCCGACCGACAGCGTGTGCACGTGGCGCTGCGGTTCGAGGTCGAGGCCGTACTGGCGCGCGGTGGTTTCGATGCGCTTGCCCAGTTCATTGAGATTGGTGTTTTTCGGCAGGCCGAGCGCGATGTTTTCGGTGACGGTCAGCGTGTCGAACAGCGAGAAGTGCTGAAACACCATCGCGATGCCGAGCTGGCGCGCGGCGGCGGGGTTGGCGATCTGGACTTCGCGGCCGTTCCAGCGCACGCTGCCGGCATCCGGCTTCACCGCGCCGTAGATGATCTTCATCAGCGTCGATTTTCCGGCGCCGTTCTCGCCGAGGATCGCATGGATCTCGCCCGGCCGCACCGTTAGGTCGATGCCGTCGTTGGCGACCACGGACGGATAGCGTTTCGTGATCCCGCTCAGGGTAAGGCGAGTCTCCATGTCTCTTCCGATTATTGTCATTAACGGTTTTATATTCTGGCCAAAACTTACAGGAAGTCCTTGCGGCACAATATACCTTGATGGGTATGCCCGCTATACGCAGAGGCGGATATGGACAGGCGGCGATACTATCAAGCAATTGCATAGCATGCTGCGTGCCAGGCTTCCGCGAGATTTCAGCGGGCGTCTGTGGCGGGCATGGCGCCACTGCATGGTTCACAAAATGCCGTGATGCTCAATCAACGCCGGCTTGATTCGTGCGCCGTGACGGGAGTGCCGCTATTTCCAATTCACTATGGCGGTTATCAGGCGCGCCATATCTTGAGCGCAGGGTTCTGTAGGACATTACTGTTCATTGGCATGATCCGCCGGACCGATGCCTTCATATAACAGACAACCGATCAGGAGAAGACAAATGAGCATGATGGAGAAGTTTTTCAATCTGAAGGCGCAGGGAACGGATGTGCGCACCGAGCTGCTGGCGGGTGTCACCACCTTCCTGACGATGGCGTACATCATCTTCGTCAACCCGTCGATACTCGGCGATGCCGGCATGCCGAAGGACGCGGTGTTCGTCGCGACCTGTATCGCGGCAGCGATCGGCACGCTGGTGATGGGCCTGTACGCGAACTACCCGATCGCGCTCGCGCCCGGCATGGGCCTGAACGCCTACTTTGCCTATAGCGTGGTCAAGGGCATGGGCTTCACCTGGGAAGCGGCGCTCGGCGCGGTGTTCATCTCCGGTTGCCTGTTCATCCTGGTCAGCGTATTCCGCATCCGCGAAATGATCGTCAACGGCATTCCGCATTCGATACGAACGGCGATCACCGCCGGCATCGGTCTATTCCTGGCGATCATCTCGCTGAAGAACTGCGGCATCATCGCCCCCAGCCCGGCGACCTACGTCACGCTGGGCGACCTGCACAAGGCGCCGGCGATCCTGGCGATCATCGGCTTCTTCCTGATCGTGGCGCTCGACCGGTTGAAGGTGAAAGGCGCGATCCTGATCGGCATCATTGCGATCACGGTGCTGAGCTTTTTCTTCGGCGGCAACAAGTTCAACGGCATCGTCGACATGCCGCCGTCGATTTCGCCGACGCTGTTCAAGCTCGACATTTCCGCCGCGCTGTCGGTCGGCATCCTGAACGTGGTGCTGGTGTTCTTCCTGGTCGAGCTGTTTGACGCAACCGGCACGCTGATGGGCGTCGCCAACCGCGCCGGTCTGCTGAAGGATGGCAAGATGGACCGGCTGAACAAGGCGCTGCTGGCCGACAGCACCGCGATCGTCGCCGGCTCCTTCCTTGGCACCTCGTCCACCACCGCCTATATCGAGAGCGCGGCCGGCGTGCAAGCCGGCGGTCGCACCGGCCTGACCGCGGTCGCGGTCGCGGTGCTGTTCCTCGCCTGCCTGTTCATCGCGCCGCTGGCCGGCGCGGTACCGGCCTACGCCACCGCGCCGGCATTGTTCTACGTATCCTGCCTGATGCTGCGCGAACTGGCCGGCCTCGACTGGGACGACACCACCGAAAGCGTGCCGGCCGTCGTCACCGCGCTGATGATGCCGTTCACCTACTCGATCGCCAACGGCGTCGCATTCGGCTTCATTTCTTTCGCTGGGCTGAAGCTGTTCACCGGCCGGGCAAAGGAAGTGCCGCTGATCGTGTGGATCATCGCGGCGATTTTCGTGTTCCGCTATATCTATCTCGGCAGCGAGTAAACGCTTGCAAGCAATCATCCGGGGGCCTGTGCAGACAGGCCCTTTTTCATTGGTATCCCGACCTCGATGACAATCGGCTGCAACACTGGCGCTCGGCCAGAAGGGCAATTTGCCTCTGTGTCATAGCCAGGATAATAGTCACCAGACCAGATCCGCTTGCTCTTGCAGGCGACACCGTTCCAAATGCTGAAACGCACTCCCTCGGAGGTGACTCATTGAACGTTTCCGAGCAGGCCTGGATTTGGTCTTCTTTACCAAGGTGTCTATCGCGTAGCCACTTGCCATCTGCATGACAATGCCCGGGAAAACGGCAAAATCTGCGAAGATAGTGGCTTTCCAAACTGCGCAAAAGGGCACGATCATGAAAACGCTGTTTGCACTCGCCACCTTGACTATCGCTGCACTGAGCGCACATGCGGAAACTGTCGGCGATGTTTCAACCACGTTCCGCTGGATAGGGGCAAATAACAAGATCGTCGTCGACGTATTTGATGATCCCAGGGTGAATGGCGTGTCCTGTTATCTGTCGCACGCCAAGACCGGCGGCATCAAGGGCACCCTGGGCATTGCCGAGGATACGTCCGATGCTTCCGTGGCGTGTCGCCAGGTTGGGCCGATTACCTTCAAAGGTAGTTTCCCGCGCCAGGAAGAGGTGTTTTCGGAGCGCTCCTCGTTTCTGTTCAAGCACGTACAGGTGGTACGCATGGCCGACAAAAAGCGCAACACGCTGGTCTACCTGGTGTATTCGGACCGCGTGATCGAGGGCAGTCCGAAAAACAGCGTCACAGCGGTTTCGGTGCCGATGGACCAGCCGCTTCCGGTGAAATGATTTTTCGCCGTCGCAGTGGGTAGAGAAATCGGACACGGGCGTGCGTCGCACGAATAACCGGGGATTGCCGAGGATGCATACAACCATGCCACGTTATGCCATTTTCCGACCGCTCTGCCAGTGCAGTGGCTGACTCCTGATCTCTACACAATGAAAAAATGGGAACAGGGGAAATCATTGCTTGTATCAAATGTTGCGCGGCTGGTCCAGCAGGCGTGGCGACTATAGAATCGGCTTGCTGCTTTTTGCGTTTTTATTAATGCTGTACATAAAAACGGTATATTGGCGAAATTCAAGACTGCATGCGTTTTTTCAGGGATCGCCGGCGCCGATTTATACAGCAGGTGCCAGATTACGGCGACAGCGCGTGCTGTATAAATTCAAGTTGAAATTTCAGAAACGCCATGAGCGAAGAAAATAAAAAAGTAGAGTGCAGTGTGCATGGAACGTGCTCTGCGACATTCCTCTGTCATCACCTGTTAAAGGGGGAAAATCTGGGTTTCAATGTTGCGTATGATCCGGACTCACCCAATGACCTATATCCAGACGCTTGGTGTGATTTGTGTAATGAGATACTAGAAAAAGAAGGCGAGTGGAACGACGTGTCTGAGGAATTTTCGGACATCAAGCTTGTTTGCTCTGGATGTTATTGCGAGATACGAGAAAAGAACTGGATTCAGGATCAAGACGCACTTCACGATTTGATATGCAGTGGATTCGAGTATCTGCAGGATGCGCAGCGTGAGTTCAAAGGCAAATACCGACTAGATGAGCATGAGCGTTGGGATTGGTATCAAGAAATAGGAAAGCTCATCTTTTCACACGATGGCAAGCCAGTCGTAGAATGCGACATAGATTTCGTAGGCACTTTCTCATCGATATCCAATACCTGGATGTGGGCATGGGCAAATAGTTCTTTTACCGAGAACATAAAATCGGCATCGGCTCAGATCAAAACAATAGGTGAGGAAAAGAATTTACTTAAATTAGCCTCTGCAATCTGGCCGGCAGAACCTGTAGATGGTTGGGAAATGACAGGAATTATGGCGAAAGAGTTTGGTGCAATAGGTTCGTACAGGACACCCAATGACAATGGCTTTGCTTATATGATTGTGCGCCAAGCCCGGTGGGCTAATTAGATTTTCTGATCAGTTTCCCCATTGAGGAAGCCACCGTATATCTCAGTTGTAGTTTTAACTTGAAGTTCGACACTGACACGCAAGCGTGTCGGTCCGCAGGGGGTTAGGCCTCATATGTTTCGGGGTTTGAAGTTTCCGCTGTTATATGTTCTTGAGGCCATCCTGCTTCCATTTCAAGCGGGTGGATTTTTGTCACTACCTCGTTCTTTGCTGCTAAACCTCTGGCTAGTCTCGACCTTCACGACAAGGCCTTGCCGGCTGGCTGGGAAGCCGCTGTTCCTAATCACGGTGGCTATTACGAGTGTAATTTCTGATCACCCAGTTCTGTTCGCCTTGGGAATTCTTTTTCTGTTTCTCCCTACTGCAGTAATTTATCAAGTTCGCAAAGCGCAAGCGCTGCAGCGTCAGGAAGCGGAGGCGTCTAGCAATACCGCTCATGCTATTGCTGGTGCATTCGTGTTTGCGACATTCATATTTACTGCTTATTGGCTAGTCTTTCATCTAGCGGCAATAGTCAAACCGGCCTAAAACTACTTTAGGCTCCTCTCGGACCTGGCCACACAGTGACATCATGAATTCCGATACCAGCATCCGCTTCTTCGATACGCAGTTTCAGCGTCAGGTACTCGAATCCGACCTGAAGCTGAATCCGTTTGAAGAACTCGCGCTGCCGTATCTGCGCGGCTACGTACTCGATTACGGTTGCGGCCTCGGCAATCTCGCCGTCGCCGCAGCGCGGCAGGGCTGCAAGGTTGTTGCCCTCGATGGAAGCCACACCGCCATCGAACACTTGCGCCAGGTCGCGCAAGCTGAATCGCTGCCCATTCGAGCCGCCGAAGCCGATCTCCGGACGTATGCGATCCGCGAGGACTATGACGCCGTCGTCTCCATCGGCCTGCTGATGTTCTTCGATTGCCCCACTGCGTTCGCGCAGCTGAAAAACCTCCAGGCGCATGTGCGGCCAGGCGGCGTGGCAATCATCAATGTGCTGGTGGACGGAACCACCTATCTCGACATGTTCGATCCATCGGGCCATTGCCTGTTCGCTCGCGAAGAGTTGCATAGGCGCTTTGCCGGTTGGAATATCCTGCATTCCGAGTATCAGGACTTTTCTGCCCTGAACGGGAAG
This sequence comes from uncultured Noviherbaspirillum sp., assembly GCA_966211585.1. Taxonomy (GTDB): domain Bacteria; phylum Pseudomonadota; class Gammaproteobacteria; order Burkholderiales; family Burkholderiaceae_D; genus Noviherbaspirillum. The sequence continues at coordinate 162,376 of CBIHNU010000004.1, read as the reverse complement.
GTCAAGTCGTTCGTCACAGTCGTCGCGAGGAAGACTGAGGCATGCGATGCGGTCTTACCCTCCTGTATGTCCTTCAAAGCACAAGAAACTGATCGATAGGCTGGGAGTGTTCCGGCAAGCCATGATGGGCGGCATTTCATGCATGGCTTCCGCACAGCCGCGCTTGCTGCAATTGGCAACCTGGCAATGATAGTATTCGCCGATAAACAGCGCGCCCACCCCGGACGCCACCCCCTCGATTCCCGCCACTGCCATGCAGCTGCACGTCTTCGCCCCCGATCCCCGGCTCGCGCCGGTGCTGATGCATTTTCTGGTGGTGGAATATGACGGCGGCGAATCGCGCCTGCCGGCGCGGGTCAGCCCGGCGCTGATGCTGGCCGTTCGCGGCGGCGGCGACGTCATCGAAGCGGACGGCAGCCTGACCCGCCACCCGCGCTTCACGCTGAACGGCGCGGTGATGTCGCCGCGCCATACGCGCAACGATCCGGGCACGATCGGGATCTTCGTGATGTTTCGCCCCGGCGCATTGCAGCAGGCGCTGGGCATTTCGGCGGCGGATATCACGTCGCGTTCGATACCAATGAGCGAGGTCGTTGATCCGCTTCAGGTGGATCGGTTCCTGCGGCAGCTCGACGAAGAATGCACGATCGCGGAATACGTGGCGCTGCTGCAGGAATTCCTGCTGGCGAACCTGAAGCTGGAACATAAGAGAGGCATCGCCGCGGATTTCATGGCGGCCCACCACAAGCTGTTTTTCCCGGTAGTCGAACTGGCGAGCCATTTCGGCATCGGTGCACGCCAGCTGGAGCGACGGGTGCAACAGGCGTTCGGCCTGTCGCTGCGCGACATGCGGCGCATTGCGCGCTTCGGGCTGACCCTGCCGCGTTTGCTGGCGCCGTCAGTTGCCTGGGGCGACCTGACGCAGATCGCGCACGAATCCGGCTACTACGACCAGGCTCATATGTACCGCGAGTTCGTCGAATTGAGCGGGCTGTCGCCGATACAACTGGTGCAGAAGATCGCCGGTGACGATCCGGCCTACTGGCTGTACCGCATCCGGCAGCCGGACTTCAACAAGCTGTTCATCCCGGTCAGCTGACGGGTCGGTACCAGCCTGACGGATCGGTACAAGCATTGACCGATTGTCATCGCTAGACTGCGTAACAACGCAATCTACCGGACATCATCATGCAAAGCATCGAACGGATCGACGACACCGGGCGCAGGCGGCTTCCGCCCGGTCCCACCGGCAGCTTTCTTGGCGGCAGCGCGTCCGCGCTGAAGCAGGACATGCTGGGCTTCATGCGCCATTGCGCGGAGCAATATCCGGATCTGTGCCACTACCGCGTCGGCCCGGTGGCGATCTACCAGGTCACCGCGCCGCAACTCGTCAAGGAAGTGCTGCAGGACCACGCCGACAAGGTGGTCAAACCCTGGGATCTGCAGCAGTGGCGCATGCTGATCGGCAAGGGCCTGCTGACCAACGAGGGCGAACACTGGCGCAGCCAGCGCCGCAAGCTGACGCCGGCCTTCCATCACGAACGGATTCGCCGCTATGGCGAGACCATGGTGCGCTATACCGCCGAAATGCTCGACGGCTGGCGGCACGGCGAACGGCGCAACCTGAGCGAGGACCTGACCGGGCTGACGCTGCGCATCGTCTGCAAGACCCTGTTCGGCATGGAAAACCAGGCCGATTCGCATATCGTCGGCAACGCGCTGGAAGCCTTCATGCGGCAGTACGAACGCCTGCTGACCGGCCTGCCGATACCGATGGTGCTGCCGACGCCGGGCAATGTGCGCGCCTGGCGCGCCGCCTGGACCGCAAGAGCGCGCGTCCGCAGCTATCTCGAACAGCGCCGCGCCGAAGGCAGCGATGCCGACGACCTGCTTTCCTGGCTGCTGGCGACGCAGGCCGATACCGGCATGAGCGATCGGCAGATCATCGATGAGGTGATCACGCTGATGGGCGCCGGCCATGAAACCACTTCCAACGCGCTGTCCTGGGCCATGATGGCGGTCGCGCGGCACCCCGAGGTCGCGCAGCGCTTGCGCAACGAAATCGACACGGTGCTGAACGGCCGCGAAGCAGCTCCGGAAGACGTGCCGAAACTGGTCTATACGCGCCAGGTGATCAACGAAACGATGCGGCTGCATCCGCCCGCCTACGCACTCGCCCGCACCGTCGCCCAGCCGTTCGAACTCGACGGCTACCTGCTGCCGAAACGCGCACGCATCATCGTGCCGATCTTCGCCGTGCACCGGGATGCGCGCTGGTATCAGGAGCCGATGCAATTCCGCCCGGAGCGCTGGACCGAGGAGTTCGATCGCGAACGCCACAAGTATGCGTTCTTCCCCTTCGGCGGCGGGCCGCGCTTCTGCATCGGCAGCAACTTCGCGATGATGGAAGCGGTATTGCTGCTGGCGTCAATCGCGCAGCGCTTCGAATGGCAGCTGGATGCCGGACATGACATTGGCGTGCAGGCCAGCGTAACGCTGCGGCCGCGCAACGGCGTGATCGGCCAGATAGTCGACCGGCGCAATGGCGAACCGGATATCAACAAGCTTCACGAAGGAAAAGCGGCATGACACGTTCTGAAAAAACCCTCTGCGCAGTCTATGCGGCGATCGCGGTGATCGCACTGTTTGCGACCTGGAGCTACAACCTCGCCTTCATGGCCCAGCCGGACAACGGCATGATGGCCGGCTTCTTCCGCGCCGCCTATTCGAACCCGGCCGCGGCCTCGTTCTCGAACGACCTGCTGATGCTGACGATCGCCGCGTGCATCTTCATGGTGGTCGAGGCACGCCGCCTGAAGATACGCTTCGTTGCGCTCTATATCGTTCTGTCGGCGCTGATCGCGATCAGCGTCATGTTTCCGCTGTTCCTGATCGTGCGGCAAAGAAAACTGGCGGCGGAGCGCATGCAACACCGCTGGTAGCGCCGGCAGGTAAAGACAAGGTATGCATCGCCGTTCATCGTTTCGGAAAAATACATGTACTCGCACATCGTTCGCGCAAAAGTAGTGAAGATTTTCCGGGAGCTCAACAAGGGCAACTACGAACCGGTGCTCGGCGGCTTCGGCGCTTCGTTCGAGCACTGGTTTGTCGGCGACTCGGCCTTGTCCGGCCTGCGCACCTCGCTGCCGGTCACACGTGCCTGGTACGAACGACTGTATCGGATATTCCCGAACATCCAGTTCCAGGTGCAGAACATCGCGGTCGGCGGCTGGCCATGGAATACGCTGGTGACTGTCGAATGGACCGACAGTTACCTGCTGCTGAACGGCGAGCATCGGCATAACTGCGGCGTTCACCTTATTCGCCTTCAATGGGGCAAGGGTAGGTCGGTGCGAATTTATTGCGACACCCGCCTGCTCGATGACAACCTCGCGGTCCAGTTACGCGGCGGCATTGCGGAAGCGGCTGCGGCGCCGCTGGCAGACACGCCGGCGAATTCGGCGCGCGACAAAATGCGGCAAGCGACGCTGCAGCACACCTGATCAATCCTTCAAAACGGAGCTGCCATGCCGGCCCAGATACTGATTCTCGCAAGCGCAACGATCGTCTTCATCCTCGGCAGCCTGCACTTGTACTTCACTTTTTTCTCGCACAAGTTCAGCCCGCGCGATCGCGAGCTGGAGGCGCGGCTACGCACCGTGTCGCCGGTCATCAGTACGCAGACCACCTATTGGCGCGCGACGGTCGGCTTCCATGCCAGTCACAGCATCGGCGCACTATTCTTCGGTGCGCTGTACGGCTACCTGGCCATGGCGCAACCGAGCTTCCTGTTCCAAACCCATTTCATCGCGCTGCTCGGCTTGCTGCTGCTACTGTCAAAGCTCACGCTCGCCAGGCTGTACTGGTTCGATGTACCGTTGCGCGGCATCGGGCTGGCAACCGTGTTGTATGTCGCCGGCTTCGCGGCCGCGCTCGCGTAACTGCGCGCGGCCACGTCTCTTATCAAAAGCACCGTCATGCTGCGCGTCGCCACCGCCCCCGCCGTGGTCGGCGTTCCGCATCGAACCGTCGTCAGGACAGCCGTAGCGTTGTAAGGCGTCGATGGAATCAGGCAGCGCGCCGGACGAGGCAGGAAATTGCCGGTTTGCACCGTTTTTTGTCGCGCGCATCTCCGCATCAGCGGCTTCACCGTGCGACAACAGAGTAAACTCCGTTGCAAATCCGTTCGCACCCCGCGATCCGAACAATCCTGCGAGCACGCCATGTCCGACACCTCCTTTTCCCTGTTTGCCGACCTGAACCTGAGCGAGCCCTTGCTGCGCGTGCTGAAGGAGCTCGGCTACGAGTCGCCGTCACCGATCCAGGCCGCGACCATTCCCATCTTGCTGAGTAACCGCGACGTGCTCGGCCAGGCGCAAACCGGCACCGGCAAAACCGCCGCCTTCGCACTGCCCGTGCTGGCCCGCATCGAACTCCGGCAGAGCGCGCCGCAAGCACTGGTGCTGGCGCCGACGCGCGAACTGGCGATCCAGGTCGCGGAAGCGTTTCAACGCTATGCGACCTATCTTCCCGGCTTCCATGTGCTGCCGATCTATGGCGGCCAGGCTTACGGCCCGCAGCTGAGTGCGCTGCGGCGCGGCGTGCATGTGGTGGTGGGCACGCCCGGCCGCGTGATCGATCATCTGGAAAAGGGTTCGCTCGATCTGTCGCAACTGAAGACGCTGGTGCTCGACGAAGCGGACGAAATGCTGCGCATGGGCTTTATCGACGACGTCGAAACCATCCTGCAAAAGACGCCGGCATCACGCCAGACCGCGCTGTTCTCTGCGACCATGCCGTCCGCGATCAAGCGCATCGCGCAGACCTATCTGCGCAACCCCGCCGAAGTCACCATCGCCGCCAAGACCGGCACCGCCGACAATATCCGCCAGCGCTACTGGCTCGTGAGCGGCATGCACAAGCTCGATGCGCTCACGCGCATTCTGGAAGCAGAAACCTTCGACGGCATGATCATTTTTGCGCGCACCAAGCTCGGTACCGAAGAGCTGGCGAGCAAGTTGCAGGCGCGCGGTTTTTCCGCTGCCGCGATCAACGGCGACATCCAGCAGCAACAGCGCGAGCGCACCATCGCCCAGCTCAAGGACGGCAAGATCGATATCCTGGTCGCTACCGACGTGGCCGCGCGCGGGCTCGATGTCGAACGCATCAGCCATGTGATCAACTACGACGTGCCGCACGACCCGGAAAGCTATACGCACCGCATCGGCCGCACCGGGCGTGCCGGCCGCAGCGGCGAAGCGATCCTGTTCATCGCGCCGCGTGAACGCAACCTGCTGAAAGCGATCGAGCGCGCGACGCGGCAGCCGATTTCCATGCTCGAACTGCCCACCATTCAGGCAGTCAACGATGTGCGCATCGCACGCTTCAAGGATCAGATCAGCGACACGCTCGCCGCCGGCGGACTGGAAACCTTCCAGTCGCTGATTGAAGACTATGAACGCGAGAAGAATGTCCCCGCGATCGAAATCGCCGCCGCGCTCGCCAGACTCGCGCGCGGCGACGTGCCGCTGCTGCTCGATAAAAACAAGCGTGAGCCGCAGAGCGAACGTTCGTGGTCGGAAGACAGGCCGGCGGCGGCCGGCAGATTCGAGCGTAGCGAACGCGGCGAGCGTTCAACCGAACGGCCGGAACGCTTCGAGCGGCAGGAGCGTAGGGAGCAGACCGAGCGGCCGACTTTCCCGCGCAAGGAACGCAGCGATCGCCAGCCCGACGGCGGCACGCAGACCTTCCGCATCGAAGTCGGCCATGCACACGGCGTCAAGCCCGGCAACATCGTCGGCGCGATTGCGAACGAGGCGGGGCTGGATGCGAAGTACATCGGCCGCATCGACATCCACGACGACTACAGCACGCTCGATCTGCCGGACACCATGCCCGACGATCTGCTTGAGCACCTCAAGAAGGTGTGGGTCGCAGGCCAGCAATTGCGCATCAGCCGCGCCGATGAAGCGGCGCCCTCTTTTGTGAAACCCGCATTCGACAAACCGGCAGGCCGCGACGCCGGCATGCGCACCGAGAAGCCGGCACGCAAGGAGCCCACTGCGCATGAAGCCTCGACCGAGCACGCTGCATCGCCGAAGAAAGAACGCCCCGACCGCAAAGGTGATGTCGGCATGCAGGCGTATCGCATCGAAGTCGGTCACGCGCATGGCGTCAAACCCGCCAACATCGTCGGCGCCATCGCCAACGAAGCCGGTCTGGATGCCAAATACATCGGCCGCATCGAAATCTTCGACGACTACAGCATGCTGGATCTGCCGAATGGTATGCCGAAGGAAGTGTTTGAACAGTTGAAATCGGTATCCGTGGCCGGCCAGCAGCTTCGCATCAGCCATGTCGGCGCGCCACTGGTTGACGACAAATCGGGCGGTAAAAAGATCACATTGTCAGCGCCGAAAAAAGGCGGCGACAGAAGAGTGAGTGAAAAGAAGTTTGGCGACAAGGCGCCGTTCAAGGGTGCGGGTGGTGCGGGCAATCGCGGTGGTGATGGCGCGAAGCCGAAACCGAAAGCGCATCGCAAGGGCGGCAAGTAGGCGGGGGAATTTTATTTCGGGCGCTGGAAATGTATATCGCACGACGGTCCGCTATGCGGCGGGAGCGGCCGGTCGGGGATATCAACCGGGGGGCGGCGATCGGCCAGGAGCTGCCATCCAGCAATGTCTCCGTTAGCTGCCAGTCGAGTTCCCCAAGCGACTCATTTGTTGCCGTTAATACAGTCTTCGCCTACACTGGGCGCTATCTGGACGGGCGTCAAAGGTGCCCGTCTTTCTCGAATTTTTATGTTTCCTGTTAAATCGGCTAGTCTCCCGGACGTCAAGCCCGATGCGGATCAGCGTCCGGCCAGCTTCCGTGCATAAGGGCTCGCCACTGTGCATAACGGACAGGACAAGCCTGTCAAATATTCAGTTCGACGTCATGAATACGCTGAGTCCAGGGGTACCTAATACCGACTGGGAGAATTTCTTTGGCGACCGTACCTTCACTGGTCGGCGGCAAGAAATAGATCTTCTCGCCCGAGAGCTTCTTACCCCAGAATCCAAAGCGGTCGCCATCGTCGGCAGCGCTGGCATGGGGAAGACGGCACTGGCGCTGATGTTTGGAGACCTAAATCGAAGGTTCTTCCCGGCCGGTGTTTACCATGTTCACGCCACGCCGCTTGAACCTCTCAAGAGTACGGTTGACGCGCATGTCAGCAATCCATCGGCTCCATATTTGCTTGTACTTGACGAAGTCGATATACGCCCATCATACGATTTACCGGCCGAAATTCGCGAACTCAGAAAGGCGAGGCCGAGCGCACGAATTATCTTCGTCTCAAGGCTACAGGGGCTCACCGCTCCAATTGACCTGACACTTCAGCTTGCAGGATTGAGCGAGCCAGAATTTCTCGAATTTCTGTCGAAGGCTGGATCTCTTTCCGGAGACACCGAGACGGCACGCAACCTCTTCCGCTCTGTTTCTGGCAACTTACTTGCAACTCGGCTGATCGCTGATTTGCTGAAATCAGGGCAGATGTCGCCACGGCAGATGCTGCTCAGCCTGCGGGACTTCTCACAGAGCGGCATACTGGATTCCAGCGGTAATCCAATTGTTGCTGGCGCTCCAGCAGATAGACAGATCATTGTCGATGTCAAGAACGTCAATGATCAGTTGCTTAAACGTGTTCACTCGAATCCAAGTTTGATGTACGAGTTGTCGTCCAGAAGGTTTGAAGAGTTTGTTGCCGAAGTTCTCGATCGTCTAGGCTATACGGTGACTCTGACCCCGGCCTCTCGAGATGGCGGGAAGGACCTATACGCCGCGAAGAAGGACCATCTCGGGAGCTTTCTATATGTCGTTGAGTGCAAAAAGTACGCTCCCGACAATCCGGTTGGCGTTGGCCTGATTCGGCAACTCAATGGAGTGGTCCAAGCGGAACAGGCGACGGCCGGGATACTTGCAACTACTTCGTTCTTCACAAAGGATGCTCGGGAGTTTCAGCGACGCATTCCCCACCAAATGGGCCTTAAAGATTTTATCGGAATTCAGGAATGGTTGCGGGAGGTCTTCCGCCGATGACGTCGAACCCTTCGTTCCAGCGGACTGCCTTCGGCAGCAACTGAACTCAACCGTTAAACATCACATGCCGCCGTCGATCTTCGTCAGCTCAACCTTCTCCGACTTGCAGCGCCACCGTCAGCTGGTGCGCGAAGCGATAGGGAGACTGGAGTTCAATTCAAAGACAATGGAATTCTTTGGTGCTTTGCCCGAAACGCCCAAGGAGGAATGTCTTCGGTTAGTACGCTCAGCGAATGCATATGTCGGCATCTTCGCCATGCGATATGGCTTCATTGCCCCCGAGATGGGCAAGTCGCTCACTCAGCTTGAGTATGAAGAGGCCCAGGCAATTCGCCTCCCGAGTCTCATCTACATCATCGACGAGGAGACACATCCAGTGCTTCCTAAGCATGTCGACACCAGCTCGTCGGCTGGGAAGCTGCGTGAGTTTAAGGGGGCTCTCAAGAAGTCTCACGTGGTCAACTTTTTCTCGTCACCGGAGGACCTTGCGGCAAAGCTCACTCAGGATGTGGTTCGACTGGTCGGTGCAATGGCCAAACAGCCGACCGCCCAGGTTCTTTCACAGATCGCCGCCAACGCAGTTAAACGTCATCCGCTCACGTCGCCCCGGTTTGACTATTTGAAGAAGCGCACTTCGGGGATCTTCAAATACGACGTGCCTGACCCCATTCTTCGGGAAGCCCTTGAACTCATCATTGGCGGAGACAACATGGCCGCCGCATTCGTACTGAGCCGTGGAACGCCGATGCCGCTTGACGATACGGTCGATGGACTCATGGAAATCGAAAAAGTCCTCGTCGAGATCGTTGAGAGGAACAAGCGCGAAACAGATGGAAATGGTGATGTTTAACCCTTCGCTGCAGCCGACGGGCAAAAGTGTAGCTTTTGACTGGTCGGCTGAGCTTCGACGTTAGACGTATGAATCGACGCACCGTCACTGAGCGGCTCTACGACCAGACGCCGGCGGGAATTTTGGTCCCATCTGGATCCACGACAGACATCAGGTCCTTTGCCAAAACATCAATCACGGCCGCGAAGCTCGACGGCCTCGATCTGCTGCAAGTGTTTCACCGGCATGGACTGAATCCCGATCGCAGCACTTCCTTAATTGCGCTCATTGAGGGAACAGCTCGCCTATCAGATGCGCTCCTCATGGCCAAGGATCATGACCAGTCATACGAGGACCTCTTCAGCGCACTCCAAGTCAGTCGAATCGTCGACGCCGTCAACGTCGCCACCAACGACGCAGCCTTGCCAAGAGTACTCGGCGAGCTTCTTGACGGAGATATCAACCTCCTGGCAAGGTCTCGATCGAAAGCAAAGGATACGCTCTGGGAACTCGAGCTACTTCGAATCATGCGAGTAAACGGAATTCATTCCGTTCTTGACGAGCCGGATCTCCTGCTTGCGGGTACGACAGATGAGATCGGTGTCGCCTGCAAGAAGCTCTACTCAGACGCCAACTTCTCCAAGGTAATCTCAGTCGCGGTCAGCCAGATTCGGCGCTCGATGAAGCTGGGCCTTGTGGCCGTGAACATCGATGACCTACTACCTGCCAACGCCATCCTTAAGGCAGACAATCAGGCGATCGCTTCACAGATGATCAACAGTAGAATCGGCGCCTTCATGGCGAAACAGGAGCACTACTTGAGGCGGTACCTTGAACCTGGTCGTGCCATTGCGGTAGTTGTGTCCTGCGCCGCGCTCGCTGATATGAAGCACAACGAGCCGCGATTCTGCAACTTCCGTCAGACCGTCGCTTGGCACATACCTTCCGTATCTCGGGAGATCGATGCAGAGTTCAATGCAATCCTCTCAGCGTTCATCGCGAGCACATACGCCTAACAGTTCCACGCCGACACACAAGCTGCCGTTCAACGCTGCGTTGAACGGCAGCTATCAGAAAAAATGACCGGCTGTAAAGGGTCGCTCTTGCCGATTGACGGCAACGTAGCGAAGGACCGGAAAACAGCAGGAAGCCGCCGGCGCCGGGATTCGAGAGATATGCTTCTGTCGGCCAAAACCACGTCCTGCGCAACGGCGTTCGTCTGTCAAACTATCCGTATGCGGCAGCGTTTGTAGAAAGCAGCGATATATTACAAGGCGCCGGCGTGGCGACGGATAATAGCGGCCACATCATTTTGAGCACCATTTTTGAAAATCTCCCATGGAAATCAAGGTCAATTTTCTCGACAAGCTACGTCTTGAAGCCAAGTTCGATGACTTCACGGTAGTAGCCGACCAGCCTATCCGCTATAAGGGCGATGGCTCGGCGCCCGGTCCCTTCGATTACTTTCTGGCCTCATCGGCCTTGTGTGCGGCTTACTTTGTGAAGTTGTACTGCAACACTCGCAACATTCCCACCGAAAATATCCGCCTGTCGCAGAATAATATTGTTGATCCGGAAAACCGTTACCAACAGATTTTCAAGATTCAGGTCGAGCTGCCGGCAGATATTTCCGCCAAAGACCGCCAGGGTATTTTGCGCTCCATCGACCGTTGTACCGTGAAAAAAGTGGTGCAAGCTGGGCCCGAGTTTGTGATTGAAGAGGTAGAGAACCTGGATGCCGATGCTCAGGCCTTGCTGACGTTGAAGCCGGCTTCTGATGCCGGCACCTATATCGCGGGCAAGGACCTGCCGTTGGAGCAAACCATCGCCAATATGTCGGGCGTGTTGGCGGGCTTGGGCATCAAGATCGAGATTGCTTCCTGGCGCAATATCATTCCCAATGTGTGGTCGCTGCATATCCGCGATGCGCACTCGCCGATGTGTTTTACCAATGGCAAGGGAGCGACCAAGGAAAGCGCGTTGGCGTCGGCGTTGGGAGAGTATATCGAGCGACTGAGCAACAATCATTTCTACGCCGGGTCGTTCTGGGGCGAAGACATCGCCAATGCGCCGTTTGTCCATTACCCGAACGAGCGCTGGTTCAAGCCTGGCCGCAAAGATGCGCTGCCGGCTGAAATCCTCGATGAGTACTGCCTGCAAATTTACAATCCCGATGGCGAGTTACGTGGCTCGCACCTTTACGACACCAACTCGGGCAATGTGCAGCGCGGTATCTGTTCGCTGCCGTATGTGCGGCAGTCGGACGGTGAAGTGGTGTATTTCCCGTCCAACCTGGTCGAAAACCTCTACGTCAGCAATGGCATGAGTGCCGGTAATACGCTGGCCGAAGCGCAAGTGCAATGCCTGTCCGAAATTTTCGAGCGGGCGGTAAAGCGCGAAATTCTGGAAGGCGAAATGGCACTGCCTGATGTGCCGCACGATGTGCTGGCGAAATACCCTGGCATCCTGGCCGGCATTCAGGGGTTGGAAGAGCAAGGCTTTCCGGTGCTGGTGAAGGATGCGTCGCTCGGTGGAGTCTACCCGGTGATGTGCGTCACCTTGATGAACCCGCGAACTGGCGGTGTCTTTGCTTCGTTCGGCGCGCACCCAAGCTTCGAGGTGGCGCTGGAGCGGAGTCTGACAGAATTGCTGCAGGGCCGCAGTTTTGAAGGCCTGAACGATTTACCTCAGCCCACCTTTGCAAGTGAAGCCGTGACTGAGCCAAACAACTTTGTCGAACACTTCATTGATTCCAGCGGTATTGTGTCGTGGCGCTTTTTCAGCGCCAAAGCGAATGTCGATTTTGTCGAGTGGGATTTTTCTGGCCAGGGCGAGAACTCCAATGCCGAGGAAGCCGCGACCTTGCTAGGCATTCTTGAAGACATGGGCAAAGAGGTGTACACGGCGGTGTATGACCAGTTGGATGCCGTTGCTTGCCGGATTCTGGTGCCCGGCTATTCGGAAGTTTATCCTGTAGAAGATCTGATCTGGGATAACACCAACAAGGCGCTGTTGTTCCGCGCAGATATCCTGAACTTGCATCGCCTGGACGATGCAAGCCTGCAAGCGCTGCTTGAGCGTTTAGAGAACAATGAGCTCGATGAGTACTCCGACATCGCCACGTTGATCGGCATCGAGTTTGACGAGAATACGGACTGGGGGCAGCTGACAGTGCTCGAGTTGAAGCTGCTCATTCATCTCGCCTTGCGGCAGTTTGAGGATGCGCACGAGCTGGTGGGCGCCTTCTTGCAGTACAACGACAACACGGTCGAGCGAAAATTATTTTATCAAGCCTTGAACGTCGTGCTGGAGGTGCTGCTCGATGACGACCTGGAACTGAACGATTACGTGGCCAATTTTCGCCGGATGTATGGCAATCCGCGGATGGACGCGGTGCTGGGCTCGGTGGACGGCAGCGTGCGCTTCTTTGGCTTGACGCCAACCAGCATGAAACTGGAGGGGCTCGACAGGCACCAGCGCCTGATCGACAGCTATAAAAAACTGCATGTGGCGCGGGGCAATGTGGCGGCTACAGCCAGTTAGAGTTACGAGTCATGGCTGGAGCGATGATGCCGCTCATCCTCCAGCAAAAACGTATGTTCGATACCAGCGCGCCGTGCTGCAATTCAGGAGGAACGGCCTCCCCCACTATTGGGACCAATGTCCGGGACGACCCGGCTCTTTCAAAAAGGAGAGCCACATGGCTTGGATCACCTTGGTGGTAGCCGGACTGTTGGAAGTTGTCTGGGCTTTTTCAATGAAGCAGTCGGCGGGATTTTCCAAACTCGTGCCTACTGCCATCACTATCGTCGCAATGATCGCGAGCTTCGGATTGCTATCATTTTCAATGCGCACGCTTCCACTTGGCACCGCTTACACGGTCTGGACTGGCATTGGCGCGATTGGCGCCTTCCTGGTCGGCATAACGATATTGGGAGAACAGCTAAACGTTACCCGAGTGATCGCTGCTGCATTCATCGTGTGCGGCCTCGTACTCATGAAAACGTCAGCGTCCAACTAGCCGCTCTGTCAAGTCCATCGGCCACTCTTAGTTGCGTGCTCCTCAACCAGACGTCCAACCCTTCCATCGAGGGGACCTCACAAGGGCTGTGCCCTTGCGCCGCCTCTCATGTCAAACGTTAGCCCTTTCGACTCTATGAACATCACCATTCGCCCCGAGCGCCCTGGTGATGAAAATGCCATCACCGAAGTTACGCGCCTGGCGTTTGAATCCCATCCTTTCAGTCACCAGACGGAGCACTTCATCATCCGCGCCCTGCGAGCAGATCATGCGCTTTCGGTCTCTCTTGTCGCCGAAAATGCCGGCCGCATCGTAGGGCATATTGCACTCTCGCCTGTAATCATCAGCGATGGTGCCACTGGTTGGTTTGGGCTCGGCCCAATTTCGGTCGAACCCGACTTGCAACGCCATGGCATCGGACGGGCGCTTATGGAAAGAGGTCTTGCCGAACTACGCAAGATTGGGGCAAATGGATGTCTGCTCGTTGGCGACCCTGCCTTCTACATCCGTTTTGGGTTTGCGAATAATCCTGCTCTCGTGCTTGAAGGCGTCCCTCAAGAGTACCTCCTCGCCCTATCCCTTGGCACTTCTTCCGCTCATGGCAACGTCCAATTCCATCCGGCATTTCAAGCCAAGGGCTAATGACCTGTCCTGAGATTTTCGGACCGGAAAGAATTTGAGAAGATAGCTCCCGAAACGAAAGGGGGCCATGAAGAAGATACGGATGTCGTCGGTAGCGAGGAAAAAACCAGTGACACGTGATAGAGCAAGCCGGCCACAACAGAAATGATCAGGCCGATCACTACCGCACGCTTGGCACCTCGCGTGTCGGCGCACCGGCCAGACCAAAAGCGCGAAATCAATGCCGCTGCGAACTGAGCGCCGGCGACCAGGCCGACGACAAAGGTGCTCAAGCCTAAACCTTGATGGACATGAAGTGGCAGCGCCGGGATCGTAAGGCCGGTAATGAAGAAGGCCATGAAGACAACGGCCATAATCGGCAGCAACGTTAGCATCATGGAAGCGTCGTCGAAGTAGCGTTAGAGCTCGTAATGGACATCGAAAAGCTAATCCCCTATCGGTTCCATCCGGACGTTAACCGATCCAGGTACTGAAAGCGCTTCCAGACCAGAGGCGATTGTTCCCAGCTTGATCAAGCCTTTCGAGTAACCAAAGTCCTTGTAAAAAATGGCCAAATTCCCCCACGGGGCGTAATACGCTATATTGCCGACCACCGGGGCGACGCCGTCCGGCGCCTCGTCTTTGGACAACTTCCTCGGGAGGTAGGAAATTTTTTCGGTTGCTGCATAGTCGTCCAGGTTCAACGTCAACGGCAGCAAGGAATGAAAATCCCTTGCGCTCGGATTATCGTCCAAGGTGGCGGTGACAGATTTTCCGTTGACTGTCAGCAGGATCTTTAACGTCGTCATATTCTGTTTGGCGGTAGCCATGGCTGACCTTGCGTGGGTATTTGGTGACGGACTGTCGTCTTCGCTACTTAAGATTGTTTTTGAAGAACAAGGTTAATTTATCGAAGGGAATGAGATTCACTCGATCGTACAGGTCGACGTGGCCCGCTCCTGGAATAATCATGAGTTCCTTTGGTTGTCCCGCCAGTTTGTACGCGTCTTCACTGAATTCCCTGGAATGCGCATTTTCACCGGCAATGAAAAGCATAGGGCGGGGTGAAATAGTTTCTATGTCGTTGAACGGGTAGAAATTCATGAACTTCACATTGCTCGACAGCGTCGGATGCGTTGTCAGCATTGGCGACGATCCTTTGGGTGTGAATTCGCCCCTGGGCGTGCGGTAGAAGTCAAAAAACTCACGCTGAACGGGATGCGTATCTTCCTTCAGTTCATGCACCGTTCCACTGGTGTACCTGGTTTCACCGTCGGTGAACTCCACGTAGCGCTGCTCCGCGGCCTCGGCAATGATTTTTTTGCGCTGCTCTACGGTTTGTGAGTGATTCAGTGCATTGCGATTGGCAGCACCCATGTCATACATGCTGACCGTCGCGATGGCTTTCATGCGCGGATCGATCTTGGCTGCGCTGATGACAAAGCTGCCGCTGCCACAAATCCCAAGGACACCAATTCGATTCTCATCTACAAATGGACGGGTGCCCAGGAAATCCACCGCGGCACTGAAATCCTCGGCGTAAATATCCGGCGAGACTGCGTTGCGCGGCTGGCCTTCGCTCTCTCCCCAGAAAGATAAATCGAGGGACAAGGTAACGAATCCTTGTTCAGCCATTTTTGCCGCATACAGATTCGCGCTTTGTTCTTTTACAGCGCCCATCGGATGCCCGACGATGATGGCCGGATTTTTCGTATTCGGGTTCAGGCTCTTGGGAATGAAAAGATTCCCTGCAACTTCCATTTTGTATTGATTGTTGAACACAACCTTTTGCATGGTTACCTTTTCGCTTTGGAAAAAATTATTTGCACCATTCGACATATCTGCTCCTATTACTGAGAATGCGCTGACAAGCATCGTCAGCAAAATGATGAGTTTTTTCATCGGGACTTCCTTCGCTTAATGCGTCTCAATAAATTGAGATTCAAGAATCCGGCCTTCTGAGCGCGCGCAACGCGCGATGCCATGTAGGTCAGGAACGCCGAGACAAGCAATAAAACTGCGCTCGCGTTCAGATCGGCGGCAACCGGGGTCAGCAAGCTGACAGGCATAAATTCAGACGCCACGAGGGCAAACGTGCAGAGTGTCATCGCAAAAACGCCGCTCCAGTAGCCGGGTTGCTGTACAACTTCTCGCCGTGCCAGGGTATCGTCGGGTTTAGCGGGCACGTTCCGGATGTTTTCGGAAACTTGCTGTGGAAAATCCGCGAGGGCGTTACAAGCTTGGGGGGCCATGAGTCAATCCGTTATGCGAGAGGTTATAGCGAATGAAAGGCAGCTCGACGGCTGTTTCGGATGACTACAGTGTGATGTCCGGCTCACGTATTGACTAGATAATGAATCCTTAATTACTCTATTAGCCTGACTAATAAATAACCTCGGGATAAGGCCATGCTGAAACGCAACTTGAACGATCTGCTGGCTTTCGTCACGGTTGCCCGCGAAGGCACCTTCACCCGCGCTGCTGCTACGCTCGGCGTGACGCAGTCGGCTCTGAGCCAGGCAATTCGAGGGTTGGAGGAACGATTGCGAATCCGGCTGTTGACCCGCACCACGCGCAGCATTGGCTTGACTGCGGCAGGCGAACGGCTGATGCGGACCATTGGTCATCGCTTTGAGGAGATCGAATCCGAACTCGATGCCCTGACCGATTTACGGGACAAGCCGGCCGGAACCGTCCGGATTACTTGCGGCGACACCGTTTTGCATACGACGTTGCTGCCCAAACTCATGCCGTTATTGCGCGACTATCCCGACATCAAGTTCGAGTTTGATATGAACTACGGCTTCCGCGACATTGTCGCCGACCGCTTCGATGCCGGTGTTCGGCTCGGCAATACCATCGACAAGGACATGATTGCGCTACCCATAGGCCCGCCATTACGCATGGCCGTCGTCGCCTCGCCGGCGTACTTCGAAGGCCGTCCCGTGCCTAAAACACCGGAGGACTTGGTGAAGCACAACTGCATCAATCAGCGCATGCCAACATCAGGTGGCTTGTATGTCTGGGACTTTGAGCGGCGTGGCCGCAAAGTGAATATTCGTGTGGACGGCTCGCTGATCTTTAATACGGTCCCACCGCAGATCGACGCGGCCCTCGCCGGGCATGGCATTACCTTGCTGCCTGAAGACGAATTGATGGAGCACATCGAACTAGGCCGGCTTGTCCGGGTGTTGGAAGACTGGTGCCCGAAGTTCGCGGGCTACCATCTGTACTACCCTAGCAGGCGCCAGCCGTCACCCGCGTTTTCGCTCGTGGTAGAGGCTCTGCGCTTCGATGGGTCGGGGCGCCGCAACACAACCTTGCCTGGCTCAGCCGTTTAACTCAAGCTGGGCGCGACTTACGGGGCCTTCCTGGACCAAACTGCCTGGCTCTAGTTGAATGTCCGCTTCGGGTCGGACTCGCCAGTTCAGTACACGATAACGAACCGATAACGAACGGCTGGTAGCTAGCAGGAAGCAGCCAGAGCGAGATTTCGGGCGACATACCGGGTTCGGCCCAGAAGCGGACATGCATTGATTCAGCGAGCAGGCCATCCGGCGCGATGCAAGTCAGGCCGGTAACAGGACGGCACGGGCGGCTTCCAAGATCGATCGGTTCAACCGATCGAGTACGCCTGAGGCGGCGCGAGCGTGCTGCCAGTAAAGGGGGACGTCAAGTGCGGTGTCTGGCACCAATTCAACGAGCGAACCATTCTCAAGATGCCTGGCAATTAACGCCTGCGGATGCATGCCCCAGCCCATGCCGGCAACGGCCGCGGTCACAAAGGCTTGGGATGAAGGCAAGGTATGCCGAGGAAGTTCAACATGACGGCGACACAGGCGTCGCACCCAGCGGGCTTGCAGCTCATCCTTGGTGTTGAACACCAGGCTTGGCGCCTTCGCAAGACTGCCCGCGCGCACGCCGCCGGCGAAATGGCGCTGTATGAATGCCGGGCTGGCGGCCGCCAGATAACGTATGGCGCCCAACGGACGGCTGTTGCAGCCCGGGGCAGGACGGGCTGTGGCAGTCACGGCGGCCAGCACCGCCCCGCTGCGCAACCATTCGGCGGTGTAGTCCTGGTCATCCACCGCGACGTCCATGAGCACCGGGTTTTCCGCTGCGAAGGCGGAGATCGCTGGCGCGGCCCAGGTGGCCAAGCTGTCGGCGTTCACTGCAATTGGCAGCGACACACGTGCCGCTCCCTGCGGAGCAAGTGCCGGCAGGGTGTCGTGCAGCTCCTGCTCGATCAACTGCACATGGTCGACATGCTGGCACAGGCGCCGACCTATCTCGGTGGCGCGGCAAGGTTGGTCGCGCACTACCAGCGCGCAGCCAACGCGCTCCTCGAGCAGCCGGATGCGCTGCGAGATCGCCGATGGGGTTACATGCAGCGCACGGGCTGCACGCTCGAAGCTTCCTTCCCGAATCACGGCAGCCAAGGCGGATAGAGCGGAATAATCCAGCATCGATTAAGTTATTCTAAACAGGATGAAGAAAAGGTAGTTTGCCTTCATCATCGGCTACTGGCAAGCTGCCTGCATGATTACCTTGCCTGCGACCACTCCCCTCGTGTCCGTCTTTGTTCAGGGCTTAGCCCTCAGCTTGGGGCTCATCGTTGCCATTGGTGCCCAGAACGCATTTGTGCTGCGTCAGGGGCTTCGCCGTGAGCATGTAGGCAGCATCGTGCTGTTCTGTGCGCTGGCGGACGCCGTACTGATTACCGCTGGCGTAATGGGCATGGCGCAGGCGCTGGGGAACAGTCCGGGCCTTGCACGCGCACTCGCGTTAGCCGGAGCCGCATTCCTGGCGGTCTACGGCTGGCAGGCGCTTCGCCGCGCAAGGCATGCGTCGCGCCTGAAGGCCTCCGGGGATGGAGTTGGTCTCGGCCGAAGTGCCGCATTGGCACAAGCGGCGGCCTTCACGCTCCTCAACCCCCATGTGTACTTGGATACTGTTTTGCTGGTCGGCAGCATCGGTGCCCAGCAACAGGCTGCGCTAAGGGTCTGGTTTGTGGCAGGCGCAAGCACTGCCAGTCTGTGCTGGTTCGGACTGTTGGGGTTTGGTGCGCGCTGGCTTGCGCCATGGTTCGCGCGGCCAAGAGCGTGGCAGGTGCTGGATGGGATGATCGGTATGACGATGTTTGCGTTGTCCGCTTTGCTGGTACAGCAGGTCATCGCGGGAATGTAAGGCGTTCCGCTCAGTGAGTGCGATTGGCTCCTTTGTGTCGCATGTTGCCGGTCGCCTGTGATAACTGAGCGATCGTAATCAGTCTGAAACTGCCGATTGCGCCATCAAATTTCATCGTCCGCAGACAACTTTATAAATGGCGACCGCATTACCTTTCGCCGCAAAGCCCTTTAAAGATTCAAAGCCAACCCAACCCATCCAACAGCGGATCGCCTCGTTTCCACAATCGGACTACGCGCGGCGCTGCCGTTCAAGCGCGTAGCTTGCAGCCCGAAGACCATCGAATAGCGCTGATTGATTTTGTAGCTGCCGTCGAAACCGAATACCAGATTCGTTGCGCTGCCGGGCTGATACAGCGGCCGATCTGCGGTCACTTCCGACGACGTGGTGCCGAAATAATAGTTCGTTACCTTTGCGCTCATGTGATCGACGCCTGCGTTTGCGCCGAGCTTCCATTTGTCGTTGTCGATCAGGTCCTTGTACAGATACAGGCGCGACGAAGTTCCGTTGCTGGCAGATGTAAGATCGGTGAAGTACGAAACGCTGATCGCGACAATGCCCGCATCCCAATCGACAGTGGGCCCGCCCTCCAGGCTGTTTCTGCGTGTGGCCATGCCTTTCAGTTTGGCGCCGTCGGACGAATGAAATCCCATGCGCGGCTCGACCGCGAATCCGACGCCGATTTTTTTAGCCGCGCTGCCTGCAACATATAAGGTCGCACGTAACGGATCGATCTCCAGAATATGATTGTAATTGGCAGAGACCAGAGGCAGCAGCCAGGTCTGCATGCCGGTTCCGCCGGTGTATTTCGAAAACACCATCGGCCCCACGCCTGCGGTGCCGGTCCAGCCGGATGGTTCCGTTTTTTTCTCCGTGTCCGCGTTTGCATCACATCCATTGAACAAAAGGATGAGGGCGAATGTGCCGCATAGTTTGTGCTTCAAGGGTATCTCCGTCAGGTGTTTCTCAAGATTTGTTCGAGGAAATTCCGGATGCGGGGTACTGAAGAACAAGCGCTCCACTTTGCTCGTTCCGGTCCGGGCCGATTCCCGCCAATGCAGGAACAGCCATTCCTACCAAGTCAGTATGTGTCGCTGTATTTGGGTATCAACCGGAGATTTGAGCACGGTGGTTAAACCAGCTTGCGTCCATGCCTTGATCGTGATTGCGCCAAATTCCGCGCCGTCGCCTGTTCTGAACTGAACAAAGTCGCCGGATTCAAAACCTTGAACACCAAGACTCAGCCGGAATGACATCAACTGGCCCTGCGTTTGGCGGAAATTGACGAGAATCCGATTAGGGAACAATCCGTTCAGCGCGTCCGGTGCGTCGAATAGCTGCAAATCCATTTGTGCCTGAGAAGATGTCGCCAGCGCGCTGGATACCTTCAGCGGCTTCCATTTCGACTGATCCTCCTGTTGTCCATAGGAGAAAAAACTCATATAGAACCGGGTACAGTCCCGCACTTCGATTTCAAAAGAGCGCCAGTAGCTGCCGAGATCGGGCAAATCAGGTGTAGTCATGTGCGGTCCGGTGAGGGTAGAGGAAAGTGAATCGCCAGGTGGGGGGCATCCTGGTGACTCGGCGCAGTATCGTGAATATCATGAAACCAGGCGAATCTTACCGGAAGGTCAGCGGCCATCCTGCACATCGCGAATGAAGTTGCCAACCACGCGAGCTGCCTCGACCGGCGCCACCTTCCGCAGAAAATGCGGCGCCTCCAGCGCGGCCACTATCGTGGCGGGACAGTGCTGTGAAACAAGCGCGGATGATGCAGTCCGGATCAGCCGATCATCCGAGGCGCGCGGATACAACACGGGCAGCCTGACCGCCAACGGCTGGGTGGCGACCGTTCACGGCGAGACGGAGAGCATGCGCGAAAGAGAAAGCGGTAACGCAGCACAGTCTGGCCGGTGTTCAGGAGCGCGCAAGGCGATCGAGGAGGCAGCGAAGTAACTCCGTAGTCACCACAGATTGTGCATTCCGGCGAAACCATTTAGCCTTTCAGGGTTACATACCAAAGCGCAACATGAGCATGCACGCGACTTCCGTTACTCGCAAAATCGTCGGCGTACTCGTCGGCTTCCTGTGCCTCTGCTGCATGCAATCCATACTCGGCGCAACCGAAATACGCACCGTCGCGCAAGCCGCGTCCGAACCGAAGTTCGTCGCACTCGACGCAAATGGCGGCCATGCGATCGGCGGACTGTGCATCGATATCCTGCGCGCCATCGAGCGCGTCGATCCGACGCTCAAGTTCGTTGGCGATCAGACCTGGCAACCCTTGCCCCGAATTGAAGCGGGCCTCGGCAATGGGCAGCTCGATGCCGTTTGCGCTCTGCTGCGGATGGACCCGCGTGAAGCGACGTACACCTTCATCGAGCCACCGGTCATGTCGGTGAATTTCCATCTGGTGGTGCGCGCGGATGACGATGTGCAGATCGCCAATTGGGACGATGTCCGCAAACTCGACAGGCAAGGCGTGATCCTCGCGATCAACGGCATCGGCATTCTCAGGAAGCTGCGGGAAGAAGGCGGACTGCAGATCGATGCAGGCAACTACACTGCAAAAGGAAATCTTGAAAAGCTGCTGGCCGGCCGCGGGCGTTTCTATTACCACCGTTCTCCCGGACTCGAAACCGAGATCCGTGCTGCGGGCATGACGGGCAAGGTGAAAATTCTGCCGGCGATCATGCAAAGCGAGCAGTGGTACATGGTGCTGTCGAAGACGGTTCCGGCGGATACCGCCGACAGGATTTGCAAGGCAATCGTCACGTTGAAGACGCGCGGCGAGCTTGAGAAAATCCAGAAAAAATGGGCCGGCTACTGACGGCATCGGACGGCACTGCGCCCTTCTTCCGCTTTCGCTCTTCCAACGCCCCATGTCCATGGGATGGCTTGTCGCCTCGAACTCGATATACCATCACGCGTTCACACGAAAACAGAATAACGGGGATGACCGACATGGCAGAACAATTCAATACACCGCCGTTCAACGCAACGATGGACAGCGCTGCAATCGAGGTGCCGGCGCGCGCCGGCTTTATCCGCTGGTATGTGGAGGGCGCACGCACCGGAGTGTTCCGCGCGCCGCGCTGGGATGGTCTGCAAACCTCGCCGTTACTGGTGGCCGTCATGGCTGCCGCCGGCGTATTGCTGACCTTGCTGCTCGAACGTTCCTACATCAACGGCGCGGCGGATTTCTACTGGCAGGCAGTGCTCAATGGCTGGCTCGGCACCGCGGCCTTTGCCTGGATCTGCTACCTGCTGCGCCCGCACCCGGACAACATGCAGGACCAGGTATCGGACAAGGATGCGGCGCCGAGCGCGATGCATCTCTTTTGCATGCTGATGACGCAATCACAGGTGATGTCGCTTGTCGTCGGATCGATTTATGCGGTGCTCATTCGCGCCGGGTTCTACGCCTGGTCGGGGTTGGGAACCTGGGGCGCATGGGCGGTCTGGCTGGTTCCGCTGGCATGGACAGTCCTGGCGCAATTGGTGCTGTTATGGCGCGGCGGCATGCGCAGGCGCGGCCCGATGATGGCGGCCACACTGGCCCTGCTGGGCGCAACCGCCCTTTGCTACATCAACCCGATGGAGTTCTGGTATCCGGCCAGGCCACAGGAAACGCAAGCGCAGCGAAAACGCTTCGAGCTGACGCAGGAAGCGATGGAAGCGCAACCACGCCTGCTCGCGCGGCGCCTGCAGGAAATCGTGCCGCAACGGCCCGGCGTGATCGATCTGTACGCACTCACCTTTGCGCCGTATGCAAGCCAGGACGTGTTCCGGCGCGAGAGCGACATGGTGGCGAAAGTGATGGCGCAGCGCTTCGACGCGCGCGGCCGCACGCTGCAACTGGTCAACCACGCGGAGACCGTCGAACAGTGGCCGTGGGCAACGCCGTTGAACCTGCAGCGCGCGATCCGGCATTTTGCGCAAGTGATGAATCCGGACGAAGACATCCTATTCCTGCATCTGACCTCGCACGGCGCCAGCAATGGCGAGCTGTCCGCAACGTTCTGGCCCATGGAAGTCGATGCGGTCACGCCCAAAAAACTGAAAAGCTGGCTCGATGAAGCGCACGTCAAGTATCGGGTGATATCGATCTCGGCCTGCTTCTCCGGCAGCTGGATCGCGCCGCTGGCCGATGAGAACACGCTGGTGATGACCGCCGCCGATGCAGATCACACCTCGTACGGTTGCGGAAGCCGCTCCGAGTTCACCTACTTCGGGCGCGCAATGTACGATGAACAGCTGCGTACCAGCACCTTGTCCTTTGAAAAGGCGCATGCCGCCGCAAGGGAAATCATCAGGAAGCGGGAAGTGGAAGCGGGAAAGAGCGACGGCTATTCGAATCCGCAGATCAAGGAAGGCGAAGGCATACGCGCGCGGCTGGCCTTGCTGCAAAAGCAGCTACAGGAGCCGGCGCGACCTTAGGACAGATTCGGCGAAGAAGAATGGCGGGTTCTTCGCCCTTGTCGTACCGGCATTTTTTCTTGCGCCGGGCACGCGGCCTCCTCGCATGGAGGCCGTATTTCACGCCTGCCCTTCCCCGGGCGGTTGCATCGTGCAGCCGGATAACAGCCGGCCGGCGAACCAACAGAACCGATCTGACGGCGATGGCAGATTACGAACCGGCCGGCGCTCCGCCTGCCAGCGGACAAACCTGCGCAATCCGCGTCAGCAAATCCCGCTTCAAATCCTGCAGCTCTTCGATCCGCATGTCGATCGCCCTGACCTTGTCGGCCAGCAGTTGCGCCACTGCCTGATCGGGCTCGCTGGCGCTCCATAACGCAGGCAGGCTTTCGCCGATTTCCGCGAGGCTGAAACCCAGTTTTTGCGCGGCGCGGATATAGCCGACCAGTTGCGCCGTCTCCGGTGCATACAGCCGGTAACCGTTCTCGCTGCGCGTAGCGCGGATCAGGCCGCGCTTTTCATAAAACCGCAAGGTATCGCAACTGACACCGGTCGCCGCCGCAAGGCTGCCGATTCTCATTTTGTTTTCTCCAACGCTTGACCCTGGGGTGTACTCCAGGCTTTATTCTCGCATTTTCAATAGGGAAGGAAAGCCATGATTTCGTTGCACGGGTATCTGCGGATCGTGCGCGCGAGCGCCTGGTATGACTTGCTGGTCACCATCGGTTTCGCCACGCCGTGGACATTTGTCCTGGTCCATCACAGCCTGGCAAGCGTGATCCACGCATTGGGTTTGCAAGGCGGGTTTCCGGCATTCGAGCCGACGCACATGCTGATGGCCAATCTGCTTGGCTCGATCGTCAGCATCTGGGCGATCCTGCGGCTGCGTGATCCACAGCGGCAGTATGGCCGTTATGACGCTGCCGCGCGTTTCCTGTTCGCCGCCTGGCAGCTATACGCTGTTGCGCATGGGGCGAACATGATCATTCTCGGTTTCACGTTATTCGAGCTGGGATTCGGCATGGCCGAGAGTCTGCCGATTCGCGATCGGCGGGATGGCGGCACGCCGGTGCGCGCATGAGCGCACGCACTACGCGTACACGCCCAGCGCAGCAAGAATGGCGGCGCCAAGGAGGCCGGCCCAGCCGAGGTGCCTGCCCCTGGTGCCGATGAAAACCAGGGCGGAACCTGCAAGCAAGGCGACAACATGAACGCGCCTGCGGCGACGAAACAAGCGTTCATTGGCACGGCTCAACTGCGAGCGGCCTGGCCATGATTGCGATAGGCGCGCCATTATGACTGGACTTCTCGAAGGTTTTCCAGCCCAGACGTGCATAGAGCGATTCGTTGCGAGGCGTGAACAGGTAAAGTGTTTCGAAGCCGAGCTCTGCCGCCACTGCGGCGGCTCTGAGCGTGAGCGCCGACGCAATACCCTTGCCGCGAAACTCGGGCGGCACGACTACCGTGGAAAGCCGCGGCATC
Organism: uncultured Noviherbaspirillum sp.; assembly: GCA_966211585.1. GTDB lineage: Bacteria > Pseudomonadota > Gammaproteobacteria > Burkholderiales > Burkholderiaceae_D > Noviherbaspirillum. Next base: position 137,738 of record CBIHNU010000004.1, on the reverse strand, counting down.
AGATGCGCATGCGTGATGGTCTTTGGAAGTAGGCTCGCCGCCCCTATTGGCCGGTCATCCTCGGATATGGCGACCAGCGTCAACGGAACGCGCTCGCGTTGCAGCGATTCGCGCAACCGGCTTTCGCGCTGTTCGATCGTGATGGCCGGGTTGAGATAGCCAAACTCGGACTGCTGCCAGTTCGCTACGGTGGCGAGGTATCGCTCGCAATCTGCCAGGTACGCGATTCGCATGTTTGTCTGTGGCCGTGTCATTCAGCAACCCCGGCTCAATTCAAGCCATGCGCCTCGTGCAGCCGATGCAGCGTGATCTTGCGCACTTCGAGCTTGCTTTGCTCGATATGCGAACGCAGCAGCATCGATGCTTCCGGCAGCTTGCGGCGCAGCAGCAGTTGCAGCAACTTGCCGTGCTCCTGGTAGGTCGCGTCGATGCGCTCGCCTTGCGTGAAGTCGAGGCGGCGGATGATGCGGATCTTTTCGGTCAGCTCGGCATGCACGCGGGCCATCTCGCGGTTACCGGCGGCGTTGACCAGTGTCGTATGGAAGCTTTCATCGAGCCGCGCGACCGCCCGGCCATCCTTTTCGCGCTCGGCTTTCGGCACCAGCCAGACGGCTTTCAGCGACAGCAGCTGTTCCGGCTGCTCGGGCATCTGGCAGATGCGTTCCATCGCGGCGGTTTCCAGCACGATGCGCAGGTCGTACAGGTCGTCGAAGTAGCCGAAATCGAGATTGCGCACTTTCCAGCCGCGCCGGAATTCGACTTCCAGAAAGCCTTCGCGCTGCAGCCGGTACAAGGCGTCGCGCATCGGCGTGCGCGAGACTGCGTAGCGCTCGGCCATTTCGGTTTCCGTGAAGCGGTCACCGGGCAACAGGCGGAATTCGAAAATGTCGTCCTTGAGGCGCCCATACACCTGCTCGGCAAGCGGATTGGCGGGAGTTTGAGCCATGGCGGTGTTCTATAAAAATACGGGTGAGTCAAATCAGGCTGACATGCGCCGCAACGATACGCCAACCTTCCGGAAAGCGCACCCAGGTCTGCATCTGACGGCCGAGCCTGGCGGTATCCGGCGCGCTGAACTCCGCGCTGACGGTGCCGACATCGCAGCCGAAACCGGTAATGCACTTGCGAATGATGCGCCGGCCCGGATGCACCGGCGCGCATGCCAGCCGGTAGGCACGGATGTCCGCGCCGCCGTACAGGTTTTCCGCAACGCCGTAACGAACGGTTTGCCGATCGTACCAAAAGAATCTGTCCAGCACCGCGACATCGTGCCGCAACAGTGCCGCTTCATATTGTTCGAATGCGTCGTCCAGCTCGGCAACCACGTCGGGCAGGTTGATCGCTGTTGCGCTTGTCGCATGCGCCATGCTGTTCTCCTCGCTTCAGTTTTCCTGTGCCGCGGCGGACAACGCGGCCAGCGGCGCGGTCCAGCCGACGATGCCGCCCTGCGCGCGCACCATCGCCAGCGTCGCTTCCCTGAATGCCGGGAAATAGCTGGCGGTCGCATCTTCGACCAGCAGGCATTCATAGCCGCGATCGTTGGCTTCGCGCATCGAGGTTTGCACGCAGACCTCGGTGGTGACGCCGCAAAACAGCAGATGCGTGATGCCGCGCGCCTGCAACAGCGGCTGCAGGCCGGTGTTGTAGAACGCGCCCTTGCCCGGCTTGTCGATCAGCACTTCGCCCGGTACCGGTTGCAGCGCCGGCACGATGTCGTTGCCCGCTTCGCCGCGGATCAGGATGCGGCCCATCGGACCCTGATCGCCAATGCGGCAGACCGGGTTGCCGCGCGCAAGCTTGGCCGGCGGACAATCGGACAGGTCGGGCAGATGCGACTCGCGGGTGTGCACCACCAGCAGCCCCAGCTTGCGCGCCAGCGCCAGCAGCGCGCCGACCGTCGGCACGATCGCCGCCAGCGGCGTCACGTCGTTGCCGAGCGCTTCGCCGAAGCCGCCGGGTTCGATGAAATCGCGCTGCATGTCGATCACGACCAGCGCGGTGCGCGCCGGCTCGAATGCATAATCGTAGGGGCTGGCGCCGACCCGAATCGTCGTGTCGCTCATGCTGCCTCCTGCAGACCGGCTTCCGATACGTGCCCGGCCATGTAGCGGCCGAGCGTCGCGCGATCGGCGCCGCCGGCCTCGGTCTGATACGCGATCGCACCGTTGGCCATCACCAGGATGCGGTCGGCCAGTTCCATCAATTCATCCAGGTCCTCGCTGACCAGCAGCACCGCCGCGCCCTGCTCGCGCGCGGCGACGATGCGGGCGTGAATGTCGGACACGGCGGCAAAATCGAGACCGAATACCGGGTTGGCGGCGATCAGCACCGTCACCGATTCGGCCAGTTCGCGCGCCAGCACCGCACGCTGCACATTGCCACCGGACAGTGTGCCGATCGGCCGCTCCGGCAGTGCCGGTTTCACGTTGAATGCGCCGATCAGTTGCTGCGCGCGCTCGCGCATCGCGCGGCGATTGATGCACCAGCCGGGACGCCGCATCGCCGCGCTGTCGAAGTCGCGCAGCGCCATGTTTTCGGCGACGCTCATGCCGGCGATGCAAGCGTTGTGCAAGGGTTCTTCCGGCAGGCTGAAGACTTTCTGCGTGCGCATTTCGGCGCGCGTCGCGCGGTACGGCATGCCGTTGACCTCAATCTGTCCGTCGAGCGCGCGGCGCTGGCCGAGCAACGCTTCGACCAGTTCTTTCTGTCCGTTGCCGGAGATGCCGGCGATGCCGACGATCTCGCCGCGCCGCACCTGCAGCGACACGCGGCTCACTGCTTCGGTGCCACGGTCGCCGGCCACCCGCAGCGCGCGCACATCGAGCCCGAGCGGCGCGTCGCCCGGCACCGGCGAACGCGGTGCGGGCGCAGAGACGATGCGCGCCTCGCCCATCATCCATGCCGCCAGTTCGTCGGGACTGGTCTGCGCGACTTTCGCCTGCCCCACCAGCCGGCCCTTGCGCAGCACACTGACGTCGTCGGCGAAAGCAGTCACTTCCTGGAACTTGTGCGTGATCATCAGCACGGTCAGCTCGTTGCGGTGCGAGAGGTCGCGCACCAGGCCCAGCACTTCTTCCGCTTCCTGCGGCGTCAGCACCGAAGTCGGCTCGTCGAGGATCAGGAAACGGCGCTGCAGATACAGCTGCTTCAGCAGTTCCAGCTTCTGCTTTTCGCCGGCCGACAGCGTGCCGACCGGGCTGTCGAGCGCCAGCCGGAACGGCATCGCATCCATGAATGCTTCCAGCGCCGCACGCTCCTTTTTCCAGGAGATGCGCCATGGCAGCCGGCCACGCGTCAGCAGCAGGTTTTCCGCGACGGTGAGGCCGGGCGCGAGGGTGAAGTGCTGGTACACCATGCCGATGCCGAGCGCATGTGCGTCGCGCGGGCTGGCGATGGCGTGCTCGCGGTCGTCGATCAGGATGCTGCCTTCGTCGAGCGGACTGTAGCCGATCAGGCCCTTGACCAGCGTGCTCTTGCCGGCGCCGTTTTCGCCGAGCAGCGCATGCACCGTGCCGGCCGCGACACGGATCGACACGCCGTCCAGCGCACGAAAGTCGCCAAACGATTTTCCGGCGCCAAAGGTCTCCAGGCTGAGCGCGGCCATGTCAGCCCCGCTTTTCTAGCGCGGCGATGAACTTCGCCGAATCGGATATCGCGCCGAACACGCCGCCCTGCATCTTGATCATGTTGATCGCGGCCAGATGATTGCCGTGATCGGTCGCGCCGCAGCAGTCTTCCAGCAGCAGGCATTCGAAGCCGCGGTCGTTCGCGTCGCGCATCGTGGTGTGGACGCAGACGTCGGTGGTGATGCCGGTCAGGATCAGGTTGCGGATGCCGCGCGTGTGCAATACCAGTTCGAGATCGGTTGCATAGAACGAACCCTTGCCCGGCTTGTCGATGATCGGCTCGCCCGGCAGCGGTGCCAGTTCATTGATGATTTCCCAGCCCGGTTCGCCGCGCACCAGGATGCGGCCGCACGGCCCTGCGTCGCCGATGCCGGCGCCGATGCGGCGCGAGCGCCAGCGCTTGTTGGCCGGCAGGTCGGACAAGTCGGGCCGATGGCCTTCGCGGGTGTGGATGACGTGGCCGCCAGCCGCGCGCATCGCGTCCAGCACCGCCTTGATCGGCTCGATCGGCGCGCGCGTCAGCGACAGGTCGTAGCCCATCTTGTCGACATAGCCGCCGACGCCACAGAAATCGGTCTGCATGTCGATGATGATCAGCGCGGTGTTGGCCGGCGTCAGCTTGCCGTCGTACGGCCACGGGTATGGATTTGCTTTCACGAAATGGTCGATGCTCATAAATCGGAAGTCCTTTCAATAATCTATCTGGTGAGACTCAGCTCGCCCGGTGCGCCGCCCAGCGTGCGGTCGGGCCGGCAGGTGACGATCATGATTGCTAGCGTCAGCACATACGGCGCCGCGTTGAACAGGTAGTAGCCGGAGGTGATGCCGAGCGATTGCAGTGCCGGACCGAGCGCGCCGGCGGCGCCGAAGATCAGCGCGGCGAGCAGGCAGCGCAGCGGCTGCCAGCGCGCAAAGATCACCAGCGCCACCGCCATCAGGCCCTGCCCGCTCGACAGGCCTTCGTTCCAACTGCCGGGGTAGTACAACGACAGGTAAGCGCCGCCGACCGCGGCCAGGAAACCGCCGGCGGCGGTGGCCGCAATGCAGATCGGCGTTAGCCGATAGCCAAGCGCGCGCGCGGTTTCCGCATGGTCGCCGACCAGCCGCAGCACCAGCCCCCAGCGCGTGCTGCGCATGCCCCAGTGCAGCAGTGCCGCGAGCGCGACGCCGATCAGGAACAGGCCGTTGATCTGCAATGCATTGCGCAACTGCAGGCTCGCGCTCCAGTTGCCGAGCGCGAGCGCCGGCAGCATCGGCGCCTGCGGCTGGATATACGGCTTGCCGAGATAGAACGCGAGGCCGGTGCCGAACAGCATCAGCGCGATGCCGAACGCGATATCGTTCACGCGCCGCAGCGAGCACACCATGCCGTGCAGCGCGCCCAGCGCCAGGCCGGACACACCGGCGCCCAGCACGCCGAACCACGGCGAGCCGCTCAGCAGCGACACTGCGTAGCCGGTCATCGCGCCGCACACCAGCACGCCTTCGAGGCCGAGGTTGACGCGCCCTGCCTTCTCGGTCAGGCATTCGCCGAGGCTGACGAACAGGAACGGCGTGCCGACCCGGATCGCGCCGGCGAACAAGGCCAGCGCGAGCGCGGCGAAATCGAAACCGGAATGTGCGTTACCCATGCGTGGCTCCCGCTACTTGCGCGCCGCCGCGCCATGCTTCGAGACGCAGCCGCCATGCACTCAGGCGGCCGGTCAGTGTTTCCCATGCGAGCAGGTTGACGAACAGCAGGCCTTGCAATACCAGCGTGGTCGCGTCCGGTAGATCGAGCCGCCGCTGCAACAGGCTGCCGCTCGATTCGATGCCGCCGATCAGCAGCGCGCAGGCGATGATCGCGAGCGGATTCTGCCGCGCGGCAAATGCGACCAGGATGCCGCTGTAGCCGTAGCCGGCCAGCAGCGCGCTGTTGGCGCTGCCATGCACTGCCGCGATTTCCAGCATGCCGGCCAGGCCGGCCGCGCCGCCGCCGAGCAGGCAGGCAACCAGCACGATGCGGTTGACCGGCAAGCCAACCAGCCGCGCCGTGCGCACGTTGCCGCCGACCACCGACATCGCGAATCCGAACACACCGTGGCGCACCAGCACATGCGCAGCGATGCAGGCCAACGCGCCCCAGAACAGGCCCCAGTGCACGTCCAGCCCCGGCAGCGAGCCAATCAGGTAATCGGCCGGCAGCGGCAAGGTGGATGGCTTGTTCAGACTGTTCGGATCGCGCAGCGGCCCTTCGACCAGGTGCCGGAACAGCGCGATCGCGATATACGAGAGCAGCAGACTGCCGATGGTTTCATTGACGCCGCGGTATTGCCGCAAGCCGCCGGCCAGCGCGATCCACAGCCCGCCGGCAAGCATGCCGGCAGCCGCCATCAGGACCAATGCCGGCATCGCGGGAAAGCCGGTCGGCAGCAGCAAAGGCGTGACTGCGGCAGCCAGCCCACCGAGCGCCAGCGCGCCTTCGCCGCCGATGATCACCAGCCCGGCGCGCGCCGGCAGCGCGACGCACAACGCGGTCAGCATCAGCGGCGCCGCGCGCTGCAGCGTGTTTTGCCATGCGAAGCCGGAGCCGAAAGCGCCGACGTAGATCAGCCGGCAGGCTTCCAGCGCAGGCTTGCCCTGCACCGCGAGGAACAGCACGAACATCAGCAGCGCGCCGCATAGCGCACAGAGCGTCGGCAGTGCCGGTAGCGCCTTTGAGGTGACACGCTCGATCAACGTGCGCATGGATTCTCCTGGTTGGTCGGATAAAGCAAGAATCTCTGCCGTCCACAACGGTAGAGTCCCCTCCCCCTTGCAGGGGGAGGGCTAGGGAGGGGGTAGAGTGCTTGATCATCGTTAGTGCCAGATCAACCGCACTACCCCCATCCCAACCTTCCCCCTGCAAGGGGGAAGGAGCTGGCCATCGCCGATTTTTCGTCCGATTTTTCGGTTACGAATCAAGCCTGCCCGATCACACCCGCCACCAGGTAGTTCATCGATTCCAGTGCAATGTCGGTCTGCTCCTGCACGGTGCCGGCCGGGATCACGATCCCACCTTTGTTGTCCTTCAGCGGCCCCTTGAAGATCGGGTATTTCCCGGCCAGCATCCTGGCCTTGATCTGATCGGCCTTCGCTTTCGCCACCGCGGTGTCCGGCGCGCCGTAAGGCGACATGCGCACAAAGCCGTCGCGCAAGCCGCCGCGCAGGAAATTGTTCATCGGCTTGCCTTGCTGCGCGGCTTTCACATGCACGGTGTACGGCGCGGACCAATCCCATTCGGCGCCGGTCAGATAGCCTTTCGGCGCGAGCACGGCCTGGCTCGCGTGATAGCCGCAGCTCATCACGCCGCGCTTTTCCGCAGTCTCGACGATCACCTTCGGGCTGTCGACGTGGCAGGTCAGCACATCGACGCCCTGATCGATCAGGCTGTTCGTCGCTTCGGCTTCCTTGACCGGCAGCGACCAGTCGCCGGTGAAGATCACGCGGGTCGTGATCGACGGATCGACCGACTGCGCGCCCAGCGTGAACGCGTTGATGTTGCGCAGCACCTGCGGAATCGGCTTGGCGGCGACGAAGCCGAGCTTCTTGCTCTTGCTCATGTAACCGGCCATCACGCCGTTCAGGTACTGGCATTCCTCGATGTAGCCGAAGAAGCTGCCGACATTCATCGGATGCTTGCCCTTGGTCCACAGCCCGCCGCAATGCGCAAAGCGCACCTTCGGATATTTCGCCGCGACCTTCAGCACATGCGGATCGAAGTAGCCGAACGAGGTCGGAAACAACAGCATCGCGCCGTCCTGTTCGATCATCGCTTCCATGGTCTTCTGCACCGCGACCGTTTCCGGCACCTTCTCTTCCTCGACCACTTTTACGCCGGGCATCTTCTTGATGATCGCGGCGGCTTGCGCGTGCGACTGGTTGTAGCCGAAGTCATCGCGCGGACCGACATAGATGAAGCCGACGGTCAGCTTTTCGCCGGCGGCATGCACCAGCTGGAACGGCAGCGTGCTGCCGAGTGCGGCGGCACCAGTGGTTTTCAGGAAATCACGGCGGTTGAAGTTGCTCATGTCAGGGTCCTCGCAAGAGTAGGTAAATTAGGTGGATAGTCGAATTTCAATTTGTCCGGCTTGCCAGATACGCACGCCAGCCGCCATGGGAAGTAATGTCCTGCGCGCCGTCCAGGGCCCACGGCTCGCAGATGAAACCTTTTACGTGGTGCCCGTCGCGCAGCTGCAGCGCGCCAATGCCGAGCGGCGCCGGAATCGCGGCGACGAAACCGCCGAAATGGCGCAGCGGCAGTTCCCATACCTCGACCTCGATCGCAGCGCCGTCGCATGCGACGCGCGCGAGACCCGGCTTCGGCGGCGTGGTACCCGGCAGCGCGTACAGCCGGTAGTCGTTGCTGGTGGTGGTTGCCTGCAGCTTGCGTGCGCCGCATTCGAGCAATTGCCAGTTCAGCGGCTGGCCTTCCAGGTGCGCGCCGACGACGGCGAGCTGCACAGTCGGCTCCTGGAACGGCAAGGGATCGGCTGTCACGGAATGGCTGCCGCGCAGTCCGGCGCGGTTCGGCTCGCACTCGTCGAATGCACGCTGGATCGCTTCGCCGGCCGCTGCCAGCAGATGGTCGGAACCGCATGCGCCGATCAGCGTGATGCCGGCCGGCAGCCCGTCGCCGCGCCACGGCGCCGGTATCGCCAGCGCGGCCATATCGAAGAAATTCACGAAGTTGGTGTAATGGCCGAGCTCGCTGTTGCGCAGTACCGGCTCGGCGTTGACTGCGGATATCAGCGGCATGGTCGGCGCGGTCGGAACCAGCAGGAAATCGATGCCGTCCATCAGCCGTTCCGCCTGCCGCTTCAATGCAGCGAGCCGATAGCCAGCATTGAAGGTATCGGCTGCACTGAACTGATCGGCCTGCGCGACGACCTTGCGCACGGTCGGGTCGATCGCGTCCGCATGGGCATCGAAGAATGCGCCGATCGCCGCCTTGCGTTCTGCTACCCACGGGCCCTGATACAGCAGCGTGGCCGCTTCGGCGAAGGTAGCGAAGGAAATGGTTTCGACATGCATGCCGGGCATTTGCACAAGCCGTTCCATTGCGCATGAAAAGGCGGCCTGCGCCTGCGCATCACCGAAGAACTCGAGTGCATCCGGCACGGCGATCCGGTAGCCGCGCCGCTTCACGCCGGCCATCGGCACCGGCCGCGAATACGGATCTTCCGCGTCATACGCTGCGGCTGCCTGCAGCACGCGCCATGCGTCCTGCACGCTGGCGGCGAATACCGACACGCAATCGAGCGTGCGGCAGGCTGGCACCACGCCGCGCGTGCTGATCAGGCCACGCGTCGGTTTCAGGCCGACGATGTCGTTGAATGCGGCCGGCACGCGGCCCGAGCCAGCGGTATCGGTGCCGAGCGCGAAGCTGACCAGGCCGAGCGCGACTGCCACCGCCGAACCGGAACTGGAGCCGCCGGATACATAGGCCGGATCGATCGCATTGCGCACCGCGCCGTAAGGCGAACGAGTGCCGACCAGTCCGGTCGCGAACTGGTCGAGGTTGGTCTTGCCGATCAGGATCGCGCCGGCATCCTGCAGCTTTTGCACTGCCGGCGCGGAGGCCTGCGCGGTATAGGCGAAGCCGGGGCATGCGGCAGTGGTCGGCATGCCGGCCACGTCGATGTTGTCCTTCACTGCGAACGGCAGCCCAAACAGCGGCAGTTGGTCCAGCACGTGCTCGCCGTATGCGTGCAATGCGCGCTGCAGTTTTTCCGCCTGCGCCTGCAACCCGGCCGCCGACACGCGGCTGATCCAGATTTCAGGGCGACCGGAATCGTCAATGCGGCGAACGATCTGCGCGATCAGGCCGGCGGGCTGCAGGTCGCCGCGCAGATAGCGCTGCTGTAGCGCGTCGAAACCGAGCCTGGCTGCATTGTCATGGTTCATGTGTTCAATCTTGGATACAAGTTAGTATCCATTGAGCAAATGCCGTGCCAATCCGCGGACCAGGAACCGCAGCAAACCCGCAAGCCGCGCCCCGCCTTGCTTTCAGGCCGGTTGGCCGGAACCGGGATGCATTTCGGCGCTACAAATGCGGCAGCGAATCACGCTCCGCCGTGGTGCACTTCAAGGGTCGGCACACCATTTGGGCGCACGGTTCTGCATCGCCGGTGCATGGAATCTGGTGCATGGGCGATGCCGGACGAGCAGCAAGTGTTTGCTGCCAAGCGGAATGCAGACTGCCGATCGGAATTTGCGCATACACAAGAACCGAATGTGGCGAGTACGGTAGCTTCACGATGATCGACAGGATCATATGAGCGGCCCAATGAACAGCGCTGAACTACATCAGGTGAAACGGATTGTGCCTTGCCCCACGGTCAGCACTGCCATGCCGCTCGCGCTCGGCTAAGCGTTGCGGCATTGCACGGGTTACCGATGATCATCAAGGATTCTTTTGCAACCAGAGGAATCCGCACGGCAAGAGCTGCACCCCCGCTGACGCGCGACCAGTCCCGCCTCACCATCGCATTGCTGCTGTCACTGCTGTTTCATGCGCTGTTGCTGTCGCTGCAGTTCGGCATACCGGGGCTGGGCCTGCCCGGCTTGCAGATGCCGTGGGATGAGCGCCGTGCGCTCGCACCGGCGCTGACTGTGCGCATTGTCGGCGTGAACAGGGCGGCCGACGCGATCGCCACTTCCACGGTCACTGAAGCAACCTCTCCTGCTTCCAGCGAAAAACCTCGCGCGCTGCCTCCTTCGCAAAACCGAACCGCGCCACATGCAGGCATGACGCTGGTGCGCCCTGCGGAAAAAACGGTGAACAGCACGCCGCCGCATGAAATCCGCAAACCCGGTGCGGCAACCATGAAGCGCAGCCGCAAGGCCGCAGCGCCACCACGCCATCGTCATCGAAAATCCGCTCCCGCAAAACCGCACCCGCGCATCATTGCCAGGAAGCAGCCTGTACCGGACACTTTTACGGTTCCCGTTACGCCGGACAATGAACTCAATGGACAGGGAAAGGCAGCACGGACCGAAGAACAGGCAGCGCCGCCATCCGCCGCAATAGAGCCGAACGACGAAGCGCTCGCGTTTTTGCGCGAAGAGGAACGTCTCGAAAAAGCCCGCGAAATCGAGGCGCAAAACCTGGCAGAGGAAAACGCACGTCGGCAAGCGCTGGAACAGGAAGCGCAAAGGCAGGCAGAACAAATGGCGCAAGAACAGGCAGCACGCCAGCTTGAGGAAGAAAATCTTCAGCGAGCCCATCAAATGGAAGCACAAAAGCTGGAGCAGGAAAACGCGCAACGCCAGGCCGAGGAACGAGAGGCGCGCAAGCAGGCGCAACAAATGGCGCAGCAACTTGAGGAAGAAAACCTCGCTCGTGCGCGCCAGATCGAATCCGACAAGCTTGCGGAAGAAAGCGCAAGACGGCAAGCGCTGGCACTCGAAGCGCAGAGACAGGCCGAACAGCTGGCGCAGCAGCAAGCCGCGCAGCAACTTGAAGAAAAAAACCTGCAGCGCGTCCAACAAATCGAAGCACGCAAGCTGGAAGAAGAAAAAAGGCGTCAGACCATGGAACTGGAAGCGCGCAGACAGGCGGATCAACTGGCCCGGCAACAGGCGGCCCAGCTGCAAGAAGAAACCCTTCAGCGTGCCCGGCAAATCGAAGCGCAGAAACGGGAAGAAGAAATCGCAAGACAGCAGGCCGAGGAACTGGAAGCACGCAGGCAGGCGGAGCAAATGGCCCGACAGCAGGCCGCGCAACAACGCGAACAAGAAAATCTTCAGCGCGCGCGAGAAATGGAGGCAGCAAGGCTGGCACAGGAAAACGCCCGGCGCGAGGCAGCCGAACTTGACGCGCGCCGACAAGGGGAGGAAGCGGCAGCGCAACAGGCTGCCGCGCAGGCGCGCCAGCTTCAGGCAGGCGAGGTTGCGGCGGCCGGAAATTCGCGGGGACAGACGGCCGGCGGCAATTCCCAAGCAGCAGCGACACAGAGCCATGCCGGCCCCGGCGATGCTGGCGCGGGCAGCCCGAGCGCATCCGGCTCGGGTGCGTCCGGCACCCGGCCAAACAGCGGCACGTCGGCCGCTGCCGATGACGGACCGATCCTGCTTTCCGACAGCGACCTTGAATCGTTCAAGGTCGCACAAGTCCGGAAAGTCGATGCCACCCGGCTCGATGCACACGCCGCGCAGGAACTGGCTACCGCGCAGGATTCGCGGCGTCGCACGATCTTCGGCAGCGCCGACGACGATATCGTGCTGAAAATGTACATCGACAGCTGGCGCCAGGCGATCGAACGCAACGGCAATCCGGAGCGGGCGCAGCCGCCGCTGCGGGGCGATGTGGATGTGACCGTCGTCCTTCGCAGCAACGGGAGTATCGAAAGCATCACCGTCAATCGATCGGATGGACAACATGAACTGGACGAGCCCGTGCGCCGCATCGCCCGCTCAGCCGGACAGTACGCCGCGTTCCCGCCCGATCTGCTGCGCCGCTACGACGTCATCGAGATCCGGCGCGTTTGGCGCTTCGGCGACAGGCTGCAGGTCCTGGAACAGGGACGCTGAACACGCATCAACGCACCAACACCTGGCGCCCTCTTTCGCCGTTCCCTGCTCACGCAAAAAAAACTGCCCTATGATTGAGGACTATTTGATCGGGAAGGCAGGATATGGCGTCAGTCGAGGATTTTGTCAGAAAGCAGCAGGCGGGAGCGCGCTTCGTGATCAGCGCGCAGATGCTGCGCCTGAAGCCGCAGGAATTCGATGCGCTGGCACAGCGCTGGCTGGACGATGGCGGGCCGGGATTCAATGTGGTCGGGGTTCCGCATCGGACTGTGGTGGATGGCGAATTCCTTATCAGCCGGATTACGGTGATCAGGACGACGGCCACGCTGTAAGAAACGTGCCGAAATAATTTCCCGATTTGTTCCATGTCGGGAAATTATTCCGTAGATATTCCCTAGTAGCCCACAGTGAAGCGGCTGCGCGAATGCGCAGGCCGTTCCAGTTCATCGATCATGGCCATCGCAAAATCGTCCAGAGAAATACGGCTCTCTCCCTGCGCATCGGCCAGCAATTGATCTGTCCCCAGGCGGAACTTTCCAGTACGGCTGCCAGGTTCGATATGGGCAGCCGGGCTCAGCATGGTCCAGTTCAGCCGCGGTTCCTGCCTGAGCAAATTCAATGCCTCGCGCGCGCCCAAGGCACTCTGTTTCCACTGCTCCGGGAACCCGGGCGTGTCGACCAGCTGGACACCCGGTGCGACTTCCAGACTTCCCGCGCCGCCGACGACCAGGATGCGCGGGACGTCTGCCTGCTTGACAGCCTCGATGATGGACCTCAGTCCTTGCAGGTAATAGTCATAGATATCGCCTTGCGCATGGCCGCTGAATGCGCTGATGACGGCATCGTGCCTCTTGAATTGCGCCGCCAGCGCCGCCTGATCGAGCACATCCACCCGTACGGCCGTAACGTTTGGATGGCTCGGCACCCGTTCCGGGCGGGATACCAGCGCGGTAACTTGATGGTTACGCGAGAGCGCTTCGTTCAGCAGTCTGGAGCCAATGAACCCTGTGGCACCGATCAATGCAATTTTCATGATTGTTCCTTTTAAAAATCAAACCAGTTGGCGAAAAGGCAGTTCACTTCCTTGTAGTGCAGGATGACATTCCACATTGATTCAATAAACGGCAAAGTCCATAATTCATTAATATGAAATTCTTAATAATGATGCACGATGCCTCTTCCCGGATACCCTGATTTAAACGACCTGGTGATCTTCAATGCCGTGGTGGAAGCCAAGGGCTTTACCGCTGCCGCGGAACGGCTAGGGGTTGCGCCGGCCAAGGTAAGCGTGGAGATCGCCCGATTGGAATCGCAATTGGGCGTCGCACTTTTCACACGCACCACCCGTAAGGTTTTGCTCACCGAAGCCGGCCGGACATTGTATGAAGAATGCAGCCCCTTGTTACAGCAACTCCTGACCGCCATCAAAGACATCCACACAGTCAAGACGGAATTGTCGGGGGTCCTGCGCATTACCGCGCCGGTAGACCATGGCGTCCAATTGCTCGCTCCTGCTCTCGCGCAGTTCGCGACACTTCACCCGGCGCTGCGAGTGGATTTGCGCACCAGCGACCAGGTAGCAGATGTTGTCGCAGAAGGAATCGATGTCGCGATTCGCATGGGCTGGTTGCGGGATTCATCGATGCGCGCCGTCAAACTGGGAGAATTCGAACAGTATGTCGTCGCGTCGCCGGAATATCTGAAGCGCGTCAAGCGTCCGCGAATGCCGGAAGATCTCGTCACGCTGGACTGGATTGCATTGACCCTGCTGCGTGCGCCACTCACTTGGAAATTCACTTCGGCAAACGGAGAAACGCGGACCATCCAGGTCAAGTCCCGGATGAAGGCGGATTCGGCAGGCGCCTTGCGTTCTCTGATCCGGCACGGTGCCGGGGTCACGGCGCTGGATCAATATAGCGCCCGGCCGGAAATCCAGTCCGGCCGGCTGGTTCGCCTGCTTGCCGACTGGTCGATTGCCAGCGGCGGCATTTATGCGGTGTTCCCGCCCAGCCGCCACATCTCAAGAAAAGTGCAGATTTTTATCGCGTTCTACCAGGATTTTCTCCAGCGTTCGAGCCAGTGACCTGGCTCGGAGTCCCCCCCTTTCAAAGAGCTTGGCAGTTCAATGTTCCAGGTGTTTGACCAGACGATTTGCTCCATCTTTTCATTGATTGCATTTTTTCGTTAAAATATTCAATGATTCAATCACTAATTCAATCGTTAAATATTTTGGCCGGCCTCGCAGATGCAACCCTCAACGTTGGATGTCGGCGGCAAGTCCTATAACGTGCTGGACTTACCCGCGCTGTTCGGTGATCGCTTGTTCCGATTGCCAGTTGTGCTTCGGCTGCTTCTTGAAAACGTCGTACGCAATGGCGCCGGAGAAGAAAGAGAGGAAGCCGTTGCAGCCATCATGCAGTGGCTCGACAGCGGCACCAGCGAAGCTGAAATACCGTTTCAGCCGAACCGCATCCTGATGCACGACACGACCAGTACACCGGCCCTGGTGGATATTGCCGCCATGCGCAGCGCCTTGTCTGAAGCGGGCGTCGATCCATCCATCCTGAATCCGCAGGTGCCGGTAGATGTGTCAGTCGACCACTCGCTGGCAGTGGAGCATTTCGGAGAACGTGGCGCGGCGACCGGCAACCTTCAGCTTGAACTGCGACGCAATAATGAGCGCTACACCTTTCTGCGTTGGGCATCGAAGGTATTGCGCGACGTGCGGATTCACCCGCCAGGCACGGGAATCATGCACACGATCAATCTCGAACAACTCGCGACCGTCGTCAGCGTGCTGCAGCGGGACGGCGAAGCATGGGCAGTTCCGGATACGCTGATCGGCACAGATAGCCACACACCGATGATCAATGGCATCGGCGTCCTGGGCTGGGGTGTCGGTGGGCTGGAAGCCCAGACCGTGATGTTCGGCATGCCGACCATGCTGCGCATTCCCGATGTGATCGGAGTAAAACTTGCTGGCGCGTTGCAGGCAGGCGTACTGGCGACGGACCTTGCATTGACCGTGACGCAGCGTTTGCGCGAGATTGGCGTCTCCGGCGAATTCGTCGAGTTCTACGGTGAAGGGGCCGCGACACTTTCCGCAGGCGAGCGTTCGGTGGTGGCCAATATGGCGCCCGAATACGGCGCTACTACCGGCTTCTTTCCGGTCGATGACAAGACGCTCCAGTATCTGCGTACGACGAATCGGGACGAAAACATCATTTCCCTGATCGAAGCTTACTGCAAGCGATGCGGTCTGTGGTTCGATCCTGTGCAGACTCCGTGTTTCAGCAAAACGATCGAGATTGACCTGTCTTCAATCGCCATGCATGTCGCAGGCCCGCGTCGCCCTCAGGACGTGCACGCCTTCAGCCAGACAAAAGCGCTGATGTCGGCCTTGCACTTTGCCCCGAAGACGGCATCGCCTGCGTTACCGAGACATCCCGTGGCCATTGCCGCCATTACCAGCTGCACCAATACCTCTGATCCGGCCTTGCTGATCGCTGCGGGTCTGGTTGCCCGACGCGCGCGCGCTTTTGGCCTGACCGTACCATTCTGGACGAAAACCTCACTGGGACCTGGTTCGCCAGCGGCCGCTTCGTACCTGGAACGCGCTGGTCTGATCGAAGATCTGGCTGCCGTTGGCTTTGATATTGTCGGTTACGGGTGCACGACATGCATCGGGAATTCAGGGCCCTTGACTGAACCGATCCGGCAAGGACTGACAGACGGCAGTATTCGTCCTGTGGCGATGCTCTCCGGGAACCGCAATTTTCCAGGCCGCGTGCATCCGGACCTTGAACTCGGTTTTCTGATGTCACCTCCGCTGGTCATTGCCTTCGCATTGGCAGGCAATGCCGAAGTGGACTTGTCTACCGACCCGATACAGACGACGGCGGCGGGACGTCCGGTTTATCTGCGCGATCTATGGCCGACGCGCAGCGAGATCGACGCGCTGCTGAAGCAAGGCGTACAACCGGCAGACTTTTCGACTGATTTCAAGAGAGCCAGTCAAAATCCGGAATGGAAGGCGCTGAAGGCGCCCGACACGCCACTGTTCCCCTGGAACCCGGCATCGACTGCGTTGCGAAGACCCTTGTTCGTGTCGACCGCAGAAGCTAGCCTGCTGGGCACCTACAGCGCATATCCGTTGCTGGTGCTGGGCGACGATATTACGACCGACCATATTTCACCCGCCAGCGCCATTCCCAGGGATAGTTTCGTGGCTGACTTTCTGGTGGAACAAGGCGATGACCGCAATGATCTGAATGTATTCGCTTCTCGTCGGGGGAACTGGGAGGTCATGCTGCGCGCGGCCTTCTACAACAAGACCTTGGTTAACTTGTTGAAACCCGATGTGCCTGTCGCGCATACCTTGCATGTTCCCTCCGGGATCGTCGCATCGATCCATGAAGTCGCCGATCGCTATCGACGCGAAGGCGATCCGGTTGTTCTGGTGGCAGGAGAACGCTACGGCACAGGGTCCTCACGTGACTGGGCGGCCAAAGGCCAGCGCCTTCTTGGCATCCGTTCCGTGCTTGCAGCAAGCTTCGAACGCATTCACCGATCCAATTTGATTGGCATGGGGATTCTGCCGCTGCAGTTCCCCGCAGGGATCACGCCGATGACCCTGAAAATCTCCCCCGGCGACAAGATCGACATAGCAGCGCCCGCTGAACTGCTCCGCCCTCGCTGCCCAATTGGTGTACGTGTCATTCGCAACGATGGGCGTGCAGAAGCGTTTACTGCGGTGGCAGCGATCGAAACACAGCTTGAGGTAGCGCTGCTGAAGTCGGGTGGCGTCATCCCGTCTATTTTGAAAAAAACGATTGAAGCGCAACGTTCGCGGATGTGAGTGGATCTTGCGAAAGGCAGCGTCAACATCATGAATTTCGATAGCCCCATTCCGGCGCAGATCGTCGAGTTGCTCAAGCAGGAGAACTGGGAAGTGGGCAGCCATCTCCCCGCGCAATTGCTGGCCGACCGTCTCAAGGTATCGCGCCAACCCATCAACGACGCACTGTCGCTACTGCATGAGAAAGGTGTGCTGACTCGCGAGAAAAACCGCGGCTATTTTCTCGCCAGGAGCATGAACGAGCCGTTTTCCCAGGTGGTTGATGAACTGGGGCTGGCAGAGTCGGATGCCATTACGAGCGTTTATTTCCGGATTGCAGAAGACCGCTTGAAGGGGATCTTGCCCGACGAGTTTTCGGAGCAGTTCATCAAGACGAGGTACGGACTGACGGCCGGGCAACTCAATAGCGTGCTGGGGCGCATCGCCAGTGAAGGCTGGGCGGAACGCAAGCGTGGATACGGATGGCGGTTTTCAACCATGTTGACGACGCCGGACAGCCTGATGCAATCCTATCGCCTGCGCCTGGCGCTGGAGCCTGCTGCATTGCTCGAACCCGGATACAAACTGCAACCGCATGTCCTGGAGCGCTGCCGGGCAGCGGAAAAACATCTGCTCAGCGGGGGGATAGAAACCGCTACCGCCGATCAGCTCCATGATCGCGGAGTCCGCTTCCATGAGTCTTTGGTAGAGGCTTCGGGAAACGCCTTCTTTATCGATACCGTGCGTCGGGTCAATCGTGTCCGCCGACTGCTGTCGTATCGGTCGATGCAGGATCGCAAGCGATACAAAGAACACTGCAAGCAACATTTGCACGTGCTGAAACTGCTGGAGCAAGAGCGCAATGAAGAAGCCTCACAGATGTTGCGCGAGCATTTGCAGCACACGCTTCGGGCACTCGCCAGGATCAGGAAATTACTGAAACCATAGCGCTACTCACGCTTTCAATGCCATTTCCATGTCTGTTCCTGCCATGCTGATCTCCGCTCCCCCCCCACCGGCAAGCTGCGCGTCGCCATCAATCTGGGCAACCCGATTCTGGCGGGAAGAGATGCCGCCGGCGCATCAGCAGGCGTAGGGTGCGCTTTGCGCACCGCTCTCAAAGCCAAATACTGAACAATCACAAATTTACTTGTTTGAATTGGTGCGCAAAGCGCACCCTACACTTGCTATTTGACGCTGATAACTCTTCCGGCAGCTGTACGTTCGCCGCTCGTAACGATTGGCGCAATAGTGACACAGATTCCATGTCGGCACGGGTCAGTAAAGAACCCACTTCAGATGCCGGATAGTCGACTGCAGGCTATTCCCTCAAGCCATTCCTATCGATCAGTCCCTTGTCCTTGGGAGGGAGTCCATATATGAATTGTTAGGCGGCATGCTTCACCTATCTTGCGATTTATTTAATTTACGCTGTTTCAAGGCCGGGGATGAAGATTAGGTTGCCGCCATCTGTAAGCTCATTAATGCGTTTTGCCTTTAATAGCGCATATCCCGGAGACTCATACATTGCGGTAGCCGCTTCCTTGGAAGGAAAGCGAATTATGGCGGTGAGGTTTCCGCTGGATTGGCCTTCTTTAGCTACAACATCACGCGAGGCTGCAATAAACTGGCCGCCAAATTTCCCAACTTCCGCGCTCATTAGTGAACCATATTGCTCGAAGTATTTCGGAAAGTCCTTCACGTTGAACTGTACGAGGACAAACATGGGTTGAGTCATTGGTATCTCCAGTTAACTGAACGAAAGTGAATGCTGCCTAACGTTGGCGGTGAGCCGCGCGCAACGGCTTGGCGCAGCGAGGCGTAAGGTCACGAGCATGCCTTGCGGCGCCAAGCTGTTGCGCGTCGGTCTCGACCAACTTGTTAGGGCGGATCAAGGTCACCACCAGCCTCCTGGAAAAGCTTTTGCTCAATTTCCTTCAGTGTCTCCTGCGTGAGCCCGTATTTCTCGCACAGAGCGTATGTGATCGGGTTCAGAACGTCCTCAATTTTGTTGAAGAGGGTGCACTTTTCTTCCGCCTCGGCGATCATCTTGTTCCTGCCCTCTTCGCTCACGAAGTTCAGCGCGTGATCTACGAAGAACCTGTGAGCCAGGTGGTTCCGTGCTTTCAGTCCTTCACGGAGCAATTCCTCGATGGAGGGATCGACGGCGTTTAGGTCAACCAGCTTCTTTACGAGTTGACCCATTGTCTTCGCCGATATCACCTGATCGAAGTTATCGAAGTCTTGCTCCCACTGCTCCACGGACTTGAAGAGTGGAACCTGCTTCTCAAAGAAGTCAAAGTATATGAGCAGCTGAACGATGGATTGCTCGACGCACTGCGCTCGGTACATGGCCAGCCCATGGTGGGCGTAGACCTCCTTGCAATGCTCGCTCTTGTCCATCGTGAGCCCTAACTTGAATTTATACAGCACGAGTTGTCGCCGTAATCTGGCGCCTGCTGTATAAATCGGCGCTGACGATCCTTGAAAAACCGCTTGCAGTCTTGTTTTCGGCAAAAATGCCTTATGACAGTATTAATGAAAACGCAAAAAGCAGCAGGCCGATTCTACAATCACCAAGCCTGCCAGGCCAATTGCGCGAAAGCCGGACGGTTACGATCGCAAACCGCATGGACACAGAATGTCCCGCTAGCCCTCCCCAACTTCCGTCCCTTAAACGCTGCGTTTCTTCTGCCGTTGTTCGAGCGCACCGGTCGCCGCGGCACGGAGAAGCCGCTGAAAAGTGGGGCATTCGCCATGGCTGGGCGCAGGGCACACGGCGGCATGCCTCAGACCCTTGCTCATCGCCTTCAAGCGCCTGATCATTCCGTCAATCTCATCGGCCTTGGCCGCAAGCATCTTCCGGTCTATGGCCGGCTGTCCGTCCGCCGAGAACATCGAGCCGATGTCGTCCAGCGAGAATCCGGCCGCGCGACCGAGCGCAATCAGCGCCAGCTGATCCAGCACGCCTGGGGCGAATCGACGGCGCAACCCTTGCCGGCCGATCGAGGCAATCAGTCCCTTCTCCTCGTAGTACCGCAGCGTTGAAGCCGGCACGCCTGCTCTTTTTGCCACTTCCGCGATGTCCATCACAAACCCCTTGACTTCAAGTTGACTTGAACTTCTATAGTACTCGCAAGATGGCAATTCGCGAACACAGGAGAGACTTCATGAACGAACTGATGGAAGACATGACGCGCATCGTTTTGATCGGCATCGGCGCGACCGTGGTAATGGACGCATGGTTGTGGCTGCTGAGGCGAATGAACGTGCCGGCACTGAACTTCGCCTTCCTGGGACGCTGGGTCGGGCACTGGCGTCAGGGCAAATGGAAGCACGATTCGATGGCGAAAGCGGCGCCTGTCAAGGGCGAGCTGGCGCTGGGCTGGCTGGTCCACTATCTGACCGGCATTGCCTTCGCGGGTTTGCTGGTGTGCGTATACGGCGTGGCATGGACAAGAAGCCCGAGCTTGCTGCCGGCACTCTCGGTGGGCGTCGGCACAGTGATTGTGCCGTTGCTCGTCATGCAGCCTGCGATGGGAGCGGGCATCGCTTCCTCCAGAACGCCCACGCCGACCAGGAACTGCCTCAGGAGCGTGGCAAACCACACCGTGTTTGGCGCTGGCCTGTATCTGGCTGCGGCCTTCATCGCATGGATTTCGCGATGAAGAACCTCAAGAGATTCCCAATTCAACCGGATGAAATGAAATGAAAAAACTTGCCGTTATCTATCACAGCGCCCACGGTCACACCGAACACATCGCGGAGCATGTCGCAGCGGGCGCCCGCGCTGTCACAGGCATTGATGTACGTCTGCTCAAGGCAGATGAAGTTGCAAGAGCGCCGGAGACACTCCTCGAGTTCGATGGGTTCATCTTCGGATCGCCCACTTACCTTGGCGGCGTCTCGGGAGCCTTCAAATCGTTCATGGATTCGACCGGCCGCCTCTGGAAAAGCCATCAGCTCAAGGGAAAGCTGGCATCGGGTTTCACCGTTTCCTCGCTGCCGGCCGGCGACAAGCAGTCTACGCTACTGTCGATGTTTGTCTTCGCCATGCAGCACGGCATGATCTGGGTCGGCAACGCCATCCTTCCGGAGCAGCACAGTGGTGTTCCATACGACGAAGCTGCCAACCGGCTCGGCTCCTGGTCGGGCTTGATGGCGCAGGCTGGCCACTCGGCGCCGGCGGACTCCTTTGCTTCGGGAGACATCAAGACGGCAAGAATGTTCGGCAGGAACATCTCCGAAACGCTCCGTCGAATGTCCTTCGCGGAGCAGGCGGAGGCAACGCGATGATTCCGAAAAAGTTCGAGCCGGTCCTGTTCGGCTTCATTCTCTCGGGCTTGATGTCCTTCGTGGTGTCCGGAATATCGACCTTGAAAGTCGCCGGGCCGGGCCCCGGCTTTGCGGGTCTCTGGGCCGGTTCGTGGATCATGGCGTGGCTGTTCGCATTTCCGATCGTATTGCTTGCCGCGCCCGTCGCGCGCCGCATCATTCGCGGCCTGATCAAGCGGGAAGAATGAATGCGGGTCGATGCCCTTGATGTCCGCCTACACACCGCAATGCGGCTGACGCTGCATTGCGGCGTGGCGGATGGTGTTGATGTTGACGGACTCCTGCGCCGCCAGGCTTGCTCTACTGCGCGGTTCGCCCATGCGTATAGAAGAAGCGAAGCATCTCGCGTGCGGCATCCGGCCCTTGGGGATCGGTGTACGAACCATTGCTGCTGCCGCCGGACCACGCGTGCCCGGCGCCGTGCACGATCCATTTTTCCGCAACGGCTTTGCCTTGCACGTCATGCTGGATTGTTCTGGTGTAGGTTCGGCCGTTAGCCACGGCGCCCTTTTCCACCTTGACGCTCGCATCCCCGGAGCCGGCCTCGGCCGGCGGCATGCATTGCGCCAAGGCCAGATCGCCGTTGCTTGCATCCACGGTGGCATCGCGATCACCATGAAACACGATGACCGGCATGGCATGGCCGAACGGCACCGCCGCCTTGCACCCTGTCTTGCGTGCCGACGATTTGATTTTGCGGCTCTTCATTGCGGCGAACGCAGACGGCATGTCGTGCGCAACGGCGTACGGAAGGCCGGAGTGGATGCCGATGGCAGCATACAGGTCCGGGTAGGTCGCGCCCATCACGGCTGCCATCGCGCCGCCGGCGGACAAGCCGGCAACATAGATGCGACTGGTGTCGATCGCGTACTCGCTGACGATTACGCGCGTGATGTCGGCGATGATCGCAGGCTCGCCATGATCGCGACGCTGGTCGCCGGCGTTGAACCAGTTCCAGCAGCTCGATCCGTTCGCCGCCTTGGTCTGGGCCGGATACACGACAAAGCAATTGTTTTCTTCGGCAACCGCGTTCATGCCGGTGCCGGCGGCGAAGTCGTCCGGGTGCTGCGTGCAGCCATGCAGCATGACGACCAAGGGTAGTGCCTGACCGGCGTAACCGCTGGGGACATACAGCTTGTAGGTGCGCGTGCCGGCGTGGTTGGTGCACGATCCCGAAAGGAAGCGCCCCTTGCCCGCCAGGTCAACGGCTTCCTTCACTTCGACATCCTCAACCCCTTGCCGGGCCATCGCACCGGCCCACTTGCGCGCGAATTTGCGTAGCCGCGCCCGCATGTCGTCATCTGCCTGCACTCTCGGTTCAGCATCTGGCGCACGTGGCGCATGCGGCGCATTGATATCGTGCAGTTCAGGCGCTTTCATCGGGGGCTGCGGCCAGCCCGGTTGCGCAGCCGTGTCGCCCGCCGCATTGGCGTCGTGCAGTGCACGCTGGATCGCGGCAGTCGCGGCCATCGGGCCTTCGCGTTGCAGAATCTGGGTAGCTTCGCGCATTTGCGCGAGAAAGCCTTCATCGATTTTCATGGCATTCTTTCGTGAGTAGTTAATGTATCCGTCCGGCCAGGGCGGCCTTGACGGCGGTGCTGGCATGCAGGGCACCCAGCACGGTGACAGAGTCGATGGTGGCCAGTGCGAGTTCGGGCGTGACATCCGCGCCGATGCTGGCCAGCCCCAACACCTGTATCTGAAGCTTCTGTCCTGCGTCCCGCACCGCCTCCAGATCGGAACGGGTGTAATGCTGCAAACCGAGAACCAGGCTCTTGCGCGCCACCGTTTGCCGGATCACGTCGCCGTGCGACTGCAACTGGTTGCGGATGGCGGTTCGGATCAGATCGGTGCGATTGGAATAGAAACCTTCCTGCACCAGCAGGTCGATCTGGCCCAAGTCGATCGGGCCGAGATTAATGGTGATTTTTTCCGTTTCACCAACTCTTGTTCGATTGTCCTGCGCGGTAATTTCTCGTCCCATCGTCGTCTCCTTTCAACGTAGGACCATCCATTTGCCATCTGGTTCCCATCCATATGGATGGTGAAAGCATTTTTTGAAAATTAAAGACGCGCCGCGAATCGCTCGCAGGAAACACTGCCTTGTGACGGATGGTCGTGAAAGGAAAAGACAAGGAGCCCCGCTGCAGCGGAATATTGCCGTCAGCGCATCATTGAAGTGGTGACTCGATCGCCGGTTTCGGCAGGCGGGCTCCAGCCTGTCAACTCCGATCAGGCCTGAACCAACGGGTGCGCTGGAACATTGCTCGCGGATACGGCGCTACTCGGTCCCGCCGCCCGGTGTTCGCGGTGCGGTTGAAGCCTGTGTCGCAGCGTGATAGATGGTTTTGATGTTGACGAATTCCTGGATGCCGAACCACGAAAGCTCGCGTCCGTATCCGGACTGCTTGACACCGCCGAACGGCAGGCGCGGGTCGGATTTCACGAATGCGTTGACGAACACGCTGCCTGCTTCAATGCGGCGCGCAATCCGGTTCGCGCGCGCCTTGTCCTTCGTGAACAGCGCGGCGCCCAGCCCGAGCGGTGAGCGGTTCGCGAGTTCGATCGCATGCTCTTCGTCATCGGCTTCGATGATCGCAGCCACCGGGCCGAAGACCTCTTCATCGAAGGCCGTCATGCCCGGCTTCACATTCGTCAGGACCGTCGGCGGATAGTAGGCGCCCTCGCCTGGCGGTAGTTGGCCGCCCGTGAGCAGATTTGCGCCCTGGCTCACGCTCTGTTCCACCTGCCACTGCACCTTGTCGCGCAAATCGGCGCGGGCTAGCGGGCCGATGTCGGAGCTGTCGTCGCGCGGATCGCCGTAACGGATTTTCCTGAACTGCTCGGTATATGCGCGCTCGAATTGCGCACGCAATGGTTTCGCGACGATGAAGCGCTTGGCCGCGATGCAGCTTTGGCCGGCATTGATCAGGCGGCTCTTCACGCAGATATCGACCGCGGCGTCGAGGTCCGCGTCTTCAAGTACAAGATAGGCGTCACTGCCGCCGAGTTCGAGGACAGTCTTCTTCAATTCGCTGCCGGCCGCCTGCGCAACGGATCGGCCGGCCGGTGTGCTGCCGGTCAGCGTGACGGCCTTGATCACCGGATGCCGGATCAGGCGCTCGACGCGCGCGCTCTCGATCAGCAGCGATGTGAACGTCTGCGCGGGAAAGCCGGCGGCCTGAAAAATGTCCTGGATCGCGAGCGCGCAGCCGGAAACATTGGACGCATGCTTGAGCACGCCCACATTGCCGGCCATCAGTGCCGGCGCGGCAAAGCGGAACACCTGCCAGAACGGAAAATTCCACGGCATGATCGCCAGCACCGGGCCGAGCGGATCGAAGGCGATATAGCTTTCTTCCGCATCGGTGGCCACAGCCTGGTTCGCGAGGAAGCGCTGCGCATTGTCGGCATAGTAGTCGCAGCAGACCGCGCATTTCTCGATCTCGGCGATGCCGTCGCGCACCACCTTGCCCATTTCATCGGCCATCAGTTCCGCGAGCGGCTGCTTGCGCTGGCGCAGCACAGCGCCGGCGGCTTTCATCAGCGGGGCGCGGTCGGCAAACGCGCTCTTGCGCCAGTCATGGAACGCGGTTTCTGCCGCAGCAAGCAGGCGATCGACTTGCGTATCATCTTGCGGATCGTAGGTCCGGATGAGCTTTCCCGAGTGTGGATTTACGCTTTGCATGTTGGCACCGTCCAGTCGAATTTCTGGTACGACTGCGGGGATGTGGGCGAGTTCCTGCGCACGGAGGATAGCGGTGCGGCAAGTACGCTGTCCTTGTGCCGGTCCATGAGCCCTGCGGAAGAATAACTTCACATACAACTTCACGCGTGGCGTCTTCAGTCATTGCAGTTGGAATACTGGAAAATTTCCTCGGCCACGGCATCGACTATTTTGCAACGGTTGCGCGGCTTGCCCAAGCCCGGGCAGTCAACAAGATTGATCCGTTTACTGCGACCGGGATACGGTCTCGTATGCGATCTCGCAAACGCTTTCTTGCGGTCTCTTCGAGCGACATGGCATAGGCCGGCGCCGGCCCCTGGCCGCCGAGGAAGGGCTGCCAATAGTCATCGAAATTTGCAAATGGTGTCGGTATGTCGATAGGCTCTACTTCCACTGCTTTCAGACCCGCATCGCTGAAGAGTTTATTGAGTGCCGCCGGACGGCACAGCGGAAACCGGATCCCTTCGTCCATCTTCGCGATTCCCGGATCAAGTTCGACCGCCGCGTCCCAGAAGAAGCGCATGAGCTCCATCTTTCCGGCGTAATCCCATACGTATGCTGCAATCGTGCCGCCTTTGTCCGTTACCCGCGCCATCTCGATCAGGGCGGCATGCGGATCTGGCACAAAGTTCAGGACCAATCCCGACACCACCACATCGACCGACGAGTCACTTAACGGGATCGCTGTAGCGCTGCCCTGGTGAAACACCGTCCGGCCCGCGAGATTTTCCTCTGCAGTCTTGAGAAATCCCTCCGAAGGCTCGACGCCGGTGACCGAGGAAGGCGAGCAGTGGTCCACGATGGCTGCGCAGAGGGCTCCTGTTCCGCATCCCACATCGAGCCACCTCTGGCCGGCCGGAATGTTCAGCCAGGAGAGGAACAGCGGGGCAACGCGACGGCTCCACCGGCCGACGTACTGCTCATAGGGGTTTCCACGCTCCCAGGTGTCGGATATGTGTTTGTGGGCCATAGTCAAACCTTCCTACGTTCGAGATGGGAGGTCCGGCCTGCCTGAGAGATCTTTTCAATACAGGGATTGGGCATGCACGGTGCAGTCGTTTAACATCGTAATGGAACCGCCAACAGCCATCATGGCAGGCGGAGCAAACGTCACTCTGCGCAAGAGACCCGTGCAAGCCGGATTTCCCTTTCCCATTGGATAAACGCCGCCTCGTCCGGCTCATGACCTAGGGCTTCATGGTAGTGGACCCGGTCGGCCATGGCCAGTATTCTTCTCTGCAAAAGAACTCGAACGTTTGCGTGGAGATCCCATAGTGATCGCAGAACTGCGGATCCGTGAAGCGCCTGTAGTAGCTGTTCAGCAGAGCGATCGCCGCAGCTTCCGAATGGCCGTGCTCCTTCTGCAATCTCCTCACTGTGCGCTCCAGGAGCCACAGTTCGTCGTCATCCTTGGTCGGCATGTCGAACTTCATGATCCATTTTCTCGCATGATAGAAACAGTCCCAAGAAGGCTTGACCTTCGACGACAGCAAGGGAGTCGTACTGGTGGGGATGATCATGCGGATCAACCGGCGGACGACGACGTTGCAGGCGATGGACGGGAGAACCTGGCGGGTCGACTTCCAACTGCTGCGCAAGCAGACGGTCGAGCCGGTGTTCGGCATCATCAAGCAGGCGATGGGCTGGCGTCAGATGCGCATGCACGTGCTGCGTGCCGCTTGAACAGGTCCACGGCCTGTCCGCACGACGCGATACCGGCCTGCCAGGCACACCCATGCGCCGATCCCAGGCCCAGAAAATCGTCCTCACTACGCCTGACCGGCGTCGAGCACACAGAAAATGCAGCGCGCAAAGACTAGGCAGACTTGCCATCGGCCAAGTCCGACAGGCTCCTAGTCTAGGCGACTGTTCACAGCACCTCGGAACCGCCGGGTCCTACGTTGTCTCACCCCTGAGATTCAAAGGTCGTTCATCGTGCGGTGCGTCGAACGCAGGGTCCAAGGCACTCAAGGAAAACTGCGCGAGTGCCTGTAGCTTCTCTTTGCTTGGACGCGTCTTCTCCATGACCCGCGCCCCTTCGACGATGTTGACGAGGTAAGCGGCTAGCAGGTCGGCGGAGACACGAGTCGTCACCTCGCCCGACTTCTGTCCTGCCACCAACGCCTTTTCGAACAAGCTACCGATCTCGCCGAGCATGGTACTCACGTGGGCAGCAACTTCCCGGTCTTGGTCGGCCAGCTCCAGTGCGGCATTGGTCATCAGGCAGCCCTCCTGCACGCCGGGTTCGTACAGCGAAGTCATCATGAAACGGACCACACGGTCGATGCCCGTACGCGGGGTGGCAGCGGAGTCGAGGAATTCCGCAACCTGCCTGACCATGCTGGTTCGGTAGTGAAGCAATGCCTCCAGGTAGAGGCTTCGCTTGTTGCCGAATGTCGCGTAGATGCTGGGTTTTTCGACACCCAGCTCCCTCGTCAACATCTCCATCGACGTGCCCTTGTAGCCGTTGCACCAGAAAAGACGCAAGGCCCGTTCCAGCGCTTCCTCTCGAATTAGTTTCCTCATCATTTGCGTATTGTACCATTTGGTATATCATGATTGTACCGCTCGGTACATTGCAATCGGCGGCTGATGAATCAACGCAAGTCCTGACAACTCGATGTGGAGAAGATGATGACTGAGGGAAAGAAGAAGCTGCTTGTCGACAAGACGGTGAAAGGTCACTGGAAAGTGATCTTGGACAACCCACCGATCAACCTGATCGACGACAGCATGTACGACGAGCTCTACGACCTCGTGACCGAGATCGAGGCTGACGAGGCGCTGAAGATAGTCACTTTCGAAAGCGCGAACCCCGACTTCTTCATCGCACATTACAGCTCGGCGGAGCCGCGCAGTCGCTTCGGCGTTCCTCCCTGGATCGAGACGGCGCAGCGCCTTGCCGCCAGCAGCGTACTCAGCATCGCGGTCATCCGGGGGCGCGTGCGTGGTGGCGGCAGCGAGTTCGCGATGGGGTGCGACATCCGTTTCGCGAGCCGAGAGAAGGCCATCTTCGGCCAGCCGGAAGTCGGCACCGGGCTGATTCCGGGGGGAGGTGCCTTACAGCGCCTGCCCCTGCTCGTCGGCCGCGCGCGCGCTCTGGAGATCGTGCTCGGCGCAGACGACTTCGATGCGGACACCGCGGAACGTTACGGCTGGATCAATCGCGCCATTCCGGAAGACGAGCTGGACGGGCATGTCGCCGGGTTCGTGGCACGGGTGCTGTCGTTCGACAAACGCGTGCTGGCGGTATCGAAGTCGACCATCAATAAAACCGGCTTGCCGAGCGGTGCGGATCTTCAGGAAACGCAAGACACCTTCTTCAAGACGTTCGCCTGGGAGGGATTCCAGCAACGCATTCCGAAACTGATGAAGGGCGGCATCGGGAAGCCAGGCGAGTTCGAGTTGAACCTCGGAAAGAACATCGCGGATATCTAGAGAGCCGCGCAAGCGTCTAGTGTTCTCCTAGCTGTTCCCCCAAGGCATTTCAACGAAAAACGGGTTGCAACAAACCTGCTGCAACCCGTTGATTTTATTGGCGGAGTGGACGGGGCTCGAACCCGCGACCCCCGGCGTGACAGGCCGGTATTCCGCCAGCAACCTCGGCAGGGTTCCGAAGCTGACCGGCGGTAGAGCTGACGTTCGCCAAGTACTGCAATTGTCCGATGCCAGGTGCTCGCGGCCAGCCGCTTACGGCGGACAAGCCAGCCAACAGAGCAAGCGGGAACGCCTGCAGAAGGAAGCGGCCGATCTGCGCCGCTGGCTGGCGGAGCATCCCGAGGACCGCCACGGCAGCAAGGGAACCGCACGCAAGAGCAATCGCACCGACAATGACAGCGCCAAGATGGCCACCTCCAAAGGAGTCATCCAGGACTATACCGGAGTGGCCGCCGTCGACAGCCAGCACCAGATCATCGTCGAAGCCCAGGCGCATGGAACCGGCAGCGAGCATGAGCTCCTGATACCGGTGGTCGATGCGATGGCCAACACGCTGGCAGAGGATTCGTTGATCACTGCCGACGCCGGCTACCACAGCGAGAACAATCTGACGGCACTGGCCGAACGCGATATCGATGCCCTGCTCACCGACAACAACATGCGCAGCCGCGACGAGCGGTTCGCCACGCAGGAACGTCACAAGGGCAAGCCCGACCCACTCGCCAACAAAAGCAAGGATGCCAAGAAGCCGAAACTCTATCAAATCAAAGACTTCCGCTACGATCCCCCAGACGCGCACTTGCGTTTGCCCCGCAGGCAAGACACTGTATCGTTGGGGGACCGGTACCAACTACAACGGCTACGCCGCTGTGCGGTTTGGCGGCGCGCTGCGAGACTGCAAACCATGTAGCCACCGACATCGGTGCCTGCGTCATCCTGACAAGACCGAGACCCGATCGGTCACCATTGTGCTCAACCGCCTAATGCCAAGGCCGGAGAACCACAGCGATAGGATGAAGAAGAGGATCGATAGTCCGGAAGGCAGATTTCGATATGGGGAGCGGTTCTCGACGGTCGAGCCAGTGTTCGGCAATCTGCGTCACAACAAGCGGCTCACGCGATTCACGCTGCGCGGAAAGAAGAAGGTCGACGCGCAATGGAAGCTGTACTGCCTGGTGCATAACATCGAAAAGCTGGCCCATCATGGATATGCACAATAAAACGGCATGACGAAGCAAAGCTTCCTGTGAAACGCCTCGCATTGCGTCGACTTCAAAGCATCTCAACTACAAACCACCAATATGAAAAAGCCGATTCCTCAAGAGTCGGCTCAGGTTCGCTTCGACCGAAAATGGGTTTTTCTACAGCCTCAACGTCCGATTAGCAGGCACGCTTGCGTGCCATAGTTCAATTGCAAGTTAGGTTTGCTGTCTTCGTTCTGGTTGAAGTGCATGGATAAAGACGGTGTATGTATCGGCCGGGCGCGCCGCCTTTGCCAAATCCAATGCATGCCCGATTGCGCCGCGATGGTATGTGCCGTGATTAACAATGTGAAAGAGGATTTCGAGTCAGGTCATTCGTCCGTGCTTGCCATCCGCAAATTGGAACACTATTTGATCATTCAACGCTTCGAAATCCAAATCAGCGACATAGCGTGCAAACCACTGGTTTGATTGTGTCAGCCTGAGATCAATTTCATTAAGTATGGGAACAATCTCTGTATTTGTGGAGCGATGGGAAGACTCATCGCCGAGGAGCCGCGCCCTAAATAATTCCTCCACAATAACCATATGATTCAATTGCTGGCGAATGAAGGAAACAGTCGCAGAGGTCTCCGGCCCTTCAATCGCTTTGGCTGCATCGAGAGTTCGGCGATCAGCCCATTGTTTATATTTAAATGTATCGATGAGCATCTAGGCTCCCAAAATATTTAACAGGCTTGTCCTGTCCGTTATACATACCGGCAAGCCTTTATACATGGACGCTGACCAACCGCCAAACCGGATGAGGCTTGATGTTCAAGAGATCGGCCGATTTAACGGAAAACATAAAAACCCGGGAAAGATGGATACTTCTGGCGCCGAGCCTTAATTGGCCGGTTCCGGCCTTTCGATCAAGCCCGAAAAATATACCCGCTATCGCGACAGATTGAGTGGTTCGTTCCACAAGCATGCCTGCATGCCCATCGACGCGCCGCTACCGCACTTCTTCCAGCAGCTTCAGCCGATCATCGAAATTCCACAGACGCCGGATCTCGATCACATCGTAGCGGCGCGCGAGCTCTGGCGGAAACGCACCGTAGCGCGCGTTGAGGCGGATGATGCGGCGCACTGCCTCGTCCAGTTCCGGGCGTCCGCTGGAACGGTTGATGATGATCTCTTCCACGCTGCCGTCGCTGCGCACCGCGACAGTGACGATCGGTTCGGTGTAGGCGGTTTCGACCAGCGACTGGCGGTAATTCAGGCGGCCGTTGCGTTCGATTTTCAGGCGCCAGCCTTCGACGTACATTGCGAGGCCGACGTCGGTATCGACACGGCCGAAGATGCTGCGGCGGCGCGGATTTTCCGCGTTGGCGGTCTCTGACCGGCTGGCGGAAGCCGGCTCGCGCAGGAGGTTGGGATTTCTCGCCTGCGCCAGTGCGCGCGACGCCAGATCGCCGAACGCCCTTCCCGGCAGGACGAGTGGCGGTGCCAAGCTCTCGCCATTGCCGGCCGGCGCATTGGTCGCCTGCGGCGCGGCCACCAGGCTTGCGCGCTCCAGCTCCTTTTGCCGCAGTGCTTCCGCATTGGCCCGGGCTTCGGCCTCCGCTTCGGCGCGGCGGCGGGCAGCAAGCTGTTCCGCTTCCTGCTGCCGAAGTGCCTGCGCCTGCAGTCGCGCGCTTTCCTCGGCCTGCCTGCGCACTTCCGCTTCTGCTTCCATCTGCAGTTTCAGTGCCTCGCGTTCGGCTTCCGCTTGCTGCTCTCGCTTCAATTCCTCCAGTTGCATCGTCTCGCGCTCATGCCGTGCGGCTTCTTCTTCCTCGCGTTTTTGCGCAGCCAGCATCTGTTCCTGCAGCGTGAGTGCGGCGGCCTGCTGGCGCGCTGCTTCTGCGGCCTGGCGCTGCGCTTCCAGTGTGCGTTCCTGTTGTTCGCGCTGCTGCTCGGCCAGCGCCTGCTGTTGCGGCGCCAGTGCTGCGGCGACGTCCTGTGCCTGCTGCGCGGCAGCGAGTGCCTGCGCGCGGCGGCTTGCGTCCGTTTCGTCGATGGCTTCGGTCTGCATCGGTGTTGATGCCGGTTGCTCCGCCTTGATTTCAGCAGGCTCGGGTAGCGCGACCGTGTCCGGCACAGCAGTCGTCGATTGCGGCGGCTGTGATTCCACTTCCGCCGGTGCCGCCAGTGGTACCGTGAAAGTGTCGTCGTGCGGCTGCGTACTGGCGATGACGGGTGGCTGAGCCGGCGGTTGCGGCGCTGGTTCGGGCAAGGACAGCGAGCCGGGTTGCGGCGTTTCGATCTGGCTGACGGATGGTGCAGCGCTGTCCGCATTGACGCTTGCGCTCGGCGCTTGCGCGACTTGCGGCAGTGGCGCCGGCGCTGCCTCCACGGCTGCGACTGCGGTTGAAACGGCATCCGGTTTTGCGACATGCGGCTTCGCCGGACGTGGCCTGCGTGGCTGCGCGATCGCCGCTTCCGGCGCGGGCATGAGAGGAGCCGCTTTCGCGCTTGCCGCCGTTTCCGCTGCCTTGCCGGGCAGCAGATGCAGTTCCAGCGCCTGGCCGCGAGGCTGGCGCCACGGCAGGCTCAAGCCGGGAAGGCCGAAGCCGGGTATGCCGAACTGCAGCGACAGAATGAATGCATGAATCAGCAGTGACAGCGTTACCGCCGCGACAAGGCGCACGCGCTGTCGCTCGGGACCATGCCAACCATATCGGTGGGTTGCGAAATCCATATACCGGACGAATGCCCGAAACGATGCGTCGAAGGGAGGCGCCCCGATCTTGCCCGGGGCACGGCACGCTATCGTAACCGGCGCCGATGGTCTTGCGGTTGTTTGTTGACACGCCAAGTGCTGCGTCGCGGCCTGTGGCCATGCGTGGCGAATCCGCGGACGGCATGGACGCAACAGTGCGGCAGTCTCACTCGCGACCGACGCCGGCAATCACTGTTGCGGTAGCGTGGGGAAGACGTCAGCTAACAGGGAGCAACAGGCCGGATGGTCCACTCATCCGGCCGAAGCGGAATACACCATCAACTAACGCGGCGCAGACGCGGCGCGGCGTTCCAGGTGCCTTGCACCGTTTTCGAAACGGCGGCCGGATTTACCGCCATGGTGGCGCGGCCCGCATTGCCGCCATCCAGCTTGAACACGCTGACCACCGCTGCCAGATTGGCCGCCTGTCCCTGCATCGAATCCGATGCGGCGGCGGCCTCTTCGACCAGGGCGGCGTTTTGCTGCGTGATATGGTCCATCTGGTTGATCGCCTTGTTGATCTGCTCGATGCCCGTTGATTCTTCGGCGCTGGCGGCCGCCATTTCCGCCATCAGGTCGGTGACGCGCTTGATGCTGCTGACGATCTCGCCCATCGTTGTGCCGGCCTGATCGACCAGCGCGGCGCCGGCATCGACCTTCTCCACCGAATCGCTGATCAGCGTCTTGATTTCCTTGGCCGCCGCGGCCGAGCGCTGCGCCAGGTTGCGCACTTCCGACGCCACTACCGCGAAGCCGCGCCCCTGCTCGCCGGCACGCGCCGCTTCGACCGCCGCGTTCAGCGCCAGGATATTGGTCTGGAACGCGATGCCGTCGATCACGCCGATGATATCGACGATCTTCTTCGACGAGGTGTTGATCGAACTCATCGTGTCGACCACGCGCGACACCACGTCGCCCCCCTTGACCGCGACATCCGTCGCCGAGATCGCGAGCTCATTCGCCTGCTTCGCATGCTCGGCGTTCTGCCTGATGGTGACGGTCAGTTCTTCCATCGAAGACGCAGTTTGTTCCAGCGAGCTGGCCTGTTCTTCGGTGCGCGACGACAAATCGAGGTTGCCGTTGGCGATCTCGTGCGAGACGGTGGCGATCGTGTCGGTCCCGGTCCGGACCTCGCCCACGATCCGCATCAGGCTTTCGTTCATTTCCTTCAGTGCCTGCAGCAATTGGCCGGTTTCATCGCTGGAGCGGACTTCGATGCGGCTGCTCAGGTCGCCGCCGGCAACCGTCTGCGCCACCCGGACCGCCTCGTGCAGCGGGCGGGTGATGGAGCGCGATACCAGCCATGCGCAAAGCGGCGCCAGTATCAGCACCACCACATTCAAGACGATCACCCATCGCTCGCCATCGTGTACCAGGGCGGACACCAGCTTGCCGGTGGTGGTCGTTTCCTCCATGGCGATTTTCAGCAATGCGTCGAGCGGCTTGCCGATGGCCTTGTCCACGCCCGCGATGCTCTTGTCGATCTGCTCTATGCCGGCACCGGACGTCTTCATGGTGCGCATGCTGTCCATCGCGGCTAGGTAGGCGACGGCGCCCTTCTTCACTTCCTCCAGCAGCGCTTTTTCGTGCTCGCTGACGGCGTGGCCATTTTCGTAGGCATCGGCGGCGGCAGTAATATCCGCGATATTGCCGGCGAATTTCTTGTCGTAATCGCCGCCGCGCAGCAGGTAATCCTTGAAAGTGTGAACGGCATTACCGAGCGCTATCTCGCCGCGCGTGGCTTGTTCTCTTTTTTGCAACGATATTCTGGAAAAGTTGCTCCATTCATCGGCGATATTTGCCAGGGCGGCAAATGCGGTTACGCCGAGCACCAGCATGAACAATGTCATGGCGCCGAAGCTGATGCCAAGACGGGTCGATATCTTCAGGTCATTGAATCGCATCGCACGCTCCTGTGAAGTTGCACGGGCTCTGACTGTTGTGTTGCAATGAAATCGACACTCTGGTTTTCGAGAACTTTCCTTATGGAAACTCCCATGTTCATGGTAGTGCGGTGCCTGGCTGGCAACAAGAACATTCGGTGATGCTTCGCACAAGCGCATGGCTCGCGTCTCTTTTTTGCACATCCCGGAATTCGCGCCCGCAGCCGAACCGGCGATATCATCTCGCCTCGCCATCATCAACAAACAACAGGGACACCAATGCGAAACGCCCGGCATCACCGTTACCGCGCAGCCGCCGGCCCGGCGCTGTGCCTGCTGCTGTATGCGTTCGATCACGCGCACGGTGTTGCGCCGCTGCTCGCATCGCTGCTGTTCGCAGTACTGCTGTTCGATGCCGGCAGCGCCACCGGGCGGCGCGCCGGCCTTGCCTTTGCGCTGGCCGGCGCGGTATTTCTCGCGATGGGATTCGGCCTGGTGCCGGGTTTCACGCCGGTCGCGCTCGGCGCGCTGCAAGTCAACAGCGGCAAGGCACTGGCCGGCCTGTCGGCGCTCGCGATGCTTCCGTCGCACTGGCAGTGGAACCGGCGTTGCAGCGTCATCGCGGCGGTTTGTCTTCTGACGGTGCCGCTGCTGGCATCGGCGATCGGTTATGTGCGCTGGGCACCGGCCGCGCCGGCAGCGGTCGGCTGGTTCGCACTGGCGAACGGGTTCGGCACGATCGCCGAGGAATGGTTTTTCCGGCTCTGGGTGCAGCGGCCGCTGCAGCGCTTCGGCGTGGCGCCGTCGCTGCTGCTGACGGCGCTGCTGTTCGGGCTGGTACATTTCGGCGGCGGCCCGGTCTTCATGGCGCTGGCCGCGCTTGCCGGCCTGGCCTATGCGGGGGTGTATCAGGCCGGCGGCAACAGCGTGTGGGCGGCGGTCGCGCTGCATCTGGCGCTGAACGTGACGCGCGCCGCCTGCTTCGGTGTGTGAATCCGGGCGCTCTTCAACTACCGCGATAGGTCGAATACGACCACGGCGACACCACCAGCGGCACGTGGTAATTCTGGCCCGGGTCGGCAATGCCGAACGCAATCGTCACGCGATCGACGAAGCGCGGTTCCGGCAGCGCCGCGCCCTGTGCGGCGAAATAATCGCCGGCGTCGAACACCAGTTCATATTGCCCTGCGCGCAGTTCATCGCCCTGCAGCAGCGGCGCGTCGCAACGGCCGTCGGCATTGGTGACGGTCTGGCGCAACAGCGTCCTGTTCCCGCCGTTCACCGCATACAACTCAAGCGCGACGCCGGCGCCGGGCTTGCCCTGCGTTACATCGAGGACATGCGTACTCAGTTTTCCCATTGCTGTTCTCCATTATTGCGATCGCGCCCATCATATAGCCATCGAACCAACGGCATATCCTGCCTTTGCTATACGTTTCATCAACACAAGCCCATGAGGGTTTATACGAAGAACGATATACCGATTATTCGGATTCCGGACTGACGCATGAATGCGCTTCTTGCAAGATGATTTCGATCCGGCCCCGCGAGGGAAAACCGCATCGTTATGCATATTGCAGCGTGTGGATAGGCCCCATCAGTTTCCACGTATAGCCTTTGAAGCAGCCGATGCTAACCTACTTCCACTCAAGCAAAGGCGGAGAAAGCATGTCGCAACCAATACGTTTCTACTATCGCGGTGAAGTGCAGGCAGTGGCCGATGCATCGCCCACCCGGACCATCCTGCAGCATGTGCGCGAAGACCTGCATTGCACCGGCACCAAGGAAGGCTGCGCCGAGGGCGACTGCGGCGCATGCACGGTGGTGATCGGCAAACTGAAAGGCGACACGGTCGAACTGAAGACCGTCAATTCCTGCATCCAGTTTCTGCCGACGCTGGACGGCAAGGCGCTGTTCACGGTGGAAGACCTGAAGCAGCCGGACGGCGCGCTGCACCCGGTGCAGCAGGCGATGGTCGAATGCCACGGCTCGCAATGCGGCTTCTGCACGCCGGGTTTCGTGATGTCGCTGTGGGGCCTGTACCTGAAGCATGAAGACGGCAGCCGGCCGCCGCGCAAGGAAATCGACGACGCGCTGTCCGGCAACCTGTGCCGCTGCACCGGCTACCGGCCGATCATCGATGCCGCAAAACGCATGGGCGAACTGCCGCATGCGGCGTTCGACCGTGCCGCGCTGGCACGCACGCTGCACACGATCCAGCGCGACGACATGCTGACGTATACGCATGAAGACCAGTCCTTCCATCTCCCGCTGACGCTGGAGCAACTGGTGCAGATCCGCGCCGCCAAGCCCTCCGCCACGCTGCTGTCCGGCTCGACCGACATCGGGCTGTGGGTGACCAAGCAGATGCGCAATCTGGGCGACATCATCTACATCAACCAGGTGGCCGAGCTGCAGACGCTGCGCGAGCAGGACGGCCAGCTCGAGATCGGCGCCGCGGTGACGCTGAACGATGCATATGCGGCGCTGTGCAAACACTATGGCGCGGAATTGTCGGAACTGTGGCAGCGCTTCGCGTCGCTGCCGATCCGCAATGCCGGCACGCTGGGCGGCAACGTCGCGAACGGCTCGCCGATCGGCGACTCGGCGCCGTGGCTGATCGCGCTCGGCGCGCAGGTCGTGTTGCGCGGCAAGGACGGCCAGCGTGTGCTGCCGCTCGAAGATTTTTACCTCGATTACCAGAAGAAGGACCTGCGCCCCGGCGAATTCGTCGAAGCGCTGCGCGTGCCGCTGCCGCAGCCTGATCGGCATTTCCGCACCTACAAGCTGGCCAAGCGCTTCGACCAGGATATCTCGGCGGTGTGCGCGGCATTCTCGCTGCGGCTCGACGGCAACATCGTGCGCGACGCGCGCATCGCGTTCGGCGGCATGGCCGCCACCTCGAAGCGCGCGCCGCAAGCCGAAGCCGCACTCAACGGCCGCGTGTGGGACGAAGCCGCATTGAACCAAGCGATGCAGATGCTGGCGCAGGACTACCGGCCGCTGACCGACATGCGCGCGACCGGCAGCTACCGGATGAAAACCGCGCAAAACCTGTTGCGCCGCTTCTGGCTGGAGACGCGGCCGGATGCGCCGCTGCCCGCAAACGCGGTGAATGCCTTCGCCTGCCTGGGCGAAGTACCGGAGGTGCAAGCATGAATACGCAAACAGAACAGTTCCTGAAACGGGAAGCGGCCGGCGCCTGGGCCGAAGTCGGCACACCGCGCCCGCATGAATCGGCGCTGCTGCATGTGCTCGGCGAGGCAACCTATACCGACGACATTCCGGAACTGCAGGGCACGCTGCATGCGGCGCTCGGACTGTCGCAGAAGGCGCACGCAAACATTCGCGCAATGAATCTCGACGCGGTGAAGGCGTCGCGCGGCGTGGTCGCGGTCTATACCGCGCGCGACATTCCCGGCGTGAACGATTGCGGGCCGATCATTCACGACGACCCGATCCTGGCCGAGAACCTGGTCGAGTATGTCGGCCAGCCGATCTTCCTGGTGGTCGCCGACACGCACGACAATGCGCGCCGCGCCGCGCGTGCCGCGAAAATCGATTACGACGAGCTGCCGGCAATCCTGACGCCGCAGGCGGCGAAGCAGGCGCAATCGTTCGTGCTGCCGCCGATGCATCTGGCGCGCGGCGATTTCAGGGCTGCGTTCGAGCGCGCGCCGCACAAGCTGAAGGGCGAGCTGTATGTCGGCGGCCAGGAGCAGTTCTACCTCGAAGGTCAGATTTCTTACGCGGTGCCGAAGGAAGGCAGCGGCATGCATGTCTACTGCTCGACCCAGCATCCGTCCGAAATGCAGCATTTGGTCGCGCATGCGCTCGGGCTGCACTCGCATAACGTGGTGGTCGAATGCCGGCGCATGGGCGGCGGCTTCGGCGGCAAGGAATCGCAATCGGCGTTGTGGGCGGCCGCGGCGTCAATCGCTGCCGCGCACCTGAAGCGGCCGGTCAAGCTGCGCGCCGACCGCGACGATGACATGCTGGTGACCGGCAAGCGGCACTGCTTTTACTATGAATACGAAATCGGTTACGACGACGACGGCCGCATCGTTGCCGCGAAGGTGGAGATGGTGTCGCGCGCCGGTTATTCGGCCGACCTGTCGGGCCCGGTCGCCACGCGCGCGGTGTGCCACTTCGACAATACGTATTACCTGTCGGATGTCGATATCGTCGCGCTGTGCGGCAAGACCAACACCCAGTCGAACACCGCATTTCGCGGCTTCGGCGG
The DNA here is from genome assembly GCA_966211585.1 of uncultured Noviherbaspirillum sp. Classification (GTDB taxonomy): domain Bacteria; phylum Pseudomonadota; class Gammaproteobacteria; order Burkholderiales; family Burkholderiaceae_D; genus Noviherbaspirillum. The sequence continues at coordinate 99,151 of CBIHNU010000004.1, read as the reverse complement.
ACCGCAGGGCGCAATCGCGATCGAATACGTGATCGACGAGATCGCACGCAATCTCGGCCGCGATCCGCTCGATATCCGCCGGCTGAATTTCTACGGCCGCAACGATACCGAAGGCCGCAATGTCACGCCTTACGGCCAGAAGGTCGACGACAACGTGATCCATGAACTGGTCGCGCAGCTCGAAGCGGAAAGCGACTACCGGCAACGGCGCAGCATCGTCAATGCCTACAACGCTTCCAGCCCAGTGCTGAAGAGAGGGCTCGCGATCACGCCGGTCAAGTTCGGCATCGCGTTCAACGTCAGCCACCTGAACCAGGCGGGTGCGCTGGTGCATGTGTATGTCGACGGCTCGGTGCTGGTGAACCATGGCGGCACCGAGATGGGCCAAGGCATCAATACCAAGGTCGCGCAGGTGGTCGCGCACGAACTCGGCATCGAACTGTCGCAGGTGCGCGTGACCGCGACCGATACCAGCAAGGTCGCGAACACGTCGGCCACCGCGGCATCGACCGGCGCCGACCTGAACGGCAAGGCGGCGCAGGATGCGGCGCGCCAGATCCGCGAACGGCTGGCGGCATTTGCGGCGGGCACGCATGGCGTTGATCCGACGGCGGTCACCTTTTCCGGCGGCATGGTGCATGCGGGTGCGCAAGCGATCGCGTTCGCCGATCTGGTGCAGCAAGCCTACATGGCGCGCGTGCAATTGTGGTCGGACGGCTTCTACGCGACGCCGGGGCTGCACTGGGATTCGAAGACCATGACCGGCCATCCGTTCTTCTATTACGCCTATGGCGCAGCGGTGTCCGAAGTGGTGGTCGACACACTGACCGGCGAATGGAAACTGCTGCGCGTCGACGCGCTGTACGACGCCGGCAATTCGCTGAACCCGGCGATCGACATCGGCCAGGTCGAAGGCGGCTTCATCCAGGGCATGGGCTGGCTGACCACCGAGGAATTGTGGTGGAACAAGGACGGCAAGCTGATGACGCACGCGCCGTCGACCTACAAGATTCCCGGCGTGTCCGACTGTCCGGACGATTTCCACGTGAAGCTGTTCGCCAACCGCAATGCGTCGGACAGCATCCACCGCTCGAAGGCGGTCGGCGAGCCGCCGCTGCTGCTGCCGTTCTCGGTGTTCTTCGCGATCCGCGATGCGATCGCGGCTGTCGGCGGCAACAAGGTGAATCCGCCGCTGAATGCGCCTGCGACCAGCGAAGCGATACTCGATGCGATTGACGCAGTGCGTGCGGCGGGCTGACATGGACTGGCTCACCGCGCTCGACACGCTCGCGCCGCTTGCGCCACGCGATACGCCGGCGGTGCTGGTGACGGTCGCCGCCGTTGCTGGCTCCACGCCGCGCGAGACCGGCGCGAAGATGCTGGTCACCGCAGTCGCGCAGTTCGACACGATAGGCGGCGGCCATCTCGAAATGCGTGCCTGCGAGATCGCACGCGAGATGCTGGCGGCGCCGGCTTCCGCACCGCGCCGGGTCGAACGTTTTCCGCTCGGGCCCAGTCTCGGCCAATGTTGCGGCGGCGTGGTGCATCTGGCGTTCGAATGCATCGGCCCGCAGGATCGCAGCTGCTACGCGGCACTGATGAAACGCTGGCGCGAACGACAAGATAGCTGGCGGCTGGTGGCGCTGGATGCGGCACTGCCGCCGGTGCTGGCGGATCGCGAAGGCATCTGCATCGCCGGCATCGCAGCACCCGCGCAATTCGATCGCAACCTGCCCTGCCACCTGCTGCAAGACGAGCAAGGCAGGCAATGGCTGGTCGATCCCTGTCTCGCGCATCGGCCGCACCTGGTGCTGTTCGGCGCCGGCCATGTTGGTGCGGCGATCGTGCGTGCGCTGGCCGATCTGCCCTGTCACGTGACATGGGTCGACGAGCGCGACGAGATGTTCCCCGCGATCGTGCCGGCGAACGTGCAGATCGAGATCACCGACACGCCGGAAGCGGTAGTCGATGCGGTGGCGGCGGATGCGAGCTTTCTCGTGATGACGCACAGCCACGCGCTCGACCAGCGACTGGCGGAAGCCATCCTCAAACGCGAAGACGCGGACTGGTTCGGCCTGATCGGCTCGGCCACCAAGCGCGTGCAATTCGAGCGCAGGCTGCGCGAACGCGGCATTCCGGACGAACGCCTGGAATGGATGACCTGCCCGATCGGCCTGCCCGGCATCGAGGGCAAAGCGCCGGCGGTGATCGCCGCATCGGTATGCGCACAGTTATTGCTAATGTGGGAAACGATGGCGCGACCAGGCGCGCATGCGCTACATGCGTGTGCAAAGGCGACCCATGAAACACATTGAAAAGACGACAAGAATGAACCTGAACGACCTGCCGACCGACTGCCACGCCTATCGCGCCGGCATCCTGCATTTCAGCGCCGATCCGGCGTTCTCCGACAACGCGTACTCGTGGCATGAAGACGGCCTGCTGATCGTGCGCGACGGCCGCGTGCAGGCCGCGGGCGACTACGCGCAACTGCGCGCGACGCTGCCGCCGAATGCGCAACTGCACGACTACCGCGGCAAGCTGATCGTGCCTGGTTTCATCGATACCCACGTCCACTATCCGCAGACCGACATGATCGCGTCGCCGGCGCCGGGGCTGCTGCCGTGGCTGGAGACCTATACGTTTCCGACCGAGCGCAAATTCGCCGATGCGCAGCATGCGCAAGACGTGGCGCGCTTCTTCATCGACGAGCTGCTGCGCTGCGGCACCACCACCGCGATGGTCTACTGCACCGTGCATCCGGCGTCGGTCGACGCCTTCTTCGGCGAGAGTGAAAAGCGCAATCTGCGCATGGTGGCCGGCAAGGTACTGATGGACCGGAACTGTCCGGAATTCCTGCGCGATACCGCCGAGAGCGGCGCACGCGACAGCGAAGAGCTGATCCGCAAATGGCACAAGCGCGGCCGCCAGTTGTACGCGATCACGCCGCGCTTCGCACCGACCTCGACCGATGCGCAACTGCAGCTCGCCGGCGAACTGGCGCGCCGCTATCCCGATACCTTTTTGCAAACACATGTCGCGGAAAACATGGATGAAGTGGCTTGGGTAAAATCGCTGTTCTCGAATTCACGCAGTTATCTCGATGTTTATGATCACTTCGGCATGATGCGACCGCGCGCAATGTATGCGCATTGCATCTGGCTCGACGACGGCGACCGCGCGCGCATGCGCGAAACGCAGTCGGCCGCATCGCTCTGCCCCACCTCCAACCTGTTTCTCGGCAGCGGCCTGTTCGACTTCGCGCGTGCGGATGCGGCGCAGGTGCCGCTGGCACTCGCGACCGACGTCGGCGGCGGCACCTCGTTCTCGATGCTGCAGACGATGAACGAGCTGTACAAGGTGGCGCGCATGGGCGGCACCTACCTGCCCGCACTGCGCATGTTTTACCTGGCCACGCTGGGCGGCGCGCGCAGCATGCAGCTGGAAGGCACGGTCGGCAGTTTCGTCGCCGGCGCGGAAGCCGATTTCATCGTGCTCGACCCGCAGGCGACACCGCTGTTGGCGCGCCGCTGCGAGCGCACCGGCAGCCTGGAGGAATTGCTGTTTGCATTCGCGATGCTGGGCGACGACCGGGCGATTGCGGCGACCTACAGCGCGGGACGGCAGGTGCATGCACGCGAACCGATTGGCGCATTGGCGTAGGGCGGGTGGAACTGGCCCTGCCGGGTTACGAACGTTCGGACAAAAACAACAACAACAACACCAACAAGACGGCCGGTCTTTTCATAACGGCCGCATAGGAAGCAAAGCGTTTTTTACCATCCGGGGAGCCTTGCTCCGGTTCACAACCACTGCATCACAACAGGAGATGTCATGCAACAAAAGAGTACAAAATTAAAAAGCCTGCTATTAGTGGCGGCCTTGGGGAGCGCAATCGCGGGATCGGCTGCCGCACAGACCAACGTCACGGTCAGCGGACTGGTGGATGCCTATGCCGGCTCGGTGCGCATGAGCGGCGATCCTTCGAGCAAATCGGTCGTCAACAGCGGCGGCATGACAACCTCGTGGTTTGGCTTCAAGGGGACCGAAGATCTGGGCGGTGGCCTGAAAGCCCACTTCGCGCTGACCAGCTTCTTCCAGGCCGACACCGGCACCCAGGGGCGCTTCCCCGGCGACACGCTGTTCTCGCGCGATGCCAATGTCGGCCTGTCCGGCAGCTTCGGCGCAATCGCACTGGGCCGCAATCTCGCGCCGAATTTCCTGCCCAGCATTCTGTTCAATCCGTTCGGCGATTCGTTCGCGTTCTCGCCGCTGATCCTGCACATGGACGTGCCTCTTTCGAACGCCGGCAACACCTCGAACTGGACCAACTCGGTCGCGGGCGATACCGGCTGGAGCAACGAGATCATCTACTCCACGCGTGACTACGGCGGCTTGACCGCGAATTTCCACTACCAGCTGGGCGAGGTCGCGGGCGACTCCGGCAAGCACAACGTCGGCGTCAACGTGCTGTATTTCCACGGCCCGCTGGCACTGACCGCGTTCTATCACACGGTGAAGGTGAACAATCCGACCAACGCCGGCCCGGGTAACGTACAGCCGGCATTCGGCCTGACGCTGCTGCCCGCCGGCACCACCGCCGCAAAGGAAAACGCCTGGATGCTCGGCGGCACCTACGACCTGAAGATGGTGAAACTGTTCGCCACCTACGGCCAGACCTCGCATGACATCGACCTGAACGACAAGACGCTGTCGCTCGGCGCCAGCGTGCCGGCCGGCCAGGGCAAGGTGCTCGCGGGATGGGCGCAGACCAAACGCAGCGGCACAGCGTTCGGCGCGGACAAGAAGCGCAACACCGTGACTGTCGGCTACGACTATGACCTGTCCAAGCGCACCGATCTGTACGCGATGTACATGAACGACAAGATCACCGCACTAAACAGCGGCAACAGCTTCGGCGTCGGTATCCGTCACCGCTTCTGATCGCAATGACAAAAGGCGGCCGAGGCCGCCTTTCGCTGCAATGATCCAACCCGGCGCAATGCCGGGTTTTTCTTTGGGCCAGCAGTAGGATGGGCACGCTTTTGTGCCACCCTACGCCTTACGCCACCTCCATCACCGGCACCGCAACGTGCCGGTCGCGCCCTGCGGCAAGGCCGGCGACCAGTGCTGCCAGCGCGACCGCGATGAACAGGATCGCTGCCGCATTCCAGTCGTGCGTCAGGTCGCGCAACAGCCCGAACGCCAGCGGCCCGAGCGCGGCGCCGGTGTAACCGACACCCTGTACCATGCCCGACAGCGAAGCAGCCACCGCCGCGTTCGGCGCGCGCAGCACGATCAGCGACAGGCCGATGCTGAACGCACCACCCTGCCCGAGTCCAAGCACGACCGCCCACCACCAGATCGATCCGATCTCCGCATACAGGCAGCCGATGAAACCGACCAGCGTCAGCAGCATCATCGCGACGATTGCCATTCGCTGATCGCGCGCCAGCCCTGCGATCCACGGCCCGCTCAGCGCGGTGATCAGCTGCAATGAAATCGACAGCGACAGCACGCCGCCGGCGGCCAGCGGCGTCATGCCGCGATCGATCAGGATCGTCGGCAGCCAGCCGAACACGCAATAGGCGAGCGCCGACTGCAAGCCCATGAAGGCGGTCACCTGCCATGCCAGCACGCTGGACCACAGTCCCTGCACCTTGTAGCGCCGCACGTTGCTGTGATGTTCGGCATGGTGCAGCCGTGGCCGCCACAGTGCAGCGGCGGCCAGCACCGGCAGCAGCCAGAACGCCAGCGCGATGCGCCAGCTTCCGCCGCCGACATGGACCAACGGCACCGTGGTGCCGGCGGCCACCGCCGCGCCGAGGCACAGTGCCATCGAATACATGCCCATCATGCTGCCCGCATGGCGGCCGAACTCGCGCTTGATGATGCCCGGCAGCAGCACCATCACCACGCCGATGCTGGCGCCCGCTGCGAGCGTGCCGAGAAACAGGCCGGGAATGCCGAAGAACACGCGCGCACCGAGCGCCGCCGCCAGGACCAGCAGGCCGGACAGCACGGTGCGGTCGGCGCCGAAACGGCTCGCCAGGCTCGGCGCCAGCGGCGCGAAAATGCCGAAGCACAGCACCGGCAACGTGGTCAGCAGCCCCGCGCCCGTGCCCGACAGCCCGGTGCTGGCGCGAATCGCGGCGAGCACCGGTGCGACGCTGGACAGCGCCGGCCGCAGGTTTGCACCTACCAGGAATAATGCGGCCACGATGTACCAGCGGGTGCTGGCGGAATTCGGCGATGATTCTTCTTTGGACACGATGGCAACCCTGTTGCGATATGGAACCCGACATGCAGTCGAGAGCTCGAAGTATCTCTTAAACAGCGTTCTTCTGCAGAAGGCGGGCCAATGAAAATGCGGGAATCAGACCCGAGGTTTCATCTCCGCTTGTCGTCCGCCGCATAAACATTCATAATAAATGAATGTTTATTGGCTCTGAGCAGATCGCGACTGCATTCAGTTGCCCGCTGAAACACCCGATGATGAAACTGCAATGCAAATGAAGCGAGAAAATACAATCACCGAAGAATCAATACGCCGGATGGTGGACACGTTCTACGAACGCGTGCGGAACGACGCGCTGCTCGGTCCGGTATTCGAGAATGCGCTGCATGGCCAGTGGGATACCCACATGCCGAAGATGTATGATTTCTGGTCGACGGTGCTGCTCGGCAGCGGCCGCTTCCAGGGCAATGTGTTCGGCAAGCACATGGCCTTGCCCGGCATCACGAAAGAACATTTCGTCAACTGGCTGGCATTGTTCAATGCGACCGTGACGGAAATGTACGATGCCGATACCGCGCAACCGATACTCGAGGTCGCCGGTCGCATCGCGGAAAGCCTGCAGTTAGGATTCTTCGGCGAGCGGCGTTTTCCAGTCCGCGTGTAACAACGTCATTGCGCGGCAGCGCTGCCGCGCAATGCTCGTCGTGGACATCAATGATCAGAACGTGCCCAGCGCATTCATGAACCAGCCGCGGCTGCGATACGAAAGATCGGTCAGGTCGTCCGAGAAGTTGGTGAAGTTGTAGCCGACACCGAGCTTCGCGTGTTCGCCGACATGACGGTACACGCCGGCCAGGAATCCCGACCGCGCATCGCCGGCTTCCTTCGCATGCAGGCGGCGTGCCTCCAGCAACGCATCCCATTCCCTGACCCAGTGGAAATCGGCGCGCAGCACGACCAGATCGGCACGGCTGGAGAACCAGTTGCCGGCCGTTTTCGACGGCATCAGTTCGCCGATCCGCACGCCGTACTTCGCGCCCACCGACAACCACGGCCGCACGTCGTAGATCACGTCGGTATTGAACACGTGGCTTTTCTGCGTGTAGTCGAGCGGGCTGCCGAGCACGCTGTCGACCTGTCCCGGCGACGGCAGGTTGTAGAAGTAGGTGTACTTGAACAGGGCGTTCCAGCGGTCGTTGTCGACCGGCCGGTAGGCGGCGCCGAGCACGAACTCGGTGTAGTCGCCGTCGTAGAACGCGCCCTGGCTCGACACGCTGCGCGACAGATTGAGCTTGCCGAGCAGACGCCATGCAGGATCAAGCTGGTAACCGAGCGTGTTCCGGGTCAGCCAGCTGCGCCGGTCGCTGTTGGCTGCCGCGTTGGTGCAGGCCGTGGTGACCGCCGGCGTGCTGCAGGTGCCGTTGACGGTGCCGAGGCTGGAGGTTTTGTCGACACGGTATTCGAGCGCGGTGGCGAACTTGGTCTTGTCCATCTTGTAGGTTGCAGACAAGCCGACCGCGTTGCGCTTGAGGTCGCCGGCAACCGGGTCCGACAGCGTGCCGGTCTCGAACTTGACGCCGGTAGTCCAGTGCGCGTTCGGCGCAAGGTCCACGCCGAATGCATGGGTCAGGCTCTGCGGACCGGCGCCGTTGGCCCAGCGGGTTTCGCCGAACAATCCGACCTGGTCGCTCACCCGATAATGGCTGCCGGCGGTGAGCGTGCCCTGGCGGCCGCTGTAGTTGATGTCCTGGCTTTCCGTTTCCATCGCATATGCGAGATACAGGTCGCTGCGTTCGTTGACGCGGTAGCCGCCGGACAGTTGCCCGCCCGCGCCGCCGCTGCCGCCCGACACTTCCGCGCCGAGCCGCAGGCGGTCGTTCACCTGCCAGCCGCTGCCGACGCCGACGCGGTCGTTCTCCAGCCGGTCGCCGGAGCGCGACAGCGTGTGCTGTACGAAGCCATAGGCATTCCACGGTTCATAGCGCAGACCGGGCGTACGGGCGGCGGCGATGCCGGCGGCGATCGTCGGATCGGCTGCCGGCCGGGCACTGGCGACGCCGGTGGCGAGCTCGGTCTTCGGCAACAGCGTCGACGCCGGTCCGCTGACGCCGGCGGCGGTGCTGACCGCCGATGCCGGCGTTGATGCAGAGGCAGACACAGGCGCCGCATCCGCGTCCTTCGCGTTCTGGCCCTCGGCAAGCGGCCTGAAGTCGAAGCGCACAACCAGGTCGTCGCGATTGCCGTTCTGGTTGAGCGTGGGACTGGCATTGGAGATACTGCCGGGCGCGTTTTCGCGCTGATCATGGCGCACGCCGGCGGACACGCCCCATTCGGGATTGATCTTGTGGCGCACCGCCGCTTCGGTGGCACGCGCGGTGCGACTGAGTGCGACCTGATTGTCATCCTTGACCGCGATCTCGGTGTTTTCCGCCACCGGCACCGCTGCCGCGATGCCGCTTTGCCGGACCGCTTCGCCGTTCGGCGCCGCCTGGCCGGGACCGGAGAAGCCGGCATCGCGCTGCTGCCAGTAGGCGGACAGCTTGCCTTTCAGGCCGCCGCCGATTTCAGCCAGATCGACTGCAGCATCCACGCGCCGTGCATTGGCCGGCTGGCCGGTCAGCAGCGCCTGATTGAAGTCGAAGCCGCCGGTGATCGAGGTCAGCGTAGTGCCGCCGACACCGGACGAACGCGCCAGCTCGGCCTTCAGCCAGGTGCCGGGCTTGTAGCGCAGCGTTCCATCGACACCCTTGAGCGTCTGCTCGGCGCCGGTCGTGCCCTGATGATACGAAGAGACGCCGAGCCGCACGCTGTCGTTGAACCAGTGGCTGGCGCGCAGGCCGACCGCGTTGCCGTCGATCGCGGTGAGGCCGGGCACGTATTCATAGGTGCTGACCAGATAGACCGGATTACCGTTCAGCGTCGAGGTCTGCACCAGTGTGCTGCCGTCCGCCACCGAAGGCAGCGGCGCGCGCAACGTGATGCGTCCCTGCAGGTAGTTGATCTCGTAGTCCTGCGCGGGTGCCAGCAGCGTGCGCTGGATGACGAGGCCGGAGTCCTTGTCGCGGATTTCCACCCATAACTGCTCGGAACCCTGCGTGATGTCCTGCTGGCGCAGGTAGTACAGCGAGCCGCCGGTGCCGCGGAATTCCTCGCGCGACTGCAGCGTGCCGGGTTCGGCGGCAAACAAATTGACGCTGGTGCTCTTCTCGCCCTGCCCTGTCGATTCTTCCGACTGCAATACCAGGTTGGCGCCGTACAGGCCGCGGCTGTACTGGGTCAGTTCGGTGCCGGTCCACGCGGTCTGGAAGTTGCCCCACATCGCATACGAATCGCCGCGCTGCAGCTTGACGTACAGCTTGCCCTGCGTCGGCGCGTCGTCGACGATGGTGCTGTCGTCGCCGTACACCGGGTAGTAGCGGTCGGGGTCGATGCGGCGCAGCAGGTAGTCGGGATTCTTCGTCTGGAAATTGCTGAACAGATCCTTGAACGGCTGCTCGCGCGTATCGGCGCTCGCCGTCAGCAGGTATTCGCCCTTGATCTTGCCCTTCAGGTAAAACGCGCCGCGTCCATCGACCCAGGTTTCGTTGTTGTAGTGATTGGTGTCTTCCGTCACCAGCGCTGCCGGGCCGCTGGTCCGGTCGTGCCCGACGGTGAGGTCCGCCATCGCGATGTAGAACCAGTCATGGTCGGCGATCGACAGGTTGCGCCTGAATGTGGCGCCGACGCCGTCCTTGTCCTTGATCGCCACCTCGACCGTATGCGGGCCGGCCGGCAGGATCTGGCGCAGCACGAAACTGCCCTTCGCATCCACCGGCACCGCCATGCCGAGCGCACTCACGGTCTGGCCCGGTTTCACCCTGGTGCCGCTGACGGTCACGCTGCCGCCGCTGGCGGGAATATTTTTCAGCCTGAGCGTGTTCTCGCCCCAGCCGTTCAGTTTTTCTGCATCTGCGCGATCGCGCAGGGTTTGCACCGGCGCCTGATCGAGCACGCGCAGCGGCTTGATCGCGGTTTCGTCGAAATGCCCTTTGTCGTCATACACGCGCAGCAGGTAGCCGAGTTCTTCCGGCGCATTGCCCGGCACCTGCCATTGCGCTTCGCCGCCGACCGGCAGCGGCACGACGGCGAACGGCGTCTCCTGTGTGCTCTGCCCTTTCGCGAACACGCGCAGCTCCGCGCGGCGCAGCCACCATGCATAGTTGGTGTACGAACCGAAGCGCGCCGGCGCGCCGCGCACCGCGACGGCGGGAATGCTCCAGACGTTCAGCGCCGGTGCGACGTTGAGCGGATCGTACTTGATCTGCACATCGGCCTTTTCGAGCGCGACGTCGACGCAGCGCTGGCGATCGGCCTCGTGCTGCGCGGTGTCGGTCTGCAGCGGCTGGCCATCCACGCTGATGGAGAACGGCAAATCTCCGTGCGCCGCAGATGGCGCGCAGGCATCATGCGCGACGACACGCTCCTCGGTTTTCGGCGCAGCCGGAGGCAACTCGGCTATCGGCTCCTCGTACCAGACGCGAATCTTGGTACGGCGGTTCTTCGCCATGCCTTCGGGCGTATCGTTGCCGGCGACCGGAATCGTGTCGCCCATGCCACTGACGGTGAACGCATCCGCCGCCAGACGCAGACGCGCCTTCAGGTACGCGGCCACCGCCAGCGCACGCGCTTCCGACAGCGCCTGGTTGTCCCGATAGACCGGACGTAAAGACGCCGCGATGCGCTGGTTGTCGGTATGGCCGGTAATCTGGAAATGCACGTTGCGCTTGTCCTTCAGCCGCAGGATCAGTGCGTCGAGCGCCTTCTGCGCCGGCGGCAGCAGCACGGCCTTGCCGGAATCGAAATTGGCGCCGTTCAGCTGGTCCTCGATGGTCAGCGCCTGCTGTGCGTTGCCGGTCGGCGCGACGCTCTGCAGCATGGTCTTGCGCTCATCGATGCTGAGCGCGGACGGCGCGAGCGCGTCGAAGACGCCCGCTTCGGTTTCACTGCTCGATGGCGCCGACAGCGCAAGCGTGGCGCTGCGGTCGATCATCTTGCCGCGCGCATCGCGCTGTTCCTGCTGCTGCGCATGCGCGCTGGTGCAGGCAAAACCGATGGCGCCGATCAGCACGGCGAGCCGCTTCGGACGGAGGCTGGATGCGAATCGGTTCTTCATTGCGCACCCTCCGTTTCGACGACCAGCGGATACATGCCGTCGAGCGCATGCCATCGCCTTTCTATCTCGTCGCGCAAGGCGGCGACGCGCTGTGCGGCCAGTTGCGCCGCTTCCGTCGTCCGCTTGTACGCGATGCGCACGACGGACGGCTCGATCTTCAGTTGTTCGATCATGGTGTCGATCTGCTTATTCCATTCGGGCCGCAGCACGGTCTTGCCGGCTTCGAACGCGGCATCCGCGAGTTCGACGCGCACCACGCGGTGGATGGTGGCGCCGAAGTTCAGCTTGACCAGCTTGCCGCGCGTGATGCGTACGTCGCGCGGGTTCTCGGTGGTTAGCCGATAGCCGGACGGCAGCGTGCGGTCGTCCAGCTTCATCACGAAGTTGCTGCCGCGATCGGCATTCGGGATGTCGGGGCAAGGCACATGGAAGCGCCCTTCCGCATCGGTCGTCACCAGCAGGCCGCGCGGCGTTGCCAGACGCACGCTCGGGATGCCGTGCTCGCCCTGGTCTTGATAGCCGTTGGCGTTCTTGTCGTCGAACACCTTGCCGATCACATCCGGGCAGTCGAAGGTCGGGTCGGGCACCACACGCACGGTGGCGGTGGCGAGGTTGGAGATGGTGGTATTGGTGACGCCGCCGAGCGCGAACGCCTGGTTCACGTAGTCGCCGTCACCGACGCCGGCGCCGACCACCAGCACCAGCGTGTAGCTCTTCTTCTCCTTCGGCGCAAAACTCTGGGCCGTCCAGCTCAGCGTGCGGCCCGACACCGTCGGTTCCGTCGCCATGCCGTTGGCCGTGCCGCTGCCGGTGCGGTACTTGAACCCGGGCGGCATCTGGTCGCGCAGCGTGACTGGCGACAGTGTGCCCGGCAGCGTGTTGGTCGCGGTGATCGTGTACGGCACCAGGTCGCCGCGCGCCACGTTGACCATCGGCGTGGTCTTGGTGACGAGGATGGCGCCGGCCGACACCGGGTCGAGCGGAATGTGGTTGTTCAGGATCGGCGCCGAGCCACCATTGGTGATGTTGAACGAGAAGTAGTACTGCGTGGTTGGCGCGCCGCCGGCCACGATGCCCACGCAAGTGGTGGGGCTGGCCGGCTGCGGCACCGAGACCGCCGGCGCGGTGCCGCTCGCCTGCACCAGCGCCGGTGTCGGCACCAGCCCGACGATCGCTACGCCGGTACAGGCCGGCAGGATCGATGAAGGCGCCGCCTGGTAGCCGCTCGGTGCCACGACCGACAACGTATAGACGCCGCTCGGGAAGCCGTTCTGCAACAGGAACTGGTACAGGCCGTCGCTACCGACCACCTGGCTTTGCGCGGCGGTGCCGCCGACCAGATGCGTGGCCGGATCGAAACCGGCGGGGCCGTTGATGGTGACCGTTGCGCCGGGAATCGGCTGGCGGGTCAGCGCATCGTAGACCACGCCGGCCGGATCGAGCGGCAGGTTCTGCTCGACGATCGCATCGCTTGCATTGAGCGTGATGTTGGTGATCTGCCCGCCGGTAGATGGCACCGTGCCCTTGTTGCCGCCCGATACCGGTACCGCCGGCAGATTGGTGCCGTCCTTGCTGAAGGTGATCGAGAAGCCGGTGCCGGTCGGCAGGCCGCTGACCTCGTAACCCGGGCAGTGCAGGTTGTCGAACTGATAGAAGCCGGTGCTGTCGGTATTCGTGGTGCAGATCAGGCCGCCGTTCTGCTTCAACTGCACGGTCCAGCCAGGCGCGCCTTGCTGCGAACCGTCGACCGGCCGGACGCGCGAATGATCGCGGTCCAGCCACACATAGCCGTTGACGATCGGCGGCTTCAGGAAAGGAATGCCCTTCTCGCCGAACAGGTAGCCGTTCAGGTCATGGCCGAACACCAGCTTGACGCCGCTGATCACATCGATGTTGCCGACGCCGACCGGCTTGCCGGTACTCGCCGTACCCGGCGCGGCGCCGGTGACAGTGGTCTTGCCATCGGAGTACGAAGGCGGCTGCGTTTCGGTGATGCTGTAGCCGGCAGTGCCGCTCGGCGGCAGCGTGACGAAAGTGAAGCTGCCGTTAACAGCCGAGGTCACGCTGCGGCTGATCGTCGCGCCAGTGTCGCTGGTGCCGCTCAATACGACCTTCACATCGGCAATGCCGGTTTCGCCGCCATCCATCAGGCCGTTGTCATTGGCGTCGATATAGACGAAGCCGGAAATGCTGTTGCCAGCCGACTTCTCGGCGAAGTTGTAGCCGGTCAGGTTGGCGGCCGGTGCCAGCACGACGTTGATGATCAGGTCTTCCGAGCCGGCCGCAACCGGTTTGACGGACGAGGCACTGCCCGGATTGCCGCCGCCGATTGCGTCCTTGCCGTCGGTATAGACGGCCGGCTGCACTTCATGAATCGTGTAACCGGCACCGGTGCTCTGCAGCAGATTGGTGAAGCTGTAAGTGCCGTCGGCCGCCGTCGTGGTGCTCAGGTTGATCGTGCTGCCCTTGATGTCGGTGCCGGTCAGATTCAGTACCACGCCGCTGATGCCGTAATCGTCGCCGTCCTTGAGGCCGTTGTCGTTCTCGTCGGCGAATACGGTGCCGGACACGGTGCCGACCGGCAGTTCGCCGAAGTTGTAATTGGCAATGCTGGCGCCGGCTGTCAGCGCGATGCCGCTGATGACGTCGGTGGCGCCGCTGGCCACCGGCTTGGTAGAGCCGGCCGTGCCGCTATTGCCGCCGGCGATCGTGGTCTGCCCGTCGATATAGCCTGCGGGCTGGGTCTCGGTGACGCTGTAGCCGGTTCCGTTCGGCGTCAGCAGGTTCACGAAACTGTACGCGCCGCTGGCGTTGGTGGTGGCGGTGAGGCTGACCGTCGCGCCCAGGATATCGGTGCCGCTCAGTTGCAGGCTCACGCCCGCCACGCCGGTCTCGCCGCCATCCTTGACGCCGTTGTTGTTGACATCCACATAGACCAGGCCGCTGATCGTCCCGCTCTTTTCGCCGAACAGGTAACCGCTCGCGGCGGTGCCCGCAGTGAGCGCGATGCCGGAGATCACGCTGTTGCCGCCCACCACGCTGGAACTGCCGCCAGCGGTGCCGGCCGTATTGGTGCGCTCGCCGTACGCGCCCGGCTGCGTCTCCGTGAGCGTGTAGCCGGCGCCGTTACTGGCCGGCAGGCCGCTGAACGAAAAACTGCCGTCGGCGGCGGACGTCGCGGTACAGCCTGCAATGACGCTGCACACATTCGTGCCGCTGGCCGTCGGCCCGGACAAGGTGACGGTCACGCCTGCAATGCCCGGCTCGCCGCCGTCCTGCACGCCGTTATCGTTCTTGTCGTGATAGACGGTGCCGCTGAGCGAGCCGCCCTTTTCGCCGAAGTTGTAGTTGGCGCCGAACTGGCCAACGTTGATGACGATGCCGGAAAACACATCATTGGTAGACGCGCTGCCGCCCAGCGTGCCGACGGACTCCGCGCCATCGGCGTAGCCGGACAGCGGTGCCGTTGCCTGCGACTGTTCCGTCAGCGTATAGCCGCTGCCGTTGCTGCCCGGGATGCCGGAAAAACCGTAGGAGCCATCGGCGCCGCTGGTGACCGTGCAGGGATTCGGACTGATCACCGCGCAGACATCGGCATTCCCGCTGGTGGTGCCCGACAGCGTCACGCTGACACCTTGAATGCCGGGCTCGCCCGCATCCTTGATGCCGTTGTTGTTGAGATCGGCGTAGACGAAGCCGGTGAGGCCTTGCCCGCTTTCACCGAAGTTGTAGTTTTGCGCAGTGTCGGCGGCCACCACGGCAATGCTGCCGATCGTGCGCTTGGTCGCGCCGGTCACCGCCGTGTTGGCAGAGACCGGCGTGGCGCCATCCTGCCCGCCCTTGCTGCCGACCGTCATGCCGGTATGCGTCAGGCCGGCGACCGTCGCTTCCTGCACCTGGTAAGTGCCGGGGCGCAGATTGGTGAACGAATAGCTGCCGTTTGCGCCGGTGGTGGCGGTGGTGCTGACTGTGCCCAGATCGTCAGTGCCGGTCAGCGTGATCGTGATACCGGAAACGCCGGCCGTATCGCCGGCGTCGCGCATCGCGTTGCTATTGGCATCGATGAACGCATAGCCCGACACCGTGGCCGGCGCGAGTTCGCCGAACAGGTAGCCGGTTGCGCCGGTATTTTCCGCCAGCGCGATGCTGCTGATCGCGTCGGCACCTGCGCCGCTGGCGGTTCCGCCCGAGGTGCCGGCCGCATCGATGCCGTCGAGGTAGGCAGACGGCTGTGTCTCGCTCAGCGCATAGGTGCCTGGCGACAGCGTATCGAAGGTGAAATTGCCGCTCGCATCGGTAGTCTTGGTGACATTGGTGACTGCATTGCCGTACAGGTCGGTACCGTTGAGGGTGACCGTGACGGCATTGATGCCCGTCTCGCCAGTTCCTTTTGCGCCATTGTTGTTGAGGTCGGAATAGACGGTACCGGCGATGCTCGACTTCTGCACTGTCACCGAATTGCAGATGGTCGTGTTGTTCGCGCTGTTCGGATCGACTTCGCTGGTGGTCGCGGACGCGCAGTTGTTGCGCGTGCCGTTGCTGCTCGATACCACCGGCACCAGGACCGTCGCCACCTTGCCGCTTTCGAGCAGGCCGATGGCGCAGGTCAGCGTAGTGGTGCCGCTGCAGGTGCCGCTGGTCGGCGTGCCGTTGTTGGTGCTCCATGTGACGCCGCCGTTGTACGGCGCCGCGTTGTACGGCGCGATCGTGCCGCCGGTGTACAACACCACGCCGGCAGGCAGTGTGTCGGTGATCTGCGTGATCTGGCTGTCGCCGGGGCCGGCATTGGTCAGCGTCAGCACCCAGTAGAACGGCTGTCGCACTTGCACCGTGCTGGTCGCGGCGTCCGCGCCGCTGATATAGGCGCGCGCACTCTTCGCCAGTTGCAGGTCGGAGCGCATGCGCACCGTGGTGGTCTGGCTGGCCGAATTGTTGGCGCTCACGCTATCCGGTTCGCTGGAAGTAATGGAAACGGTGGACGCGAAACTGTCGCCGGTGGCTGCCGGATTGGTATCGACACGGAAATCGAGGTACAGGTCAGTGGTGGCGTTGCCGGCCTGCAGAATGAAACTGGACGGGAAGGTACAGGTGATGGTCAGTGGCGATGCGGAGGTCGCCTGCACGTTCAGATTGTTACAGTAATTCGAATACGTCTGCCCACTGGCACTCAGCTTGTCGCCAAGGAAGGTCATCGCCTTGCCGCTCGGCGGCGCCATCGTGTACGTCAATACCAGGTTGGACGCGACCGATGGGCCGCGGTTGGTGATGACGTTGTGATACGTAACCACGTTATCCGGAAAGACCGGGCTGGCGCTGGCCGGCACGAAGCCGAGCGGATCGGGGCTGTCGGTGTCGTTGACCAGCAGGTCGAGCGAAGCCTGGGTGACGGTCAGCGTGGACGACGCGCTGTTGTTGGCAGTATTGCTGTCTTGCGTGGTGGTGGAAACGGTCGCGGTATTGTCGATGGTGCGCGGGCTTGGCGGCGAACTCATGTAGTCGGGCCGGACCACGATGGTGACAGTGGCGGTATTGCCTTCGGCCATGTCGCCGATGCTGCAGCTGAGCGTGTTGGTGCCGGTATCGAAGCTTGCGCAGCTGCCGGTGCTCGGCGTGGCCGAAATGAAGGTCATGGTGCCGGCGGAAATGCTGAACACGTCGCTCACCGTGACGCCCTTGGCAGTCGAGGGGCCGTTGTTGTTGATGGTCAGCACGTAGGTCGCGTTGGTGCCGGCCTGCGCGCTGGTCGGCGTCACCGAGTTCTGCATAGTGACGTCCACCACTGGATCGACCTTCACCTGCACCGAGGCGCTGTTGTTGGACAGATCGGTATCGCCCTGGTCGGTCGAGGTAACGCTGGCGGTATTCGTGAACTTGCCGCCGCCCTGGCTGCTGCTGTCATACATCGGCCGTGCTACCGCAATCGTGAAGACCTTGGTCGTGCCGGCAGCGATGGTGCCGCCGGTCTGGGTACAGGTGACGGTCGAACCGGTGGTGCAGTTGAAGCTTGCGGTCGCGGTACCGCCGGTACTGGTAGTAGTGATGCCGGTCGCACCCGATTTATAGCCGGGGATCGCATCCGTCACCACCACGCCGGTGGCATCGCCCGGACCGGCATTGGTCACGGTCAGCGTGTAGGTCAACGGCGAGGCGTTCCAGACCAGCGGGTCCTGATCGACTGTCTTGGCGATCTGCAGGTCGATCGCCGCGGACGAGACGGTCGATTGCACGCCAGCACTCGCGCAGTTGTTGCCCGAAACCGGATCGGGCAGCGCGGCCGCCGTCGAGTCGGTATAGGTTGTGCACGCGGTGTTAGTCAGCGTGCCGGAATTCACTGCCGTGGTTATCAGCGTCAGGGTGGATGCGGTGGAGCCGTTGTTCAACGCCGCGTTATAGGTACAAGTCACGACCTGCCCGACGGCGCCGCAGACCCAGTTGGCACCGCTGTAGCTGACATAGCTTTCGCCGCTAGGCAGCGTATCGGTCACCGTGATCTCGCCCGTACGCGCGTTCTCCGGCCCGTTGTTCTTGACCTTGATGATGTTGGTAAGATTGCCTCCCTGCGCCACCGGGTCGGGCGTCCTGGTCTTGGTGATCGACAGATCGACACCGTCGGGCAGCACGTTCACCGTGACGCTACCGGTATTGTTGCCGCTTACCGGATCAGCGGTGGTGCTGCTGATTTGCGCGGTGTTGGTGAAACTGGTCGATGACAGCACCGTCGGCGCCGTGGTCGACACGGTGATGTCGTTGGCTGCGGCGACCGCATAGCTGGCTGCGGTACAGGTAACCGTCTGGCCGGCGACATTGCAGCTCCAGCCGGTGCCGCTTGCACTGATGCCGGTGAAGCCGGCGGGCAGCGTGTCCGTCACGGTCACGGCACTGGCGGAAAACGGTCCCAGATTGCGCGGCTGAAGCGTGAACGTCATGGGCAGGCCGGAGCTCGGCGTACCGGTCGATGCCGTTTTGGAAATGGCAAGATCGGTGCCGGTGGTGACGGTGATGTCCGCTGTCGATGCATCGTTGGCATTGTTGTAATCGGTTGCGCTGCCGCTGATCGCCACCACGCCGGTGGTGGTGACCGTGCCGGTGACGGCGCCGGTCACCTTGCCGGTGATCGTGATGTCGGGGAGCGCCCCCACCGCCGCCGACGAGCGGGTACAGGTAACGACGCTGCCTGCGATGCCGCAGGACCATCCGCTGCCGCTCGCGCTCTGGTAGGTGATATTCGGCGACAGGGTGGTCGTCGCCGTCACGGTGCCTGCCACGTTCGGCCCGTTGTTGACTGTGGAAGCGGTATACGACACGGTGCCGGCCGCCGCAACCGAAGTCGGACTCGGCGTCAGCGTGAACGCGAGGTCGGCGCCGTCATCGATCGTGGTCAGCTGGCTGAGCGAGTTGTTGCCGCTGGCAGTATCGGTGTCGGAGGTCGATACGGTGGCAGTCGCATTGACCGTGCTGCCCGCCGTGGTCTTGCTTTGCACCGTGACATTGACGGTAATGACATCGGCGGTATTCGGCCCGGCAGTGTCGCCCTTGACCGTGGCGTAGCTGCAAGTCACCACCCCGGCCGCGTAACTGCAATTGGTGCTGTCGGACACCGAGACAAACGTGGTATCCGCATCGAGATTGAACACCAGTGCAACGTCATGCGCGGTATCGGCCGCATTGTTGGTGATCGTCGCGCTGTATACCAGCGTGCCGCCACGCACGGCGGGATCGGGAGTATCGGTGAAATTGGAGACGAGCAGGTCGACTGCGCCAGCCGGCAGGGCTGATACGCCCAGCAAGAGCGCGACACAGGCCCGAAGCATGCCGGACCGGAATTGCTGCGAAAACGACAGGCGTTCGCGGAAAAGAGCTTTTGCACGAATGGGCAAGCTGCAGGGCAATATCTTCTTCATCGTTCAGACCTGGTCGGTGCACAATTCCGCTACGCTGAACGACCGAAAGCGCTTCACGAAACCATTGCGATCACATTAATTTCTATATGGAAATATTGACGACCCAAATAAAAATGGCCGCACGGAATATCTCTGCGGCCATTTATTGAAAGGGTTGACAGTGACGACGGTGCACGCTGGCAGGAAGTCCCCGTCCGCAACCACATATCAGTTGGTCTACGTCAATCTTTCTTGCTGGAATTATAGAAGGAATTGTGAAACAGAATGTGTCAAGCGTGGAAAAGCAACTACACATGGGGGCGGAAATTTTACGAGTTGTTGTTTTCTCGCTAGAAATGCAAAAGGGTCGGTTGCCCGACCCTGATTACCCTGCCCTTGCAGCCTTTGAATGCCGAGGCTGCCTATTCGATGAAACTGCCGATTTTCCTTTCCACTGCAGCGCGCACCGAACCGGTGGTGACGAACGATTGCGCCACCGCGATATCGTGATGGAACCAGCGATCACCATCGAGGCAGGCCGGAATCTGGCGGCGGATCTCGTCATACGCGGCTTGCGTGCCCTGCCCCAGCACGAAGCCCGGCAACAAGTCCGCTGTCATCGTCAAGCCTTGCGCGGCAAACAGCATTTCGACCCCGATGATGTATTGCGTGTTCGCAATCACGGTCGCCGCCTTGCGCGCACACCAGGTCGAATTCGACACATGGTCTTCGCTGTTGCCTTTCGCTGGAATGCTGTCGACGCTGCCCGGCATGCACAAGGTCCGGTTTTCCATCACCAGCGAACTCATCGAGCATTGCACCACCGGATAACCGGTATTGACGCCGCGGATGCCCGACATCAGGTTGCGCGGCAAGCCCCAGGACAAGGTCGGATCGATCAGCCGCGCAATCCGCCGTTCGCAAATGCTGCCCAGGTCGGTGACCGCCATCGCCAGCAAGTCCATCGCCTGCGCCAGGTATTGGCCATGGAAATTGCCGCCGGAAATGATCTCGAACCCGCCGCCGTCCTTGCCGAAGATCAGCGGATTGTCGGTGGCCGAATTGATTTCGTTCTTGACGATGGTATCGATATAGTCGAGCGCATCGAACACCGGGCCATACACTTGCGGTGCGCAGCGCAGCGAATACACATCCTGGATTCGCGCGGTGTACGGAATGTCGGTGCGGCGCGACTCTTCCGGGAACTGCACTGCGCGTGCTGCATGCGTGGTGCGTGTCGAACCCTGCAACAGGTTGCGCATGATTGCGGCAGTCTTGATCTGGCCCGCATGCGGCCTTGCCTGATGGATGCGCGGATCGAACGCGGCCATTTCGGCGCGCATCGCTTCGAGCGTCAGCCCGAGCGATACGCAGGCATCGGCCAGCAGGTTGCGCGCATCGTGCGCAGCCAGCACCGCGACCGCGAGCGACGCGGTGCAGCCGTTGATCAGCGCCGACGCATCTTTCGCTTTCAGCTCGAACTGCACCGGACCGATGCCGGCGGCGGTGATTGCCTGCGGCGCGGACATGCGCTGGCCTTGATACATCACTTCGGCTTCGTCGAAGCCGGCGATCGCGGCGGCCAGGTAGGCCAGCGGCGCGAGGTCGCCGGACGCGCCGACCGAACCTTTCTGCGGCATGAGCGGATGGATGCCGGCATTGAGGAACGCGAGCAGCCGGTCGACCACGTCGACGCGCGGCGCCGAGTAATTCGACGCGAAGGCATTGGCGCGCAGCAGCATCGTCGCGCGGCTGACTTCTTCGGAAAACGGTTCGCCGATGCCGGCCGCGTGCGCCTTGATCAGCTGGGTCTGGAACAGGCCGATATGTTCGACCTTGACGCGGGTATCCTTCAGCAAGCCGACGCCGGTGTTGAAGCTGTACATCATCGGCGCTGCATCGTGCATCCAGGTCGCTTCGATGTAGTCGCGGCTTTCGTTCAGGGCCGCGCGCGACGACGGCGCGAGGCGGACCTGGTGCGATGGATCGCGTGCGATCGCGATCACCTGTGCGGCCGTGAGGGTGAAGCCGTCAATGAGGGTGGTTGTCATGATTTTTCTCTTTCCATATTCTGATTGCGGCGCAGGGGCCGGCGATTATTTGGCGCCCGCTTCATACCAGCGGCCGATGATGGCGCGCTCGTCATCGGTGATGTGCGTCAGGTTCCCGATCGGCATTGCCTTCAGTTGCACCGCTTGCTGATAAATCCGGGCCGCGTTTTGATGAATCAGTTCCGGCGTTTGCAGCATCACGCCGGCCGGCGCGGTGGCAAAGCCGGGCTGCGTCGGCTGGTCCGAATGGCAGACCGCACAGCGCTGCGCGATGATCGCCTGCACCTTGCCGAAGTCGGCTGCCGGAGCGGCAGTTGCCGTGTCGGCCGCTGCCGGCTTCCGCGCGGGACGAGGTGCGATCGCGATCGCGACGATCAACAGCAGCGCGACGCCGGCCGCCGGATAGCCCCAGGCGATTTTCCCCTTGTGCTTCAGGTTGAAGAAGTGGCGGATCAGCGCGCCGGCCGCCATGATCGCGGCCAGCACCAGCCAGTTGTACGCATGGTTGTAGGTCATCGCATAGTGGTTGCTAATCATGATGAACAGCACCGGCAGCGTGAAGTAGTTGTTGTGCACGCTGCGCTGCTTGGCACGCTGGCCATAGACCGGGTCCGGCGATTTGCCGGCCTTCATCGCCTCCACCAGCTTGCGCTGTCCGGGAATGATCTGCATCAGCACATTGCCGACCATGATCGTGCCGATCATCGCGCCGACGTGGATGTATGCGGCACGGCCGCCGAGCAGGTGCGTGAGCGCGAATGCGGCACCGACCAGCAGCAGGTAGATCACGATGCCGAACGGGCCGTCGCGTTTGCCGAGCGGCGATTTGCATAGCAGGTCGTACACGACCCAGCCGATCGCGAGCGAGCCAAGGCCGATCGCGACTGCCTGGCCGGGCGTCAGATCGGCGACCGATTTGTCGATCATCATCGCCGATGCGTTGAAGTAGTAAACGATGAACAGCAGCGAGAAGCCCGACAGCCAGGTCGAATACGCTTCCCATTTGAACCAGTGCAGTTCTTCCGGCAGCTGCTTCGGTGCGACCAGGTATTTTTGCGGGTTGTAGAAACCGCCGCCGTGCACCGCCCACAGTTCGCCGGATACACCGGCCTTTTCCAGATCGGAGCCGGGCTTCGGCGGACGGATCGAATTGTCGAGCCAGACGAAATAGAACGACGCGCCGATCCACGCGATCCCGACGATCAGGTGCAGCCATCGCACCAGCAGGTTCAGCCATTCGAGGCCGTAATTGAGCAGCAAAGCTTCCATGGTTTCCTCATGATTGAAGCTCGTCTGCCACCGCGGGCGCTCCAGACGAGAGGGATTGTCTCCCGATTGGTCGCGAACTGTTTAAAGCTCCGCTGCGACCGGTCATTGATTTTTTCGCCATAGGGCGGCTCCCACCCGCCCTGCCTCCATGCGTTATGCGCGCAACAACGACACATCGGCGTTGCACAAAAAATTTGCACTAATGCTTTGACGCACGGCCGATACAAGATAGACTTTTTTGCAGACGGCAATATCAAACGCAATATATATCTTACATACCCTTGCCCATATAGAGGTCGCAATGTCAGGCTTGCCAGATCACTTGGACATTCATCTTATCCGCATCCTGTACCTGCTGCTGTCGGAGAAGAATGTATCGCGCGTCGCGCTGAAGCTGAACCAGCCGCAGCCATCGATTTCCGCATCGCTGCGCAAGCTGCGCGAACTGACCGGCGACCCGTTGCTGGTACGCGGCGCGCGCGGCATGGTGCCGACGCAGCATGGCGAAAGCCTGCTGAAGCCGGCCAAGCGCATCCTCGACGAAACCGAGCGGCTGTTTGCGCAAAAAACCGCGTTCGCGCCGCAGCAGGAATCACGCACCTTCCATATCGCCGCGCCCGACTATCTCGACAGCCAGTTCCTGCCCAACATCGTCGCGAGCATGCGCCGCGAATCGCCGAAAAGCCATATCGTGATCCACGGTCTGGGGCAGGAAATCGATTACCTGAAACTGCTGTCCGACGGCGAGCTCGACCTGGTGATCGCGAACTGGGACGAACCGCCGCAGCATCTGCACATGTCGAAGCTGTTCGAGGACGACATCGCCTGCATCATGCGCGCCGACTGCGCGTATGCGTTGCGCACCGGACCTGACGAGATGACGGTGGAAGACTATCTGTCGCTGCCGCATGTCGCGCCGGCGCAAATGCTGCCTGGTTATTTCGGCGTGATCGAATCGTTTCTCGCGCAGCGTAATCTGCATCGAAATGTGGTGGTGGAGTCGGCCTATTTCGGTTTGATTCCGTACATGCTCACGCGCAGCGATCTGGTGCTGACTACCGGGCGGCAGTTCATGAAGT
The DNA here is from genome assembly GCA_966211585.1 of uncultured Noviherbaspirillum sp. GTDB lineage: Bacteria > Pseudomonadota > Gammaproteobacteria > Burkholderiales > Burkholderiaceae_D > Noviherbaspirillum. The sequence goes on along the minus strand of CBIHNU010000004.1, from coordinate 75,482 downwards.
TTTATGAAAGGAATTTGCCGTTGAAGACGTTCAATGTGCCGATTCCGTTTCCGGCGATGCGGTTTTATCAACTGTGGCATGAGCGGGTGCATCATGCGCCGGAACATAAGTGGTTGAGGGAGTTGATTGCTTCGACTGCGAAGTCGTTGGTGACGAAGTAAGCCTTTGTCGCTGGGTGATGCGGTGCGGTTTGGACTTCGGTGCTTCGATACGGTTTGCACTTCGTGGATGCTTGCCGGGACTGGCCCCGGCGGGCCACTCCCTTTCTTTGCTTCGCCAAAGAAAGGAAGCAAAGAAAGGCGACCGCGGCGAACTGCCCTTCGGGTCCCCGAAAAAGCGAGCGACAAAGCGGGAAGCGAAATAACTCGCCCTCGCTACGCTCGGAACTCAAACAGATTTCGCTTCTTTTTCCGCTTTGCCACTCGCTTTTTCGGCAGTTCACAGCGGCACTTCAAAAAACCAAATTCAAAAGCTAAAGCAAAACCGAAAAGCAAAACCGAAAAGCAAAACCAAAACATTCAGTGCTACCGGCATCTGTCGCAATGCCATTCCGGTTGATTTCAGAATGAATCGTCTCGAGGATCGTTGTTGACGTTAATCCCCTTGGGACGCTGCCGAAAAAAGGCAGTGCAAAGCGGATCAGAAATGAAATCTGTCTGAGCACCGAGCGCAGCGAGGGCGAGTTATTTCATTTCCCGCTTTGCGCTGGCTTTTTTCGGGAACCCGAAGGGCAGCGTCTTGGGGTCGTTTCTTTTGCTTCCTTTTCTTGTCGACACAAGAAAAGGAAGTGGCCCGCCGGGGCCAGTCCCGGCCAGCATCCACGAAGTGCAACCCGCATTACATCACCGAAGAACAAGCCGAACGAGCGCAAGCCAATCAGCCAAAATCCGAATCAACAAGACGCAATCCCCAAGAGCGCCGATATACATCTATATCCCCCCACCTCCCCCCAATATCATCAAATCCATATACTTCCCCACCGCCATCCCATTACCATCAACCTTGGCAAATCCACCAACAACAACCACCCGGCAGGTGCCAAGTGACCAACACCTACACCCACTACCCACGCGACCTGATCGGCTACGGCCGCACCCCGCCGCACGCGCAATGGCCGAACGCCGCCCGCATCGCCGTCCAGTTCGTACTCAACTACGAAGAAGGCTCGGAAAACTGCGTGCTGCATGGCGACGCCGCATCCGAAACCTTCCTCTCCGAAATCATCGGCGCGCAAGCCTTCGAGATGCGCCACATGAGCATGGAATCGATCTACGAATACGGCTCGCGCGCCGGCCTGTGGCGGCTGCTGCGAATGTTCGAGGAACGCAGGCTGCCGCTGACAATCTTCGGCGTGTCGATGGCGCTCAAGCGCAATCCGGATGCGGTTGCCGCATTCCGCCAACTCGGCCATGAAATCGCTTGCCACGGGCTGCGCTGGATCAGCTACCAGCACATGGATGAGGCGACCGAGCGCGCGCATATCCGGGAAGCGGTCGAGATCATCCGCGAACTGACCGGCGAGCAGCCGCTCGGCTGGTATACCGGCCGCGATTCGCCGAACACGCGCCGCCTCGTCGCCGAGCACGGCGGCTTCGCCTACGATGCCGATTACTACGGCGACGACTTGCCGTTCTGGGAACAGGTTGCGATCACCGACGCGGCCGGCAACAAGACCACCACGCCGCAACTGATCGTGCCATACACGCTTGACGCGAACGACATGCGCTTCGCCGCGATGCAGGGCTTCAACTCCGGCACGCAGTTCTTCGATTACCTGAAGGACGCGTTCGACATGCTCTACCGAGAAGGCGATCCCGACGGCCTGAACCGGCCGAAGATGATGTCGGTCGGCCTGCACTGCCGCCTCGCCGGCCGCCCCGGCCGCGCCGCCGCGCTCGCGCGTTTCCTCGACTACGTGCAATCGCACCACAAGGTCTGGGTAACGCGCCGTATCGACATTGCGAACCACTGGCGCGCAACCCATCCGTTTTCCGCTTGAGACACTCATGACCATCACGCTGCAACAACTGAACACCTGCCACGCTGCCGATTTCGTGCAAACGCTGTTCGGCATTTACGAACATTCGCCCTGGATACCGGAACGTGCCGCTGCGAAGCGCCCGTTCAGCAGCCTGAGTGCATTGAAACTCGCGCTGCAACAGGTCGTCGCCAATGCGAGCGAGGCGGAACAGCTTGCATTGATCCGTGCCCACCCGGAACTTGCAGGCAAGGCCGCGATCGCCGGCGAACTGACGAAGGAATCGACCGGCGAACAGGCGAAGGCCGGTCTCAACCAGTGCAGCGCGGAAGAATTCGCGACACTGCAGAAACTGAATGCCGACTACAACGCGAAGTTTGATTTTCCGTTCATCCTCGCGGTGAAAGGGCCCGACGGCAAGGGCTTCACGCGGCAGCAGATCATCGCCACCTTCAGCCGCCGCCTGAAGAACTGCCGCGCCGACGAACTCGCGGAAGACCTGCGCCAGATTGATCGCATCGCCGAACTGCGGCTGAACGACCTGTTCGGCCACTCTCCCGAACTGGGCAACCGGATCATGGAATGGGCCGACGTGATCGGCGCCTGGAGCGATGACGACGACGGCCTGACCTGCGCGTACATGACCATCGCACATCGCAAGACTGCGGTGCAGCTCGCGACATGGATGCGCGAAGCCGGCATGGAAATCGCGATCGATGCGGTCGGCAACGTGGTCGGCCGCTACCTGTCGGACAAGCCGAACGCGAAAACGCTGATGACCGGATCGCACTACGACACCGTATGCAACGGCGGAAAGTACGATGGCCGCGAAGGCATCCTGCTGCCGATCGCGGTGGTCAAGCATCTGCACCAGCGCGGCGAAAGGCTGCCGTTCCATCTGGAGATCGTCGGTTTCTGCGAAGAAGAAGGCGTGCGTTTCAAGAGTACCTTCCTGGGCAGTAACGCCATCGCCGGCCGCTTCGACATGACGCTGCTCGACAAGACCGACGCGGACGGCATCACGATGCGCGCCGCGTTACAGGACGCCGGTCACGATGTGAACCAGATCACCGCAATCGCGCGCAATCCGGCCGACCTGCTCGGCTTCGTCGAAGTGCATATCGAACAGGGCCCGGTACTGCTCGAACGCGGCCTGCCGGTTGGCATCGTCAGTTCGATTGCCGGCAGCTGCCGCTACATGATCGACCTCACCGGCGTTGCCAGCCATGCCGGCACCACACCGATGACGATGCGCAAGGACGCCGCCGCAGCCGCAGCCGAAATCATTCTCTATGTCGAAAAGCGCTGCGCGCAGGCGCCGTCGCTGGTCGGCACCGTCGGCCAGCTGCAGGTGCCGCACGGCTCGGTCAACGTGATCCCCGGCGCGTGCCGCCTGTCGCTCGACGTACGCGCCGCCGACGATGGCACGCGCAACGCGGCGGTAGCCGACATCCTGGGCGAGATCGATGCGATCTGCGCACGGCGCAATATCGAAGCGAAGCTGGAATTGTTGATGAAGGCGCCGGCGGTACCGTGTGCGCCACGATTGATGCGGCAATTGTCCGCTGCTGTCGAACGTGCAGGGATGCCGCCGTTCGAACTCAGTTCCGGCGCCGGCCATGATGCGATGGCGATTGCCGCGATTACCGATGTCGCGATGCTGTTCACGCGCTGCGGCAATGGCGGCATCAGCCATAATCCGCTGGAGACGATGACGGCGGATGATGCGGAGATATCGGCGCAGGTGCTGCTGGATTTTCTGAGGCATTTCGAGGTGTGATGGGACGTACGACGGATGGGCCGTAGGGTGGGCACGTTTTTGTGCCCACGCGAGTACTGGCGGTGATTCGAGCGGGTTGAATGGTTGTTGAGGTGTTGATGGGTTAATTGGCTTGCGCTTGTTCGGCTTGGTCTTCGGTGATGCAATACGAATTGCACTTCGTGGAGGCTTGCCGGGACTGGCCCCGGCGGGCCACTTCCTTTTCTTGTGTCGACAAGAAAAGGAAGCAAAAGAAACGCCCCCAAGACGCTGCCCTTCGGGTTCCCGAAAAAAGCCAGCACAAAGCGGGAAATGAAATAACTCGCCCTCGCTGCGCTCGGTGCTCAGACAGATTTCATTTCTGATCCGCTTTGCACTGCCTTTTTTCGGCAGCGTCCCAAGGGGATTAACGTCAACAACGATCCTCGAGACGATTCATTCTGAAATCAACCGGAATGGCATTGCGACAGATGCCGGTAGCACTGAATGTTTTGGTTTTGCTTTTCGGTTTTGCTTTTCGGTTTTGCTTTAGCTTTTGAATTTGGTTTTTTGAAGTGCCGCTGTGAACTGCCGAAAAAGCGAGTGGCAAAGCGGAAAAAGAAGCGAAATCTGTTTGAGTTCCGAGCGTAGCGAGGGCGAGTTATTTCGCTTCCCGCTTTGTCGCTCGCTTTTTCGGGGACCCGAAGGGCAGTTCGCCGCGGTCGCCTTTCTTTGCTTCCTTTCTTTGGCGAAGCAAAGAAAGGGAGTGGCCCGCCGGGGCCAGTCCCGGCAAGCATCCACGAAGTGCAAACCGTATCGAATCACTGGGAGTGCAACCCGTATCGAAGCACCAAATTGAGACCCACCACCCAGCGCAAACAAAAAAGCGCCACCCACAATCGCCCAACAAGCCAGCAGCCATGCCCAAAACCCTGCTAATCAAAAACGCCACCACCCTCGTCACGATGGACGACGCCCGCCGCGAAATCCCGAACGGCGCCCTCTTCATCCGCGATAACGTGATCGAACAAGTCGGCACCACAGCCGAGCTTCCGCAAACCGCCGACGACATCATCGACGCCACCAACCACGTGGTGCTGCCCGGCCTGATCAACACTCACCACCACATGTACCAGAGCCTGACGCGCGTGATCCCCGCCGCGCAGAACGGCGAACTGTTCAACTGGCTTACCAACCTGTACCCGATCTGGGCCAGCCTGACGCCGGAGATGGTGCGCGTGTCGACGCAAACCGCGATGACCGAGCTGATGCTGTCCGGTTGCACCACCACCAGCGATCACCTGTACATCTATCCGAACGGCTGCAGGCTCGACCACAGCATCGAAGCCGCGCAGCAGATCGGCATGCGCTTCCACGCGGCACGCGGTTCGATGAGCGTCGGCCAGTCGAAGGGCGGGCTGCCGCCGGACAGTGTGGTGGAAGACGAAGCGGCGATCCTGCAAGACACGCAGCGGCTGATCGAGACGTATCACGACGCATCGCGCCACGCGATGCAGCGCATCGTGGTCGCGCCCTGCTCGCCGTTCTCGGTATCGCGCGACCTGATGCGCGAGTCGGCCGCGCTCGCGCGCGAATACGGGCTGTCTCTGCACACCCATCTGGCCGAGAGCGTGACCGACATCGCATACAGCCGCGAGAAATTCAACATGACGCCGGCGCAGTATGCGGAAGATTGCGGCTGGATCGGCCATGACGTCTGGCATGCGCACTGCGTGCAGCTCGACGATGACGGCATCGCGTTGTTCGCGCGCAGCGGCACCGGTGTTGCGCACTGCCCGTGCTCCAACATGCGCCTTGCGTCCGGCATCGCGCCGGTACGCAAAATGATCGACGCCGGCGTGCCGGTCGGCCTTGGCGTCGACGGCTCCGCATCCAACGATGCCGGCCACCTGCTGGGCGAAGTGCGGCAGGCAATGCTGCTGCAGCGCGTCGGCTACGGCCCGGACGCAATGACCGCGCGCCAGGCGCTGGAAATTGCGACGCGCGGCGGTGCGAAGGTGCTGAACCGCGACGACATCGGCGCGCTCGCACCCGGCATGTCGGCCGACGTCGTGCTGTTTGATCTGCGGCAGATCGGCTTCGCCGGCGCGCTGCATGACCCGGTCGCGGCACTGGTGTTCTGCACGCCGTCGAACGTCGCATACAGCGTCATCAACGGCCGCGTCGTGGTGCGTGAAGGCCGTTGCACAACGCTAGAAACCGAAGTGGTCATTGAAACCCATCAGCGGCTGGCGCGCGAACTGGCGCAGGCGGCGCGCAAGACGTAGGGCGGAAAAGCGCAGCGCCTTCCGCCGTATGATGTAGCCCATCCAATAGAAAAACACATACGGCGGAAGGCGCTGCGCTTTTCCGCCCTACCCATTTCCGTTCGACTCGTTCCTATGCCGCCTGCGGCCAGATCTCCGCGATCCGCAACAGGTTGGTCGTGCCCGATTCGCCGAATGGCATGCCGGCCGCGATCGCAACCTGGTCGCCGGGTTGCGCGAACTCTTCCTGCAATGCGATGCGACAGGCCGCCGCCACCATCTCGTCGACGCTGCCGACATCCGGGCTGACCGTGGTATGCACGCCCCAGGCGATCGCCAGCCGCCGCGCGGTGGACAGCTTGGGCGTGATGCTCAGGATCGGCGCGATCGGCCGTTCGCGCGCGGCGCGCAGGCTGGTGTGGCCGGATGTGGTGTAGGTGATCGTCACCATCGCGCCGACGATCTGCGTCACGCTGCGCAGCGCTGCGCAGATCGCGTCGCCGCGATTGGGCAGCGGCTCGACGTGCTGCGCGTCGATCAGATTGCGGTACAGCGGATCGCGCTCCACTTCGCGAATGATGCGATCCATCATCGCCACCGCTTCCACCGGCCAGGCGCCGCTGGCCGATTCGGCCGACAGCATCACCGCGTCGGCGCCGTCGTAAATCGCGCTGGCGACGTCGGACGCTTCGGCGCGCGTCGGCACCTGTGCGGAGATCATCGATTCCAGCATCTGCGTCGCGATCACGACCGGCTTGCCGTGCTTGCTGCAGGTGCGCAGGATGCGCTTCTGCACGCCCGGCACGCGCTCCGGCGGCAGTTCCACGCCAAGGTCGCCGCGCGCGACCATGATCGCATCCGATACCTGCACGATTTCGTCGAGACGATCGAGCGCGGCCGGCTTTTCCAGCTTGGCCAGCAGGCCGGCACGGTCGCCGATCAGTGCGCGCGCCTCCAGCAGATCCTCGGGCCGCTGCACGAACGACAGTGCGATCCAGTCGACACCGAGCGACAGCGCGAAGTCGAGGTCGCGCCTGTCCTTTTCGGTCAGCGCGGGAATCGGCAACACCACGTCCGGCACGTTGACGCCCTTGCGGTCCGACAGCACGCCGCCGGCCGCGACGCGGGTGCGGATGCGCGTGCCGTCGCTGTCGATGACTTCAAGGCGCAGCTTGCCGTCGTCCAGCAGCAGCGACTGGCCGGCGGCAATCACGGCGAACAGTTCCGGATGCGGCAGGCAAACCCGCTGCGCATTCCCGGCGGCACTGTCGCGGTCGAGCGTGAACTCGGCGCCCGGCGCCAGCGTGATCCGGCCTTCGGCGAACTGGCCGATGCGCAGCTTCGGCCCCTGCAGATCCGCGAGGATCGCGATCGGGCGGCCGACTTCGGCTTCGATCTCGCGCACGATGTCGTAACGCACGCGGTGGTCGTCATGCGAGCCGTGGCTGAAGTTGAAACGGAACACGTCGGCACCGGCCCGGAACAGCGCGAGGATGGTTTCCTTGCTGGAGCTGGCGGGGCCGAGGGTGGCTAGGATTTTGGCTTTACGGAGACGTCGCATGATGTGAATGTTGAGATGGATTTTCAAGCCCCCTTTTTCTGCAGATGAGCCCGCAGATGAGGCCCACTTGCAAGTGGGAACCGTAAGATTCCCTCCCCCTTGCAGGGGGAGGGTTAGGGAGGGGGTAGAGTGCTCGCGCCGGCGATAGCGCTGATTCAAGCACTCTACCCCCATCCCAACCTTCCCCCTAAAAGGGGGGAAGGAGTTATGCAACGCCGATCTACAAAATCAAAATCGCCCGGAAATCATTGACGTTGGTGCGCGTCGGCCCGCTCACCACCAGATCCCCAAGCGCGCTGAAGAATCCATAACCATCATTGTTGTCGAGCATCGCGCGCGGTCGCAGGCCGAGCTGCGTGGCCCGCATCATCGAATGGTCCTGGTAGATCGCCCCGGCATTGTCTTCCGAGCCGTCGATGCCGTCGGTGTCGCAGGCAATCGCATGGATACCCGGAAAGCCGTTCAGCGTCGCCGCAAGGCTCAGCAGGAATTCCGCGTTGCGTCCGCCGCGCCCGTTGCCGCGCACCGTCACCGTGGTCTCGCCACCCGAAATCAATACACAGGGCCGACTGAACGGCTGGCCGCGCGCCGCGATCTGCTTGGCGATCGCCGCATGCACCATGCCGACGTCGCGCGCCTCGCCTTCCATGTCGTCGGACAATACGTACGGCGTGATGCCGGCGGCGCGCGCGGTCGCGGCTGCCGCTTCCAGCGCCTGCTGCGCGGTTGCGATCACATGATGCGTGTTGCGCGCGAAGCGCGGGTCGTCCGGCTTCGGCGTCTCGCCAGCGCCGGAGGCGAGATGCCGCTCGATGTCCACCGGAATCTCGATCCGGTACTTGCGCAGGATCGCGAGCGCTTCCTCGCAGGTGGTCGGGTCAGGCAGCGTCGGGCCGCTGGCGATGATGCCGGGATCGTCGCCGGGCACGTCGGAAATCAGCAGCGTCACCACGCGCGCCGGCGCGCAGGCGAGCGCCAGGCGGCCGCCCTTGATCGCGGAAAGGTGCTTGCGCACGCAGTTCATTTCGGAAATCGTCGCGCCGCTTCTCAGCAGCGCCTTGTTGATTGCCTGCTTCTGTTCCAGCGTGATGCCGTCCGCCGGCAACGCGAGCAGCGCGGAACCGCCGCCGGAAATCAGGCACAGTACCAGGTCGTTTTCGGTCAGCCCTTGCACCATTTCCATCATGCGGCTGGCTGCACGCCTGCCGGCTTCGTCCGGCACCGGATGCGCGGCCTCGACGACTTCAATGCGCTGGCAATCCGCACCATGGCCGTAGCGGGTGACGACCAATCCGCCGATCTCTCCCTGCCAGTGGTCTTCGACCGCCTTCGCCATCGCCGCCGCACCCTTGCCGGCGCCGATCACCAGCGTACGTCCCTGCGACGGCGGCTTCGGCAGAAATGTCGGCAGGCATTTTTCCGCACTGACGGCGCCGACGGCGCTGTGGTACATGTCGAGCAGGAGCTGGCGGGGATTGATCGTTTGCATGGAGAGAATCTCGTCGAGAAAAAAGTGCGGAAGTCGGAAATGAAGGCCATGGCCACGCGGCGCCGCCCTTTGAAGGAGACGACGCCGCAGCCTGGCTTTTTCCGATTCTATCCTTTTGCGATCTCGTGGTTCGACAGCAACTCGATCGCGCGGCACAGCGCCGAATGGTCGAGCCCGCTCATGCCGTTCGCAGCGCAGGCGTTCATCAGCTCCTGCGCGGTCGCGGTGTTCGGCAGCGACACACCGAGCGCCTTCGCGCCCTGCAATGCGAGGTTCAGGTCCTTCTGGTGCAGTTCGATGCGGAAGCCGGGGTTGAAGGTGCGCTTCACCATCCGCTCGCCATGCACTTCAAGGATGCGCGACGATGCGAAACCGCCCATCAGCGCCTGCCGCACGCGCGCCGGATCGGCGCCGGCCTTCGATGCGAACAGCAGCGCTTCGGCCACCGCCTGGATGTTGAGCGCGACAATGATCTGGTTCGCAACCTTGGTGGTCTGGCCGTCTCCGTTGCCGCCGACCAGCGTGATGTTCTTGCCCATCAGATCGAACAGCGGCTTGACATCGTTGAATGCACTTTCGGAACCGCCGACCATGATCGTCAGCGATGCCGCCTTCGCACCGACTTCGCCGCCGGACACCGGCGCATCCAGGTACTGGCAGCCGAGATCGTTGATCTTCTTCGCGAAGGTCTTGGTCGCGATCGGCGAGATCGAACTCATGTCGACCACGGTCTTGCCCGCCGTCAGGCCGCTGGCAACGCCGTTCTCGCCGAACAGCACCGCTTCCACGTGCGGCGTGTCGGGCACCATGATGATGACGATGTCGGCGCGCTTCGCCACTTCCGCACCAGAGGTGCAGACGGTCGCGCCGCCCTCGACCAGCTGGAACGGCGGATTCTTCTGGTCATGCAGATACAGCTTGTGGCCACCTGCCTGCAGATGCGCCGCCATCGGCGCGCCCATGATGCCCAGTCCGATAAAGCCTACTTTTGCCATGATGTTCTCCGTTGATTCGTTTTGTTCGATGTAGCGTGGGCACGGGTGCTGCCCTACGATGTTCCGTTCACACGCCGTGTGCGGCGCGCCAGCCCAGCCCTTCCAGCGTCCCCGCTCTCGGCTTGTACTCGCAGCCGATCCAGCCGTCGTAACCGATCTCGTCCAGCATCTGCAACAGATAGCGGTAATTGATCTCGCCGGTGCCGGGCTCGAAGCGCCCCGGGTTATCCGCCAATTGAATGTGCCGGATGATGTCGCGGTTGGTCTTGATCGTGTTCGCGATCTCGCCTTCCATCCGCTGCATGTGATAGATGTCGTACTGCAGGTAGATGTTGCTCGATCCGGTTTCCTTGATGAGATCGATCGCCTGCTGGGTTCGTGACAGGTAGAAGCCCGGAATGTCGAAGGTATTGATCGGTTCGATCAGCAGGCGAATCTTTTGCTCTCTCAGCATGTCGGCCGCAAACTTCAGGTTGCCGACCACGGTCTTGAACGCAGCATCGGCGCTGACGCCCTGCGGCAGGATGCCGACCAGGCAATTCAGTTGCGTCACGCCGAGCGTCTTCGCATAGCGGATCGCTTCGCCGACGCCATCCTGGAATTCGCCGATCCGCTCCGGATGGCAGGCGATGCCACGCTCACCCGCTTCCCATTTGCCGGCCGGCAGATTGTGCAATACCAGATCGAGCTGATAAGTGTTCAGCTTGTCCGCGATCTGGTCCGCGTGGAACGCGTACGGGAACAGGAATTCCACACCGCGAAAGCCGGCGCGCGCCGCTGCCTCGAACCGGTCCATGAAGCCATGCTCGTTGAACAGCATGGTCAGATTGGCCGCCAGTTTTGTCATTTCTCCTCCTCCTTCTTAATCAAGCAGCGCGATCGCGGTCGGCGCGTCGCCCGGTTCGTTCGCCAGGTCCTCGAATTCGTTGACCTTGTCGATCTCGGTGCCCATTGCAATATTCGTCACGCGCTCCAGGATGATCTCGACTACCACCGGCACCCGGTACTGGCGCATCCATGCGCGGGCCTGGCCGAATGCGTCCTGGATGTCTTCCGGCTTGGTCACGCGGATCGCCTTGCAGCCGAGGCCTTCGACCACTGCGACATGGTCGACGCCGTAGCCGTTCAGTTCCGGCGCATTGATGTTCTCGAACGCGAGCTGCACGCAGTAATCCATGTCGAAGCCGCGCTGCGACTGGCGGATCAGGCCGAGGTAGGAGTTGTTCACCACCACGTGCAGATACGGCAGGTTGAATTGCGCGCCGACCGCGAGCTCCTCGATCATGAACTGGAAGTCGTAGTCGCCGGAAATCGCGACCACCTGGCGGCCGGGATTGTCGGCCACCACGCCAAGCGCCGCCGGCGCAGTCCAGCCGAGCGGGCCGGCCTGGCCGCAGTTGATCCAGTTGCGCGGCTGGTACACATGCAGGAATTGCGCGGCGGCGATCTGCGACAGGCCGATGGTGCTGACGTAGCAGGTATCGCGGCCGAACGCGCGATTCATCTCTTCATACACGCGCTGCGGCTTGATCGGCGCATTGTCGTAATGCGTCTTGCGCAGCAGCGTGCGCTTGCGTTCCTGGCATTGCGCGACCCAGGCCTTGCGGTCCTTCAGCTTGCCGGCCGCCTGCCATTCCTGCGCGACCTCGACGAACAGTTTCAGCGCGGCGCCGGCATCGGACACGATGCCGAGATCGGGGCCGAACACGCGGCCGATCTGCGTCGGTTCGATATCGACATGCACGAACGTGCGGCCTTTGGTGAACACGTCGATCGAGCCGGTGTGCCGATTGGCCCAGCGATTGCCGATGCCGAGCACGAAATCGGATTCGAGCATCGTCGCATTGCCATAACGGTGGCTGGTCTGCAGGCCGACCATGCCAGCCATCAGCGGATGGTCGTCGGCAATCGTGCCCCAGCCCATCAGCGTCGGGATCACCGGCACGCCGACGATTTCCGCGAACTGCACCAGCAATTCCGATGCATTCGCATTGATGACACCGCCGCCGGCGGTGATCAGCGGCCGCTCGGCGTCGTTCAGCATCGTCAGTGCCTTCTCGACCTGCGCGCGGGTTGCGGCCGGCTTGTAGACCGGCAGCGGCTCATACGTGTCGGGATCGAATTCGATCTCCGCCATCTGCACGTCGAACGGCAGGTCGATCAGCACCGGTCCCGGACGCGCGGAACGCATCAGGTGGAACGCCTGCTGGAACACGCGCGGCACCAGCGCCGGCTCGCGCACGGTGACCGCCCACTTGGTCACCGGCTTGGCGATCGATTCGATATCGACCGCCTGGAAGTCTTCCTTGTACAGCCGCGCGCGCGGCGCCTGGCCGGTCACGCACAGGATCGGGATCGAATCGGCCTGCGCCGAATACAGGCCGGTAATCATGTCGGTGCCGGCCGGCCCGGAGGTGCCCAGACAAACGCCGATATTGCCGGCGCGCGCACGGGTATAACCTTCCGCCATGTGCGCGGCGCCTTCGACGTGCCGTGCCAGCACATGCTTGACGCTGCCGCGCTTGCGCATGGCGGCGTAGAACGGGTTGATTGCGGCGCCCGGCACGCCGAATGCCTGCACGATGCCTTCTTTTTCCAGTACGTGGATGGCTGCTTCCACTGCGGTCATTTTTGCCATAAGTCCTCCAGATGCAAGATACGAAATCCGATGGACAGATGCTATAGCCAACCGTTTGGTTTGATAAGAACACAAATAATCTGTTTATTCGATACCTCAGGTATGGAATAATCAAACGACTTCGTCCCATCTTCGACAAATCATGGACAAATTCAAACAGATTCAAGCTTTCGTCGACGTCGTCGAAAAAGGCAGCATGGCACGCGCCGCGCTGGAACAGAACATCACGCCGGTGATGCTGGGCCGGCGCATCGATGCGCTCGAAAAGCGGCTCGGCGTGAAGCTGATGCATCGCACTACCCGGCACCTGACGCTGACCGAGGAAGGCAGCGTCTATCTCGACCATTGCCGCAAACTGCTGGGAGAGCTGGACCACGCGGAAAAGACCATCTCGGAAGGCCGTCACAAGGCGACCGGCCACCTGGTGGTGTCGGCGCCTGCCGCCTACGGACGAAAGCATGTCGCGCCGCATGCGCCCGGTTTCCTCGCCGCCAATCCGGAAGTGCAGATTTCATTCAACCTGACCGATCGCGTGGTCGACCTGGTGCGCGAAGGCTATGACCTCAGCATCCGCATCGGCGGCGCGATCGATCCGAACTTCGTCGCGGTGAAGCTGGCCGCGAACCAGCGCGTGGTGTGCGCCACGCCGGAGTACTTCGAACGGCACGGCATCCCGCGCCGCCTCGAAGACCTGGAACAGCACAACTGCCTTGCGTTCAACCTGCAGGGTGGCCAGCAGCGCGGCTGGTACTTCCAGCACAACGGCAAGCCGGTCACGGTCAAGGTCAACGGCAAGCTCGACTGCAACGACGGCGAGTTGCTGCACCGCTGGGCTTGCGAAAGCCTCGGGCTTGCGTGGCGCTCGACCTGGGAAATCCAGTCGGAACTGGCGTCGGGGCGATTGATTACCGTGCTCGACGACTACGCGCTCGACAACTACGACATCATGGCGGTGTACCCGCAGCAGCGCCATTTGCCGGCCAAGATCCGCTTCTTCATCGACATGCTGAAGCAGACCTATGCGCAGCCCGGGTACTGGACGCGCGCAAGCTGATGTGGCATCACCACGTTGAAGGTCATATGAACGAGACATAAAAGCGCCGACCCAATTTGCAATGGGTCGGCGCGAACACCGGGTGCCACAGAAAACTTGTCAGGCCGCCGCTTGCGCTGGATGTGCAGTCACTTTGTCGCTCGCCTTGCAACACCAGCTGACATCGCCTGCGACTGCGGTCACTTTGTCGTCCGCCTTGCAGCACCAGCTGACATCGCTTGTGGCTGCAGTCACTTTGTCATCCGCCTTGCAGCACCAGCTGACATCGCTTGTGGCTGCAGTCACTTTGTCATCCGCCTTGCAGCACCAGCTGACATCGCTTGCGGCTGCGGTCATTTTGTCGTCCGCCTTGCAGCACCAGCTGACATCACCTGCGGCTGCAGTCATTTTGTCGTCCGCCTTGCAGCACCAGCTGACGCCGGCCGCGACCGAGATCGCAGCGCCGAATTCCTGTTCGTACAGACGCCGCATTCTAATCGCCGCCTCGGCCAGGTTGGCGGCGTCCTGCTCATCGCGCAGGCCGAAATACGGATAGTGATGCAGAAAATAGCCAAACACGCTTTCACAATCCCGCGCATATTTGACAGTATCGAGGATATGGGCGTGCCAGAACTTGTCGACACTGGTGCTTGGCGCGATCACATCGTCGGGAAATTTCGCCAGCAGGGCAAGAAAGCGTTTGTACTCCAGCTCATAGCGGTCGGCTTGGGCGCCGCTCCAGCCTTGCCCCTCCTTCTTGTCCATCAGTTTCATTTTGATGGGTTCGAGATCAAGCGCAAAAATTGCTTCTACCATTTTCTCGGGTGTTTTTATCTGGGAAATATTGTTCATGTCAGGCACCTTTCATTGTGCGATGGATGAAATACCACGGATCGCTACCGTTCCCGAATATCGGTCGGCTTGCGACAAGTCAATTTAGCATCCAGCGCACGTTGCAAACCGGTAACACATTTGATCCAGCTCAAGTTTCCAGCTGGATACTAGGCATAACCCCAGGCGCGATGAAAAAATGCTTCCCGGCATGTATTCCATCAAGAGTCATTAGCGCGGTGCATGGCGAAAAACGTTATAAACTTCGATCTTAAATATTTCAAAATAGCAATGCTGCATTGCAGCGAACTTCACCCTCATACGCACCCAGTCCACAATTACCTCAAGGCGGAATGCGAAATCGGGTGCTCGCCTACATGTGAGATTGCGAACAGAAAAATAGCGACGGCGAGATGCAGATTTCAAAACGTTTTATAAAATCGCTGCTGACCTCCACCGGCTGGTGGCTGGGCGTGGCGATTTCGCTGGTTGTTCATATTCTGGTCACGCAAATGGTCAACAACAAAAGCAGGACCTATCTCGACTACCAAGCCAACAACGCGCAGCTCGCTATCCAGAATCGGGTCCAGTCCTATCTCGATGTCCTAGGAGGACTGGCAGCATTGTTCAATACCAGTGACCACATTACGCGCGATCAATTTCATTCGTATGTAATGAAACTGCGCCTCGAAAAGAGCTTCCCGGGCATCCTCAGCCTGAATTTTGCACAACGCGTTCTGGCGCAAAATAAAAGTGCGTTTGAGGCGGCGGTGCGTACCGATATCAGCCTCAATCCGCATGGCTACCCTGCTTTCGCGATCAAGCCGGCAGGCGTGCGCCCCGAATATCAGGTGTTGACGTATCTGGAACCGATGGAAGCCACTTCATTCGGGCTCGACTTTCTGTCGAATCCCCGCAGTGCAAAGTGGTTTGATGTTGCGCGGGACGACGGGCAACCGATCTCATCCGGCAGGCTAATACACATCAATGGCCTGCATCGCTACATTGGTCTCGCGGTCCGGATACCGGTCTATCGCCGTGGCGCGCGCCTGGACACAGTGGTCGACCGCCGCGCCGCGCTGGTCGGCTCGGTCGGCGCCGGCTACGATATCGGCAAGCTGATGCTGGGCGCGGTCGACCAGTCCACGCTGAAACACATGCGGATCCGTGTTTTCGATACCGGCTCGATCAATGAAAAACTGGATACCGGCACCTCGAGCCTGGACCATCTGCTGTTCGACAGCACCGTCCTGCCGGACGCCAATCCGGAATCGGGTCCGCCGGAATCAGCATCGGACTTTTTCGTGAAAAGAGTGTCGATGGAAGTCGGGCGGCGAGTGTGGGAAATTGCCTTCTCCGCCCCCAGGGCCGCATCGCTGGACAGTTTCGACCACTATCTGCCGTGGCTGGTGCTGGCCAGCGGGCTAATCGGATCATTACTGCTCTACAGCATCTATTACTCGCTGATGTCGGCAAGACGGCACGCGGTCGGGCTGGCAAGGGAAATGACCAAGGATTTGCGCAACAGCGAGGCCAGCCTGGCCGAGGCGCAGCACATGGCCCACCTCGGCGGCTGGCGGCTCGATCCGGCATCGGGTCGGATGACATGGTCGGCCGAAACCTATCGCATCCTCGGCGTGGAGCGCTTCGGCGACACACCGCTGTATGAAGACTTCCTGCACCGCGTGCACGAGGACGACCGGCAGCGGATACGCGAAGGATTGGACGGCGTTGCCGGCAGCGGCGCGGAATTCGATACCGAGCATCGCATCCGGCAACATGACGGATCGGTACGCTGGGTACATACGGTGGCGCGCACGCGCCATGACGATCACAACACGCTGGTGCGCGGCATCGTGATGGACATCACCGAACGCAAGCAGACGGTGGAAGCGCTGAAACGGTCGCAGGAACTGCTGCGCGATCTTACCGCCTATCAGGATCGCCTGAAGGAAGACGAGCGCAAACGGATCGCCCGCGAAATCCACGACGAACTCGGGCAGACGCTGCTCGCGCTGCGCATCGATGTCTCGATGCTGGATGCGCGCACCACCAGAAATCATCCGCGGCTGAACCACCGGGTGCGCGGCGCGCTGCAGCATATCGACGCCACCGTGAAAACCATCAGGACCATCATCAACAACCTGCGGCCGGCGGTGCTCGATCTTGGCCTCTCCGCGGCGATCGAATGGCAGGTCCAAGAATTCCGCCGCCGCAGCGGCATTGCCTGCGAGCTGGTCATTGAAGAGAACGAGCTGGCGATCGATGATGCGCTCGCTACGTCGCTGTTCCGCATCCTGCAGGAATCGCTGACCAATGTGATCCGCCACGCCAACGCGACGCAGGTACGCGTCGAGCTGTATCGGGAAAACGGACGGCTCGTGATGAGGATCACCGACAACGGCATCGGCATTCCCCAGGATCACCGCAAAACAGCCAACGCATTCGGACTGGTCGGCGTGGAAGAACGCATCCTGGCACTGGACGGTGCATTTACGATTGCCAGTGAGTCCGGCAAAGGCACCACGCTGACGGTCTATATTCCGCTGGAAACGGCCGCCGGCACGTCAACGTACCAGCGCGCGTAACCTCAAAGCGGCTCTCCATGGCCGCAGCGCTTCCCGCGCCAGTAAAAAAACCCATGAGCGCTTCCTTTCGAGGCGCCGCTTTCCATCGCCTTTGAATCCTTCAACAGGGAACGCCCCGTCGCGCGTCTGCGCAGGAGGGCGGCGAAAAGACATACTGCCGAAAAAGAGCAACTACATCCCCAGCCGGTAAAGCCGCTCCCCTCGGGCATATCGCTTGCTTCGACGAGAAGTCACACGTCCCGTCAACCGTTTTTCCGGAGCAGACCGCCATGAAATCCCTCATCAGCACTCTCTCGCCGACGATTACCAATATGATCCGCATGGACCATACGCATGTACTGACAACTTTTCATCAATATGAAATTGATACAAACCCCGGCACCAAGCAGGCGCTTGTCAATACGGCCTGTCTCGCGCTTGAAATCCATGCGCAACTCGAAGAAGAGATTTTCTATCCCGCAATGCGAACAGTAGGCGTTGATTCGGCGGTACTCGACAAAAGCGTTCCCGAGCACAATGAAATGCGCCGCCTGATCGATGAGCTGCGCTCGATGAAACCGGCCGACCCGGCCTACGATCAGACCTTCATGCAATTGATGCGCGACGTGATGCATCACGTCGCCGATGAGGAAACCACGTTGCTGCCCGATGCCGAGCGGCTGCTGGCCGACCGCCTAAGCGAACTCGGCGCGCAAATGACCAAGCGCCGACTGCAACTGGCCGCACCGCGCGCTGGCGAAATCGCCGTCAATACCATGCGCGGCCTACCCACCAGTTCGATGCTGGTCGCCGCCGGCGCGGTGCTGGCCGGAACCTATTTCGCCAGGCGCGCGTTCACCCGGCACGCCTGACGCGCGGCATCCGAAGAGTACAGCCGCGGCATTCACCTTCTCGGGGATGCGCAAACAGGCAAGTGTTGCGCATCCATCTACTCCTGAGGAAATCCCATGCAGATCCCGGGTCTTCGCGGCCTCAGCCCCATCGGACTTGTCAAGGAATCGGTCATCGACTTCCTGGCTGACGACATGACGACCTACGCATCCGCGCTTGCATACCAGGTGCTTTTTTCGCTGTTCCCGTTCATTATTTTCCTGGTCGCGCTGCTCGGCTTTCTCGATCTGCCGACCTTCTTCGACTGGCTGCAGCAGCAGGCCGAGGCCTTCCTTCCGGCACAGGCAATGGATCAGGTCAATCGTGTCATTACCGAACTGAAGCAACCGCAGGGCGGCCTGCTTTCCATTGGCGCGGTGGTCGCGCTATGGACCGCCTCGTCCGGCATTCGCGCTACGATGAATGCGCTCAACGCCGCCTACGATGTGAAAGAAGGCCGGCCGGCCTGGAAGCTGTATCCGCTGTCGATTCTCTATACCATCGGAATTGCGGCGATGCTGGTCCTCGCCGCCGCCCTGCTGATCTTTGGCCCGAAAGCGATGCAATGGCTCGCCTATCAGGTCGGCATGGAGCAATTGTTCGTGACGCTGTGGACCTGGCTGCGCTGGCCGGTCAGCCTTTTTCTGATCACGCTTGCGATCGCGGTCGTCTACTACGTGGCGCCGGACGTCGAACAGGAATTCCGCTTCATCACGCCAGGCGCAACGCTTGCTGTCATCGTATGGGTGCTCTCTTCGCTCGGGTTCAACTATTACATGAGCAACTTCGCCGACTACAGCGTCATGTACGGCAGCATCGGCACGATCATCGTGTTATTGCTGTACTTTTTCATTTCCGCAGCGGTGCTGTTATTCGGCGCGGAGGTCAATGCGGTGATCGAGCATCATGCGCCGTCGGGGAAGAATCCGGGAGAGAAGAAAATGCCGCAGCGGTGATCGCACAAAATCAATCCAGCCCGGCAGGCAAGCGCGTGGAATTAACAGTCGGTAACGATTGGATGAAGCTCGCGGCAATTCCGCATTCGACCGGACTTCGAATTTTCAGAATATCCGATTCAAGCCGAAAAGCCTTGCCGGAAGCAGTAAATTGATTATTGCGGATTATTTTCGATCAAATACTGATTTCTATCCTGGCCCGCGATCCACTTTGGCGGCTTCCCGCGCCCGGTCCAGGTTTCGCCGGTGGTGGCGTTGCGGTATTTCGGCTTTACCATCCCGGTCTTCTTTGACGGTTTTTTAACGCCCTTGCCCAACAAATCCGCTTCGGTAATGCCGTACTCGCGCATTTTTTCCTTGATGTCCGCAATGACGTTCGCCACTTCGGCGCGACGCGCCTTTTCCGCACGCATTTGCAGATTCTTTATCTCAGCCTGCAATTCCTTATATGTCTTCATTATCTTTCTCTTTGGCATATAAAAATCAAGTTAATTAAATACCCCGAATAATAGTTCAGGCATCCTGGAAAGTCTGAATCTATTATATATTCTCGGCACAGTTTATTAGGACAATAAAAACAATGAACCAATAATCGGAAAAACATTTAATGTGGCACAAGAGAAATCGGGAGCGGCCGCTCGTAGCGAGGTGAATTCAGCGTGTCGTTACAGCATAAAAAAAGCGCCCTCGGAAAACGAGGGCGCTTTTCAGAAATGCAGGGTGATTATCCAAGCACTGATACGATGTTTTCTGGTGCCGCTGACCGGAATCGAACTGGTGACCTTCGCATTACGAATGCGCTGCTCTACCGACTGAGCTACAGCGGCACGCTGTGTAAACTGGTTACATCAGCGAAAGGGCGTATTTTAGCAAAAAGTAAGTGGCGCAGCTAGCACGCGCCCGCACTGAACTTGGGTTTCCTCAGAAGTCGATGCTGAAACCGGGGCATGACGGCTTTTGGAATGCATTGACCCTGCGCGATAACCACAATGAACGTTATTCGTTGTGGTAGCCGGTGACACGCTCGACTTCGCTCTTCGAACCAAGGAATACCGCGACCCGCTCATGCAGTTTCTGCGGCTGGATATCGAGGATGCGCTGCCTGCCGTTGGTCGCTGCGCCGCCGGCCTGTTCCACGATGAAGGCCATCGGATTGGCCTCGTACATCAGGCGCAGCTTGCCGGGCTTGTCCGGCTCGCGCGCGTCGGCGGGATACATGAAGATGCCGCCGCGATTCAGGATGCGATGCACATCGGCGACCATCGACGCGATCCAGCGCATGTTGAAGTTCTTGCCGCGCACGCCGGTTTCACCGGCCAGCATTTCATCGATATAGCGTTTGACCGGCGGATACCAGTGACGGGCGTTCGACGCATTGATCGCGAACTCCTTGGTCTCGGCGGGAATCTGCATGTCGCGCTGGGTTAGTACCCACGAACCCATTTCGCGGTCCAGCGTGAAGCAGTGAACGCCGTCGCCGGTGGTCAGCACCAGCACCGTTTGCGGGCCATAGACCGCGTAGCCGGCAGCCACCTGTTTCGCGCCCGGCTGCAGGAATGCCTTTTCGGTCGGCTCGCCCATGCCTTCGGGCGCCTTCAGCACCGAGAAAATCGTACCGATCGATACATTGACATCGATGTTGCTGGAGCCGTCGAGCGGATCGAACAGCAGCAGGTATTCGCCCTTCGGATAGCGGTTGGGAATCGGGTGGATGGTTTCCATTTCTTCCGATGCCATCGCAGCGAGATGGCCGCCCCACTCGTTGGCTTCGAGCAGCATTTCATTCGACAGCACGTCGAGCTTCTTCTGGATTTCGCCCTGCACGTTTTCACTGCCGGCGCTGCCGAGCACTTCACCGAGCGCACCCTTGCTGACGGCGTGACTGATGGTCTTGCAGGCACGCGCGACCACCTCGATCAGCAGCCGCAGTTCGGCAGGAATGCTGTTGTGCAGGCGTTGTTCTTCGACCAGATATTGAGTAAGACTGATACGTTTCATGTGTTTTCCATGATGAATAAATACTTATTTCCCACCGGGTTGCGCCTCTCTCCCGCAAGCGGGCGAAAGGCGCAAAACGTGCAATCTCCGCTGCTTAATTCGCCAGTGCCTTGCCAACCACTTCCAGCACATCCTTCGACAATGCTTTTGCACTCGCCACCTGCTTCAGCGCAGCACGCATCTTTTCCTGCAATGCCGGCGCATATTTGCGCCAGCGATCGAGGCTGCGCGCCAGACGTGCGGCGACTTGCGGATTGATCGCATTCAGCGCGATCACCTGCTCGGCCCAGAATGCGTAGCCGCTGCCGTCAATCGCATGGAACTGCGACGGATTTCCATTACAGAAACTGAAGATCAGGCTGCGGGCACGGTTCGGATTCTTCAACGTGAATGCCGGGTGGCGCATCAGTTCGCGCACTGCGGCAACATCGGTGGTCCGTGCTGTTGCCTGTAGCGTGAACCACTTGTCGACAACCAGCGCTTCCTGTTCGAAGTCGTCGTAGAAACGCGCCAGCGCTTCGCTCCGGCCGGGTGCGCTGCTGTTGGCCAGTGCCGACAGCGCGGCAAGCCGATCCGTCATGTTGTTGGCATTGTCGTACTGCGTCTGCGCGAGCAGATGGCCGTCGGCATCGTCCAGTTCCAGCAGATACGACAACGCGAGATTTTTCAGTGCGCGCTTGCCGGTGGATATCGCGTCCGGGCTGTAGGTCCCGGGCGTGCGGTTCGACTGGTACGCGACCAGCCAGTCGACGCGCAGCGCGCCTGCCAGCGAACGGCGCAGGAACTGGCGCACCGCGTGGATCGCGTGTGGATCGATCACTTCCATCTGTTCGGCCAGCACGGTTTCGGAAGGCAGTGTCAGCGCCAGTTCGCGGAACGCAGGGTCCAGCACGGTGGCGTTCAGCGTGGCGCGGAACGCGTCGTTCAAGCCGTCTTCGCTGAGCTCGGCGTCGCTCAGCACGCTGTTGGTCTGCACTGCCTGGACCAATGCCAGCATGCGGCGCATCGCGAGACGCTGGCCGGCTTCCCAACGATTGAACGGATCACTGTCGTTCGCCATCAGGAACGCGAGTTCGGCATCGGTGTAATCGACATCGAGAATCACCGGTGCGGAAAAATCGCGCAGGATCGACGGCACCGGCCGCTCCATGACATGCGTGAAATGGAAAGTCTGGCTCGGTTCGGTCAGCTCCAGCACCATCGTGGTTGGCGCGGAAGCGGAAGCGGAAGCACCCGCATGCGCTTCGACATCTTCGAGGCGCAACGGAATGTCGCGTCCGCCGCTGTCGAGCAGGCCGATCGCGACCGGAATGTGGAACGGCTGCTTTTTCGACTGTCCGGGTGTCGGCGGACAGGATTGCGACAAGGTGATCGTATAGGTTTCCGCGATCTCGTCATAGCGCGTATCGACCCGCACGCGTGGTGTGCCGGCCTGGCTGTACCACAGCTCGAACTGGCTCAGGTCGCGGCCGTTGGCGTCCGCCATCGCCGCGCGGAAGTCGTCGCATTCGACCGCATGTCCGTCGTGCCGTTGGAAATACAGATCCATCCCCTTGCGGAAGCCGTCACGGCCGAGCAGGGTCTGGACCATGCGCACCACTTCCGCACCTTTTTCGTAAATGGTGACGGTGTAGAAGTTGTTGATCTCGACATAGGAATCGGGTCGCACCGGGTGCGCCATCGGACCGGCATCTTCCGGAAACTGGGCCTGGCGCAGCACGCGCACGTCCTCGATGCGCTTGACCGCGCGGCCGCTCGCGGTGCCGATCATGTCGGCGGAGAATTCCTGATCGCGGAAGACCGTCAGGCCTTCCTTCAGCGACAGTTGGAACCAGTCGCGGCAAGTAACGCGATTGCCGGTCCAGTTGTGGAAATACTCATGGCCGACCACCGATTCGATGTTCGCGTAATCGGCATCGGTGGCGATGCGCGGATTGGCGAGCACATACTTGGTGTTGAAGATGTTCAGGCCCTTGTTTTCCATCGCGCCCATGTTGAAGTCGCCGACCGCGACGATCATGAAACGGTCCAGGTCGAGCTCCAGCCCGAAACGTTCCTCGTCCCAGCGGATGCTGTTCTTCAGCGAATCCATCGCATGCTGCGTCTTGTCGAGATTGCCCTCTTCGACCCAGACTTGCAGCAGCACTTCGCGGCCGGATTTCAGCGTGTATTTCTCTTCCTGGCAGACCAGCTTGCCGGCGACCAGCGCGAACAGGTAGGAAGGTTTCTTGAACGGATCTTCCCACACCGCGTAATGACGTCCGTCGCCCAGATCGCCCTGCTCGACCAGGTTGCCGTTGGACAGCAGTACCGGATATTTTTCCTTGTCGGCGCGCAACATGACCTTGTACTTCGCCATCACGTCGGGCCGGTCCGGGAAATACGTGATCTTGCGGAAACCTTCGGCTTCGCATTGCGTGAAGAAATTGCCGCTGGATACATACAGCCCCATCAACGACGTGTTCCGGTCCGGATGCATAACCGTTTCGATTTCCAGCGTGACGTGGTCGGGCGCATTCGTGATCTCCAGCCTGCCGTGGCCGAGCGTGTAACCGCGCTTGGTCAGCACCTTGCCGTTCATGCGCAGCTGCACCAGCTCCAGCGCCTCGCCGCACAGCACAATACTCTTGCTGCGACTGTCCGGATTGCGGGTCATGGTCAGCCGGGTGGCGACGCGGGTGGTTTTCGGATCGAGATCGAAACCCATTTCGACAGTGTCGACCCGGAAGCTGGGCGGAGAATAGTCCTTGCGATAAATGGTCTGGGGGGTGTCGGTGCGCATGGCGATATCTAATCGAGGGATAATGACGCAAAGTGGCATTTTACCAACCAACGCCAACGGAGCCTATCTCAATGAAATCATCCTTTGCGCTTTTCGTGGTTGCCACGTCGCTGTTGCTGAGTGCGTGTACGCAGGAACAACAGAACAAGATCAGCCGCAGCGTGCAGAACTGGACCGGCACCGACGGTGTACTCGAGTTTTACGCCGGCGAAAAACTGGTGCGACGCTTCATTCATATCGACAAGATTTCGACTGCGATGGGCACCGAAGACAACCGTTCGCGTTCCTATCGCTACGGTTATGGGGTACTGGACGAAAACCTGAACATGACGGCCGACCCGGGCGAGAAAAAGGTGTATTTCGAAATCAGCGATTTCGGATCGAACTATATCTTCTTCGAGAATCCGCACTGACCGGGCGGCCCCTTGGCGTTACAAAACTTACTGCAATTTCCGACGTCTTATTGACATTGCAGACACTGCATTTTTTAAACACCGTTTGGAGCAACAATGAAACGCTGGCTAGTCATTCTCCTGCTGGTCGCATCCGGCGCCCTGCTGGCCGGTTGCGCATCCACCATCACGAGCCAGGTCACGACCTTCCATGAATGGCCGATGCAACTGCAGGACAAGACCTATGTATTCGAGCGAACCAGGGAACAGGACAACAACCTCGAATACCGGACTTATGAAAATCTGGTGCGTGCCGAATTGAACCGCCTCGGCTTCAGGGAAGCGTCCAATGAGCGGCCGCCGACGCTGAAAGTAATATTGGAATACGGCATTTCCGTGCGCGACGTGCGTGAAGTGTATCCGGTCGTCGTCAGCCCACCCTGGTACGGCCCGGCGTGGCCCGGCTATTACGGCCCGTTCTACGATCCGTTCTGGTACGCGCCGCCGATCGTCGAACAGCGGGAAGCGAATTATCAGTTATTCACGCGACACCTGAAGATCACGCTGTCGCGTATTTCGGACGGCAAGATGCTGTACCAGACCACGGTGGTCAGCGAGGGGACGAACGGCTCGCTGGCAGCGGTGATGCCATACATGGTGCGCAGCGCATTCGCCGATTTTCCTGGCAAGAGCGGCGTACCGCACTACGTGGAACTGAAAGTGCAGTAACGCCGCCCGGATTCCCGGGATTCACGAATAGATTTTTTCCGACACGAACGTCAGCACGACAATCGATAGCACCACCAGCAGCAGAATGATCAACAGCCGCCCGAACTTCGGCGCGTCGTCGGTGCCGGTCGGCTGTTCTTCCGGATGGTTCATCGGGTTCTGGTCTTCCATCACGGCACCAGGATCGTCGAGCCGGTCGTCTTGCGCGCTTCCAGATCACGATGCGCCTGTGCGACGTCCTTCAATGCATAGCGCTGATTGATGTCGATACGAATCTTTTTGCTCACCACCATGCCGAACAGCTCGGCTGCCATGGTCTCCAGATCGCTGCGTGCAGCGGTATAGCTGAATAGCGTCGGCCGCGTGATGAACAGCGAACCACGCGACGCCAGTTCGTTCAGGCTGAACGGCGGCACCGGGCCGGACGCGCTGCCGAAGCTGACCATCATGCCGAGCGGCGCGAGGCAGTCGAGCGAACCGGTGAAGGTATCCTTGCCGATCGAATCGTAGACCACCGGCACGCCCTTGCCGCCGGTGATTTCCCTGACACGTTCGACGAAATTTTCCTTGTTGTAGTTAATGGTGTGCATGCAGCCGTTCGCCTTCGCGAGTTCGGCTTTTTCGTCGGAACCGACGGTGCCGATCATCGTCACGCCGAGCGCGCGCGCCCACTGGCACGCAATCAGGCCGACGCCGCCGGCGGCCGCATGGAACAGGATGGTTTCACCGCCGCGCAGCGGGACGGTGCGGCGGAACAGGTATTGCACGGTCAGGCCTTGCAGCATCATCGCTGCGCCGGTGTCGAAATCGATCGTGTCCGGCAGCTTCACCAGCACGGCGGCCGGCATCACGCGCGCTTCCGCGTAGGCGCCTGGCGGGCGGGCGGCATACGCGACGCGGTCGCCCGGCTTCACATGCGTGACGCCCGGACCGACTGCCTCGACGGTGCCGGCGCCTTCCATGCCGAGTCCGGCGGGCAGCGGCTGCGGATAGGCGCCGGTACGAAAATACACATCGATGTAATTCAGGCCGCAGGCAGCCTGCCGTACCCGCGCCTCGCCTGCTCCGGGTTCGCCGACTTCGACATCGACGTATTCCATTACTTCCGGGCCGCCGACGGCGGAAATTCTGATTGCCTTGGTCATGATCGGTCTTTCAAGAAGAGTGATGGTGATGATGCGGAACCAGTTGCGCCAGCAGCATACGCGCGGATGCCATGTTGGTCGCGCATGGCACGTTGTGCACGTCGCAGGCGCGTACCAGCGCATTGATATCGGGTTCATGCGGCTGCGGCGTCATCGGGTCGCGCAGGAAGATCACGCAATCGATCTTGCCTTCGACCAGTTCGGCGCCGATCTGCATGTCGCCGCCGAACGGCCCCGACAGCTTGCGCTCGACGTTCAGCCCGACTTCTTCGGACAGACGCTTGCCGGTGGTGCCGGTGGCGACCAGCACGCATTGCCGCAGCAGGTCCGCGTGCTCGGATGCCAGTTCGATCATGTCGTCTTTTTTCTCATTGTGCGCGATGAGCGCGATACGCTTTTTCACTGCGGCTCCATTTGTCGTCTGATGATTCCCGGTCAGTGATCCGGCCGGCGCTTGCAAATATCGAGCAGGTGCAACCCGCCCCAGGCATTTCCCTGATTTGTTTTCAACCGCGTTAAAACGTCCCCGGGTAATTGCCGCCGTCCAGCAACACGTTCTGCCCGGTCATGTAACCCGCATGCACACTGCACAGGAAGGCGCATACCGCGCCGAACTCGGCCGGGTTGCCGAAGCGCTGTGCGGGGATCTGCTTGCGGCGCGCTTCAACGACATCGTCGACGTTCTTCCCCGCTGCGCCGGCCGATGCGGCCATCGTCTTTTTCAGGCGATCGGTATCGAACTGTCCCGGCAACAGGTTATTGATCGTCACGTTATGGCTGACCGTCTTGCGCGCCAGGCCGGCGACAAAGCCGGTCAGGCCCGAGCGTGCACCGTTCGACAATCCGAGAATATCGATCGGCGCCTTCACCGAGCTGGACGTGATGTTAATGATACGTCCAAAGCGCCGCGCAATCATGCCGTCGACGGTAGCCTTGATCAATTCGATCGGCGTCAGCATGTTCGCGTCCAGCGCGGCGATCCAGTCGTCGCGGTTCCAGTCGCGGAAATCGCCCGGCGGCGGTCCACCGGCATTGTTGACCAGGATGTTGGGATGCGGGCAGGCGGCGAGCGCCCTGGCGCGGCCTTCGGCCGTGGTGATGTCGCAGGCGACCGCAGTGACGGTAACGCCGCTCCGGCGACGGATCTCGGCGGCGGCCGCATCCAATATGTCGGCGGCGCGCGCGACCAGCGTCAGATGCACGCCTTCCGCGGCGAGTGCTTCTGCGCAGCCGCGCCCCAACCCCTTGCTGGCGCCGCACACCAGCGCCTGCTTGCCGCGTATTCCCAGATCCATTGCTTCTCCTATGCCTTTTTTTGCGTTAACAGGGAAATGCCGGCCAGCACCAGCGCAGTGCCGGCCAGCTGTATTCCGGTGACCGGTTCGCCCAGAATCAGCGCGCCCATGAACAAGGTCGACACCGGCCCGATCATTCCCGCCTGTGACGCGGTAGCGGCACCGATACGGGCGACCGCGATCATGGTGAGAAACACCGGCAGCACCGTGCACAGGACCGCGTTCAGTATCGATAATCCGTAAACCGGCATCGGCTGCACCAGCATCGACACCGGGCGCAGCAAAAAGAACTGCAAAATGCATGCCGCGCTGGACACGCACATCGCATACGCGACCAGGCGCAGCGCACCGATCCGCTTGACCATCTGACCGGACAACAACAGGTACACCGCATACGACGTGGCGCTACCCAGCACGAACGCGCCGCCGAGCGCGACGTTCGATCCGCCTGTACGCGCATCATGCAGGAACACCAGAACCGTGCCGAGATAGGCGATGCCGAGCGCTGCCCATTCGAGCATCATGATGCGCTTTTTCAGGATGGCGACCGAGATCAGCAACACAAACGATGGCGTCAGGAACAGGATCAGGCGTTCGAGCCCGGCGGTAATGTATTGCAGTCCGAGAAAATCGAGAAAACTCGACAGGTAGTAGCCACACAGGCCAAGCAGCACGACCTTGCCGCGCTCGGCATTCGTCAGCGCCGGTTCGGTGCGTGCTTTCCAGGACGCGACCGCCGCGAAAAACGGCACCGAAAAAATCATGCGAAAGGCGATCAGCGTGACGGCGTCGACGTGATAGCGGTAGATCAGTTTGGCAACAATGGCCTTGGCGGAAAACAGCACGGCGCCGCAGATCGCGATCGCCAGTCCAGCCAGCAAAGTCTGGCGTGCGGATGGTTGGATGGTGGCGGAAGACATCCGGCAATTTTACGCCGCGAACACATTCCGCACAGTGAGCGCGCCGCACACGCGGCACAGATTACTTCTTCAGGATCGAGCCCAGCACGCCACGAATGATCTCCCGTCCGACTTGCGAACCGATCGAGCGTGCAGCCGACTTGACCATCGCTTCCACCATCGTATCCTTGCGCCGCGCCACGCCGCTGCCGCCAAACAGTCCGCCCATTGCATTGCCAAACATGTCGCCGATCGACGATCCATGCGCAGGCGCCTGCGGTGCCGATGATGGTGACGATTGCGGCGCCTGCTGCGATGCCGGAGATGAACCGGCCGGCGCGACCTCCTGGGTCTTCGGCATGCTCGCCTGCACCCGGCCCTTGATCTTTTCATAGGCGGATTCGCGATCGACCGCTTTTTCGTAGACGCCGGCGACGATGGAGTTGGCAATGATCTCGCTGCGTTCGGCAGCGGTGATCGGGCCGATCTGCGAGGCCGGTGAAACAACGAATGCGCGTTCGACCATGCCCGGCCGCCCTTTCTCGTCGAGGAAGGACACCAGCGCTTCGCCCACGCCGAGCTCGGTGATCGCCTGCGCGGTATCGAGCGCAGGATTGGCGCGGAAGGTTTCGGCTGCCGCCTGCACCGCTTTCTGGTCGCGCGGCGTATAGGCGCGCAATGCGTGCTGCACGCGGTTGCCCAATTGGCCGAGCACCGTGTCGGGAATATCGATCGGATTCTGCGTGACGAAGTACACGCCGACGGCTTTCGAGCGAATCAGCCGCACCACCTGTTCGATCTTCTGCAGCAGCGGCTTCGGCGCCTCGTTGAACAGCAGGTGCGCCTCGTCGAAGAAAAACACCAGCTTCGGCTTGTCGAGATCGCCGACTTCCGGCAGGTGCTCGTACAGTTCGGACAACATCCACAACAGGAAAATCGCATACAGCCGCGGCGCATTGAGCAGCTTGTCGGCGGCGAGGATGTTGACCACGCCACGGCCGTTGCCGTCGGTCTGCATGAAATCGTCGATGTTGAGCATCGGCTCGCCGAAGAAACGGTCGCCGCCCTGCTCGTCGATCGCGATCAGGCCGCGCTGGATCGCGCCGATGCTGGCGGCGGAAATGTTGCCGTATTCGGTCTGGAACTCGGCCGCGTTTTCGCCGACATGCTGCAGCATCGCACGCAGGTCCTTGATGTCGAGCAGCAGCAGGCCGTGATCGTCGGCGATCTTGAATACCAGTTGCAGCACGCCTTGCTGGATCTCGTTCAGGTTCAGCATGCGGGCCAGCAACAGCGGGCCGAGGTCTGAAATAGTGGTTCGTACCGGATGTCCCTGCTCGCCGAATACGTCCCAGAACGTGACCGGGCACGCGGCCCAGCCGGGCGCATCGAGCTTCAGGGAATCGAGCCGTTCCTTCAGTTTCGGCGTCATCGCGCCGGCTTTTGCGAGGCCGGACAGGTCGCCCTTGACGTCGGCCATGAAGACCGGCACGCCGATGTCGGAAAAGGCTTGCGCCATTACTTGCAATGTCACGGTCTTGCCGGTGCCGGTGGCACCGGTGATGCAGCCGTGGCGATTGGCGAGACTTGGCAACAGGACAAGTTCCTGGCTTGCATTCTTGGCGATCAGGAGAGGATTCGGCATTGTTTGACTGTATTCCAGGCTGATTTCGGGAAGGGTGCGTATGTTAAAATTGTAGATTGATTTCAGGCTGCGCAATTCCCTATTTTGGACCGGTTCCGCGTCCGGAATCAGCGCCGCGGCTACTTCCACATTCACCTCCGGGAAAGATTCACCATGGCTGGACACAGTAAATGGGCCAACATCAAGCACAAGAAAGCCGCGACTGATGCAAAACGCGGCAAGATCTGGACCCGTTTGATCAAGGAAATCACCGTTGCGGCGCGCATGGGTGGCGGCGACATTGCCAGCAATCCGCGGCTGCGCCTCGCAGTCGACAAGGCGGCCGACGCCAACATGCCGAAAGACAACGTCACGCGCGCAATTCAGCGTGGCACCGGCGGTCTGGACGGTGCGAACTATGAAGAAATCCGCTACGAAGGTTACGGCATCAACGGCGCCGCGATCATCGTCGATTGCATGACCGACAACCGGGTGCGCACCGTTGCGGAAGTGCGGCACGCGTTTTCCAAGTTCGGCGGCAACATGGGCACCGAGGGTTCGGTCGCATTCCTGTTCAAACATTGCGGCCAGTTGCTGTTCGCGCCCGGCACCGATGAAGATGCGCTGATGGAAGCCGCGCTGGAAGCCGGCGCCGAAGACGTGGTGACCGATGACGAAGGCGGCATCGAAGTGTTGACGGCACCGCACGATTTCTCCGCAGTCAAGGACGCGCTGGAAAAGGCGGGCTTCAAGGCTGAGATGGCAGAAATCATCATGAAGCCCGCCACCGAAACCGAATTCGCCGGCGACGACGCGGTGAAGATGCAGAAACTGCTGGATGCGCTGGAAAATCTGGACGATGTCCAAGAGGTGTACACCAACGCCGTAATCGAAGCTTGAATGAAGGTTTTCCCAATCCTATGAAAATTCTGGTAGTCGGCTCAGGCGGCCGCGAACATGCTCTTGCCTGGAAGCTCGCGCAGTCCGAGCGGATACAAATGGTGTACGTAGCGCCGGGCAACGGCGGCACCGCGCTCGACCCGCGCTTGAAAAACGTCGACATCACCGACCCGACCTGGCTCGCGCAATTTGCGATCAAGGAACACATCGGCCTGACCGTGGTCGGACCCGAGGTGCCGCTGGCGGCTGGCATCGTCAACATCTTCCGCGAACAGGGCTTGAAGATCTTCGGCCCGACGAAGGAAGCTGCGCAGCTCGAAAGCTCGAAGGATTTCGCGAAAGCATTCATGAAGCGGCACCGGATTCCGACCGCCGATTACCAGACCTTCTCCGATGTGCAGGCCGCGCGCAAGTACATCAACCAGAAAGGCGCACCGATCGTGATCAAGGCCGACGGCTTGGCCGCCGGCAAGGGCGTGGTGGTCGCGATGACGATCGACGAAGCGCATGCGGCGGTCGAGATGATGCTGTCCGATAACAAGCTCGGTGACGCCGGTGCCCGTGTGGTGATCGAGGAATTCCTGGCCGGCGAGGAAGCCAGCTTCATCGTGATGGTCGACGGCAAGCATGTGCTGCCGCTCGCGACCAGCCAGGATCACAAGCGGCTGAAAGACCACGACGAAGGCCCGAACACCGGCGGCATGGGCGCCTATTCGCCGGCACCGATCGTCACGCCGGCGCTGCATGCGCGCGTGATGCGCGAAATCATCAACCCGACCGTGCTCGGCATGCAGAAGGACGGCATTCCGTTCACCGGCTTCCTGTACGCCGGCTTGATGATCGATGCGAAAGGCAATCCGAAGACGCTGGAATTCAACTGCCGCATGGGCGACCCGGAAACCCAGCCGATCATGGCACGGCTGAAGACCGATCTGGTCAGCGTGATGGAACATGCAGTCAACGGCACGCTAGACGTGGTCGAACTCGAATGGGATCGCCGCACCGCGCTCGGCGTGGTGATGGCCGCCGCCGGTTATCCGGATGCGCCGCGCAAGGGTGACGTGATCAACGGGATTCCGCCGGAAACCGCGGACTGCGTGACCTTCCATGCCGGCACCGCGCTTGCCGACGGCAAGCTGACGACGTCCGGTGGCCGCGTGCTGTGTGTGGTCGGACTCGGCGACAGCGTGCGGATGGCGCAGAAGCATGCGTATGACACGGTAGACCGGATTCATTTTGATGGTGTGCAGTTCCGGCGCGATATTGGATGGCGGGCATTGAAGCGGCCGGGGTGAGTTGGATTACGAGGGCGTACCTGGCGATCGGTTAGCGAGGGCGCAACCACTCTACCCCCTCCCTAGCCCTCCCCCTGCAAGGAGGAGGGAACACGCGATCGATTTGCCGAGTGCTGCGCCTGTGCGAGGACCCAAGCGCGGCATCGCGCGGTCGCCTTCTTTCGGTTACTTTTCTTGACGAGACAAGAAAAGGTCGACGCACTGCTTCGACGGCTGCCCAGCCACCCCCGGCTAGTCTCCACAACGAAACTGCCAGATTAATTTGCCAATGCTGCCCTGCCCCTTTTCATACAAAAGACACAACGCACCGCCAATCAAACCGTGACCGCATCAGCCACCACCATCAAAGCCTACCTGCTCGACCTGCAATCCCGCATTGTCGGCGTACTCGAACAGCTCGACGGTAAACCTTTCGCCACCGACCAGTGGCAACGCCCGGCCGGCGAAGGCCCGATCGCCGGCGGCGGCATCTCGCGCATTCTCGAAG
This sequence comes from uncultured Noviherbaspirillum sp., assembly GCA_966211585.1. Lineage (GTDB taxonomy): Bacteria > Pseudomonadota > Gammaproteobacteria > Burkholderiales > Burkholderiaceae_D > Noviherbaspirillum. The sequence continues at coordinate 42,992 of CBIHNU010000004.1, read as the reverse complement.
AAGGCAATGTGCTCGAACGCGGCGGCGTCGGTTTCTCGCATGTGAGCGGCAAGAACCTGCCGCCTTCCGCAGCCGCGAACCGCCCCGAAATCGCCGGCCGCAGCTGGGAAGCGATGGGCGTGTCGCTGGTGCTGCATCCGCATAACCCCTATGCGCCGACCGTCCATATGAACGTGCGCTTTTTCACTGCGACGGCGGAAGGCAAGGAGCCGATCTGGTGGTTCGGCGGCGGCATGGACCTGACGCCGTATTACGGTTTTGAAGAAGACGTGCGACATTTTCACCAGGCCTGCCGCGACGCGCTCGCGCCATTCGGCGACGACCTGTATCCGCGCTTCAAGAAATGGTGCGACGATTATTTCTACCTGAAGCACCGCAAGGAACCGCGCGGCATCGGCGGCATCTTCTTCGACGACTTCAATGCGCTCGACCTTGAGCAAAGCTTCGCGATGATGCAAAGCGTTGGCGACGGTTTCATCGATGCCTACCTGCCGCTGCTGGCGCGCCGCAAGGACACGCCGTACGGCGAACGCGAGCGCGACTTCCAGGCCTACCGGCGCGGCCGCTATGTCGAGTTCAACCTGGTGTTCGACCGCGGCACGCTGTTCGGCCTGCAATCGGGCGGGCGCACCGAATCGATCCTGATGTCGATGCCGCCAATCGTCAAATGGCGCTACGACTGGCAACCGGCGCCCGGCAGCGCCGAAGCGCAGCTGTATTCCGATTTCCTGATTCACCGGGACTGGGTGTGACCGCTGCAGCCAACAAGCGCTGCATCGCCCTGCTGGGCGGCAGTTTCGACCCGGTGCATAACGGCCATCTGGCCCTCGCCAGCTATTTCGCGAAACTGCTGGTGCCGGACGAACTGCGTATTGTCCCGGCCGGCAATCCATGGCAAAAGAGCGGCTTGCACGCGACGCCGGAACAGCGGATCGAGATGATCGCGCATGCCTTCGAGCGGTTTGCGGTGCCGGTGACGATCGACCGACAGGAGATCCTGCGCGGCGGCGCCACTTACACGATCGATACCTTGCGCGCGATCCGCGCCGAAGTCGGCCCGGATGTTTCGCTTGCCTTCCTGATCGGCGCCGATCAACTGCAGCAACTGGATACCTGGAAGGAATGGCAACGGCTGTTCGACCATGCGCACGTGTGCGCGGCATCGCGTCCCGGCTTCGGTATCGATGTCGCGCACTTGCCGGCCAAAGTCAGCCATGAATTCGCGCGCCGCTCTGCTCCCCCCGGGCAAATCCGCGATACACCGCATGGCCTGGCCTGCCTGGCAAGCAATCTGGCGGTCGATATTTCCGCAACGGAAATTCGTGCCGCTCTCCAACGCGGCGAACGGCCGGATTCGCTGATTCCGGCTGGGGTGCTAGACTATATAAAATCACATCATCTGTACGAAAACGAAACCTAATGGACATCAAAAAACTGCAATCCCTCGTCATCGACGCCCTTGAAGACGTCAAGGCGCAAGACATCCGCGCCTACGACACCGTCCATCTGACCAGCCTGTTCGACCGCCTGGCGATCGCTTCGGGCACCTCCAACCGCCAGACCAAGGCGCTCGCCGCTTCAGTACGCGACAAGGTCAAGGAAAATGGCGGCTCCATCGTCAGCATCGAAGGCGAAGACACCGGCGAATGGGTGCTGGTCGACCTGGGCGACATGGTGGTCCATATCATGCAGCCGGCGATCCGCGCGTACTACCGGCTCGAAGAGATCTGGGGCGACAAGGAAATCAAGCTCGGCGCCGCCAAGCGCACATCGAAACGCACCGCCTCCGAAGACGGCGAAGAAGCGCCGAAAAAGCGTTCGCGCCACCTCGCCGCCAGCCAGGCCGCGGCCGATGACGAACCGAAGCAAGCGGCACGCAAGACCGCAGTCAAGAAGACGGCCGCAAAAAAGACTGCCACGAAAACACCGGCCGGCAAGACCGTGAAGGTTGCCGCCGCAAAGAGCACCACTGCCCGCAAGCCGGCGGCGAAACGCACGACCAGAACCAAGACTGCCTGATCGCGCGCGACGATGCAGCTCGTCATTGCCGCCGTGGGCCACAAGATGCCGGCCTGGATCGAGAGCGGGTTCGGCGAATACGCGAAACGCATGCCGCCGGAATGTCGCGTTCAGCTCAAGGAAATCAAGCCGGTCGAACGCTCGGGCAGCCGCAGTGCGGAAACGGTCATGGCGCAGGAGCGCGCGAAGATCGAGGCCGCGATGCCGAAAGGCTCGCGCATCATTGCGCTGGATGAACGCGGCAAGGACCTGACAACACTGCAGCTGTCGCAACTGCTGACGCAGTGGCAGCAGGACGGGCGCGATGTTACATTCGTGATCGGCGGCGCGGACGGACTCGATGCGGGCTTCAAGGCATCGGCCGACATGCTGATCCGGATTTCCAGCCTGACGCTGCCGCACGGGATGGTGCGGGTATTGCTGGCGGAACAGCTTTATCGCGCTTGGTCGATCACGCAGAATCACCCTTACCATCGGGTATAGACTTCCATCATGAAACCGGCAGACACCAAGATTTATCTCGCCTCGAAGAGCCCGCGCCGACGCGAGCTGCTGCGCCAGATCGGCGTCGAATTCGAATTGCTGCTGTTGCGCGATCAGTCCCCGCGCGGCCCCGAAGTCAGCGAAGAGGTCCTACCCGACGAAAAGGCCGAGGATTACGTGGTGCGCGTCACCTGCGAGAAGGCGGAATTCGCATCCCGGACCATGTTGTGGCGCCGCTTGCCGCAGCGACCGGTGCTGGCCGCCGATACCACCGTGGTGATCGACGGACGCATTCTCGGCAAGCCGGCCGATCCGGCCGAAGCGACCGACATGCTGAAAGCGCTGTCCGGCCGCAGTCATCAAGTGCTGACCAGCGTCGCGCTGCACCATGATGAAAACACCTGGCAGATCACGCAAACCTCGCACGTCACTTTCGCCACGCTGAGCGACGACATGATCCGCGCGTATTGCGCGACACCGGAGCCCTACGACAAAGCCGGCGGCTACGCGGTGCAGGGACTGGCGGCGGTATTCATCGCCAGCATCACCGGCAGCTATACCGGCATCATGGGCCTGCCGCTGCATGAAACCGCGCAACTACTACAACAGGCCGGCATCCCGGTACTTACAGGTCCATGAGCGAAGACATCCTCATCAACATCACGCCGCAGGAAACCCGCGTCGCACTGATTCTGCAAGGCGCAGTCCAGGAACTCCACATCGAGCGCACGCTGTCGCGCGGCATGGCCGGCAATGTCTGCCTCGGCAAGGTGGTGCGCGTGCTGCCGGGCATGCAGTCCGCGTTCATCGACATCGGGCTGGAACGCGCCGCGTTCCTGCACGTGGCCGATATCTGGGAAGCGCGGCCGCACGATAATTCCAATGCGCCGGCGACGCCGATCGAAAAGCTGCTGTACGACGGCCAGGCGGTCATGGTGCAGGTGATCAAGGACCCGATCGGCACCAAGGGTGCACGCCTGTCGACGCAGATCTCGATCGCCGGCCGGATGCTGGTCTACCTGCCGCAGGACGGGCACATCGGCATTTCGCAGCGGATCGAGAACGAGGTCGAACGCGAAGCCCTGCGCAGCAAGGTACAACGCCTGCTGCCGCCGGACGAAAAAGGCGGCTTCATCATCCGCACCATGGCCGAAGAGGCATCCGATGCGGACCTGCAGATGGACATCGACTATCTGCGCAAGACCTGGGCCGCGATCACGCAGCAGGCCAAAAGCAAGCCGGCGCCGGCGCTGCTGTACCAGGACCTGAGCCTGGCGCAGCGCGTGTTGCGCGACTTCGTCAACGACGATACCTCGACCATCCAGATCGATTCGCGCGAAAACTTCCAGATGCTGCAGCAGTTCGGCACCACCTACACGCCGTCGGTACTGGCCAAGCTGGTGCATTACACCGGCGAGCGGCCGCTGTTCGACCTGTACGGTGTGGAAGAGGAAATCCAGCGCGCGCTCGGGCGGCGCGTCGACCTGAAATCGGGCGGCTACCTGATCGTCGACCAGACCGAGGCGATGACCACGATCGACGTCAATACCGGCAGCTACGTGAGCGGCCGCAATTTCGACGACACCATCTTCAAGACAAACCTGGAAGCGGCGCATGCAATCGCGCGCCAGCTGCGGCTGCGCAACCTGGGCGGCATCATCATTCTCGATTTCATCGACATGGAAAACGCCGAGCACCGCAACGCGGTGCTGAGCGAACTGAACAAGGCGCTGGCGCGCGACCGCACCAAGGTTTCGGTTTCCGGCTTCTCCGCGCTCGGCCTGGTCGAGATGACGCGCAAACGCACGCGCGAATCGCTGGCGCATATCCTGTGCGAGATCTGCCCGGCCTGCGGCGGCAAGGGCCAGGTAAAGACCGCGCGCACCGTCTGCTATGAAATCCTGCGCGAACTGCTGCGCGAAGCGAAGCAGTTCAACCCGAAGGAGTTCCGCATTCTCGCGTCGCAGATGGTGATCGACATGTTCCTCGAAGAAGAGTCGCAGCACCTGGCGATGCTCGGCGATTTCATCGGCAAGCCGATTTCACTGCAGGTGGAAACGCTGTTTCACCAGGAACAGTACGACATCATCCTGATGTAGAAAGCTTCCATTTGTTTTGCATTGCCTTGTACGAAAAATCACCGGCAATTTCTTACCCTCCCCCTTTGGGAGAGGGTCCTGGGTGAGGGATGCGGAATGACGGCTTGCACGCTTCCGGTCATTGCGCTTTGTAGGGCGTGACGATTTCCGCCTTCATTTGGTAACCGACGCTTCCCACCAGCCCCATCGTGTTATCCGCCGTTCGCGAGCGGGCCACTTTCAGCACGCCGCTCACCCATACGGTATCCATCGTCCGCAAGTCCTTCAACGGCTTGTCGGCAAATGCATGGATGATCTGGTTGGCCGGCGGCGGCGGGGTGTGAATACATGCGCCGAAATAAGGGACCAGCAGAAACTCAGTGACCTGCCCATGCTCACTTTCCAAAGGTACGGCAAAGCCGGGAATGCGAATGCGCGCCCCATCCATGGAGGGCTCGGTCGGCGCGTTGTCCCAGGCTTCGCGCAGTTTTTGCAGCGCCTCCATTGCGCGCGGGTCCGAGTCCTTCCACTTGCCCATGTTGGTGTTGAACTCCTTCGCCGGGTCCCATCCTTTGGGTACCAGGGCGAACCACTCCACGTCCTCGTAAGGCGCCGGCATGGCCAGCGTCCCGCTCGGCTTCGGCGCTGCGGGTTTCAAACGGTCGCCGACACGATAACCGGCATCGTTGCTCGAAGCCGTCCCCTGTGCGGCAAGAGCTGCGCTCTTGCCGCTCGCTGGTGACAGAAATGCCATGCGAATCCCCTTGCCTATCCCGAACGCAAGGCCACACACCACAAGCACCAGCAAAATCGGTCTCCATCCCATGGCAACTCCTATAGTCTCGGTGTCAGGCCATCGGCGAGCGACAGCCGGTAGGCACGATAGCCAGGCACCAGGCTCACCAGCAGGCCGGTGGCGATCACGGCGCCCAGCAACGGCAGTTCATCCGCCGCCAGCAAGGTCGATTGCAGCGCGAGGCCGTAACGGGCCTGCGCCAGCGGCGCGGCGAGCACCGTCGCAAGGTCCAGCAGCGCCACGCCCAGCAAGGCGCCCAGCACGGTAATCGCCAGGCTTTCCAGCATCAGCATCAGGAACACGTCGCGCGGCCGTGCGCCGACCGAGCGCAGGATCGCGAGCTCGCGCCGCCGTTCGACCAGGCCAGCCAGGATCACGGCGACCAGGCCGCTCAGGCCGACCAGCACCACCATTGCCGATACCGCCAGCAGCGTCTGCTCGACGACGCCGACCACCTGCCACAATTGATCGAGCGCGACACCCGGCAGCACCGCCAGCAGCGGCTCGTCGGTCGATTCGTTGATGAAGCGCTGCATCTTGAAGACGCCAGCACGGTTCTTCAGGCCCACCAGCACGGCGGTGATCTGTTTCGGCGTGAGATCGAACTTGCGCACCTGCTCGGCAGAAATCGACAAGCCGGGAAGCGGCGCCCCGCCTTGCCAGTCGAGATGAATAGCTTCCATCGCTTCCAGGCTGATATGTGCGGTGCGATCGACCGGCGTGCCGGTACGCGCCAGGATGCCGACCACCGTGAAAGGCTTGTCCGCATGTTCGGTCAGGCCGCTATCGCCGGTGCCGTGGCTCAGCGTGATTTTATCGCCGAGCCGATAACCGAGATGCCGCGCGACTTCCGCGCCCAGCACCACATCGAACAGTTGTTCGAAGGGCCTGCCGCTGGTGAACTGCAGCGGGCGCGAGGCCCCGTAGCGGAAATGCGCGAAATAGGCGGACGAGGTGGCAAGCACCGGAAACCCATGGTGCGAATCGCCCAGCGACAAGGGAATGGCCCAGGCGACCGCCGGTTGCGCGGCGATCGCCTGAAAGCTGCGCCAGCGGATATTGTTGGTCGCTTCGCCGATCCGGAAGATCGAATACAGCATCAACTGCACCGGGCTGGTCCGCGCACCGACGACGAGGTCGGTGCCGGACACCGATTGCGCGAATCCTTCGCGCGCATCGTGCCGAATGCGTTGGACGCCGACCAGCATACTCACCGAAAGCGCGATCGCGATCAGCGTCAAGCCCAGGGTCAGGCGGCGGTTCCACGCGCTCTTCAGCGCAATCGCAAACAGATGCATCATCAGGCTTCCTCCTCGACGGCGACACGATTCAAATCGAGCAGCGCGACCTCGCGCGTGAAATGCGCCGCCAGCCGGTGGTCGTGACTGACGAACAGCAGGGTCGATTGCGCGGCCGCGCATTCACGCAACAGCAAATCCAGGAAACCGTGCTGGCGTGCCGCATCCAGCGACGAAGTCGGCTCATCGGCGATGACGATTTCCGGGCTCCCGATCAATGCCCGGGCGGCGGCGACGCGCTGTTGCTGGCCGACGCTCAACGTCGTGACCGGCCGATGCTGCAATTCCGGACCGAGGCCGAGATGATCGAGCAGGCGGCCGGCTTGTTCCTGGGCGGTCGAGCCCGACGCGGTAGCGCGCATTCTTCGTCTTGCCGAGAAACGGCAAGGCAGCAAGACATTGTCGAGTACCGACAGATAGGGAATCAGATTGAATTGCTGAAAAATGAAGCCGATGTGATCGACCCGGAAGCGGTCGCGCGCGCTGGCCGACAGCGCGGTCAGGTCGGTGTCCAGTAGCCGTATGCTGCCGCGCTGCGGCGTCAGCACCCCGCCCAGCAACGCCAGCAAGGTGCTCTTGCCGCTGCCGCTCGGACCGTGGAGGAAGACCCGTTCGCCCGCATCAACGGCAAAGCGGGTGATATCGAGACAAGGTGCCTGGGTCGCCGGCCAACTGAACGACAGGGCTTCAAGCACAATGATGGAATGATCTGACATCGCGCATCACCACGAAAGAAGGCGCTGATTCGTCGTCAGCCTTGCAGCCGACTGGCCGCGCGGGCTCACCACTTGCGCATTCAATCGACGGATCCGGGGGAAAGGGTCGAACAATCTGACCTCGAAGCCTTTCAGCGCCGAGGGCACGCGGCAATTGAAGGTGATCGCGGCTTCGAGGTCGGCATGGTCGCCGTCTTCCTCGCTGGCGTTGTTCTCCGCCTTGCCCAGGTTCAGCACGGGCGCGTCCAGTTGCACGGCGCCCGGCGTGCATTGCGCCGCCGGCGTCGGGATGAAGAGCTTTTCCGGATGGCGCAGCGTGTCCGCCATCACCTGCACCGCCTGTTTTTCCTTTGCAGTACGCGGCGCATGTTCGAAGCCCAGCAGATTATCCAGCGGCGAGCCCAGATCCAGTTGGACGGTGCTGCCATCCATCGCGACCTGCAATAGGGCGACACCATGCACATGCGCGCCGGGCTCATGCGCAAAAGCCTCGGCACTCGCCAGCGATGCTGCCAAGACCAGGCCGTAAATGAATCGTCGTGTCATCTTCTTTTTCCCTTTCATGAAATTGCTGTCTCCAGCACGATTTTCGCCCGGATGACGTCGTCATCACCGGGCCCCACCTATGAACGCCGTAAAGCGACGAACGAGAACCGCTGCCAGATAAATCGCGGCACTCAAGCTGGCAATCCAGAAGCTGCTGGGCCAGTCGGTGTAAAACGCCAGCGCGATGCCGAGCCAGGCTTCCAGCAGCGCCAGAACTGCCGAGAGCAACACGCCTGCCGCTACGCCACTGGTCATTTCCCGGGCGGCCGCGGCCGGACCGACCATCAGCGCAAACACCAGCAGCACGCCGACGATTTGCGCGCATTGCGCGGTCGCCAGTGCGACGATGGCCAGAAACAGCACCGAATAAAGCCGCAGCGAAACGCCTTTCGCTTCCGCCAGCTCCGGCTGCAGGCTGGCAAACAGCAACGGACGGGAAATGATGGCGAGCGCCGCCAGGCTGATCGCTCCGGACAGCAGCAGTATACGGATGGTGTCGGCATCGACTGCCAGCACATTGCCGAACAGCAGCGCCGTCACCTGCGTTGCGTATGACGTGAAAAAATGCAGGAACAGCAATCCCAGGCCGAGCGAAAACGCCAGCACGATGCCGACCGTCACGTCGCGCTTTGCCAGCCGTTCGCCGCCCATTCCCATGCCGATGCCGGCGGCCACCGTCATCAACACCTGGCCCCAGAGCGGCGCCATGCCGAGCAAGGCCGCGCCGGTGGCGCCGGTGAACCCGACATGGGCCAGCGCATGGGCGGCGAATGCCTGCCCCCGCAGCACAAGAAAGTAACCGACGGTGCCGGAAACGATCGCGGCCAGGGCTGCCGCTGCGAATGCATGCCGCATGAAATCGTAATCAAGCATCGCCTGCCCTCACTTTGTCGATGTCGTCGTACTGCGCTTGCGGGGCATCATGCAGATGAACGCAGGCTTCCATGTCGCAACCGCCGGCCATGACGAAGATCCGGTTCCCGACATGCACCACGTCGATATCGGCACGGTAAAGACGGGACAGCACGGGAGCGGTGATCACTTCGTCGACCGACCCAAGGGCTGCGCGGGCGTTCCCCAGGTAAAGCACACGGTCGAGCGCGTCGAGCAGCGGATTGAGTTCATGGGCGCTGAACAGCACGGCGATGCCGAGCTCGACCTGGAGCGATTTGACCAGCTCGACCACCTCGCGCTGATGGCGCGGATCCAGGCTGATCAGCGGCTCATCCAGAAGCAGCAGACGCGGCGCGCCGACCAGTGCCTGCGCCAGCAGCAGCCGCTGCCGTTCGCCGCCGGAGATTTCGGCGAGCGGCCGGCACGCCAGATCGCGTGCGCCGACCAGGTCGAGCACGCGTTCGACCTCGCGCCGGCCGGCCTTGCCGAGAACAGGCAGACCGAGGCGATGGCCGTGCACCGCGCTGGCGACAAAATCCCGGCCGCGCAGCCTTGCGCCGCCGAACGACTCGCGCACCTGCGGCAGATAGCCGATGGCCGGATTGCCCCTGGCGGCGGATCGGCCGAGAACCTGCACCATGCCGCGTTCCGGCGGCAGCAGTCCGAGTATCGCCCGCATCAGTGTCGTCTTGCCGGCGCCGTTCGGCCCCAGCACGCCGATGAACTCGCGTTGCCCGATACGCAGGCTGACATCGTCCAGGACGATACGTCCGCCTTGCGTCAGACACACGTGATCAAATTTGATTGCTTCCATGCGTCGTTACTCCGGAATCGCGCGGTCGACCGCGTCGAGTTCGTCCAGCATCCAGGCCTGGTAGCTTTTCCCCGGCGGTTCGGTCTCGGTCGCGCCGACGACGGGCACATGCGACGCCTCGGCAAGTTTCAGCATGCGTTCGGCCATCGGGCTCGATGCCTGGCGGTTGTAGACCAGCAACCGGACCCGCCGCGCGGCGAGGTCGCGTTCGAAGGCGGCCACTTCGGAAGCGCCGGGCTCGGTGCCGTTCATCACCGCGCGCTGGAACGACTGGTTCCTGACGGTCACGCCCAGCGCGTCGAACAGGTGGCCGAACACCGGTTCCGTCGCGGTGACCGGCACGCCGGCAAGCCGTTGGCGCAGCGCGGCGATCCTGGCCTGTATCGGTTGCAGCGATTGCCGGAAGTGGGCCAGGCGCCGTTCATAGTCCGCCTTGTGGCCGGGATCAGCGGCGATCAGCGCCGTCGCCAGCGCTTTCGCCAATGCGGACATGGTGTTCGGGTCGTACCAGATGTGCGGGTTGTCGCCGGCTTTCTTTCCCACCAGATCGGCCACGACGATGGTCTGGCGGCCGGTCCCGCGCGCGGCAGCCGTCAGCTTTTCGATCCAGGGATCGTAGCCGATGCCGTTGTAGATGACGATGTGTGCAGTCGAGATCGCGCGCGCGACCGAAGGACTGGCCTCGAACAGGTGCGGATCCTGGCTCGGATTGGTGAGAATGCTGGCGACTTCCACGTCCGCGCCGCCGAGTTGCCGCGCCACGTCGCCATAGAAGTTTTCGGCGGCGACGATACGGATGGCGGGCGCCGCCATCGCGGGCCCTGTCATCGCCAGCAGCACGACAGCGGAACACAGCATCAACAATCTTTTCATCTCGCTTCCTCCAAACATGCATCAACTGACATCGATATGAATCCTGATGTCCTGAACCGACGGGATCGGCTTGCCTTGCTCCAGTGCCGGGAAAAATTTCCAGGTCCTGAGCGTGTTCAGGATCAACTGGTTGATCCGCGGACTGGAGGTTGCCTTGAGCAATTCGACATCCGCACTGCCATCCGGTCTGATATGGAAACGCGCGAGCGCAACCAGGCTGACGGCTTCGTCACGCAGATCGTCCGGAATTTTCGGCGCCGGCTGGTAGATCGCTTTCGCTCCCATCTGGGCGGTACCCGGCGAGGCATCGGCGTTCGATGGCTGCGCCGGTGCCTTCGGCATCGCATCGGCCTTGGCGGCCGGTTGTGCTGCCGTCTTGTCGGCAGGCGGCGCTACCTGCGGTGCCGGCGGCACGGGGACCGGTTCAGGACGTGCTGCGACCGCTTCCTTCGCATGCGGCTTGACGACCGGCTTCGGCGGTGGCCGCTCGATGCGGCGCGGCTGCGGCACGCTCGGCTGCGGCGTCGGTTTGGGCGCCGGCAGTTCGATGATTTTTGCGTCGATGGGCGGCGCTTGCACGGAATCCGCGGCCGGCGGCGACAGCAGCCGGCTGAAGACGAACAGGATCGCCAGCCACAGCAGCACGCCCGCAGCCAGCGCCATGCCGAACCGGTGCGGTTCCGCGTGCGATTCGATATTGGCGACGCTAGCCATGCTTGACCGCGATCAGAAAATGCTGGACGCCGGCAGCACGTGCCTGCAGCATCGCCTGTACCACCATCCCTTGCGGCGCCGCCGTATCGGCGGACACGATCACGTTTTGCTGCGGATCGCGGATCAGCGGTTTGAGCGTCGCGGCAAGGCTGTCCAGCGTCACTGGCGTGCGATTGACGAAGACCTTGCTGTCGCTGGTGACCGAGAGCGTCACCTGGGTGTCCGCCTGCAATTGCTGCGCTTCGCCTTGCGGCAGAGTTACCGGCAGCGAATTCAGATGCTGCATCGAGAGCGATGCCAGCATGAAGGTCGCCAGCAGGAAAAACATCACGTCGATCATCGGGATGATCTCGATGCGGCCGCGCCGCGGCTGCCGGGATTTACGCCGTTTCATGGCCCTGCTCCTGCTGGTCCAGGCGGATGTGGTCGATCAGGCGCGTGCCCAGTCGTTCCATCTCGTCCAGCGTTTGCGCCTGCAAGCGGGAAAAGTAGTTGAACCCGAACAGCGAAATCAACGCGATCAGCAGGCCGAGTGCGGTCGCGATCAACGCTTGCGCCACGCCGCCGGTGACGCCGGTCGGATTGACCAGTCCGTTGCCGCCGATGAGCTGGAACGAATGCATCATCCCGGCGATCGTGCCCATCAATCCCAGCAGCGGCGCGGCGGTGACGATGGTTTCCAGCATCCACAGCCGGCGCGACAGCGAGGTCTCGATGCGCTGCGCTTCATCTGCCGCCCGCGACTCGGTCCACCACGCGGGCCGGTAACGATGTTCGAGGACGATCGTAAAGAAGCGCCGGAAGTAGTGCTGCTGCTTCAAGGCTGTCAGCTTCTGTTCCAGCGCATCCCAGGCAAAGCCATAGGTCTCGACCAGTTCGAGCAGATCGGCGGACAGGCGCGCGTAGCGCCAGTAGAGGATCGCTTTCTCCAGCATGATCGCCAGCGCCAGCACGGCCAGCACCGATAGCGGCAGCATCATGACGCCGCCGAGTTTCAGCGCGATCCAGGTTTCATGTAGGTCTTGCATGTTGATTCCTTGTTTGGGAAGACAGCGCTTCGCTCACGAAGCGCTGCTCCACGGTTGCTAGAACGATTTCGAAGCGCTCAGGTAAAACGCGCGGCGCTGTCCGTACTGCGGTGCGCCGACACCGATGCCGGAGCCATCCCGGATCTCGTAGATTTTGTCGAACAGGTTGACGACGCTGACGCGGCCGATCAGCTTGCCCAGCGGCGTATCCTTGAAGGTATGCGCCGCCGCCACGTTGACTTCGCTGTAGGCAGGCAGATGATCGGTGTTGGCGAAGCCGCTGCGCAGACCGCTGCCGAAAATTGCATCGGCGCTGTAAGTGGTACTGCGCCACAGGTAGGATGTGCCGACGGAAGCAGTGATCTGTTGATCGTGGTCGAGATGCACCCAGTGGTTCGCGATGTAGTCGAGTTCGTCCTGCCCGAAGTTGTACTGGCTCGACACGATGCCCTTGCCCATCGCGGTGCTGCGGGCGATGCTGGCATAGGCGGCGAAATTGTCCTTGCGATAGTTGGCGGTCAGCTCCAGGCCGTAGATCTTGCCTTGGCGGTAGTTGAACGGCGTAAACAGCAAGGCCGATCCGAATTGGCCTTCGTCCAGCAGATTGTCGACCTTCTTGTAATAGCCATCCAGCCCCAGAGTCAGGTTGCTGCCGATCTGCTGGCTGATGCCGGCGTCGAAGTAATCCGCGCTCTCGGCCTTGACCGGATCATTCTGGCTGGTTGGCGGCGCATTGGTCGTGCCCTGGAAGCTGGCAATGGTTTTCTGCGCGACCAGTTCGCTGGGCGGCGGCGTGAAGTATTTCGCATAGCCGGCATGCAAGGTCGTTTGCGGCGTGAGCTTGTACACCACACCGAGACGCGGACTCAGCTGGTTGTCGGTCACATAGGCGTTGACCCAGTCGGCGCGGGCGCCGTAGTTGATCGTCAGCTTGTCGTTCAGTTTCCATTCGTCCTGCAGGTAAACGCCGCCGAGGTCGGTGCCCTTCCGGTTGGCGTCGGCTACCGAGATCGGCTGCGTCGAGGCCTGGCTGCCGTCAGGGGCGGCCGGGAAGGTCAGCGAATTGTTGCTGTTGTCGAGGCTCTCATGCGTATAGAACAACCCGGTGCGCAGCGTATGACTGGCGTTCAGCCGGTAACTGGCATCCGCCTGCACGCCGTTGGCCAGGCCGGTGCGCAGCACGCGTGACGCAACCCCGGTGTAGAGCAGGTCGCCGACCGGATCGGGCTCGAACAAGACCTTGGTATAGCGGCTGAATGCGGCGACCTGATAATCGATGTCGTCGCCCGCCGTGCCCTGGAACGCGACGATCGCATAGCGGTTGGTTTCATGCTGCCGCTCGTCCACCTTGCTGGACGGATAATCGCTGACGCCGGCGAGCGAAAAGCCCGGCGTCTGGCCGCCGATGGCCGGAATCTGGAAGCGGCTGTCGGCATTGCCGACGATGAGGCTGAGACGGGATGTCGGACTCAGCAAATAGGAAAAATAGCCGAATTCCTTGTGTTGTGACGTGTGGTCGTGCGTGGCGCTGGAGGCATTGGTCGGATTCTCGATGCCGAGATTGTTTTCCAGCACGGAGCCGGTCAGATAGTAGCTGAACTTGTCCTTGCTGCCGCTGACGTCGGCACTGAGTTCACGGCTGTTGTGGCTGCCGAGCTGGATGCCGATATTGCCGCCCGGCTGCAATTCGCCGGTCTTCGTGTGGATATCGACCACGCCGGCGGTGCGATAGCCATACTGCGCCGGCAACGCACCGGTGAGCAGATTGACGCTATCGATGAAGCGGGTATCGAGTGTCTGCCCGAAACCGGAAATGCTCTCCGGCAGCACGATGCCGTTCAGGCGGTATTGCAAGTCTGCGTGATCGCCGCGCACGTGGAATTGGCCGAACGAATCCTGGGCGACGCCCGGCGCGCGCAACAGGACCTGGTTGACCGGCGTGTCTTCTCCCTGCGGCAACGCGGCGATATCGCGCTGGTCGATCCGGTACACGCTGCTGCCGGTCTCCACCGAAATGCCGTTGCGCGCCCGATCCAGTCGCTGCGCGGCCACATGGACCTCCAGTGCCTGCGTGCTCGCGAGCGTGACGTTGGCGGTCACACCAGCGGTGGGCGATACCGTCACGATGCTGGTTCCCGGCTGGAACGCATCCTTGTCGACCAGCAGCGCATAGGTGCCGGGAGCGACATTGGTAAACGTGAAATGGCCTTGGGTATCGCTTTGTGCCGTGCCGACGACGTGGCCGTCCGGCGCCTTCAGGTTGATGTGGGCACCGGCCAGCGGACGGCCGAGTGCATCGTTTACCACGCCGTCGATTTCCTTGGGCGCAGCGGCAAGTACGGGCGAAACGGCAAAGCCATAGACGAGCGCCATGGCCGCGCTGATCGCCAGCAAGCGGATCTTCATTCTCAAACTCCGGTAAATAACGAATAGCACCGACGAGCGGCAGCATCATGCGGCCGGCAAATCGATGGAACAGGATTCAGACGGAAGAAGAGAGACGCGGCGGCGCCTGCGGAAGCGGAAGGAGATAGCTGCTTTGTACTGCGATGAACGAATAGATCGGCTGCAGTGCAATGCGGTAGGCAATGACGGCCAGGCTGATGATGATCTCGGCCGGCACCATGGGAAGGTCGGTCGGGACATGTGCGGAGAGGTAGCAGCCTACGCAATCATGATCCTGTTCCGCCAGATCATGCTTGTGGAACGCCATCGCGATCAGTTGCAGCGAAATGACGAGCATCGCCAGCCAAAGTGCCGCGCGGGAAAAGCGGCCTTTGGCATATCGCCGGTAACTGGATGTGCCGATGGAGAACTGCATGCGGAGAAAGCAGCGTATCAAAATGCAACTGAGTTGCGCATCATATCATTGAATGCAGCAAAGGCGAGTTCGTTTTTTGTCTTCAGAGTTAGAGCTGTTCGATTGTCAGTGTAAGGGCGGTGCCGCGAAAGGCACGCACCGGTCCCGGTTCGGTGCACCTGGTCTTGTCATAAAGCGCTCAAGTGCCGCCGCATTGCGAATTGTCACGAACCTTGTCTCCGCCCGCCAATATGACGGCGATCGCTGTAAGGAGAGGACGCGCCGTTCGTCTAATTGAGGTAATTTCAAGTTCGTCTGTCAGCACACGCATTTCTTGTTTTCAAGGAGGAAGAATGCCCAAAGCTATCTGGCAAGGAGCGGTCATCGCGGAAGCGGAAGACGATGCGGTCGAGATCGTGGAAGGCAACGTGTACTTCCCGATGAGCGCGGTGCATCAGGAGTATCTGCAAGACAGCGATACGGTTACCCACTGTCATTGGAAGGGCGCCGCGCATTACTATCATGTCGCGGTCGACGGGCAAGTCAACCGCGATGCCGCATGGATCTACCGCGAACCGCGGGATGCCGCCAGACAGATCGCGAACCATGTCGCGTTCTGGCACGGCGTTCACGTCGAACGCTGACACCCGCCGCCAGGCATTCGAGGAGGACCATCATGTTCCGTCTCATTCCTCGTCAACCTGTCCCACCGCTGTCCGTGCCCACGCTCGACAATGGCAATTTCGATACCGAGGAGCGCGCCGGCCGGGCACGGACGCAATGGGAACTGCATGGTTTGAGGCCCGGTTACGGCATGTCGATCGATACGGCGCGCGGCGAAGCCTGAATGCGAAAGAGCGCGCGATGAACGACGCCACATTGTTTCCGAAAGGCCCGCATATCGAACGCATCGCCCTCGTGCTGCAAGGCGGTGGCGCGCTCGGCGCCTACCAGGCCGGCGTCTACCAGGCGCTGCATGAAAAGGGGTTCGCGCCCGATTGGGTCGCCGGCACCTCGATCGGCGCGGTCAATGCTGCGCTCATCGCCGGCAACGTGTTCGAGCATCGCCTTCCCCGTTTGCGCGAATTCTGGCAAACCGTGGCGCGTGCCGACACCGTCGACGTAGCGGCGCTGCCGCAGGAGTGGCGCCGCGCCTTCGACGCCGCCGGCGTCACCGCGACGATGCTGTGCGGGCAGCCCGGCATGTTCACGCCGCGCTTCCCGAACCCCTCCCTGCCCTTCGTGTCCGCCACGCCGAAGCACACGAGCTATTACGACACGTCGCCGCTGCACGAGACGCTGCTGCGGCTGGTCGACTTCGATTGCATCAATCAACATTACATCCGGCTCAGCCTTGGGACGGTCCATGTGAAGACCGGCCGCACGCGCTATTTCGACAGCTTGTTCCAGCGTATCGGCCCGGAACAGGTCATGGCAAGCGGTGCATTGCCGCCGGGATTTCCGCCGGTGCAAGTTGACGGCGAGCTGTACTGGGACGGCGGCATCGTCTCCAACACGCCGCTCGAAGTCGTGCTCGACGATGTGCCGCGCGTGAATACGCTGTGCTTCATGATCGACTTGTTCGATCCGAACGGCTCGGAACCGACATCGCTGGCCGAGGTGTATGCGCGGCACAAGGACATCGCCTATGCCAACCGCTCGGAGCATGGCATCCGCGACTATCAGGAAAAGCACAACCTGCGGCGCGCGATCGGCGCGCTCTACAAGGCGCTGCCGAAGGACAAGCGCGACGATCCGCGCCTGAGGGAACTAGCCGCGCTCGGATGCCGCACAACGATGGAAATCGTGCATCTGCGTTATGCCGGCAAGCCATGGGAAACGGCGACGCGCGATGCCGATTTTTCGGCGACGGCAATACAGGAACGCTGGGACCAGGGCTATCGGGATGCGGCGCAAGTGATCGAAGAAGCTGCGTGGCTGGTGCCGGTGCCGCCGGACGTCGGCGTGGTCGTGTACGAGCAGCCGCTGCGGGTGTTGCGGCATACCGGTTAAGCAGGAGCTCAGCGTCGGCGCCTTGCGCGGGAAGTCCTCGGTATAGAACTTGAGGATCGAAGAAACGTGCACGACCTGCGTGTTCGCATCGACGAATAGGTTTCGCGATTCGCGGAAAACGCCTTCGCTGCCTGGCCGAATTGCTGGTTGGGCTGCTGGTTGGGCTGCTGGTTGAGCCGCGCAAGGCCCAGGGCTGCGAATGTCCGACGCACACGTTCCAAGGTTTCGCCGCTGCTGCAGTCACGCCGTGTTTTCTTACGCATGCACCGAAAAATATTATCGGAACCTCATCACATCTCTGTTCTCCAAACGGGTGGGAAGAACAGTGCTCTTCTCGCACCGCGATGCATCACCGATACGAGTGAACGCCTGAAAACCTTGCTCGCGTCCAAGATGGCGCGATGAAAGAAAAAAGCCGAGAGACATGACCTATCCAAGGGGCGCACGCGCTGAGCGCCAACCATCGACAACAGGAGAAGAATCATGCGCATGCAAAACAAGGTGGCCATCGTTACCGGTGCCGCCAGCGGCATCGGCAAGGCGATCGCGGTGCGCTTCGCGCGCGAAGGCGCAAAGGTGTGCATCGCCGACCTGAACCTGGGTGAGGCGACGGCCGCCGCCGAGGAAGTCAAGCAGGACGGCGGCGAGGCGTTCGCCGTGGCGATGAACGTCACCGACGAAAAGCAGGTCAACGACGGCGTCGAGGAAACGGTGCGCCGCTATGGCGGTGTCGACGTTCTGATCAGTAATGCCGGCATCCAGCATATCGCGGCGCTGAAAGACCTGGCGTATGCGGATTGGCGCAAGGTCGTCGCGATCCATCTGGACGGTGCCTTTCTGACGACCAAAGCCTGCCTGCGCCACATGATCGAAAGCGGCAAGGGCGGCAGCGTGATCTATATGGGTTCGGTGCATTCGAAGGAAGCCTCGCCGCTGAAGGCGCCCTATGTGTCGGCCAAGCATGCGTTGCTCGGCCTCGCGCAAACGCTGGCCGAGGAAGGCGCGCAACACGACATACGCGCCAACGTGATCTGCCCGAGCTACGTCAAGACGCCGCTGGTGGAAAAACAGATTCCGCAGCAGGCGAAAGAGTTGCACATGAGCGAGGAAGACGTGGTCAAGAAAGTGATGCTGCAGCACACCGTCGATCAGGAATTCACCAGCGTCGAGGATATCGCGGAACTGGCGGTGTTTCTGGCGACTTTCCCGTCGAAAGCGCTCACCGGACAATCGGTCAACATCAGCCATGGCTGGCGCATGGATTGATGTGTCCAGCGCAAAGCACCGTGAGGTCTTGCACTAGTGGTCCGCGCAGCAAGACCATTGTTGCGCCTGGACCGGCGGACACGGCACCGAACCGTAGGAGCAGAACACGCAGCAGTCTCCCGGCTTGGGTCGCAGCACCGCCTTGCAGTTTGCGCATTCATGGAAGAAACGGCAGCTATCTGCCGGCATCGTCTCCTGTGATGCATGACCGCAGTGCGGGCAGATCAATACCGATTCGGTGACGATGACGTTTGCCGGATCGCCCGTGCGCATGTGCGGCACCGCGCAACCGCCCGGTCCGCAGCGCCGATGCGCCGGCGACACCAGATCCCAGATTGCCGCACCGATCATGAACGCCAGGCCGGCATACAGCAGATTCGCCGTCCACCAATTACCGAGAAAGAAAACCATCGCCGCCAATACGATTGCCGGCCCAATCATGCCGAGCACGCTGCGGTGCCATTGCCGATGGCTCAGCCAGCCCAAGGCATTGGCCAGCAAGGCGAGGCCGGCAAACAGCGGCAGCAGCCTGGTAATGAACAACCCCTCGTACTCGCTCAGAAATCCCAGACCGACCGCCGATCCGATGCTGGCCAGCGCCGGGAAACACGCCGGGCAGCTCATGGCCGACACGATGCTGCCCAATGCGCCCGACTTGTCGGCGATGCGTGCAATCAATCGCATGATTCCACTCTGCGCGCCATGCAATTCCCCATATCCCTGCCCTTTCATTTTCCGATTCGGACCGTTAAGCTTAGGTCCGTACCTGTGTACGGAGTCAAGCATGGCGCAGTCCGAAACCCTGACCATTGGCGCCCTGGCCAAGGCAGCCGGCGTGAATGTCGAAACCATCCGCTTCTATCAGCGCAGGGGATTGCTGCCGGAGCCGGACAAGCCTTACGGCGGCATCCGCCGTTATGGCTCGGCCGACCTCGCACGCGTGCGCTTCGTGAAATCGGCGCAGCGGCTCGGCTTCTCCCTCGACGAGATCGCCGAGCTGCTATTGCTCGATGATGGCTTGCATTGCGGCGAGGCTCGGCGCCTGGCCGAGCACAAGCTCGCCGACATCCGCGCGAAGCTGGATACGCTTACGCGCATGGAAGCGGTGCTGGCGCAACGCGTACTCGCCTGCCGCACCCGCAAAGGCAATGTCTCGTGTCCGCTGATCGCAGCATTGCAAGGCGAGACGCCGTTGGACTGACATGTCAGGACACGCGAAAAGCACTGGACCGACACAATACGGCGTCATCCTGATGTAGCCGGCTCGCGTTCTACCGCGAATTCCCCGGCAGCAGCGCGACTGATGGCGTCGGGCTGCCCGACCACGTCAGCGCATAGGCCGCGCCACGCCGCGCATTGCCTACCAGCGCAGGCCTGAAGCAGGCCAGATTGGTGCCGCCCCGGCGCCGCACGCTGGGGTAGACGATGCCCATCGAGCCTTCGTCCAGCAAGCGTGCAGCCAGTTTCTGCGACGGGATATAGCTGGCCGGGTCGAGGCATTTCGCAAATTGCGCATCGCCACGCAAATCATGAAACTCGCCGTTGAAATCCGCCAGCAGGTTCTGGTAGCTGACGCTGTCGTCGAAGCGAGCTATCTCCTGGTATTCGACGGTCTTGTGGAAAATGATTTCCGCCAGCGCCGTCTCGATATCAAATGCGCAGTACCAGGCGCCGCGCTCGCCGTCGTTGAAGCGGCTGCCTTCGGGGCGCGCGTAGGTGAACGCGGCATTGATGATGCGGAAATTGGGTACGCCGAACACCAGCTCGTCGACACCGATGCCGGGCAGGCGGCCATGTTCACCCAGCAGGCGCGCATTGGTCGCGTTGTCGAGGTCGAACAGGTCGGCCAGATGCGCATCGTCTTCGGCGATGGCGCCGAGCACCGAGTCTTCCTTGTCGGCGAAGCGGGAAGGAATCAGGCGGCAGGTGTCGAACTGGCGCAGCGATGCAAGTGCGGGCGTCGGCAAGCTCACAGCCCTCCGCGCCGCGCGTCGAGCAGCTTGCGTACGGTCTGCATCGCCAGCAGGCCGCCGGCCTGCATGTAGGACAGCGGCGTGCGGCCCATGAACACCGTGTTCTTGTTGGGCAGACTCACCCATTCGTCGGCCAGCTTGTCGCCATAGAGAATGTGCAAGGCCTTGTATATGCCGACCAGATAGGAAATGCGGGTGATGCGATCCACTTCCAGCACCCGGTCCGGATTCTTTTTCCACTCGTAGAACGCGCTGCTGGACAGACCGCCCAGCAGCTCGCGCGCATCTTCGTCGCGCAGCTTCCAGGCCGCGGCCAGTTTGAAGAAACCCTTGAGCGCGGACTTGGAAAGGCGCTCGCGCTCGGATTTCTCGTTCAGGTCGATCAGGACCGCCGGCTCGAAGCGGCTGCGAGGGTAGACGTAGGCAAGGCTCATGAATTTATCTCCGAATACGGAGAGTTTATACTCCATTTCAGGAAATGCAAGGCGAAAGGCCATCGGCAACAGGGAACGCGAACTCGTTTATCATGGAAAACATATGAGCTGCAGTCGCCGCATCGACAGGAAAACCGGGACAACCCAGGCAAAATCGGCGGGGTATACGTGGCGGCCCGTGCATTGCTTGTGATCTCCGGCATTTCCGCCTGATCGCCTTTTCCTGAAAAATCGACAATGAAGCGTTTCCTTCTGTTCGCCGGCTTGCTGCTGGCGCTCGCACTGCCCGCCTCGGCCGAGTCGCTGACCGTGGCAGTCGCCGCCAATGTGCAATATGCATTCGACGACCTGCGCGCGGCATTCAAACAGGAAACCGGCAACGACGTGCAGCCGGTGTACAACTCGTCGGGCAAATTCGCCGCGCAGATCATGAATGGCGCGCCGTTCGATGTGTTCCTGTCGGCCGACATGCTCTATCCGGAAAAATTGCACGCCGCCGGTTTTGCGGCCGATGCGCCCAGGGTGTACGCGTATGGCGCGCTGGTTCTCTGGACCATGCGGGATCTCGATCTCGATCAATGGCAGCGCGTGCTGACCAGCCCGGCGGTCGGAAAAATCGCGGTGGCCAATCCGAAGACCGCGCCGTACGGTGCCGAAACCATGAACGCGCTCGCGCACCTGAAACTGGACGCAACGCTGCGGCCGAAGCTGGTGTTCGGCGAAAGCATCGCGCAGACCAACCAATACATTTACTCGATGGCGGCCGACGCCGGCTTCACCGCGAAATCGGTAGTGCTATCGCCGCAAATGCGCGGCAAAGGCAAATGGATCGACCTGCCGAAGGATGCGTATCGGCCGATCGCGCAAGGCGCGGTGATCCTGAAGCATGGCCGGCAAATGCATCCGGCACTGGCGCGGCAGTTCCACGATTTTCTGTTTTCGGAAACGGCGCGCGCGATTTTTCAACGCTACGGATACCTGCTGCCATGAACCGCCTGCCCGGCAGGATCAGCGCGGTCGACGTGCATGGCAGCATCGCGCTGGTGGAAGCGGAAGTCGGTCAGCAGCGCTTTACCGCGATGCTGATTGGCAATGGCGCAGAAGCCGCTGCCTGGCCGCTTGGCATGCCGGTCACCTTGCTGTTCAAGGAAACCGAAGTCTCGCTGGCAAAAAACCTTTCCGGATCGATCAGCATGCGCAACCGGATCGCCGCCGTCGTCACATCGATCGAACGCGGCACTTTGCTGACGCGCGTGACACTGGCATTCGGCTGCCATGCGATCGGCTCGATCATCACTACCCGCTCGTCCGATGCGCTGGCGCTCGCAGTCGGCGATCCGGTCGAGGCATTGGTGAAGACCAACGAAATGTCGCTGATGCCGGAGAACCCCGAATGAATATCGACTGGCAGCCGCTGCTGCTCACGTTCCGGCTGGCGGGCGTCACGACGGTAATCCTGCTCGCGATCGGCGTGCCGCTCGCGTACTGGATCGCGCATACCCGCACCCGTTTCAAGCCAGTGATCGAGACGCTGGTCAGCATGCCGCTGGTGCTGCCGCCTTCGGTGCTTGGCTTTTACCTGTTGCTGGCGTTCAGCCCGCAGCATGCGTTCGGCCAGTGGCTGGAGCAATGGCTGCATCTGAAACTGGTGTTCAGCTTTGCCGGGCTGGTGGTCGGCTCGGTGCTGTTCAGCCTGCCGTTCATGGTGCAGCCGGTGCAGGCCGGTTTCCAGAATCTGCCGGCCTCGCTGATCGAGGCGTCGCGCACGCTCGGCAAGCCAGATCGGGTCACGCTGTTTCGCGTGCTGCTGCCGAACATCAAGCCGGCGCTATTGTCCGGTACGGTGCTCAGCTTCGCGCATACGATCGGCGAGTTCGGTGTGATCCTGATGATAGGCGGGAATATCCCTGGCGTGACACGGGTCGCGTCGATCGCGATCTACGATGAAGTCGAAAACCTGAATTACGCCGCCGCCAATTTCCATGCGCTGGTGCTGTTCGTGCTGTCGTTCGCGATCCTGCTGATCGTGTACCTGACCAACAGGAAATGGCGCAACGCATGATCGCCATTGACCTCGACAAGACGCTGCATACTGCGCACGGACCGCTGCGGCTGCAATTGGACACGACACTGGACGACAACGGCTTCGTTGCGCTGTTCGGCCCGTCGGGCGCCGGCAAGACGACGGCGCTGCGCATGCTTGCCGGCCTCACCCGGCCTGATCATGGCCGCATCGTGGTCAACGGCGAATGCTGGTTCGATGCCGGCAAGCGCATCAACCTGCCGCCGCAACGGCGTTCGATCGGCTTCGTGTTCCAGGACTACGCGCTGTTTCCGAACCTGAGCGTGCGGGACAACGTCGGCTATGCGGCGCCGGCAGGCGATACCAGCTGGGTCGACGAATTGCTGGCACTGACCGGACTCGACAGCCTGCAGCACCGGTTGCCGCGGACCTTGTCGGGTGGCCAGCAGCAGCGCGTCGCGCTGGCGCGGGCGCTGGCGCGCAAGCCGGCGCTGTTGCTGCTCGACGAACCGCTGTCGGCGCTCGACGCCGAACTGCGCAGCCGGATGCAGGACGACCTGCTGCGACTGCATCGGCGCATCGGTTTCACCGCCCTGCTGGTGAGCCACGACATCGGCGAGGTGTTCAAGCTGGCGCAGCGCGTATTACGCATCGAAGCCGGCAGCATCGTGCAATCGGGAACGCCGGCCGAACTGTTCCTGCAGCGGACGCCGGCCGGCAGGCTGCAGTTGCATGCGCAGGTGCTGGCGCTGCGGCGCGAAGAGGTGGTGCATGTGGTGTCGCTGCTGATCGGCCAGGACATCATCGAGGTGCTGGCTTCCGACGATGAAGTCGCCGGCCTGCGCGAAGGGGACCTGGTATCGGTCGCCGCGAAGGCGATTAGTCCGATGATTTTCAGGAAGTAGGCGTCTGTCCGGCTGCGGCACTCGAGGAATTAAAAACTTCCTGCGAACTGGTAGCGGCTGCCCGGATGCCACATCGTCACCACCGATGCGACCAGCCCTTTCGACAGCGTCCTGCGCTTGAGCACCAGGCACGGCTCCTTCGGCTGCATCTGCAGCATTTCCGCAATATCGCGCGGCGCGCCCAGCGCTTCGATGCTGTAGTTGACGCCCTGCAGCGGCGCGGCCGCCATCAGATACTCGTTCGGCGTGATCGTCGAGAAGTCCTGCTGCATGTAGTCGGGCGCAACGTCCGGATTGACCCACCGGTCTTCGACCTGGATCGGAATGCTGTTTTCGAAATGCACGATCACCGAATGGAACAGCGGATGCCCGACCTTCATTTCGAACGGCAACGCCATGTGCTCGGACGCCTTGCTGCGCTCCAGCAGGTGCAGTTCGCTGCGGTGCCGGTGGCCGCGCGCATGGACTTCCTCCGAAATGCTCTTGATCTCGACCAGCGTCGCCTGGTATTTCTGCTGCGCGACATAGGTGCCGGAGCCCTGGATGCGGCTGAGGATCTGCTCGTCGGTCAATTCGCGCACCGCGCGGTTGACCGTCATGCGCGAGACGCCGAACTGCTTTGCCAGCGCCTGCTCGGACGGGATGGTGTCGCCTTCCTTCCATTGTCCGGCCTGGATTTCGCCCAGCAAATAATTCTTGATGTGCAAAAACGCCGGTATCCGGTCTGCCTGCCCGCCCTCTTTCAAATCCTCTCGCAAACCCTTCTCCTTTGGCTTCTCAAGCATGTCGCGTCGATTCTAGGCGATTGACTTGTATTGTCAACTAAGATTTTTCTTGCCTAAGTTGTCTATACAACTTATGATGTTTTCGACGGCCTGAACCGGCATCCGGTTCACGGTCGCACATCGATTACCCGCCCGGACGCCCGCCGGAGATCAAATGACGGGCACCGGATTTTCAGCACCCCGAGGAGACAAGCCCATGGTTCAGATTCAACGCAAGCACTTACTTGCCGCATTGGCGTTTACGGCGCTGGCAGCGCCGGCATTTGCCGATATCAAGATCGGTTTCAACGTGCCGCTGACCGGCTTCGCTGCCGCCGACGGCAAATCTGCGCTGGAAGGCGCGAAGCTTGCCGTCGCCGAAGCCAATGCCAAGGGCGGCGTCGCCGGCCAGAAAGTCGAGCTGGTGATCTACGACGACCAGGCATCGCCGAAGGAAGCCGTGCCGGTTGCAACCAAGCTGATCGAGAAAGACAAGGTGGTCGGCGCGGTGTCTGGTTCCTATTCCGGTTCCACCCGTGCCGCCGCCGGCATTTTCCAGCAAGCCAAAGTGCCTTACGTAGTCGCCTATGCGATCCATCCGGACATTACGCTGACCGGCGACTACATGTTCCGCACCGCCGCGATGGGCGAAGTGCAGGGCCGCGCCGGCGCGATGCTGGTGCAGAACCTCGGCAAGAAAAAAGTGGTGATGATCACGCTAAAGAACGACTTCGGCCAGGCACTGGCTACCGGCTTCAAGGAAGGCGCCGCCAAGTTCGGCCTGCAGGTGATCAATGAATATGAATACGGCATGCAGGACCGCCAGTTCGGCGCGCTGGTATCCAAGGTGAAGTCCGACAATCCGGACATCATCTACGCGTCCGGCTATTACTTCACCGCCGGCCCGCTGGTCAGCCAGTTGCGCTCTGCCGGTGTTTCCGCACCGATCATCGGCCAGGAAGGCTATGACTCGGACAAATTCATCGAAATTGCCGGCGCCGCTGCCGAAGGCACGCTGGTAACGACCTCGCTCGATCGCGATTCCGATTCCGCCGCCACCAGGACTTTCCTTGCCGACTTCCGCAAGGCGGTCGGCGTCAATGCCGACATGGTGGCCGCTTCCGCCTACACCGCGACCAATGTGCTGCTCGAAGGCCTGAAGAAAACCGGCGGCAAGGGCGGAGAAGCGCTGAAGAACGCGCTGGCCGCCGGCACCTTCGATACGCCGATCGGCAAGCTGGCATTCAACGACCTGCATGAAGTGAAGAAAGACGTGCGCGTACAGATCGTGAAGGACAAGGCTTTCCATCACTACTCGGTCATTTCCGGCCCGCTGCTGTCGCCGCCGTCGAAGCCGGCGAAGTGATGCGCTGAAGTTATTCGCTGAACGGTTCCTTCCCCTGCAGGGGGATGAAGCCGGGGTTTCGCAACGCATGCGTTGCGCCGGCCGAATCGTCTGGCCCTGCGAGGCCAGACGTGGGACGGTTGGGATGGGGGTAGAGAGCCCGAACCGGCGTTATCGCCGGCGCAGACACTCTACCCCCACCCTGGCCCTCCCCCTGCAAGGGGGAGGGAACTCGAAATTTACTTTGCCTGGCTAGTCTCACCGCCGTCTTACCGCAACAAATCAAGGAGCCGACATGCTCTTCCTGGAGCTGATCGCACAAGGCCTGGTACAGGGCAGCATCTATGCGCTGGTTGCGCTGGGGCTGACGCTGGTATATGGGCTGTTGCGCATATTGCACGTCGCGCATGCCGCGTTGTTCACCCTCGGCGGCTATCTCGGCGTGCTGGTCACCAATGCAACCGGCAGCCTGACGCTCGCCTTTCTGGTCGCGATGCTGTCGTCCGGATTGACCGGCATCGCCATGTATCGGCTGTGCTATGAACCGATGCTGAAGCAGCCGCCCTTCGTCGCGCTGATCGCGTCGATCGGCCTGTACATCGCTTTCGAGGAAATCTTTCGCATCGTGTTCGGCCCGTCCGGGCTGTCGTACGCGGCGCCGCCGCTGCAGCAGCAGGTCGTGCTGTTCGGCGGCCTGCAATTCAAGCAGGCGGAGCTGATGGTGATGGCCGGCACGGCTGCGATCATCGCCGCGCTCGGCTATCTGCAAAACCGCACCCGCGTCGGCATCGCCTGCCAGGCCACCGTGTCCGATCCGCAGATGGCGCAGTCGTTCGGCATCCGGCTGAACAGGGTGCGCGACCTCAACTTTTTCGTCGGCTCGGCACTTGCCGGTTTCGCCGGCGTCTGGGTCGCGCTGCTGAACAATCTGGTGGAACCGACGATGGGCAGCGTGCCCTCATACAAGGGCCTGGCGATCATCGTGCTGGGCGGCATGGGTTCGGTGCGCGGCACGCTGCTGGCGGCGCTGGTGCTGGGCGTGGTTGAATCGTTCGGCACCATCTATCTCGGCCAATTCCTCGACCGCAACGCGATTGCGTTCGCGTTCCTGATTGTCGTGTTGATGTTCCGTCCGCAAGGACTGTTTACGCGTCGCTGAAGAGGGCTCAGATGGAATACGAAATTTCTCTATTGACGTCGATGTGCATCAGCGTGCTGTTCGCCTTGTCGCTCAACCTGATCACCGGTTTCTGCGGCCAGATCAGCCTCGGCCATGCGGCGTTCCTCGGCATCGGCGCCTATCTGTCCGCGTTGCTGTGCAAGGCCGGCATGCCGTTTCTCGCGACGCTGCCGCTGGCGATGCTGCTGGCCGGCTGCATCGGCATGGTCGTCGGCCTGGCGAGCCTGCGCGTGCGCGCCGACTTCCTCGCGATCACCACCATGGGCGTCGGTTTCCTGTTCGTCGGCATCGTGCGCCAGCAGGACTGGCTGGGCGGCGAAATGGGCGTGTCGGCGATTCCCGATTCCGGCCTGTCGAAGACCGGCTTCATGCTGCTGTCGCTGGCACTGTGCGTCGTCACCGCGCTGCTGTGCATCTACATCCGCCGCTCATGGATGGGCCGCGTGTTCAATGGCGTGGCGGAAGACGAAGACACGATGCGCGTGCTCGGCATCGACGTGCCGCGCTACAAGCTGGCGGCGTTTGCGATCGGCACCGCGCTGGCCGGGCTGGCCGGCGGATTGTATGCGCAGCATCTGAAATTCATCGGCCCGGACAGTTTCGGCTTCATCGAATCGGTGACCGTGCTGTCGATGGTGGTGATCGGCGGTATCGGCTCGGTCACCGGCGTCGTCGTCGGTGCGGCGGTGCTGAGCGCACTGCCGGAATGGTTCCAGTTCATCGGCAATTACAAGCTGCTGGTCTACGGCGGCCTGCTGTTCCTGATGATGCGCTTCTCGCCCGGCGGCATGGCCGGCATGGTGACGCGGGCGCTCCGCGCGGCGAAAGGAGGACGCGCATGAACCGTCCGCTGCTGAAAGTCGATGGCGTCACGGTGCGCTTCGGCGGGCTGATCGCGATCGACAATGTGTCCTTCGACGTCTATCCCGGCGAACTGCTCGGCCTGATCGGCCCCAACGGCGCCGGCAAGACCACCATGCTGCGCTCGATTACCGGCGTGGTACGCGTCACCGAGGGCAAGGTCGAGCTGGCCGGTGAAAACCTGAATGGCCTGCCGACCCACAAGCGCATCCGCAAAGGCCTGGCGCTGTCGCAGCAGCTGGTCAAGCCGTTCCGCGAAATCTCGGTGCTCGACAATGTCGCGCTCGCCGCCGGTGCGCAGTTCACGCGCTCGCCGCTGAAGGCGCTGATGCATGTGTCGCAGCAGCGGGAAGCCGCGCTCGGTCGCGAATTTCTCAAGCGAGTCGGCATCGACGCTTACGCCGACCAGATGCCCGGCATCCAGCCGCTCGGCGTCCAGAAGCGCCTCGAAGTGGCGCGCGCGCTCGCGTTGCAGCCGAAGCTGCTGCTGCTCGACGAACCGCTGGCCGGACTCAATTCGAAGGAAGCGCATGCGCTGGCCACTACCATTGCCGACATCAACCGACAGGGCGTCACCATCGTGCTGATCGAACACAACCTCGGCGAAGTGATGCGCATCTGCCAGCGCCTGGTGGTGCTCGACAACGGCCGCAACATCGCCAGCGGCGATCCGCGCGCAGTGATGAACGATGCCGCGGTGCGCGCCGCCTATCTCGGCGGCGACGCGCTGGCGGCGCAACATACGCAGGCAACCGTCGCGGGAGGCGCCCATGCTTGAACTGAAAAACCTGGCCTGCGGCTACGGCGCTTTCCATGCGGTCGGCGGCCTGTCGCTGACGCTGCGGCCGGGCACCATCACCGGCCTGCTCGGCGCCAACGGCGCGGGAAAATCATCGACGCTGATGTGCATCGCCGGCCATGTGGCGCTGCATGGCGGGACGATCCTGTTCGAAGGTGAGGATATCGGCAAGCTGCCGCCGCATGAACGAGTCAGGCGCGGCATCGCGATCTCGCCGGAAGGGCGGCGCCTGTTCAAGGACCTGAGCGTCGAAGACAACCTGCGCGTGGGCGGGCTGGTGCAGCCGGCCAGCCGTTTCGCAAATGATCGCGATCATGTGCTGGCGCTGTTCCCGCGCCTTGCGGAGCGGCTGACTTCACTCGCCGGCAACCTGTCCGGCGGCGAGCAGCAGATGCTCGCGATCGGCCGCGCGCTGATGACGCGGCCGAAGCTGATCATGATCGACGAACTGTCGCTCGGCCTGATGCCGAAGGTGATTGACCTCTGCTATTCGGCGCTGAAGCAATTGCAGGCGGATGGCATGACGATTTTGCTGGTGGAACAAAACACGGAGCGCGTGCTGTCGGTGGCGCAGGAAGTGTGCGTGCTCGAATCGGGCCGCACCGTCTGGCAAGGCAAGGCCGACGACGCCCGCAACGATCCCGAACTCACTGCGGCCTATCTCGGCCTGCATTAAACAACCGGAAGGAAAAATCATGAATACCGTTACCGACAATGTGCAACTTTCCGACGATCCGCGCTGGGACGCGAGCCGCGAAATCCGCGCGCCGCGCGGCAGCGAAAAGACCTGCAAGAGCTGGCTGACCGAAGCCGCCTATCGCATGATCCAGAACAACCTCGATCCGGAAGTCGCGGAAAACCCGAAGCATCTGGTGGTGTACGGCGGCATCGGCCGCGCCGCGCGCAACTGGGAATGCTTCGACAAGATCCTGCAGACGCTGCGCGAGCTGAACGACGATGAAACGCTGCTGGTGCAATCCGGCAAGCCGGTCGGCGTGTTCCAGACGCATGTCGACGCGCCGCGCGTGCTGATCGCCAATTCCAACCTGGTGCCGAAATGGGGCAACTGGGAACACTTCAACGAACTCGACCGCAAGGGCCTGTTCATGTACGGCCAGATGACGGCCGGTAGCTGGATCTACATCGGCAGCCAGGGTATCGTGCAAGGCACCTATGAAACCTTCGTCGAAGCCGGCCGCCAGCACTACCACGGCGACTGGGCCGGCCGCTGGATCGTGACCGCCGGCCTCGGCGGCATGGGCGGCGCGCAGCCGCTGGCGGCGACGCTGGCCGGCGCGGTATCGCTGAACATCGAATGCCAGCAGAGCAGCATCGACTTCCGCTTGCGCACCCGCTATCTCGACAAGCAGGCAAAGGACCTGGACGACGCGCTCGCGCTGGTCAAGTACCACACCGAGCGCAAGGAAGCGGTATCGATCGGCCTGCTCGGCAATGCCGCCGACATCCTGCCGCAACTGGTCCAGCGCGCCAAAGCCGGCGGCATCAAGCCGGACCTCGTCACCGACCAGACCTCGGCGCACGACCTGATCAACGGCTACCTGCCGACCGGCTGGACGGTCGCGCAATGGAAGGCTGCGCAGCAGGATCACGGCCAGCACGCACGCCTCACCGCCGACGCCGCGCAATCGTGTGCGGTGCACGTACAGGCGATGCTGGATTTCCACGCAATGGGCATTCCGACTGTCGATTACGGCAACAACATCCGCCAGGTCGCATTCGATCAAGGCGTGCGCAATGCGTTCGACTTCCCCGGCTTCGTGCCCGCGTATATCCGCCCGCTGTTCTGCGAAGGCAAGGGCCCGTTCCGCTGGGCGGCGCTGTCCGGCGATCCGGAAGATATCTACAAGACCGATGCGAAGATCAAGGAACTGTTCCCGAACAACAAGCATGTACATCACTGGCTGGACATGGCGCGCGACCGTATCGCGTTCCAGGGCTTGCCGGCGCGCATCTGTTGGCTGGGCCTGGGCGAGCGCCACATCGCCGGCCTCGCCTTCAACGAAATGGTGAAGAATGGCGAATTGAAAGCGCCGATCGTGATCGGCCGCGACCATCTCGACACCGGCTCGGTGGCCAGCCCGAACCGCGAAACGGAAAGCATGAAGGACGGCACCGACGCCGTCTCCGACTGGCCGCTGCTCAACGCCTTGCTCAACACCGCCGGCGGCGCGACCTGGGTGTCGCTGCACCACGGCGGCGGCGTCGGCATGGGCTATTCGCAGCACGCCGGCATGGTGATCGTCGCCGACGGCACCGAAGCGGCATCGAAACGCCTGGCACGCGTGCTGGTCAACGACTGCGGCTCCGGCGTGATGCGGCATGCGGATGCCGGATATGAAGCGGCGGCGGATTGCGCGAAGCGGAACGGGTTGAAACTGCCGATGGTGAAGTAGAAGCACACAGGACGTAGGGTGCGCTTTGCGCACCGGGCGCCTTTCGATGGCCATGATGCGCAGAGCGCGCCCTACCGATACTGGAAGTCTTGAGACGACCGTGGTGCGCAGAGCGCACCCTACAGCGCCAAACAAAACATGAAGGCACGAATACCATGACCACCAAACTCACCATCCAGCCCGGCCAGCTCACGCTGT
Source organism: uncultured Noviherbaspirillum sp. (assembly GCA_966211585.1). Taxonomy (GTDB): domain Bacteria; phylum Pseudomonadota; class Gammaproteobacteria; order Burkholderiales; family Burkholderiaceae_D; genus Noviherbaspirillum. Next base: position 11,758 of record CBIHNU010000004.1, on the reverse strand, counting down.
CCCATCTGCGCGCCATCTGGCACAACGAGGCACGCCTTGAACTGGCCCCGTCCGCCTACCAGGCCGTCAACAGCGCCGCCGCCGCCATCCACAAAATCGTCGAACGCGGTGCCCCCGCCTACGGCATCAACACCGGCTTCGGCAAGCTCGCCAAGACCCACATCCCGAACGACCAGCTGGAACAGTTGCAGCGCAACCTGATCCTGTCGCATTCGGTCGGCAGCGGCGAACTGCTCGCCGACGAAGTGGTGCGCCTGATCCTGGCGATGAAGATCGGCAGCCTCGCGCGCGGCTATTCCGGCATCCGCGCATCGGTGATCGATACCATGATTGCGGCTTACAACGCCGGCATCATGCCGTGCATCCCGGGCAAGGGTTCGGTCGGCGCATCCGGCGACCTCGCGCCGCTGGCGCACATGACGCTGGCGCTGATGGGCGAAGGCGACGCGCGTGTCGCCGGCAGCATCGTGCCGGCGAAAGAAGCACTCGCACAGGCTGGCATCGCGCCGGTCACGCTGGCGGCCAAGGAAGGCCTGGCGCTGATCAACGGCACGCAGGTATCGACCGCGCTCGCGCTCAACGGCCTGTTCCTGGCCGAACGCCTGCTGGAAGCCGCGACTGTCGCCGGCGCGCTGTCGGTCGACGCCGCCAAGGGCAGCGATGCGCCGTTCGATCCGCGCGTGCACGCGGTACGCGGCCAGCCGGGCCAGATCGCGGCGGCAAACATCTACCGGCAACTGCTTGCCGGCAGCGAAATCCGCCGCTCGCACCTGGAAAACGACGAGCGCGTGCAAGACCCGTACAGCCTGCGCTGCCAGCCGCAAGTGATGGGCGCCTGCGCCGACCTGATCGGCAATGCCGCGCGCACGCTGCTGATCGAAGCCAATGCGGTGACCGACAATCCGTTGGTGTACGCGGAACAGGGCGACGTTATTTCCGGCGGCAACTTCCACGCCGAGCCGGTCGCCTTCGCCGCCGACACGCTGGCGCTTGCGATCGCCGAAATCGGCGCGCTGTCCGAACGCCGTATCGCGTTGCTGATCGACGCCACACTGTCCGGCCTGCCGCCGTTCCTGGTCGCATCGTCGGGACTCAATTCCGGCTTCATGATCGCGCACGTCACCGCCGCCGCGCTCGCGTCCGAAAACAAGTCGCTCGCGCACCCGGCCAGCGTCGACAGCCTGCCGACTTCCGCGAACCAGGAAGACCACGTCAGCATGGCCACCTTCGCCGGCCGCCGCCTGCATGAAATGGCGCACAACACCGCCGTCATCCTCGGCATCGAAGCACTCGCCGCCGCGCAAGGCATCGACTTCCATCGTCCGCTCGCGACGTCGCCGCTGCTGACGCAAGTACATCAGCGCCTGCGGGAACGGGTTGGGTTCTACGAGAAGGACCGCTTGTTTGCGCCAGATATCGAAGCGGCGAAACAGATGGTGTTGCAAGGCCAATTGAGTGCAACTTGCAAAGAACTGTTTGCAGAGCTGTATCAGGCATAGCAGCAGAAACGAAAGAGGTTCGGTTCAACGAAGAAAGACATCGGATTCCCGCCCACGCGGGAATGACAAGCAGAGGAAGAGGATATGCGCCAATCCCCCGACATGACCAACTGGCAAGGCCGCATCGACGCCACCGAAGGCGAACGCGGCCAGCGCTGGCACCAGATCGTGCGCCCGCTCGACCAGGCCTCGAACAACGCCGGCATCGCGCTGATCGGCTTCGCCTGCGACGCCGGCGTCGCCCGCAACCACGGCCGCACCGGCGCCAGGGACGGCCCGGCGGCGATACGCGGCATGCTCGGCAACATGCCGGTGCGCCGCTGCACGGCCATCGCCGACGCCGGCGATGTCATCTGCATCGACGACAATCTCGAAACCGCGCAACAGGAATTGTCGACCGCAATCGCCACCCTGCTCCAGCGCGGCCTGCTGCCGATCGCCATGGGCGGCGGCCATGAAATCGCGTTCGGCTCGTTCGGCGGCCTCGCCCGCCACCTGGCAACGCAGGAAAAAACGCCGCGCATCGGCATCGTCAACCTCGATGCGCATTTCGACCTGCGCATGGCCGACCGCGCCAGTTCCGGCACGCCGTTCCGGCAGATCGCGGAAGATTGCGCAGCACGCGGCTGGCCGTTCCACTACTGCTGCCTCGGCATCAGCGAATTCGGCAATACGCAGGCGCTGTTCGACCGCGCGCAGGCGCTCGGCGTGCGCTGGCTGCTCGATGAGGACATGCATGCCGGCCGGCTCGATCAGGTGCGGGACACAGTTGCCAGCCTCCTCGCCGAAGTCGATCATCTCTACCTCACGATCTGCCTCGACGTGCTGCCGGCCGGCGTGGCGCCGGGCGTCAGTGCGCCGGCGGCGCGCGGCGTCGGACTGGAAGTGATCGAACCGGTGATCGACCTGATCGCCGGCAGCGGCAAGTTGCGCCTGGCCGACATCGCCGAACTCAATCCGGGCCGCGACATCGACCAGCGCACCGCGCGCGTCGCCGCGCGGCTGGTCGCGCGGGTGGCGGAACGCGCGAGCGCCTGAGCGATGCGCCTGTTCAGCCCCGCCGATTACCTGCGCATGCCGTGGAAAAACGGCGGCGGCAGCACCACGCAAATCGCGATCGCGCCGGCCGGCGCGGCGCTCGACGATTTCGACTGGCGCATCAGCAGCGCACGGGTGGAAACGGCCGGCCCGTTTTCCGCGTTTCCCGGCATCGACCGCTCGCTCGCGGTGCTGAACGGTGGTGCCCTGCTGCTGCAGCCGCAGGGTGGGCAACCAGTTCTGCTGGAAGCGGACGGCGCACCGTTCGCCTTCCCGGGTGAGCGGGCAATCGACGCCGCCTTGTCGGCCGGACCAGTCATTGATTTCAATGTGATGACGCGGCGCGCGTCGTGGCGGCATTCGCTGCAGGTATTGCATCTGTCCGGCACCCGGCGTTACGCGCGCCAGGCGGACCTGATGTTCGTCTATTGCGCGCAAGGAAGCCTGCGCCTGCAATGCCGCGGCGGCGACATCGACTGCGAAGCGGATCATGCGATCCTGGTCGATGGCGATGACGGCGACGAAGTAACGCTGTGCTCGACCTCGCCGGCGCGCTTCTTTATTGTCCATCTTGCCCGCAAAGGAAACAGCGATGCCGCATGAAGACCTGCTGAACTGGGATGCCCTCTGGGTCAACGTCCATCTGGCGACCATGGCGAGTGGCGACGGCTACGGCGAAATCCACGACGGCGCAATAGCGGTCCGCAACGGCCGCATCGCCTGGATCGGCACGCGAAGCGCGCTGCCCGCCGGATATCGGGCCGCGGTTGAACACGACGGCGGCGGCTGCTGGCTCACGCCCGGCCTGATCGACTGCCACACCCATATCGTCTATGCCGGCAACCGTAGCGACGAGTTCGAGGCACGCCTGAACGGCGCCAGCTACGAAGAGATCGCGCGGCGCGGCGGCGGCATCATGTCGACGGTACGTGCGACCCGTGCCGCATCGGAGCAGGCACTGTACGAAGCCGGCCTGGCACGGGTGCGGCAGTTGCTCGCCGAAGGCGTGACGACGCTCGAAATCAAGTCCGGCTACGGGCTCGACCTGGAAAGCGAACGCAAGATGCTGCGCGTGGCGCGTCGCATCGGCGCCGAACAACCGGTGCGCGTGAAGACCACCTTCCTCGGTGCGCATGCGCTGCCGCCGGAATTCGCCGGCGAACCCGAGCGCTATGTCGACGACGTATGCGAACGCATGCTGCCGGCATTGGCGGCCGAAGGCCTGGTCGATGCGGTCGATGCCTTCTGCGAAAAAATCGGCTTTTCCGCCGCACAGACCGAACGCGTGTTCCAGGCCGCGCAACGGCACGGCCTGCCGGTGAAACTGCACGCGGAACAGCTGTCCGACCAGGGCGGCGCCGCGCTCACCGCGCGCTATCGCGGCCTGTCCGCGGATCACCTGGAATACCTGTCGCCCCAAGGGATCGCTGCGATGGCGGTAGCCGGCACGGTGGCGGTGCTGCTGCCGGGCGCGTTCTACTTCCTGCGCGAGACAAAGCTGCCGCCGATCCAGGCCTTGCGCGATGCCGGCGTGCCGATCGCGATCGCCACCGACTGCAATCCCGGCACCTCGCCGATGACGTCGCTGCTGCTGGCGATGAACATGGCATGCACTCTGTTCCGGATGACGCCGCGGGAAGCGCTGGCGGGAGCCACGATTCATGCGGCCATGGCGCTCGGCATGCAGCATGAGGTCGGCAGCTTTGCGGTGGGCAAGGCGGCGGATTTCGCGCTGTGGCAAATCGACCGTCCCGGCGACCTCGCCTACGCGATCGGCGGCAATCCTTGCCGGCATGTCGTAAACGGCGGTGTGCAACGCAGGGCGGCTTAGACCCACGTTGTATCGCCGCCGGGCGACCGAGACATCATCGACGCGCCGGCTTCCGACAGGATGAAATCACCGGAATGCGCCACGGTATCGGCCGCTCGGGCTGCTGAAAAATCCCTCCTATCAGGCAAGTATTGAAGGTGCGTGCGCCGCCGGCTTGTCGATGTGTACATTTCCCCGTCCGATTCCTTGCCTGCATGAACCCGCGTCTGGCGCGGAGCAGGCAATTCTTTGGATTACAATGTGGCTCCGTTACGGCCGGCCTGGATTGGCTCGTACGTCGTCTTGCGCTCCTCCGGCTCGCGGCAAGAAACGCTTCATGGACTTTTATGTATTTGTATACCTCGGTCGCCGCCTTTCTCTTCTCCGCCATTGCTCTTGTCATCCCGAGCGGATTCTCGTTCGGCGCAGTCCTGCTGCTAGTGGGGAGCGCAGCCTTGCCATGGAAACGCGTCAAGCCCAAGCTGAAGACGGCGGATCGGGTGCTGATCGTGGTGCTTGCGCAGTACTTCGTTATCTGCGTATTGGCCAATCTGATACATCATGAAATAGCCCGCGAATACGACATCCCTTCCCGCTTTGTCCTGGTCATCCCTGCGCTACTGCTGCTGCTCGCGTATCCGCCGAATCCCGCGGCGATCTGGGGCGGACTGGCGGTCGGCGCGATCGCCGCCGGTGTCTTTGCGGGCTGGCAAAATCTGGACATGGGAATAAACCGTGCCGATGGTTTCACCAACCCTATTCAATTCGGCAATATCAGCCTGCTGCTCGGCGTGCTTTGCCTGGCCGGCCTGCGTTGGGCCAAGTCCCGCTATCGGGCGGTTTTCTGGACCGGCCTGCTGCTGCTCGGTGCCGAACTGGGAATACTGGGATCGGTTCTTACCGGAAGCCGCGGCAGCTGGATCAGCCTGCCGTTTTGTCTTTTCTTCTTGTACCGATGGTATGGCGATACGCTCGGCAAGCGCCGGGCAATTATCGTCCTGTTCGCCATCGTCGCGCTTTTCGCGATTCCCAACAACGGCGTCAAGGAACGCCTGCAACAGGCACTCGCTGAAACGACCGGCTATGTCAACGCCGGCGATGCGGAGAACTCATCCGGCGCGCGGCTTGAAATGTGGCGCATCGGGTTCATGATTTTCCCGCAACACCCATGGCTGGGCTGGGGCAAGCAAGGCTACATGAACAAAAAGGAACAACTGATCGAAGCCGGCCAGGCCAGCCCGATCATCAGTAAACACACCCATCTGCATAACGAGTATCTGGATGCGTTGGTCAAGCGTGGCTTGCCGGGGCTCGCCAGCGTGCTGCTGTTGTACCTGGCGCCCCTGCTGCTGTTCGCGCGCGAAATGAAACGGGCCGGACCGAAAGCCCGGCCCTATGCGGTCGCAGGCATGCTGCTCGTGATCTGCTACCTCGGCTTCGGGCTCACCCAGGCTTTCCTTACGCACAATAACGGTGTAACGATGTTTGCATTCCTGCTGGCCGTCTTCTGGGCATCGTTGCGCGGCCACCAACATGAAGGACTGAACGCTCCGCGGGCGCATGCATGACGGAAGCGATAATACGACAATGATTCCATCCCAGATCCAAAGACTTGCAGCGATCCACCGACTCTACACCAGGCGGCTTCTGGTGGCATTCCTCGGCATGATCGTGACCGCTGCCACCGAACCCGTCGTACCGTATATTTTCAAGATCCTGCTGGACAAGGGCTTTACCGGCAAACCGACATTCTCGCTGTGGCTGGTGCCACTGGCGGTGATCGGAATTTTCGCGATACGCGGCGCATCGACCTTCACCAGCAGCTACATGATGACCTGGGTATCGAGCCGGGTGCTGAACGAGTTGCGCCGCCGCATGTTCGAACGGATGCTGGATTTGCCGATCGGCTTTTATGCGACGCACACGGTCGGCAAGGTCATCAATTCGATGATGTTCGAAGTGCAGCAGATCATCGAAATGATCACCAAGGTATTCACCTCGATCGTCCGCTCCTCGCTGACCGTGCTTGGCCTGCTGGCCTGGCTGCTGTACCTGAACTGGGTGCTCACCATTGTGACGCTGGTGCTGCTGCCGCTGATCGCGATCGTCGTGCGCGCCACCGGCAAGCGACTGAAGAAGCTGAACCAGGACGCGCTGGGCGTGAACGCGGAACTGACGCAGGTGATCGAGGAAACCACGCGCGCGCAGCAGGTCATCAAGATCTTCGGCGGCCAGCAATACGAGCGCGAGCGCTTCGATGAGCGCTCGGAAAATCTGCGCCGCTACACGATGCGCATGACCAGCACATTTTCCGCCACCGTGCCGATCACCCAGTTGATGACCGCGTGCGCGGTCGCGGTGGTGATCGTGATGGCGCTGATCCAGTCCAGCCATGGCCAGATCACCGTCGGCGGTTTCGTTTCCTTCATCACTGCGATGCTGATGCTGCTGACGCCGCTGAAGCAACTGGCGGAGGTGAACGGCCCGCTGCAACGTGGCATGGCGGCGGCGGAAGCGGTATTCAACCTGATCGACAAACCGACCGAACGCATCGGCGGTCAGACGCTGCATGGCCGCAGCGATGGCCGGATCGAATTCGCCGATGTCAGTTTTTTCTATCCCGGTGCAAGCCAGCCGGCATTGCAGCATGTGAACCTGACTATGCAACCGGGCGAAACGGTGGCTTTCGTCGGCATGTCGGGCGGCGGCAAATCGACCCTGGTTAACCTGGTGCCGGGCTTCTATTCGGTCAGCGATGGCCGGATTTTGCTGGATGGCCAGTCGATCGAAGAGATTTCGCTGCAAAGCCTGCGCACACAGATCGCGATGGTGAGCCAGAGCGTGGTGCTGTTCGACGACACGCTGGCGGCGAACGTTGCCTACGGCGATGCCGCGCCGGACCGCAAGCGCATTGCGCATGCGGTGGACGCCGCTTACCTGAACGACGTGGTTGCCGCCCTGCCCGAGGGGCTGGAAACCCGCATCGGCGACAACGGCTCGCGCCTGTCTGGCGGCCAGCGGCAACGATTGGCGATCGCGCGCGCGATCTACAAGGATGCGCCGATCCTGATCCTCGATGAGGCAACGTCCGCGCTCGATACCGAATCAGAGCGCGCGGTACAGGCCGCGCTCGACAGGCTGATGGAGGGACGGACCACGCTGGTGATTGCGCATCGGCTGTCGACGATCGAGCGTGCCGACCGCATCGTGGTGCTGGCGCACGGCCAGGTCGTCGAAATCGGCACGCACGCCGAACTGCTCGCGAAACGCGGCGTGTACGCCAATCTGTATCATCTGCAGTTTTCCCAGGAAGCCGCCGCCGCGCCGGGCGCGACGGGCACTAACGCATGAGAACCGGGCGCCACCTTTCGCCAACATCACAAGACATGGCACATTCTCTCGTTCCCGCAGACCTGCTCGCGAAATCGGACAAGATCCTGTTCATCGCCCACCTTGCGTTGGGCGACTTCACCTACCTGCAAAACTGCTTCCAGGCGTTCGCCGCAGCCCATCCGCATATCAAGGTGCATCTATGGGTGGATGAAGTGCGCCGCACGCGCGATGCCGCGCAATGGGAACATCTGAAGAAATATTCGCTGTATGACTGGGTCGAGAGCTGTGCTTTCTTCGACAAGGTCTACACCCGCACCTACAGCCCGGCGCTGTACGAGGAATCGATACGCGAAGCACGGCAGGAAGCGTATCCGATCGTGGTGTCGCTGGCGACACTGCGCCCGCATCGCTATGCGGGTCTTGCGCGGGCCATCGCGCCGGAAGGTTTCGTCGCCGGCATGCGCAAGCGCGCCGGATTTTTCCGGCCGCATCATTATTTCGCCTATCGCAAACTCGACGCGGCGATTTCCCCGTCCGGACTGTCGCAGCAGCCGGGACATATCAGCGACGTCTATGCCGACTGGTTCCGCCAGTTGTTCGATCTGGATATCCCGCCGTCTGCGCGTTTCCCTTTCGTCGACATTCCGGCGCAATGGATGGCTTACGCAGACGAGCAACTGGCCGCATGGAATTTCGACAAGGAGCGCGGCAAGCTGGTGTTCATCAATCCGTTCGCCAAGACGAAGAAGCGCTGCTGGCCGCTGGAGCGGGTCGCGGAACTGATCATCGCGATGAAAAAACAGGATGCCTGGCGCGATGCCAGCTTCATCGTGAACGCGGTGCCGCAGGAATTGGCGAACGCAAAAAAAGTCCTCGACACGTATGCGCTGGAGCGCACCCGGCTGTTCAGTGCGGAAGAAAATTTCTTCCAGTTGCCGGCGCTGCTGAGCCGCTGCGACCTGATCATTTCGGTTGAAACCGCGGTGATGCATCTGGCAAATGCGGTGCATGTTCCCGTGGTCGCGCTGATGCGGCAGAAAAATCCGGAATGGATGCCGGTCGATCGCGCCAACAGCACCGTCATCACCGCGTCGCGCCGGCAGGATTGGGTCGACGCGATCTCCGTAGAACAAGTCATGAAGTGCCTATAGATGAATATTCCCTCTGGCAACACTGTGTCCGGCGCATCCACAACGACTGCAAACGTGCCGTTTCACATCGCGTTCTGCGTCGACAACAATTATTTCCGTGCGATGGGCGCGACCATTGCCTCGATCGTCGACAACAATCGTGGCACGCAATTCATCTTCCACGTGTTTGCGTTTTCAGTGGCCGACGATCATCGGCGCCGGCTGCAGGAGCTGGAACGCAGCTTCGGCATGCGGATCGAATTGCATCTGCTCGACGAAAAGGACTTTGAGCAGTTCAACCATTTCATCAAGTTCTCCTACTACTCGCTGTCGATCTTTTCGCGCCTCATCATCCCGGACGCGCTGCGCGGCGTGACCGACAAGGTGCTGTATCTCGATGCCGACATCCTGTGCGCCGGCAGCATCGACGAACTGATTCACATGAACATCCGCGACGAGATTGCAGTCGTTGTGCCGGATGCGGAAGAAACCACCCGGAGACGCTGCGCGGCACTTGAGCTAAAGCACGGCAAGTACTTCAACGGCGGCGTGCTGTACATGAACGTCGAAAACTGGATCGCGAACAACATCACCGAAGCCGCGGTCAAGGCGCTGGTCGAGTACGGCAAGAAGCTGCGCTTCAATGACCAGGATGCGTTGAACATCGTGCTCGATGGCCGGGCGAAATTCGTCGCGAAGAAATGGAATTACATCTACGACCTGGTGTACGACCTCGACCACAACATTACCGAAATGCGGCCGATAGATGACGCCGGATTCATCCATTTCGCCGGCGCGGTCAAACCGTGGGCCGACTGGAGCGGACACGATTCGCGCACGATGTTCATCAAGTACCACGCGCTGTCGCCATGGTCGGATTTTCCGCTCGACCTGGAGCCGGGAAACACCAAGGAAATGCGGATGCTGTCGCGCTTCCTGCTGAAACGCGGCAAGCTAATCGATAGCGCACGCTGGTATTACAGGTATCTGCGCGCGCGGTCGAAAAGATAAGCCCGCGCTGCCGGCTGCCTGTCAATACTCGACGGTCGCGCCTTTTACGCCCAGCTTGTCCGCCAGCATCTGCTTCAGTCCATCCGCCGGCGCGATCCGCCATTCATCCGACCATTGGATCTTGCAGCTGCCGACACCGTCGCGCATGTAGTCGACGATCAACGGCAGGCCAGATTCCGAACGATACGGCGACAGGATGGTCTTGATCTGCGACGCGTCGATCTGCGTCGCAATCGAGAACGAAAACTGCTTGCCGAATGCAACACGCGCCATCGCGATATCCATCACCTTTTCCGCCGAAATGCGCAGGCCGCCGGAGAAACGGTCTTCCGACACCTTGCCCTGCACCGCGAGGAATTCGTCTTCCTTGAACAGATTGCGGTTCGGATCGTACAACTCGTTGTAGACGGTCACGTCGACCGTCGCGGTACCGTCGTCGAGCGTGACGATCACCATCTTGCCGCGCTGTGTCATCTGCGTGCGCACCGCGCTGATGATGCCGGCCAGCAGGCGCGGTTCGCGCGACGGCTCCAGGCTGGAGAGCTTGGTCTTGATGAACTTGCGCACTTCTTCCGCATACGAGTTGAACAGGTGGCCGGACAGATAGAAGCCGAGTGCGACCTTCTCTTCGGTCAGCCTCTGCTTGTCGCTCCACGGCGCCGCCTTCACGTATTCGGGCGGCGTTTCCATGCCGTCGTCGGGGCCGCCGAACAGGCTGACCTGGTTGATCGACGCTTCCGCCTGCTCCGCGCATTCCATCGCGAAGTTCACCGACGCGATCAGCACGCCGCGATCGACGCCGAAGCAATCCATCGCGCCGGCACGAATCAGCGATTCGATGGTGCGGCGGTTGATCTGCTTCTTGTCCACGCGCTTGACGAAATCGAACAGATCCTTGAACGGCCCGTCCTTGCGCGCCGCGACGATCGCTTCGATCGCATTCTGCCCGGAGCCCTTCACTGCGCCGAGGCCGTAACGGATCTGGCTCGCCTTCCTGCCCGGTTCGCCGACCGGCATGAAACGGTAATCGGACTGGTTGATATCGGGCGGCAGCAGTTGCAGCTTGCAGATATCGATCGCATCCTCGACCAGGATCTTGATCTTATCGGTGTCGTCCATCGCGAGCGACAAGTTGGCTGCCATGAACGCAGCCGGGTGATGCGCTTTCAGGTAAGCGGTGTGATACGACAGCAGCGCGTACGCGGCGGCATGCGACTTGTTGAAGCCGTAGCCGGCGAACTTTTCCATCAAGTCGAAAATCTCGTCGGCCTTTTCCTGCGACAAGCCGTTCTTGGCCGCACCCTCGCGGAAGATCTCGCGATGCTCGGCCATCTCTTCGGCCTTCTTCTTGCCCATCGCGCGGCGCAGCAGGTCGGCGCCGCCGAGCGAATAACCGCCGATCACCTGCGCCATCTGCATCACCTGCTCCTGGTACACCATGATGCCGTAGGTTTCGGACAGGATGCCTTCGGTGCGCGGATCGGGATACTCGAATTTCTCGCCGTGCTTGCGGCGGCAAAAATCAGGAATCAGGTCCATCGGGCCCGGCCGGTACAGCGCAACCAGCGCGATGATGTCTTCGAAGCGGTCCGGCTTCGCATCCTTCAGCATGCCTTGCATGCCGCGGCTTTCAAGCTGGAACACGGCGACAGTTTTCGCCTTGGTCAGCAGCTCATACGATGCCCTGTCGTTCAGCGGCAGTTTTTCCAATGCGAAATCGGCCAGCGCCGGATCGAGCTGCTTGATGTAACGCACCGCGCGGTCGAGGATGGTCAGCGTGGTCAGGCCGAGAAAGTCGAACTTCACCAGGCCGACCGCTTCCACATCGTCCTTGTCGTATTGCGACACCACGCCGGCGTCGCCGCCCTGCGTATACAGCGGACAGAAATCGGTGAGCTTGCCGGGCGCAATCAGCACGCCGCCCGCGTGCATGCCGA
>CBIHNU010000003.1:0-255646 GCA_966211585.1 uncultured Noviherbaspirillum sp. | reverse complement strand
GCGTACTCGTAAGAGGGCAGATTTACAGTCTGCTGCCATTAACCACTCGGCCACCCCTCCGCAGGGAACCCCAAACTATAGTAGAAGAGATTCACCTTGTCAACCAAAAACAGGAATTGGTCCAGCATATTTTTGGGGAGCTCGTTGCACCCCGCTTTCCCGATTTGGGTGGAACGATCAAAAACGGGTTTCGCGGGCTGCGCGCAGAAAAGAGTCCAGGATCGGCGTGCAATCAAGCAACTCGGCGCTGCCCGGTCGGTGAAATTCGGGATGCCATTGCACTCCCATGACAAAACCCGCTTTTCGATAGCGGATCGCCTCGACGATATTGTCACTACCGGAATACGCCTCAACCACCAGATCACGCCCCAGATCCTTGACCGCCTGATGGTGAATCGAGTTCACCAGCGCCTGCGGATGATCGGAAAACATTTTGGACAGCGAGGATCCGGTGGAAAAACGGATTTCATGATAATGACTATCGTAGCGGTCGTTGACATGTTCAATAGCGGTCGGCACATCGGATGCAATGTCCTGATACAGGGTACCACCGAAAGCAACGTTGATTAATTGACAACCGCGGCAAATTCCGAGCACTGGTTTGCCGGCCTCGACGAATTCGTGCAGCAACTCAAGCTCGTACATGTCACGCGCGCGGTCGCCGCTCCATTCAGGTCGGGTGGCGGCTTCAGCATAGGTTTGGGGAGACACATCGGCTCCACCCTGCAATACCAGGCCGTCAAGGTGCTTCGCATAATCACGCAAGCGGATGTTGCTGGGATGCAGCAAGCCATTATTGTTGACAGTCGGGATCATGAATACCATCACGTCTCGCGACATCACCCACTGGGCGATCGACTCCTCCAGATACTGCAGGGTTTTGCTGCGCAAGCCCTTGGCTCCTTTCTCCGGATGGAAGATGCGTGCGGATATACCGATCTTCAGTGTCCGCTGCGCGATGCGGCGAACCACGTTGTCCGATAATGCGCGAAAACGCGCCGACACGACTCTTCGCGTTATCGTCCAAGGCGTTTCATGCGCACCGAAATAGCTTGATTGCCCCTTGTCGACGCTGGCAACCGGTTTCGCTGTCTCGGCAGGTTCGGTGGAAGAGGGGATGACTGGTTTTGCAATGGGGTCGTTCTGTTCGGGCATGGGATCGGTTGATTGTTGTCTCTATGGCGCGGCACGGTCGGATATCTCGGCACCGCCGAGTATAAACGTGAGGCCATCATTACGTACTGGTTGCGGTCGCCGTCTTTGGCAGCCGCTGATTATTTATTCTGACCGCGCCGCAGTGTCTCGGGTTCAATCAGGCTGCCTGCGGCCAGTAACGCAGGCGAGTTCTCGCATAAAATCGGGCATGCCGCAAAACGCGGCGTTCAACGCGAACTCTTTGACGTCGAGACATCCATGATAACGATTTACCATAATCCGCACTGCTCCAAATCGCGCGAGGCACTGGCCATGGTCGAGCAGTTCGCTGCACAGCGCGACCTGAAACTGGACGTGGTCGATTATCTGAAGAACCCGCCCTCTATCGCGCAACTCGCAATGCTGCTGCAGGAGCTTGGCACCAACGCGCGCGACATGGTGCGTCAGAACGAGACCGAATACGCCATGCTGCATCTTGCGCAAGCCGATGATGCCGCGCTGCTGGCGGCAATCGCGCAGCATCCCAGATTGCTGCAGCGTCCGATTGTCAGCTACGCGGGGCGAGCCTTGATCGGCAGGCCGCCGGAACGGCTGGCTTCGATGCTGAGCTAATCAGGCTGCTTGATTCCGTATTTTTTCAATATCGACTGGTGCAGGTCGACCAGCGGGACCAGGCGCGGATTGGCGGGGTCGAGGCGCCGGGCGGCTTCGATATAACCGCGCACCTGTTCGCCGAGCCGGTGGTCCCAGCCGAGGTTTTCCAGGTGCTTGAGCACCGCGACCGCGGCATTGAAAACCACTTGCGGATTGTCCGGCAGCTTGTGCACGGCGGACGTCATCAGTTCGACCGCACCCTGATAATCGCCCTGCCTGGCTTTATCCGCGCCGGACGACACCAGTTCGACCACCTGACGCCGACTTTCCTTGGCTACCGTCTCTGCCAGTTCCTTGCGCCCGGCCTGCTCGAACACACTCATGGCTTTCGCCAATGCGCCTTCGCCAGTCGCGTTGCTGATCACGTCCCGCATGACTTCCGACGCGCCGTCGTCGAGCTTATGCTGCAGGCAGTTCTTTGCGAGCTCCATCTTCATCTCGTTCGACAGCCCGGTCGTGTCGCGACAGGCATTGACAGCCACATTCAATTCTTCCACCGCTTTCTCGGCATTGCCGGTATGCGCATGCAGCAGCGCCGCCGACAAGGCACGGCAGGCCGGCGTCTTGCTCTGCCCACCCAATGATTTCTCAAGATCGCGAATCACGCTTGCCGCCTGCTGCGGATCGTCTTTCCTGACCAGCGCCTGCACCAGCCGCAGATGGTCTTCCGGGTCGCGGAATTCGGAGTATTTGGCTTTGCTGACGACCTTCTGGAATGACCGTTCCGCGACATCCACGTCACCGGTTTCCAGTGCGACCTCGCCCAGCTTGCGCAGGCGCCGCACCGCATGCGGCGAGATCGCGACGGCGCCGACCAGCACCTCCTTCGCCTGCGGCAATTGGCCGCTCGCCTCATGAATCCTGGCCAGCCAGTCGTAGGCGTCCATGTATTTGCTGTTCTCCTCGACCAGCGCAGTCAGCAATTGCTCGGCCTCGCCGAAGCGCTCCTGCATGAACAGCGTTTTCGCAAGGCCAAGGCGAGCCCAGGCAACCACCTTGGTGGACAGCAGCAGTTGGTAAATCTGCTCCGCGGCGGCAGCCTCGCCGAGAATCACATGGAGTTCGGCGCGCAGGCGCATGAAATCGATTGCGTAACGCGGATACTTTTCCTCGCCAGCATGGCATATCGAGATCGCCTGCTGCAGATCGCCGTGTTCCATCAGTTGATAGGCCGGCAGGAAGGCTGTGCGTTTTTCAATTGCACGGCCGATTCGCTCAAGCAGCGTATCGGCGGTAAACGGTTTCAGGATGTAATCGGTGGGTGCCAGCTCGGCCGCGCTGACCACTTTCTCATAGACGCGCTCGGCAGTGACGATGATGAAGACCGTCCATAGCGGGATCAGCTTGTTGTGCCGCAGGTCTTCCAGCAGTTGCTGGCCGTCCTGGCCGTCGCCAAGGTCGTACTCGCAGAGGATCAGGTCAAAGGATTTGTTCTTGAGCGGCCGGATCGCGGTACCGGAGCTCACCGCATGCTCGATCTTCGTGATTTCGCACAGATTGAGCATGTTGTGCAGGCTGGCCCGCATACCCGATTGCGGTTCGACGATCAGTGCGGTCAGGTTGCGAAGCGAGGTCATTTTTATAGGCGATTCGTATTGAGAACGCGCATTGGGCAGACCGTGAAAAACCGGCCAGATCGTCTTCGATTGGGCTTTATGACTGCAAAAATACCACTGTCGGACAGAAAAGCAAACCGGGATGTGGCGCCCGACGCTATTGCGTCACCGGCGACCTGGGCGCTGTACGCATCCGCCATGCCGCGAGTACGGCGGCCGCGCACAGCAGGGCAACAAACAGGAAGGTTTCGCTGAACGCGGCAATCCGCGCACTGGCCGCAGCGGGGCCGGCATGCGTGGCGTCGTAGGCGCCGAGCCGCCACTCAAGCACGATACCGACCAGGCTGACACCGATCGCACCGCCCAGCTGGCGCAGAAAATTGATGGTGCTCGAACCCTGCGCGATCATGCCGAATTCGATACCGCGCATCGATCCAAGACTGAGCGACGGCAGCACGAAGCCGAGTCCGATGCGCCCGACGATCGCCCAGATCATCAGCGTGAAATAACCGGTGCCGCTGCCTCCGATCGCCATCAATGCAAGCGACAGCGCCAGCAGGGCGAGGCCGATCGACACCAGCACGTTCGGCGGATACCGGTCGGACAGCTTCCCCGCCAGAACGATCGTCACCGCCAGCACGATCCCGGCCGGCAGCAATACCAGCCCCGCCTGCGACGGCGCGTAATGCAGCGCCATCTGCATGTAGACCGGCAGCAGGTAAGTCGAGCCGAACAGGCCTGCGCCATAGATGAAGGCGACCAGCGCTCCCATCGCAAACTGTCGATAGCGGAACAGTTGCATATTCATCAGGCCATGCTCGGCCCGAAGCTGGTAGGCCACGAAACCGATGAAACTCGCAATGCCGATTGCGAGCAGGCCGGCCGCCAGCGCAAAGTCGTGATGCAGATGCACCAGTCCATTGAGCAGGCTGAGGGTACATACGGCTGCGAGCAGCAGGCCTTTCCAGTCGAGCGGCTTGACCTCGCCCATCATCGGCGAATTCACCGCAAGGAAGCGGCGGATCATCACCAGCACCGCCACACAGAACGGCACCACCACGAAGAAGATCGAGCGCCAGCCGAACTGCTCGACCAGGAAGCCGCCGACGCTGGGACCGAGCGCCGGCGCCAGCACCACGCCGAAGCCGTACACCCCCATGGCCTTGCCCTGCTCCCGCGCATCGAAAGCACGCAACACGATAATCGACGGAATCGGCTGCAGGATACCGGCGGCCAGGCCTTCGGCAACGCGCATCGACAACAGCATGGCGAAGTTCATGCTGAAGCCGCCGAGGATGCCGCCAGCGAGCAGCAGGCAGATCGAGCCGGTATAGGTGCGACGCAGGCCGAAGCGCAACAGCAACCACGGCGTGGTCAGCATCGACAGCGTCATTGACAGCATGAAGGCTGCCGACACCCATTGGGCGCGCTCCTGGCCGAGAATGAAGTGCCGGCTCAGGTCGGGTACGGCGACATTGACGATGGTGGAAGACAGGATCGACGCCATCGAGCCGATCATGACGGTCATCAGCACCAGCCATTTGTAGCGCACGCCGTAGCGTTCGCGCAATTGTTCCAGAGTGGGCTGCATCAACAGATAGATAGCCTGCGAAATCGGGGACGGGACGATTGAACGGAAGTTGCCGTCAGTATAAGCAGATGCAGCCGGCTTCGCTGGCCGCGCTACTTTTGCAGCTGCGCGATCAGGAATGCGATCGCGCACACCACCAGTGTCGAGCCGAAAGGCAGCGTGAAGATACGGCCGAACAGCTTGAAGCGGAAATCACCAGGCGCACGGCCGATGCCGAGTTTCTGCAGAAATGGCAACAGCGCCGGGAAGATGATCAGGGCGATGAAAATGACGGCGACCCAGCGGATCATCGGACGCCTATTTCAGCAGCCGGACGGCCAGCAGCGCCAGCACCGACAACAGTACCGTCGAGGCGAACGGCAGGAAGAAGGTTTTGCCCAGCAGCGTGAAACGGATGTCACCGGGCAGGCGACCGATGCCAAGCTTTTCCAGCCATGGCAGCGCCGCCGAAAAAACGGCGAGCGCGATGAAGATGGTCAGTGTCCAGCGGATCATGGGCGGCCTTGGTGCGGGTTTGCACCCATCATAACCGGTGGCTGCGGTCGTTGCGGCCGAATTTTTCCGGCAGGTGCACGTTTTTTCCGACCACCAGCACCTTGAACAGTTCGCCCATCTCGGCCGGCGAAATCAGCTTTTGCACCGCGTTCGCCTTCGGCAGATAGCGCAACTGGTCTTCTGGCGGCGTGCGCAGCAGCAGATCGCCGATGCCGGCGTCGAGCAGGAATGCGGCCTGGCTGGTGTAGCCGAGCATGTCGAGCCCGCCTGCGATCGCGGCGCACGCCATCGCCGTGAAATCGACATGCGCGGTAATGTCCTGCAAGCCGGGCAGGTAGAGTGGATCGGGATGCGCGTGATGCCGGTAGTGGCACATCAGCGTGCCCTGCGCGCGCTGGCCAAGGTAGTACTCGTGCGCCGGGAAACCGTAATCGATCAGGATTGCCGCGCCGCCGTGGCCGGTGTCGTGATAGCCGGCACACAGCATTTGCGCCAACGAGCGCATGAAGCCGGTGGCTACCGGATGCACTTCGGTCAGGTAGCCGACCGGCAGCTCGACGGCATCCGGAATCTGCGCAATCAGTGACGGAGCGCAAGGCCGGTCGCGGTACACGAAATTCTTTCCCGACAGGCCGGCCAGCCCAAGGCCACGCTCCTTCCACCCGTGCGCCGTCTTGACGACCAGGTGGGCCGGCATCGCGTCGAGCACTTCATTGCCGAGCACGACGCCGGAAAACGCGGCGGGAAAACGGTCAAGCCAGGTCACCTGCGGAAAGCCACGCAGCGTCTTTTCCTGCCGTGCACGCAACTCGCCGGATACTTCGACGATCGAGTAGCGATGGACGTTGACGCCCATTTCGCTCAGTTCGGTCAGGATGTCGAACGCAAGGCGGCCGGTGCCGGCGCCGAATTCGAGAATCTGCGGCCCGCTCTGCGCCATCAGGCCGGCGGCGACCTGCGCGATCGCGGCGCCGAAAAGCGGCGTGATTTCGGGCGCGGTTGTAAAATCTCCGTCTTTTCCGAGTTTCGCCGCGCCGCCGCTGTAATAACCAAGACCGGGCGCATACAGCGCCAGCTCCATGTACTGCGCGAATGAAATCCAGCCGGAATTGCGGCGAATGTCGTTGGCGATCAGATGGTGCAGCGCGCGCGATGCGGTCAGGGCGTCGGCGGAAGGTTCAGGCAGTTGCAGTTGCATGGTCGGTATTGTATTGAAATCGGCGTGGCGCTTGTAATGAAACTTGTAATAAATAATCTCGCTCGTCGCACCAGAGCGGTTTGACAACCGCATCAGGAAGTACGGCACTACTATGACCATAACCACAGGAAAAGTTGCACTGGTAACCGGCGGCGCGCGCCGCATCGGCCGCACCATCGCGCTTGCCCTTGCGCAGCACGGCTGGGATGTGGCCGTGCATTACCGTCGCTCCGCCGACGATGCGCACGCCACCGTGCGCGAGATCCAGGCGCTGGGCCGGCGCGCGGTCGCCCTGCCATGCGACCTGTCCGATGAAAATGCGGTAAAGCACTTGCTGCCGCAGGCGATGCAGGCATTCGACGGCGCTGCCGTTTCCTGCGTGGTCAACAATGCATCGCTGTTCGAACACGACACCGCGGCCGATTTCTCGACCGCACGGCTCGACGCGCACATGCACGCGAACCTGACCGCGCCGGTGCTGCTGGCGCAGGCGCTGCACGACGCGACGCCGACAGGCTCGGAGGCGGTGGTGATCAACCTGCTGGACCAGAAGCTGTTCAATCTGAATCCGGATTTTCTTTCGTACACGTTGTCGAAAGCGGCGCTGCAGGCGGCGACCACGATGCTGGCTCAAGCGCTGGCGCCGAAACTGCGGGTGGTCGGCGTCGCGCCCGGCATTACGCTGGTCTCCGGCGACCAGACGGCGGAAGGTTTCGCCGCCGCCCATACGAAAACCCCGCTTGGCCGTTCCAGCACGCCGGACGATATTGCCGCGACCGTCTGCTTCGTCGCGGAGAACCGCGCGATCACCGGCACCACGCTGCTGGTCGACGGCGGCCAGCATCTGATTCCCCTGCAACGCGATGTGATGTTCATCGCAACCTGACTGTCTGACACCATGCTCTCTTCCCTGTCCCACCCCAGCCTGACCGATTGCCGTCGCCTGTTCCTGCGCAACTACGAGGTGATGATCAATATCGGCGTCCACGAATTCGAAAAGAAAGGCGAACAGCGAGTGCTGATCAATGTCGATCTGTTCATTCCGCTGGCCGAATCGACGCCGAAGGACGACGCGCTGGATGAGGTGGTCGACTACGACTTCATGCGCGACACCATCGCCAAACGGATGGCGCAAGGCCACATCCATCTGCAGGAAACGCTGTGCGACGACGTTGCGCGCGCGATGCTGCTGCATCCGAAGGTACGCGCGGTGCGGGTCTCCACCGAAAAGCCGGACGTCTACCCGGACTGCGACAGCGTCGGCGTCGAAGTCATTCATATCAAGGGCTGACCATGGAAACCGTGCTGCAGGACAGCGCCGCGGGCGTGAAGAAAGCCGAGAAGGTCGCTTACGAAAACAACAAGCTGCACAAGCGCCTGTGCCGGCTGGTGGGCCAGGCGATCGGCGACTTCAACATGATCGAGGACGGCGACAAGGTGATGGTCTGCCTTTCCGGCGGCAAGGACAGTTACGGTCTGCTCGACATCCTGCTGACGCTGCGCGAGCGCGCGCCGATTCATTTCGACATCATCGCGGTCAATCTCGACCAGAAGCAGCCGAATTTTCCCGCGCATGTGCTGCCGGAGTATCTGACGAAACTCGGCGTGCCTTTCCATATCGAGAACCAGGACACCTACAGCATCGTCAAGCGCGTGATCCCGGAAGGCAAAACCACCTGCTCGCTGTGCTCGCGGCTGCGGCGCGGCATCCTGTACCGTGTGGCCGACGAACTCGGCGCAACCAAGATCGCGCTCGGCCATCACCGCGACGACATTCTGGAAACCTTCTTCCTGAACATGTTCTTCGGCGCGAAACTGAAGGGCATGCCGCCGAAGCTGCAATCGGACGACGGCAGGCATGTCGTGATCCGGCCGCTGGCCTACGTGAAGGAAGCGGACATGGAGCGCTATGCGGAAGTGAAGCAGTTCCCGATCATTCCCTGCGACCTGTGCGGCAGCCAGGAAAACCTGCAGCGCAAGCAGATCAAGGGCATGCTGCGCGAATGGGAGCGCAAATTCCCGGGCCGGGTCGAGAATATCTTTTCGGCGCTGTCGACGGTGGTGCCGTCGCACCTGATGGATCGCGAACTGTTCGGCTTCGCGGATCTGAAGGCCACCGGCGAAGCCTTGCCGGATGGCGATATCGCATTCGATGAAGAGCCATGCGCGACAACGCCGGCGCAGGTGATGATGTTCAGCGATTCGCGCGATTGAGCAGTATCGCTTCGCTACTGCGCCGCGAGCGTATTGCAATCCTCGATCAGTTTCTCCGCCTGGTTCGCCGCATGCGCCTTCTGTGACGGCGTGGCGATATTCCAGATGGTCGCCACCAATTGCGCGGTGGCGTCGCCGGACGCGGCGAAAAATACCTTGTTCGCCTGATCGGGCCCGCTGCCGAAAAGATCCGCAACTTGTTCACGCAGCATGCCGATCACAGCGTCACGGCCTGGCCGTTCCGCCTGAATCTTTTTCAACACCCGGATCAGCGCCTGCTGGCGCTGCACGCGTTGCGCCAGCCCTAGTTCGTTATTCAGCGGACGCGCGTCCGACATCATGCGGATTCGCGCTTCCTGCTCGCGGCTGAAATCGCCAAACCAGTATTCCGCCTGCTTCATCGCTTTCTTGAAACGGAACTCCTGACGATGCTCAAGATTGCCGCTCAGATAATCCTTACGATACTTGTCATTGTTGTCTTCGAATTTTTTCTCGATATGCGCGATTTGCTGCGGTTGCAATGACAATGCCAGATCCGCCAGATCGGGCAGCGCGTGCTCGATCGTCCGGCGTGTACGCTGCTTGACAGCCTCGTAACCGGTTTGCACCTGCGCCGGCGTGACATCGCCAGCCAGTTGCCGCCGTGCCTCTGTCAGCAATTGCGCGTAGTCCTGCAACTGGGTCGCGCGATGCCAGGCAAGCAGTTGCCTGATGCGGCTCTTTACCCATGGTTTCTGGTCCGCGTTGAAATCGACATAACGATCCAGCCACCAGTACGCGAGGTTGTCTCCGTTTGCATAACCGATGCGCAATGCGCCGCACCCGGCCAGCAGGCAGCAGATCAGGAAAAGGCTTACCGCACGGGAAAAATTGCGCTGGGGGCGCATGATAAAATTTCGCATCAATTCAACTGGTCCCTTATGAACGTTGTCATCCTCGCAGCCGGCATGGGAAAGCGCATGCAATCGGCACTGCCGAAAGTACTGCATCCGCTGGCCGGCAAGCCGCTTCTGTCGCACGTCGTCGATACCGCACGCGCACTTTCCCCATCCCGCGTGTGCATTATTTACGGGCACGGCGGCGAAGCGGTTCCCCAACGCATCGGCGCGCCCGATCTTTCTTTTGCCAAACAGGAACCGCAGCTCGGCACCGGCCACGCGGTAATGCAGGCGGTGCCGCATCTGCGCGACGATGTACCGACGCTGATCCTGTACGGCGATGTTCCTCTGACCACAACACATTCATTGCAGCAACTGTTGGACAGCGCGGGCGCCGATAAGTTGGCAGTACTCACCGTCGAACTCGACGATCCGACCGGCTACGGCCGCATCGTGCGTCGCGACGGCAAGATTGTCGGCATCGTCGAGCAGAAGGATGCGTCCGAATTCGAACGCGCGATTCGCGAAGTCAATACCGGCATCATGGTGGCGCCGACCGCGAAACTCAAAAAGTGGCTCGACAATCTGTCGAACGACAACGCGCAGCGCGAATACTATCTGACCGACATCGTCGCGCGCGCGGTGGAAGACGGCGTGCCGGTGGTCTCGGCGCAGCCCGCCGCCGTGTGGGAAACACTGGGCGTCAACAGCAAGGTGCAACTGGCTGAACTGGAACGCATCCATCAATGCAATATCGCCAACGCACTGCTGGAACAGGGCGTGACGCTGGCCGATCCGGCACGGATCGATGTGCGCGGTACACTAGTGTGCGGCCGGGACGTCACGATCGATGTCAACTGCATTTTCGAAGGCAAGGTCGAGCTCGAAGATGGTGTCAGCATCGGTGCGCATTGCGTGATTCGCAACGCCCGCATCGCGAGAGGCGCGAACATCAAGCCGTTCTGCCATATCGAGGATGCGACGGTCGGCGCACAATCGGCGATCGGCCCGTATGCGCGGCTGCGCCCGGGCACCGAGCTGGCCGAGGATGTCCACATCGGCAATTTCGTCGAAGTGAAGAACAGCCGGATCGCCGCGCACAGCAAGGCCAATCATCTGGCTTATATCGGCGATGCGACGGTCGGCTCACGTGTGAATATCGGCGCCGGCACGATCACCTGCAATTACGATGGCGCCAACAAGTTCCGTACCATCATCGAAGACGATGCCTTCATCGGCAGCGACACGCAACTGGTCGCGCCAGTACGGGTCGGCAAGGGTGCGACGCTCGGCGCCGGCACCACGCTGACCAAGGATGCGCCTGAGGGCAAGCTGACCGTGTCGCGCGCGAGACAGGTCACCATCGAAAGCTGGCAGCGGCCAGTCAAGCTCAAGAAGTAAGCGCATACCAGAAACACGGCCTGTGCGCCGCGGTGCGGCGTCCTACTTCAGCGAAAAGTCAACCCTGCTCGCGGACGATTTGACGCTTTCCTCTTTCGCGTCTGCGGCAACCGGTCTGGCGCCAACGATGAAGATGCGCTCTCCCGGCACCTGGCCATTCTTCACCAGCCAGTCCTTGACCACCAGGGCGCGCCGGTTGCCCAATGCAGTCAGGTCGTCGTCGCTGATCGGCGTGTTGGCGATCATCAGCTTTTCCATTTCTTCCACTGGCAAACTCTTTTGCAGGCCGATCAAATTACGCGGCTTGGGAAAGGTTTCGGCCTTGTACACCTTGGTCAATAGCGCCGGGTATTCTGCCGGCGTTACCACCACACCGCCGGCCGGTACTGATTCGCCGCGCGCGACCAATTCTTTGGCTTTCAGCGCGCGCACCTTGCGCTCGATCGATGCGCGCTTCAAGCCTTCGCGCTCGGCTTCGGTGCCGGTACGGCCGGTGATTTCCAGCTTCAGCGCGGGTCGCTCGACCAATGCCTTGGCCAGCGACTTGAGCCTGGCTTCGCCTGCCGGCGGGATGATGGCCCGCCCCGGATCGAATGCCAGCCAGGACAGTTCCTCACCGCCACCGAACAGCGAGCCGAGCAGCGAAAACGGCGCGGTGACCGCCTTGATGATGAGGTTGCCGATGACCTTGACGATGATGCCGCCGACCGAAAATTGCGGATCGTCGAGCGAGCCGGCAATCGGCAGGTTGATGTCGATCACGCCGTTGCGGTCGCGCAGCAGGGCGACCGCGAGGTGCACAGGCAGGCTGGTGGCGCCGGGATTGTCGATCTTGTCGCCGAAAGTGAGCTGATCCAGAATCAGCCGGTTCTGCGCGGTCAGCTTGCGGTGTTGAATCTGATAGGCCACCTCGAATGACATCTTGCCCTTTTCAATGCCGTAGCCGATGTAGCGCCCCGAGTATGGCGACAGCGGCGCCATTTCCATGTCGCGCACCTTGGCCTGAAGGTCCAGCGAGAGATCGCCCTTGAGCGGATTGATGCGGCCGGCCACGGACAACGGAGCGCTGTTGACCTGGCCGCGCAGATCGACGCTGGCACTGCTGGCCGCATCCGACGACAGCCCTTGCACCACACCGCCCAGATCCATCAGGCTGGCACTGTAGTTGGGCTTGATGAAGTTGTCGGTGAAGCGCACCTTGCCGCCCTGAAGCGTCAGCTTGCGTATCTTGATTGGCGGCGTCTCGACAGTCTTCGTGGCAGGCTTCGCCGAAGCGATTGCCGGCGCGTCGTTGCGAACCGGCGGCACTGCGGCAGCCTGCGCATTCGCAGCGGGCTCGGTCAGGCTTTTATGATCGCCGGCATGGCTGTTGACGATGTCTTGCAGATTGATGCGACCGCTGGGATCGATGATGACGCGGGCGAAGAAATCGCTCAGCGCAATCTGGTCCACCGCCAGCGCGAACGGCTGCAGCCGGGCGTCGATGCCGCCGACATACAGCGATTTCCAGCGCAGGAAGTCATTGCCGCTCAACTTGTCCAGCGTCGCGAGGTTACCCAGCGTCAGATCGCCTTTGTAACCGCCATTGAAGGCGCCGTCGCTGCCCTGATCCAGTTGCAGCCGGCCCTTGCCGGACAGGCTGGCGCGCGTCAGCAGCAGATTAACGCGATCGGTGACATACGGCTGCAGCGGCAGGATATCGACGGCCTTCAGATTCAGCGCCAGATCGGCGTGGAACGGCGCGAGGCCAAGTGTGCCGTTCACGGCCAGTTGTCCGGTCTTGTTGACTGCCGCTTTCAGCGCCATGCCGGCATGTGCTCCCGATGCGGTCGACAGGCTCTGCATGTCGAGGCTGATCGGCGCCAGTTGCGTTACCGCTGGCTTCGGCAGGCTGCGATCTTCCAGACGGGCGGACCAGTTTTCAATCGCGATCCGGTCGACGCTGATGCGATAGGGTGTGTCGGACTTCGCCATTGACGGCTTTGTGGAATCGGAGACCGGATCGGCCGCATTGGTCGGGATCGGGGTCGCGGTCACGGCCGCCGGTTTCTCATGCCGCAGCAGGAAAGCGGCGCTGCCGGAGGCGACTTCGCCGATGTGCATGCTTTTCCGTCCCGGGTCCAGCGTCACCTTGCGCAGCGCCAGATCGAATTTCTCGACGCCGGCATCCAGCGGCCGGTTTGGCTGTTCGTCGCGATAGCGCACTGCCGCACCGTTGATCGCCAGTTCGCCCAGTGCGATGGTCGGCACGGCGGATGCCGCCGTTGCCGGAGAAGCGGATGCCGGAGCCGGTCCGGCCACACCGGCGCCCGGCAGCAAGCGCAACAGGCTGAGCCGCCCCTTGGCGTCACGCGTCACGTCGGCATCCAGGCCGGTGAGCGCCACCCGCGCCACGTCGACATGGTTGCCGAATATACTGGTGCGATCCAGCGTCACCGCCAGTTGTGGCAACGTGAGAACCGGCTTGCCGTTCGGCTCGGTGAGCCGCAGCGACTTGATCGCGGCCGTGCCGCTCAACGTCAGTTCCGGCGTCTTGTCCTTAGGCTGCAGGAAGCGGGCGCGCATGTGCAGGTCGAGGCGCGCGCGGGGCACCTTGAATGCAGGTCGGAACGGCAAGTAGTCGAGGTAACGGGTGAGATCGAGGTCATCCAGATTCAGCTCGACCACCGCTTCCCGCGAATCGGCAAAGGGCAGCGCTTTCCCTTTCAGCAGCAGCGGCGAGCCGTCCACCTGCGCGCTCAGCAGCGGCTGCACAAACACCTCGACCTGAGAAGGCAACGACGAGATGAAGGGCACACCGATCCTGAGGTCGGCCACCGTGTGGCTGGTCCGGGTCGGACGATCCTCGAATTCGATGCGGCCGCCTTCCAGCTGAATGTTATGTATCGAAAAACGCGCTGGCTGCGGCGACGGCGGCTGGCGGGCAATCAGCGCCAGCAGGTCATCGATGTTGTAGCGGTTGGCATCGACGCGCACCAGGTGCAGATAAGGCTTGGTCAGGCGCACTGCTTGCACCACCGGCGCGAGGCGCCATGCCGACTGGGCGGACAGGTTGATGCTCAACGTGTCGAAGGCGGCGAACACCGCATCGCCTTGCGGTTCCATCAGCTTGAAGTCGTGCACCGTCACGGCTAGCGCAAAAGGGCTGACCTCCACCTTGCCGATGCTGACTTTGCGCTGCAGCTTCTCCGACAGGATTTTTTCCGCCTGCGACTGGATGATGCCCGGCAGCGCGACGTAGCCAAACAGGCCGAACAGCAGCAGGAAGAGCAGCACCCCGATCAGAGAACGCGCAATGATGGGTTTGCCGGCAAAGCCGGAAAGACGCTTGAGCAAGGGTGCAGACATGACAATTCGGATAAGCGACGAGATGGCCGCGAAGGAAGCTTATCACTCGCGGCTGCTATTGGCTGCCGCCAGGATCAGACCGCGATGCGCGTCTCGAACTTGCTGCGGTGGGTGGAAAAGAAGCTGCGCACATTGCGCACGTTCGCATGGGACGCGAACAACCGGTGCGCGAGCGCGTGGTAGGCCGGCATATCGGCCACCTGGATCACCAGCACGAAATCCGGTCCCGGCGACACCCGATAACACTGCAGCACCGCCGATTCGTCCGCGACCAGCGCCTCGAACTCGGTCATCCGCTCGGCCGCCTGATGATCGAGCGTGATTTCGACGATCGCGGTCAGCGCGGCCCCCAGCTTTTCCGGTGCCACCAGCGCCACCTGCCGCTCGATCACTCCCGCGTCAATCAATCGCTTGACTCGGCGCAAGCAAGTCGGCGGGGACGCATGCACACTTGCTGCAAGGTCATTGTTGGTTTGCGCCGCGTTCGCCTGCAAGGCATTCAGAATGCGGCGATCGAGGTCGTCCAGAGCAATCGGAGGAGTAATGACCATAAATTCCTTTTTATCTATTTTTGTGAAATTATATTTCGTGCTATGCATCCAATGAAATAAAAATTCTTATTTCAGATTATTTAGAAAGCTTTTTTCACATTCACTCTCCTACGATAGAGCCATTGTTACCTAAATCCAAGAAGGAACCTGTATGTGTGGCATCGTCGGCGCGGTCGCGCAACGCAATATCACCCCCATCCTGTTGCAAGGCCTGAAACGGCTCGAATACCGCGGCTACGACTCCTGCGGCGTCGCGCTGCACGTGGACGGCAGGCTACAGCGCTCGCGCAGCACCTCGCGTGTGGCCGAACTGGAAAAGCAGGTCGAGCAGGCCGGGCTGTCCGGCTTTACCGGCATCGCCCACACGCGCTGGGCCACGCACGGCGCACCCGCATCGCATAACGCCCACCCGCACTTCTCGCGCGAGCGCATCGCGCTGGTCCATAACGGCATCATCGAAAACCACGACGAGCTGCGCGCCGAACTTACGGCCATCGGCTACGTCTTCGAAAGCCAGACCGACACCGAAGTCATCGCCCACCTTATCGACCATATGTACACCGGCGACCTGTTCGAGACGGTGCAGCAGGCGGTCAAGCGCCTGCACGGCGCGTATGCGATCGCGGTCTTCAGTCGCGACGAGCCGCACCGGGTGATCGGCGCGCGCCAGGGTTCACCGCTGATCGTCGGCGTCGGCAACGGCGAGAACTTCCTCGCGTCGGATGCGATGGCGCTGGCCGGCACCACCGACCAGATCATTTATCTCGAAGAAGGCGATGTAGTCGACCTGCAGCTGCAGCGCTACTGGGTAGTCGACAGCGACAGCCGGCCGGCCGAGCGCGAAGTGCGCACGGTGCACGCGCATACCGGTGCGGCCGAACTCGGCCCGTACCGTCATTACATGCAAAAGGAAATTTTCGAGCAGCCGCGCGCCATCGGCGACACGCTCGAAGGCGTGTCGGCCATCATGCCGGAACTGTTCGGCGACAAGGCCTACGGCGTGTTCAAGAAGATCGACTCGGTGCTGATCCTCGCATGCGGCACCAGCTATTACGCCGGCCTGACCGCGAAATACTGGATCGAATCGATCGCGGGCATTTCGGTCAATGTCGAGATCGCCAGCGAATACCGCTACCGGCAGAGCGTGCCGAATCCGGGTGCGCTGGTCGTCACCATTTCACAAAGCGGCGAGACCGCCGACACCTTGGCCGCGCTGAAGCACGCGCGCTCGCAGGACATGGTCAACACGCTGACCATCTGCAACGTCGCGACCAGCGCAATGGTGCGTGAATGCATGCTGTCCTACATCACGCGCGCCGGCGTCGAAGTCGGCGTCGCATCGACCAAGGCTTTCACCACGCAACTGACCGCGCTGTTCCTGCTCGCGCTCTCGCTGGCACAAGTGCGCGGCCGTCTGGACGACGAACAGGAAGCAGCGCATCTGAAGGCAATGCGCCACTTGCCGGTCGCGATCAGCGCCGTGCTGGCGCTGGAACCGCAGATCATCGCATGGGCCGAAGAATTCGCGCGCAAGGAAAACGCACTGTTTCTCGGTCGCGGCCTGCACTACCCGATCGCGCTCGAAGGCGCGCTAAAGTTGAAGGAGATTTCCTACATCCATGCCGAGGCCTATCCCGCCGGCGAGCTGAAGCACGGCCCGCTCGCGCTGGTGACGCAGGAAATGCCGGTCGTCACCATCGCGCCGAACGATGCGCTGATCGAAAAGCTCAAGTCCAACATGCAGGAAGTGCGCGCGCGCGGCGGCCAGCTTTACGTGTTTGCCGACGCCGATTCCCGCATTACCTCCAGCGAAGGCGTGCATGTGATCCGACTGCCGGAACACTACGGGCAACTGTCGCCGATCCTGCATGTGGTGCCGCTGCAATTGCTCGCATATCACACCGCACTGGCGCGCGGCACCGACGTTGACAAGCCGCGCAATCTGGCGAAATCGGTGACGGTGGAGTAAGCGCTGAAGGTGGCTTTGACTAGCGAATAAAGTTGGTCGGATCAGAATAAGGGTGGTTCTTGCGTGCCCTAGAAATGCCGGGGTCGGAAATACGCCACGACTGCGACAGCGCCGCAACCGGTGTGCGGTACGCGTGGCACGCCCTCTTGGAGACTGAGCAGCGGTGAAGCTCTTGGCTTTAGTCGCTTGTTATTTGTTTGACGACTCGACTCAATTTATCGGACCGGAATGGTGAAAGATCCACCGGGGTACTGGTTGCACATAAATTCCACGAAGGCACGAACTTTGGGGCTCTGCAGACGGCGAGATGTGTGCAGAACCCAAAGCTCGACTTCGTCACCGGCAATGCCCCACGACACCAGTTCGCCCTTTTCAAGCAGGCCCCCGATGAGGGACTGCGGCAGCATTGCCGCCCCTGCGCCGGCAGCGATGGCATCGCGAACCATCAGGAGCGAAGACAGACGTAGAACAGGTTGTGGCTCGATGGTGAACTGACCATTGCGGACGGACCAGACATCTCCGTCGCGATAGCTTGGCGTAACGACTGCGGGAACCCGGAAAGGCCTGTCGCCATGCCCCATCGGCATCTGAACGGCTGGTGCCGCAGCAAGCACCAGCCTGTCTTTGGCAAAACACCTGCCGACCAATGCGCTGTCCTTGCGAGGATTGATACGGATGGAGACATCAAAATGCTCGTCAACGAGATCGACGAGACGATCTTCCGCCACGGCTTCGATCTGCACTTCCGGATAGCTCGCCAAAAACTGTGCGGCAATGCGCCCGAGTGCCACCTGCGAAAACAGAAGCGGTGCCGCGACACGTAGACGGCCTCGCGGCGTGGCAAGGCTATCTCGCGCCGCCACTACCGCTTCGGCAACCTCGTGCATCGGCCCTTCCGTTCGGCTCAGTAACAGGTTGCCGGCTTCGGTTAACTCCAAGCGCTGAGTACCTCGCTCAATAAGCCGAATGCCCAGTGCTTCTTCAAGATCGGCGACACGCCGCGACAGGGTTGCCTTAGACCGGCCGCTGGCACGGCTGGCCTTTCCAAAACCGCCGTGAGCGGCTACAAGCTGAAAGTCTTCAAGGGCATTCAGATCCATTGTGTCTCAATTTTGATACGGTATGTCTATATTTTAGAGTCTTTGCCTTTAATGTGAAACACTTTATTGTTAGCTCCTACGCAACCCAAACCTTAAAGGTGTTTCTTATGAATAAAGTTCGTGCACTGGTACTGACCGAATACGGCGGCCCCGAAGCCCTCAAGGTTTCGTCAGTCGAGACGCCGGTGGCAGGAACGGGCCAAGTGCTGGTCCGCGTCCACGCTGCCGGCATCAATGGCCTGGACTGGAAGCTCCGCCAAGGTTATGTCCGGGACGCTTTTCCGCTGCAATTGCCAACCGTCCTGGGCATCGAACTCGCTGGCGTTGTCGAAGCGGTGGGCGCGGGCGTCACCCGGTTGCACAAAGGCGATCGCGTCATGGGGCAGCTCGGCGGATTGGGCACCTACGCCGAGCTGGTAGCGGTGAACGAGGCCAATCTCAGTCCGGTGCACGACGCGTTGAACTTCGTGCAAGCAGCGGCGTTGCCCCTGGCTTCGGTGGCTGCGTGGCAAAGCCTCCACTTTGCCGGCCCAATCCGTTCCGGGCAGCGCATCCTGATCCAGGGCGCGGCCGGTGCTCTGGGCGGGTTCGCCGTGCAGTATGCACATCAGGCTGGCGCCGTGGTGTATGCCACCGCCCTGGGTCATCACGCCGATTATGTCCGTGGCCTTGGTGCGGACCACGTCATTGCCTACGACAAAGAGCAGTTCGAAAGCGTGGTGAGCGACATCGACCTTGTGCTCGATTACATCGGCGGCGAGGTGCTGAGCCGCTCGTGGTCCGTGCTCGCCGAAGATGGCGCCATCGTCAGTACCGCAGCACCCGCCATTCAGGCGAACACCCCGGTGGGGCGCCGCGGCCTCTGGTTCATGAACACGTCGGATGCTGCACGGCTGCAAGTGATCGGCGAGGACGTAGCGCACGGACGCTTGCAGTCCAAGGTCGGCGCCGTCGTGCGCTTTGACGAACTGCCGGCGGCAATCGAGCGCAATCGAACTCAGCCACAACTCGGCAAGACCGTCGTGACACTTTCCGACTGAATCAACTTGGTAACAACGCGCAGCAACCTCTACCGCATCTCTTTTATGTAAAAAAGCAGTTCAACCTTAAACCAAGGAGTAATCATCATGACCATTCTCGTTACCGGATCTACCGGCACTGTCGGCCGCCAAGTTGTTGAACAACTCGTCAAGCGCGGCGCCGATGTGCGCGCACTCGTCCGCGATCCGTCGAAGGCCAACTTCCCGGCCGGCGTTGACGTCGTCCAAGGCGACCTGCTCGACGTCGACTCGCTGCGCAGTGCCTTCTCAGGCGTCTCGACGCTGTTCCTGCTCAACGGCGTGGTGCCCGACGAATACACCCAGGCGCTGATCGCGCTTAACGTCGCCCGTGAGGCCGGCATCGAGCGAATCGTCTACCTGTCGGTGTTTAACAGCGAGCTCTACGTGAACGTCCCGCACTTTGCGGGTAAGTTCGGCGTTGAGCGGATGATCGAGAAAATGGGGCTCAACGCCACCATCCTGCGTCCCGCCTACTTCATTAGCAACGATCTCACCGTCAAGGACGTCGTGACCGGATACAGCGTCTATCCCATGCCGATCGGCAGCAGGGGCCTTGCGATGGTCGATACGCGCGACGTTGCCGAGGTCGCGGCCATCGAACTCATCCGTCGCGAACAGGCTGCAGCCCCGCTTCCCCTCGACCGGATCAACCTCGTCGGCCCCGACACGCTGACCGGCACGGATGTCGCCGCGATCTGGACGGAAGTCCTGGGTCGTCCGATCGCCTATCCGGGTGATGACACCGCCGGGTTCGAGAAGAACCTCCGGCAGTTCATGCCGAGCTGGATGGCTTTCGACATGCGCCTGATGTACGAGCGTTTCCTCACCGCAGGAATGGTCCCAGAAGCCGGCGATATCGAGCGTCTTACCGCACTCCTGGGCCGCCCCCTTCGCTGCTATCGCGACTTCGCCTCAGAGATCGCAACCTCGGCCTGACGGCCCAGCGACGTCAAGCGTCACGGCAAGGGATCATCCCTTTGACGTGACCTTTCGCCGGTGCGAGCAACTATATTTAATCAGCGTTGACAGGCCCAGTCCAGACCGTCGCCCGACCAACTCTATTCGCTGTAGTCAACGGCCTTCCCACTGTCGACGCTGTGGAAAATGGCGCTTGTACGCGAGTAAAAACGGCCTCCACTGATTATTCGATTATGGAGGCCGTCCTTGCTGGCGCGGGGATGGCGTCGTGCCGAATGCCGCTCGTGATCGCTTCAATCACTTCAATCACTTCACAATCAGCACGGCTTTCATATTGGGATGCAGTGTGCAAACGTAGGGAAACACGCCTTTTTTGCCAGCCCTGAATTTCCATGACTGACCGCTTTGAATGTCTCCGGAACGAAAGCTCTGATTTTCCGCAGTGACGTTATGTGGAAATGGGTCCTTATTTTTCCAGATCACCGTATCACCCGCCTTGACCTCGAGTGTCGCCGGAGAAAACTGTACTGCGTCGATGTCGACCGTATGTACCTTCGATTGTGGCTTCGCAAACGATATGGCACTGAACGCTGAAAATAGAACGGCAAGGAACAACGTCGCCAAGCGACGGCGTTGTCCTTGCGCACAGCTTTGCGAGCGAAAGTTCATGGCCATCTTTATTTCAGGGATGCTTGAATATGCTTGGCATGTTCGAGATGCGCGACGAATGCCGGCCGCACTTTTACCAGCGTGTCCTTGAGTTCTGCGTTCTTTGCGTTCGGTATCAGCGTTTTATCAAGCGCATCAATAACGGCCTGGTGATATGTCACTTCATTATCGACGTATGCCTTGTCGAATTCTTTGCCTTTCAGGCCTTTGAGCTTGCTGATATTTGCGTCGCCGCCTTCCTTCAGGCTCTTGCTGGTATCGCTTTCTTCAGGCGTCACATGCAGCTTCTTGACGAGAGCAGTCGCCTGCTTGTTGACGCCGGTATGGTCGGTCACCATTTGCTTTGCAAACGCCTTGACTTCCTTGTTATGCGACCTCTTTTCCGCCAGTTTGCCGGCATTGATATCGACGGTGTTTGCAGCGACGACGATGCCGGCAATCTGGGCATCGTTCGGTGCTGTGGACTGGGCGAATGCCGCTGTAGCAAACGCAAACAGGCCTGCGATGATGCTGCCGATGATTTTCTTCATGATACGAGTCCTTGTGAAGTGGTTAATCGGAAATACTGCTAAACACTTTTTGATCCATCTAAAACGAGTGGCGCGCGTCTGGCAATGTGTCTCCGGCCGCAAGCAGAACAGACATAACGCTTTTTCCTGCTACAGGATGTCGGCGTCCGGCAACTGATGCCCATCCCTTCTGCACCCGGCCGCATTGCGTTTCTCTCTGCTCCGCATTAGATGAAACCACGATGCTCCGCGTTCCCGCTTTGCTCGAATCATGTTGTTACATGACTTGACGCTCCGATCTGTCCGATGCGAAAAACCGGCTGCTGTAAACACCACGGTCTCGGTCCCGCCCGCACAAGTAATTTTGCGCATGACAGGCAATTTTTGACTCTCGGCGACGGGCAACAATCCTGTTCGATTCATACATACGGACCGTTGCCTAATCATTCTTGCGCTGTATCGCATCGGTCCAGCGCGCCGTATCTCCTTCGGTCATGTTGCCTAATGGAATGAGACGGGCATCGCGGTAGCCGTGCTGTTCGATGTCCGGCAGATACTGCTCGCGGGACAACAACGTACCGGCGCAGATTCCGCTGTCCAGTGGCGACGTGTGGGTTTCCTGCCGCAGGCGCTCCAGCAGCTCGTCCATGATCCATGCCGGCACGCGGTCGCGCTGACCGGGATAGATGAAGCCGAACAGCACGAGGTGGCTCAGCAGCAAGCGCCAGTGCGGATCGAAGCGATGCAGCAGCCGCTGCCAGTCCAGCCGCTCGCCGTAGGCCAGTATCAGATGCGCAATATCGGCGCCGTCGTAACGCTCGCGCTCCATGACGAATGCCTTGGACCAGATCATTTCTTCCGGCGGTGAAATTTTTACCGGCACGCCGAGCACCTCGGCCCGGACCGCATGCTCGAACCAGATATCGTCCACTTCCGCCACCGCATTTCCCGAACTGAAAATCAGGTCGATGAACACGTCGCCGCAATGCACTTTGGCGAGCCAGTGTGAATAGGTCAGCTCCATGTCGTAGCCGGCCTGGCGCAGCGCCTGTGCTATCGGCCCGTAGTCCTGACGCCGAATGAAGAGGTCGAGGTCCTTGGTCTGGCGGTCGATCGCGGTGTAGCAGTTGAGCGCATAGGCGCCGCCGACGAGAAACGGCAGCGCGGACGCATTCAGGGTTGCCAGCACCTTGCGATAAAACGCGACGGTGGATGGCTCCGCCTCATTGCCCGTCGACGATATCAATGCGGCTTCTTCCATTTCAAACATCCGACACATGCCTGAAGGACAAAGGAGCAGCAAGACGCGTGCCATCTACGCATGCCATCGATCGAGCCATGCACGGTTGCTGAAGTGCATTCATGGACCGGACGGCACGCGCCTTGCTTCGAGGCGACAGCAAGGGAATGCGTATTCGGGGAATGGCGACAAAGGAGTTTCCGTGATCTCAGAAGAAAAAATTCGCGTGGCGGCAATCGGCGATATTCATTGCGTCAAGTCGTCGGCGGGTACGCTGCGCCCGATTTTCCACCAAGCCGCCGAAACGGCCGACGTGCTGCTGCTATGCGGCGACCTGACCGATTACGGCTTGCCGGAGGAAGCGCATGTCCTGGTGGAAGAATTATCGGTCGCGCGCATACCGATCGTGGCGGTGCTCGGCAACCATGATTTCGAGTCCGGCAGGCAAGACGAGGTCTGCCGGATACTGACCGATGCCGGCGTTCGCGTGCTGGATGGGGAAGCATGCGAAATCAACGAGCTCGGCATCGCCGGCGTAAAGGGATTTGCCGGCGGATATGGCCGTCGTACATTGGGGCCGTGGGGAGAGAACACGATCAAGCAGTTCGTCAATGAAGCGATACAGGAAACGCTGAAGCTCGAATCGGCGCTGGCCAAGCTGCGCACCGGCCAGCGCATCGCGATCCTGCATTACTCGCCGATCGAAGCGACCGTGCAGGGAGAACCGCCCGAAATCTTTCCCTTCCTCGGCACCAGCCGGCTGGAAGAGCCGCTGATCCGCTATCCGGTCGACGTGGTCTTTCACGGCCATGCGCACCGCGGATATCCGGAGGGAAAGACCGTCAACGATATTCCGGTCTACAACGTGGCCAAGCCGCTGCTGCAGCGCACTTTTCCGGATCGGCCGCCGTTCCGGATCGTCGAAATCGCGCGCTCCAGGCCGATCGACGAGCGGCCCTGATCGCAGGGGCAGCGTCAGCTACACCGTCGTTGCCATCGGCTGTTCCAGGTCGACGCCCAGCATTTCCGCACATCGCAACAATCGGTCGCGCTGGCCGACGTACAGTTCGCTCAATGCGGTGAACGCGATCCACTTCGCATCGACTTCGAAGAACTCGCGCAGGTTGGCACGGGTATCGCTGCGGCCGAAGCCGTCGGTGCCCAGTACCGCGTAACGGGCCGGCACAAACGCACGGATGCTTTCCGCCACAGCGCGCACATAGTCGCTAGCCGCTACCACCGGCGCCGCGCTGCGCTTCAGTTGTGCGCTGACGTAAGGCTCGGCGGCATCGCTGCACAAGCGGCGGCGGCGCTCTGCATCGACGCCATCGCGCGCCAGTTCGGAAAAACTGGTGACGCTCCATACTTCGGCAGTCAGCGAGAATTGCTGCCGCAACAGCGCGGCGGCGGCCAGCGCTTCCTTCAGCATGGCGCCGGCGGCGAGAAGCCGCACATCCGGCATCGGCTCCGGTTGCAGGCAGTACATGCCGCGCACGATGCCTTCCTCGGCGCCGGCCGGCATGCTGGGCTGTGCGGCGTTCTCGTTGGTGACGGTGACGTAATAGAACACGTCGTCTTGCTGGTGCAGCATGCGGTGCATGCCGTCCTGCACGATGACCGCGAGTTCGTACGCATACGCGGGATCGTAGGCGACGCAGTTGGGTATCGTTGCCGCGATCAGGTGGCTGGAACCGTCCTGGTGCTGCAGGCCTTCGCCGGCCAGCGTGGTACGGCCGGAGGTCGCGCCGATCAGGAAGCCGCGGGCGCGCTGGTCAGCGGCGGCCCAGATCAGGTCGCCGATGCGCTGGAAGCCGAACATCGAGTAGTAAATGTAGAACGGCAGCATCGGCAAGCCATGCACCGAATAGCTGGTGGCGGCGGCAGTCCACGATGAGATCGCGCCGGCTTCGGAAATGCCTTCTTCGAGGATCTGCCCGTCCTTCGCTTCGCGGTAATACAGTACCGAGCCAATGTCTTCCGGTTCGTACAACTGCCCTTGCGACGAATAGATGCCGACCTGGCGGAACAGGTTCGCCATGCCGAAGGTTCGCGCTTCGTCGGCGACGATGGGCACGATGCGGCTGCCGATGCCGGCATCTTTCAGCAGCGCAGTGAGCGTGCGCACCAGCGCCATCGTGGTCGACATTTCCTTGCCATCGGCCTGTAACGCGAAGCGGGAATGGGTGTCGATCGTCGGCACCGCCGGCTTTTCCGGCGACACGGTACGGCGCGGCATGAACCCACCGAGCGCCGTGCGCCGTTCGAGCAGATGCTTGAGCTCCGGGCTGCCGGCGTCCGGTTTGCAGAAACGCAGTGCTTCGCAATCGGCATCCGAAATCGGCAGCGCGAAACGGTCGCGGAATTCGAGCAGGGTGTCGGCATCCAGTTTTTTCTGCTGGTGCGTGGTCATTTTCCCCTGCCCCGCCTTGCCCATGCCGTAGCCTTTCTTGGTCTGCGCGAGGATCACGGTCGGCTGGCCGCGATGGTTCGCGGCGGCATGGTAGGCGGCATGAATTTTCTGCATGTCGTGGCCGCCGCGGCGCAATCGGTCGATGTCGTCATCGGACAGCGTGGACGCGAGCACCTGCAGGCCGGGCGTCTGGCCGAAGAAGCGTTCGCGGTTGAACGCGCCGTCGTTCGCGGCAAAAGTCTGCAACTGGCCGTCGACCGTGCGGTTCAATGCGTCGACCAGCTCGCCGCTCTGGTCGCGCGCGAACAGCGGGTCCCAGTCGGAACCCCACAGCAGCTTGATCACGTTCCAGCCGGCGCCGGCGAACAGGGTTTCGAGTTCATCGACGATATGGCCGTTGCCGCGCACCGGCCCGTCGAGCCGCTGCAGGTTGCAGTTGACGACGAAGATCAGGTTGTCGAGCCGCTCGCGCGACGCGAGGCTCAGGGCCGCCAGCGATTCCGGCTCGTCCATTTCGCCGTCGCCGAACACGCCCCAGACCTTGCGCTCTTGCGGCGGCAGCAGGCCGCGATGTTCGAGGTAACGCATGAAGCGCGCATGGTAGATCGCGCTGATCGGGCCGAGTCCCATCGAGCCGGTCGGGAACTGCCAGAAGTTTTCCATCAGCCACGGATGCGGATACGAAGACAAGCCCTGCACGCCATGCTTTTTCGCTTCGATCTCCTGCCGGTAGAACGACAATTGTTCCTCGCTCAGCGCGCCCTCGAGGAAGGCGCGCGCATAGATGCCCGGCGCGGAATGCGCCTGGAAATACACCAGGTCGCCGCCAAATGCGTCATCGCGCGCGCGGAAGAAATGATTGAAGCCGACTTCGAACAGGTCGGCTGCGGATGCATAGCTGGCGATATGGCCGCCGAGTTCGCCGAACGCGCGATTGGCGCGCACCACCATCGCCAGCGCATTCCAGCGCATCAGACCGGCCAGCCGTTCTTCCAGCGCCAATGCGCGCGCGCCGCCGGGGAACGGCGGCTCGTCTTCGGCACGGATGGTGTTGACGTATGGCGTATGGCGCCTGTCGTTCCCATTGCGCCAGTCGATGCCGCACTGCCTGGCATCGGCGCCGAGCCGCGACAGCAGGAATTTCGCGCGCTCGCGTCCCGCCTCGCGCAGCACGCCGCGCAGCGCGTCGATCCATTCCTGCGTTTCCTGCGGATCGCTGTCCGCCACGTGGTTCAAATTGTTTGCCAAAGACATTTCCATGGTTTTCTCCGTTGACGACCATAACGGTAGCGCCGATGGCGCCGCATGGGTAACTGAAATCGGCTTACGAAATTGGCTTTTTCAGCATAAAATGCGTTGAAATAAAGATTCCACAGCACGAAAGACTGCCCATGCAACTCGATGCAACCGATCTACGGATTCTGAAGGCCTTGCAGGAAGACGCGAGTCTGAGCAATGTCGATCTGGCGAAGAGGATCAAGCTGTCGCCGTCGCCCACGCTGGCGCGGGTGAAGAGCCTGGAGGCGAACCGGGCCATCTCGCGCTATGTGGCACTGGTCGACCCGCCCGCGCTCGGGCTGAAGATGAACGTGTTCATCCAGGTCAGCCTGGAGAAGCAGGAAGCGGCCGCGCTGGCCCGTTTCGAGAAAGCGGTCAGCGGTTTCGAGGAAGTGATGGAAGTCTATTTGATGACCGGCGACGAGGATTACCTGCTGCGCATCGTGGTGCCGGACATCCAGGCGCTGGAGCGCTTCATCCTCGACCACCTGACCAAGATCGCCGGCATCAAGAACATCCGCTCCAGCTTCGCGCTGAAGCAGGTCAAATACAAGACTGCGCTGCCGATCGATGTTCGGATGTAAGTTCGAATGTAAGAAGCTGTTCAGTGCAGATCGCGCGGCAGCGGGATGCGATTGATGCGCGACCAGCTGCCGCTCAACAGGAGCTCCTCGAACTGTTCGGCCGGCAACGGCGGACTGAAGATGAAGCCCTGCGCGCTCGTGCAGTCACGCGCCTTCAGGTAGGCCAGCTGCTCGGCGGTTTCGACGCCGCCGGCGGCGACGTTGATGCCGAGATTGTGCGCCAGGCTGATGATGGCCGAGGTGATCGCGGAATCCTCGCGCCGGTGCGGCAGGTGCTGCACGAACGCCTTGTCGATCTTCAGCACGTCGATCTCGAAGTCATGGAAATCCATCAGCGCGGTGGCGCCGGTGCCGAAGTTGTCGATCGTGATGCGGATGCCGAGCGCGCGCAGCTCGGTCAGCTGGGCCTTGATTTCCGGATGCTGGGCCAGCATCGCTTCCGGGACTTCCAGTTCCAGGCTGGCGGGCGCGATGCCGGTGTCGCGCAGCACCGCCGGAATCATCGCGACGAAGCGCGGATCGCCGAACTGGCGCGCCGAGCAGTTGACCGACAGCCGCAGATCGCTCAAGCCTCGCCTCTGCCAGCGCCGCAACTGGTGGCAGGCTTCGCGCAATGCCCATTCGCCGATCTCGACGATCAGCCCGGTCTCTTCGGCAAGCGCCAGGAAATCGCCGGGCAGGATCATTTCGCGCTCGGTGGCGCGCCAGCGCAGCAAGGCCTCGACCGAGGAAATCTTCCAGGTCGCCAGATCGATCTGCGGCTGGTAGTGCAGTTCGAACTGCTGATTGGCGAGCGCGCCGCGCAGCGCCGTCTCGCGGTTCTTTTTCCCGGCCTGCTCGGAAAACAGTTCAGTGGTGTAGACCTGATAGGTGTGACGCCCGGCGTTCTTGGCGCGGTACAGCGCGAGGTCGGCGCGCTTGAGCAGTTCGACCGAGTTCTTCGCGTCGCCCGGATAGACGCTGATGCCGATGCTGGCACCGCTGGCGATCTCCTGTCCGTCGAGCTGATAGGGCCGGCCGAGTTCGAGGATCAGCTTGCGTGCCAGCGTCTGCGACGCTTCCGGCTGCAACACGTCGGTCTGGATCACGACAAACTCGTCGCCGCCGAGACGCGCGACAAAGTCGGTTTCGCGGATCGACGACAGGATGCGCAGCGCAACTTCCTTCAGCAGCAGGTCGCCGATGTGGTGGCCGAAGGTATCGTTGACGTATTTGAAGTGGTCGAGGTCGAGCAGCAGCACCGCCATCGGCGTGTCGTTGCGTTGCGCCAATGCGAGCGACTGATGCAGCCGGTTGCTGAACGACACGCGGTTCGGCAATCCGGTGAGCGCATCGTGGTTGGCGAGAAACCGGGTCTGTTCGTCGGCCAGACGCTGTTCGGTCTGGTCGCGCATGATCTTGGTGAAACCGCGCAGGCTGCCGTCGTCGTTCCATATCGGCGTGACCACGCCGGTGGCCCAGAAACGGCTGCCGTCGCGCCGCACATGCCAGCGGTCGTCTTCGGAACGGCCGGCGCGGCGCGCCTCTTCCAGCTCGCGCAGCGGTTCGCCCATCGCGCAGTCTTCCGTCGTGAAGAGATTGGCGAGCGGGCGGCCGATCGCTTCCGCCGCCGCCAGCCCGAGAATCCGCTCCGCGCCGGCATTCCAGCTCTGGATGACGCCATCGGGATCGGTCAGCATGATCGCGTGCTCGGCCGACTCGACCAGCAGCCGGAAATCCTGCTGCGATTG
Organism: uncultured Noviherbaspirillum sp.; assembly: GCA_966211585.1. GTDB lineage: Bacteria > Pseudomonadota > Gammaproteobacteria > Burkholderiales > Burkholderiaceae_D > Noviherbaspirillum. The sequence goes on along the minus strand of CBIHNU010000003.1, from coordinate 227,137 downwards.
CTTCAGCGCGCGTTCGGTCTGGATCTGCTGCGTGATGTCGGCATTGGTTTCCAGATAGCGGTACGGCCGGCCCTCGTGGAAATCCAGCGCCCACTGGCTGAACACGGTGATTTCGCGGCCATCCTTCGTGGCATGGATCAACTCACCTTCCCAGTAATGCCGCTGCTGCAGCGCGGCGCGGATCTCTTCGATCGGCGTCGGGAAGCGGGTTCGCAGCAGCTCGTGACTGATCCGGCCGATCGCTTCGGCACGGCTGAACTGGTACAGCGTCTCGGCGCTCCGGTTCCAGTACGTAATGACGTTATCGGTGGTGCGGGCGAAGATCGCGTCATGCGACAGATCGAGCAGGCTGGCCTGCTCCTGCAGCAAGCGCGTCTGACGCGCTGCTTCTTCTTCGTGGCGGCGCAGTTCGGTAACGTCCTGGAACACCGCGACCGCGCCGATCAGCGCGCCCTGGCTGTCCTGCAGCGGACGTGCATTGATACTGACCCAGATTTCGTTCGGAAAGCCCTCGTGCCGTATCCGGCCGAGCAGTGCGTTGACATGCTCGCCCCGCAACGCGCGCGACAGCGGGCGCTGCTCGGCCGGATACGGCGTCTCGCCGTCAGCCGGATACAGCGCAATGGCGTGCAATGGCCGAAGCCCGCTTATCTCCAGCGGTTTCAGGCTCAACAAACGTTGCCCGGCGGGATTGAGCATCACCAGGCGTTCCTGCAGATCGACCACCGCGACCGCGTCGGCCATGCTGTTGAGAACGGAAAGCGTGAGTCCGGCTTGCCGATGGATTTCCTCTTCCAGCAGCTTGCGATCCGAAATGTCGCGCACCGAGGCGAAGAAAATGGTGCGTTCCGGTGTTTCGATCGGCGTAATGCTCAATTCGACCGGGATTTCGCTGCCATCCCGACGCAGCGCCGTCGCTTCGAGCCGCCGATTCAATATGCCCGTCTGGCCGGACTCCAGGTAACGCCGCATTCCGGCCAGATGGGCCGGGCGGTAACGCGGCGGAATGATGATTTCATGCAACGGCTTGCCCAGCACTTGCTGCTTTTTCCAGCCAAAGGTCGCTTCCGCCTGTGCGCTCCATTCCAGGATATTGCCTTGCGGATCAATGGCAATGAAGGCATCCAATGCATTGTCGAGAATCAGGCGGTAAAGATTTTCTGCCTGACTTGCCTCTTGGAATAGGAGTTTCATGCAGCTCCGTTGTCATGATGGCGAAGAAGGGATAAGCCCCTGTGTGACAGCGGAACCCGGCATCGGTTTCTTGCCGCAAGCCCAAAGAGCGCGCGCGGTTGCGCCGTTCCTGTTTTTCAGCGCCGAACCGAAACCGACGCTCTCGTTTCGGGGTCTATTGCAGACCGCCATCGATGAAAATAACTACCTGATCATGCCGGAAGACACCATCGGCGAGATTCAACTGAAGTTCAAGGAACTGACCGAGATTCTCGAACAGATGCCGGCCGGTGTCGCCATTGCAGAGGTCCCCTCTGGCAAACTGCTGTTTCACAATCACGAAGCGGAGCGCTTGCTGGGCCACCCGATGCGGCCCTCGGAAAACACCGCCGGCTATGCCAGCTATGGCGCAGAACACGCGGACGGGCGTCCCTACCTCTCTTCCGAATATCCGATCGCGCGCGCGGTGCACGGCGCGGCGGTCCCGCCCGAGGAAATGCGCTACCGCCGCGGCGATGGCACGCTCGCCTGCCTGATGGTGAATGCGACCCCGATCACGGACAGCAAGGGCGACATCGTCAAGGCGGTCAGCACATTTTTCGACATTTCCGGACAAAAGCAGGTGCAACAGGCGCTGGCGCAAACCCAGGCGCGCCTGATCGATGCGCTGGGCTGCGGCGACCTGATCCTGTGGGATCTCGACCTGTCGGCAAACCGGCTGCAGCTGACCGGCGAAACGCTGGCGCTGCTCGGCTACCGGCACGACGCACTGCCGCACGACCTTGACGGATGGCTGGCACTGATTCATCCGGACGATCGCGCCGCATTCTCCGACGCGCTGGCGCGGCATCTGGCCAGACAGGCTTTCGACATCGATGTCGAGTATCGCGTGCGGCGTCCGGACGACACATGGAAATGGCTGCTCACGCGCGGCAAGGCGAAGCATTTCGACAACCTGGGGAAGGTACTGAATGTCGCCGGCAGCCATCTCGACATCTCGACGCGCAAGAAAATCGCATCCCGGTTGAAGGAAGCCGAAGCCCGGCTGGCGCTGGCAGTCAGCATCGCCGAGATCGGCATGTGGGAATGGAATGTGCAAACCGGCGAAGTGTATTTTTCTCCGCAGTGGAAGCGCCATCTCGGCTACCAGGACCATGAGCTGGCGAACCGCTTCGACGAATGGGAATCGCGGCTGCATCCGGCCGATCACGATCGCGCCCTCACCTTTCTGAACGACTATGTGCGGCAGCCCGTTGGCGACTACCAGAACGAATTCCGGATCCGGCATCGCGACGGCTCGTACCGCTGGATGGAAGTGCGCGCGCAATTGCTGAAAGACGACAAGGGCCAGCCGTTGCGGATGACCGGCATCCATATTGATATCACCGAGCACAAGGAGCGCGAAGAACAAGTGCGCATGGTGATGCAACACGACCGGCTGACCGGCCTGCCGAACCGTGCGCTGGTGCTGGAACTGGCAGAACGCTGGCTGTCCGCCGCGCAGCGTTCGGGAAAACTGTTCGCAGTGATGTTCATCGATCTCGATGAATTCAAGCCGATCAACGACACCTACGGCCACCACATCGGCGACGAAGTGCTGAAAGAGGTCGCGCTGCGGCTGCGCGCCTCGTTTCGCTCGCACGACCTGATCGGCCGGCTCGGCGGCGACGAATTCCTGGTGGTCGTGACGCAACTGGAAAACGCACTCGGCGCCGCCCATGCCGCCGCGCACCTGCTGCAACAGCTCACGATGCCGTACCGAATCGGCGATCTCACACTGCGCACCTCGCCCAGCATCGGCATCAGCCTGTTTCCGGAACATGGCACCGATATCGATACGCTGGTGCGCCATGCAGACAGCGCGATGTACGACGCCAAGCAAAAGGGCAAGGGCAGCTATCGCTTCTTCAGTCCGACGCACGACGGCGCCGCAGTGTCGCCGCTCGAAAGCAATCTGCGCAGCGGACACGGGTGGAAAAGCCTGCAGCTGCATTTCCAGCCCATCATCGATCTCGGTACACGCCGGCTGATCGCGGCCGAGGCCTTGCTGCGCTGGCCTGCGGCGCAGGGCGGCGGCATGTCGGCCGATGCGCTGATCGCGCTGGCCGAACAGCAGGGCTTCATCACGGAGCTGGGGAAATGGGTGCTGCAGCAGGCGTGCGCGCAGCATCACGCGTGGCTGCAACAGGGGCTGCCGGCAGTGCCGCTCAGCGTGAACCTGTCGGCGATGCAGTTCCGCGACGCCGATCTGTCGCGGGCGATCGCTGCCGGCATCGGCGAATCGCACGTCGATCCCTGCTTTCTGTCGGTCGAAATCAGCGACCGTGCGTTTACCGGCGACCTGCGCTACGCGCACGCGGCGCTCCAACGGCTGAAAGCACTCGGCGTCGCAATCACGCTGGATAATTTCGGTGCCGGATATGCGAATCTGGAACAACTCAGCCGCCTGCCGATCGACCGCGTGAAAATCGACCGCTCGCTGATTACCACGCTGCCGGAAGCCAGGACCAGCATCGCCGTTACCGAGGCCGCGCTGTCGTTCGGCCATTCACTCGGCATCGAAATGATTGCCGAAGGCCTGGAATCGCAGCAGGTATTGGAATTCCTGCAACAGCGGCATTGTGACCGTGCTCAAGGTTATTACCTGGCCCGGCCGATGCCCGGCGCCGAGTTCGCTGAATGGTATCGGCACGCCGGGTTGCACTGAAAACCGGCGGGTGGCGCCGGATTCTCCGTTCTGTTGCCTGAGCGCAAAGACCTGTGCCGTAATTCAATATTGCGCAGTATTCAGGATAGAATAGGTACAAAGCCCAAAATACAATAAAAACCAAGGTCGGCTCGCCTGCGCGGTATGCGGTACAGCAAGCAAGTCGGAGACTATCACCGTATATAGAACCGGATAGCGCCTCTTCCATGCTGAAAACGCTTCGCATACATGCCAACTTGGCGCCGGTTCGCGTCACCCCGCCACGCAGCCTGGATTCCTGACCATGGAAGCGCTCCTCAGACACCTGATCGACATGACCTGTCAACGCGACCACACGTTGCTCGACAGCTCGGTGGTATCAACGCTGCACGAGCTGGTCGGTGCGCAGCAGGTGCGGGTGCACGATCTGTTCCGTTTCCGCGATGCGCTTTTCCTGCGTCCGCGTGTCTGGCTCAAGGATGGCAAACCGGTCACGATGGAGGAATCGCTGATCGCGGAAAATGCCGGCGAGCCGCTGACGCATTATCCGGAACTGATGGACGGTATCCGGCAGCGCCAATCCTGCATCGAAAATGTCGACGCCAGCGGCGAGCGCGTTTTGTGGTTGCCGATATGGCTGAACGACAAGGTCAGCACCTGCCTCGAAGTCGTCAATCCGGTGCCGTACAGCAACAATACGTTGCACATGATAGAAGGCATCCTTTGCGTCTATCGCAACTACCAGAATATTCTCGATTACAGCGAACGCGATTCGCTGACCGGCCTGCTCAATCGCAAGACCTTCGACGAAAAATTTTCCAAGCTGCTCTCGTGCAGCGCGCCGGAAGGCTCGCACCAGGACCATGAAGAACGGCGCCATCAGACGACCGGCAGCGGCCAGTGGCTGGCGGTGGTCGACATCGACCATTTCAAGCGCGTCAACGACCAGTTCGGCCACCTGTACGGCGACGAAGTGCTGATCCTGGTCGCGAACCTGCTGCGTTCATCGTTCCGTGCACAGGACCGGGTGTTCCGCTTCGGCGGCGAGGAATTCGTGGTGCTACTGCGCTCGACCACGCTGGAAGACGCGCGCAAGATCTTCGAACGGTTCCGCATCAACGTCGAAAAGCACGATTTCCCGCAGGTCGGCACGGTCACTGTCAGCGTCGGTTTTGCCAGCATTTCCAGCGAATCGCCGGTCGTGATCCTCGGTCACGCCGACCAGGCGCTGTATTACGCGAAGGCCAACGGCCGCAATCGCGTCTGCTATTACGATGAACTGGTCAAAACCGGCCAGCTGCATTCCGAAGTGTCGAACGACACTGTCGAATTCTTCTAATTCGCCCCGGGCGCCGTGTCGGCCTACCCTTTTCCTGCAATTACTTGAGCGTGGCCATCATCGCACCCGCGAGCATCAGCAGGCTGCCGGATGCGCGGTTGCTGGTGCGGACGAAACCGGCATTGGCGGTGAAACGCCGCGTCTTGCTGCCGAGCCAGGCATACAGCGTGTAGGCGACGGTATCGAGTCCGACGCAAGTGATGCCGAACACCAGCATCTGCAGGCCGACCGGCCGCGCCGGATCGACGAACTGCGGCAGCAGCGCGACGAAGTACAGCAGCGCTTTCGGATTCGACAGCTCGACCACCATCGCCTGCCAGAACGCGCGCGGGCCGTCGACTGCGTGGCCGGCATCGGCCGTCACCGTCAATGCGCTGGCCTTGCTGCGCAGCGCGGCGATGCCAAGGTAAAACAGGTAACCGACGCCGACCCATTTGATGATCGAAAACAACGTGCCGCTGGCGACCACCAGCGCCGCGACGCCGGTCGCGGACAGCGCGAAATAGAGTGCATTCGCCAGCGCGATGCCGGCGATTGCCCAATAGGAGCGCCGCAAACCGTTCGAGATGCCTTGCGCGACGATCAACAGCGCGGCCGGCCCCGGCGTCAGACACACCACGGCGGTGGTGGCCAGAAAAATCAGGTAGGTGTTCCAGCTCATGATGTGCTCCCGGTAATTTTCATTCAATGGGTTGCCGGTTCGGCAGATGTGCCGGACGCCGGTGCAGGTCCGACTTTGGCCGTGGTCAGCACGATCACGCTGGCCAGAATGACAAACATCGCGATCATTTCGCGCAGGCCGATCGACTCGTTGGCGAACACGACGCCCAGCATTACCGCAATTGCCGGATTGACATACGCATAACTCGACGCGAGCGCGGGCGGCACTCTGGACAGCAAGTACATATAAGCGGAGAACCCGGCCAGCGATCCGGCACTCACCAGGTAAGCCCAGGCCAGCAGCGCGCGGCTGTCGAGCGGTGTCGCCAGGACTTCACCGCGCGCTAATCCGATCCCGAGCAAAAATACGCCGCCGATCAACATTTCACTGGCAAAGCCCATCGCACCGGGAGCAAGCACTAACTTTTTCTGCGACAGCGCCGAGCCGAGCGTCCAGCTGGCGACCGCGCAAGTGAGCGCGACCGCGCCGATCGGCTGCGCCGCGAACTGTCCGCCGCTGGCGAGCAGCGCCGCGCCGAAGAAGCCGACCACGATGCCGCTCCATTCGCGCCCGCTCGGCCACTGGCCGAACAATCCCGACCACAGCGCAAACATCAGCGGCGCACTGGCGATGAACACGGCGGTCAGGCCGGAAGATACATATTGCTGGGCGACCGCCGTCAGGCCCATGCCGCCACCCAGCAACAGCACGCCGACGATGCCGCCGTCGCGCCATTGCCGCAGCGCCGGGTTCGGCACGCGGCGCAATTTCAGCCAGCCGAACAGCAATCCGCCCGCCACAAGAAAACGCGTTCCCATCAGCAGGAACGGCGGAAACGACAGCAGGGCGAAATGGATTGCCAGATACGTGGACCCCCATACCAGGTAAACGGTGACCAGGGCCAGCAGGACGAATTTGGGAAGCGTGCGCACGATCTCTTTCATTGTTGTTTGTGGAAATAGTGTAGGCGTCGCAAATCCGGCTTTGAATGGATAATGCAAGGCAAAATCACTAAAAAACTTTCGTCTTCATCGAAATAAAGGGGCGTTACCGTGAAAATCGAATTCGACACGATGGATGCGAAAATCCTCGACATTCTGCAGTCCGACGCGCGCACCACGCTGGCCGAAATCGGCCGCCGGATTCACATGAGCCAGCCGGCGGTGGCCGAAAGAGTGAAACGGATGGAAGCGGCCGGGGTAATCGCCGGCTACCATGCGCGCGTCAATCCGGCGGCGCTCGGCTATGGCATCACCGCCTTCATCCGGGTCGCGCGGCGCAGCCATGACACGCCGGTCGAGGTGGTCGCCACGCAACGACCGGAGATCGTCGAATGCCATTCGATCACCGGCGACGACTGCAGCATCGTGAAAGTGGTTGCGGCGTCTGTCACCGAGCTGGAGAAAGTCATCGCCGATCTGACCCGCTGCGGCGTGACGTCGACTTCGCTGATCCTGTCGTCGGCGGTCGAGCGCAAGGCGATCAGGCCGGTCAAGCCGCTAGCCTGACGGGTTATCATCCGGCCATGGAACTCCGCCAGCTGCGCTATTTCGTTGCCATCGTCGACCACGGTTCGCTATCGCGCGCCGCGCGCGTGCTGCATGTCGCGCAGCCGGCGCTGACGCAGCAGATCCAGCAGCTGGAAGACGAGCTCGGCGCGCAACTGCTGCACCGCTCCGCACAGGGCGTACTGTCGACCGATGCCGGCAAGACCTTTTACGAGCATGCGCAGGCGATCCTGAAGCAGGTCGGCGATGCAAAGTCGGCGGTGGCGCAGGCGGCCGACAAACCGGCCGGCACGGTGGCGCTCGGCATTCCGCAAAGCGTATCGGGTGCGCTCGCGCTGCCGCTGCTGACCGCGGTGCGCGCCACCTATCCGGAAATCTCGCTGCAGCTGACCGAGGAATTGTCGGGCAACCTGATCGAGCAGCTGAAATCAGGCCGCATCAATCTCGCGGTGCTGTTCGACGACGGCCAGCTGTCGGCCTTCGCGGCCAGGCCGCTGGTCGAGGAAGACATGATGTTCATCACGCACAGCGGCTCGCGGTTCGTGCCGAAGCGGAAATCGGTGCCGCTGGCGCAAGCGCTGGCAGTGCCGCTGATCCTGCCCGGCCTGCAGCACGGTGTGCGGCCGCGCATCGAAGACATCGCACGCGCGGCCGGACTGTCGCTCGGCAACGTGATCGACATCAACTCGGTGGCGATCCTGAAATCGGCGCTGCTGGCCGATATCGGCGCGACCATCCTGCCGGTGGCGCCGGTACTGGCGGAAATCGAACACGGGCAGATGCTGGCGCGGCCGATCACCGGAGCCCGCATCTCGCGCACGATCGCCTTGTGTTCGTCGCGGAACATCCCCCTGACCAATGCCGCCGCCGCCGTGGAACGGCTGGTGCTGAAGGTGACAGCCGAGCTGTGTCAAAGCGGACGCTGGCCGGGCGCCAGCACGCCGGGAGGCTGAACGGCCGGCGAACGCTGGCTATCGTTTCTCCTTATACCCCCATCCGCATTCCCTATTTGCACCGTTTTCCGGTCGCGCCTACACTTCTCGATATGGCAATGCCGTCAACGGCATTGCCATGAAGACCGCTATCGCGGTCATGCAACCTGATTCCAACCTGTCTTACCCGACCGGCCAACATCAGGCGCTATCCGAAAAACAGTTTTGGAGACAGTTCATGCAAGCCGATACAGCAGCATCCCCTGCTGGGTTGTCTGACGCCGCCCCGCGCGGCGCTGCATCCCTCGCCCCCGTCAAGCTCGACGACAAATACACTTCCACTTCCGGCCCGATCTTCATTTCCGGCATCCAGGCTTTGGTGCGGCTGCCGCTGATGCAGCGCCAGCGCGATCTGGCCGCCGGGCTGAATACCGCCGGCTTCATTTCCGGCTATCGCGGTTCGCCGCTCGGCGGGCTCGATGAAACCCTGTGGAAGACGCAAAAGCTGTTGGAAGAAAATCACGTCCGGTTCATACCGGGCGTCAACGAAGACCTCGCCGCGACCGCCGTCTGGGGCACGCAGCAGGTTGACCTGATCGGGCCGGCGAAATACGACGGCGTGTTCGCAATGTGGTACGGCAAGGGGCCGGGCGTCGATCGCTGCGGCGACGTGTTCAAGCACATGAACCATGCCGGCACCGCACAGCACGGCGGCGTGCTGCTGGTGGCCGGCGACGACCACGGCGCGTACTCGTCGACGCTGCCGCACCAGTCCGACCACATTTTTTCCGCCTGCATGATCCCGATGCTGTATCCGTGCAATGTGCAGGAATACCTGGATCTCGGCCTGCATGCGTGGGCGATGTCGCGCTATTCCGGCTGCGCGGTCGCGTTCAAGGCGCTCGCCGATACGGTCGAATCGACGGCGTCGGTGGATGCCGATCCGTTCCGGCTGCAGATCGTTTATCCGACCGATTTCGTGATGCCGGAAGGCGGCCTGAATGCGCGGCTGTCGACCGATACGCTCGGTATCCAGGCGCGCAAGCAGGAAGCGCTGATGCAGGACTACAAGATCTACGCGGCGCTCGCCTATGCGCGCGCGAACAAGCTGAACCACACCACGATCGACAGCCCGAACGCGCGGCTCGGCATCATCGCGTCCGGCAAATCCTGGCTCGATGTGCTGGAGGCGATGGAAGAACTCGGCATCGATGAAAAGATGGCAGCCGAGATCGGCATCCGGCTGTTCAAGGTGGCGATGCCGTGGCCGCTGGAGCCGGACGGCGTGCGCGAATTCGCGCAGGGGCTCGATGAAATCCTGGTGGTCGAGGAAAAGCGCCAGATCGTCGAATACCAGTTGAAGGAACAGCTGTACAACTGGCGCGACGACGTGCGCCCGCGCGTGATCGGCAAGTTCGACGAAAAAGGCGAATGGGTGCATCCGCGCGGCGAATGGCTGCTGACGTCGAAAGCCGATTTCTCGGTGGCGCAGATCGCGCGCGTGATTGCGCAGCGCATTGCGCGCTTCCATACGAGCGACCTGATCAAGGCGCGCCTCGCCTTCCTCGAAGCGAAGGACAAGGTGCTGACCAAGGCGGTCAACACGCCGCCGCGCCCGGCCTGGTATTGCTCCGGCTGCCCGCACAATACGTCGACCAGGGTGCCGGAAGGCAGCTTCGCGCTGGCCGGCATCGGCTGCCATGTGATGGCAACCGCGATCTATCCGGAACACAACAAGCTGACCACGCACATGGGCGGCGAAGGCGCGCCGTGGATCGGCCAGGCGGCGTTTTCAAAGGTGCCGCACGTGTTCCAGAACCTGGGCGACGGCACCTATTTCCACTCGGGCTATCTGGCGATCCGCGCTGCGATTGCGGCCAGGGTCAACATGACCTACAAGATCCTGTACAACGACGCGGTGGCGATGACCGGCGGCCAGCCGGTCGACGGCATCACCTCGGTGCCGATGATCGCGCAGCAGATGGCGGCCGAAGGGGTGAAACGCATCGCGCTGGTCACCGAGGACCTGAGCCGCTACACGGACCGTACTGCGCTGCCCGCCGCCGTCACGCTGCACGACCGCAAGGAGATGGACGCGGTACAGCGCGAACTGCGCGAGATTGAAGGCGTGTCGGTGCTGATCTATGACCAGACCTGCGCCGCGGAAAAGAGGCGCCGGCGCAAGAAAGGCGCGTACCCCGATCCGGACAAGCGGCTGGTCATCAACGACGCGGTCTGCGAAGGCTGCGGCGATTGCGGCGTGCAATCGAACTGCACGTCGATCATGCCGCTGGAAACCGAGTTCGGCCGCAAGCGCACGATCGACCAGTCGTCGTGCAACAAGGATTACTCGTGCGTGAAGGGGTTCTGTCCGAGCTTCGTCACGGTGGAAGGCGGCAAGCTGAAAAAATCGAAAGCCGGCGGCGCGCAACGCGACGATTTCGGTGTCTTGCCAGACCCGGCGTTGCCGGCGTGCGATGCGCCGTACAACATTCTGCTGAACGGCATCGGCGGCACCGGCGTGATCACGATCGGTGCGCTGATCGGCATGGCCGCGCATCTCGAAGGCAAGGGCGTATCGGTGCTCGACATGACCGGCATGTCGCAGAAGAACGGTTCGGTCACATCGCATATCCGCATCGCACGCGCGCCCGGCGTGATCCGCGCGCAGCGCATCGCGACCGGCGAAGCGGACCTGGTGCTCGGCAGCGACATGCTGACCGCCGGTTCGCAGGACGCGATTTCGAAGATGCGCGCCGGCCGGACTCGCGCGGTGGTCAACACGCACCAGCAGCCGACCGGCCATTTTGCGCAGAACGCCGACTGGCAGTTTCCGCTCGATGAAGTACGGGCGCTGATCAATGAATCGGTCGCCGACCGCGCGGATTACATCGACGCCACCCGGCTTGCGACCGCGCTGATGGGCGACGCGATCGCGACCAATCTGTTCATGCTCGGCTTCGCATACCAGAAAGGCGCGCTGCCGGTGTCGGAAGCGGCGCTGCTGCGCGCGATCGAGCTGAACGGCGTGGCGGTCGACGCGAACAAAAACAGTTTCCGCTGGGGCCGGCGCGCGGCGGTCGACCTGCCCGCCGTGGAACGCGTCGCGGTTCCGGCGCAGCCGGTACTGCTGCAAATGCCCGAAAGCCTGGCCAGCCTCGTCAAGCGCCGCGTCGCATTCCTGACCGGTTACCAGGACGCGGCCTATGCTGCGCAGTACCAGACGCTGGTGGACAAGGTGCGCGACGCGGAAGTCCGGCTCGGCGCCGGCGACAAGCTGGCGCGCGCGGTCGCCCGGTCCTTGTTCAAGCTGATGGCGTACAAGGATGAATACGAGGTGGCGCGGCTATATACCGACGGCCACTTCGTCGAAAAGCTGAAGCAACAGTTCGAGGGCAGTTTCACGTTGCGCTTCCATCTTGCGCCGCCGCTGTTTTCCAGAAAGGACGCGAACGGGCACCTGGTCAAGGCGGAGTACGGGTCCTGGATGTGGCACGGGTTCAAACTGCTGGCCAAACTGAAAAGGCTGCGCGGTACCGGGCTGGACCTGTTCGGCCATACGGCGGAACGCAGGATGGAGCGCGCGCTGATCGGCGAATACCGCGAGCTCGTGCTGTCGCTGCTCGACCGGCTGGATGCCGGCAACCTCGCGGTCGCGGTGGAGATCGCCGGCTTGCCGGAAAAAGTGCGCGGCTTCGGACATGTGAAGGAAAAGGCTGTCGCGGAATATCGCGGGCGGCTAGCGCCGTTGCGGGAGAAATTTGCAGCGGCGGCGTCGGGGCTGCCGCACGCGGCATAGCGCTTTCCGGCGGCGGCGGATTTTCCGTTCCCGTTCAACAGAATGGGGCGGGAATCGAAGCGCGCTTCGTCAAGCTCGCCGCACGCTACTCATTCGTCCCGCACAACGTCACCGCGGTCTGGATCAACGCATCCAGCAGAATCGGCTTGCTGAGATGCGCCGAAAATCCCGCTTCGCGCGCGCGTTCGGCATCTTCCAGCCGCCCCAGCCCGGTTGCAGCGATCGCCGGCAGCCTGGCATAGCGCGGCTTCTTGCGCACTTCGCGAATCAGCGCATAACCGTCCATGCCGGGCATCGCGATGTCCGATATCAACAGGTCGACATGATGCTCGTCGAGGATCGTCAACGCATCCATTGCGCTGGTCGCCGCATGGACTGTCGCGCCTTCAATTTCCAGCAGCGTCCGGAATCCCTTGACCGCGTCTTCCATATCGTCCACCAGCAGGATCGACAGGCCCGCGATGCGGGGACGCGCCGATCTGCGATGCGGGTTCTCGATATCACCCCGGGCTTCTTGCAGCGGGAACCAGACGCTGAAGCGCGCACCGCGCCCCAATCCTTCGGATGCCGCCTCGACGCGGCCGCCGTGCAGCGCCGCGATGTGCTGCACCAGCGTCAGCCCGATGCCGAGGCCACCCTTGCTGCGCACCGTCATGGCGCTGGCCTGGCCGAACATGTCGAACACATGCGGCAGGAATTCCGGCGCGATGCCCTGCCCGTTGTCGGTCACGTCGAGCCGCGCCATGCCGCCGTCATGGCGCAGCGCGATGTTGATGCTGCCGCCAGCCGGCGTGAATTTGACCGCGTTGCTCAGCAGGTTCATCAGCACCTGTTCGACCCGGACCCGGTCGGCGCGGATCAGCATGCTGTCCTGCGCAGCATCGATCGTTATCTTCAGCTCCGCCGCGGCCGGATCGGCGCGCGTCACATCGACAATGGCATTAGTCACTGCGCACAGATCGATTTCCGATAGCGTCACCGCCAGCTTGCCGGTGTTGACGCGCGACAGGTCGAGCAGGTCATCGATGATCTGCGCCTAGCTGATGACCGCGTCGCGGATGATTTTCGCCGCGCGCGCACTCATCGGCGAGTGCGCGATCTCCGGCATGCGCGTCAGCAGTTCGGCATTGATGTGGATCAGGTTCAGCGGATGCCGCAGCTCATGCGACATGATGGCAAGGAACTCGTCCTTCATCGCATTCGCCACCTGCGCTTCGCCGCGCCGCGCCTGCTCGTCGTTCAATTGCGCTTCGCGCCGGCTTTCCTGGAGCCTGCGCTCGGTCTGGTCGCGCGCAATCTTGGCATAGCCGTAGAAATCGCCGTTGCGCAGTGGCGTCATCACGCCGCTGCAATACAACTTCGTGCCGTCCTTGCGCTGATGCCAGCGCTCGTCCTCGGCACGCCCATCCTCGCGCGCGCGGCGGCGCTCGTCGTCCGGCGTCCCTTTCGCGCGGTCTTCCGGCGTAAAGATCAGGTCGCCGTTCTGGCCGAGCACGTCCTCTTCGGCGTAGCCGAACATGCGCTCCGCGCCCTTGTTCCAGCTCGTGATGACGCCCTCGGTATCCGTCGTGATGATCGCGTAATCCTTGGTGCTTTCGGCTGCCAGCCGCATGCGCTCCTCGCCGGCGCGCAATTTCTCTTCGGCCTGGCGGCGGCCGGTGATGTCGAAGAAGGTCAGCACCGCGCCGTCTATCCTGTCCTCGGTGGTACGGTAAGGCAGCACCCGTGCGATATAGAAACGGCCGTCGATGCTGCGCACCTCGCGCTCGACCACGCGCAGCATGTCGAATGCCACTGCGGCGTCGTCGGCCAGGTGGTCATAATCCAGCCGGTGCGTGATGTCGAGCAACGAGCGGCCGATGTCGGCCGGAATGATGCTGAAGATATCGGCCGCGCGCGGCGTGTAGCGCTTGATGCGCATCGCGCTGTCGACGAACACGGTGGCGATGTCGGTGGACGCGATCAGGTTGTTCAGGTCGTCGTTGACCTTGCCGGTTTCCTCGACCTTCATCTTCAACTCGTAGTTGACCGTGATCAGTTCCTCGTTGACCGACTGCAGTTCTTCCTTGCTGGTTTCCAGCTCTTCCGTCGCGGAACGCAATTCCTCGTTGATCGCCTGCAGCTCTTCGTTGGATGCGCGCAATTCCTCGGTCGATACCTCCGAATGTTCGATGGTTTCCTGCAACTGGTCCTTGGTGCGCTGCAGCTCGCCTTCGAGTTGCGTCAGTACCATATCCTTGCGGTCACCGGAGGCGCTCGGCGGTTCGTCGCCCATGGTTTCTTCGACTTCATCGAACAGCACCAGCACGAAATCCGACGCGGCCTCATCGTCATGGAACGGCCGCACGATCATGTTGACATAATAGGCGCGCTCGCCGCGCGGCAGCTTCACGCGGCGCGCCTCGACGCTCTTGCCGTTTTGCCAGGCCTGGAACAGCGCGGTGCGCAATTCCACCCGCAGCTCGGGATGCACCAGCGATACCAGGTTGCGCGACGGCTCGCCGCCGACATGGCGCAGGAAGCGTCCGGCGCGGTCGGACATATGAACAATGTTCGATTCCTGGTTCACGATCACGCTCGGCGGCGCATACTGCGCCAGCACCCGCTGGTGCACTTCGCTGAACGAGAACTTGCGCTTGTCCGGCACGCGCGCCATGTCGGGCACCGCGATCCTGGCGGCGACGCCGGACGGCAGCGTCGGCGTGTAGCGCGCGGAACGCGACATCACGCGGGCACGATAGATCCGGTTCTTTTTATCGAACGGCGTGAAAAAATTACCGAGCGCCTCGGCCGATTCGGAACTGCCGAGAAACAGGAAACCGCCCGGATTCAGCGAGAAATGAAACATTTCCAGCACCTGCGCCTGCACCTCGCGGTTCAGGTAGATCAGCAGGTTGCGACAGGTAATCAGGTCCAGCTTGGAAAACGGCGGGTCGCGCAACAGGTTGTGTTCGGCGAACAGGATGCGGTCGCGGATGATCTTGCGAATCCGGTAACGGTCGTCTTCCTTGGTGAAAAACTGGCGCAGCCGGCCGGGCGGCACATCGGTCGCAATGGAGGCGGGATAGGTGCCGCTGCGCGCGACCGCGATCGCGTGTTCGTCGATGTCGGTGCCGAATACCTGGATGCCCGGCGGCTTGACCTGCAGGCTGGCCTGGTCCGTCAGCAGCATCGCCAGCGAATACGCTTCTTCGCCGGTCGAGCAGGCCGCCACCCAGGCGCGCACCTGTTCGCCGCCCTGCCTGTTGTGGAACAGTTGCGGCAGCACATCGCGTTCCAGCGCTTCGAACGCTTCGCGGTCGCGGAAAAAATTGGTCACGCCGATCAGCATGTCGTTCAGCAAGGCCATGCTTTCCGGTCCGTCGGCTTCCAGCAGTGCGCGATAGGCAGGCAGGTTCGCCACGCCGCGTACCTGCAGCCGACGCTCGATCCGGCGCAGCACGGTGGCCCGCTTGTAATGCCGGAAGTCATGCCCGGTATGAGTGCGCAGCAATGTCAGCACATCGATCAGCGCCTTTTCCGCGTCCGCATCGGACGCCGGGTGCACCGCCATCGGCGCCATTGCCGCGTCGGGGTCGTTGGCCGCCGGCAGTTCTATCCGACGGGCGTTGCTGCCGATGTCGATCAGCTTCTGCGGCATCTCGATCACCGGCAGGATGAAATCGACGTCGCCGGTGCCGATCGCGGCCAGCGGCATGCCGTCGTGCTCGGCATCGCCCGGGTTCTGCGCCAGCGTCACGCCGCCCTGCTCCTTGATCCGCGCCAGCCCGATCGCGCCGTCGGCGCCGGTGCCCGACAGCACGATGCCGATCGCACGCTCCCTGTGCACGTCGGCCAGCGCGCGGAAGAACAGGTCGATCGCGACATGCTGGCCGCGCGGGCGTTCGAGGTCGGCGACGCTGAGAAAGCTGTCGTTCATCGACAGCTGCTTTTTCGGCGGGATCACGTAGATGTGATTTTTCTGGATAGGCTGCGGCTTGGTGACCTGCACCACCGGCATTTTGGTCGCCCGTTGCAGCACGCTGTCCGCATTGCTTTCATGGCGCGGCGACAGGTGCATGATGATGACGAAGGCCATGCCGTTGTCTGCCGGCATGTTCTCGAAGAAGCGCAGCAGCGCTTGCAGTCCGCCTGCCGAGGCGCCGATGCCGACCACCGGAAAATCGAGGTGGCTTGGGATGACGGCTTGCTCCTTCTCCGGAGCGGGACCGGGTAGCGAAATATCTTCCATGACGGGTACGGCTCTGTGTTGCGGTAACAGGTGAGTGTAGTCGATTTGCTTATGCCGGAACATTCCGCAAGCATATTTCATGCATGACGGCCGGCGCCTTTGCCTGCGGGTCCCTCAGTTCAGCCGCAATGCCGCAATCCGCGCAGCTCGCTGGTGCGGAAAAACATCGCCGCCTCGTCCGCCGGCAGCGGCTGGCATAGCAGGTAGCCCTGGATTTCGTCGCAGCGGCATGCTTCCAGAAAGCGCATCTGGTCATGTGAAGTGACGCCTTCGGCGACCACCGTCAGACCCATGTTGTGGGCCATCGCGATCGCAGCCGACACGATCGCCGCGTCGTCGCTGTTGCGGGCAATGTCGCCGACAAAGGACTTGTCGATTTTCAGCGTATCGATCGGCAGCCGCTTCAGGTAGCCGAGCGATGAATAGCCGGTGCCGAAATCGTCGATCGACAGCGATACGCCGAGTTGCCGGATGTGTTCCAGCGTGCGGGCGCAGGCATCGATATCCTGCATCAGGCTGCTCTCGGTGATTTCCAGCTCCAGGAAGCGCGACTCGAGGGTGGCATCGGCCAGCGCGGTGCCGACGATGCCGCTGATCCGCGCCGATCCGAGCTGGATCGCCGACAGGTTGACCGACATCCTGAGCGGCGGCAGCTGTTCGTCCTGCCACGCCCTGGCTTGCCGGCAGGCGGTCAGCAGTACCCATTCGCCGAGCGCGTCGATCAGCCCGATCTCTTCGGCCAGCGGAATGAAGCTGGACGGAAAGATCAATCCCTTCACCGGATGGTTCCAGCGCACCAGCGCCTCGACGCCGACGATCGTATTGCGGGCAAGATCCAGCCGCGGCTGGTAGTGCAGCACGAATTCGCCCTGCCGCAGCGCCTGCCGCAGACCGTTTTCCCGGTGCAACCGCTCGACCGCCTTCGCGTTCATGCCGGCGTCATACAGCCGGAACAGACCGTCCCCAGCAGCCTTCGCCTCGTACATCGCGAGATCGGCATTCTTGAACAACGCCACCGCGTCCTGCCCGTCTTCCGGAAAGATGCTGGCGCCGATGCTGGTCGATACCGTGAGGACGTGGCCGGCGAGTTCCACCGGCCTGCGCACCACCTGCAGCAGGTTGTCGGCGATATGGGCGATCTGCTGGAATTCGTGGATGTTTTCCAGCAGCACCATGAATTCATCGCCCCCCAGCCGGGCGACGGTGTCGCCTTCGCGCACCGCCGTTTTCAGCCGCTCGGCGATTGCGCACAACAACAAATCACCGGCTTCGTGGCCAAGGCTGTCGTTGATGATCTTGAACCGGTTCAAGTCCAGGAACAGCACGCCGATCCGGCAATGGAAGCGCCTGGCCTGCTCGATCGCGTGCGTCATCCGGTCTTCCAGCAGATTGCGGTTCGCCAGACCGGTCAGCGCATCATGATTGGCCAGGTACTCGATGCGGCGCTCATTCTGTTTGCGATGGCTGATGTCCTTGACGATGCCCTGCACGCCGACGACGCTGCCGTCGATGATGTCGGGCAGCATCACGATGCTGGCATCGAAGCGGGTACCGTCCTTGCGCACGCAGACGAGGTCGCGAGTCTGCGGCTTGCCGCGTGTCGTCTTCAGGAAACAGGCACGCATGTCGGACTGATATTCCGGCGTCACCAGCGGCGCGAGCGGCATCGACAGCAGTTCGTCATGCGTATACCCGGTCAGGCAGGACAGCGCGGGGTTGGCGGCGGTCAGGCGCGACAGCCGGTTGAAGGCGAACACGCCGTCAGTATGGTTATCGAACAGGGACTGGAAGCGCTGTTCGCTCTCGCGCAGCAGGGTCGACGTTTCCAGCACCTGCTTGAGCATGCTGACATCGGTGCAGACCATCAGCCGCCGCACCGGATTGCCCGCCTCGTCGCGCCCGATGACGCAACGGCACAATGCGGTCAGCACGACGCCGTCGCACGGGGATTGGCGCAGCTCGCCCTCCCAGCTTCCCCTGGCGTCCAGCTCGCGCAGGATATCGTCGAATGCCGCTGGCGGCACCGACGGCAGCAGTTGCTGCAGGCAGCGCCCGATCGCGTCTTCGGCCGGAAAGCCGTACATCTGTTCGGCGCCGGCATTCCAGAATTCGATCCGGTCTTCCATGTCGGTGACCACGATCGCTTCCCGGCACAGGTTCAGCAACGCGGTCCGCTCCTGCAGCAGGCGTTCGGTTGTTCGCTGCCGGGAAATATCGCGGACCAGAATGGTGACATGCACCGATTCACGCAAGTGCACGATGGTCATCGTGAACTCGGCCGGTACTTCCCGGCCGTTCCGATGCAGCACGATCAGTTCGATCCGTTTCTTGAACGCCAGCCGGGTCCGGGTTGCCAGGCAATGCCGCAGGCTTGCCTGCCAGGCGCTCCGGCAGGCCGGCGCCAGCAGCAGGTCCATTTGCCGGCCGACCGCTTCGGCGGTGCTCCAGCCGAACAGCGCAGCGGCATGCCTGTTCCATTCAAGGACCGTGCCGTTGGCGGCGATTTCGACAAAGGCGTCGGTTACGTCCTGCATTGCCAGCATCTGTCGACACAACGGTGAAATACGGGTTCTCTCATGGATATCCGGAAAGTGTGATGGGCCATCGACGCAAAGCGATGGCGGCCGGCATTGTGTCTGCAAAGTCAGTACACGAATGACCACAATCGGGCCGGATAATTCGAAAAGTCCGATGGATTGCGATCGATTACGATGTGCGCTGCCCGCCGGAGCGTGGACCGGCTCGAACAGCACCGGCAGGCATGCGGACGGCAGCAAGGGCCGCCGGGAATTTCCTTTCAAAAACAATGCATTCAGGCGATTGACTGGGCGGTTAATTGACGTTAACGTAAACGTAATTCACCCATCCGATCCAGCCCGATCCAGCCATCCAACACACGCCCATCTCGCCATGACCGATCTTTCCGAAGCCAAGAAACTCGCCGACTACAAACCCGCCAACAAAGTGCGTTTCGTCACCGCCGCGTCGCTGTTCGACGGCCACGACGCGTCGATCAACATCATGCGCCGCATCCTGATGGCCAACGGCGCGGAAGTGATCCACCTCGGCCACAACCGTTCGGTCGACGAGATCGTCACCGCGGCGCTGCAGGAAGATGCACAAGGCATCGCGATCTCCAGCTACCAGGGCGGCCATGTCGAATACTTCAAGTACATGATCGACTTGCTGCGGCAACGCGGCGGCGCGCATATCAAGGTGTTCGGCGGCGGCGGCGGCGTGATCGTGCCGGACGAGATCGCGGCACTGCATACATATGGCGTGACGCGGATTTTCAGCCCGGAAGACGGACAGCGGATGGGCCTGGTCGGCATGATCCTGGCGATGATCGAAGCCTGCGACGTCGACCTGTCAGTGCATGCGCCGGCGACGCTGGATGCGTTGACCGACGGCGCAGTCGGCGAGCGGCAACGTCCGCTGGCGCAACTGATCACCGCGCTGGAAAACGGCAAGGTTTCGGCGGCGCTGAAGGCCGAATTGCACAAGGCAGCCGACACCGTCCAGACACCGGTGCTCGGCATCACCGGCACCGGCGGCGCCGGCAAGTCGTCGCTGACCGACGAACTGATCCGTCGTATCCGGCTCGACCAGGACGATGCGCTGCACATCGCACTGATCTCGATCGACCCGTCGCGCCGCAAGTCCGGCGGTGCGCTGCTCGGCGACCGGATCCGGATGAACGCGATCAATCCGTGGCATGGGCAATCGCGCGTCTTCATGCGCTCGCTGGCAACGCGCGAAGCCGGTTCGGAAATTTCGCAGGCGCTGCCGGACGTGATCGCCGCCTGCAAGCTTGCCGGCTTCGACCTGGTGATCGTCGAAACCTCGGGTATCGGCCAGGGCGACGCGGCGATCGTGCCGCATGTCGGCCTGTCGATGTATGTGATGACGCCGGAATTCGGCGCCGCGTCGCAACTCGAAAAAATCGACATGCTGGACTTCGCCGATTTCGTCGCGATCAACAAGTTCGACCGCAAGGGCGCGCAGGATGCGCTGCGCGACGTCGCGAAGCAATATCAGCGCAATCGCGAACTGTGGAGCAAGCGCCCGGAAGAGATGCCGGTGTTCGGCACCCAGGCGTCGCGCTTCAATGACGATGGTGTGACCGCGCTGTACCAGGGCTTGCTGCCGAGGCTGGCGGAGTTCAGCTTGAGGCTGAAACCAGGCAAGCTGGCGCCGGTCGCGGTGCGCTTCTCGTCCGGCCGGAATGCGATCGTGCCGCCGGCGCGCAGCCGTTATCTAGCGGAAATCGCGGACACGGTGCGCGACTATCACCGGTTAACGAAGAAGCAGGTCAAGCTGGCACGCGAGCGGCAGCAGCTGCAGGAAAGCAAACGCATGCTGGCCGCCGCCGGCAAGACTGTCGAATTCGACGAGGTGATCGCCGAGCGCGATGCGCAGCTCGCGCCGGAAGCGAAGCAGCTGATCGCGAAGTGGCCCGAGATGCAGGCCGCGTATGCCGGCGACGATTACGTGGTCAAGATCCGCAAGGGCAGCGACTTTGTCGAAAGCCGTACCCGCCTGGTGCAGAAAACCCTGTCCGGCACCACGATCCGCAAGGTCGCGTTGCCGCGCTTCGAAGACCACGGCGAAATCCTGCGCTGGCTGATGCTGGAGAACGTGCCCGGTTCTTTCCCGTACACCGCCGGCGTGTTCCCGTTCAAGCGCGAAGGCGAAGACCCGACGCGGATGTTCGCCGGCGAAGGCGACCCCTTCCGCACCAACCGCCGCTTCAAGCTGGTCTCCGAAGGCATGCCGGCCAAGCGGCTGTCGACCGCATTCGATTCAGTCACGCTGTACGGCGCCGACCCGGCGCTGCGGCCCGACATCTACGGCAAGATCGGCAATTCCGGCGTGTCGATCGCGACGCTCGACGACATGAAGGTGCTGTACGACGGCTTCGACCTGTGCGATCCGGCGACCTCGGTGTCGATGACGATCAACGGTCCGGCGCCGTCGATCCTGGCGATGTTCATGAACACCGCGATCGACCAGCGAATGGAGAAATTCCGCGCCGAGCATGGCTGCGAGCCAAGCACCGAAGAAGCCGCGCAACTGCGCGCATGGGTGCTGCAGAACGTGCGCGGCACCGTGCAGGCCGATATCCTGAAGGAAGACCAGGGCCAGAACACCTGCATCTTCTCGACCGAGTTTTCGCTGAAGGTGATGGGCGACATCCAGCAGTATTTCGTGCAGCACCAGGTGCGCAATTTCTATTCGGTGTCGATCTCCGGCTATCACATTGCCGAAGCCGGCGCGAACCCGATCTCGCAGCTTGCGTTCACGCTGTCGAACGGCTTCACCTTCGTCGAAGCCTACCTCGCGCGCGGCATGCACATCGATGACTTCTCGCCGAATCTGTCGTTCTTCTTTTCCAACGGGATGGACCCGGAATACACGGTGATGGGCCGCGTCGCGCGCCGCATCTGGGCGGTCGCGATGCGCGACAAGTATGGCGCGAACGAGCGCAGCCAGAAGCTGAAGTACCACATCCAGACCTCCGGCCGCTCGCTGCATGCGCAGGAAATCGATTTCAACGACATCCGCACCACGCTGCAGGCGCTGATCGCGATCTACGACAACTGCAATTCGCTGCACACCAATGCGTACGACGAAGCGATCACCACGCCGACCGACGAATCGGTGCGCAGGGCATTGGCGATTCAACTGATCATCAACCGCGAATGGGGACTGGCGAAGAACGAGAACCCGAACCAGGGTTCATTCATCGTCGAGGAACTGACCGACCTGGTCGAGGAAGCGGTGCTGCAGGAATTCGAACGCATCGCCGAGCGCGGTGGTGTGCTGGGCGCGATGGAGACCGGCTACCAGCGCGGCAGGATCCAGGACGAGTCGATGCACTACGAACACCTGAAGCACGACGGCACGCTGCCCATCATCGGCGTCAACACCTTCCGCAATCCGAAGGGGCAGCCGGTGCAGCAGACGCTGGAACTGGCACGCTCGACCGACGATGAAAAGCAGTCGCAACTGCAGCGCCTCGCGGATTTCCATGCGCGCAACGCGCAGCAGGCGCCACAGATGCTGGCGGCATTGCAGCAGGCGGTGATTCAGGACGAGAACGTGTTTGCGCGGCTGATGGATGCGGTGCGGGTCTGTTCGCTGGGCCAGATCACCGATGCGCTGTTCGAGGTCGGTGGCCAGTACCGCCGCAACATGTAGTTCGTTTATTCGGAAAACCGCGCCAGCTGCTGCAGGATTTCCCTGTCGATCGCGTTCAGCGGCACGGTCTTTTCGACCGCGCCGCGCTTGACCGCTTCCTTCGGCATGCCGTACACCACACAGCTCTGCTCGTCCTGCGCGACGGTGCGCGCGCCGGCCTTGCGCATTTCGAGCAGGCCGGCGGCACCGTCGTCTCCCATGCCGGTCATGATCACGCCCAGTGCATTGGCGCCTGCGGTCTTGGCGACCGAGCGAAACAGCACGTCGACCGAAGGACGGTGCCGGTTCACCAGCGGGCCGTCGATGATCTCGACAAAATATTGCGCGCCGTTACGCCGCAACAGCATATGCTTGCCGCCCGGTGCAATCAGCGCCCGTCCGGGAATCACGCGGTCGTTGTGCTGCGCTTCCCTGATGCTGATCCGGCTCAGGCCGTCGAGCCGGGTTGCGAACGCAGCGGTGAATTTTTCCGGCATGTGCTGCACGATGACGATGCCGGGCGACACCTGCGGCAGCGCGGTCAGCACTTCTTCCAGCGCCTGCGTGCCGCCGGTCGAGGTGCCGATCGCGACAATGCGCTCGGTGGTTTCCGCCAGCGCGTGACCGTCGGCCGGCGCCAGGATCACGTCGGCGTTGTATTTGGCGGCGGCGGCCGGCGCCGGTGCCGGCTTCGCACGCGGAATCAATTGTTTGACGTTGGCGCGCGCCGCGGTCTTGACTGCAGTGACCAGCTCATCGGACGTGTCCTTCAGGAATTGCCTGAGTCCCAGCTTGGGCTTGGTGATGACCGCGACTGCGCCGGCCGCCAGCGCTTCCATCGTGGTTTTCGCGCCTTTTTCAGTCAGCGTCGAACAGATCACGACCGGCGTCGGCCGCTCGCTCATGATCTTCCTGAGGAAGGTAATGCCGTCCATGCGCGGCATTTCAACGTCCAGCACGATCACGTCGGGCCATTGCATTTTCATCCGCTCGATCGCCAGCAGCGGATCGGCGACCGCATACATGACTTCGATGCCGGGCGCGGCATCGAGCAGGCCGGTCAATACCTGTCTTACCACCGCGGAATCGTCGACTACCAGCACTTTGATGCTGCTCATGCAAACGCTTTCATGTCTGGAGATTGATCAACCGGATTGACCTGGCGCGACCAGACATTCCCGGAATGCACATCAAAAACGATTTGCCGGTGACCGATGCCGAACAGGCTTTCCGACGCAATCGCAATGCCGTGCGCATGCAGCAGGCGGCGCGCCGTTTCGCCGTTTTCCTTTCCGACATGGATGCCGGCCGATTGGCTTTGCATGGGAAACATTTGGCCGCCGCCGAAGATCTTGCCCTGGCATTCGGCCGGCGTCACGCCGGCACCGCGCAACTCGTGCAGCATCAGCCACAACGCCTCTTCACCGTAGCGGCCGTCGAATCCGGACTCCGGCGCATCATGCCGGCGCGCCAGCAGGAAGTGCGACATCGCGCCGATCTTCACCACTGGATGCCACAGCGTGATCGATACGCAGGAACCGAGCAGCGTGCGCAACCGGTAACCGGCGTCGCCGACGAAATAGTCGCCGGGTTGCAGAAACACGTCGATCAGGTTTTTCTTGCGCTGCATGCGTTTACGCCTTGCGGTAGACCGACGGCACCAGCGACTGCACGACGTCGGTGATGCCGTGCAGGCTTTCCGAATGGCCGATCAGGAAATGGCCGTTCGGCTTCAGCAGCGACAGCACACGGCCGACCACCTGCTGCTTGGTGTCGCCGTTGAAATAAATCATCACATTGCGCAGGAAGATGACGTCGAAGCTGCCGAGCTGCGGCAGTTCGGCATTCAGGTTCACTTGCAGGAAGCGCACCCGCGTGCGCAGGCTGCGTTCCACCAGGATCGTCCCCTGCTGGTCGCCGGTGCCCTTCAGGCAGAAGCGCTTCAGGTATTCCGCCGGGATATGCGTGGTGCGCTCGACCGGGTAATGGCCGATGCGCGCGCGCGCCAGCACCCGCGTGCTGATGTCGGAGCCGATCACTTCCCAAGGGCTGTCATCCAGGCAGTCGGCCAGCACCATCGCGATGCTGTACGCTTCCTCGCCGGTCGAACTGGCGGCGCTCCATACGCGGAACGGCTGCCCCCGCTTGCGGGCCGACCATGCATATTCCCGCAGCAAGTCGAAGTGCTTGGGCTCGCGGAAAAAATAGGTTTCGTTGGTCGTCAGCAGGTCGATCGCGGTCTGCACTTCGTCCGACGCGTCGCCGCTGGCGAGCAGGCGAAAATATTCGCCATAACTGCTGAGCCGGCAATGCTGCACGCGCTTGGCCAGCCGCCCGCTGACCAGCGCCTTCTTGGCCGGCGACAGGCTGATGCCGGCGGCATCGTAAATGAAACGCTGGAACTGGAAAAATTCCTGATCGGTAATCATGATCATGCTCATTGATGCGCTCTGCTTCTGTCTTTCCACATGTCTGTCACGAATCTGTCAGACGGGCGCTTGAACCGGCGCGCCTGTCGCGGCCATCCGTCAAAACCGAGTGAAGTGCATCTCGTCCGGCGCCTCGGCTGCCGCGAATGCATGGTTGTCGATTTTCCTGGCACCGTTCTGCTTCATCGCCGCAATCCGCTGTGGCGGCGTTTTGCGGGGCGCCGCCGCGCTCGTGCCACGCGCGGCGCCCTCGAGCTTGAAGAACGCCATCAACTGCTGCAGCTGCTCGGCCTGGCTGCTCATCTCTTCCGCCGTCGCCGCCAGTTCTTCCGAGCTCGATGCGTTCTGTTGCGTCGTCTGGCTCAGCTGGCTTACCGCGGCATTGATCTGCCCCACACCCGACGACTGCTCTTCCGATGCCGCCGTGATCTCCTGCACCAGGTCCGAGGTCTTGCGGATGTTCGGCACCATTTCGTCGAGCAGCTTGCCAGCCTTTTCCGCCAGCTCCACACTGTTGCTCGCCACTTCACCGATCTCCTGCGCCGCCACCTGGCTGCGCTCGGCCAGCTTGCGCACTTCGGCCGCCACCACCGCGAAGCCCTTGCCGTGCTCGCCGGCGCGCGCCGCTTCGATCGCCGCGTTCAGCGCCAGCAGGTTGGTCTGGTATGCGATGTCGTCGATGATGCCGATCTTCTTCGCGATCTGGTTCATCGCCGTCACCGTCGATTTCACCGCTTCGCCGCCTTCGGTCGCTTCCTGCGCTGCCTTGCCTGCCATGCCGTCGGTGACTTTCGCGTTTTCGGTGTTCTGCGCGATCGACGCGGTCATCTGCTCGATCGAGGCGCTGGTCTCTTCCACGCCGGCGGCCTGTTCGCTGGCGGCCTGCGACAGCGACTGCGCGGTCGAACTGACTTCTTCCGATGCGCTCGCCAGCGCTTCCGCGCCGCCATTCACTTCCGACACCACCTGCGACAGCTTGTCCACCGTGCCGTTCGCATATTCTTTCAGCTTGCCGAACGCGCCTTCGTATTGCTTGTCGATCCTGCGCGTCAGGTCGCCTTCGGAAATCGCGCCCATGATGCGCACCACGTCGTCGATGCTCGCGCCGGTGGTCGCCACCAGTTGATTCAATCCCTCGCCCATGTCTTTCTGGAAGCCTTGCAATCCCTCCAGTTCAATCCGGCTGTCGAAATTGCCGTGGTTGGCCGCTTCCATCACCCGCCGCTGGCCGTCGATCACCCGCGTCAGCTTGTCCACCATGCTGCGCATTGCCTGCAGCAGTTGTCCGGTCTCGTCCCTGGCAGTCGTCCTGATCTGCACCGACAGGTCGCCCGCCTCCAGCGTATTCGCCACCAGCACCGCCTCGCCCAGCGGCCGCGTGATGCTGCGCGTGATGAGCACGCCGGCCGCGACCGAAAGCAGCACGATCACAATCAATGCAGCCGCAATCAGGCGCTGCGCCGATGTATTGGTCTCGGTGATGTTCTCGTCCGCCTGCTTGATGCCCGCGTCCGCGATTTCCATCAGGCTGACGAAGGCTGCCGAAATCGGCTTATCGGCGCCCTTCACCGCCTTGTCTAGCTCCAGCGGGTCTTGCGTCTTCCCGCGCAATGCAATCAGCGTATTCATGTCGCGACGGTATGCCCCGGCCGACTCGGTCAACGTCGCCATCAGTTTTTCCTCTTCCCCGCTCAGGCGCCCGATCGTCTTGTAATCCGCGACGGTGCGCTCGACTGTGTCCATGTCGGCAGCGAACTGCTTGTCGTATTCTCCGCCGCGCAGAATGAAATTCTTGAAATGATGGATGCCGTTGCCCAATGCGGAGACGCCTCGCGTAGTGGCATCCCGCTTGGCCAGCGCATCCTGCTTGATGAACTGCCATTGGCCGTTCATCGCACGCATTTCCTGCAGTGCGATCAGCCCCAGAACGATCGACAGCAATGTAAGCAGCGCAAACGCGGAACCGAGGCGCGTGCCGATTTTTATATTGTTGAACATGCCCATTCCTTCAAAGCGATGGCCCTGCCATCTTTCATCAAAACTGCCTGCGCAGCCGCTTCTTTTCCGGCGGTCAGATCTCCGGCGTACTCGTCTCCGGCGCAGCGCCGCCGATCTGCGCGAGCTCGCCGATCTCTTCGGTCGACAGCACGCGGTCGACGTTGAGCAGGATCACGAACTTGCCGTTCACCTTGCCGATGCCTTCGATGAAATCGGTGCGGATCCGGGCGCCGAACGCCGGCGCCGGCTCGATCTCCGATGCCGGGATTTCCAGCACCGCGTTGACCGCGTCGACCATCACGCCGACCACCTGCTGCCCGCCCTCGGCTTCAATCTCGACGATCACGATGCAGGTGCGCTTGCCTTCCATCGTCACCGCCTTGCCGAAGCGTACCGACAGGTCCATCACCGGCACCACCGCGCCGCGCAGGTTGATCACGCCGCGTATGCAGTCGGGCATCATCGGCACTTCGGTCAGGCCGCCGTATTCGATGATTTCCTTGATCGCCAGAATGCCGATCGCGAACACTTCGCCGCCCAGCATGAAGGTCAGGTATTGGATATGGTCCACAGTGATTTGCGTTTCTGCCGCCCTGCCGCGCGCTTGAACCAGTGCGTTCATGTTTTCTCCCTTTAGAAGCTGTTCGGCCGCCGCCGACAGCTCTTCCGAACTCAACTCGATGCATTCTGCTGCACGGGTCACTCAGTTATGCCGCCATCAGAACCTGGTGAACTGCGCTTCATCCGGCGCGCCTTCCGTCGCGAGCGCCAGGCTGTTCGCCATCTTCTTGAAGCCCGGCTGCTTTTTCGTCGCCAACTTCAAATCGGGTTTATGTGCAACGTTCACGGCCTTCGCATGCGTCGTCGCATCGAGCTTGAAGAACGCCATCAGCTGCTGCAGTTGCTCGGCCTGGCTGCTCATCTCTTCCGCCGTCGCCGCCAGTTCTTCCGAGCTCGATGCGTTCTGTTGCGTCGTCTGGCTCAGCTGGCTTACCGCGGCATTGATCTGCCCCACACCCGACGACTGCTCTTCCGATGCCGCCGTGATCTCCTGCACCAGGTCCGAGGTCTTGCGGATGTTCGGCACCATTTCGTCGAGCAGCTTGCCAGCCTTTTCCGCCAGCTCCACACTGTTGCTCGCCACTTCACCGATCTCCTGCGCCGCCACCTGGCTGCGCTCGGCCAGCTTGCGCACTTCGGCCGCCACCACCGCGAAGCCCTTGCCGTGCTCGCCGGCGCGCGCCGCTTCGATCGCCGCGTTCAGCGCCAGCAGGTTGGTCTGGTATGCGATGTCGTCGATGATGCCGATCTTCTTCGCGATCTGGTTCATCGCCGTCACCGTCGATTTCACCGCTTCGCCGCCTTCGGTCGCTTCCTGCGCTGCCTTGCCTGCCATGCCGTCGGTGACTTTCGCGTTTTCGGTGTTCTGCGCGATCGACGCGGTCATCTGCTCGATCGAGGCGCTGGTCTCTTCCACGCCGGCGGCCTGTTCGCTGGCGGCCTGCGACAGCGACTGCGCGGTCGAACTGACTTCTTCCGATGCGCTCGCCAGCGCTTCCGCGCCGCCATTCACTTCCGACACCACCTGCGACAGCTTGTCGATCATCTTTTGCATCGCCAGCAGCATCTGCCCGGTTTCATCCCTGGACGTCGTTCCGATCTTCACCGTCAGATCGCCTTCGGCCAGCCGGTTGGTGATCTGCACCGCCTGCGACAACGGGCGTGTGATGCTGCGCGTCAGCAGCCAGGCGACCAGCATGCCGAATGCGATCGACACGCCGGTCAGGACAAGCATCAGCGTGTGCGCGGCATCGTATCCATGCTGTGCGGCGGCATAATCTTCCTTGGTGTTTTCTTCCTGCAGGGCGATGTTTTCGTCAAGCACGGCCTGCCATTTCTCGGCGGCCGGGCCGGCTTCGTTCACCAGCAGCTTGGTTGCCTCGCCGGTCTTGCCGGCGAGATCGAGATTCAAGACTTTCTCGTTCAATGCCAAGGTTTCCTGTGCCTGCGTATTGCTACGGGCACGAATTGCCTTGCCTTTATCGGACGTGGGGAGCTTTTCCAGTTCGGCCCATGCGTCATTGTATTTTTGGCGTTCGGCCTCGATTTTCTTGCGTTCCGCCGCTTCGGCGACAGGGTCGGTCAGCAGCACGACCAGCCCCATCCTCCGCGTGATGATGTGCACGGCTTCGGACATGTCGTTGACGAGCCTGGTCTTGTAGATGTTTTTCTGGACGATTTCATTGAGTCGCCCCTCGATCGTCGTCATGCCGTTGATGCCGGTGACCGCGATACCGGCCATCAGCAGAAGAATCACGATAAACCCGGCAGTCAATCGCATCCCGATTCGCATGTTGCTCAGCATAATGACCTCTTCTTTAAAGTATTGTTTAGTCACAGACAGACAGGTAAAGCTTTTCCATTACAAAATTCGCGGCTTCCTGAACTCATGCTTCCACCAACGCTGCCGGCTGCTGCATCTGCCGGCCGTTGATGCAATTGAACAGCGAGGAGATATCGAGAATCAGCGCCACCTCGCCGCTGCCCAGGATGCTCGATCCGCTGATGCATTTGACCTGGCTGAACATTTTCCCGAGCGGCTTGATGACAGTCTGGAATTCGCCGAGCAGCGAATCCACCACCAGCCCGGCCTTTTGTCCAGCGTAGCGAACCACGACGATGCTCTCGCGCCGCGTGGCGGCGCCTTCGATCTCGAACAGCTCGCGCAGGCGGATGAAAGGCAGCACTTCGCCGCGCAGGTTGGTGTAGTCGTGCCCCGGTTCGGCAGAGAATTCGACGCACTCCTCGATCATGTCGAGCGGAATGACGAATACCGTCTTGCCGACGCCGACCATGAAACCGTCGATGATCGCGAGCGTCAGCGGCAGCCGCACCGTGACCGTGGTACCGACGCCTTCCTCGCTCTGGATGGCGACGCTGCCGCGCAGCGCGACGATGTTGCGCTTGACGACGTCCATGCCGACGCCGCGGCCCGACAGGTTGGTGATCTGTTCGGCGGTGGAGAAGCCGGGCTCGAAAATCAGGCCGTAGATTTCGCTGTCGCTCAGGCTGCGGCCCGGTTCAACGAGGCCGCGCTCGACCGCTTTCGCGAGTATCCGGTCGCGCTTGAGTCCGCCGCCGTCGTCGCTGACCTCGATCACGATGCTGCCCGAGTCGTGATATGCATTGAGGCCGACCGCGCCCCGGGCCGGCTTGCCGCGCGCAACGCGCAGCTCGGCCGGCTCGATGCCGTGATCGATCGCATTCCTGACCAGGTGCGTCAGCGGGTCGGCGATCTTTTCCACCACGGTCTTGTCGAGCTCGGCGTCTTCGCCGCTGACCAGCAGCTCGATATCCTTGCCGATCTCGCGGGATACGTCGTGCACCACGCGCTGGAAGCGGTTGAAGGTGGCGCCGATCTTCACCATGCGCAGTTGCAGCGCGCTGTCGCGCACTTCTTCGACCAGGCCCGACAGCGTGGACGAACATTCCTGCAGTTCCGCGATCTGCGCGCGCCGCGCGACCAGGTTGGTGCTGGCTGCCGCGATGATCAGTTCGCCGACCAGGTTGATCAGATGATCGAGTTTGTCGGCATCGACCCGGATCGACCGGTTCTCCTGTGTTTTCAGCTCGTTGACTTTCTTCTGCTTCGCCAGCGCGGCCTCGACCACTACCGGCAGCACCGCGCCCTGTCCGACCAGCAGCTCGCCGATCGGCGGCGCCAGCGGCTGCGCCTGCGACTGCTCATTCAGCGCCGCTTCGATCTCGTGCGCGGTCACGCTGCCGCAACGGACGAGGATCTCGCCGAGCCGCGCGGTTTCCTCGGGCAGGTCGTGGATCAGGCGGATGTATTCGGAAATGCGGCTGTTGGGAGGCAGGATGCTGATGCGGCAATCGTCGCGCACGAATTCGAACGCGCTGTCGATCGCCGCCTTGTCGGCATCGCTGGCGAATGCGATTTCAAAGCCGAGGTAACACGCCTCGGGATCGGCTTCGTCCAGCGGCGGCACTCCGTCCGGCAACGCGACCATGCCGGTGATGGTGCCGAGTTTTTCCAGGTAACGGATGAACGACAGCGGGTCCATGCCGTTGCGCAGCACCTCGCTGCCGAAACGCAGCGAGATATGCCAGTGATCGCGATCGCCCGCGGCGCTGTCGATACGCTCGACCGTTTCCGCATCCTGCGCGGCGACTGTCGCCGGCAGGCCGGCCTGCCCGGCGCGCGCTTGCGGCAGGTAGCCGCGCAATTGCGCGATCAGCGGTGCGCCGGCCTGCTCCAGCGCCGCATCCGGTTCCAGGCGGCCGGCATCCGCCGCGTCGATCAGCGCACCCATATGGTCGCAGCACGACAACAGCAGCGCGACCAGCGTGTCGGCAATCGCGACCTTGCCTTCGCGCACCTGGTCGAGCACGCTTTCCACCACGTGCGTGAATTCGACGATATGGTCGAGGCTGAACAGCCCGGCCGACCCCTTGATGGTATGGGCGGCGCGAAAGATCGCATTCACCATTTCGTCTCTTGCGTCCGCGTGCTCGACGATCAGCAGCGCGCCTTCCATGTCCTCCAGCAGTTCGCGGCTCTCGACGATGAAGGTCTGCAACGCCTGATCAAGATTCATGTTCCGCCTCGCTCAAAAATGGGATGCATCACGATGAGCCTGCGCCGGCCGGGACGGCATTACGACAGGATCGCCGAAGTACGAAACGAGATTGAAGATTTCCAGCACGTCGAGCACGGCGGCGCTGTGTGCGGTCAGACGCAGTTCCTGCTGCTGCGCCTGCGCGGTTTTCTTGGCCGCGATCAGCAGTTGCACGCCGGCGGTGTCCAGCTCGGTGACCGAAGACAGATCGATTTCCAGCGTGCCGGCCGTGCCCAGCGACGCCAGCAGGATCTGCTTCAGCTCGGCTGCCCGGTAGATGGTCATCTCGCCTTCGATGCGCAATGCGCGAGCATCGCCTTTACGCTTTTTTGCAGCGCTCATGATGTACTCCGATGAGTGGAACGGACGAAGCGAACAGCGACTACGCGCGACTACGGCAGAACCAGTTTTTGCACCGCATTCAGCAGCACGTCGGGCTTGAACGGCTTCACGACCCATGCCTTCGCGCCTGCCGCCTGCCCTTCCCGTTTCCTGGCTTCCTGCGACTCGGTGGTCAGCATGATGACGGGCGTGAATTTGTAGTTCGGCATCTGCTTCACGGCCGACACGAAGCTGATGCCGTCCATTCTCGGCATGTTGACGTCGCTGACGATAAGATGGACTTTCTGCCCGGTCAGCTTGGACAGCGCATCCTCGCCGTCGCAGCCTTCCAGTACCTCATAGCCGGCGCCTTTGAGCGCGATCCCCACGACCTGCCTGAGCGAGGCCGAGTCGTCGACTACCATGATTGTTTTCGCCATGCATCCCCCTAGAAAAACGTGACTTCGCTGTCCTGCGCCTGCGTCGCCTTGCCGCCGTGCAGCGCGCGCTCCTCTTCCATCGCATACGTCTTTTCCAGCTCGGCCAGCAGCGCTTTCGAATCAAGTGGCTGCAATGCGCCTTCTTCCTCGAACTGCTGGCGATTCTGCTGCAGGAAATCTGGCAGGCGTTCGATGTTGTTCTTCACGTGACTCATGATCTGGCTCACGCGATCCTGGAACTGTAGCTGGACCAGCGCCTCGCCGACTTCCGACTTGATGCCGATGCTCTCGTTTTTCAGCAGGCTGGAAGAATGCACCAGTGCATCGGTCACATTCCTGAAATCGTTCAGCACCGCACCGATGGCCGCCTCCGACGACGACATCGAGCTCTGCTCCTGTCGCATCGAATCCTGCGCCGCCTGGCAGGTAGTGGCGATCGCCTCGTTGATCAGGCTGACCTTCTCGGTGATGCGGCGGCCGGTTTCGCCGGACATGTTGGACAGCATCCGTACTTCTTTCGCGACGACCGCGAAGCCACGGCCCATCTCGCCGGCGCGCGACGCTTCGATCGCCGCATTCAGTGCGAGCAGGTTGGTCTGGGCGGCGATGGTGGCGACTTCCGCCGCCATGTCCTTGAGTTCGGCGATGAATTGTTCGAGGCCCTGGATTTTTTCCAGCATCACGGCCTTGCTGGCCATTGCCGATTTCAGCGATGCGATCACCGAGCCGAGTTCTTTCTCGCTGCTGGCGAACACCGCGACCAGCCCGCTGTCGCGGTCTTCGACGGAGTCGGTCGCCGAACTGGATGCGCGCACCGCCTGATCGAGCTTGTCGACGATTCCGGAAAAGCGTTCGGCCAGTAGCGACACCGCGCTTTCCATCTGCGTCATCGACGATTCGATGTGGCCGGTCCAGACCGGCGCCAGTTCTTCGCCGAATTGCTGGCGGCCGGCAATATAGGTGTCAATGGATTGTGTGAGCGCGCCATGTGCGGCAGCGGCGCGCAGTCCGAGCGCGATGCCGGCCGCGCCGAGCAACGCTGCGGTCAATATGCTGCTCCATGTCCAGCCGCCGAAAGCGATCACGGCGACGGCGCCGAGCAATCCGAGCGCTGCGACAGAAAACAGTTGCTGGTAGTTTCGATTAACGTGACGCACCACACGGCCTCCCGGGTACCGATTCAACCGATATGTTCGTGGTCGCTTCCCAAAGCTTCATGTATCCGTCCTCCGCTGACAACGTGTTCGTTAGCAATCGCAGACAAGAAAAATTCCGGCAGGGCGCAGCAGTTTTTTCGATCGATGTTTTGTTACCAAGGAGAAACGATGGTAGCAGCGTTCATCAGACGTGCAAAGCGTGTTTTCGATTTCATCGACGATATTGTGTGCAAGCCGTATCGTCATACATCAACGATGCGTATTTACTCCCATGTTTATGGGAATCACATGGCCTCATCAATGCATCCACTCGTTCCTGCCGCGCGTTGAAACCGTAGTCGCGCTGCATTCCAACAGTATCGACACAATCCGGCAGATCTGAAATTTTTTTGAATCGCGTCGCAGTGCATTGGCTGAACAATGGAAGGCTCGGCACAGCGTTATCGGCAAGCGGCAGACAGTGCAGCTTCGCCTCTCACTTCCCGGGTCGAAGGCAAGAGTGCCGTTGCACAAATCAATCCGTTGCTGCCGGATGCGACCGACCCACAGCGCTTTTCCTGTTTCACCGAACCCGAAATCGCTTTCATGCACACAACGTTTGGGCAACAGCGCGACGCCGATACTTCCGATGCAGAGACGCGGCCGCGACCTGTCGCATCGAGAGCGCATTTTCCCTGTCTGCCGACAAAGCCGCGCGCTGCCGGATTACCATGAATCCGGTTTCGGGAAAGGCGCGGCGGATGGATAAATGGCTGGAAACCCTGCGCGATGCGCTTGATCTGGTGGAGTACGGCGTGCTGCTGGATGAAAAACTGGTGGCACGCTTCGTCAATCAGGCGTTCCGCGAGATGTGGACTTTCCCCGAGATAGCGCCGGACCAGCGCTGGAGTTTCGAGCGCATCATGCGCCACAGCCACCATCAGGGCTGGCATTACGCAGTGTCCGACGGCGACCTCACCAGCTATATCGCCGACCGCATTGCACGGGTCCAGTCAGGACGTGACGGGCCGCGCATGCTGCGGCTCACCGACGGCCGCACCATCAAGTTCGAATGCATTCCGGCCGCAACCGGGTAGCGGCGGCTGGCTGAAACGGAACCATTGCGCCCGACGCGCATCCTGTTTCAGGGATGCCGAGCCAGCCATTGCCGCACCCAGCGCTCGGCCCGTTCGTGCTGCGCCGGCGTCAGTTCATCGGCGACCTTGTTGATGTTGTAGCCGCCGCCCGGGTAGAACGCGAGCTGCACCAGCCGGAACCACTGATATGCGGCGAGCGCATCTCGCGATTCGCCCTGGCCAAGCGCCATCACGCCAAGGTTGTATTGCGCGCCCGGATAATTCTGCTGCGCGGCCAGTTGGAACCAGTGCCGCGCCTGCGCATAATCCTGCGCCACGCCTTTCCCGAGGTAGTACTGGGTGCCGAGGTCGAACTGCCCCAGCGCGTCGCCCTGTTGCGCGGCTTTGCGGTACCAGTTGCGTGCGCCGGCCAGGTCCTGCGCCGCGCCCTGCCCGTATTCGTCCATCCAGCCGAGGTTGACCTGCGCCGGCGCTGAATGCCGTTGCGCCGCGCTGCGGAACCAATGCCGCGCCTGGCCGTAGTCTTCCGGCACGCCCTTGCCCTGGTAGTAGATCAGACCGAGCATGAACGCCGCGTCGGGCGATTGCTGCGCGGCGGCTTTCAGATACCAGGCGCGCGCCGCTGCATAATCCTGGTCGGTCGCGCTGCCGTGTTCGCTCATCACACCGAGGAATACCTGCGCCGACACGTAGTCCTGCGCGGCCGCTTTCAGGAACCAGCCGCGCGCCTGCGCGTAATCCTGCGCCACGCCGCGGCCCTGCGCATAGGCGACACCGAGCTGGTATTGCGCCTGCGCGATGCCTCTGTTCGCGGCTTCCCGCGCCGCCGATAGCGGTAGTCCGGCATCATGCTTCTGCACGCTCAGGCTGTATTGCGGCAACGCGTAATACAGGATGCTGCCACGCTGGAAACGCAGCTTCTCCGATTCATAATCCGGCTCGGCCGGCGCCGTATATTGGCTGGTGGCTGTTTCGAGCTTGCCATGCTGCTGCGGCATGTCGGCGTGGGCCGACGCGGTGGCGGCGCAGGCGAGCGCGGCGGCGAATATCGATACACGCATCATGTCTCCTTCCAGGGAAATCCTGTCATGCATAGAACCCGCAGGTTTCATCCATTGATGGCGGGCATCCCGAGTATATCAACGAATTATCAAAAAAACGTAAATAAATTATTGCATTAACAAAGCGGCAAGCATGGCGCGGCGCGATTGCATGAAGGTCCGGGTAGCGTTGGCTGCAAGGCATTTTTTGTCCACGGCGGGGTGGCTTCATGCACTTGCCCTAGGCGCGGCCGCCGCCAACGAAGCACATCGATTGCTGGGATAATGAGCGCCTGCTTCAACACGAAACAGATGCTAGGCGCATGCGACCGCCGTTGATCCAACGCACCGCCGCGCTTCCGGCCCGCGTCGCGGGTCTCCTTTCTGATCGAACCGGTATGCACATTGGTATGCTTTACGCCGCAGCCGCCTATGCGGCCTGGGGCTTGTTCCCGCTCTATTTCAAGGCGCTGCAAAGCATCGCGCCGGAGCAGATCCTGCTGCACCGGATGGTATGGTCGCTGGGTTTCCTGGTGATCGTGCTCGCATGGCGCAAGCAGTGGGCGTGGCTTGGCGAGGTGCTGAAGCGGCCGAAGGTGCTGGCCGGTTTCGCCGCCAGCGCGGTGCTGTTGTCGAGCAACTGGTTCATCTATATCTGGGCGGTCAACAATGGCCGCGTGGTCGATTCCAGTCTCGGTTATTTCATCAATCCGCTGTTCAACGTACTGCTCGGCTTTTTGCTGCTGCATGAACGGCTGCGTACCGTGCAATGGGTGGCAGTCGCACTGGCCGCCGCCGGCGTCGCGTGGCTGACCTGGCAGAGTGGACATTTGCCGTGGATCGCGCTCGCGCTGGCCACCACCTTCGGCCTGTACGGCCTGCTGCGCAAGACCGCCGCGCTCGGCGCGCTGGAAGGGCTGGCGCTGGAAACGCTGCTGCTGTTCCCGCTCGCGCTCGGCTACCTGATCGTGCTGACGCTGCATCATGACAACCAGTTCCTGTCCGCGTCCACCGCGCAGCAATGGCTGCTGGTCGCGGCCGGCCCGATCACCGCGATTCCGCTGCTGCTGTTCGCCGCCGGCGCACGGCGCATTCCGCTATCGCTGCTCGGCCTGCTGCAATACATCGGTCCGACGTTGCAATTATTGCTCGGCGTGTGGCTGTATCACGAACCGTTCGGCGCTACGCGGCTGGCCGGTTTCGTCCTGATCTGGGGCGCGCTCGCCGTGTATTCGCTGGAAGGGCTGTGGAACAACTGGGCGGCGAAGTCGCGCGCCTAACTGTTCCCTCTGCGCAAGCCGTCATTCGCGGCTTCGCGCGCATCGATCTGTCGTATCCTATCCGTTTTCCCTTTTCACCTCTCCGATAAAGACATGGCTCAATACGTCTACACCATGAACCGCGTGGGCAAGATCGTCCCGCCCAAACGCCAGATTCTCAAGGACATCTCGCTGTCCTTTTTCCCCGGCGCCAAGATCGGCGTGCTCGGCCTGAACGGCTCCGGCAAATCGACCTTGCTGAAAATCATGGCCGGCATCGACAAGGAAATCGAAGGCGAAGCAGTGCCGATGCCGGGCTTGAACATTGGCTACCTGCCGCAGGAACCGCAGCTCGATCCGGAACAGACGGTGCGCCAGTCGGTGGAAAGCGCGCTCGGTGAAGTATTCGAAGCACAAGCCAAGCTCGATGCGGTGTACGCCGCCTACGCCGACGAAGACGCCGACTTCGACGCGCTCGCCGCCGAACAGGCGCGCCTCGAAGCGATCATCGCCGCATCCGACGGCAACACCTTGAACCAGCAGCTCGAAATGGCGGCCGACGCGCTGCGTCTGCCGCCGTGGGACGCGAAGATCGGCGTGCTGTCCGGCGGCGAGAAGCGCCGTGTCGCATTGTGCCGGCTGCTGTTGTCCAAGCCCGACATGCTGCTGCTCGACGAACCGACCAACCACCTCGACGCTGAATCGGTCGACTGGCTGGAGCAGTTCCTGCAGCGCTTCCCCGGCACCGTGGTCGGCATCACGCACGACCGCTACTTCCTCGACAACGCCGCCGAATGGATTCTGGAACTCGATCGCGGCCACGGCATTCCGTGGAAGGGCAATTACAGCTCCTGGCTGGAACAGAAGGAAGCGCGACTGAAGCAGGAAGAATCGAGCGAATCCGCGCGGCAGAAAACCATTGCGAAAGAACTCGAATGGGTGCGGCAGAATCCGAAAGGCCGGCAAGCGAAGAGCAAGGCGCGACTGGCACGCTTCAACGAGTTGAGCGAACACGAATACCAGAAGCGCAACGAGACGCAGGAAATCTTCATCCCAGTCGCCGAGCGGCTCGGCAATGAAGTGATCGAATTCAAGAATGTATCAAAGGCTTTCGGCGACCGTCTGCTGATCGACAACCTGAGTTTCAAGGTGCCGGCCGGCGCGATCGTCGGCATCATCGGTCCGAACGGCGCCGGCAAATCGACGCTGTTCAAGATGATCACCGGCAAAGAGTTGCCGGACAGCGGCGAAGTCGTGAAAGGCCCGACCGTGAAAGTGTCGCTGGTCGACCAGTCGCGCGACGATCTGGAAAACAAGAAGACGGTGTTCGACGACGTCGCCAACGGCGCCGATATCCTGACCGTCGGCCGCTTCGAAATGCCGGCGCGCGCCTACCTCGGCCGCTTCAACTTCAAGGGCGGCGACCAGCAGAAGATCGTCGGCAACCTGTCCGGTGGTGAACGCGGCCGGCTGCATCTGGCGAAGACGCTGCTAATGGGCGGCAACGTGCTGCTGCTGGACGAACCGTCGAACGACCTCGACGTGGAAACGCTGCGCGCGCTGGAAGATGCACTACTCGAATTCGCCGGCAGCGTGATGGTGATCTCGCACGACCGCTGGTTCCTCGACCGGATCGCGACGCACATCCTCGCGTTCGAAGGCGATTCGCAGGTGACTTTCTTCGACGGCAATTATCAGGAATATGAAGCGGACAAGCGCAAGCGACTCGGCGAGGAAGGCGCGAAACCGAAGCGGGTGCGGTACAAGCCGGTCACGCGGTGACAGGTACCTGATCTCACGTGGCGGGTGCGGGGCGTACATACCCCGCGCCCGCCCGATTCCGGCATTTTCGCTATCGGCATTTCACTTCTAACGCATAAAAAAGTGATTACCAGAAAATAGCAAAATGCTAATATCCTTGAATGGAAAAGCCCCCCACCGAACGCCGCTGCATGTCCCAGTCTGGATTGCTGGATGCAGCCATCCGCCAAGTCGCCAAACTGGCTTTCGACACCAATCCGGCAACGAAAGCACTGGCAGGCCAGGCACTCGCGACGCTGCTCAAGCTGCGTCACATGATGCCGATGCGCCGCAAGGCCGATCAGTCCCATCAGCGGCGTTAGCAGGCCATGATGCTTGTGCCGGATACTCTCGCGCAGTTGATCCGGCAGACGTGGTGATTGTAGAGTCGGCCTGCTGCTTTTTGCGTTTCTATTAGTACTGCGCAAAAAACAGCTTTTCGTCCGAAAACAAGACTGCACGCGGCTTTTCAGGGATCGTCGGCGCCGATTTATACAGCGGGTGCCAGATTACGGCGACAACTCGTGCTGTATAAATTCAATTAGGCCTCGCTCAACAGAATGGCTCCAGTTCGCGTCGTATTCGACTCAAACATATTCTCTGTAGAGAACTTTGATTCTTTGGAGAAGAGCCCGCTGCGTCGCTTGTTTGCAGCGCGTCGAGTATCCCCAATCTACGGCCACGTGTTTATTGAAGAAACACTACGCGCCTACGGTTCTGCCGGAAAGCGAGATCAGCTTGTTACTAGGTGGCTTCCCTTTGTCATTGCTACATGCGATTGCATTTGCAACGACTTCAATGGCATTTTTCATGAAGAGCTTGTGCGCGGGCGCGGTCCCCACGCACGTAAATTCATGCAACGTCGAGATTATGAGCGTCTCAAACAACGCCTCCCGCATATTCCACTAGATGGCACCTGGCATGCTTGGCACGCATCTAAGGCGGAACGCGACGTTGAAGACCAAAAGCGCGCTGCTCAACGAAAGATTTCCAAAGAAGTTCGCGCCGAAGTTGTGGACTGGAAGAAGGCGATCGGTTATCGGCCTGGGAAGCACGGGCTACCGAATTTTGGAAGGTATGTTCAAAACGAGATCGACCATGCTGGCCGGGCGTTTATCTCTACCCTTATCAATGTTCGAAATCCTGGTGAGGTAGCCAATCGCTGGTCCCGCGACAAGCATTTTTACCCATACCTCA
The DNA here is from genome assembly GCA_966211585.1 of uncultured Noviherbaspirillum sp. GTDB lineage: Bacteria > Pseudomonadota > Gammaproteobacteria > Burkholderiales > Burkholderiaceae_D > Noviherbaspirillum. The sequence goes on along the minus strand of CBIHNU010000003.1, from coordinate 187,271 downwards.
CCGAGTTCGTGTACGACATGCTGTACATGAGCTTCTACGCAATAACGAAGCCAGATGCCGTCCTCGACTTAAACGCGCAGGCGGACCTCAACGTCATGGCCCATCTTCTGCATGGTGATGTACTTGTATCAAATGAGCAGGGTTTTCTTCGCACCGCATTCAACGATCTATGGAAGCCGCGGGGGAAAGTCCTTATGACTGGCCCGCAGTTTCTGGAATACCTTGAGCATTTCTAGGACTTACAGTGGTGACCGATTCGAGGTCTAACATTCATTTTGAGGCGATCTGTGCGAAAAGCCGCGCAGGCGCCTCAACTTCACATTAGAGATATGGCCGCACTTTTTGCATTCAAATGTTCCGCTTGTGATGAGGTGCACGAAGGGGCGCCTAGTTTTTCCTTTAATGCACCGATTCAGCACTCTTGGCTTACCGATGCTGAAAAAACCGATGCTCATCTAGGCACTGACCTTTGCTATGTTGGCGAAGACAGATTCATCAGAGTGTGTTTAGAGGTGCCAATTTTTGGTGTGGAAGCACCATTCATGTGGGGTGTATGGGTGTCATTGAGTCAGTCCAACTTTGAGCGGTATAGAGACACTTATGATGAGCCAGTCGAAGAGGATGAGTACTTTGGATGGTTTTGCAATCGGTTGCCTTTCTATCCTGATACGTTAAATTTGAAAACATTGGTGCATCCTCGGTCTGGCGGGATTCGTCCACGGCTAGAGTTGGAACAAACAGATCACCCGTTGTCGATTGATTTTCATAATGGTCTTACTATCGCTAAAGCACAGGAGATCGCTGAATATGCCATGCATCGTAGCTAACTTGTTGCTCGGCTCGGTCGTTTCACAATGGTCAGCGTAACGTTACGCTTCAAAGAAATGCAAATGATGGACTTGAAAGCTGCAAATCACGCGGGCCGGGAACTCGATTTAATGCTGGCTGGACGTAAGCCGCTGGCAATGTTCTATGCGTTTACTGACGAATTGCCGCACGAAGAGCTTATTCCCGAGGATTCATTTGCGCCATATGTGGAAAGCGGAAATTTTGTAAGATCCGAGGCGGTATTTGAAGATGTGCATCCCACGACGGGACATCCTTTACAGTTGAAGTACGTATTTTTCACGAGTAAAGGAGAGGAATGGCGCATCCCTGCAATGAAACTCGTAGTTGCTACATTTAGGCGAATTAGTCGTGCCGATGAGGGGCTGGAACGAATGGAATGCACACTGCTTGGCTACACGGAAGATGAGACTGAAGCATGGTGCCGATATCAGTTTCAAAATGCGACGGCCTAACTCAAAATTCAATACGGATGCGATTAACAAATCGTTAGCAGGCCGTTGAAAAACGATTTCCTCCCCCGCTTTTTGCGCGGCTTTCAAGAATACTCAAACCATTCGCTGCCTAAAAAAATCGTTTGTAGGGCGTTTTAAGCAGCCAAAATTCTTGGCACCTCCAACAGCAACGAATTTTTCAACAGCCTGTCAGGACATCAACCCGCAGGCCCGACCGCCGCAAACCGCTCCCTGATCCAGTCCGCGAACACGCGCACCCGCGACAACAACTGCCGGTTCTGCGGATACAGTACCGAGACCGGCAGCGGCGGCGGCGGAAACCCGGTGAGCACCAGCCGCAATGCGCCGGCGGCAAGCTGCGCGGCGATACGATAGCGCGGCACCTGCACCAGGCCGAGTCCGGCGATTGCCGCGCCGGTATAGACTTCGGCGCCGGTGACCGAGACCCGGCTCGGCAACGACACCAGCCGGATGCCATTGCCGGTATCGAACTCCAGCGGCATCGGCTTGCCGGTCGCCGACGATACAAAATTGATGGCCTGGTGTTTTTCGAGGTCGTTCAGCGTCTTCGGCGTGCCGTGCCGTTTCAGATAGGCGGGGCTGGCGCAGGTGACCTGCTCCAGTTCGGCTACCCGTCGCGCGACCATCGACGAGTCCTGCAAATTACCTGCTCGCAGTACGCAATCGATCCCTTCGCGAACCAGATCGACCAGCCTGTCGCCTTCGCCGATCTGCAGCTCGATGCCGGGATAACGCTGGAGAAATTCCGGTAGCGCCGGCACCACGAAATGCGTGGCAAGCGCGCCCTGCAGGTTCACTCGCAGCAGCCCTTTCGGCGCCGTATTCCGGAACAGGTTCTCGGTCTCTTCCATCTCGGCGAGCAGGCTCAGGCAACGCCGGTAATACGCTTCGCCGTCGAGCGTGGGGTTGACCAGGCGCGTGGTCCGCTCCAGCAGCCGCGTGCCCAGCCGGGCCTCCAGCCGCTTGATGACATTCGTTACCGTGGCGCGCGGCACCTGCAGGTCTTCCGCCGCTTCGGTAAAGCTGCGGCGTTCCATGATGCGCACGAAAATCCGCATTTCGTGAAGACGGTCCATTTTCTCTCCGCGCAGTCGATTGTTATTGCAAATGGAATAGTGATGGCCATTCTAGGGTAATTATCTTTCGGCAGCCCTGGTGCACGATGTGATCAGGCCAATCACTCACTGAAAGGAAAACATCATGTCCCAGCAAACCCAACAATCGAAAAAAGTCGCGCTCGTCACCGGCGCATCGCGCGGCATCGGCGCCGCCATTGCGCAGCGCCTGGCGGAAGACGGCTTCGCCGTGATCGTGAACTACGCGAGCAGTCCGGCAGCGGCCGATGCACTGGTCGCGCAACTGGCGCAGCGCGGCTTGCAGGCCGCGGCAGTGCAGGCCGATGTATCGAATGCGGACGAGGTGTGCCGCCTGTTTGACAGCGCCGAGCGGATTTTCGGCAGCGTCGATGTGCTGGTCAACAATGCCGGCAGCCTGAAGGTGTTGCCGCTGGCGGAAACCACCGATCAGGCATTCGAACAAGCGTTTGCGCTCAATGTGCGGGGCAGCTTCAATACGCTACGCGAAGCCGCGCAACGGATGCGCAATGGCGGGCGAATCATCAACCTGTCGAGCAGCGTGCTGGCGATGAATCTGCCCGGTTACGCGATTTACAGCGGTACCAAGGCGGCGGTCGAGGCCATCGGCAGAGTCTTCGCGAAAGAACTGCGCGGCCGCGACATTACCGTGAATGCGGTGGCACCGGGACCGATCGCCACCGACCTGTTCCTGAACGGTAAAAGCGACGAACAGATCGCGCAGTTTGCCAGGATGCCGCCGCTGGATCGGCTCGGCCAGCCGGATGACGTCGCCCGCGTGGTGGCTTTCCTGGCCGGTCCCGATGCCGGCTGGATCAATGGCCAGACGCTGCGCGCGAACGGCGGTCTGGCCTGACGCGGCCAGCGGCAGCTTGACGGGGATAGTATGGAGTTCTGCAGGAAGGTGTTGCGCGTTTCCGCGCGATGTTATTCTTCCATGCCGTTCAGGGATTCGATGTCGGCGATCGCCATCCGCAGCATCAGTTCGGGCTTTGCTTCGTGCGGATCCATCGCCGAGGTCATCGCATCGGGCATGGCTTTTTTCATCTGCCCGTCGCGGTGGATGAAATATTCCCCTTGATCGTACTCAATCGTGTAAGTAAGACGTTGTCCGGTACGGCGCGTATATTCGTAGACTGGCATATGTGTTCCTTGAGAAAGCGGGATGCATAAAATGCTTCAGCATTCCAACTTTAACATGCGATGCTGAAGGGTCATGCGCGCTCGATCAAGTCACGCGATCTTGGCGGCAACCGGGAGAAAACAATGGGATCCGAAACGATAGGCGAGTATGAAATCGAATATTCCGGCGTACCCTTGGCGGACGGCGGCGGCTGGGGCGCGTATGTGACGATCTACGGACCGTCGCAGAATCCGATGCACAGAAACAGCCTCTTCCCGACGCAGCATGTATCGGTGGAAACCGTTTTCCCGGACGAACAGGCGGCGGCGGCCGAAGCGCGCCGGGTGGCATTGTCGATGATCAAGCGCCCTGCCGCCCAGCCCTGAAAACACCGCTTTCAGGCATATGAGCTGGAAGGCCGTTCCTTTAAAAAATCAGCTTCAGCACGCCGGTGACGACAAGCAGTCCGATCAGAAAAATAATCGCGATTATCCAAAGAAATATTTTCATTATCACGCCGGTTGAAAGTGTTCCCCTTGGGTAGGGATGTGCTGAAAAAATTAGCCAGATGGAAGAACGTTTTCAAGAGGACATCCGCCCCTTGAAGAAAGTTCCTCCCGCAGCATGGGCATTGCATGCCGGCCAAACAGATTGACTCAGCCCCTACGAGGCGCATGGAACAGCATTGCGCAGGCGAACACCTTCTTTTCAAACGCTGTTTGAGTCGCATCAACTTATAGTGCAGCGCATCATTCGCTCCTGTTATTCGAGAAGGCGGCCATCTATATTGAAACAAAGAGAAAGGGAGGGACGTTCCAGCCAATTGCCTCACGGAGGTCTGTGATGAAATATCTTTCCATCGTTCTTGCAGCACTATTGCTCGCAAGCTGTTCCACTACCGGCATGAGCAGCGGCGACGGCGCGAGCCGCGGCGGCGGTGCGAGCGGCGTCAACAGATTCGGCGACGATTGCTCGACCAACCCGCCCGGCCTTTATTGCGGCGACTGAAGTGACTGCAAGTAAAGTGTTATCCGGCGCCGCTGCGGCACGTTCGTGATTCGCTGAAGGTATCGAGCAGCAGCCCAGCCGGAAGGTTGATCATTCGATCTGTTTTCGCCTGATTGGCTCGCCGCTGCCGGCCGCCTTGCCTGCAGCACTGCGTTGCGGCTTCTTGCCATCGGCACGCTCAGAGAGCGCGCCGATGGATGCTTCGATCTCTTGCACAACAAGATCGCGCAGCGTCGACAGGATGGACCGTTCGATCGCGTCCAGCATGCGCACCCGGGTGTCGATCAGGCACAGCGTGCCGATCACATGGCCGGAGCGCAAGTGCAGCGGCGCGCCCGCATAAAAGCGGATGAACGGTTCGCCGGTCACCAGCGGATTGTCGATGAAGCGTTCATCCGCTCGTGCATCCGGTATCAGCATGGTATCGCTGCTGCCGATCGCATGGCCGCAGAAGGAGATGTCGCGAGTGGTTTCGCAAACGTCGAGCCCGACACGCGCCTTGAACCACTGCCGTTCACGGTCGAGCAGCGAAATCAGCGCGATCGGCACGTCGAACTCGCGCGCGGCGAATTCGACGATACGGTTGAAACGCAGCTCGGGCGGCGTATCGAGAACCAGCAGCGCATGCAGCGCCGTCAACCGTTCATTGTCGTTATCGGGTACCGGTGCGGGAAGCATGGGCTGGTTGTCGTCTGGTTGGAGTGATCCGGTGGCTACCCACCAGACTTTAAGGCGCCGCGCACGCCTTTCCTACCCGTGCTGCATTGTCGGCATGTCGTGATGCTGATGGATCCGGTATAGCAGATAAGCGAACCCGGCCGCCAGCAACAGATAGATCACCACATTCAGCCAGCCGAGCCGGTTGATGCCGGCCATGCCGTTCAGTTGCGCCAGCAGCGCGATCACAAAGCCAAGCCCGTCGCCGACGAGATTGCCGAGCGCCACCGCGCGGGTGCCCTGCTGCTCTTGCAGCGTCGCGGCCGACCAGTTGAGCACGCCGACGCCGATCAGCAGTGCGCCGAACAGGCGACCGACATACAGCCCGGCGCCGTCGAGCGTCAGGTTATAGAGCGAGGCCAGTTGCGCCGGCGCGAGCAAGAAACTGATGCCGAACACGAGCGCGATTACCGCTGCGGTTTTGAATAAGCCATGGAATTTCATGATGTACCTCCTTTCCGAAAAGACCTGTATTGCAAGCACCGGCGTGCGTTTCGACAAGATAGGCATGTTCAACCGTAATACACCGCCGGCCGGTACGAAGAATGCCTGACAGAAAGCAGCCAAGGAGTTCACCTCCATTGGTTGCGTCCCGCTGCGCCCGGCAATGCTCCGCCATGTCAGTACATATCGAAAAACCCGACACGGTTTGCGCCAGATCAGCGTCGGCAATAAAAGTCGCTGCGAATATCGGTTGGCAGCAGGCCGCCGGAACCTCGGTGCTTGATACCTGCTTGAATCGACGCCTCCGATTGCGTTGCTGAATCGATCTTTTACGTCGCGGCGCCCTGCGCTTCGGCCCTTGTCGGGTGGCATCATGAAGTGGACCCTGGTCTCGTTTTATTTTCTGGCAATCTGTCACGTCCATCTACGCGGCAAGGTGCGGCTGCCGGTGCTGCGGCAACTGTTCGATCATTCTTCGTTTGTCGCGCCACTCAACATGTTCATGCACTTGTTCTCCGGCGTGGCACCGACGCCCTATTTGCCAGCGCGCGATTTCCGCGAGCTGCGCGTGCTGCAAAAAAATTGGCAAGCGATACGCACGGAAGCGCTCACGCTGCTGGCACTGCAAAAGATCCGCGCGGCGGAAAAGAACGACGACGCCGGCTTCAATTCGTTTTTCAAGACCGGCTGGAAACGTTTCTACCTGAAGTGGTACGACGCCAGCCACCCATCGGCCGAACGCTTCTGTCCGTACACGGTGGCGCTACTGCGTGGCATCCCGAGCGTGAAGGCCGCCATGTTCGCCGAGCTGCCGCCGGGCGCGAAGCTGAACATGCACCGCGATCCGTTCGCCGGTTCGCTGCGCTATCACCTCGGCCTGGTGACACCCAACAGCGACCATTGCTTCATCGAAGTCGACGGCCAGCGTTACAGCTGGCGCGACGGTGAAAGCGTGGTGTTCGACGAAACCTACATCCATTGGGCGCACAACGGCAGCGACAGCAATCGCATCATCCTGTTTTGTGACATCGAGCGGCCGATGCGCTACCGCTGGGCGCAAGCACTCAACCGCTGGCTGGGCCGCACGCTGATGACCGCCGCCAGCTCGCCCAACGAAACCGGCGACCAGACAGGCGGCATCAACAAGCTGTTTCGCTTCGTGTGGCTGATGGGGCGTTACCGGCGCCGTTTCAAGGCCTGGAATCGCACCGTGTACTACTGCACCAAGACTGCGCTGATTTTTGGGGCGGGGCTGTTGGTGATTTATCTGTAGCCTCTACGAAGCGCAAACGGCATCGCATCACCGGAGCGCAAACCATATCGAATCACGAACCAAAAACCTAAAAAGCGCAAGCCGCTTAGCCTCCCCTTCATTCTGGTAAGCTCGCCAACTCCGGTTCATTCCCCAAAGAACCGAATAACGCCGCCCCGCGCCAGATGAAAAACCCGCTTTTCGAATACCGCTCCTTTCGCCACTTCTTCCTGAGTCGCATCGCGACCACCATGGCCAGCCAGATGATGATGGTGGTGGTCGCGTGGCAAATGTACGACCTGACTGGCAGCGCCTACGATCTCGGCCTGGTCGGCCTCGCACAGTTTGTGCCGTCGCTCGCATTGAGCCTGCTGGTGGGCCAGGTGGCCGATCGCTTCGACCGCCGCCGCGTGCTGGCATGGTGCCTGGCGGGCCAGTTGCTGGTCGCGCTGACGCTGGTAGCGGGCACCTTCGGCGGCTGGCTGAGCCGCGAAGCGATCCTGCTCGCGGCGCTCGGGCTGGGCGCGGCGAAGGCGTTCCAGATGCCGACGCAGCAGGCGCTGGGCCCGCTGCTGGTGCCGGCAGACGTGCTGCCGCGCGCGCTCGCGGTCAGCTCGGCCGGATCGCAGTTCGCGATCATCCTCGGACCGGCACTCGGCGGTTTCATTTATGTCGCCGGTGCGGGCGTGGTCTACCTGGTAAGCGGCGCGCTGTTCCTGGGCGCGATCGGCATGGTACGCGCAATCCGGGTCGACCATCCGCCGACGGCACGCGAAGCAGTCAGCCTGCAGACGCTGTTCGCCGGCATCGCCTTCATCTGGCGGCGCAAGGAAATCCTCGGCGCAATTTCGCTCGACCTGTTCGCGGTGCTGCTGGGCGGCGCCACCGCGCTGCTGCCGATCTTTGCCAAGGACATCCTGCATGTCGGGCCGTGGGGCCTCGGCCTGCTGCGCTCGGCGCCGGCACTGGGCGCGCTCGGCGTGTCGGTTTATCTCGCACAGCATCCGATCCAGCGCCGCGTCGGCAAGGCGATGCTGGGCGCGGTCGCGATCTACGGCGCAGCGACGCTGGTGTTCGCGCTGTCGACGTCGTTCATGCTGTCGCTGATCGCACTCGCGGTCAGCGGTGCATTCGACATGGTGAGCGTGGTGATCCGCCAGTCGCTGGTGCAACTCGATACGCCGAACGAGATGCGCGGCCGTGTCAGCGCGGTCAACTCGATCTTCATCGGTGCATCGAACCAGCTCGGCGAATTCGAATCGGGTATCACCGCTGCCTGGTTCGGCACCGTGCCATCGGTGCTGATCGGCGGCATCGGCACGCTGCTGGTGGTCGCCGCGTGGGCCAGGCTGTTTCCGGCGCTGACCCAACGCGAGCGACTGGTCGACTGAACCATGTCAGCAGGCTGTGGCCGGCACCGATCGACGCAAGCCGAAAAACTCCAGCTCGGCGAATGCGGCGACCACGACCGCCTGTGCGACAACGAAGCTCTCGCCGATCAGCGTCGGCTCAACCCAGCCCGACATCAGCAATCCGATACTGTCGACCGCCCATAACGCATTGCCGGCGATGATGGTCCATATCAGCGGCGTTGAAAGCGAGGCGCGCGTTGCCGCATAAACGACCAGTGCCGCGAACGGAAACAGCAGCAGGCCGGCTTCGATCAGCAGCGCCGACGGCAGTCCGGTCAGCGGCGCCAGCAAGCCGGCGCCCAGCGTCATCAGCACACCACTGGCAGCGCTGGTTGCTGCATCGGCCAGCAGGACGCGGCGTAAAAAGACGGGCGATTGCATATTGAACATGGCAAGACTCCTTGATGATGTTGCGGCACTCAGACCGTGACGGAACGGGAAAGATCGGGCGCCGCATCTTTGTTTTGTCGCGCCAGCGCGTGAATCAACGGGTGGTCGCAATAGATGCGATTCTCGGCGACCAGGCCATCGCGCATGCGCACCCGGTCGACGCCGCCGAATTCGAGCGGTTTCCCCTCGAAGCTGCCGTGCGCGATCCAGCGGATGAACACGCAGTCGTCGTTCACCGCATGCTCGGCGACGTCGAGCCGGAAATCAGGCACCAGCGCAATCAGGTCGGCGATGCGTTGCGTGTAGTCGGCGATCCCGCGCACCGGTTCATCGCTGCCCGGCCAGTAGCCGACCACATCCGGCGTCAACGCGCGCGCTACCTGGGCAGCATTCGGCTTTTTCCAGAATGCGGCGAAGCGGTCGACCGACCAGCCGCGCGGCTGCGGTGACGGCTGCACCGGATGGTCGGCGACCGGATCGAGAAAGCCGGTGACGCGCTGCAGGCGGCCGTCGCGCAGCACGCCGAAATCGCTGCCCTGGGCACGCATCGATCCCGGCGCGTCCGGATCCAGCGGCGCCAGCGACCATGCAAAGCGCACCCGGTCCTGGAAAGCATCGACATTGCCGATGCGGCGAAAGCGATGACGCGGAAAGCGCTCCTGCACCGCCTGCACCATCGCATCGATACCCTCGTGGCCGTCGCCCTGCGTCAAGGGGTCGACGTACTTTGCGTCTTCGGTCCAGACCCGCGCAATCAGCTTGCGCCGGTACGCGGCGTCGGGTTCATTCCATATGTCGATGTAGCTGTCGATCAGGCTGGTGAGATCATTCATGACGGGCTCCTTGGCGGGTTGAAAAAAATCGACCGCGGCGAAGCGTTTCCACCGCGTTGAAGGCATCTTCGTCCGCAACCCGCAGCAAGTCGATTACCCGGGAGGTAATGGGATGAACCAGGGCGCCTGCGCTATCATCAATGCATGATGCAAACCGTTCGCCCCGTAGGGGATTACCTGCGCGAGTGGCGCCAGCGCCGCCGCATGAGCCAGCTCGATCTCGCGCTGGAAGCCGAGATATCGACCCGCCATCTGAGCTTCATGGAAACCGGCCGCGCCAGCCCGAGCCGCGACATGGTGCTGCACCTGGCGGAACGGCTTGAGATTCCGCTGCGCGAACGAAATGCGCTGCTGGTTGCTGCCGGTTTCGCCCCGGTGTTTTCGGAACGACCACTGGACGACCCCGCGTTGCAGCCGGCGCGCAAGGCGATGGAACTCGTGCTCGCCGGCCACGAACCGTATCCGGCGCTGGCGATCGACCGTCACTGGAATCTGATCGCATCGAACAAGGCGGTGCCGCCCTTGCTGGCCGGTATCGATGCGTCGCTGCTGCACGCGCCGGTGAACGTGCTGCGGCTGAGTCTGCATCCGTTGGGCCTGGCGCCACGCATCGCCAACTATGCGCAGTGGCGCGCGCACCTGTTCGAGCGGCTGCGGCGGCAAATCGACATCAGCGCCGATTCGGTGCTGGTTGCGTTGTTGAATGAATTGGCCGGCTATCCGCCGCCTGCCGGCGCACAGCACATGCCGCAAGCAAGCAGCCATGAATATGCCGGCGTGGTAGTGCCGTTCCAGCTGACCACCGCAAGCGGCGTGCTGTCGTTCATCAGCACCACGACGGTGTTCGGCACGCCGGTGGACGTCACGCTGGCGGAACTCGCGCTGGAATCCTTCTTCCCGGCAAATGCCGCGACGGCAGAGGCGCTGCGCGGATTCGCGGAGGTGGACGCGACGCATTCGGTTTCCTGACCGCAGCGAAGCGCCGCGTTCTCCACACCTTTAATCCAGAACAAGAATCGCGAAGATTTACTGCTCACCACGCGCCGATTTCAAGTGAGATGAAATGCTATGCTGGAAGTGGTCGCAGGCACGTCGTGAGACTGGTGCAGTGCGGTCCGGAAAGGAGCGCGGCGTGTTGCAGGCGATCGACAGGCTGCTGAGCAAGCTGTCCCATACGCAAATCACCATTTGTGCGTTGTTGTTCGTCATCCTGGTGGGCATCGTCGACGGCCTCGCCGACTATCAGATGTCATTCCTGTTGCTGTACCTGATACCGGTTGTCATCGCCACCTGGTATACCAGCAAGGAAACCGGCGTTACCGTCGCACTCGCGGCAAGCCTCGCCGCACTGTGGGCCGATCTCGGCACATGGCCGTTCGAGCGGCATTACCTGATCGTGTTATGGAGCGTCATTACGCGCTTCGGTGCATTCCTGCTGGTCGCAACGCTGGTGGACATGCTGCGCTTGCGCCTCGAACTGGAACAGCAGCTGGCCCGGGTCGATACCTTGACCGGCAGCCTGAACCGGCATGCGTTCCTGGAACAGCTGCAATACAACCTGGACCTTGCCGCGCGCGAAAAACTGCCGTTCACGCTGGCCTATATCGATGTGGACAACTTCAAGGCGATCAACGATACGCATGGACATCACGGCGGCGACCGGGTGCTGCGCATCATCGCCAGCACCTTGAAGGAATTCAGCCGCCGCACCGATCTGGTCGCGCGGCTGGGCGGCGATGAATTCGCGGTGCTGTTCCCGGACACGGATCAGGAAGGCGCGAAAAGAATCATCGCCAAAGCAAAGAATTCATTCGATGCGGCATTTCACGATACCAGGCCGATGGTGACCTGCAGCACCGGCGTGATCACCTTTCTCAGCGCGCCGGCCAGCGCGGCGGACGCGATCAAGACTGCCGACCTGTTGATGTACGAGGTAAAAAAATCCGGCAAGAATGCCGCCGCTTTCCGTTCGGTGGATCCGGATACGGAGCTGCATTCGCCAACCCGCGGCTTGCCGCAGACCGACCGGTACTGAATGCCGGCGATCCAACTTTGCAATCACCACGAGAGGCGTTGAGCAAGATCAAACGGCTACCCCTCGCCACAAACCTACCATGAGTGCGAGATGCTGCTCCAGCGATGCATCTCAGGTGCCCTGGCCGGTACAGCGATCCGGGGTCCGCGGTGGGGCGCCATGGCGATCCGTCGGATGCCATCGTTGCCCTTGGTGTCACAAATACTCATATGCCGAGGTGCATCATGACTAGCATGGAAAATGACGTGATCAACAATTTCAAGTCCGGCTTGCGCGGGCAATTGCTGCAGTCCGACGATCCCGGTTATGACGAAGCGCGAACGATCTGGAACGCAATGATCGACCGCCGTCCGGCGATGATCGCGCGTTGCGCCGGTACGGCCGACGTGATGCGCTGCGTTGCATTCGCGCGCGATCACGACCTGTTGCTCGCGGTTCGCGGCGGCGGCCATAATATCGCCGGCAACGCACTGTGCGACGGCGGCCTGATGATCGATCTGTCGCAGATGAAATCGGTCCGGATCGAGCCGGACGCGCGCCGCGCTTACGTGGAAGGCGGCGCCACGCTCGCCGACTTCGATCACGAAGCGCAGGCGTTTGCGCTGGCCACGCCGCTCGGGATCAATTCGACGACCGGTGTCGCCGGCCTGACGCTGGGCGGCGGCTTCGGCTGGCTCAGCCGCAAATACGGCCTGACGGTGGACAACCTGATTTCCGCCGATATCGTCACTGCCGATGCCAAACAGTTGCGGGTCAGCGCGACCGAGCATCCAGACCTGTTCTGGGCGATACGTGGCGGCGGCGGCAACTTCGGGGTCGTCACTACCTTCGAGTTCCAGTTGCATCCGGTCGGGCCCGAAGTGCTGGCCGGACTGATCGTATTCCCGTTCGACCAGGCCAAGGCGGTGCTGACGCGCTATCGGGATTTCGTCAACAGCCTGTCGGACGATCTGAGCGTCTGGGCGGTACTGCGCAAGGCGCCGCCGCTGCCGTTCCTGCCGGCCGAAGTGCACGGCAAGGAAGTGGTGGTGCTGGCGGTGTTCTCGACCATGGCCATCGACGATGCGCAGAAGGCGATCGAGCCGATCCGCAGTTTCGGCCAGCCGTGCGGCGAGCATGTGGGCGCGATGCCTTACACCGCGTGGCAAAAGGCATTCGACCCGCTGCTGACGCCGGGCGCGCGCAACTACTGGAAATCGCACAACTTCACGCAGCTGAGCGACCAGGCGATCGACATCGTGATTGAGTACGCCGGAAAACTGCCGTCGCCGCAGTGCGAGATCTTCCTCGGCTTGCTGGGCGGACAGGCGAGTCGCGCGCAACCCGATGCGACCGCGTATCCGCATCGCGAAGCGCTGTACGCAATGAATGTGCACACGCGCTGGACCGATCCGGCGGAGGACAAGAAATGCATTGCATGGGCGCGTGAATTCTTCGTCGCAACGGTTCCGTATGCGGCCGGCAGCGTGTACATCAACTTCCTTACGCAGGATGAAGGCGAACGCATCAGCGAGGCTTATGGAAAGAATTACGACCGGCTGGTGCAGTTGAAAAATCAGTACGACCCGAGGAACCTGTTCCGGCAGAATCAGAACATCAAACCGACCGCTTGATCCGGTTCCGACCCGGTTGCCGGAGACGCGCTACGGCGTTGGGCCCGGGTGGGCGGTATGGTCGATGACGAAACCGACTTCCTGCCCGTGAGCCACCTCCAGCGTGTGCCCGTCCGGGTCGCGGATCAGCGCCCAGTAGCCGACCGGCGGGCCGGAATCCTCGGGTGCGCGCAGCAGGCATCCTTCTTCGTCGGCAAGCGCGGCCAGATGGTCCACTTCGGCGCGCGAGGCGACGCCGACGCCGAGGTGTGCCCATGGCAGCAATGGATGCGGCACCGCCGGTGCCTCGATCAGCACGATCGCGAAAGGCCGCGTCAGATCGCTGAGCCAGACGACGTTGTGGCGCCGGTGCACGATCGTCATTGCTGCGAATCGCGCATAGAAAGCCGCGCTCGCTTCCAGGTTCATCACCGGCAATGCAATGTGGGTCAGGCCGAGATCGGACATGAGGAGTCGGTTGAAGCCGAATTGGCATTCGACCGCAATTCGCCGCGCGAATTCAAGACGCCCCGGCCAGCATGCGCGCCAGTTCGCCGCTGTCGATCAGCCGTTGCAACTCGCCCGCGCCGCCGACCAGTACGCCGTTCACGAATACCATCGGAAAGGTCGGCCAGCCGGTCCACATCTTGAGCGCATTGCGCCGCCGCCAGCCGCCCAGATAGCTGCCGTATTCAAGATAACGGTACGGCGTGCCGATCGCATCCAGCGCCCCGCGCGCCTTGCGCGGAAACGGATTCTGCGCCATGCCGACCACCACCACGGGGTTGGTGGCGACCGCCGCCTGCACCTCGCGCACGATGTCCGCCTGGCTGTCGGCGATGGTGCGGCGGATCGCCGGATGGATATGTGCTTCGTCAAGAATGTTGCGGCTCATCATCCGTTCCTTAGTATTGTTTTCTGATCTTGAAATCGTGGCTGAGAACGACCCGGGTCGCAGCGATCAGGCTGCTCAAGCCGAGCACCAGCGGCGTCAGCGCGTAACCAGGCAAGGCCCAGATCTGCGAGCGAGGCGCTTCGGTGTGCGTTGCCGCTGCGATCGCCGGTGTCACCCATTCGGCTTCCGGCGTCACGTCGAGCAGCACCTCACCTTCGGACGTGGTGTGCAGGTAAATCTCACCGCCCGCGGCAAGACGGAAGCAGATGCCGTGGCCGGTGGTGTTTTTCTTTTCCGCGACCCGCTGCAGATCGCGGTTGTATTGGTCGATCCACGCCTCGACGTCATAGGTGGTGTCGAGGACGATCCATGGACGCTCGACCGGTGCGTCGTTGTTTTCGCTGTCTGTATCGCGCATTGCCGCATTCCGCTGTTTGATGGTTCCCGAATCGCGACTGTACACGCTTACGTAAAAACCGGGGTGCGGCAAATCGTCGTGGACTTCGGCAAGCACCTGTTTCCGCAAGTGAACGGCGTCATGCATTGCCGCGCGACCTTATCCTACAAGATGGCAGGCATCGCACCCGCGCTGCTTTCGAGTTCCGGCGAGTAGCCGACCACGCGATTGCGGCCGCTGCGCTTCGCTTCGTACAGTGCGATATCGGCGCGCGCAAATGCCTTTTCGAGCGAGACTTCGCTGGCGACGAATTCGGACAGTCCGATGCTGGCAGTGGCGCGAATTTCAAGTTCGCCGGCCCGCACCTGCAAGCGCTCGATCGCCTCGCGCAGACGTTCGGCAACCAGCAACGCCTCACCGGTTGCCGTATCGGGCAGGATCGCGACGAATTCCTCGCCGCCGAAACGGACCAGGAAATCGGGTTCGCGCAATGCCGTCCGGCAGGCCTGCGCAATGCCTTTCAGCACCGCATCGCCGGCCAGGTGTCCGTGGCTGTCGTTGATTTTCTTGAAGAAATCGACGTCCAGCATCAGGACCGAAATGCTGCGCCGGTGCCGTTGCGCGGCGCTGACCAATTTTGGAGAAATTTCCTGGAAATAGCGCCGGTTGTAGCAGCCCGTCAGCGGATCGGAAATCGACATCGTCTTCAGATTCTCGCTGAGCGCTTCCAGCTCGCGGTGCTTTTCTTCCAGCTGTTCGCGCGCGGCCTGGGCCGCCTTGCGCGCCGCCTCCTTTTCGATCGCGCGTCGCCGCACCTGGCGGATGTACATCGCCAGCAACACAAAAAATGCCGCGCCGCCGGCTGCGGCCACTGCATAGCGCTTTGCCGTCGCGTCGACTTCGCGCATGTCCGAATAAATCGAGATCGTCCATTTCGCCTGCGGCAGTTCGTGGCTTTGCACCAGGTAGGGCGGATTCTCGTCGGGCCGGTCCGGATTGCGGATCCGGACCACGTTGCCACTCGCCCAGGACCGATCCGGCACGATCTCGATCGGCGATTTCAGCATCGATGCGTATTGCCGCGTTTCCTGCAATCGGCGCAACGATGCCGCCGTCAGCGGCTGTGTGGAGCGGTATTTCCAGTTCTTGTTCGAACTGAGGAAGATGATGCCGCTGTCGTCGGTTACCACGATCTGGTCGGTATTGCCCTCCCATTGCTGATCGAGATTGTCGAGATCGATCTTGACCGCGACCACGCCGAGCGGATGCCCGCCCGCCATGACCGGATAGGAGAGGAAATAGCCGGGAACGCCGGTGACCGAACCGATGCCGTAAAAGCGCCCGGTGCTGTTGCGCATCGCATCCTGGAAGTACGGACGAAAGGAAAAATCCTTGCCGACATAACTGTCGCGCACGTTCCAGTTGCTGGACGCGATCGCAATGCCGCTGCTGTTCATCACATAGATCGCCGCCGATTTCGCCGTCGCATTCGCGTCTTGCAGGAATGCGTTCAGCCGGACCATGCCGGCGGTGTCGGGGTGACGCAGCGTATCGGTCACGATCGGGTACAGCGCCAGAAAATCCGGGATGTATGCATAGCGCTCGATAGGCGCAAAGAAGGACGTGCGAAATGCATCGAAACGATGCGTCGCCGCGGCCTGCAGCGTGCGAATCGCAGCGCGCTGGCCAGCCGTGTAGCCGAGGCATCCCGCGATGCCGAGAATCGATGCTGCGATACCACAGGCGAGCAGCCGTTCCAGTAGTCTGTTGCCGCGCACTGCCTCACGCGAAAAAAGCCGGACAAGGCCGCGGCGGCGCTTTTCCGTTGGTCCCATGTTCTCCCCCGCCCCGGACAGCCGGTTCCGACGGTCCGATATTTATCATTTGTTTCGGGACAGTATGAATTTGCCGTTGCGATTCGGCAAGCGAAGGACGGGTATCAGCACAACAGTGTGTTGCAAGCTGTTGCAGGCGGCTGAAGCGCTTGATCAATTGGCAATCAAGCGGCCGGATCGATCTGCGCCAGCGCGTCGCGAATCGCATCGGCGTCATCCGGCCGCACCAGCCTTGCCGTTTCCTTGCCGTCGCGAAGAAAGACCAGCGTCGGCCAGAGCTGCACGCGGAACGAACGGCCCAGCGGCCGGCCCTTGCCGTCTTCGATCTTGATATGCCGCACCTGTGGATGTGCGGCAAAGGCGGCTGCGAGCAGCGGTTGCGCGGCGCGGCAATAGCCGCACCACGGCGCGCCGAACTCGATCACTGCCGAGCCCTCGATCCGGTCGATTTCCGCGCGTGTCGGTTCGATCGCCGCGTAGCTGTCGTTCATCGTCATCCTGATTCTCCTGAAATGCGATCCTGATTGAACATCCGCCGCCCGTTTCAGAATGCGCGCCTGCATCCCCTGTTCGGGTTCAGCGTTCGCGCAACGGATCCAGCAGATGCCGCAGCGCGTTGTGATCGAGCTCGTACATCAACGCCAGCAGCATGCCCAGCTCGCCTTTCGGAAAGCCCTCGCGCGCGAACCAGGCGAGGTAATGCCCGGGCAGGTCGGCAATCAGCCTCCCCTTGTATTTTCCGAAAGGCATTTCACGGCTGACCAGCAATTGCAGATGTTGCGGATTCATCGTCGCGCCCTCATGACGCTATTTTCCCGCGTAGTGCCTTGGTCTGGCCACGCTGAATTTTCTTTTCCAGACGTTTCTTTTGCGAACCGCGGGTCGGTTTCGTGGGCTTGCGCACGCGCGGCAGCACCGCGACGCTGGCCACCATCTCGTGCAGCCGCTGCAATGCCTCTTCCCGGTTCTTTTCCTGACTGCGATGCGCCTGCGCCTTGATCACGATCACGCCATCCTTCGTGATGCGCTGGTCGTTGAGGCGCAGCAAACGCTCCTTCAGATGATCGGGCAGCGAGGATGCCCCGATGTCGAAGCGCAGATGAATCGCGTTCGATACCTTGTTGACATTCTGGCCACCGGCGCCTTGCGCGCGGATCGCGCTGAATTCGATTTCGCTGTCGGGAATTTGCGGAATGTGAATGATGAAAATCCTTTGCCGGAAGAGCCAGCATTCCATTCTATAAGCATAGTCGGCCAGCCGTGCCATGGGTGGGCGGCGAGGGAGCGGACAGAATGGATTGCTTGCCTTGTCGCTCTTCGGCGCGGCGCTCGCCCTGGACCAGGAAATAAAAAGGCTACAGCGAAGGGATTCAGGCAGACATGGCTCTGGAACAGCGCAAAACGGGAGAGAGGCCAATTTTGCCTGTTTTTGCCTTACCGAAATGCATAAGTCGGCTCGGGCGGACGCGACAGCAATTGCGCAATCGCGCGGCGCAGCCGGTCTTCGATCCGTTTGGTACAGGATGTGTTGTCCGATGCGGTCAACTCGCGATCGCGGAAATACAGCCGCACGCTCTTGGTCGCGGTCATGAGATCGAGCCGATGCGCATGCTCGTGCGTGAGGTCTTGCCCGATGTCCCACACGCATTCGGTGATCGGCACGCCAAGCTCTACGCCGATCGCAATTGCCCTCGCGGAAATCGCGTCGGCACCCGCCAAGCGTTCCGCCTGCAAGCGGCTTTCGTCGTTCACGGCCTGCCCCGGATCAATGGCGTCAATAGAATCAGTAGCGACGGCGCTGCTGCCCCGGGCCCGACGGTCCGCGCTTTTCCAGGTGGCGGAAGGTAATGCGTCCCTTGGTCAGATCGTAGGGCGACAATTCCAGCGTGACTTGGTCGCCGGCAAGAATACGGATGTGATGCTGACGCATCTTGCCCGAGGTGTATGCGATCAACTGGTGGCCGTTCTCGAGGTTCACGCGGAAGCGCGAATCCGGGAGAACTTCCTCCACCAGACCGTTCATTTCAAGAAGTTCTTCTTTAGCCATTATGTATTCCAATCAAAGGGGTTGCGATTGCCGAGGCAAGCGGCCATCGGCGGCCATGATGCGCTGAGCTTGCTTGCCCATTCGTCAAGAATGAAGCGGACCTGCGCGCAGGCAGCAAGGATTGCGTGCTCGTCGTGCACCGCATCGACGCGGCTTTGTTGCACGGCTGCACACAGTGGGAAGGGCCGGCACGCTTGATGCTCCACGATGCGTACGACCGGGGACAGTGAAGGATTTGGCGAATATTGCCTATTCGACAAAGGAGCGGTCTGCCCGACAATCGACATGATACCGCATAAGCCGGCCCCATCGGTCCGATTGCCGCAAGCTTTGGCGATTTCGCGACATCCGTGCTCAGGAAAAATCGGTATCGGCAGCCACGCCCCACTCTGCCGCAAAGCTGTCGCGGAACCCGAGCAGCCAGCCCAACCGCGCCTGCGCCAGCTTGCGGGCTGCCGCCGTCTGCATGCTGGCCGGCAAACTTGCCAGCTTGCATTCGATATGGTCGAGCGCATAGGTCCGGTCGTCGAGCGTGCGACGCGTTGCCAGCGGATCGGCCGGGTGCGCGAGTGCCGAGCCCATGCGCCCAGCAGTGTAAAAGAGCCGCGCCAGTCCCACCGCGCCGAGCGCATCGAGCCGATCGGCGTCCTGCACGATCTTCGCTTCGATGGTCGCGGGCACGATCGCCGCGGAAAAGCTGTGCGCTTCGATCGCATGTGCGACGCCATCGAGCCTGGCCGGCGGAAAACCGGCTTGCGCCAGCTTGCGTTGCGCCAGCTCGGCGGCGCGGCGCGATGCCAGGTGACGTTCGGGATGATTCTTCGGCAGGTTGACGATATCGTGCAGATAGCAGGCCGCCTGCACCACCAGCGCATCCGCTTCGGGACAGGCGTCCAGCAGGCTGCGCGCATTGCGCCAGACACGGTGCAGGTGATTGAGGTCATGCGCCCCGTCGCCGTCATTGGTTTCGGCGGCGATCGCAAGCAGTCGCGGCTGCCAGTGTGTCAGCGGATCAGACATCGAAGGGCTCGAAACAAGATCTCATACATTGAATAATGGCGGTGCCGGCGGGCACGGCAATGACGCCGCTCATCGCTCACCGTTTCACCAAGGCGTTCTCGCCGCCGAACAGCGAGCCGCCACGCCGCACCGCCTCCTGGACGCGTCGGAACATGGTCGCCCGGTCGGCACACACGGCGGCGACGAACTGCTTCGGTGCCGTCGTCGCCGGATCGTGCTGTGCGCTCCAGCCGGACATTTCCAGCAGGATCGGGATCAGGCCCAAACCTTTTTCGGTCAGCGTGTAGACCTCCTTGCGGCGGTCGGTTTCATGCGGGCCTTTCGACAGGATGCCCTTTTGTTCCAGGTTGGCAAGACGGGCGGCGAGCACATTGGTCGCGATGCCCTCGCCTGAATCGAGGAATTCGCCATAGGTGCGCTTGCCCCAGAACACGATATCGCGCACGATCAGCAGCGACCACGCATCGCCGAAAGTTTCCAATGCGAAGTTGACCGGGCAATGCGATTTGTTTTCTGCGCGCTTCATGAGGCACATCATAACATACTTGCATAATGCAAGTAGATTGTTATACTTCGCAAAACCACAACGAAAAGGAAAAACCATGCGCGATCCCTTCCGCCGCAAGACCCGGCAACGGAGCATCGATTGACTGCCGCTGTCGACCACCGCAGGCGCTGGCTCGCGCTGGTGATCCTCTGCCTCGGCGACCTGATGATCGTGCTCGACTCGACGATCGTGAACGTCGCGCTGCCATCGATCCGGGCCGATCTCGGCTTCTCGGAAACCACGCTGGTCTGGGTGGTGAATGCGTACATGCTGACCTTCGGCGGCTTCCTGCTGCTCGGCGGCCGTCTCGGCGACCTGTTCGGCCAGCGCCGCCTGTTCCTGCTCGGGATCGCGCTGTTCACGTTCGCGTCGCTGGCCTGCGGCATGGCGCATTCGCAAGTGCTGCTGATCGCCGCGCGCGCGGTGCAGGGGCTGGGCGGCGCGGTGGTGTCGGCGGTCGCGCTGTCGCTGATCATGAACCTGTTCACCGATGCGGCCGAACGGGCCAAGGCGATGGGCGTGTTCGGCTTCGTGATGGCCGGCGGCGGCAGCCTCGGCGTGCTGCTCGGCGGCGTGCTGACCAATGCGCTCGACTGGCACTGGATCTTCCTGGTCAATCTGCCGATCGGCATCGCGGTGTTCGCGCTGTGTCTCGCGTTCCTGCCGACCGGCGAACGTACCACATCGCCCGAGCGCCTCGACTTTGCCGGCGCGATCACGGTGACCAGTTCGCTGATGGTCGCCGTGTACGCGATCGTCGACGGCAACGAAGCCGGCTGGACCTCGTCGCGCACGCTGGCGCTGCTCGGCATTGCGGCCTTGCTGTTCGCGCTGTTCATCGCCGTCGAAACCCGTGTCCGTGCGCCGCTGGTGCCGCTGGCGATCTTCCGGCTGCGCAGCGTCGCGACCGCAAACATCGTCGGCGTGCTGTGGTCGGCCGCGATGTTCGCGTGGTTTTTCATTTCCGCGCTTTACCTGCAGCTCGTGCTCGGCTACAGCCCGCTGCAGGTCGGCCTGGCGTTCCTGCCGGCCAACCTGATCATGGGCGCGTTCTCGCTCGGACTATCGGCGAAACTCGTGATGCGCTTCGGCACCCGACTGCCGCTGGCCGCCGGCATGCTGCTGGTCGGCGCCGGGCTCGCCTGTTTCGCGCGCGCCCCGGTCGACGGCAGTTTCATCGTCGACGTATTGCCCGGCATGATCCTGCTCGGTCTCGGCGCCGGCAACGCATTCAACCCGGTGCTGCTGGTGGCGATGAGCGACGTCGAGCCGGACAAATCAGGCCTGGCGTCGGGCGTCGTCAACACGGCGTTCATGATGGGCGGCGCGCTCGGACTGGCGGTGCTCGCCAGTCTTGCCGCCGCGCGCAGCGGCACGTTGAGCGCGGCGGGAAGCGACACGCTCGCCGCGCTGACCGGCGGCTACCACGCGGCATTCGCCGTCGGCGCCGCCTGCGCGTTCGCGGCGGCGCTGGTCAGCGCGCTGTTTCTCGGTGCCGGCATGCAGGCGCCGAACCTGGCACGGGAAGATTTTTCAACGACGTCGTGACATGTAACACCCGCATTACCCGGCGCCCGCTTTCCGGTACAGCACCGGAGAAAAGGCGCTCCATCCAACTGACAAGGAGAATGCAATGCAAGTCCAACCCTATCTGTTTTTCAACGGCCGCTGCGAAGAAGCGATCGAGTTCTATCGCAAGACGCTCGGCGCTGAAGTGACGATGCTGATGCGTTTCAAGGACAGCCCCGAACCGCCGCAACCCGGCATGCTGCCGCCCGGTTCGGAAGAGAAG
Organism: uncultured Noviherbaspirillum sp.; assembly: GCA_966211585.1. Classification (GTDB taxonomy): domain Bacteria; phylum Pseudomonadota; class Gammaproteobacteria; order Burkholderiales; family Burkholderiaceae_D; genus Noviherbaspirillum. The sequence continues at coordinate 165,516 of CBIHNU010000003.1, read as the reverse complement.
GTGATGCATGCAAGCCTGCAGATCGGCGACACCACGGTGATGGCATCCGACGGCCGCTGCATGGGAGAGATGGCGTTCCAGGGTTTTTCGCTGTCGGTATCGGCGAAGGATGAAGCCGAAGCGGACCGGCTGTTCGCGGCGCTGGGTGAAGGCGGCCAGGTGCAGATGCCGATGAGCAAGACCTTCTTCTCGCCGCGCTTCGGCATGGTCGCCGATCGCTTCGGCCTGTCGTGGATGGTGATCGTCGCCGAATAAGGGCCTGGGAACAAGCGCCGCCGTGGCTGTGGCTGTGGCTAGCGCTTATTTTTTGCGGGAAAACTTGGCGGCCAGCGCGTTCAGCTTTTCGGCGTGACGACGCTCCGCCTCTTCCGCTTCGCGCTGCGCCTTGCGTTGCTCCGCCGCTTTCTTGAAGCGCTCGCGCAGCATCTCGGCGGCGTGCTTGCGATGCTCCGCCGGCACTTCGCCAGCTGCATTGCCGTCCAGGTCGAAGCGCACGGTCGCCTTTTCCATCGCCTTCAGATACGGCACCGAGCGCGTGTGCAGTCCGAGCGCAATGCGCAACACCTTGCGATTGACCTCCGGCGTTTGCGCGATGATCTGCTTGTCGACGCCGATCGCCAGCGGCCGGTATTCGCGGAATACGACAAAGCGCTCCTGCAGCGTTTTCAGCAGCTTGCGCGCCTCGTGGACCGGGTTGGCAGCGGGTGCAGCAGCAGCGTCATTCGCAGTGACAGCGGGCGTGGAACCAGGAATTTGATCGGGGGCGTTCATGGACGACATCGGGTACTTGAGTGGCGAGCCGTGAAGCTTATCATGCCACGCCCGCCTGCTGCGATTTCGCGGATCAGACATGCGTCAAATGCCCGCACGCAGTGCTTCACTTTTCCACGAAGGCCCGTTCGATCACGTAGTGGCCGGGATGGCTCATGTTGCCTTCGGTGAAACCGCGGCTTTCCAGCAGCGCCTGCGTTTCCTTCAGCATCGCCGGGCTGCCGCACAACATGAAGCGGTCGTGCTCGATATCGAGCAGCGGCAGGTCGAGTTTCTCGAACAGCGCATTCGATTCGATCAGCGTCGGAATCCGTCCCTGGTTGCGGAAAGTCTCGCGCGTCACCGTCGGAAAGTAGGCGAGCTTGTCGGCCACCAGTTCGCCGAACCATTCGTTGGCCGGCAGCTCGTTGCAGATTTTTTCCTGGTACGCGAGTTCCTTCGCTTCGCGGCAACCGTGCACCAGCACGACTTTCTCGAATTTCTCATAGACCTCCGGGTCCTGCACGATGCTCATGAACGGCGCCAGGCCGGTGCCGGTGCCGAGCAGGTAGAGCCGGCGGCCGGGCAGCAGGTTCTGCGTCAGCAGCGTGCCGGAAGCCTTCCTGCCGACTAGGATCGAATCGCCCGGCCGGATATGCTGCAGCCGCGACGTCAGCGGGCCGTCCGGCACCTTGATGCTGAGGAATTCCAGCGTGTCTTCATAATGCGGGCTGACCATGCTGTACGCGCGCATCAGCGGCCGGCCGTCCACCTGCAGCCCGATCATCGCGAACTGCCCGCTCTGGTAGCGGAAACCCGGATCGCGGTCGGTGGTGAATGAAAACAGCCGATCGGTCCAGTGGTGAACCGTCAGCACCTTCGCTTCGAATAGATTGCTCATACACTACATCCTCAATGAGACGGCGTTGCATCGGCTGCAAACGCCAGCTGGAAAAGATAGGCCCACGGATAAATGCCGCGATCATGGCCATCGCTGAAAAAAAGCCGCAGCCCGCTGTCGGCGACCGGCTCCATTCGCAGCAGCTCGATGTCGTCCGGCAGTGCATCGAGCGGGACGCCGCGCCGCCGCGCGCTTTCGCAATCGGCGCAGCGGCAGGCAAGCCGCAACGCCTTGTGCGGCAGCGTCGCCACCGCGTCGCCCCATACCAGCTCGACCGTGCGCGACGCCGTGTGCAACTCGATGCTCGACGGCCAGGCCGGGTAATCGGCGCGCTTTCGCTGCACACCCTGCACCGCATGATCAGAGCACATCGCAGACTCCACCGGGGCCGATGTCCATGTTCAGGCCGGCCAATCCGCCTTCGAACAGTTCGCCGCCCATCGCCGCCAGGCTTTCTTCGCGGATCAGCGCCTTGATCTCGCGCACCATGTCGAGAAACGGCACGCTGCCGGTGACGCCCGGCAGCCGCGGACGCGGCAGGTCGACGGCCAGCTCCGCTTTCACCCGTCCCGGCCTCGCGGTCATCACGTAGATCCGGTCCGACAGGAAGATCGCTTCCTCGATGTCATGCGTGATGAACAGCACCGACAGCCGCAGCTTCTGCCACATATTGGTCAGGATTTCCTGCATCACCGAACGCGTCTGCGAATCGAGCGCGCCGAACGGTTCGTCCATCAGCAGCACTTGCGGACTGGTGGCGAGCGCGCGCACGATGCCGACGCGCTGCTTCATGCCGCCCGACAGTTGCGACGGATAATGGTTTTCGAACGACAGCAGGCCGGCCAGCCCGAGCAGCGTGCGCGCCTGCGTCTCGCGCTCGCTGAGCGGCATGCCCTGCATCTTCAGGCCGAACTCGACGTTCTTGCGCACCGTCATCCACGGGAACAGCGAATACTGCTGGAACACCATGCCGCGGTCCGACCCCGGCCCCTTGATGCGCGTGCCGTCCAGCATCACCGCGCCGGCATCCGGCAGCGTGAAGCCGGCGACCGCGTTCAGGATGGTCGACTTGCCGCAGCCGGACGGCCCGATCAGCGACACGAATTCGCCCGGCCGCACCTGCAGCGACACGCCCTTCACCGCCTCCACCACCGAGCGGCTCGTGCGAAAACTGATGTTCACGTCCTGCACTTCGATATAACCCGCCTGCGCATTCATTTGCGGCCTCCATTTGACGAAGCATCGATCCACGGCATACTGAAATTTGCGCAGACGCGGATCGCGCCGCTGCACAACAGCCCGAGCACGCCGATGGTGATCATGCCGAGCGCGATTTCCGCATACGAGATCAGCGAATACGCTTCCCAGGTGAAGTAGCCGATGCCGAACTGGCCGGAGATCATTTCCGCGGCGATCAGCGATACCCATGCGACGCCCATGCCGACCGACAGCCCGGTGAAGATATGCGGCAGCGCGCCGGGCAGCACGATATACAGCAGCAAGGCCGGTTCGCGGGTGCCGAGGCTGCGCGCGGCGCGCATCAATACATCGTCGATCGCTTCCACGCCGTGGATGGTGTTGATCAGGATCGGGAAGAAGGCGCCGATGAAGGTGATGAACACGATGCTGACTTCATTGCTCGGCCACAGCATGATCGCCATCGGCACCCATGCGATCGCCGGGATCGGGCGGAAGATTTCCAGCGCCGGCAGACTCAACTGTCGGATCAGCCGGTACCTGCCGATCAGGATGCCGAGACCGACGCCGGACACCGTCGCGCCGAGAAAGCCGAGCAGGATGCGTTGCAGGCTCAGGCCGATATCGCGAATGAACCGGGACGACTGATTGACTTCAAGGATCTTCGCGTACACGTCGAGCGGCGTCGGGATATTGCTGAAGCGGATGTAGAACTCCACCCGATAGGTCGTGACCAGATGCCAGGCCAGCAGCACGCAGCCGATCGATAATGCACCGAGCAGCCAGGCCGACAGATTCTCGCGCAGCCAGTTGCGCGCGCGCTCGGCCACGGATGCCGGCGACATCGCAGATACGGCTTCCGCTTTCCGGACCCGCACCTCGATGCCGTTGGCGGCATCGGCACGCAGTGCGGTGACCGACGCAGTCAGCCGTGCGACCGCGTGCGGCGCCGGGTCGTCGGGCTCGGGCGGGCTGCCGCGCAGCGCGCCGGGATTGTGCTTTTTCATCACTATCCCCCGACGCTGGCCAGCGCTTCGGCATAGGTCGCGGCCTTGCCATTCGATTTTTTCGCGTAGCTTTCGGCGTCGCCTTTCAGCAGGAACGGCACGATCTCGGTCTTGCCTGCGGCGCCCGACGCGATCGAATAATAGGCCTTGTCGGCGAACAGCTTGATGCCGAGCGACTTGTCATACACGTACGCGACCGACACCTTCTTGCCCTCGCCCTGATACTTGTTCACGCCCAGCAGCATGCATTTGACGGAACTCACCGGCACGATGTCGCCGCCATCGATCCAGATCTCGCCGGCGTCCTTCGGCTGCGTGATGGTGGTGTGGCAGATCGGATCCTTGCCCTGCACGTCGTAATTCGACAGCGATTGCTTCTGCGCGTCGTAATCGAGGCCGCGCGCCTTGAACGCCTGCCGCAGATAGCTTTCATTGACCCACGCATCGACATCGAACTGCTTGACGCGGTTCATCTTGTGCAGCACGTCGAACGCGGTATGAATGGTGTCGACCCAGCGCGGCTTGATCGTCGGGTCCAGCGTGTGGATGCCGCCCGGGCCGAGATACAGGTACGCGACCTGCTTCTCGATCTTGGTCCATTGTTCGACCTTCTCGGCCGCCAGCTTCGGGTTCTTGTGCACCCAGTCGTTCGCGTCCATCAGCGCCTCGATATACGCGACCACCACTTCCGGATATTTCTCGGCGAAATCCTTGCGCACCACCACGCCGTGGAAGGTCGGCACCTTGGTCTGCGCGCCGTCGAAGATCTTGCGCGCGAAGCCGCGGAAAGGCAGCAGATCGGCGAACGGCACGAAGTCCGCATGCGCATCGATCTTCTTTTCCTGCAGGTTGGTGGTGCCGACTTCCGGCGTCTGGCTCACCAGGTTCCAGTAATCCTGCGACCAGCCGCGCGCCTGCATCGCCTGCAGCACCATGCCGTGCGCGGCCGAGCCGAACGGCACCGAAATGGTCTTGCCTTTCAGGTCGGCCAGGTCGTAGTACGGACTGTCCTTGTGCACCACGATGCCGTTGCCGGCGCCGAACGCGTTGTACGCGATGATCGCGATCAGTTGCGTTTCATTGCCCTTGAGTTGCTGGCCGGTCGCGCCGTTTACCAGCAACGGATAGTCGCCCATCATGCCGATCTGCAGCTTGTTCGCGACCATGCCGTTGGTGACCGGCGGCCCGGACGTGAAGTTTTGCCATTCGATCTTGAAGTCGATGTCGGCATACTTGCCGGTCTTCGGCAGATGCTTTTCGAGCAGCTTCATCTCCTTGATGATGACGCCGCCGGTGACGGTATTGGTGGTGGTGTTCTGCGTGCCGATGCCGATCGTGACCGTTTCCTTCGCTTGCGCGCCGAAAGCGGAACAGAACAGGATCGCGGCGGCAAGAGCGCCTGCGGATTTGTGAATGAAAGAAAGCGGTAGAGCCATTTCGATTCTCCTTGGTCACGATAGGTCAGACACGTTGCGGGATTACGATTGTTCGATCAGTTCCGAGCGCTTGTCCTTGCGTTCCGCCCACAGGTCCGCGTCCGGCAGCGGCTCCTGCGCGGCAACGATCAGCGGCCATTGCAACGACAGGCGCGCATTCAGTTCGAGATACTCGGCCTGCTCCGGACGCAGATCCTTCTGGTCGACGATCGCCTCGACCGGACATTCGGCAATGCAGACGCCGCAGTCGATGCAGACGTCGGGATCGATCACCAGGAAGTTCGGGCCTTCATGGAAGCATTCGACCGGGCAGACGGCCACGCAGTCGGTGTATTTGCAGCCTACGCAGGCATCGGTGACGACGTGTGTCATGCCGTACCTCCGCTGCCCATCTGGATGCTCGCCAGTGCCAGCTTGGCCAGCTTGCGCACGTCGGGGTCGATGTCGCGCATTGCCAGTTCGAGGTGGGTGATCGCGCGGCTGTCGGCGATCTCGCCCAGTGCGATCACCGCCTCCTTGCGCAGATTGCTGACCGGATGCTGCAGGACTTCGCACAGCGACGGCACGGCTGCCTTGGCCTTCAGCTTGCCGAGGCTGCGTGCCGATTTCAGACGCACCTGCCAGTACTCATCGTTCATCGCCGTCACCAGGTCCGGAATGCCGAGCGCAAGGCCGAGCTTGCCGATGGTGGTTGCCGCCTCCTCCCTCACCTGCCATGCCGGATCGCTCAGGGTGCGGGTCAATGCGGGTTGCACGTTGATCGCGGTCGCATAACCGAGTGCGCCGACTGCAACGCGCCTGACCTCGGGATCGGAATCGTTGGCGGCAGCGTTGGTGAGCGCACCGATCGCTTCCGGCTTCTTCAGATAGCCAAGCACGCCGACCGCTTCGCGCCGCACGCCGGCATCGGCATCGCCGAGTGCCTGCATCGCGGGTTCGAACGCCTGCTCGACGCGCAATGCGCGGATCGCATGGAAGGCGGCGGTACGCACATCGGCTTCGTCGTCGCTCAGGTAAGGCAGCAGATGCGGTGCACCGGACGGCTCCTTCAGCTCGGCCAGCGTGGTCGCTGCCGCGGCCCGCACGTCACGGTCGACGTCCTTCAGCAGCGGCACCAGCGCCTGCAGCACCTCGTCCTCTTCGAAACCTTCCACCGCCTTCGCCGCTTCCAGCCGCACGCCGGCGTCGGCATCGGCGAGCGCGGCTATCAGGAATGGCGCAATGTCATCCTCTTCCTCCGAGTACGGCAGATCGAGTACCGCGATGCGGCGCACCGCCGGATCGTCGCTGCGCAGTCGTTCATGAATGCTGTTCGCAGGCATCGCAACGCTCCTTATCGAACCAGGTAGGGAATGTCGACGTGTACGGCGCCGGTCGGGCAGTCCTTCTCGCACGGCATGCAGTACCAGCATTCGTCGAACTTCATGAAGGCCTTGTTCTTGACCAGGTCGATGGCGAGCACATCGAGCGGGCAGACGTCGACGCAGACGGTGCAGCCCTTGTCGGCGATGCATTTCGATTCATCGACGACGACAGGCGCCTGGGTACGGGTAATGGCAACGGTCATGGTTGTTCCTTTGGTTTAGGCGGCGGTCGGCTGGCCGGCGACGCGCAGGCGTTGGTAGGCGGCTTTTTCCTGCTCGTTCAGCTCGACGATGTAGGGTTCGACTTCACGCTTGCGGAACGCCATGCTGCCGTCCGGCGCGCGGCCGACGTTGGTATGGCAGAACCAGTTCGCGTCGTCCTTGTCCGGATGGTCGACGCACAGGTGGTACAGCCCCCAGCGGCTTTCCTTGCGATACAGCGATGCGCGCGCCGCCAGTTCCGCGCAGTCGCGGATGGTGTGCGCCTCCATTGCGCGCATCAGCTCATGCGGATTGCCGGCGCTCATGTGGTTCAGGTCTTCGCGGATTTCGTCGAAGCGCTGCAGACCGATTTCCATCTTGCGGGTGATTTTCGGCGGCTGCAGATAGTCGTTGACGATGCGGCGCGTCTTGTACTCGACCTGGAACGGCGTCAGCCCTTCGCTGCGCGCCAGCGGCGCGGCGATGCGCTCCTTCTCGGCCTGCACCATGTCACGGTTGATCTGCGGCGCGCCGACACCGGACACGTAGTCGGCCGCGTTCTCGCCGCAGAACTTGCCGTACACGAAGGCGCCGAGCATGTAGTTGTGCGGAATGCTGGCGCAGTCGCCGGCCGCGTACAGGCCGGGAATCGAGCACTCGCCCTTCTCGTTGGTCCAGATGCCGGACGCGCTGTGGCCGCTGCAGAAGCCGATTTCGGAGATGTGCATCTCGATCGCCTGCTGCCGGTAGTCGGTGCCGCGCCGCTCATGGAAGCGGCCGCGGCTCGGTCGCTCGTTGGTATGCAGGATGTGTTCGATTTCGGCAATCGTTTCTTCCGCCAGATGGTCGAGCTTGAGGAACACTGGCCCCTTGCCGCCTTCGAGTTCGTTGAAGAACTCCAGCATCATCTGGCCGCTCCAGTAGTCGCACTCGATGAAGCGCTGGCCGGTCGCGTTCGCGGTATAGCCGCCGAACGGGCCGGTGACATACGCGCAGGCCGGGCCGTTGTAATCCTTGATCAGCGGATTGACCTGGAAGCATTCGAGGTTGGTCAGCTCCGCGCCGGCGTGGTACGCCATTACATGGCCTTCGCCGCAGTTGGTCGGGTTCTCGTAGGTGCCCCACAGGTAGCCGGATGCGGGCAGGCCGAGGCGGCCGGCGGCGCCAGTGCAGATGATCACGGCCTTGGCCTTGATCACATAGAAATCGGCAGTGCGGCAATCGAAACCCATCACGCCGGCGATTTCGCCGGACGGGCCGGTGATCAGCCGCGTCGCGACCACGCGGTTGGTGATTTCGACACGCGCACGCTTCAGTTGCCGGTACAGCACCCGCTTCATGTGATGGCCTTCCGGCATCGGCAACACGTAGCTGCCGAGATGATGCACCTTGCGCACCGCGTAATCGCCGGTCTCGTCCTTTTCGAACTTGATGCCCCAGCGGTCGAGTTCCTCGATCATCGCGAAGCTGTTCGACGCATACGCGTACACACCATTCTGGTCGACGATGCCGTCGTTGGCCACCGTGATTTCCTTCGTATATTGCTCGGGCGTCGCATGGCCGGGAATGACCGCGTTGTTCAAGCCATCCATGCCCATCGAGATCGCGCCGCTGCGCTTGACGTTGGCCTTGTCGAGCACCAGCACGCGCAGCTTCGGATTGCGTTCCTTGGCCTTGACCGCCGCCATCGGCCCGCCGGTACCGCCGCCGACGATGACAATGTCGTATTCCAGTTCGATGGTTTCCATGTCTACCTTTCAGTTGTCAGTTGGTACGAGAGTCTGCTCTCCATCCGGAATGTCGTCATAACTCGTTATAACCAGTTGAGCAAGCGGCATGCCAGCTGTTTTCTCCGGATTTTCGGCTCTGCTTGCACCAGCCGCGAACATATCCGCAGTAAAGCCGGTGTATCGGTTGTGACAAGTGCCGTTTTGGCGAAACGCCGGCGAGAGGAAAGCGTCGATTCGGTGCGTGGATGTTCCGGCGGCGTGCGCCGGAAAACGCCATGCGTCAATGCACAGGAGAAAGCAAGAGCAGGCGTGTTACCGAGGAGGAAGGCAATCGTTGAGCACCACTGCCGTCGCGGCGAATGCGGGGGAATTGGGCGCGACAGCCGAACGCCGTCAGCGCCGCTTCTGGTCGATACCCGGCTTCAGCGCGGCCTGCTGTTCGAAGCGGCGGCCGAGCGCATGCAGAACGCCGTCGTTGCCGGCTGCAGCCACCATGGAAATGCCGAAAGGGATGCCGTCAGCACGGATGCTTGCGGGAACAGCCAGCGCGCAGAGATCGAGCGGGCTGACCGGATAAGTGTAGTAGCCGATGTTGTTGTTGAGCTCGATCGGATTTTCCTTGAGCTCGTCGCAGGTATAGGCGCGGCCGACGGTGGGCGTGACCAGCACGTCGATGCCATCGAGCAGCGCGCGGGCCTTGTTGCGCAATTTCGTCATGCTGTAGATTGCGCGTATCGTATCCATGCCGCTGTACGCGAGTCCTTTGCGGATCATCGCAGCCACGGCCGGATGCACGGACTCCGGGCTGGCGTTGACCACGTCGCCGTAGCTGACAGCCCGCTCCGCCAGCAGGCCGCTGTCGAAGGGCAGGAAGCCCGCTTCGATGAAGATCGAGAAATCGATTTCGGTTTTCCTTCCGCCGATCCGGATCATCGCCTCTACCGCCTGTCGGTATGCATCCGCGGCAAGTTCGTCGCCGAAGAATTTCAATTGCCCGGTCCGCGGAACGGCAAACATGAAATCCGTGGCGACGTCGGCATGCAGCGCAATGCGATCGGCGTCGGGCCGGCTGAAGATGTCGGTCCGGTCGTAACCGCGGATGACATCGAGCACCGCGTAGCCGTCGCCGACCGACCTGGCGAATACCGGCACGCAATCGAAATAGCGGTTGTTGTAAACCAGCCCAGTGCCACTCACCAGGCCGAGCGTCGGCTTGACGCCGACCACGTTGTTCATCGCAGCCGGCACGCGGCCCGAGCCGCCGGTATCGGAGCCGAGCGCAAACGACACCAGGCCGGCCGCCACGGCGACGCCGGAACCGGAACTGGAGCCGCCGGAAATATAGCGTTCGTCGAACACGTTGCGGCAATGGCCGCCCATCGTGCGCGTGCCGTTCAGGCCGGTCGCGAACTGGTCGAGCGTGTTCTTGCCGATCAGGACAGCGCCTGCCGCGAGCGCATTCGCCACGCTGGCGGCGGAGACTTGCGGCAGGCGGTCGAAGCCGGCGCAGCCGCAGGTGGTGCGCATGCCGCCGACGTCGACGTTGTCCTTGACGGAGAATGGAATGCCGTACAGCGTGGGAAGGCCGTCGCCCCGAAAGCCGGATTCGAGCCGTTCTGCATAATCGAGCGCCGCCTGCTCGGCGACCAGCTCGGTCCATGCGTGGTCCTCGCCCCGTTCGCGAATGCGACGATAGGTTTCGCGGACGACGTCGGCCGGCGTAAACGCCTTGCGCCGGTATCCGTCCTGCAGTGTGCCGATGCCGAAGTCGATCGTGCTCAGATCCATTCGTGCTGCTCCCTTTTTGAATGCCATTGCCGGCGCGCGTGATATGTCATGCCGGATGTCAGGTATGCCAGTGCACGACCTTTGTCGAGAACAGGCCGAACAGCCTGTCCGCGGTGGCGGAGATCAATCCGAGAATGATGAGGCCGGCGATCATCTGCCCGATCTGCATGTTCTGCTGCGTGACTTCCAGCCGGTAGGCGATGCCGGAGAACGCACCTGCGAGTTCGGCCGCCACCAGCGTGTAGAACGAAACGCTGATCGCGGTGCGCAGCCCCATGAAGATATACGGCAGCGCGCCGGGCAGCATCACTTCGAACAGCATCGTCTTGCGCGATGCACCGAGGCAGCGCGCCGCCCGGATCAATGTTTCGTTGACGCGCTGCACGCCGAGATGCACCGACAGCCAGACCGTGAAGAAGACGCCCCAGAACACCAGGAACCATTTCCCGAGTTCCGTCAGCCCGAACCATACGATCACGATCGGCACGAAGGCGATCGGCGGGATCGGGCGCAGCATCTGGAATATCGGCGAAAAGAACGCGGCCGCGATACGGCTGCCGCCGGTCAGCACGCCGAGCAGGATGGCGGCCGTCGCGCCGGCAAGATAGCCGACCGCGACGCGCGACACGCTCCAGCCGATGTCGGTCAGCAAGCCGCCGGAGCTTGCGTACCGGTACATCGCCACCGCGACCACCGTCGGCGGCGGAAACAGCATCGCGTTGACGGCGCCGGCCCGAACCACGATTTCCCACAGCAGCAGGATGACGGGCAGCGAGGTCCAGCGCGCCAGGTTTTCCCAGAGTCGGGCACGTTTCATCGAAAGCCTTTCAGTTGGAGGCGGCCGCCACGCGGTCCGGTGCCGCTGCCTTCAACGGCTCGCCGAAGATAATCTTCGAAAAATCCGGCATGGTCGCGCCGCTCGGCGCGTTGCCGGTTTCAAGCCGCCATGTTGCATGCGCCTTGAGGATGTCCATCGTCCTGCTGTCGAGTGCAACATGGAAGATGTAATCGTCCCAGATCGGTGCCAGGTCGTCGCGCTTCATGCCGACCGCGGAGGCGACGGTAGCGATTGCCTGGTCGCGATTCGCCTTCATCCACTTCTCGGCTTCCAGCAGCGCCTTCATGAAATTGTTCGCGATGTCGCGATGCGCGGACAGATAGTCCTGCGTGGTCACGATGTTGAAGGTTTCGGCATAGATGCCCTTGGTGTCGAGCTGCATGACCTTGGCGCCCAGCGCCTTTTTCGCGTTGGCCACATGCGGTTCCCAGGTGTTCATCGCATCGATGCCGTTGGCCGCCATGCCGGCTGCCATGTCCTGCGGCCGCAGGCTGACGATCGTCACGTCCTTGTTGCTGAGGCCTGCATGCTTGAGCAGGGCCATCGTGTAAACCTCGCTGCCGGTGCCGACCGTCATGCCGATACGCTTACCCTTCAGCCCGGCGAGGCTGTGCACCTTGCTGTCCGCGCTGACCAGCGTCTTCAGGTCGGAATATTCCATCCGCGCGAGGATGGCGATCGGCTGCTTTGCCATCGCGGCGGCCGTCACCGGCGCTTCGGCGGTAGTGGCAATGTCCGCGCCGCCGCCTATGGTGGCTTCCAGCGCCTGCTTGCCGGAAGTGAAATTCACCACCGTGACATCCAGGCCGTATTTTTCGAAGAAATGCCGGTTTTTTGCAACGATGGTCATACCGGAAATCGGCGAGAGATTTTGTGCCAGCCGCAGCTTGGCAAGCGCCGCCGCCGAGGCCGGGCCCGTTGCGCAGGCGGTGCCGAATATGCCGAGTATCAGGGCCGCGGCAAGCAGGCGGCGGGAAACTGCTGGAATCGTAATGTGCATGAGAGTGCTCCCTTGTTGATCGATGACAGTTCTTACATTGCCTGCTGCAGGCCGCCCGGACCAAGTTGCATGGACAGCCCTTCCATGCTGCCGCTGCCGATCTCGGGCCCCATCGCCTTGAGGCTTTCCTCGCGGATGAGACGCTGCAATTCATGCCGGATGCCGAGGAATTCGGGCGTGGCAGTCATCGCAGGCAGGCGCGGCCGTGGCAGCGGAATCGGCAGCTCGGCCTTGATGCGTCCCGGCCGGGCGGTCATCACATACACTTTGTCGGACAGGAAGATCGCTTCCTCGATGTCGTGGGTGATGAAGAGCACCGAGATACGCTGGCGCTGCCACATGTTGGTCAGTATTTCCTGCATGACGACGCGGGTCTGCGCGTCGAGTGCGCCGAACGGTTCGTCCATCAGCAGCACCTGCGGGCTGGTGACCAGCGCGCGCACGATGCCGACGCGCTGCTTCATGCCGCCGGAAAGCTGGTCCGGATAATGGTTTTCAAACGCCAGCAGGCCGGCCAACCCGAGAAAGGTGCGCGCCACCGATTCCCGTTTCGACAAGGGCATGCCCTGGGTCTTCAATCCGAACTCGACGTTTTTTCGCACCGTCAGCCAGGGAAACAGCGAATACTGCTGGAACACGACGCCGCGGTCGATCCCGGGCGCGTTCACCGATGCGCCGTCCACGCGAACGATGCCTGCAGTGGCCTGCGTAAACCCCGCGATCACGTTCAGCACCGTCGATTTTCCGCAACCGGAAGGCCCGATGATCGACACGAACTCGCCCGGCTGCACATCCAGCGAAACACCATCGACTGCGACGGTACGTCTCTTGCCGTCTTCAAATTCCACCTTGAGCCGATCTACAGCGACATGTCCGTGCGCCTGCGCTTCTCCACCCGCGTTCGCCGCGCGCAACGCCTGCGATACATCGAGCGGCGTGTCGGTCAAGGTCAGTAGCTCTTGTTTCATACTGTCTCGCGGATCGCGTTGGCGTCATCCGCTCCTGTATAGAAAAAATAAAATCGTGACTGGTTATAACAAGTTTACGCAAGGAGCATGCCACCAGAGTCAAGCGCCCGAATGGTGCGAAGTTTGATGAATTTGCGATGATTTCTGCCGGAGACATGTCGGCCGATATTGCCGGGCTCGTCGGCGACGCGGCGCCGTCCCGACCGAGTGCGTGTTTTGGTTTGATCAAGCGCCATAATGGGATGCCCGCACCGTGTTAATGCAGACGGCGACCAGCAGTCAGCCAGGTTCAATTGGCGAAGAAGAAATCGATGCGGGTTTTATCTGACAAGGCGCCGCAACGCCGTGCCGGAGGCAAGATGGCCGGCACCGGCGATGCTGGTCAGGCTGAATCTGCGCTAGCCTGCCAGTGCCGCAACGCTGCGCCACATGAATGCACATCCAGCGACCATGCACAGCACGCCGACAATCTTCTTTGCGCGGGAGATGTTGATGCGGTGAATGAGGTAAGCGCCGATAACCACACCGCCGATTTCGAACACGGTGATCAGCCAGGCAAGCGGCAGATCGACCGTGCCGTAGTGCAGGTTCGCGATGCTGCCGGATACTGCGCCGGCAACTTGCAGCACCTGGCTGACGCCGATCGCAGCCAGCACGGGAAAACCGCACAGCACCATCAGCGGCACCGACAGCGCCGGCCCACCGATACCGGTAAGACCCGATCCGAATCCGGTGACGGCGCCGATCGCCGCAAGCAGCCACCACTGGATTCGCGGGCGATCACTCCACAGCGCGGCTTGCTGGCGTGCGCTGCCGAGAAAGGTATACAAGCCGGCAGCGAGGATGGCGGCGGCGAGGATGAACGATAGCGCGCCCGTGCTCAACCTGGAATTGGCCCAGGCGCCGGCGAATCCGGCCAGCACCGCGCCCAGGCATACCGGCTTGGCCAGCGTCCAGTCGATGCTTCCCTTGCGCTGAAAATACAGCGTGCCGGCAATCCCGGTGAAGATGAACGTAAACAGCGAGGTGGCCATGCTCTGGCGCAGTGCGATGTCGGCGAAGGCCATCAGCGCCGAAGGCAGCAGTATGCCGCCCACGCCGACCGCGCCGATCAACATGCCGATATTGACGGACGCGACAACAAGAACGACGTTGGTCAGCATGGCATATTGTTGTTTCGTGGTGGTTCAGGAAAATGCATCGGCCACATTATAACTCGTCATGACGAGTTGATGCGATGATATGAACCCACAGGAAAAAACCGGATTTACCTGGAGATTTTCAGCTTGTACTTGAAGTTCTCGGCGCGATACAGCAGGTACTCGAAAACCAGCGGCTTTTCCTGCTGCGCATAGGTCAGGCGTTCGATGCGAAGAACCGGCGATCCTGCTTTTATCTTCAGGCAGTTCGCCACTTCGTCGCTGGCGGATGTGGCGTCGATCTCGACGTCGGCCGAATGCAAGCGTCGCCCCAGTTCGTTTTCCAGAAGCGAAAACATGTCGCGTTCAGCGAGGCTGGACTTCGAGAGCCTGGAACCGATGTCCGGCGCCAGATACGAATAGTCAACTGAAATGGGCTCGCGGTTCAGGTAGCGGACGCGGCAGATGCCGGTAACGATCGCGCCTTCCGGCATGCCCAGTTTCGCGCAGATTGCCGCATCGCCTTTCACCTGGCCCAGGCGCAGGACGCGTGACGAGGTTTCGTGGCCGAGACGATTCATCGCTTCGCCGAAACCCTGCAGGTGTGCGAGCTCCTGCGACACCCTTGGCGTGGCGACAAAGGTGCCCTTGCCGTGGATCTTGAACAGCAGGCCTTCCTTTTGCAGATCGC
This sequence comes from uncultured Noviherbaspirillum sp., assembly GCA_966211585.1. Taxonomy (GTDB): domain Bacteria; phylum Pseudomonadota; class Gammaproteobacteria; order Burkholderiales; family Burkholderiaceae_D; genus Noviherbaspirillum. Next base: position 150,506 of record CBIHNU010000003.1, on the reverse strand, counting down.
TGATCGCCTGGCGCACCGTGATGCGGCTGACGCCGAATGCATTGATCATTTCGCTCTCGGAAGGCAGCCGCTGATGCGCCTGGTAGCTGCCGTCGAGAATTTTTGCGCGCAGCGCTTCCTTGATCTGCGTGTAGAGCGGGACCATCGAGGACGACGCCAGTGGTATCTTGCTGCCGGATTTCATGTTCGATTCTGCTTGTCAGGACCAGTCATTATAGGTGATGCAACCAAGCCGCAAGATCAAGGTGTGGTGCGTTCGACGTTTGATCAGACCCCGGATGAGTCCGTTTTCACCAACGAATGACTTGCGCTCGTGTGCTCGACGCCCTTACGGAAAAACGCGACCATTTCCGGGCTGAGCCCGATACCGTTCAGCATCTCCGGTTCGGCCTCGTGCACCGCATGGATTTTTTTCCCCAGGACGGGGTCGTCGCCCCACTCGTCGCGCGCCAGCGCGATCCAGCGCGCGCACAATGCCTGCGCTTCGGCGCTGTCCGGCTGCGCGCCCTGCTCCATCCGCTCGCGCACTTCGGCGAACAGGACCAGCCATTGCTCGCGGTTGCGTCCATGGCGCCGGCGCACCGTCTTCAGTTCATCGTCGCTCAGATATTTCGCGTAGATCGCCAGCCGGTAGGCTGCCGTCGCGGCCGACATGTAATCGATCAGGTCGCCATCCACGCCGGTCTGCGCCTGCGCGGCCGGTTCGCGCCGGTGCATGGCGTCGAGTTTCAGGATCAACCGCGGATCGCCTCCCATGCTTTGCTGCACCACGGCTCTCCACGGTACCGACAGGGCTTGCGCCTCGGGGCTGTCGGGCGGAACGCCGCGCCGCATCAGCGCGCGAATGGCCGGGATCAGCTGCGCGCCTTTGCGCAGCTTGTCCGGGCCGAGATTTTCCCGCAGCAGCCGCAACGTATTCAGGTCATCGACGGTAAAGTACTTGTCGTAGACCGCCATCAGCTCCAGCGTCGCCAGCCAGGTCGGCAGATCGGGCTCGGCATTTTCCCGCACGCTCGCCAGTAATGATTTTAGCCGGTCGCGCAACACTGCGGTGCGCATCAGCTGGCGGTCGAGAGAAACGATCTGCTGTTCGATCACGGTCTGCAGCCTGACGACGTCGCCTTCCAGCAGCCGGCCGATTTCGCTCAGCGACAGGTCGAGCCGGCGCAGCGCCTGGATCCGGTGCAGACGCGCGATGTCTTCGCGGTTGTACAAGCGGTAGCCGGCGTCGGATCGCCCGGAAGGGCTCAGCAACCCGATCGCGTCGTAGTGATGCAGGGTGCGCACCGTCAGCCCGGTGCGCTTGGCAAGTTCACCGACTTTCAGCAGCATGGCACTCTCCTTTCCGGCTGCAGGATAAGGCCTGACGCGGCGCGAGGGTCAAGCGGGGCCAGGCGGTTTTGCTGCGCCGTCATCCGGGCTGTCCGGGCCAGAGCACCCTTCCGCTCTCGATTTCGTTGAAGAACCATCGATGAAAACCCGCGGCAAGCAGCCACTCGATACGATCGCCGCGCCAGAATATCTTTCCCTTTTCGTAGTGGACGTCGCCGGCGGCAGCCGCGAGCCACGCGCGCACCCGGCCCAGATCGTCCTGCACCAGCTTCAGTTCGGTCATGCGCTTGAGCCACTCGGCCAGCCGCGGAAAGCGCTCCGCCGGGATGCCCACCTCAAGGCGTCGCGCCACATACAAATGGGGGAACAATGCGATGTCGGCGATTGAAAATATGCCGCAGATAAACGGTCCGCGCGCCTGCAACGCCTGTTCGAGATCGTGATACACCGCATCCAGGTTGCGCCGGGCCGCATCAAGCAGGCCGGCCGGCGGTGCATCGTCGCGCCTGGCCCATGACCATAGCGAGATATCGACAAGAATCGGGTCGATGACCGTGTCGGCGATGCGCTCCCAATAGCGCACGCGTGCCCGGCCAACCGCATCCGCCGGGAACACGCGGATCCCGGGATAGGCATCCTCCAGGTAGGCAACGATATGCGAGGAGTTGACCACGACCATCCCGCCGTCGACCAGAACCGGCACTTCGCGGCGCGGATTGATCGCCGCCAGCGCTTTCCGGTTGGCCGAATGCAGGCCGTCCACCGCGTCGAACGGGAGCTCCTTGTATTCGAGGACCATGCGCACTTTCCGCGCCAGCGGGCTGAACGCGCAATCGTAGAGGGTGATGGTCATGGACGATCCTGGGAAACAATCTGCAGTCTGCCGGCATGCATCGTTGAAAATGGCATTGCGTCGCTCGCCGTTCGAACCGGCCGCTGTCAGCCACTACCTGATCGAGATATGGATGGCGACCTGATCCGGTGCGGGATACGACTCGAAGTCGACACGATAGGCGCGCTCGTGTTCTGCGGCATGCGCGAAATAATCCCAGATCGCGCCCCATGTTTGAATCACGACCTGCGGCATCGGCCCATGCGCGGAAAAGCACAGATATCGACCGGATGGAATGATGGCCATCGTCATGCCCTCGGGAAACGCAACGCCCGCATCCTGCACTTGGACTCCGGCGATCAGCGTAAAGGCGCCCGCATGATCGCTTTCATATCGGGTATACACGCCGATCGGACAGGCATGCGGCACCGCGCCGGGAATCCGGCTAATGATGCCGTCCTGCCGAAAGCGCTGCCACAAATGGGGAATTTTCGCGGTGCCGGCATTCGCTTCTTCGCCGTTGCTGGTTCGCACGTCAATGCCAGCGATCGCCATTTCCGCCACGTCGATGATTTCGGGTTTCATGTTTCCACTGTTCTCCTGGTGAACCGGCCGCTTCACGAGAGGATTCGAGGCCCGGCAATCGATAAACAAGAAGGTGCCAAGAAGGTACGCTACCGCTGCGCGGTCGCCAGCTTCAGCGCCAGCAGCCCGAACACGGTGCCGGCGATGCGGTTCATCACGCGTTCCGCCTTGGCGGATTGCGTCAGGCGCCGGCCGATCGCGCCGGCGAGCAGTGCGATCGCGCCGAACACCAGCAACGTTGCCGCGATGAACACGCCGCCAAGCACGGCAATCTGGAGCGCGACCGATCCCCGCGTCGGGTCGGCGAACTGCGGCAGAAACGCGAGAAAGAAAATCGATACCTTGGGATTGGTGACGTTCATCAGGATGCCGCGTCGATACAGCTGCGCGCGGCCGAGCGTGTCGGCGCTGCCGATGCGGATGCCGGCTGCCGATGCACGAAACGCCTGCCATGCCAGGTAAAGCAGGTAGCCGGCGCCGACCAGCTTGAGCGCAGTGAACGCGGCCGCGGAGGCCTGGAAGATCGCGGCGACGCCAAGCGCCACGGCGGTGGTGTGGACGATCAGGCCGGTGCACAGGCCGAGCGTGACGACGATGCCGGCGCTGCGGCCGCGCAGCGCGGACTGGGTCAGCACGAAGATGTTGTCGGGTCCCGGCGTCATGCCGAGCAGCACGGATAGCGCGAAAAAACTGGTCAGGGCATGTATTGGCATCATGGCGTCTTGGACAGGGTGAGGAGAAAATGTTCCCGGGCACGGCAACCCGAGATCCGCGGAGATGATATGACGTGTCGCCGCATCGCTGCCATCCCATGGATATGGTGCAAGGGAACCAGGTCAGCTTTTCATGTCCGCCCTGAAAAGCTGGTAATTCGCCCGGCCGGCTTTTTTCGCATGGTACATCGCGGCATCGGCGCAGCCGAGCAGGGTTTCCGCGTCGGTGCCGTCATCGGGAAACAGGCTGATGCCGATGCTGGGCGTGACGCTCAGTTCGTGGCCTTCGATCATGTACGGCTGCGCCAGCGCGTCGAGCACCTTTTGCGCGGTGTCGCAGGCAGCGGCGGACGATTGCATGTCGGGCAGCACCAGCACGAATTCGTCGCCGCCGACCCGCGATACCGTATCGACTGCACGCAGCAGCCCGCGTAACCGGGCGGCGACGGCGCGCAGCAGCAAGTCGCCGATGCGGTGGCCGAGCCGGTCGTTGATCGGCTTGAAGCGGTCGAGGTCGATGAACTGGATCGCGACCAGCCGGTCGTTGCGGCGGCCCATTTCCATTGCCTGTTCCAGCCGGTCTTCGAGCAGGCGGCGGTTCGGCAGGCCGGTCAGCGCGTCATGGTTGGCCAGATAGCGGATCTGCTGTTCGGCCAGCTTGCGCTCCTGGATTTCCGCATGCAGCCGCGCATTCGCTTGCGCCAGTTCGGCGGTGCGCTCCTGCACGCGCAATTCCAGTTCATCGCGTGCGCGCAGCAGCGCTTCCTGCGCGTTCCTGCGCTCGGTGATGTCTTCGGTGATGTAGATCGAACCCTTGCGCGGATCGGTCGGATCGATGGCCTTGGCCAGCATGCGGCACCAGAACCGGCTGCCGTCGCGTTTCATCATCTGCAGTTCGAGATCGAGGCGGCCGCCGCCGCGCAGGATCGGTCTGGCCCGCTGCGTCAGCTCGTCATACTCCTGCATCGATGGATAAACGATATGGGCCGACTGGCCGATCAGTTCCTCGGCCGGCCAGCCGAACATCTCGGCAAATCGCTGGTTGCAGTGCTGGAAGACCCGGCGACGGGTGAAGGTGATGCCGAGCGAGGCATTTTCGAGGATCGCCTGGTATTCGAGCAGCAATTGATGACGCGCTTCATCGGCCTGCTTGCGCTCGCTGATATCCTCGGTAATGAAAATGGTGCCCTTGCCATGATCGGCCGGATCGATCGCGCGGCCGAGCATGCGGCACCAGAACAGGCTGCCGTCGCGGCGCATCAGTTGCAGCTCGATATCGAGCCGCTGGCCGCTGCTCAGGATGGGCGCGGCGACGCGGCTGAGTTCATCATAGGCCTGCGCTGACGGATAGACGATATTGGTCAGCTGGCCGACCAGCTCCTTGCTCGACCAGCCGAACATTTCCGAAAAGCGCTCGTTGCAGTGGAGAAAAATGCGGTTGCGGGTAAACGTGATGCCGAGCGATGCGTTGTCGAGGATCGCCTGGTATTCCAGCAAGGTGTGACGAAGCCCGGCGTCGCTGTTCGCCTGTGGACCGTCTACTGTGCCTGTGGAAATGATATCGCCTCCCGTTACGCTCCGAACTCTCCCGAGTCCTGCATATCGGGGCGGCTTGCGGGTGCCCGAAGATCCGGCGACCTCCATTACCTTCCTGCGGGGAGCAGCGCAGCAGCTGGCCGGAATGTTCCGATATGCAATACGGCGATATGCTACTCCTTTCCCGACACAAATTGGCGGCGGAATTGGCATAAGTCGTTGATATTTCAGCGACCAAAAGTCGATATCGACACTGACCAGCTTTATCGATTCCAGACCTGGATCCGGTTCGCGAAACCGAAGACGGGATTGCTGGCGTTGCGGCGGGCAACGACAGCCAGGAGCCGGCTATTCGTACTCGCCGCGGGTGAGGAAATTCATCAGTTTGTCGGCTTCGGTACGCTCGTACACGGTGCGGCTCGCGATGAATTTCCGGTGGGCGCTCGGATCGGTCTTGCTGAGCTCGGCCAATTCCTCGATCGACATCACCTTCCCTGCGGCGGTGGGCTGGCCCACGGTCAGGGCGGAAGCCGTCACGGGTGTGTGTTGCGCGGCCGATGCGGTGGATGCAACGCCGAGCGCATTCAGGATGTCGTCGCTGCGCCAGGCGACAGCACAAATCGACAGAATCAGCATGATCAGCAGTTTTTTCACGAGATGCTCCGGGCAAGATCGAGGGAGAAAAGCGCTACGGGCATGGTCGCCGTTCAAACGCAGGGTATCGACCAAAAGTACCATAGGCGACATCGTCAACGCATACCATGAATATGTGAGCGCGAACGGCAGGCGACCGCAGGAAAAGCTACACTGCCGCTTTATCGCACCTTGTACAAAACACGAGAGCAAACATGAAAATCGCGATAATCGGCGCAGGCGCCGTCGGCAGCCTGATCGGTGCGCGGCTGGCCGCCAGCGGCGGCGAAGTCGGCATGATCGCGCGCGGCGCCACGCTGGCAGCGCTGAACACGCATGGCATCCGGCTGCAGGCCGACGGCCGCATTCACAGCATGCCGGTACGTGCCGAACGGGAGCCGGCGGCGCTCGGCGTGCAGGACCTGGTGGTGATCGCGGTCAAGGCCACCGCGCTGGCCGACGTCGTGACCACGATCGCACCGCTGCTCGGGCCGGAGACTGTCGTGGTGACAGCGATGAACGGTGTGCCCTGGTGGTTCTTCGCGAACGAAAAGCTGCCCTTTGTCGGGACCGAACTGCGCGCGCTCGATCCGTCCGGCCTGCTGCCGCGGGCGATCCCGGTGCGGCACGTGATCGGCTGCGTGGTGCATCTGTCGAGCGCCTGTCCCGAGCCGGGACTGGTGAAGCCCGGCTTCGGCAACCGGCTGATCCTCGGCGAACCGGGTGGCGGCGCGTCGGCACGGCTCGATGCGCTGGTCGCGCTGTTGCAAGATGCCGGATTCGACGCGGAAGCCAGCACCGATATCCGTACCGACATCTGGTACAAGCTGTGGGGCAACATGACAATCAATCCGGTATCGGCGATCACCGGCGCCACCGCCGATCGCATTCTCGACGATCCGCTGGTGCGCGCGTTCTGTCTCGCGGCGATGCAGGAAGCGGCGGCGATCGGCGCGCGCATCGGTTGCCCGATCACGCAGAGCGGCGCCGACCGGATCGAAGTGACGCGCAAGCTCGGCGCATTCAAGACCTCGATGCTGCAGGATGCGGAAGCCGGCAAGGCGCTGGAGATCGACGCGCTGGTGACCGCGGTGCACGAGATCGGCAAGCTGGTCGAGGTGCCGACGCCTGCGATCGACAGCCTGCTCGGGCTGGCGCGGCTGTTCGGCCGCACGCACCGGCTTTATCCGGACTGAATTCGCGTCACAAGTCGTTCGCGTAACGGGCAAGCATGTCCGCCTGGGATTCGGCAGGCTCCGGCGAGCCGATCTGTTCCTTGATCATCTCGCCCATCGTGGGAAGCGTGGCGCGCTCGATCCGGCTCTCCGCATTCCATAACCGTGCACGCATCAGCGCTTTCGCGCAATGCAGGTAGGCCTCCTCGACATCGACCGCCATCACCAGCCTGGGCTGCCGCGCCTCGGCGGAAAAGTGGCGCATCAATTCAGGCTTGTCCGTCAGCCGCGCGCGGCCGTTGACGCGCAGGCTTTCATCGACACCGGGAACAAGAAACAGCAGGCCGACGCTTCCCGATGCGACGATGTTGGTCAGCGTATCCAGCCGGTTGTTTCCGGGTGCATCCGGGATCAACAGCGTGTTTTTATCGAGAATCCTGACGAAGCCCGGCGCCCCGCCGCGCGGCGACGCATCGAGACGGCCGTCGCTGCCGCTGGCGATGACCACGAACGGCGACAGCATGATGAATCGCGAACAATGCCGGTCCAGGTGATCGAGCTGCTTTTTGCGCGCGCGCTCTTTCGGTTCCGGATACTTTTGCCGCAGTAATCTGACGTCATCGATCATGGTTTCTCTCCTCGTGCGGCATGCATGCTCAGCGGTTCACGCCGGCCATCGCCTTCTCGATCTTCTTATCGGTCTTGTATTGGCTCAGCGCGTATACCGCCCACAATGCGGCGGGAAGCCAGCCGATCAGCGTGAGTTGCAGGATCAGGCAGATGATGCCGGCGATCGGGCGTCCGATCGTGAAAAAGGCGACGAACGGCAGGAAGATGGCTAACAACAGACGCATGGTTTTCCCTTTTTATGGATAGCGGCAAAGGAGCCGGTTTTGTCGTGCCGCACACCAACGAAACCGGAGAAGAAAGCGGCAGACCGCCGCGACGCCATATTGCCATGGCGGTATCGTTGCAACAACAATTTCATCCGCAGGCAAGGAGGCGCCGGCCTTTGCCGGATCGCGGTTCGATGCAGTTCAGACCCGCCGCTGCCGCCACAGAAACAAGCCGGCTGCGAGCAACAGGCAGCTCAACGCGGCAAGCGCGCCGAGCACCAGCTTGTCGACCGGCGGATTGTAATTGCGCAGCAGCAGCGCGAACATCAGGAACGACAGCAGGCTGATGCTGCCGACGATCAGCGCCAGCGGTTGCGCGCGCGGATGCCAGGCGGCGTACAGCAGCAGCGCACCAACCAGTGCATTCAGCACTGCCTGATGCGCCATCACGATCTGCTGGTTGATCTGCTGGAACGCGGCCCCGTACAGCAATGACAATGCACCGCTGCCGAACACGCCGAGCGCGGGCACCAGGTGAAGCAGCCCGGCCACGATCAGCAATCCGGAAATCGCCTTTCCCATTCGTCGTCCTTTTCGTCAAGACAATCATGCGCATCTCCCCTGCGCATGGCAAGACGCCATTATCCGACGAATCGATTGCTTTATTGCCGTTTTGCAGCGCTGCGACGCCGCAGCATCGTTCAGAAACATTGCATCCAGGCGCCGTTGCGCACGCACTGGTGGCCGCCACGATCGAGAAAGGTATCGCCGGTGCCGCCGTTATAGCGGCCGGCATTGGTGTTCCAGCATCCGCCGGGATCGCAGGTGGTGAGCGGCACCGGTGTTTGCGGGCCGACTGGCGCCGGCGGCGGCACGGGGAGTGGCGGCGGCAGGATCAGCTGGTAAGGAATCCGGGCGGGAGCCGGCTGGCGTTGCAGCGGCGCGACCGGCGGAGCCGGCGGCGGGGTTTCCCTGCGCGGTTCGGCCGGCGCCGCATTTGTCCGATGCGATTGTTCCGGTTCGTGCCGTTCGGTATCTACTGCGCAAGCGGCGAGCGCCAGTGACAATGATAACGACAGCGAGCAAGCGGCAATGAGCGAGGCGACATGCATGAGCGATCCATCGGCTGTGCCGGCTTGGATCGCCGTTTCCGGCTGGCGTTCAGTGGCTGAATGCCTTGCCGAGAAACTCCGGAACGCGGGCGGCGCTGACGCGGTTCAGGCGTTCCAGCAATTGCGCTTCGACGCGCGCGACACGGTAGGTGCGCGCCAGGTGTTCGCCAATGTGGATCAGCACGCGCGCGCTGACTTCGGCATCAGCCTCGGCGCGGTGCGCCTTGCCGCTGAAGCGGATGCCGAGCGACGATGACAGCGTGGACAGCTTGTAGCTGGACAGGCCGGGAAACAGCCGGCGCGCGAGTTTCAGCGAACAGATCAGGCCTTCGTGCTGCGGCTGCAACCCGAGACCGGCGCTTTCGGCGAGCAGGAATTTTTCGTCGAAACTGGCATTGTGCGCGGACAGCGCATCGCGGCCGATGAAGCGCAGCAACTCGGGCACGACCTGCGACACGCACGGCGCGGCATCGACCATGCGTTGCGTGATGCCGGTCAGTTGCGTGATGTAGAACGGCACCCGGACGCCGCAATTCACCAGCGATACGAAACGGTCGACGATGATGCCGTTTTCAATGCGCAACGCGGCGACTTCGGTGATGCGGTCGCCCGACGCCGGGCTGAGGCCGGTGGTCTCGAAGTCGAGCATCACGATGGGTTTGTCGAACATGAAGAAAATTCCGGGATGGCGCGCAAGCGGGCGGAGCAGAGCGAAGGCCGATTTTACGGCAATCGCACGAGGCCTGCTGCTTCATGCTGCTGTGGCGGCAGGTAAAACTGATAATTGTTGCGCCCTTTTTTCTTGGCCTGGTACATCGCCGTGTCGGCGCAATACAGCAGCGCCTCGGCCTGCTCGCCATCGGTCGGGAACATGCCGATGCCGATGCTGCAGGTCAGCTCGACCATACTGCCGTCGACGGCAAACGGCTGCTGAAACAGCGCGACCAGCTTTTCCGCAATAAGCAGGCATTGCTCCCGATGATCGAGCTCTTCGATGATGATCGTGAATTCATCGCCGCCGAGACGGGATATCGTGTCTTCATCGCGGATCGCGTCCCGCATGCGCGTGGCGGCCTGTCTCAGCACCGCATCGCCGACATGATGACCGAGGCTGTCGTTGATTTCCTTGAACTTGTCGAGATCGATGAACATGACCGCGAACTGCCGGCCGTTGCGGCTGGCCTTGTGGATCGCCTGGACCAGCCGGTCGAGGAACAGGATGCGGTTGGGCAGGCCGGTCAGCTGGTCGTGATGCGCGAGGTAGTCGAGGTGCAGTTCGCGGTTTTTCAGCTGGTCGACCTGACTGTTCAGACGGGAAGTCATCGACAGGAAACTCTTTGCGAGATAGCCGATTTCATCGTTGCGCTCGACCGGCAGTCCGGTGATCGGCCGCCCGGTTTCGAACTGGCCGATCGCGCGCGCAATCGCATCGAGCGGCTGGGTCAGCACGCGCGACAGGCCGAACGACACCGCCAGCGCCAGCAGGCTGAAGATCAGCGCGATCCGGATGATGTTGAAGCCGAGCGTGCGGCTGTCGGACAGCACCTTGTCGAGCGGCGTCGTCAGTCCGACCATCAGGAAGCGCTGTTCGGAGCGCAGATCGAACGGTACGCGGACGAATGCACCGACCGCCTTGCCGTCAGTATCGGCGTCGGTCAGCGTCAGGACCAGGTTGTTGCGGTTGCGGCCGAGAATCGGCGCCGTCGCCGGCACATCGTCCTGGATCCGTATCCGGCGGCCATGGTCGAAGCCGAAGGTTTTCGCGGCGTCGGGATGAATCAGGTAATCGCCTTCGTCGTTGGTCAGCAACACCTTGATGTCTTCCGGCAGGTCGGCGCGCAGGCGGCCGAACATGCCGTCCAGATCGACGTTGATGACGATGATGCCGAAGCTTGCGCCGCCGTCGTCCTGGATCGGCATCGCGATGCGCAGCGTCGGCTTGTTCAATCCCTGGTGCGCGCCCAGTTCGCGATTCAGATTGATATGGGAAAAATACAGTGTGCCCGGCGGCAGCCGCAGCGACTCGAAGACATACGGGAAATGCCCTTTTTCCTGCAGGTCGTCGCCGCGCACCGGGCGGATGCCGGCATTGTCGCGGTCGACTCGCACCAGTTCGCGCCCATGGTCGTCGGCGCCGATCACGCGGATCTGGAAATATTCGGCGTGCGCGGCCATCAGGCTGATGAAGATTTCTTCCAGTTTGCGCTGCTGCGCGGCACGCTCCGCTTGCGGCAGCCCTTGATCGGTGAAGCGGTGCAGCGCCGGCAATGCATCGATGAACGCTACGTCGTGCACGATCTGGTCGAACGAATAGGTGACGCGCCGCGCCAGCACCTGGGTCGAGGTCAGCAGCTTGGCCTCGGAGGAGCCCGTCAGCAGCGCGCGGCTCGCGGTATACGCGTAATAGCCGGTGAGCGCGCTCGACAGCATGCCGAACAGGGCGAGCCAGAGTCCCAGCTTGAGGCTGAAGTTGAAGCGCGGAGACATGATCAGGCGGCCGGCATCAGAATTTGTCCAGTCCGTCGCCGGAAAGTATCCGGTTCCACAGGGCTTCCCGCCTGGTGAAATCCTGCAACGGCTGTAGCCAGATCAGCCGGTCTTCCTGTCTGCCGTCGGCGAATGCGGTGACGGTGTTGGCCAGGCCCTGGCGGCTGGTCAGCAGTGCGCTGACTTCCGGGTCCAGCGTATAGTCGATCCAGCGTTCGGCCAGCGCGCGGTCTTTCGCGCCGCGTGTGACGGCCCAGCAGTCGAGCCACGCCAGCGCCCCTTCGCGCGGAATCACGTAGCCGACGTCGGCGCCGGCGGCACGCAAGGCTTTCAGTTGCTGGGTGCCGTAGTTGGCGAACACGATCGCGATGTCGTTGTCGTTGTCGAAATACAGTTTCACCGCGTCCTCGGGTGATGCATAGAAGGCGCGCACATTGCGCCGCAGCTGTACCAGTTTTCGCGCCGCCTGCCTGAGCTCGGCGGGGCTCAGGCGGAATGGATTCTTCATGCCCATCGCCAGCGCGGCGAGCGAGAAATTGTGATTGCTGGTGTTGTAGGCCAGCACCCGGCCGCGATATGCGGGGTCCCACAGCACCGAGATCGACTGCGGAATCTCCTTGACCTGCCGCCGGTTGTAGATCAGCCCCATTTCCGAATAGGTATATGGCACCGCGTAGAGCTTGCCGTCGCGCATCAGCCCGGGAATCGCTTCCAGGTTCCGGAAGCGCTCCAGCTGCTTCGCATGATTGTGAATCGCGCCCAGGTCGATCGGCACCGCAAGCGCGCGGTCGATATAGCGCTGCAGCTCTGCCGTATTCACCGCGAACACGTCGTAATCGGCGCCGTCGCTCCGGTCGAGCTTTTCCGCCAGCTCGTCGTCGGAATTCACGTAACTGACCTGTACATGCGCACCGGTACGTTTTTCGAAGCCGGCAACCATGTCCGGGTCCGCATAGCCGGGCCAGGCAAGAACACGCAGTTGCTCGGCGGCGACGGCAAGCCGGGGTATGGCGGCGAACACGCACAGCAGCAAACAGCGCAATGCGAAAGCGGTTGGTGCCGATGTCGTGAGCCTGTCCATGAGCCTCCGATCCGTGACGGGTGGTATCGTCCCTGCGGGGCGACACCGAATGTAACTTTTGGTCATATTAACGTAGACTCGAACGGTTTGTTTCAGTCAAATATCAATTTTCGAGCAGCATCCGGCAATTCCGCGCGGCGGCGACTGTAGCATGCGCTCGACGCGCTAAACTATGGGCTTTTCGTCCCGCGTATTGTTCTTTCCTTTCCGCCGACTATTCCGACCATGACTACCTTCAACATAGAAAACGTCAACGTAACCGCCTTCGACTCGATGCCCACGCCGGAGGAATTGCATGCACGGCTGCCGCTGTCGGACACGGCGGGCAACGTCGTGATGCGCAGCCGCGAAGCGCTGCGCAACATTCTTGATCGCAAGGACCCGCGCCTGTTCGTCGTGGTCGGTCCGTGCTCGATTCATGATCCGGCCGCCGGCCTGGATTACGCGCGCCGGCTGAAAGCCTTACAAGAAGAGGTAAAAGAGTCGCTGCTGCTGGTGATGCGGGTGTACTTCGAAAAGCCGCGCACGACGACAGGCTGGAAGGGTTACATCAACGACCCGGACATGGACGACTCTTTCCATATCGAACGCGGCATGCAGAACGCGCGCCAGTTCCTGCTCGACGTCAGCGAACTCGGCCTGCCGACGGCGACCGAAGCGCTGGACCCGATCTCGCCGCAATTCCTCGGCGACCTGATCGCCTGGACCGCGATCGGCGCGCGCACCACCGAATCGCAGACGCATCGCGAAATGTCGTCCGGCCTGTCGACGCCGGTCGGCTTCAAGAACGGCACCGACGGCGACATCGGTATCGCGATCAACGCGATCCTGTCGGCATCGCATCCGCACTCCTTCCTCGGCATCAACGGCCAGGGCCGCGTCTCGATCGTGCGCACGCGCGGCAACCGCTACGGCCACGTAGTGCTGCGCGGCGGCGACGGCCGGCCGAACTACGACACGGTGTCGGTCGCGATGGCCGAGCAGGCGCTGGCGAAGGCGAAGCTGCCGGCCAACATCGTGGTTGACTGCTCGCATGCGAACAGTTTCAAGAACCCGGAACTGCAGCCGCTGGTAATGGCCGACGTGGTAAACCAGGTTCGGCTCGGCAACCGGTCGCTGGTCGGCGTGATGATCGAATCGAATATCGTCGCCGGCAAGCAAGCGATTCCGGAAGACCTGTCGCAATTGAAGTATGGCTGCTCGGTGACCGACGGCTGCGTCGGCTGGGACACCACCGAAAAGATGCTGCGCGATGCCGATGCATTGCTGCGCGACGTGTTGCCGCAGCGACTGAAGTAATCCGCTCTGCAATGCGACACGGGTTGCGTGTCGCCCTTCCGTTTTTTCCACCGAACACATTCTCGTCGCTGGTACATGATTTGCTCGGCTCCGAACCATCATCGTTCAGGAGCCAGGCATGGACAAGTTATCGCGGCGGTCCTTTTTCAAGGCCGCAGGTGCCGCTGTCGCAGTGACGGCCGCGCCGGCGCAGGCGCTTACCGGTGGCAGGCAGGCCGCCGGGGCGCAGCCGGCACCGTATACATTTTTCAAACCGGATGACGCAAATTTCATCGAGGCGGCGGTCGAGCGCCTGATTCCGGCCGATGAAAACGGCCCCGGCGCGCTCGATGCCGGCGTGCCGAACTATCTCGACAAGCAACTTGGCGGCGCCTGGGGCGCGGGCGAGCGGCTGTATCGCAGCGGCCCATGGCATCCGGGCTCGGCCACCCAGGGATACCAGTTGCCGTTCACGCCGGCCGAGCTGTTCCGCAACGCGCTGCGCGGTATCAAGAGCGATCTCGGCAAGCGCGGCACGCCCTTGTTCGCCAGGCTGAGCGCGCAGGATCAGGATGCGTATCTGAAATCGCTGCAGACCGGCAATACCGACCTGAACGGCGTGCCATCCAACGTGTTCTTCGAATCGCTGCTGGAACTGACCATCGAAGGTTATTTCAGCGACCCGGTGTATGGCGGCAACAAGGACATGGCGGCGTGGAAGATGATCGGCTTTCCCGGCGCGTATGCGAGTTACTACTCGCTGGTCGACCAGTACGGCATCCAGTTTACGCGCGCACCGATGAGCCTCGCGGAAAACGCGCGCGGCGTGATCCAACTCCATCCCGACATTCCGGCGCACGGCCGCCATGACACGCAGAAAGGGAAATGATCATGGCGACAAGACTGCCGGAAGTGGATGCGGTATTGCTCGGTGTCGGCCTGGTCGGCAGCATCCTCGGGCGCGAACTGACGCGCGCCGGATTGAAGGTGGTGGGACTGGAACGCGGCGCACCGCAGTTCACGGTGCCGGATTTCCAGGGGCCGCAGATCCACGACGAATTGCGCTATTCGATCCGCAAGGCGCTGATGCAGGACAACACGAAAGAGACGCTGACCTTTCGCAACAGCAGCAACGAAACCGCGTTGCCGATCCGGCGCTGGGGCAGCTTCCTGCCGGGCAGCGGACTGGGCGGCGCGGCGGTGCACTGGAACGGCCAGACCTATCGCTTCCAGGATTCCGATTTCAGGCTGCGCACACGGACCATCGAGCGCTACGGCAAGAATTTCATTCCGGACGATGTGACGATCCAGGACTGGGGCGTAAGCGCGGCCGACCTGGAACCGTATTTCGACCGCTTCGAATACCTGCTCGGTGTCAGCGGCAAGGCCGGCAACCTGAAGGGACAGAAAGTCGCCGGCGGCAACCCGTTCGAGGATCCGCGCGCGCGCGACTATCCGACACCGCCGATGAAGGAGCCCTACGGCTCGGCGCTGTTCCGCAAGGCCGCCGCCAGCCTCGGCTACCATCCGTTTCCGCAGCCTTCGTCGAACCTGAGCCAGCCTTACACCAATCCGGAAGGCATGACGCTGAATTCCTGCATGTTCTGCGGCTACTGCGAGCGTTATGGCTGCGAGCATTACGCGAAGTCGTCGCCGCAAACCGTCCTGCTGCCGGTACTGCTGAAGGACAAGAACTTCACGTTGAAGACCGGCGCGCAGGTACAGCGCATCAACCTCGACAGCAGCCGCAAGCAGGCGACTGGCGTCACGTATACCGACGCCGCCGGCCGCGAATTCGAGCAGCCGGCGAAGCTGGTGATCGTCGGCGCGTTCGCGCTGAACAATGTGCGCATGCTGCTGCTGTCGGGCATCGGCGTCCCTTACGATCCGGCCACCGGCAAGGGCGTGGTCGGGCGCAACTACGCTTACCAGACCACCAGCGGCGTGCAGGTGTTCTATGACGAGAAGGTGAACATCAACCCATTCATGCGTTCCGGCGCGAACGGCACGGTGATTGCCGATTTCGTCAGCGACAATTTCGACCATGCATCCCATGGTTTCATCGGCGGCGCGTATATCGGCGAAGTGATGTCGCACGGCCGCCCGATCGAGTTCCATCCGACGCCGCCCGGCACGCCGGCCTGGGGCGCGGACTGGAAAAAGGCGGTGGTGAAGCACTACAACCATACGTCGTCGCTCGGCATTCACGGCAGCTCGGTCGCCAGTCCGCGCAACTATCTTGATCTCGATCCGACCTACAAGGACGCGTGGGGCAATCCGCTGCTGCGCATGACCTTCGACTTCCCGCAGAACGACCTGAAGCTGTCGGCCTACATCACGCAGAAGGCGACGGAAATCGGCAAGGCGATGGGCGGTCAGCAGGTCGCCGGCGGCCCGCGCAAGGGGCCGTACAATGTCACGCAGTACCAGACCACGCACAACACTGGCGGCACGGTGATGGGCAGCGATCCGTCGACCAGCGTGGTGAACCGTTATCTGCAAAGCTGGGATGTGCCGAACGTGTTCGTGATCGGCGCGTCGAATTTTCCGCAGAATGCTTCGTACAATCCGACCGACACCGTCGGCGCGCTCGCCTACTGGGCGGCGGATGCGATCGTCAAGCAGTACCTGAAATCTCCCGGACCGCTGGTGCACGCATGAAAACCCTCGCCACTTTTCTCGCCGCCCTGTCGGCCGCCGCCGCAGCCTCCACCATGCCCGCCGCCGCGCAGGACACGAATGCGGGCATGCAGATCGCCAATAACGGCGCCGGCAACGGCGTTGCCGCCTGTGCCAGCTGCCACGGTGCGAAAGGCGAAGGCAATGCCGCGTCGAACTTCCCGCGTATCGCCGGCCAGCCGCAAGGCTACCTCGCGCATCAGCTGACCAGCTTCGCCAACGGCAGCCGCAACAATCCGGTGATGACCGCGATCGCGAAAAACCTGACGCAGCAGCAGATCGAGGCCGTATCGGCGTACTACGCGGGACTGTCGGCGCCGTCGTCTCCGGTCGCTGCGCCGCCGGCGGCGCAGCAGAAGCGCGGCCAGACGCTGTCCACGATCGGCGACGAAGCGATCGGCGTGCAGGCCTGCGCCAACTGCCACGGCCCGGGCGGCAGCGGCGAAGCGCCGAACTATCCGTATCTCGCCGGCCAGCACGCCGCCTATCTGAAAGCCTCGCTGGCCAGCTGGAAGCAAGGCACGCGCAATACCGATCCCAGCCAGCAGATGCCGCAGATCGCGAAGCGCCTGAGCGACGCCGACATCACGGCCGTTTCCGCGTATTTCGCTGCGCAGCCGGCGCCCGCGCAAGCTGCGCAACGCGTGGTGATTCCGGTAGGAAGCGCGGCGCGGCCGGCGACCGGCGCGGCGCCGCAAAGCCGGGGACCGAGCACGCCGGTCCAGGGCGTCGGCAGCGAGCAAGGCGCGGCGACCGAAGGCGGCAGCCAGGGACCGGGCGGCGGCGGCGCCGCATCCGGTAGCGGACCGTCCGGCAGCAATACCGGCAATGCGCGGTAGCGCGTTTTTCTTTTCCTTCATCTCGAATAACAGGAGCCTCTCATGCACAAGCAGCGACGCATCGTATTACGTTCGATCTCCACCATCGCCGTCGTCTCGGCGGCCGGCGTGCCACTGTCGGCGTTCGCGCTGCAGAAAGTCGATCCAAAAGAGCCGCAGGCAGTGAGCCTGTCCTATACCGACGACAGCAAGACAGTGGACGAGAAAAAGTTTCCCAAGCATGACCGCTCGCAAATGTGCAGCAACTGCCAGTTCTACCAGGCGGCGCAGGAAACCACGTCGAAGGAGGTCGGCAAGATCGCGCCCTGCACGGTATTCGGCGGCAAGGGCGTGTCATCCAAGGGCTGGTGCAGCGCTTACATCAAGAAGCCGGCTTGATCCGATAGCAGGCCGCCGGCCGGAAACCGGCGGATGACCTACAATTTCGCAGGATCGTCGCCCGACGACCCGCTGCGGCACTACACGCGCGCAGCGTCGAATCCGCCACATGGAAGTCCGCCGGAGCCTGCCTTGCCGCATTTTTCACTGTCACGCCTGATGCCGTTGCTGTATGCCGGCGCGGCACTTGTCCTGTGCATGGCGGAGGTCGCCGCCGCACCGCCGCCCGACACGATCGCGGCACGCGTCGCTCCCTGCATGACCTGCCACGGCAAGCAAGGCCGCGCGGCCAGCGATGGCTACTATCCGCGCATCGCCGGCAAACCGGCCGGCTACCTGTACAACCAGCTGCTCAATTTCCGCGATGGCCGGCGCCACCAGTATCCGCTGATGACCTACATGGTGTCGCAGCTGTCGGACGCGTATCTGAAGGAGATGGCGCACTATTTCGCCGCGCAGACGCTGCCCTATCCGCCGCCGCAACAAGTCGACGTGGCGCAAACCGTGCTGGAGCGCGGCCGGGTGCTGATACAGAGCGGCGATGCGACGAAAGGCGTTCCCGCCTGCATCGCCTGTCACGGCAATGCGCTGACCGGCGTCGCGCCGTCGATTCCCGGCCTGCTCGGCCTGCCGCGCGATTACCTGAACGCGCAGTTCGGCGCGTGGCGCGACGGCGTCCGGCATGCGGCCGCGCCCGACTGCATGGCGCAAGTCGCGCGGCGTCTGAGCGTGGCTGACATCAGCGCGGTCTCGGCATGGCTCGCGACGCAGGCGGTGCCGGCCGACGCCGCGCCTGCGCCCGCACCGCCACAATCGGCGAATGGCAAGCTGCCGCTTGCCTGCGGCAGCTATCCGCAGTGAACAGGAGACGCCGATGAAACGCATTGCCCTCGCCGTCCTGGTCCTGCTTGCGATCACGCTTGGCGTGACGCTGTATTTCGGCCTGCATGAAGACACTGCGGACACCGCGAGCGCCGCTTCCGGCGCATCGCTGCCCGCCGCCGAACAGGTCGCGCGCGGCGCGTATCTGGCGCGCGCCGGCGACTGCATGGCCTGCCATACCGCGCGCGGCGGCGCCGCCTATGCCGGCGGCCGCGCGATCCTGACGCCGTTCGGCGCAATCCATTCGCCGAATATCACGCCCGACAATGCAACCGGCATTGGCCGCTGGACTGCCGATGATTTCTGGCGCGCGCTGCATAACGGCAAAGGCAAGAACGGCACGCTGCTGTATCCGGCCTTTCCGTATCCGGACTACACCAGGGTCACGCGCGCCGATGCCGATGCGATGTTTGCGTATCTGCGTTCGCTTGCGCCGGTGCGGCAGGAAAACAAGTCGCCGCAACTGCGCTTCCCGTTCAATTACCGGCCGCTGCTGATCGGCTGGCGCGCATTATATTTCCGCCCCGGCGTGTATCGGCCGGAACCGGCGCAAAACGCCGAATGGAATCGCGGCGCTTACCTGGTGCAAGGCCTCGGCCACTGCAACGCCTGCCATACGCCACGCAATCTGCTCGGCGCAACCGAAAGCACCGGCAATCTGAGCGGCGCACTGATTCCGATGCTGAACTGGTATGCGTCATCGCTGACCGGCGGCGCGGAGGCGGGACTTGGCAATTGGCAGGTGCAGGATGTGACCGATCTGCTGAAGACCGGCGTTTCGGCACGTGGCGCGGTGGCCGGACCGATGGCGGAAGTGGTGCGGCAGAGCCTGCAGCATCTGTCGCAGCAGGACGTGCGCGCGATGGCGGTCTATCTGAAGTCGCTGCCGCAGAACGAAACCACGGCGGCAGATGCGGAATCGGTACTGCTCGATGACGAAGACCGGCAAACCGTGGCGCGCGGCGCGGCGCTGTACGACAAGCATTGCGCCGAATGCCATCAAGCATCCGGCCGTGGCGCAGCGCCCGCGTATCCGCCGCTGGCCGGCAATCGCGCAGTGGTGCTGCAATCCGCGGTGAACCCGATCCGCGCAGTGCTGCATGGCGGCTATCCGCCGAGCACCGCGGGCAATCCGCGTCCTTACGGCATGCCGCCGTTCGCCAACGTGCTCAACGATCAGGAAGTCGCGGCCGTGTTGTCCTATATCCGCAACGAATGGGGCAACCATGCATCGATGGTGCAGCCCGGGCAGGTGAATCGCTACCGGGTGGCGCCGCTGGATTGACATGGCGGCACACAACATGCCGCCATGCCGTGCTGCTTCGGTCCTGCCGCTCAGTTCAGTTGCTGGATCCCGGCCAGGACCCAGCCGCCCTGCCCCTGCGCCGGCTTCGACAGATTCCACACTTCGACAAACGGCTCTCCCGCCGCATGCTCGTCTTCGCGGATCGTGCCGCTGAACCTGACGCTGGCAAGATGCTCGTTGCCGACCGTCTCGATACCCAGCAATTCCGCATCCAGCGACACCACGTCGGTATGGTTGGCCGACGTGCCGCGCGCATGCAGTTCCAGCTTCATCTCGGCGAACATTTCCGGCGTGGTGAATTCGCGCAGGTCATTCACGTCGGCCTTGTCCCATGCCGCTTGCAGCCGGATGAAATAGGTCTTGGCCTGGCGCAGGAACGCATTCGCATCGAAATCGGCTGGCACGCCCCAGGGAGCGCTGGGCGCAACGTCGTGCGCGAATGCGGTAGCGTCATGCTGTAGCGCGGCCGGCTGGTACGGCTCGATCCGCGAACCGATCTCGGGCGTGCTCGCCGCGCCTGTACCGGAACCCGCATACGCAGGTTGCATACCGCTGCGCGCTTGCGCGGCATTGCCGTTCTTGCGCGTCAGCATCCGATAGATGAACATGGCAGCTGCCGCGAGCAGTGCCACCATCAGCAGCGTGCTGATCATGCTGGCCATGGCGCCACCGAGCCCGAAATGCGACAGCAGTGCGCCGAGGCCGAGGCCGAGCAACGCGCCGCCCAGTATGCCGCGCCATGGGCTGGCCGGTTTCGGTGCCGTGGCTTGCGGCGTGGCGGCCGGTTTGGCGGTATTGGTGGCCTGGCTCGACGACGGCGCGTGGGCCTGCCGGGTCACGCTTTGGGACTGCCGGCCGAACGAGCTGCCGCCGCCCATGCGTTTGGCTTGCGCCTCGGTCACGACCATCGACAACGTGCTTGCCGCGACCAGCAAGCCGATGAGAAATTTTTTCATGCTACCTCCATAAATGGTTTTAACAGCGCCGTCATCGTAGGCGTTTGCGCACATTTTAAAAAGCGAAGATAACGAGACGTTTTATTCTGAAAAACAGGAACCGAAAAACGTTCTCGTGCGGCACCCTGTCGCCGCATGCAGTACGCGATATAGTGAAAAGCCCACTGTTTCCGTGAGTTGAATTCGATGTAGATACGCAACGCTTCCGCTACCACGCGCATTGCTGTATGCGCGACCGGTGCCGGCCGTCGCGCAGGCCGCGCTGCAAATGGCGCGCGGGGAAATCCATGCGCCGGAACGGCAGGTGCTTGCGATCGGCGACGGCAATGTGCTGCTGAGCATGCCCGCGATCGGCGCCGATACTGGCGTCATCAAGCTGATCGCCGTGCATGGCGACAACGCGCAGCACGGGCTGGCGCTGCCGGACAGTCCGACGCTGACTGCGCGACGCACCGCTGCGGTGAGTCTGCTTGGAATACGGGCGCTGGCGGCCGCGCCACCGGCTTCGGCACTGCTGATCGGCAGCGGCGCGCAGGCTGCCGCGCATGCCGATGCGCTGATCGACTTCTTCGGCGTATCGCGGTGATGGATCGCGAGCCGCGATGTCGCGCATGTCCGTCGTCCCGGTTGAACTGCCGGCACAGGTGCTCGCCGTCGGTGTTGGCGCATTCAAGCCGGAGATGGCAGAGTTGCCGCCGGCGCCACTGCACGCACGACAAGTGGTGGTCGATCATCTGGCCGGTGCCAGGCATGAAGCGGGCGAACTGCTGCAAGCCGGCATCGACTGGAACAAGGTGCGCGACATCGCGGGTGTGCTGATACACGGCATGGAACGGACCGCAGAAGCGCCGCTACTGAAGGCGGTCGGCCATGCGGCGTGGGATCTGACGGCGGCACGGGTTGCGACTGGGGCCGATGCTTAGCGGACTGTTGAAATTGAATCGCATGCAAACGAGGTTTGCGGGCCAGGCGTAAACGCTGCGTTTCAAATTGACGCGGTCACGGCTGATTTTGTGTCCTGCCGTACAGGTCATCAATGCGCACAATGTCGTCTTCACCGAGATACAGCCCACACTGGACTTCTATCAATGACATGGTTGTCTGGCCGGGGTTTGTAAGTCGATGCTGGTGGCCAACCGGGATATACGTATGTTCGCCCGGATGGAGTAACAAGATGTTTTCTCCATTGACGATTTGCGCTGCTCCAGACACCACCACCCAATGCTCGCTGCGTTGGTGATGCAGTTGCAAAGACAGCGAGGCCCCCGGATGGACATCAATGCGCTTGACCTTGAAACCCGCGCTTTCCTGCAACACCGTATAGCTTCCCCAAGGGCGTTGTATGCAAAATGCGTTCTCATCGACCGGTGTCTCAGCGAACTTCCTGAATTCATCGCCTGAGTTTTCTTTCATGAGTTATCCATTAGGTTCACAAACAGACACTTCGCGGAAAAACCGGCCAACCCGTTTACCGTTAAACCGGTCAGCAAAGCGCGAGACGAAGGGCTTGAGATATCGCGTTCGACGCGTGGATCTCGAGTGGCATTACGGAAAAACGACGCAAGCATTGACAGGTCATGTCAAGACTTACGCTTCTGCCTGTCAGAAAAAAATCCCGCTCACAAGGAGCGGGACAACCCTCGGAGACACCACAAACCCTGCAAAGCATTGTTAACATCCGACGTCGTCGTGCGTTACGGCGTTCGCACCCTTCCGGCAAGAACTTCCCTTTCCCAGCGCTCTGTCAGTCGCTTCTTTTCTTCGGGCGCCGCGAATTTTTTCGGGTCGTATGCCATATAGATCTTGAAATCGCTGAAGCGCGGACTACCGTAAGGGATGGGCGCATTTCTATTCGACGGCAATTGCAGCTGCTTTGCTTCTGCCCCATAGGCCTGCACTCCAGGAGACAGCACCCAGTCGACAAAGCGCTTCGCTTCCCTCACGTTGCCGCCCTTGATGATCGACACCGAACCGGTTTCGTAACCGGTACCCTCACACGGACTCACCACGGTCACTGGTGCGCCTTTCAGTTTTTCGCGCATGCCATCATGAATGAAAGCAATCGCAATCGGTATCTCGCCACTTGCCACCATGCCGGCAAGTGTGCTGCCGGATTTCAGGTAATCCTTGATATGCGGATTCAGCATCTTCATGTAAGCAAAACCCTGCTCTTCTCCCATCAAGCTGACCAGCGTTTCGATCATGGTGTAGCCGGTACCGCTGGTGGAAGGATCGGGCGCCATCACCAATTCCTTATATTCCCGGCGCAGAAGGTTGAACCAGCAGCGCGGAACTTTGATGTTCCTTTCCTTCAGCTTTTCATCATTGACGATAAAACCCAGCATTCCTGAATAAATGCCGACAGTCTTGTAGTTCGACATCGTGGCCTGGCGATACGCCCAGTCGTGCAACTCCTTCAGGCGCGGCGACTTGTACGAGACCGTCAGATCCTGCGCAGCCGCTTCCAGATGGGGATCGCCCGTGCCGCCGAACCAGACATCGAAAACGCGCTCGGCACCGGGGTGCCGGATCTCGTCGAGTGCGGTGTTGGTCGCCATATGCGTGGTCGTCACCGGCACCCGGAACGCCTTCTCGTACTTTTGCGCCAATAGCTGACACCATTCCCTGGAGGCGCTGCACAGCACATTGAGGCTGGCCGTCCCCTGCGCCGCGTCGGCACCGGATGCAAGGAAAGCGAAAAACAATGTCAGGCACGATATAAAAGCCGGTTTGAAGACTTTCGGCACCATGCTGCTCTCTTTCGCAGTATCGAGTCAGGCGGCGATGACCGAAACGCCGGTTTCGCGCAAAGCCAGGCTCAGCTTGTCGCCGACCATGCGTGGCTTGTCGACTTCCGGGCACACGACGAACAACTCGCCGATCTCGGTCACGAAGGTGTATTCGTAGTAACCGCCAAGGTAGGCTGATTTCAACACCGTGGCAGAGAGCGGCAAGGCTTCCGACTCACCGACGCGCCAGGCCTCCGGCCGCACCGCGACCTTGACACGGCTGCCGTGCTGCGCGACTTTCGGGCGGATCTGCAACGGTCCGAGGCGCACTGTGCCATCGCTGCTGCAAGCTGCCGGCAACAACATCGCTTCGCCCATGAAGCCGGCGACAAACTCGCTGTTGGGACGTTCATACATCTCGGACGGACTGCCGGCCTGTGCGATATTCCCTTCTTGCATCACGATGATCTGGTCCGACACCGCCAGCGCTTCGCTCTGGTCGTGCGTGACATAGGCCACGGTCAGTTTGAGCCGCTGCTGCAGCGAGCGGATCTCGTCGCGCATCTGGCGCCGCAAGCGCGCATCCAGATTCGATAGCGGTTCGTCGAACAACAGTACTGCGGGCTCCAGCACGAGCGCACGCGCCACCGCGACCCGCTGCTGCTGACCACCGGAAAGTTCGCCCGGCCAGCGCGCTCCGAACCCGGTTAGCCCGACTGTTGCCAGCGCCGCTTCCGCGCGCAATGACGCTTCGCTGCGGCCGACGCCAGCCACTGTCAAGCCATAGGCAACGTTGTCGATCACGTTCATATGCGGAAACAGCGCGTAGCTCTGGAACACCAGACTCACGTTACGCTGTGCCGGCGCCAGTGTGGTGACGTCTTTGCCGTCGATGAAGATCCCGCCGCTGGTCGGCTGCTCCAGTCCTGCGATCATGCGCAGGGTGGTGGTCTTGCCGCAGCCGGATGGACCGAGCAGTGTGGTCAACGTCCCTTTCGGCACGACGAAGTTGATGCCTTTGACCGCGAGCGGACCGTTCTCGACATACGCTTTGGTGATGTTCCTGAATTCGATTCCATGTGACATGATGCTTCCCCCTAATTTTCCAATGTGGCCACGTCTTCAGCCCTTTGGCTGCGCCGCCCAAGTTTCCGTTCTCCGACCAGCAACTGAATCAAGCCCGTGACACCCAGCATGGTCAACGTCAGGACGGTGCAGTAAGCGAGCGCGACGCCGTAGTCGCCGGTGCCGATCTGGCCGATGATGTAAGTGGTTGCCAGCTCCGTTTCTGCGGTTACCAGAAAGATGACGGACGAGACGGTGGTCATCCCGCGGACGAATGAATACACCAGCGATGCCACCAGAGCCGGCCGCAACAAGGGCAGCACTATTCGGCGCAGGGTGTTGAATGTCGACGAACCAAGCATGGCGGACGCCTCGTCCAGACTCTTGTCCAGCTGCTTGAACGCCGCCGATCCGGCACGAATACTGACCGGCAGGTTGCGGAATATGAAGCACAGCACGATGATGAGACCAGTGCCAGTCAGCTCGAGCGGCGGCACGTTGAAGGCGAGAATGTACGATACGCCGAGCACCGTGCCCGGGATTGCGAAGGCCAGCAATGCAGAAAACTCGAAGGCAGTCTGCCCCTTGAATTTGGTGCGCGCAACCAGATACGCAATCAGCAGGCCAACGAAGGCGGTCGGCGCCGCCGCGATGCCGGCAAGCTTGATCGTAGTGAGCAACGAATTCCAGGCGGTGCCGGCCCATACCACGCCGAACTCACCCCGCTGGACGTCGAACGCTGTCACGAAATGCTGCATGGTCAGCGTGTAGTCGCGCCCCCAGGTTTTCACAAAGCCGCCGGCGAATGCCAGGACGTAGATCACGATGGTGAACGCAAGCCATGGCATGGCCACGATCATTGCCGCCTTGCGTACTGGCGCGGGCAGCGGCGGGGGAATGCCGTTGTCACCTTTGCCCGACACGCTGATATAACTGGCCTTGCCGAGAATCCAGCGTTGCAGCGCGAATACCGCTACTGCGAAGCAAGTCAGGATCAGCGCCAGCGATGCTGCTCTTCCCTGGTCGAGTTGCGCGCCAACGATGGAAAAAAATATCTCGGTCGACAGCACCGAGTAATCGCCGCCGACAATGACCGGGTTGCCGAAGTCGGCCATCGATTCGATGAAGCCCACGAGGAAGACATTGGTGAGACCCGGCTTGAGCAGCGGCAGTGTCACTGTCAAGAGTGCTTTCATCGGACTCGCACGCAAGGTCTGCGCCGCTTCTTCGAGCGTCGGCGCAACGGCCTGGACGACGCTGCGCATCATGAGAAACGCGATCGGCGTGAAGGCGAACATCTGCGCAAGCCAAATGCCCTGCGCCCCGTAGAACCAGCGCGACGGCTCCATGCCGAACAACGCTTCCAGCCCCTGATTCACCAGACCTGAGCGACCGAAAAGCAGGATCAGACCGAGGCCGACCACGAAGGGCGGAGTGATGATGGGAAGCGTGGCCAGCAGACGCACGATCGGCTTGGCTCTTTTGAACGAGCGTTCGGTGAGAAGGGCCAACAGCGTTCCGAGAACAGTGGTGCCGATCGCGGTCGCAATCGCCAGGAACAAGGTGTTCCATGCGACGCCGCATCTCGCGCCGCCACTGACGCAACCCAGTCCCCAGACACGCTCGTTGAGGACACGGGCGGCGGCCGCACTGATGCTGAACTGGCCTGTCTCGTTGAAAAAAGCACCGCTCAGCGCTTTGGCTACCGGGAAGGCGACAAACAGCAGAAGCAGCGCCGAACATCCGGCCACCGCGCAGGAAATGAAGACATCGCCCTGGAAATAGCCAAGGCGCGCCATGCCTATGCCCAGCAACATAATGAGCGCGACGAGGACCACGAAGCCGCCCCAGCCGAATCCGAACTGACCGACCGGCAAGCCGGCGGCACCGCTTTGCAACGAGGTCCAGATCCAGCCCTTCAAGCCGATCGCAAAACCGAATCCGAAAAAGACGCTCAGGCCGAACGCCGATGCCCAGATTATGCCGATTCCCTGCACTCGCCTGTCCCTGCTCAGTAGCGCAGCGCCGGCAGCAACCAGCGCGATGACGGGCAAGGCGAGCCAGGGACGTTGATGCAATGCCGCTTGCCATACTGCGTTGGCGGTCTCTGCTCCGCCGAATACTGCAAGGTAATCGCCGAACCAGTTGAAATCGTCTGGCACGACGTACCACGGCAAGAACAGCGCACCGACAAGACCGATGACGACCCATCCGATCGCCGCATTAAACCGGAACAATCTTGTGTTCGTGCCCGGCTCTTTTCTTCTTGCATTCGGAGCCGGGCCTGCCGGTTTCTGCATGTCTTCTAATGTGTATTGGTGCGTCATGTCTGCCTCCCGCATAGCAGCGGTTTGCGATGTATTTCACGTAATAGGAATGATTCTGTCGTGGTGCGGGACGGGCCGGCGTATGGCCCGCCCGTCCCGCAATTGCCCGTTGCGGGGTGACCGCGAAACGTCAATCCGAAGCGATTACTCTTTCGGCAGGCTGTTCACTTCTTTTTCCCAGCGCTCGAGCAAGCGTTTGCGTTCGGCGCCGCTGCCGTATTTCGCGAAGTCGTAGTTGATGAGCTTGATGTGTTTGACATCCGGCACCCGCGGGTCCACCTTTGCAGACTTGTTGGATGGAAGCTGGAACTGCTTTGCGGCGGCGCCGAGTTCCTGCGCCGGTGCAGTAAGCGCCCAGTCGTAGAACTTCTTGGCATTGCTCAGGTTGCGCGCGCCCTTGATGATCGACATCGAACCGATTTCATACCCGGTTCCTTCGCATGGCGTCACGGCTTTCACCGGGAATCCCTGCATCACCTCGCCCGGCACGTCATGCACGAAGCTGATCGACACCGTGTTTTCGCCGCGCGAGGTATTCTTCAAGGGAGCCACACCGGAACGCGGATACTGGCTGATGTTCTGGTGCAATTGCTTCAGGTACTGGAATGCTTTCTCTTCACCGGTCAACTGCACCAAGGTAGCGATCACCATATAGGCAGTGCCCGAGGAATTCGGATTGGCCATCTGGATTTCACCCTTGTATGCCGGCTGGATCAGGTCCTGCCAGCAGAGTGGTGCAACGAGCTTCTTCTTGGCGATGAGTTCCGTGTTGTAGGCAAAGCCGAGCGGACCTGAATACAGACCGACCGTTTTATAGCCCGACTGTTTCGCTTGCGCGACTGCCCATTCGCGCAACAGGTTGATATTCGGTGATTGGTAGGCGATCGTCAGATTGTTCTCGGCGGCCTGCAGATGCGGATCGCCGGATCCGCCGAACCAGATGTCGGCTTTCGGGTTAGCGGCCTCTGCAGTGAGCTGCGCGAGCGCTTCTCCGCCCGATTTTTGAACGATGTTCACCTTGATGCCGGTGCTCTTCGTGAATTCCGTTTTCACCAGGCTGCACCATTCTGCCTGCACGCCGCAAATGACGTTCAGGGAACCGGAATCGGCGAAGGCCGGTGCTGCAAGCGAAGCAAGCATCAGCGCCTGCGCGGCAAAACGTATAGCGATTTTTTTCATGTCGTCTCCTGCTTGTAGATTACTATTCTTTCATGCGAGGGGGGTTGGATTCCGGAGGAACCTGCTCCCCCCCGGAATCCATGGCCGCTCTTTAGAAGTTATGGACGATGCCGACTACGAAGGCGGACGGATCCGCGCCCGCACCTGCTGCGGCACTGTCCACGCCATTGGTGCCGAAGCGATAGTTTGCGTTGGCCTCGTTGGAAATGCGCGTGTAGTAGGTATACAGTTGCGTGCGCTTGGAAAGGTTGTGTTCGTAGCCGACGGTAATCAGCTTCGCCCCCGAATTCGCTCCCTTGAAGATGCGCGCGCCATCACCGCCGACCGGTGAAACGGTTCCGTTCGCCGCCGAACCCCTGCCATCACCCGCAATGCCGTATTTCAGGCTGATCACGCCAGCGCTACCGACCTTGATGCCGGTGGACACCGTCCAGTAGTCGCGCTTGATATCGCCTGCGGCGAGATCGTAGTCGAGACGGCTCACGCCGCCCCCGATGTCAAACCGGCCGAAATCATATTTCGCCGACATGCGGTAGGCCTTGTCCGAGCGGTCCAAGGTGAAATTGCGGTGCTGCGCGTAAGCCGCATTCGCGCTCAGCCTGCCGGATGCATACGTCACCCCGGTGGTCAACGAAGTCTTCGCGTCAACCGCAGCTTCGTCTTCCAGGCCGTACTGAATGTGTCCGCTGAAGCCGCTGAATTCCGGCGAATCGTAGCGGAGCGAGTTCTTCTGGCGGCGGGTGAAACCGCTGCCGCCGCCGCCCAGGCCGACCAACCCGCCGTCGTCCTGAACACCCGTACCCAGGAAGCGGTCGGTGAGTCCGCCCATTTCCTTGAACACGTCGTCCATGATGCCCAGGCGCACCTTACCCCAGTTGCCCTGCAGGCCGACGAAGGTATCGCGCCCGCCGAGCGTGCCGGAACCGGAATCCGGATTGATGGCGGACTCGATCTGGAAGAGGGCCTTGAGATTGCCGCCGAGGTCTTCCGTGCCGCGAAAGCCGAGGCGCGATGAGTTGCTGGACATTCTCGTCAAGTCGCCGTTTGCGTTACCCGTCGTATTCGCGGTGCGGATACTTTCGACGTCCATATTGAACCGGCCGTAAATCTGCACATTGGTTTGAGCCTGGGCTGTTTGCAGCCAAAGTGCGGACGCGGCGATTGCGCCAAATGCTGCCATGTAGTTTTTATTCATTTGAAGACTCCCTTTGATTATCTGTACTCCATCTCCAGCCTCCAGCAAGCTGCACCGAGGCTCCCTATCGTCGGCATTTGAACAGCATCTTCTTGCGAAGCTTTGCTGCGCGGCGCCCTTGACTCCCATTCAGCGCGCCGCCAGTGCCTTACCTGTACCCACGCCATGCGATCCGGACTACAGAGGCATTGCGCTTGCACCGATTCACATCGACAAGCGCTCTTGCCATTGCACCAGTTGATGCAATCGAGGCGATGGCAAAAGCGTGTTGCCTTGTCGAGTTGGCTGGAGTCTAGGGTGGCATTTCAGAAATTGCGAATCGAGAAGCCACGAAAACAGGTCGAATCTTGCAGAACACTTTCGACATCCTTTCGGTTGCCTTTCAAAGCGCTATTTCGCCTGCGTCTCGGAGGCATTTTCGGGTGGTAGACAGGGCACGCGACGCCGCATCGAATGCAGGGTCTTGAATTGCATCGCCACGCTCTGCACAAGCCCTTTCCAACAAGGCTTGAATGAATTTCTTGATGTTTTTTCGAATAGCGGCGGCGGCGTTTGATCAACACGCGAAGCTAAAAATCACCGATTTTTTTTGCGCCATCCAGAATGTGCAACTGCGATGTGTGTTTTTTACAAGAAGTGGAGGCAGACGTTGTTGCGGCAGACCGCAACGCTTTTCTCCCAAGCTTGCAATATGCTTTCAGACTGCTTTCAATGGCGTCGCTTTCTTGCAGGGCGACGTACCCTGAACTGGCGCCCTGCAATATTTGGCTGTATAAAGCAAGCTATGCAGACAGCGGCTGAGCGAGGTCATGAATATCCTCCTGGTAGAAGACGATATCGACATGTCGAAAGCACTGGTCCGTGCGCTCGAACACCGCGGCTTCGGCGTGACGCCATGCTTCGACGGCGCCATTGCCCTGCGTACCATCAAGGACGGCGCACGTGACCTCGTGATCCTCGACTTGAATATCCCCGGCCTTGATGGCCTCCATCTGCTGCAACGTCTACGCTCCCAAGGGAACCAAACGCCGGTCATCGTGCTGACCGCGCGCGGGGCGGTCGGCGACCGCGTCGCGGGATTGAATGCCGGGGCTGACGACTATCTGGCAAAGCCATTCGATCTGGAAGAACTGGAGGCGCGCATTCGTGCGCTTCTGCGCCGCAGAGGCGGCGACGAATCAGTGCAAAAGTGCGGCGAGCTGCGTTACGAACGCAGCTCCGGCGCTTTTTATCATGGAGACGATCCGCTGGAGCTCACCCCCAGGGAGCAGACGCTGCTCAAGGCGTTGATGGCGCGGCCCGGACACGCTGTCACCAAGGAACGACTGTTCCAACTGGTGTTCTCGGCGGACGAAAATACGCAGATCGAAGTAGTCGAGGTAATCGTTCATCGTATCCGGAAAAAATTGGCTGGTACCAAAGCGGAAATCATGACGCTCAGAGGACTCGGTTACCTGCTGCGTGCACAGCCGGGCAATCACAAGGAATGAAATTCCCCTGGCATCCGCGTTCGGTCCGGACCTACCTGCTGTTATGGATCATCTCACCGATCGCGATCTTTATCGTCTTCGACACGGTGACGCTCTACCTGAGCACGCTGGAGTCGGCAAACATCGCCTATGACCGCATGCTGGTTACTACCGCGCACTCGATTGGTGATGAATTAAGTCTGGAAAACGACCAGTTGCAGGTTTCGGTTTCCTACGCCAAGCTGGAAGTGTACGAGGCGGGATACTTCACCCGCATGATTTACAGGGTAAACGACGAGCAGGGAAATTTCATCGTCGGCGATGGCGACTTGCCCCCGTATCACCCCAAGCATAGCGTACTGCCCAAATCCCCATCACTACTCAGCATCTACCAGTCGACATACGGCGATGCGCCGGTGCGAGTCGTGGCCATCTATCAGCCGATCATATCGGGCACGACAAAAACCGGTGCAGTGATCCAGGTAGCGGAACCGATGTCGTTCCGTACCACTGTCGCGGACCGCGTCCTGCGAGGAACGTTGATCCGTCAGGCCCTGCTGCTGGCAATCGTGGCGACGGTAACGATGATTGTCGTGACGCGGGCACTACGTCCGCTCGAATCCCTCAAGCAGCAGCTTGATGACCGCCGCGAAGAAGACCTGGCGCCGTTGAGCGCGCCGTCTGCGCCGCGTGAACTGCAATCTGTCATCACGGCGCTGAACCAGCTGATGTTTCGCTTGCACCGGCTGCTGGGTCTACAGCAGCGCTTCGTCGCCGATGCGTCGCATCAGTTGCGCACGCCATTGGCCGTATTGAAGACGCAATTGCAATCGGGACTGCGAGGCGATGCGCCACCCGACGTGGTCATGAGCGAAATGGCGGGCACGGTCGACCGTGCCACCCGTCTGGCCAACCAGTTGCTGTCGCTGGCGAAGGTGGAGCAGTTGCGCGGCAAGGGCATCCGAGAGCCATGCGACCTTCCATCCATCTCCCGTGAAATAGCGATCGACCTGTCGCCGCTGATCTCGGAAAAGAATCTCGACTTCGAACTGGAGACGGTGCCGGCGTGCGTCAGCGGCAATCGCTGGATGGTCGGCGAAATGATTTCCAACCTGATGAACAACGCCATCCGCCACACGCCGGCCGAAGGCAAGCTTGGCATACGTATCGAGGAGACTTCCGACGCCATTCTCCTGCATGTGTGGGACACCGGAAGCGGCATGCCGCACGATCTCGAAAGCAGAGTATTCGAACCCTTTGCAGCAAGCTATGCCACCAAGGGCGGCGGACTCGGACTGACAATTTGCGCCGAGATCGCCGATTCGATGCAAGCTGGTCTGCACCTGCGCAATCGCATCGAAGACGGCAAGGTGGCCGGCCTCGATGCCATGGTGCAATTCAGAAAAGAGCGACCTCCGCTCCCGCAATGAGCAACATCGCTGCCTGCGCAGCATCAGGTACATGGAATGTATTCACGGCCTTGCTGTTTAAGAATGGCAAAGCCATGCGTCGCTTTTTGCATGCAATCAGAAGAGAAGCAGACAAGGCTGATTGAAGATTAATTTTACTTTTGGAATAACGCATGAAACATGCATTCCTCTTCGACATGGATGGCACTATTGTCGATAACATGGCGTATCACCATGCGGCCTGGTTTGAATTTTTTTGCCGCCGCGGACAGGTCATCGAGAAGGACGATTTTCTCATGCGCACCGCTGGCCGCACCGGACAGGAAGTCCTGCGCGACTACATTCACGCGGATTTGACGGCTGAAGAATGCGCACTGTTTATCAAGGAAAAGGAGTCGATCTATCAGGAGTTGTACGCTCCGCATCGCAGGGCCGTTACCGGGTTCGAGGCGCTGGCCAGATTAGCCATGCAGAACGGAACGGCACTCGCTGTCGCGACCGCCGCGCCGGAAATGAACATTCGGTTTACGCTCGACGGGTTGGGTATCCGGCACTATTTCAATACCGTAGTCGGCGCCGCGGACGTTGCACACGGCAAACCGGAGCCGGACGTTTTTCTGAAAGCTGCGGAACGTTGCGGTGTACCACCTGAGCGCTGCATCGTCTTTGAAGACGCGCCTTTGGGAATCGAAGCGGCCCGGCGCGCAGGCATGCGCGCCGTGGCGTTGACAACCACCATGCCTGCGAACGTGTTTTCTGATTTCGGCAATGTAATAGCGATCGCCGAAAATTTCAGCAGCTTCACAATGGAATCCTTGCTGGCGAGGTAGCAGATCAGTTCCTGCGAGATCTTCAGGGTTGATGCCGGGGTTGAGATGCGGATTGACCAGTGCCGCCAGGCAGCGCGATCACATCGTACTAGCGCGGACCGGTCTTGAGTGGGGAGCCCTCGCCGAACCATGCGCCGGTAAACGCGATGGCCTTGCCGCCGGGCGAGATGCTGCTCATTTTCAACGAGTCCTCGATGGTGTCCCCATGGTCGACCGCGTGAAGTTGCAAGGAAAGCGACCGCCGAACACATCGGCTGCCTGCTCTTGCGTAGCCGTGCTTACGGCCGGTTGGCTTGCGGTTTTCTCTTCGCGCTGTCCGGCGTCGGAATCGCGATCGGGTCGCTGGCGGGGAAAGTCATGTCGACCGCATCATCAAGCATTTCCTGCTCGCGCTCGTCCGGATCGTCGGAGCAGGTCTTGCGTGCCATCACATCCTTCGCCGAGGCGTCGCATGACGACACGTCTTTCGGCGTCACCGATGGCGAGTTGTTGCCGGGAGACGACAAGAGTTCGTCCGGCTGGGTTCCGGTTTTCCTGCAGGATTGCTGCTTCTGCGCAGGTTCTTGCGGGGTTGGCTCGGAATTCGACATGGCATTTCTCCGGTTGAATATCGTCGAGGGCGAAATCGCGCCCTTCCGATACTGCGATGCCCGCCGGCGCCGAAAGTTTCGCCCTCACACCAACCTCACACCAGCGCCTGGTCCGTCAGCTCCTTTTTCAGGTACGCGTACAGCACCGGCGCGGCGACCACGCCGGGCAGGCCGAACACCGATTCCATGACCAGCATCGCGGTCAGCAATTCCCATGCGCGCGCATTGATGTGCGAACCGATGATCTTCGCGTTCAGGAAATATTCGAGCTTGTGGATCACGACCAGGTAAAGCAGCGACGCGACCGCGATCGCCAGCGAATGCGACAGGCCGACGATCACCACCACGCTGTTGGAAATCAGGTTGCCGATCACCGGCAGCAGGCCGGCGAAAAAGGTGATTGCGACCATCGTCTTCGACAGCGGCAGGTGAATCCCGGCCAGCGGCAGCACGACTATCAGGTAGATCGCGGTCAGCAGCGCGTTGATCGCGGCGATGCGCACCTGCGCGAACACGATGCGCCGGAACGACGCGCTCAGGTTGACCACGCGCGCATGCAGCGCCGCGGCCAGCGGCTTGTAGTCATGCGTGGCGGTAGCGTCGTACAGCGCGGCCATTGCGCCGATCGCCATGCCGACCAGCAAGTGGACGATGGTGCGCCCGGCCTGCTGGCCGATCAGTTGCGCCTGCGGTGCATGAGCCCGCAGCCAGATGCTCAACGCCTCGCGGATCGCATCGGCGCTTTCGGGCACATGCTGTTTCAACCAGGGCGGCATCTGGTTGCGCGAAGCCTCGACGATGTCCGCCATTTTTTTCATCAGCGCCGGCAGGTTGCCGGAACCGCTCTGGAAAAACACGACCGCGCCCCAGATGATCGCCGACAGCGCAACCACGATCAGCGCGCCGAGTATCGCCACCGCGATGGTGCGGGCGCGATGGTCGCCGATGTTCTTGCCGAGTGCCGGCGCCAGCATGTGCACCAGCGAGTACACCAGCAGCCCGGAAAACAGCGCCGCCAGCAAACCTGCATGCAGCACCACCAGCAGGGCGAGCGCAGCCAGCACGTATGAGGCAATGATGATTAAATTGAACTCTTTTTTCGCGGGCATGGTCGCTCTGTAAAGATGAATGAAGTCGCGCTCAACGCGGAAGTATATGACGGCTTGCCGGGGTAGTTGGCATAACCATGTCGAATATCAATCTTTCAATACGAACAACAGGACGATTTTCATGAGCAAACTCTTTTCCCCGATCGCGCTCGGCGGGCTGACGCTGAAGAACCGCATCGCGATCGCGCCGATGTGCCAGTACTCGGCACAGGACGGCTCGGCGACATCGTGGCATACAATCCACCTCGGTCACCTGGCGCTGTCCGGCGCCGGCATCCTGTTCATCGAAGCGACCGCGGTGGAGCCGGAAGGCCGGA
Source organism: uncultured Noviherbaspirillum sp. (assembly GCA_966211585.1). Classification (GTDB taxonomy): domain Bacteria; phylum Pseudomonadota; class Gammaproteobacteria; order Burkholderiales; family Burkholderiaceae_D; genus Noviherbaspirillum. Next base: position 115,647 of record CBIHNU010000003.1, on the reverse strand, counting down.
TCTCGCCGGACGACCTCGGCTTGTGGTCGGATGCCAACGAGCAGGCGATGGGAAACGTACTGCAAGCGGTGCGCGCGCATTCGCCGATGCCGATCGCAATCCAGCTCGCGCATGCGGGGCGCAAGGCGTCGACCCATGTGCCATGGCAAGGCGGCAAATCGATTCCGTCGAACGCGGGCGGCTGGACCACCGTCGCGCCGTCGGCATTGCCGTTCGCCGAGCAGGATGAAACGCCGCAGGCGCTGGACGAGGCCGGATTGAAGCGGGTGCGCGACGCATTCGTTGCGGCCGCGATGCGTGCGCAGCGGCTCGGCATCGATGCGATCGAGGTGCATGCGGCGCACGGCTATCTGCTGCATCAATTCCTGTCGCCGCTGTCGAACCGGCGCGAAGACCGTTACGGCGGTGCGCTGGAAAACCGGCTGCGCTTTCCGCTCGAAGTGTTCGAAGCGATCCGCGCGGCCTTCCCCGCCGACAAGCCGGTCGGCGTGCGCGTATCCGCCACCGATTGGGTCGCCGGCGGCTGGGATATCGAACAGACGACGGCGTTCGCGCAGGCATTGAAACAGCGCGGCTGCAACTTCATCGACGTGTCGAGCGGCGGGCTGTCGCCGCTGCAGAAGATTCCGCTCGGGCCGGGCTACCAGGTGCCGTTCGCCGCGCGCATCAGGGCCGAAACCGGCATGCCGACCATTGCGGTCGGGCTGATCACCGAGGCGCAACAGGCGGAAGACCTCGTCGCGTCCGGACAGGCGGACATGGTGGCGCTGGCGCGCGGCATGCTGTACGACCCGCGCTGGCCGTGGCATGCGGCGGCCCAGCTCGGCGCGCAGGTCGATGCGCCGCCGCAGTACTGGCGCTCGCAGCCGCGCGAGCTGAAAAACCTGTTCAGCGATTCGACGCTGGGCAAGCGCTGAACCGCAAGCCGGCGCCTACAGGTCGAACTCGACCACGACGCTCGCCACGCGTGCGCCGGCGGCCGCGTCGGCCTGCTCCCGGGTGTCATGCTGCGTGATCAGGTACTTGTCGTTGCCGCCGGCAGCCGCATCGTTCAGGTAGATGTTCAGATACAGCTGCCGCTGCTCCGGCACGTTCTCCAGAAAGCATGGCCCGTTTTCCGACAGCCGTCCGTCGAGCGTGAACACGGTCGCGATGTCGGCATCGCCGACGTAGCCGTGCACCTTGTACACCGGATGGCGCGCCCGGGTGGTGATGATCTCGACCGGCTGCTTGGTCGTGACCAGCCGCACCGGCCGGCTCAGATCGAGCACTGTACCGATGCTGTCCGCAGGCGGCACCGTTCGCGGTTCGAATCGCGGTTCGCGCTGTTGCCTGCGCTGTTGCCCGCGCTGTTGTCCGATATACGGCTCGGTCTGCGGCTCGGTCTGTGATTCGACCGGCGATTCCGCTTGCGGCTCAATCCGCGTGCGGCGCGCGCTGAAGCGCGTCGAATCGAGCACCTTTTCATTGGCCGGCCTTTTCCAGGTTTCCTGCTGTGTCTGTATCAGCGGTTCGTCCGGAATTTTCGGCGCGGCGAACGGCGGCCGGTCGAAGGTCTTGTGCGCGACGTTGAATGTCATTTCATAGTTGTACAGCTGCTCGTCCGTCATGTCGGGATACGGCGCCGGATGGCCGCCGTCGATGGTGCGAAAGCCGCCGGCCGAATCGCCGCGGCGCAGAATACTGCCGATGATGCCCAATTGATTCTCCTTCGGACGTACGCAGCGTGCGCGGTGCGTACGTCGCTACGATGGTTTTTCCAGCGTGCCTTTTCGGCACCGCCATTCGACTGTTGCGCCGCAACGAGGTTCGGCTTCGTACCGGAATTTGCGCGGCATCATTGATTTCGACGGCCCTTGCGACGGCGGGCGAAGAACTCCTTCGTACCGTGCATGTCCAAGTAATAATATTTACTGGTATCCATCTTGCCGGCCGGCATGGCGACATCGTCAAGGCGGTCAAGTATGAAGGCCGTTACGTGGCGCTGTCCGACGACAAGATCGCCGCGGCATGCACGCGGCCACCCCACCAAGACCGCACACTGACGATGCCCGGAAAACTGTCCGCGTACAACGCGAAACGCAATTTCGGCATCACGCCGGAGCCGCGCGGCGAACTTGCGCCCGCCGGCGAGCAGTTGCGCTTCGTGGTGCAGAAACATGCGGCGCGCCGGCTGCACTACGACTTCCGGCTGGAACTCGACGGCACGCTGAAGAGTTGGGCGGTGCCGAAAGGCCCGAGCCTCGATCCTTCGGAGAAGCGGCTCGCGGTGCATGTCGAAGATCATCCACTCGATTACATCGACTTCGAAGGCGATATTCCCGCGCATCAATACGGCGCCGGCCATGTCGACATCTGGGACAGCGGCTGGTGGGAACCGCAGGGCGATCCGGGCGACGGCTACCGCGCGGGGAAACTGACATTCCGGCTGCACGGCGACAAGCTGCACGGCGGCTGGACGCTGCTGCGCACGCGGCTGCAGGCGAGCGGCGACAAGGAACAGTGGCTGCTGATCAAGGAAAAGGACGAGCAGGCGCGGCCCCATGCGGAATTCGACGTCACCGCCGACTCATCGCCCGACGTAGCCAAGCCCGGCGTCAGTGACCGCGACACGCGACCCGACAGCCTGCGCCCGGAACTTGCGGCACAGGGCGACCGGACGATCAAGCCGAAATACCGGCAACGCCAGGAGTTCGTGATCGCCGGCTTTACCGAGCCGCAGGGTACGCGCACGTTTTTCGGCGCGCTGCTGCTCGCGGTATATGCGGACGACGGCCGTCTGCGCTATGCCGGCCGGGTTGGCACCGGCTTCGACCGCCCGACGCTGCAAACCGTGTTCCGCCGCCTGCAGCCGCTGCAGCAATCCGCCTGCCCGTTCACACAGACACCGGCCGGCATTGATCGCGCGCATACGCATTGGGTGAAGCCGCAGCTGGTCGCCGAAATCTCGTTCGCCGAATGGACGCAGGACAATCTGCTGCGGCAAGCGGTATTCCACGGGCTGCGGCTCGACAAGCCGGCCACGCAGATCCGGCGCGAACGCGCGACGCGCCTGCCGGCCGCTGCCGCGAAACACAGCGGCAGCCGCGGCAAAGGCGCGGGTGGCGGCGAGCCAGTCGATGACGTGCGGATCACGCATGCGGAACGGATCATCGATGCCGAAAGCGGATTGACCAAGGGCGACCTGGCGCGCTATTACGCGGCCGTCGCGCCGCATCTGCTGCCGTATCTGGCGCAGCGTCCGGTGTACCTGCTGCGCTGTCCGGAAGGCATCGCCGGCGAACGGTTTTTCCAGAAGCACAGCACCGGCATGACAATCCCCGGCATCGGCACGCTGGACCCGTCGCTCGATCCGGGCCACGGCCCGCTGATGGTAATCGAATCGGCGCAGGCGCTGCTCGGCGCGGCGCAGATGGGTGCCGTCGAACTGCATGTCTGCAATGCCACTGCCGACAACATCGAGCGTCCGGACTGCATGGTGTTCGACCTCGATCCCGATCCGGCATTGCCGTGGACAGCCGTGGTCGAAGGCGCGCGCCTGATGAAGCTGCTGCTCGATGAACTCGATCTGAAAAGTTTTTTGAAAACCAGCGGCGGCAAGGGGCTGCACCTGATCGTGCCGCTGGCGCGGCGCCATGACTGGGATGAAGTCGGCGCATTTTCAGCAACGCTCGCACAGCATCTGGCGCGCACGCTGCCGCGCCATTTCGGCGCGAAGATGGGCGCGCGCAACCGGGTCGGGAAAATTTTTGTCGATTACCTGCGCAACCAGCGCCAGGCGAGCACGGTGGCGCCGTTTTCGGCACGCGCACGGCCCGGACTGCCGGTCGCCACGCCGATTGCATGGGACGAACTGGCGCAACTGAGCGGCGCGGCGATGTGGACCGTTGCGTCACTGCCGCAACGGCTCGCGCGGCAAGAGCGCGATCCGTGGCGCGACTATGCCGGCACGCGACAGCGGCTGACGGCGGCGATGAAAAAGAAGCTCGGAATGTGAACCAGCGCAGCCGCGTGGATCAGGCGGCGCGCAACAGCTTGCCCGGCTCTTCGAGGCGCCCGCGATGCAGCGCGGCGACCAGGTCCGACTGGGTCACCATGCCGATCACGCGGCGCTCTTCGTCGATCACCGGCAGATGGTGGAAGCCGCCGTCGGAAAACAGCGGCACCAGTTCCGTCACCAGCTGATCGGCGCGGACGGTCAGCACCTTGCGCGTCATGAGGTCGGCGACCCGTTCTGCGTGATGCAGTTGCGGCAGCCAGTGCGCGGTCGGCAACCGTTCATCGTGGCTGACGATGAAATCGTGCAGCGACACGATGCCGGCCAGACGGCCGGCCCCGTCCACCACCGGTGCGGCCTTGATCTTGTGCCTGGCGAGCAAACCCCATACCGCGCCGGGCGATGCCGTTTCCTGCACCGTGATCACGTCCTTCGACATCAGGTCGCCACAGCGAATGTCGCCGAAGCGGCGCCGGTAGGCCTGCAGCTCGGCCAGCAGAAACAGTTCTTCCAGGTCTTCGCGATTCACGTCCAGCACCTGCTTGTAGCTCTTCAGCGCTGCGTCGAGATCGGCACGATTGAAGCCCAGCCGTTCGCTCGGCCGCATGTCGGCGGTGCGATGCGGATTGGCGTGATGCGTCACCACGTGCGGGTAACGGCGCCGGGCCAGGTTGTTGAATACCAGCGCGGCCAGCAGCAGGAAGGCCGAATTCAGGGCGACCGGATAGAACGCGAAGCGATAGCCGACTGCGGTCACCGCCGGGCCACCCAGCACCGCGGTGAGGGCGACTGCGCCGCTCGGCGGATGCAGGCAGCGCAAGGCGAACATCGCAGCGATCGCCAGCGCGGCGGCCAGGCCGGCGGCAAGGGCCGCGTTGTCGATGTATCTGGCGCAGGTGATGCCGATCAGCGCCGCCACCAGGTTGCCACCGACGATGGACCACGGTTGCGCCAGCGGGCTGGACGGCACGCCGAACAGCAGCACCGCGGAGGCGCCCATCGGCGCGATGAACCAGGGATTCAGGTCGCCCAGCATATGGCGGCTGACCCATTCGGTGAAGATCAGGCCGATGCAGGCGCCGGCGCAGGCCAACAGGATGTCACGCTTTCTGGCGTTGATCGGAGCGGGCACGAAACCGCGCAGCCAGGCCGTTAATTGGTTCATTTTTTTGTTGCAGCGGTGGCAGTGACTTACGCGTGCCGGTACGAGCGGGTTTTTCGGGACTGCGGAATATATCACAATGGCACATATTTGCGGCGACCCTGCGGCACCTGGACAACACTCACGGCTGCGGATTTTCTTCGAGTGCCTGCTCGACCAGGCTGACGATTGCCTTCGACTGATAGTCTTTCGCGAGCATCTGCAGACGTGTCGCGAACGGCCGGTAGCGCTCGTCGAGCTGCGCGATATGCACCGCATACTCGCGGATGTCGCGCATGTTGCCGGCCAACGCGAGCCGTTGCAGTACCTGTATTTCTTCCTGCGGCGGCAGCACCATCTCTTTTGTACCGGTCGCGCCGGCGGCGGCAATCGTCAGCTGCGGCTCCCGGCTTGCGGCGCTGCCACCCATTCCTTCCGCTGCCGCGCCCGGCCCGGCCGGCGACAGCAGCAGCCGGAAGCTGAATACACTGCCCTCGCCCGGCCGGCTTTCGACGCGAATGTCGCTGCCCATCAGGTGCACCAGCTGCCGGCTGATCGACAAGCCCAGCCCGGTGCCGCCATAGCGGCGCGGTACCTCGCCCACCTGTTCGAACGGATGGAAGATCTGTTCCAGCTGGTCGGTGCGCATGCCGATGCCGGTGTCGCGCACCTCGAATTCCAGTTCGACCCGTCCGTCGGCGGCCGGCGCGCTGCGCATCCGCAAGCCGATCTGTCCGCGGTCGGTGAATTTCACCGCGTTGCCCAGCAGATTGAGCAGCACCTGCCGCAGTCGCTTTTCGTCGCCGCGCACTGCCGGCAGGTTGGGTCCGATATCGCATATGAAGCGCAAACCTTTCTGTTCGGCCTTGACGCGAATGATGTCGACAATGCCCTGCAGGAAAGTTTCCAGATCGAGCGTGTCTTCGTACAGGTCGAACTTGCCGGCTTCGATTTTCGACAGGTCGAGCAAATCGTTGATCAGCATCAGCAGATGTTCGGCGCTCTGCAGGATCGTGTGCAGTGCGGCGGCCTGGCGTTCGGTCAGGTTCCAGTGGCTGAGCAGCATCTGCGTATAGCCGAGCACCGCGTTGAGCGGCGTGCGCAGTTCGTGGCTCATGCTGGCAAGAAAAGTGGTCTTCGCCTGGTTGGCGACCTCGGCCTTTTCCTTGGCGACCGTGAGCTCGGCGGTGCGTTCCTTCACCAGTTCTTCAAGATGTTCACGATGGCGCTGCAATTCCCGCTCCGCCTGCATGCGGCGCAGGATATCCTGCTGCAGTTCGCGGTTCTTGCTTTCGATCTCGTCGAACAGGGCCCGCAGTGCCTGCCGCGTGCTTTCCAGACTGCTGCCGAGGTTGCCCAGTTCGTCGCGCCGGTGCCAGACGAAGGGTTCCGACAACTGGCGCCGTGCCAGCTTTTCCGAGTCCTGCATCAGACGGCGCAGCGGCGCCAGCAAGCGCAGTTGCAGCAGCGCGACGATCAGTACCAGGCTGAGCAGCAGTTGCCCGAGCACGGTGAGTTCGAAGGCTTCACGATCGCTCGCGAGCTGCGCATCGAGCTGGCCGCTATCCATTTCGACTGATACATAGCCGATCACGTTGCCGTTGTAGATCACGTCGCGTTTGATCACGAACCGGCGGCCCTTGCGGCGGTCGGGAAACTGCTCGGCCAGGAAGGTGCCGAACTTGCTGTCCTGCACCGCCATCGCGGTAACGCGCTCGTCGCTGGCCAGCGCATCGAACAGCGGCCGCGCCGCTTCCCGGCTCAGGTTCCATAACGGTTCCTGCATGCCGAGCGTAAGAATGCTGGCCAGCCGTTGATGATCGCGTGCCAGGCGGCGCACCTGAGACTGCTCGCGCTGGTCGAGCGTCAGGATGCTGCTGACCGTGGCCGGGATCAGCAGGCCGACGATCACTGCCAGCACGATGGACGCGCGCAGCTTCAGTTGCATGACATCCGCCCCATGCGGCGTCCGATTCGATTGAACATCGCGATTGCCGATCGTGCCTGACGAACGGCCCTTCCGTTTGGCTGGCGGTTGGCGCAGCGCGGAAGCGCAACGCCGGTACGGCAGACACGCACCGGGAACCTATGCCGGAGCGATACGCTCAGACAACTTGCATCCATGGAGACAGCATGCAGCACCTATTGCAATCGACCATCGCGGTACTGCTTTTGTTCGCATGCGCCGGCACGCGGGCGCTGGAACTCGTCACCGAGGCGGACCCGCCGCTGAACATGTTAAGGAATGGCAAGATCGTCGGCATCGCAACCGACAAGCTGCAGGAAGCATTCCGGCGCGCCGGCGTGTTCCAGCACACCGAACTGATGCCGTGGGCGCGCGCCTACGAATCGGCACTGACGCAACCCGGTTATTGCGTGTATTCGGCTGCCCGCACGGCGGACCGCGAAACGCTGTTCAAGTGGGTGGGGCCGGTTGCGGCGGTGGACTGGGTGCTGTATGCACGGGCGGATACGCCATCGCCGGCGCGGTTGCAGGACGTGCGCACGAAAAGCATCGGCGGCTACCTGCAGGACGTGATTTCGGTATGGCTGATGGACCATGGCTACCATGTCGAAACCGCAACGCGCGACGCCGACAATCCGAAAAAGCTGCTGGGCGGGCGCATCGACTACTGGGCTTCGACCCGTCCGCGCGCGACCGCGCTGCTGGCCGCCGAACATCTGGCCGGCCGGATCGTCCCGGTACTGACTTTCGGCCATACCGAACTGTACCTGGCCTGCCATCGCGATACCGCGGACAGCATCGTGCGCAAGTTGAACCGGACGTTAAGCGGCATGCGTCGCGACGGCACCGCGGCACGCATCGAAGCGCGCTATGCAAGGCAGACCGGCAAATCCTAGTTAGACAGCGGCCTTCTCGCGCAATTCGGCAATCCCTTCGATACTGCCGATGCGGATCACCACCGGATGCAGGCTCAGCGTCGGCTGCGTAGGCCGCCAGGCGAACAACCACTCTTTTTCGGCGGCGTGGTGCCGGGTCTTGGAAAACGCGGCGCCGAGCGGGCTCGGCATGCCGTACGAGATTGCCGCATCGATGCCGGCCCAGCTCGGCAGCATGCGTTGCGCGGCGCGATGAATCCGCTCGCCGAACTGTTCCGCATCATGGATGACGAGGCAGCAGTCGGCGCCGGCGAAGGCGTCGAACAGGGTTTCGTCCCACGCATTCGCCAGACTGAGCGTCAGGTAGCCGGCGGGCGCAGCTGCTGCACGCGGCGCACCGAACGGCAGGATCTGATCCCCGCCGGCGCCCTGGATTTCCGGGATAGCCGGACGCAACTGGAATTCGCCCAGTTGAAGCGAACGTTCCAGCCATTGCCGCTGCGAATAGCGGTACAGCTTGCGGGGACGTGAATAGGCGGCGGGGAGCGGGCGAGTCGAGGAATTCATGGAGCGGGAGAGGCGATGGCAGTACACCCATTTAAACAGATTCGAGCGGCGGCGACAAACGCCATTCGCGTTCCGTGACATGCCTGCAGCAGTTTCCGGCCCGTCCTCGTTCAAAAAACAAAGCGGCCCGAAAGCCGCTTTGCCAAAAGGAATTGCCGACAGTGAAAGCTTACTTGGCCGGGGCCGGCATGCTCGACGAGCCGGATGACGAATCGGAAGAAGAAGTGCCTGACGAACCCGACGAAGACTCTTTCGATTTCTTTGCCTTCTTGTGCTTCCTCGACTTCTTGGCTTTCGGCTGGGTCTCGGTGCCTGCGGCGCCGCTGGCGCCGGTATCGGACGCGCCCGAGCTGGCCGACGGCTTGGTCGAGCTGGAACCGCCGGTGGCGCCCGAAGTGCCCGATGTGCCCGAAGTACCGGATGCGCTGCTGCCGCCGGTACCGGAGCTGCCGGAAGTATCGCTTGACGCGCCCGGGCTGGCACCGGTGGCGCTGCTGCCGGAAGTACCCGAGGTACCGGAGCTGCCGGAGGTGTCGCTGCTCATGCCGGAAGACGAGGTACCGCTCGATCCCGACGACGGTGACGAAGGCGACGACGACATGCCGCCGCCGGTGCTGTCTTTCGAACTGGAGGTGGAAGGCGAGGTTGCCTTGCTGCTGTCGCTGCTGGTGTCCGCACCCGTTCCCTGGGCAAGTGCGACCGAAGACACCGACGCGACCAGGACAAACGACAACGACTGGATTGTGGTTTTCAACGTCATAGGTAACTCCTTAGGTTGGAAAAAAGGCATCATCGATGCAGCAGCTTGGATGCGTGGCACGCAAGCCCGTTCTCCCGCGCCGAGGCAGCGCCATGCAAAATTTCAAAAAATTTTTCCCAGCCCATTGAAAAGTAAAGACTTTTTGACAATGTAATTTTCTGTAACCACCCCCATGGCGGCGTCCTGCAGCCGTGTTTGAAAACCGGGCGAGCACCGTGCTTTGTAGCCGTCGGACAAGACGCGCGGCGGCTTCGGGATCGACGGGTCAGGGAGGATTTATTTGTTGAGGCGAATGGACAGGCGCACGGCGAGCCACACAAAAGACGGTTCATGCCAAGCGCGCCGACGGTTCGCGGCGCAGCGAACTAATGATCCATCTGCTGTTCCGCGATGCTGCGCAGCTGGAAGCGGCCATCGTTGTTGAACAGCCAGGTCTCTGCCAGCTCAAGCCGGCCGTGATGCAACAGATGCGGTGCCGGTTGCGGGAACGGCGCACTGTTGCGCAAGGTCGCCAGTGCGGTGGTTTCGGTTTCGCGATCGTGGTTGGAACGCATCACTTCGCTGCGCATCAAGTGGCCGCGCGCGTCGACCGTGTAGCGCAGCACAATCACCGAACGCAGCAGCGCCTGCGGCCGACCGGTAAACACCTTGGCTGCATTGACGCTGTAAATGCGCGCCGCGAGATCGCGCTTGTAACCGTCGATCGTGGTTGCTGCGGAAGCGGCTTCCGGACGCATGTCGTTTCTGTTGCCATGCGGCGCCGCTTCGGCCGGCGCTTTTGCGGTATTGTCAGCATCGCGGGATGCACAGCCGGCCAGCATGCCGGCGGCCAAAAAAATCGCGAGACGAAATTTCATGATGAATGGAAAACAAGGTGCGACGTTGATGTAACGGCACGCTGCGGATGAAGCAATTCGCATCCACGCACGCTTGCCGGCCTGAAAATTTCCTGAAACAAATATACGCGCACTCGCTGCACCGTAGACGATCGAAACTTGCATATCGACGCGTTTTTTGTAACCTTTCATTACCGGTCCGCATATGGTCGGGATCGAACGCGTATCGGATACGATGCGGGATACGATGCCCACTTGAACAGGCCGAACTCATGACCCGATTTTTCTTCTTGCTGGCATTCCTGCTATGGGCTTCCGTCATGCATGCTCAACCGCTGTCACCGTCGCCTGTCGTCGAAGCGAACGCCGATCGTGTCCACCGCGACGGCCAGTCTTTCTTTTCGATCCAGGCGAGTGGCTTCGTCCTTGCGGCGCCACAGCAGGCGTGGCGGGTACTGACCGATTACGACCGGCTCGCTGAATTCGTGCCGGACCTGCTGTCGTCGCGCCTGATCACGCGCAGCGCCCATCAGGCGGTGGTCGAGCAGCGCAGCGAAGCCGGCTTCCTGTTCATATCGCACGCCATCCACCTGGTGGTGCGCATCACCGAACAACCGTTTTCGTCGATCGACGTCGCGCTGGTATCGGGCAACATGCAGCGTTATACCGCGCACTGGCAATTGGCGCCGGCAACGCGCGACGGCGTGCAGGGAACGCTGATCAGCTATGCCGGCACGATGGAGCCGGACTTCTTCGTGCCGCCGCTGGTCGGCGAATCGGCGGTGCAGGCGAACGTCAGAAAAATGGTCGCCGCGGTGGTGCAGGAAATCGACCGCCGTAGCGCGCACTGAAACGCGGGTCCGGTCAGTGCGCGTCGATCCACTCGGTGATCTTCGCCACCACTTCCGCCTCGATGCCGTTGAAGCCATGATGCGCCTTCGCCTTGCACGGATCGCCGCGCGATATGCCGCCGCTGAACGTGATCAGTTCCTTCGTGCGCAGCGGCGCCAGCCGCTGCATCAGCAACGGCAGGTCGCCGTATGCGCAAACCCGGCAGCCGTCCTGCTCGTGATGCACGACCAGCACCGGAATCGCCAGCTTGTCGAGCGGCAGGGCCGGCACCGGCAGGCTGTGTCTGTCGCTGAGAACGGTGGAGGTCAGCACCAGCCCGTCGGGTCCGCCGTCGGTCAGTTGCGTCGCAATATATGCGGCCGACTGGGTGCCGCGACTGGTGCCGACCAGCCATACGGGAAGGCCCGACTGCCGGATCCAGCCGATCACTGCCTTGATATCGGCTGCATGTTCGGGCGTCTCGCGGAAGCCGCTCAGGAAGGGCGGCTGCTGATGATCGGACGGCGCGTCGACCACCGCCACCGCGAAGCCGTGCGACGCGAACAGTTCGCGGGTGCGCACCAGAAAATTGCCCCCCGCCGGCGAAATCACCCTCCGGCGTGATCTGCAGGCCGCCGTCACCGCCGGCAAACAGGATCACCGCCTTGTGCGGCCGGTCCGGCGCGAGATAAACGAAGCGCTGCGTGACGCCCGGCCGGGTCGGAATATCGACCACCCTGGTTGCGATTTGCGCAGACGCCGCGCTGCACAACGCCAGCGACGCCACCATCGATAACATCGCGATACATCTCTTCATGCGCGTCCTTTCCGGCAGGGTCAATTGAAATCACGTTGCCGCTTGAACTGCTCGGTCGCCGCGACCAGCGCCGCCGCGATGCCCGGCTCGAAGCCGGAATGCCCGGCATCGGCAATCAGGTGAAATTTCGCCTGCGGCCAAGCGGCATGCAGGCGCGCCGCCGTCGCCGGCGGGCACACCACGTCGTAGCGCCCCTGCACGATCAGCGCCGGCAGATGGCGGATGCGGTCGATATTGCGGATCAGTTGATCGGCGCCGAGGAAGCCGTGGTGCAGGAAATAGTGCGCTTCCAGGCGTCCGATGCCGAGACTCACCGCATCCTCGCTGAACTCGTCGATCGCCTTCAGGTCCGGCCGCAGGAACAGGCAGCGGCCTTCGTAACGGCTCCAGCTGCGCGCCGCCGCTGTATACGTCGCCGGGTCATCGCTGAACAGGCGCTGCGCATACGCATGCAGCAGGTCGCCGCGTTCTTCCGGTGGAATCGGCGCGACGAATTCCGCATGCACCTCGGGAAAAAACCAGCGGATGCCGTTGAGGAACCAGTCGATCTCCGGCCGCGTGCATAGGAATATGCCGCGCAGCACGAAACCGAGGCAGCGCTGCGGATGCGCCTCGCCATATGCGAGCGCCAGCGTCGAGCCCCAGGAGCCGCCGAACACCAGCCACTGCCGGATGCCGAGCATCACGCGCAGGCGTTCGATATCGTCGATCAGCAGTGGCATGGTGTTGTCGCGGAATTCACCGAGCGGCGTCGACTTGCCGGCGCCGCGCTGGTCGAACAGCACGATGCGGTAATGCGCGGGATCGAAAAAGCGGCGATGGCGCGGCGACAGGCCGGCGCCCGGCCCGCCATGCAGGAACAGCACCGGCTCGCCGTCCGGGTTGCCGCACTCTTCCCAGTACAGCGTATGCAGCGCGTCGACCGCGAGCATGCCGTGGCGATAAGGTTCGATCGGCGGGAACAGCGTTTCGGTCAAGGGTTCGGACATGAGGTTCTCCTGTGCGACATCCGATTGTAGCGAAGCGCCATGCCGCCCGCTCCCGGAATTTTGCCTTTCGCCCCCGCATCCGGCCGCTTCGTCGCAAACCGTTTGGGGAATGTTTTTCGGCCACGCACAATGCATCGTCACATCCACTTACGATCAAGGAGAACATCATGCTGCAACACATTCTCACGCACACGCCACTCTGGGTCTGGGCCGTGCTCGCCTTCGTGCTGTATCGCGGGCTGTTGGCCAGCGTCGACCGTGAAATTGCATTGAAGCGCGTATTCATCATTCCGGCCGCGATGTTCGCGCTGTCGCTGCAAGGCATCGTGTCCGGCTTCGGTGCCGCTCCCGCCGCCGCGCCAGTCTGGCTCGCCTGCATGCTGGCCGGCACCGCACTCACATGGATGGCGTTCGACCGCGACAGCATCCGCATCGACCCGCTGCGCCGCGTGATTTCGCAGCGCGGAAGCTGGGGGCCGCTGTTGCTGATGATGGGCATTTTCTGCACCAAGTATGCGGTCGGCGTTGCGCTGTCGCTGCAGCCGGGGCTGGCGCAGCACCTGTGGTTTGCCGCGAGCGTGTGCGCGCTGTACGGCTTGTTCAACGGGATTTTCTTCGGCCAGGCGCTGCGCGTCATCACACTGTACCGGCAGACTGCGATGCCGCAAGGCGCCGCCCTCTCGTTGTAAAGCCGCGCACTCCGGCAAAAAGCGCTCTATTCTGTCTTTGTCAAACGCTGACGCGCGCACCCGGCAACGGGTGTGCGCGTCAGCGTTTTCCAGGCAAATTCGACATTCCGGGAACGCGGCGAATTTTGCCGTCATCTAATGTACGACACCGACAGAAAACGGAGAGGCCATGCAACCGGCAAACAGGAAAGCCATCGACAAGGACTTGTCCGACGCGGAAATCGCGCGCCGCATCGAAGCCGGCGACCAGGCAGCGTTCACGCTGCTGATGCGGCGCCATAACCAGACGCTGTACCGCACCGCGCGCAGCATTCTGAAGGATGACACCGAAGCCGAAGACGCGGTGCAGGACGCATATCTGCTCGCCTACCGCAGCATCGACAAGTTTCGCGGCGATGCGAAGCTCTCGACCTGGCTGACGCGCATCGTCGTCAACGAAGCACTGGCGCGCCTGCGCAAGACCAGCCGCCGCGCTCAGATCATCCGGATCGATGGCGGTATCGAATCGAACAGCGAAGCCGCAGAGGTTGAAATGGACCATACCGCACCCGAACAACCGGAACGCGCCGCGCTGCGCGCCGAAACGCGCCGCCTGTTGGAGCGCAAGATCGACGAACTGCCGGACGCGTTCCGCACCGTATTCATGCTGCGCGCGCTGGAAGAAATGTCGGTCGAGGAAACCGCGACCTGCCTCGGCATTCCCGAGGCTACCGTGCGCACCCGCTTCTTCCGCGCCCGCAGCCTGCTGCGCGAATCGCTGTCGCGCGAAATCGACTTCGCGTTCGAAGAAGCATTTTCGTTCGACGGCGTGCGCTGCGACCGCATCGTTGCCGGCGTGCTGGAGCGACTCAATCACGAGCAGGAAGGTGACGCCTGACTGCCCGACCGTCCGTAGCAACCACCCACTGGAGAACACCATGTCTTTTCTGACTTTCGCAAACGATCCTTCGCTGCTCGACACCCGTCGTCGCTTTCTCGGCAAATCCGGCCTGATGCTGTCCGGCACCGCCGTCGCGCTGCTGGCCGGCCGGGACGCGCTGGCGGCAAAAGGTGGCGACACCAATGCGGGCGACGTGCGCTTCCTGAACACCGCGCTCGGCGCCGAACTGGAAGCGATCGCCGCCTATCAGGTGGGTGCTGAAAGCGGACTGTTGCAAAAGCCGGTGCTCGCATTGGCGCTCACCTTCCAGGGTCATCACAAGGAGCATGCCGACGTGCTGTCGAAGACCATCGCAACGCTGGGCGGCAAGGCGGTATCGGCCAAGGAAAAATACACGTTCCCGGTCGAGACATTGAAGACCCAGGCCGACGTGCTGCGCTTCGCCGCCATGCTGGAAAAAGGTGCGGTCAGCGCCTATCTCGGCGCGGTGCCGCTGTTCGGCGACCGCGATCTGGCCAAGGCCGCCGCCAGCATCCTCGGCGACGAGGCGATGCACTGGGCAGTGCTGCGCAACGCCCTCGGCGAAGCGCCGGTGCCGTCCGCATTCATGTCCTGATCATGCGCGCCGTCACGCAGTTGTTGGCGGGTGCGGCGCTGGCCGTCGCGGCAAGCGCCGCGCCGGCGGCATCGAAGGGTGGAGCGCTGCCCGGCGACGCGAAAGCAGGCGAAGCGATCTATTCGCGCTGCCTCGCCTGCCATGCGCTCGGCTACGACCGCACCGGTCCGCATCATTGCGGCCTGTTCGGCCGCCTCGCCGGCAGCGTAAAAGGCTTTCCGTACTCGGACGCGATGAAGCAGTCGCACATCGTATGGAACGAAAAAACGCTCGACCGTTTTTTGACGAACCCGACCAAGATGGTGCCCGGAACCGCGATGGGCTATGCCGGCATCCCGGACCCGAAAGAACGCGCGGATCTGATCGCCTATCTGAAGCAGGCAAACAAGTCGCCGGCCTGCGCGAAGTAGCCAAAGCGGGAAAATTTCCTTCCGTTTCGGCCTGTCGCGTCAGGATCGCAGATTCAAGTACGTCCACGCCATCGACAGCACGAAAGCCCATTGATGTCCAATGGGCTTTTCCATTTCATGTCGCGTGCGCTGCCTCCCTGCCGCTTCGACCGTGTAACCGTTCAACGACCTGTGGCCAGAAGCGCCAGCGCATCTGACACGCCGTGCTGGTAGGCACGGCGCACATTGTCGGCATTGGTACAGTCGAAATTCACTGCATCGATTCGCCTGCTCGGCTGGATATAGGTACAGCCATCGATTTCAAACATGTGGGGATACGCTGATCGATAACGGGTCAACAGTATCAGGGTCCGGGTTCGTTCGAACGGCAGTTTCGGCAACGGGTTGCTGTCATAGAAGCCGCCGTCGAGTGCCGGATTTCCGGACCAGTACGCGGCTGGCGTAATCGGAACCGCGGCTGCGGAGGCGGCCAGCAGCTGATGTGCCTGTTGAAGGTCCACGCAAGCGCCGAGATCGACATGTTCAGAGCGAAAGCCGAAGAGGTGAGGCGCCCGTGAATGAAACTTCCCGAACAGGAATTTCTTGCTGCCATAAAGGCTGAGCGCGATGAGCATGGATACCGATACCGGCATCATCCTGATGGGGCGAGTAAGCACGATTGCCACTTTGGTCCTGCCGCTCTTCAGTGCGGCGAAGCCGCTTTCATCCAGAAAGCTATCGGTCCATTCGCGGTAGATTTCCGGCAGCACGAACGGACGCCGGCCATTCAGCAGTCGCTTCCATTCCACGTTTCGGGGTGTTCGGCGAAAGCGATCGAGACAAGCGTGCAGCGCGTCCGAAAGACGGTGCGCAGCGAACGCAGTCGCCATTGCCGCACCCGCGCTCGCGCCAACCAGCCGGGTCGCCTGCCAGCACGAATGAGAAGCAAGTTGCTCGACCAGCCCGGCCTGCCACCAGCAGCGATTGCCGCCGCCGGCGAACACCACGTTTTGGTAACTACGCCTGAGGAAAGCCTGCATATTCACGGGAGATATCATGGGACAGAGTGTCTTTCGCGCGTTAGAATTATGCATGTATGCATACATAATTCTAACTCTGGTATTGTCTAAATGCAAAACTTCCGCGAGCAGATGATCAGGAAAGCGATTCAACTCTTGCCAACCCATGGCTGTGCCGGCATCACGTTGATGAACGTGGCCCGGGCCTGCAAGGCGCCGCGCGGATCGCTGTACCACTACTTCCCGGGAGGGAAGGACGATCTCATGGATGGGGTATTGACGGCCGCCCAGGACTACGGACTGGGCATCCTGATTCGTTCGTGCTCGGGCGCACGGTCGCTGGATGCCTACCTCGATGCGATCGCTCAGGCGCTTTCCGCTGGGCTCGCCAAATCGAAATTCACACTCGGCTGCCCGGTGGCTGCCATTTCGATGTCGACGGAGAATGCCTCGCCACTGAATCGAAAATGCAAGGACATTTACGCCGTGTGGTGTGCGACACTAGAGACACGTCTGATCGACTACGGCATTTCAGGACAGTCAGCACCGGCATTAGCAATCAACATTCTGGACATGCTTCAAGGCGCATTGCTTCATGCGCGGATAGCACGCTCCCCCGCACCGATCGCCCAAGCTGCCGTGCTGCTACAAGAAGTGACAAGGCTGGCGCGCGGATAACATCGTAGCCAAATACTTGTCTTCACGATCGCGGTCGAATGCTAGGCAAAGCCGAAAAACTCCTGTACACTTCGCCCCCTTCAGACGTGGTGACACACGTCTCATGTATCGGTTCGCCGGACATGCCAGCAAGTTCAGGAGTGGTAGTTCAGTTGGTTAGAATACCGGCCTGTCACGCCGGGGGTCGCGGGTTCGAGTCCCGTCCACTCCGCCAGCATCACGAAAGCCCGTTGAGGATTCAACGGGCTTTTTTTACGCCCTTTACATTCCTCACACGATAGGCATTGCAGACTGGCGTCTCGTCTTCGTCAGATTTGAACAGGGGGCACAGCCTTTGTGCCCCCTCTGCTTTGCCAGGAGACCGCGTTCGCCCATTGGATGGACCGGCAAGTGTAGAGCTGATTTCCTGGAACAGCATCGCAACGTGTTGCACGGACTTCGAATATCTCAGCGGGTGAATTGGGTGCTGACCCACCGAGGTCATCCATGAATGAAGTCGTGCCTCAAACAGACTTTGGGAACAGTCCACACCGCATGAATTAGGTGTAGCAGCGCCCGGATGTGCGCGTTTGCCACACTTGGAGGCAAGCCAATAGTTGCACAAGACGTTTCCGTACGGCAATATTAGACCATCAGAACCTACTCTTCGCGTCCGAACAGCCGCTGCGGGGCTTCTTTTCCCTGAAGCCGGCGGCAATGCGTTTTGGCAGCATCAGTACAACCACTTGTTGGAATGCCGATATGACAAGCGATACCGTTCCCATCACGATGGACCAGTTGCGGGTCGGACTGTATGTCAATCTCGACCTGAAATGGTTCGAGCATCCTTTCGCTTTCAGCCATTTCAAGATCAAGAACGAAGAACAGATCAAGACTCTCCGCAGCCTGGGCTTGAAGACAGTGCGCTACAACCCGACACTCAGCGATATCAGTCCCCCGCCTCCGGCTTCGACGCCGGTTCCCGCCGGGCCCACGCCTCCGGAAGTTCAGTCGTCGGTATCGCCTGTGCTCGAAGCCAAGCGCGCGATGATGGAGCGGATCAAGGCGCAACGCGAAGCCGCCGCACGCATCGAGAATGCGTTCATCGATACCGCCAAGGCGGTGCGCGATATCGAAAAGAACGTGTTTTCGCAGCCGGAAGAAACCATACGGCAGGCGGCGCAGCTGGTGTCCCAGATTACCGACTCCATCCTGTGCGCTCCCGATCTGGCGATTCATGTGATGGGCGACAAGATGGGCGGCGAAGAACTGTACTTCCACTCATTGAATGTGGCCATGCTGTCGATGATGATGGCGCGCGATATCCATTTGCCGCAAGAAGTGGTCAACGCACTTGGCATGGGAGCGCTGTTCCATGATGTCGGGCGCAAGGAAATTCCGGACAAGGTGCTGCTTAAGACGGAACCGCTGACCCAGGCCGAGCAGAATCTCTACCAGATGCACTGCCAGTATGGCGTTGATATTGCCCAGCGTCTCAAGCTGCCGCCGCCGGTTCAGGCAATCATTCGCGACCATCATGAAATGTTCGACGGTAGCGGTTATCCGCAGCGTCTGAAAGGCGAAGCGATCAGCCTGCTGTCGCGCATCGTTGCCATCGCCAACTACTACGATGAGCTGTGCAATCCGCCCAACATGGGCGTTGCGCTTACCCCGCACGAAGCCTTGTCGATCATGTTCGCCAAGTTGCGCGCCAAATTCGATCCGAAACTGCTGCAGGTATTCATCCGCTGCCTCGGCGTTTATCCGCCCGGCACGATCGTCCAGCTTTCCAACGGGGTGATCGGCATGGTCGCCACGGTCAACACCGCAAAGCCGATGAAGCCGATGGTCGTGATCTACGATGCGAACATCCCCAAGGATGAAGCGATCCTGGTGGACATGGAACGGGAAACGGACCTGAACATCGTGAAGGCGATCAAGCCGGCGCAGGTGCCGCAGGAAGTCTACCGCTACCTCAGCCCGCGCAAACGGGTCAGCTATTACTTCGATGCCGGCAAGTCCGAACAGGAGGCACCGGCGCGATGAATCAGCTTGCACAACTGATGGTGGACCACAGTCCGCACATGATGATGCTGGTGGCACCGGCCGATTTGCGAATCGTCGCTGCAAACCTGCTGGTCGAGCAGACCCTCGGCTATGGCAAGGAGCAGTTGCTTTCGATGGCGATCACCGATATCGAAAGTTCGCTGCAGGACGTGTTTTACTGGGAAGACGTGCGCAACGGCCAGTATCTGGATGTCGAGGCGCAGGAAGGGCAATATCACTGTGCCGACGCCTCGCTGCTGACCGTGATGAAATCGGTGCGCGTGATCCGGCACCACGAAGAATCGTTGCTGCTGGTGCAGGCACGGGATATCCGGCATGAACGGCAGGTCGAGGATGCGCTGGAGCAGACCCTGTCGCAATTGCGGGCCACGCTGGAATCGACCGGCAACGGCATCCTGGTAATCAACTGGCACGGCAGGATCGCCAGCATGAATCGCCTGTTCAGCAAGATGTGGGAGATCTCCGACTCGCTGCTGCTGGCGCGCGATGACGCGGCGATCATCGAATTCCTTGCGGAGCATGTCGTCGAGACAGAGATCTGCCGTACCCGCCTGCAGGCGGTGGTCGACAGCAGCGAAACCGAAGACCTGCTCCATCTGAAGGATGGCCGGATTTTCGAGTGCCGCTCGCGCCCGCAGTACCTGGGGGAACGCATCATCGGCCGCGTTTTCGGCTACAACGACATAACCGAGCGCCAGCATGCCGAGGAAGCGTTGCGCGAATCCCGCGACCGGCTGGAAGCCAGGGTGCTCGAACGCACGGCCGACCTGCAGAAGGCAAACGAAACGCTGCAACAGGAAAAGGCGCTGCAGGCGGATCTGATCAAGAAGCTCGGCGAAGCCCAGAGCCAGTTGCTGCAATCGGAAAAGATGGCGTCGATCGGCGTGCTGGCCGCAGGCGTGGCGCACGAGATCAACAACCCCATCGGCTTCGTCAATTCCAACCTGGGTACGCTGCAGCGCTATGCGCAAAACATGCTGAAGCTGCTGGATGCCTACGAACAAACCGAAATCTCGCTGCCCGCAGCGGCACGCGAAGCCATCGGACAGGTGAAAGTGGACGTCGACGCGCAGTATCTGCGTGAAGACCTTGGCGACCTGCTGACGGAATCGCTCGACGGTTTGCAGCGCGTAAAGCGGATTGTCCAGGACATGAAAGACTTTTCGCATGTGGACAGTACCGACAGGCAGTTCGCCAACCTGGAAAACGGCCTGGACAGCACGCTCAACGTGGTGTGGAACGAAGTCAAGTACAAGGCTGAAGTCGTCAAGGAATACGGGGATATCCCGCAGATCGAGTGCTTTCCGTCGCAGCTCAATCAGGTTTTCATGAACCTGCTGGTCAACGCGGCACACGCGATTCCCGAGCGCGGCCGGATCATGCTGCGTACCGGCCATGACGACAGCACGGTCTGGGTCGAGGTGGAAGACACCGGCCAGGGCATCTCCCAGGAACATCTTGGACGCATCTTCGAGCCCTTCTTCACCACCAAACCGGTAGGTAAAGGTACCGGGCTCGGCCTGTCGCTTTCCTACGGCATCGTGCAGAAGCACGGCGGGCGGATAGAGGTGGCCAGCGAAATCGGCAAAGGCACCCGGTTCCGGGTCATACTTCCGCAGAAGGCAGTGATCAGCGAGCCGCCCGGCGCCTGATTTCGTAGCGATCAGGTTGCCGGTTCTACATTACCCAGCTCTGAAGATGCCTTGGCCGACCGGGAGGGAAGCTCCGGTTCCCCTGTCGCGCCGGTTCATGAAACGAAATATTGGGGGCAGGGCCTGCCCCCAATACCCAAAATACCCATATGCGAAGCTGACGGCAGAACAGGAAAGCACTGCGTGCAAGAGATGCCGCGGCCTGCGCCACGGCACCGCATCATGTGCTCGCGGCAGATGATTCTGCCGCCGGCGTTTCGCTCGCAGAATCAGTGCTGCCGGTCTTTCTCCTGCTCGATGATTTCGAACAGAGCGAGCTGCAAGCGCGCGTGCAGCCGCACGAAAAACTTCCATAGCAGCGCCGTGAGAGCGGCAGCGGCTGCGAGCGCGATCAGCAGCAGCGTCAGAGGCGGCAGAATGCGCGCGCTCAACACCGCGATCAGCATCAGGATTCCGGCGATGGACAATACCGGTATCAGCTTGATGACAAACCTGAGGGCCATGTGCAGCGGCCTGACCGGAGGTACCGCGCCTTCCACCAGCTCCACCAGCAACATGCCGAGCGCATCCAGCTTGCGGTAGGTGGCGATCAGGAACGGCAGGGAAATGATCAACGCGCCGCCCCATACGATCATGCGGTGCACCCTTTCATCGACGACCCATCCGAGCAGGTTTTTTTCAATCGCCGCCATGAAATACGTACCGGCGAGAAAGACTGCCGCAACCAGTGCGCAGTTGATCAGTATCTGCAGCAGAATGCGCAGAATGATCCCTGCCACGATTGCCCGGTCACCTTCCAGTTGCCAACCTTGCAGCCACTCGGGATAACGGCCGAACATGCGCGCAACGCTTCGCGGCATCGCATGCGCTATCCTCATCGATAACGGATCGGCCAGTTTGATCAGATAGGGCGTGAGCAGCGTGGTGATGGCCGATACCGCAACCACGATCGGGTACAGGAAGTCGCTGGTGACCTTCAATGTCAAGCCCAGTGTGGCAATGATGAAAGAGAACTCCCCGATCTGCGCCAGCCCCATGCCGACACGCAACGAGGTGCGCCCTCCGTTCCCCGCCAGGAACGCGCCCGCGCTGCAAGCCAATACCTTGCCGACCACGACCGCCACGGTAATGACGGTGATCGGCAATGCATAGGCAGTCAACACCTTCGGATCGAACAGCAAGCCGATCGCGACAAAGAAAATGGCGCTGAACATGTCGCGTACCGGTTCGATCAGGCGCTCGATCAGATGCAGTTGCCGCGCTTCCGCCATGATCGCGCCGATCATGAATGCGCCGAGGGCGATGCTGTATTCCATCTTGACCACCAGCAGGCAGAATCCGAAGCACATGCCCAGTACCGTGACCAGGAACATTTCATTGCTGCCGAACGACGCGACATAGGAAAGCAGGCGCGGCACCATCAGCAAGCCCAGGATCAGCGCCACGATCATGAACAGCGACAGCTTGCCGACGGTCGCCAGCACATCGCCGGCATCGACCGAGCCGTTGATCGCAATGCCGGACAGCAGCGCGATCATCGCGATCGCCAGAATGTCCTCGACGATCAGGATGCCGAAAATCAGTTGCGCAAACGTTTCGCGGCGCATCCCCAGTTCGTCCAGCGCCTTGACGATGATGGTGGTCGACGAAATCGCCAGCATCGCTCCCAGGAACAGCGCATCCATCGCATTCCAGCCGAACCATTGGCCGACTTCGTAGCCGATCCAGATCATCAAGGCGATTTCCGCCAATGCCGCGACGAACGCGGTGCCGCCGACCTTGCTCAATTTCTTCAGGTTGAATTCCAGGCCGAGCGAGAACATCAGGAACACCACGCCCAGCTCGGCCAGTATCTGTATCGTATGCGTGTCCTGGATCAACTGGAACGGCGGCGTATGCGGGCCGATGATGACGCCTGCGACGATATAACCGAGAACAACGGGTTGCTTGAAGCGATGAAACAGGATGGTGACGATGCCGGCAATCAGCATGATCGTCGCCAGATCCTGGATGAATCCAGCAGCGTGCATTCGAATTCCTTGTGGTATCGGGCGGGAGAAAGCACAGCATAGCAAACGCCGGCAGATCCGCTCGCAGCGCCGATTTGCCACGCATGATGCGAATCGCGAATGCCGGCATTCGCCTCATTGAAAGCGACTGGCCGAAGCAGCGGCGGAAGTTGTCTTGCGTGCTGCGGCGAGTCGCGCCGACATCAGGCTTGCCGGCCGAATGGAGGGGCGGCCACGCCCCGCTATCTTGTCAGGCCGCCTTCTTCTGCTGCTCTTCGCCGCCCAGCGCCTGCACCAGGTCGGCGATCAGTTTCGCCAGCTCGCCGGTCATCAATGCGAAGTCGCCGTCGAAACGCTCATCGTCGTTCTGCATCGTCGAATCGGCGTTTTCCTTCAGCACGTCGAGCGGCGCGACGCGCTTGATCGCGAGTGCTTCGGTCAGCACGAACGACACGCGGTCGCTCCAGGTCATCGCCAGCCGCGTGCACTGCTTGCCGGCCGCGATGTGACGCCGCACGTCTTCCGGCTCCAGCGTGTGGCGCACGTAGCGCACGGTGGCCTTGCCTTCGCCGGTCGCGCGCAGCTCGGTATCCTGATCGACGGTGAAGCCGCCGGGCGCTTCGTCGGCGGCGAGCCAGTCGGTCATTGCAGTCACTGGCGACTGCTCGGTGTGCAGCGCGGCGAACGGCAGCGTCTCCAGCGATTTCAGCAGCAGTTTGAACACTTCATCGGCCTTGGCCGCGCCGGCCGCATCGACCACCAGCCAGCCATTGACCGGATCGATCCACACTCGCGTGCTGCTCTGGATGCTGAACGCGCGCGGCAGCAGCTCATCGGTGACCTGCTCCTTGAGTTCCTTCATCTGCTTGCGGCCAGGCTTGAAGCCTTGCTGCTCTTCCATCTCGGCGGCGCGCGCCTTGCTGACCTGGTTGATCACGGTCGACGGCAACAGTTTTTTCTCCGTACCGAGCTGCAGCAGCAACTGGCGGTTGACGGTGTGCACCAGCATGCCGTTGTCGCGCGGCGAGACCCAGCCCTGGCTTTGCATGTCGAGGCTGCTGCATGGCGCGAATGCCTGCGGCGCGAGGCTGGCTTCGAGTTGTTCGGCTGTCATCGTCCACGGAGCGGTGAGACGATAGATCTGGAGATTCTTGAACCACATGGTGCGCTCCGAAAAAAGGGGCCATTCTACACGCCGACTCCGGCACAGTCAGTCATCGTTTTCAATGCGAGCGTCGCCTGACAACAACGTTGCCTGTTCAGCGAACAGGCCAAGCTGATGCAGGCTTTCTTCTTCATTCAACCGCACGCCGACGCCAAGCAGCCGCACCGGCCGCCGGCCGCGCTGGAACGCGGTATCGAGCAGCTTGTCGCATAGTGCGGGATCGAGCACGCTGCTCACGCACTCGGCGGTGGTGCGCTGAAAATCAGCGAAGCGGATCTTCACGAACAGCTTGTGCGTATGGCGCTCGGCGTCGGCGCGCCGCATCCGCATGCGCAGCTTGTCGATCAGGTCCGCCAGCTCGCGCCGGCAGGCGGCAAGATCGGGCAGATCGACCACGTAGGTTTCCTCGACGCTGACCGATTTGCGTTCGCGGCTGGCGCTGACTTCGCGGCGGTCGATGCCGCGGCACAGGCCGTACAGGTTTTCGCCGAACTTGCCGAAGTGATGCTGCAATTCCGCGATCGACCAGTTGCGCAGGTCGGCACAGGTAAACGCGCCGAGCTTTTTCAGCTTGATCGCGGTGACCTTGCCGACGCCGAACAGCTTGTCGACCGGCAGCGCGGCGACGAACGCGTCGACGTCCTGCGGCCGGATCACGAACTGGCCGTCCGGCTTGTTCCAGTCGCTGGCGATCTTGGCCAGGAACTTGTTGGGCGCGATGCCGGCCGATGCGGTAATGCCGACGGTGGCGGCGATGCGCGCGCGGATTTCCTGCGCGATCAGCGTCGCGCTGCCCTTGCAATGCGGCGAATCGCTGACGTCGAGATAGGCTTCGTCGAGCGACAGCGGTTCGACCAGTGCGGTGTAATCATGGTAGATCGCGAGAATCTGCTTCGACGCGGCGCGATACTTGTCCATCGCCGGCGGCAGCACGATCAGGTCGGGACAGCGCTGCAGCGCCTGCGAGGTCGCCATCGCGGAACGGATGCCGAAGCGGCGCGCTTCGTAATTGCAGGTGGCGACCACGCCACGCTGATCGGGCCGGCCGCCGACCGCCAGCGGACGGCCGCGCAGCGCCGGATCGTCGCGCATCTCGACTGCCGCATAAAAGCAGTCGCAATCGCAGTGAATGATTTTCCGGACAGGCGCAGTCACCTTGACGGCTCACGCTGCGTTACTGCCCGAAGAACAGATCCAGGATTCTCTTCTTTTCCTGCTCGGTCGTGCTGAGATTGCCGGCATTGCCGTTGGAATCGGCATTGGGCGGCGCCACTCCCGGCACGGCGTTCGGGTCGTCGAAGCCCAGCGTACGCACCGCACCCATCTCCACGTATTCGTCATACATCCAGTCGCCGTTGACCATCGACACGCCGTTCGGAATCGGCCGTTGCGCCTCGGGCTTGCCTGCCAATGCTTCCTGCATGAAGTCGATCCAGATCGGCAATGCGACCGTCGCGCCGAACTCGCGGCCGCCCAGCGATTTCGGATCGTCGTAGCCCATCCATGCGACCGCCACCACATCGCCGCCGTAGCCGGCGAACCAGCCGTCCACCGCATCGCTGGTGGTGCCGGTCTTGCCCGCGATATCGGCGCGGTGCAGGCGCTGGCCGGCGGCGGCACCGGTGCCGGAACGCACCACGTCGTGCAGCAGCGTGTCCATGATGAACGCATTGCGCGGATCGAGTACGCGCTCGCCTTCATGCCCGGAGCCGGGCAACTGCGGCGTGGTCTGCGCGATCACCTTGCCGCGCGAGTCGGTCACCTTGTTGATCAGGTAGGGAGTGAGCCGATACCCGCCGTTGGCGAACACCGCGTACGCACCGGCCAGCTGCAGCGGCGTGGTGGAACCGGTACCGAGCGCCATCGTGAGATTGGCCGGCTGCCGATTCGGATCGAAGCCGAAACGGGACACGTACTCGCGCGCATACGGCACGCCGATCGCACGCAGCACCCGCACTGCGATCACGTTTTTCGATTTCACCAGCGCGGTGCGCAAGCTCAGCGGGCCGTCGAACTGATCGTCGTTTTTCGGTTCCCAGATCTGCCCGCCGGGGCCGGTCGAAGGAATCACCAGCGGCGCATCGTTGATGATCGTGCCCGGCGAAAAACCTTTTTCCAGCGACGCCGAATAGATGAACGGCTTCATGCTGGAACCGGGCTGGCGCCATGCGCTGGTCGCGTGATTGAACTCGCTGAGGCCGAAATCGAAACCGCCGACCAGCGCGCGATAGGCGCCGGTGTGGCTGTCGAGCGCGACGAACGCGGCCGCAACGCGCGGCAGCTGGCTGATCCACCAGCGCTTGTTCGCATCCTGCACTACGCGAACCACCGATCCGGGCCGGATTCGCAGCTGCGGCTTGGCGCGCGTCGACAGACCGGCGGCGGCGAAGCGCAGTCCGTCGCCGGTGATATCGACGATATCACCCGATGCCAGTTCGGCGCGCACTGCTTTCGGCGACGCGGCCAGCACCACCGCTGCCTGCAGTTCGTCGCTGTCGGGATGCTTCTGCAACACCTCGTCGATCGCCTGCTCGCGTTCGTCGGCGTCCTTCGGCAGCTCGATCGCCGCCTCCGGACCGTCGTAGCCGTGGCGCTGTTCGTAGGCCATCACCTGATGCCGCACCGCCTGATAGGCGGCATCCTGGTCGGCCTTGGTGATCGTGGTGTAGACGTTGAAGCCGGTGGTGTAGGCGTCGTCCTTGTACTGCGCGACCATCGTCTGCCGCACCATTTCGGCGACATATCCGGCATGCGTCGCGAACTCGCTGCTGCTGGAACGCACGTGCACCACTTCCTGCGCCGCCTTTTCATACTGCGCCGGCGTGATGTAACCCAGATCGCGCATGCGGCGCAGGATGTATTGCTGGCGCTGCTTCGAACGTTTCGGATTGACCACCGGATTGTAGGCGGACGGCGCTTTCGGCAGGCCGGCCAGCGTCGCCGCTTCGGCAATCGTCAGCTCCTTCACCGTCTTGCCGAAATACACCCGCGCCGCAGTGCCGAAACCGTAGGCGCGCTGGCCGAGGTAGATCTGGTTCATGTACAGCTCAAGGATCTGGTCCTTGGTCAGCTTGTCCTCGATCTGGTAGGACAGCATGATTTCATTGAGCTTGCGGCTGAAGGTCTTGTCGCGCGTCAGGAAGAAATTGCGCGCGACCTGCATCGTGATGGTCGAACCGCCCTGCGACAGGCTGCCATGCAGGTCGGCGACGACCGCGCGCAGCATGCCGATGAAGGAGATGCCGCCATGCGAATAGAAGCGGTCGTCCTCGGCAGCGAGCAGCGCGTCCTTCAGGATCGCCGGCATTTCGGCGATCGGCACGAAGTCGCGATGTTCGGGGCCGAATTCGCCGATCAGCACATTGTCGGCGGTGTACACGCGCAGCGGAATCTTGGGCCGGTAATCGGCCAGCGAATCGATCGACGGCAGGTTGCGCGCGGTGAGCACCAGCACGAAGCCGACGAACAGCGCCACGATCAGCAGGAAAGCAGCGGAGAGGCCGAGGCCCCAGATCAGGATCGGGCGCCTGGGCGGCCGTTTGGAAGAAGCAGTCAACTTGGAATGGGCGCGGGTGCGGTAGTAGTCGTAGGGACTTGCCGATGGTAGCCCAACATGGCAGCCGCTGACAACCGCCGCGCCGTTACCCGCGTGCGCTTTTGGTAAGCGTTTGTGTCAGCCCACGGCGCCTACTGGTCGCCCACCTTGTCGGTTGGGAAACGCAGCGAATCGCGCAGCAGATACCCCATCGGCATCTTCATGTTGGTGCCCTTCGGCCCGGTCGGCTGCATGAACCAGTGATCGTAGATCTTGTAGATTTCGCCACTGGCGATGATGCGGACCATTTCCGTATCGACCACTTTCTTGAATGCGGGGTCATCCTTCGGCAGCATGATCGCGTACGGCTCCACCGACAGCGGATCGCCGACGATGGCGAACATGGACGGATTTTTCGCGCTCGCCCGCAAGCTGTACAAAAGTACATCGTCCATCGGGAACACATCGGCCTTGCCCTGTTCCACCTGCGTGAACGAATCGAGGTCGTCCTTGCCTTCGCGCAGCTTGATGTTCAGCGCGCGCGTGCTGTTGCGATCGTTCAGCAGCTGGATCGTGGTGGTGCTGCGCGTGGTGACCACGGTGCGGCCGCGCAGGTCGGGCCAGTTGGCGATGCCTTCGTTGGCGCGCACCAGCGCGCGCACGCTGGAAAAGAAATGCGGAATCGTGAAAGCGACGCGCTGCCGGCGTTCCGCATTGTTGGTGGTGGTGCCGCATTCCAGGTCGGCCTTGCCTTCGATGATCCTGCTGAAGCGCGTCGCCGAATCGACCGGCATGAATGCCACCTTCAGGTTCGGCATCTTCAGCTCGCGCTTGACCGCATCGGCGATCTTCACGCACAGGTCGACCGAATAGCCGACCGGCTGGCCGTTCTCGTTGCGATAGGAAAACGGCGCCGACCCCTCGCGGTAGGCGAGCGTAATGGTCTGCGTATCGCGGATTCTGGCAAGCGTGTCGAGCGCGAACGCGGCCGACGAAAACAGCATGCAGGCTGCGGCGGCCGACAGGCCGATCGTCATTCTTTTCATTTGCCCCTCCTGTTTGCCAGCGCGGCGGATGCGTGACGGAGGAACCTTAACAACGATCCGGCAAGATGAAATCCGGAATGAAGAGAGGGGCGTCGAACAAAGTTCGGAGCGTGGACGCATTTGCAGCGCGCATGATTCGCGCGCGGCCTTGTTCCGCAGGCAATCCGCCTCGGTCCCGGCTGATCCAGTCAGGCGAAAACAGCTCTAGCGGCCCGAGCTGCTGTTCGTGCGGCCGTCGATGTTGCGCTGATCCGGCGGTACCTGCTCGGCGGCCCGCAGTGCGGTGTTGGCTTCGCGCTTGTCGGCCTTGTACTCGGCCTTCGCGTCATGCTTTTCTTCCTTGTATTCGGACTTCGCGGCTTTCATCCGCGCCTCATATTCCATCTTGGCGCGGTACCTCGCCTTGCGCCGCTGGATGAGCGGATCGTTGGAACCATCGGTGGCCGGATTGCTCGCCCTCGATTCGATGGGCGCGGCACTGCTCGTGCCGCTGGAGCCGGACGATGGCGCATCCGCCGGGTGGGCGGGCCGATCCTCCAGCGGCGGCGCAGCGGCACCGCCTGCGGGAACGTTTTGTGCGTAGCCGACATGGGCAAATACCATCACTGCCGATCCGAGTACCAGCTTGCGCAACAAGGTAGACATGGAACACCTCCTTTGATGGATGGAACCCGGCCGCAACTGCTGCCAGGTTGAAAGCTGGCAAGCATGCGGCCCGCTTTCGTTAATTGGATGACAACAGTCTTGCCGAAAAAGTTCCTGCTTTTCGGAAGCCACTTGCCGCATGGCAGGTTCACCGCAATCCGGCATTTTTTTATCCGCAGCACTGAACTGCGCTTTTGATTCGCAGTCGCATTCTTGCGAACCCGACTGTTGATTGCGCAACGCGCGCGGCAACAGCCGTCGGCGATCGATCAACCGGAGCAGCACAGTACAGGAGCAGATCATGGCAAGCAGCACATTAGACCCGGACAACATTCCCGAACGCGATCGCACGGTTACCAAGGGCCACGGTACGCGCGCCCTCGGACCGAGCGACATTTCCGACAGTGGCAGCGACGTGCAGGACGGCCTGCGCTGGACCGAGGACGTCGAGATCGGCCTCGACACCGGCACCAACGAAGACCCGGACAGCGCGCCGCTTGACCGCAGCGCCGGCCCGGACGTCGGCGACGCGGAGCTGGACAGCGACACCGATTCCGGCGGCACCGGCGAACGCGCAACCGCAGGGCGCGACACCGATATCGAAGCGGGCAGCGACATCGATGTCGACCGCATCGATACGCTGGATGAAGAAGAAAATCCGGACGCCGTCGAACCCGGCGAACCGGTGCGCCACATGCCGCGCGAATACCGGCCGCGTCCCTGATCGGGACGGCTGGGCAGGTAATCGGCGAGCGTCGCATGGCCCCGCATGAGCAAGCGTTCGATTGCATCATCGTCGGGGCCGGCGCGGCCGGCCTCACCGCCGCGATCTATCTCGCGCGTTTCCGGCGTCGCATCAAGCTGATCGACGCCGGCGCCAGCCGCATGCTGTCGATCCCGACCTCGCACAACTATCCCGGCTTCGCCGCCGGCATCCAGGGCCGCGATCTGCTGCAGCGCCTGCACGCGCAAGCCGAGCATTACGGCGCCGCCGTCACGCACGGCGTGGTCGAGCGGCTGGAACAGTCGGACGGCCTGTTCGTCGCTGCGCTGGGCGAAAAACGATGGCGCACGCGCAAGCTGCTGCTCGCCACCGGCGTGACCGACGTCGAACCGGATTTTCCGGAGGTAAAGCGGGCGGTCGCCGAGGGCCGCGTGCGCTACTGTCCGGTATGCGACGGCTACGAAGCGATCGGCAAGAACGTGGCGGTGCTCGGCAGAGGCAAGGACGGCGCCGGCGAAGCGCTGTTCGTGCGGCATTTCGCCGACGCCGTCAGCCTGTTCTCGGTGACGGAAGCGCTGCGCGTCGATGCGCAGGAGCAGGCGAAAATGGAGCAAGCCGGCGTGCGCATGATGCACACCCCGGTCGAGCGTCTTGCGTTCGACGCCGCCGGTGCGATGCAGCTGCAACTGCGCAGCGGCGAACGGGAAAGCTTCGACATGGTGTATATCGCGCTCGGCACGCTGGTCAACGCCGGCCTCGCGCAGGCGCTGGGCGCGGCCTGCAACGACAGCGGCGAGCTGATCGTCGACGCGCACCAGCAGACTTCGATAGACGGCTTGTATGCGGCGGGCGACATCGTCGCGGGGCTGAACCAGATCACGGTGGCGATGGGGCACGCAGCGATTGCCGCGACGGCGATCCATAACCGGCTGGGGCACCGGCCTCGCTAACAGGCAACGGAAGCAGGCCGCTCAGTCGCTGCTGGACGACAGCAGAAAATCGGTAACCAGGACCTGTTGCACCTTGTCGGTATGCAGTGCGGCATTGAACGCATCGCGCAACGCCGCCTGCAATGCCTGCATGCCTTGTGCCGTTCGCGCCTGGCGCATGTCGCGCGCAACCAGCACCTGCTGCGCAACCTGTTCCAGGACGCGCCGATTGTCGGCGACCCAATCGGTATCGGCGCCGCTGGTGCGAATCGCAAAGCTGACTGCGACCGAATAATTGCTGCTGCCGGCCACTACCCGGGTCGGCTTCGAATACACGGTCTGGCTGCGCAGTTGGGTGTCGTGTGCCTTGTAAAACCACGCGAACACAAAACCCGCGAGCAGGATCACGAACGCGATGGCAACGGTGTAGACAGTCGATCGGTCACGGGTGGATTTTTTTGCCATGAAGCGGTTCGGGAAAGCATGTGAAAGTAGCGCTGAAAGAGCGTCGCCATTCTACCGTGCGGCATCGGGCGGCCGACGCCGTTGTGCTATGCCGGCTTTTCGGCCTGCACCAGGATCCACGGCTTTACCACCACCGTCCACAACACGGCGTCCTGCTCCAGCCATGCCAGCGCCTGTTCGTCGGAGACCCTGCCGATACGCCCCTGCTCCATCCATTGCGCGACCGCGGCCTTGTCGTCGCTGGCGATGCGTAGCGCGACCTCGACCAGGTCCAGTCCGTCGGCCACTGCGATCACCGAACCGGCGGCGAAGAAGCGCTGCAACTCCTTCCATTGAAAGCGTGCTGTTTCGGCATTCAGCGTGGCGCGCAGCGCGCTCTGCTCGTTGTTGTCTGTCATGGCATGTAATCAGTAATGCGGCGGCTTTTCATTTGCCGGTCCGCTTTGCGCCGCGTCGCGCGCCTCTCTCACATGCCGTGCAAGCGCCGAACACAATGCTTCCAGCTCGTCGAGCTTCTTTTGCTGCAAATACACCATCCGGTTCAGCGAATCCACCAGGTCTTCCTGGCGCGTCAGCTTGATCTCAAGCTCGACGAGGCGGTCTTCTGTTGTCAATGCGGTTCTCCGATGCGTTCAGAACGCGATTATCGCGCAAAGCGGCCGATGCAACGGGAGAGATGGCGGGGAATGGTATCGGAAGAGACATCGATGCGCCGCAGCGCATCGATGTGTGATGCATTGAATCCGGCGTGCTGCAGGCGAGCGCCTGCAACGCATCAGAACTTGTGGCGGATGCCGACGTTGAAGGTCGAGGGATCCTTGCCCGCGGCAACCGCGCCGCCGAAGCCGAGCGTCGCCGCGGCATCGTTTTTCATCTTCGCATAGGAGGTGTAGAAGTTGGTGCGCTTGGACAGGCTGTACGAATAGCCGATCGCCCAGACATTGGTATCGCCGTTGCCGATCAGCTTGTCATCCCTGCGCATGTACGATGCGAGCAGCGTGCCGGCACCGAGCGGCGCACTAACGCCGACCAGCAGGTCACGGCTGTCGATATTGTCGACGCCGGCAGCGGTGTCACCCTTGTTCCACGCGTAAGCAAGGTAGGCCTTGGCGACGCGGAAGTCGTAAGTGCCGCCCAGCAGGGTGGATTTGGCGTTGCCGTTGTCGACGTTGGTTCCCGTGACCAGGTTCTGGCTATGGTAAGCCAGCACTGCGCCGATCGGGCCGTTGGCATACGAACCCGACGCGCCGAGCTGACGGCCGATCGAGTTGCTGCCCGCGACTTCGCCGAGGCTGTAGGCAAGCTGGCCGGAAAAGCCGCCGAAGTTCGGCGTCATGTAGTTGACGGTGTTGTCGGCGCGGTCGCCGTACACCTTGAACAGGTTCGATGCATTGCCCGCGAGGCCGAGGCCGAACGGATCGATGCTCTCGACGCCGACGCGGATCGGATTGTATTGACGACCGAGCTTGAGCGCGCCGAAGCCGCCCTGCAATCCGACGAAAGCCTGGCGGCCGAACAGT
This sequence comes from uncultured Noviherbaspirillum sp., assembly GCA_966211585.1. Classification (GTDB taxonomy): domain Bacteria; phylum Pseudomonadota; class Gammaproteobacteria; order Burkholderiales; family Burkholderiaceae_D; genus Noviherbaspirillum. The sequence continues at coordinate 82,861 of CBIHNU010000003.1, read as the reverse complement.
CGTCCGCCCTGGCCCTGCGTGCCGGTGTCGATGTTGAAGCCGTTTTCCAGCGTGAACAGCGCGGACAGGCCGCCGCCGAGGTCTTCGGTGCCCTTGAAACCGATCCGGCTGCCGGATTGGATGCCACTGTCGAGCGCGGTGGTGGTGTTGGTGCCGTTGTCGGTACGGCTGATGCCGGCGTCGGCAACACCGTAGATGGTCACATTGGTTTGCGCGGAAGCGGCACCGGCGAACGCGGCCAGCACGGCGAACGGGAGAAGCGATTTTTTCATCGTTGACATTCCATTGTTGTTGAACGGGAAATCAGCGGACATCGGCCCGCATCTGGCACGGGCGATGTTCGCTGGCAGGCGCGCCAAAACACACCTGCCGATTTACTTTCCGAAAAGGAAAACAAACTGGTTCGAACTCTAGCGACGCAGGGTTACCTCTGGATGACATGCGAACAATGCGATGCACCGTGTTGCACGACAACCACAGAGATGCCAAGACAATGCATGCGAACCTCGTTCCTTGCGCACAATAAAAAAAGCCCGCGAGCGTTACCGCTGCGAGCAAAGTTCCATTCTTGGAGATTGAAGGAGACAGGGCGCATGATGCCCGGCGAACATGACGTGCGAATGACATCATGCGCCGGCGTGAAGCGCACGAATGAACGTCATATACTTGACGGCATCCCTTTTCTTTTTCCGCCGCCCGCGTCGCAGCCCGGACCTACGCCAACCATGAGATCCACCAAAGCCAGTGCCGCCGTCGCCCGCCTCAATGCACGCGATCCCGAACATCGCTATTCACTGGGCATGACGGGCAGCGGGTTGTTCCATCTGCTGCGCGCAGCGGCCAATGCCGCGCCGGAAAAGATCAGCGCCGACCTGGCGCTGGATGAATTCGTCGAATTCGCCAACCGCACCGGCCCGCAAAAGAAGGCGAAGATCAGCAAGCTCGACGTCGCGTTCGAAAAACAACTGGGCAAGCGTGACGGCGGCAAATAAGCGCCGCACCTCCCATCCTTCACCCCGTCACTCCTCGCCTTCCGCCGCACATGCGGCGCGCTTGCATGCGCATGCATGTCTGACATGCCGCAACAGAAGTTTGCCGGACAATAAAGTTATATCGCGGTACCATATGTCTACCTCGGCACCAGGCCGCCGCCGGTTGTTCCGGCGCACGCGGCCCGACGCACCCTCTCGCCGGACACGGATCCGGCACCGGCTCACCCAATACCTCCCGGTATGCAGGCACGAAAGGCGGCGGCACATGAGACTACTTGGAAAAACTGCATTGGTTACCGGCAGCGCGCAAGGCATCGGCAAGGCGATCGCGCTGCGGCTGGCGCAGGAAGGCGCCGATATCATCATTCACGATCTGCGCGATGACGATCGCACGCAGCAAACCCTGAATCAGGTGCAGGCCACCGGCAGGCGCGCCTGCGTGATTCCCGGCGACGCAGCCAGCGTGGCCGATGATTACCGCGTGATCGAGCACGGCGTGCGCCAGATGGGCCGTATCGACATCCTGGTCAACAATGCCGGCATCGAAAAAAGCGCGCCGTTCTGCGACACCACCGAAGCGCATTACGACCATGTAGTAGCGGTCAACCAGAAGGGCGTGTTCTTTTTCACGCAGGCCTTCGTCAAGCATCTGCAGCAGGCCAGGCACGGCGGCAAGATCATCAATATCAGCTCGGTGCACGAAGAGCTGCCCTTCCCGCATTTCACCAGCTATTGCACCAGCAAGGGCGGGGTCAAGATGATGATGCGCAACCTGTCGATCGAACTGGCGCCGCTCGGCATCACCATCAACAACATCGCCCCCGGCGCGATCGAAACGCCGATCAATGCCCATCTGCTGCACAGCCCCGAACTGTTGCACGGGCTGCTGAACAACATCCCGCTGAAGCGCCTCGGCAAACCCGAAGACGTGGCCGGCGTCGCCGCCTTCCTCGCGTCGTCGGACGCCGATTACATCACCGGCACCACGATCCGCGTCGACGGCGGCCTGCTGTGGAATTACGCGGAACAGTAAAAACCACAGCGGCACTCGCTTCACCCTGGTTCATTTATTTGCAAGGAGCCCGATGACGATTTCCCGAAACGCGGCGCATGCGCCTGCCCAATCCGCCTCCCCGAAACCCGCCATCGAGCAAAAGGTCGCGTTCGTCGCGCCGGCCGACACCCTGACGCCGGCCGACCGCTACCAGGAACTGTTCGTCGATGTGCAGATGGGCCGCGTGTTCGACGACAGCAAGGCGTTTGTCGATTGCGTGCCGAACGGCGATCCCGAAGCGATCCTGCACGCCTACCGGGCGCAGCGGCATGCCGCCGATTTCGACCTGGCCGCCTTCGTGCACACGCATTTCGCGCTGCCGGTGATCCCGGCCTCGCATTACGTCTCCGACCCCGACAAACCGCTGTGTGACCACATCGACGATCTGTGGCCGGTGCTGACGCGGCATCCGGCCGAACATCCTCCACGCTCGTCGCTGCTGCCGCTGCCGAATCCCTACGTGGTGCCGGGCGGCCGCTTCACCGAGCTGTACTACTGGGATTCCTATTTCACGATGCTGGGTTTGTCCGCCAGCGGGCGCAAGGACCTGCTGCATGCGATGGCCGACAACTTCGCCTATCTGATCGATACCTACGGCCTGATCCCGAACGGCACCCGCACCTACTATCTGAGCCGCTCGCAGCCGCCGGTGTTCGCGCTGATGGTCGAGCTGTTCGAAAGCGACGGCGTGAAGCCGGCACTCCACTACCTGCCGCAATTGCGCAAGGAACATGCGTTCTGGATGGATGGCGCGGACACGCTGCGCGCGGGCGAGGCACACCGTCACGTGGTGCGCCTGCCCGATGGCGAACTGCTGAACCGCTACTGGGACGACCGCGATACGCCGCGCGAGGAATCCTTCCTCGAAGACGTCGCCACCGCCAACCGCTCGCTACGCTTGGCACCACAGGTGTATCGCGACCTGCGCGCCGCAGCGGCATCGGGCTGGGATTTCAGTTCGCGCTGGCTGGGCGCCAGCGGCGAGCTCGACAGCATCCGCACCACCGCGATCCTGCCGATCGACCTGAACAGTTTCCTGTTCAAGCTGGAAACCAAGATCGCCGAACTGAGCGAAGTGAACGGCGATGCCGCCGCGGCGACCGATTTCGCGCGCAAGGCCGGCGCGCGCAAGGCGGCGATCAACCGTTACCTGTGGCATGAAGAGGCCGGCGCCTTTTTCGATTTCGACTGGGAGCTCGGCCAGCTGCGCGCGAACCTGACTGCTGCCACTGCGACGCCGCTGTATGTGCGGCTGGCGACCGCGGTGCAGGCGGAACGGCTTGCCGCAACCATCAGCGCGCGGCTGCTGGTCGACGGCGGCATCGCGACCAGCGAGATCACCAGCGGCGAACAATGGGATCGGCCCAACGGCTGGGCGCCTCTGCAATGGCTGGCGATTCGCGGGCTGACCCACTACGGTCACACGGCGCTATCGCGCGACATCGCGAGCCGCTGGCTGCATGTGGTCGCGAAGCTGTATCAGCGCGAAAGCAAGCTGGTCGAAAAGTATGTGTTGCGACTGGTCGCCAATGGCGCTGCGGTCGGCGGCGACGGCGGCGAGTATCCGCTGCAGGACGGCTTCGGCTGGACCAACGGCGTTACCCGCAAGCTGTTGCAGCAGCATCCGTGGCATGGCGCGATGCGCACGCACGCGGGGGAATGGCAGGGTTGACGCCGGCGGAGCAGCCAGCTTACGCGCCGTTCAACAACGGCCCCAGCGCGCCGCAGGCGATCGTCACGAATCCGAGCAAAAGGTTCAGTCCCACCATCTGGCGGATCTGCGCCAGCGCCGCGCCGCCGGCCGGCCAGTCCTGCGCGGCGACCGCGCGCCGCAGCCGCTTGTACGGCGCAAAGAACACATGCGCGAAGATCAGCATCATCACGATGCCGATGATGAACATCGCCGATACGTACGACGGCGGCCTGCCGATTTCCATCATCATGTAGAAACCGCTCGCCAGGATCAGCGCGACCGATAGCCATACCCACGCGAAGAATTTGCCGAACACGCCTTCCCACAGTGCGAGGCGCTGCGGCGCTTCCAGCCGGCTCGCGGCAACCGGGCGCAATGCCATGTATGCGAAGAACATGCCGCCAATCCAGATGGCGAGCCCGACGATGTGCAGAAATTTGGCGATGAGCATGGTGCTTGTTTTCCTTGTTGAGAGTCAGCCTTGCGGAAGATCTCCGGCGTACGGCGAGCGCCGGATTCGGTTTTCATATGCCGCACGCAGCATCACTCGTCCGGATGGCGCAGCGGAATCCAGCGCGGCAGCATCGACACCAGTACGCCGTCGCGCAGGAAGAAATGGTGGAACAGCGCCGCCAGCGCGTGCAAGCCGGCGACCCACATGATCGCATCGCCGAGCCAGGTGTGGAGCGTTGCGATGCTTGCGCCGACATCGTGTGATGGACCGAAAGGCGGTGCGATCTCCACCCCGGCAAGCAGCGTCAGCGGATGGCCTTCGAGCCAGGCGCCGGCGATCGCAGTCAGCGGCAGTGCGAACAGTAGCAGGTAGAGTACCCCTTGCACTGTCTTCGCGCCGACAGCCATCCAGCGTGCGACGTCCGGCGGATCGGGCCGCTTGTCCAGCATCCGCCACAGCACGCGCAGTACGACCAGCGTCAGCACGCACAATCCGAGTGTCTCGTGCAGTTGCCGGTCGAAATCGCGCGCATGCGAATACACGCGCTGCTCGGAGCCGCCCGGCCCGAAAATGAACGCAACCAGCACCACGATCGCGGTGAGCCAGTGAAAAACTTGCGCCACCGCGCCGTAGCGGGTGAGAGAGCGATACGTCATGCCGATACCCTTCATCATCACAAAAGACGCCGCCCCGGAGCGGGCGGCCAATCGGGAGATGCTATCCGGTTCCGCCGGTTCCTGCAAAACGGAACAGCCGATGCCTGATATCGATCCTGCCTAGCAAGCCGGCACGACAACCTCTATAGGGCGACAGGTGCAGCAGCGGCTTCATGCAATGGCGCGCACGTCATGCACGCAGGCATTGCGCGCTTGCCGTTTGCTGATTAGAATCGACTGCGAAACCTTCCTCCGGTTTCAACGTCGCTCGGACGGTTCCGGGCGCTTACGTGAAAGAAAATCCATGTCCCAATCCGAAAAGCCGCGGAGCTTTCCGCGCATCGATCGCCTTCCCCCTTACGTTTTCAACATCACTGCCGAGCTGAAGATGGCTGCGCGCCGGCGCGGCGAAGATATCGTCGATATGTCGATGGGCAATCCCGACGGCGCGACGCCGCCGCATATCGTGGCCAAGCTGGCCGAAGTCGCGCAGCGCCCCGACACGCACGGCTACTCGTCGTCGAAAGGCATCCCGCGGCTGCGGCGCGCGATCGCGCACTGGTACCGCGAACGCTACGGCGTCACGCTCGATCCCGACAGCGAAGCGATCGTGACCATCGGCTCGAAGGAAGGCCTGGCGCACCTGATGCTGGCGACGCTGGACCGCGGCGACACGGTGCTGGTGCCGAACCCAAGCTACCCGATCCACATCTACGGCGCGGTGATCGCCGGCGCCGATATCCGCTCGGTACGGATGAGCCCGGACGTCGACTTCTTCACCGAACTGGAACGCGCGATCCGCGAAAGCTATCCGAAACCGAAGATGATGATCCTCGGCTTTCCGTCGAACCCGACCGCGCAATGCGTGGAACTCGATTTCTTCGAACGCGTGATCGCGCTGGCGAAAGAACACAACATCCTGGTGGTGCACGACCTCGCGTATGCGGACATCGCGTTCGACGGCTGGAAAGCACCGTCGATCATGCAGGTCCCCGGCGCGCGCGATGTCGCGGTCGAGTTTTTCACGCTGTCGAAAAGCTACAACATGGCCGGCTGGCGCATCGGCTTCATGGTTGGCAACAAGGCGCTGGTTGCCGCGCTGGCGCGCATCAAGAGCTATCACGATTACGGCAGCTTCACGCCGGTGCAGGTCGCGGCGATTGCTGCGCTCGAAGGCGACCAGAGCTGCGTGAAGGAGATCTGCGCGAAGTACCAGAGCCGGCGCGACGTGCTGGCGAAGGGACTGATCGAAGCCGGCTGGCCGGTCGATATTCCGAAAGCCTCGATGTATATCTGGGCGCGGATTCCGCAAGCGTATCGCCATCTCGGCTCGCTGGAGTTTTCGAAACTGCTGCTGGAAAAGGCCAAGGTCTCGGTATCGCCGGGCATCGGCTTCGGCGAATACGGCGACGAGTATGTGCGCTTCGCGCTGATCGAGAACGAGGCGCGCATCCGGCAAGCGGTGCGCGGGATCAAGGCGATGCTGCGCGAAGGGCCGGCGAAGGCCGCCTGACGCAATGCGCGCCATGAGCGGCGCGCGCCTGTTTGCCGCTACTCGTGCGTCACGGGAAAGACCATGCCGAAGACACCGAATGTCGCGAGGCGGTCGTTGACGACTGTGTACGATGCGACGCCGACCGAGTGATACGACGACACGAACGCGGTCAGCGCGCCGACGCCGAGTGCGCCGGCAAGCGGGCTGCGCTGCGCGATCGCTTCCCTGATCGCCGCGCGGTGTTTTTCCGGCGACGGATTGAGCGCCATCGCAAGTGCCAGCAGGACCGCGATCGTGGCGATGAAGATCAGTGTTTTCTTTTGCATAGGGGATTTCACCTCGGGCTGGTTGAACCGGAACTGCCGGCCGCACCGACTTCCTGTCATGGCTGACGGAAGCATGACGGGCAGCATGGACATACTCGCCGTACTATAGCCGAACGATGACTCGCTGCCGTACAACACCGATGCCATGCAGCAGAAACGCGTCGATATCACAGGAGTGCATGATGCAAACCGTCGTTCGAATTTCCTCGCTCCGTTTCCAGATGTCCTGCCTGTCCCGCGTTGCGCTATCCGCACTCCTTGTGCTGGGTGCCGCGCCCCGGGCTTTCGCCGTCGCCGCCTCTGACGGAACAACATCGGCCCTCGAAGCGCGCTATCAGCAGGAGCGCGCCACCTGCGCCAACGGACAATCCGCCGAGGATCGCGCGACGTGCCTGCGTGAAGCCGCAGCCGCGCATGATGCGGCCCGGCATGGCGAGCTCGACGAGCCGGCGGACAACTATGCCGCGAATGCGCTGGCACGGTGCGCGGCATTGCCGGCGGCCGACCGTGATGTCTGCCGTCATCGCAGGCGCGAAGGCGAAACCGAGGGCAGCGTATCCGGCGGCGGCATCATTCGCGAATATCGGGAAATCACGCTGCCGCCTGCAGCGCCGCAGCAAGAGTCGATACCGGGCGGCACCCGCGCCGCGCCATCGACGACAGGCAAGAAGGACCACTAATTCCACCGCGCTTCGAACTCTCGAAGCAACAAAAAAGATCGTGCAATCCATATGGTTTGATTCCCGTTAAACCGCCTGTTGGTACCTTTCGCATTCATTGGCGTCACTGTCTAGTCTGAAGCTTCATCGTGCAGTTCCGCATCGCGGGCGGCTGCGGCATGCGCAGTTTTCCGCCCGGTTTCCGAATGTATTCATTGGCTCGACTGGAGAATAACCATGCAAGCACAAATTACCGATTGGGGGCAGGCGTTGATGGCATCGTTGGCAGGCGCGCTGGCAATGCTTTTCGGAGCAGTCCCGAAAATACTCGGCTTTATCGTGATTCTTATCGTCGGATGGATCATTGCCGCGCTGATCGAGAAGGCAATCGTTGCGCTGTTGCGCCGGGTGAATTTCAACGGCCTGGCAGAGCGCGCCGGCTTCGCCGATTTCATACGCAAGTCGGGCACGGGTACCGATGCATCGGGCCTGATCGGCGGTATCGGCAAATGGTTCGTGCGCCTGATTGCGCTGGTGGTCGCATTCGATGCGCTCGGCCTGCCGGCGGTGTCCGACGTGCTGCGGCAATTGCTGTTGTGGCTGCCGAACCTGGTCGTGGCGCTGGTGGCGCTCGTGATCGGCGGCATCGCCGCCTCTGCATTGTCGCGCGTCGTGCGCGGTGCAGCGGCCGAAGGTGGCGTGGGTAATCCCGACTTGCTGGCGAAGATTGCCAGCGTCGGTATCTGGGCATTCGCGATCGTGGTTGCCGTCAACCAGATCGGCGTCGCCAGCGCGCTGGTCAACATCCTGTTCACCGCCACCATCGGCGCCGTCGCACTGGCGCTCGGCCTGGCCTTCGGATTGGGTGCGCGGGACACGGCCGGCGATATCGTGCGCAACTGGTACCTCAAGAGCCGGGAGAAGGTGCCGCAGATTGAAGAAGGGCCGGAGCTGGCGGTCGGACGCAGCGGCGGCTCGCAGGGCCCCACCCGGTTGCAGTAGGCTTTGAGCAGCAGGCTGGCTCGCTTCCGCGGCCCGGCCTGCTCATATCGAGAGCGCCATTACCGGCGCGCCGTCCTCGCGCTCGCCGGCATTGAAGACAGCGCGTTCCTCCCCCGACTCCCTTTCCATTATTCGAATTACCCACCGCTGCCACGATGGAAGACGCGATGCCGAACGCCGCCCTGCCCGGCTGGAGTAAACTGCATTGACTCACCATTCAAGGAGCCGTCGATGCCGCGTTTCGCTTTGCTCAAAGGTACATCGTTGTTGTTGATCGCATTGGCAGCAGCATCCGCCGCCGCGCTTTCCTTGTCCGATCTATCGAATCGGGAAGCGAGCAGCGGCCTGAAGGCGGCGCTGGAAAAAGGCTCGGTTGCCGCAGTAGCCAAGCTGGGCGTCAAGGACGGTTTCCTGAAAAACGAGCAGGTGAAAATCGAATTGCCCGGCATCCTGGAGCAGGCCCGGCCGCTGTTGAAAATGACCGGTCGCGGCCAGCAGCTCGACGATCTGGTGGTATCGATGAACCGTGCCGCCGAAGCGGCGGTGCCGATGGCCAAACCCTTGTTGATCAATGCGGTGAAATCGATGTCGGTGACCGATGCCAAGAATATTCTCACCGGCGGCGATACTTCGGTCACCGATTTTTTCCGGCAAAAAACCGCCGGCGCGCTGGCCGTGAAATTCCTGCCCGTGGTCAAAGGCATCACCGATCGCTCGGGTCTCAGCGCGAAATACAACGCGACGATGGGGCAGATTTCGAAATTCAATCTCGTTCCCGAGCAGCAGGCAACGGTCGAAGGCTACGTGACGCAGCGCGCGCTCGACGGCCTTTACACAATGATCGGCGAAGAGGAAAAGGCGATCCGGCGCGATCCGATCGGTTCGGGCAGCGCCATCATCGGCAAGGTATTCGGCGTATTGAAGTAGCGCGCTGCCGCGCCGCCTTTTCCAACCCGCGCATTCTGCATTTCACACCCGTCCGAGCCGCTTCATTCGCCCTGCCGGAAGTTGCATGACAACACTTTCATTGCTTACACCCCTTCCGAAAAATAGGGAACGCCGCCACCGATCATGATGTCAAGTTAGTACCCGTGCCATTCAGGCATGTTGTTACCGACAACGAATCAGTGAAAGGAAAATGATATGGCTACCCTGACCTGCAAGAAACGCGCCCTTGTTACTGCTTGCATGTTTGCATTGATGTCGGCGGGCGGTTTCGCCGCCGCGCAATCGACCAGCGCCACGGGGTCGGCGAGCACCAGCCAGAACCGGCCCAGCGGCGACAAGGCGCAGGAAGCGCAGAATCATCTGCAAAAATCGGTGAAGGTGATCCAGCAAATGGATGCCGATCCGGGCATGAAGAAATTACTGACGCAGGCGAAAGGCGTGTATATCGTGCCCGATTACGGCCGCGCCGCATTGGGCGTCGGCGCGCGCGGCGGCACCGGCGTGCTGTTCGTGAAACAGGGCGACAAGTGGGGCAACCCGGCTTTCTATAACATGGGCGGCGTCAGCGTCGGCGCGCAGGCCGGTGTCGAGGCGGGCGCGATTGCACTGGTGCTGAACAGCCAGAAAGCGTTGGACAGCTTCAAGAAAAACAACAACTTTTCGCTGAATGCCGAAGCGGGGCTGACCATCGTCAACTGGTCCGCGAAAGCGCAGGGCTCGGCTGGCAAGGGAGATGTCGTGGCCTGGTCGGATACCAAAGGCGCGTTCGGCGACCTTGCGGTCAGCGTGACCGACATCAACTTCGACGAGAAGGAAACCGGCGCGTTCTATGGCACGAAAACCGCATCGGCGGCGGACGTCATCAGCGGCAAGATGAAGGCGCCACGTTCGCCGGTGTTGCAGGACGCGCTCGCGGCCTTGTCCGGCAGCTCCAGCGCGACCAGTACCGGCAGTTCTGCCACAACGGGGCCGGGCGCGAGCGGCAGCGCCACACAGAGCGGTTCGTCGACTGCGAAGTAAGACGGCATCAGCCGTCGTACTCCTGCGGCAGGCGGCGCATCCGCTGCCTGCCTCTGCCTGTTTGCGTGCATGACGGGCGTCCGAGTTGCAAATTCCCAAATCCGCTGTTATGTTTTTTCTGTACTGCAAACCGGTACGCAACGCGTGCTTCCGTCGTCACGCCTCTTCATTCACTCGCCATGACCATCATGAAAATGTCCGACTGTTCCAACCCGGCCGCGATGTGGGACAAGCATTTTTCCCGGCCGGATTATCTGTACGGCACAACGGCGAATGCCTGGCTGCGCAGCCATCACGCGCTGTTTTCGGCAGGCCAGACGGCACTGGCGGTGGCCGACGGCGAAGGAAGGAACAGCGTCTGGCTGGCGCAGCAGGGAGTGATAGTGGACGCGTTCGACATCTCGCCGGTGGGCGTGGCCAAGGCGCGCGAACTGGCGCGTACGGCCGATGCAAGCGTGCGGTTCCATGTTGGCGACTGCGATGGATGGTCGTGGGCGCCGGCATCGTACGATCACGTGGTCGCGATCTTCGTGCAGTTCGCCGATCCGCCGATGCGGCAGCGGCTGTTCGCCAACATGACGCGCACCCTGAAACCCGGCGGCCACCTGATCCTGCAAGGCTTCACGCCGAAACAGATCGAGTACAACCCGAACGGGCCGGGCCTGATCGATCATCTGTATACCGAAGCTCTGCTTCGGTCGTCCTTCGCCGACCTCGACATCATCGATCTGCAGGCATACGACGCGGTGATCGACGAAGGCCGGGAGCCGCCCGGGCCGTCGGCATTGATCGGCATGGTGGCGCGCAAGCGATAAGGCAGCGCAAAAAAAAACGGGCTCACACAGCGTGAGCCCGTTTCAGCTTCTGCGCGCCATGCGCCGGTATCAGTTCAGATTGGCTGCGTGGCGATTGGCCGCGATCCGCGTGCCGCCGTTGTTCACGGCAGGGACCTGGCCTTCATATTCCTGGTGCGCCAGCGCATACGAACCATCGGCTTGCGACTGCTTCAACTCCGCGACGACTTGCGCACGGGTCTTGGTCGAAGCAAAGTGGGCATCGGGTGCGACAAATTCCTGGCCGCCCACCACATAGTTGCCGGATGCCTGCGCATCCTTCAATTCAGCGGCCACTTCGGCGCGGGTTTTCGTCGACTGGAAATCGCTGAAGTCGACCCATTCGTGGGCAAATGCGGAACCGGTTGCAGTCAGGACGGCGAGCGCGGCGATCAAGTGTTTCGTGTTCATGTTTTTCTCCAAAATTGACAGTGATGAATCGGTCTCGGCGGGTCAGGCAATACGTCTGCCGTCGGGGCCTGCCTCGGTGAGTGGTGCTGGATAGTGCTCATCGATGAAGCACAGTCTAGGCGTTGCAGCGACGCGGATAAACCGTCAATTCGGCAACGCACTGTTTACGAAACAGGAATGATCGAGCAGATTCGCATGCGGACCGATCGGTGCGAAGTCGCATGCGGCGCCGACGTCTCTGCATCGCGTCGTGCGCAATCGCGTCGATTATTTCCGAATCCGAAACAGCTTGTTTCGGTTTTCAGGCTAGGTCGGCGTTGCGCTCATCTCTACAATGTTTCATAACGACAAACCGGCAGACGGCACCCGCGTGCGGGGCTTTGCCGCACCGTACATGTCGTCCAACCCGGAATTGATTGGAACAACAGAATGCATGCGCAGCGACGGTATGGCCGATGCCCTTGTCGAACGGCGACGGAATCGGCGGCAAGGCATTCGGCGCAAATCGCGAACCATCTCGACTGCATGCATCCGGCGTCTTCTCTGCTGCCTGAGCGCGCGCCGCGCTGCCGCTGCCGGCGCATTCCGGAGTCACCGCCCTAGATAGCCGCCTGCCGGCGTTCGACCGCAGATCACGCATCGATCACGCGGCACGCGCAAGCACCATCGCTTTTCCCTTCATGCACGTCTGTCCGCAACCGGACAAGCGGTGGCGTTCTTCGCTCTTTTTTTCACCAACCACCATTCGCGACCAACAACTGATATGGCAACCCGTGAACAGATCGGCTTCATTCGCAACGCCCGCGCCGGGAAAGCGACAGCACAACTGATACTTGGAAAGTACTACCTGTTCGGCGGCGCCGGACTGCAAAAAAATGTGACCACCGCCTTGTACTGGCTGCATCGCGCAGCGCTGCGGGATGTGGAAGAAGCATGGTTGCTGATCGGTGCACATGTGCCGTTCGACATCGCGATGCGCGCACCCGATCCGATGCAGCTGAGCGCATGGTACGAGCGTGCATATGCATCGGGCGTGATGCAGGCCGGGCTGGTATGGGCCAGATTGCTGCTGGCGCAGCCGGGCCCTATCGCGGAACAAGGCATGCACGGCAGGATACTGGCAGCGCTGGAAGCGGCGGCCAATGCAGGCATCGTCGAAGCGCAATGGTTGCTGGCGCAGGAACTCAAGAAGGCGAGCCGGGCCGCGTACGAACGGGAAGCGGCACCCGTTGCGCCGGCCGGCACGACACTGTCGGGGAAAACCATTGAAAAGGGCGCGCTTGAATGGGCGATGCGCGCCGCCGCGAACGGCGTCCTGCAGGCGCAGCACGCGCTCGCCGACCGCGCGTGGTCGCTGCACGACAGGCCGGCTTTTCTGCAATGGTCGACCCCGGTGGCGCAGGCGATCGCGCAACGTTCATCCGGCCGCGGCGCCGTCGCGACGCTGTCGGAAAAGGAGACGACGCTGCTCACGCGCTACGCGCGGGCACGTTCCGAAACGCAGGATGTCGACGCCGATGAAATCGAACGCTGCTGGGAACTGGCGGCAAATGCGGGCGACAAGGATGCACAGTTCTCGCTCGGCCTGTGGCACGCGAACATCGATGAACGCGACAACCGGTTCATCAGGTCGACACGCAAAAGCAGTTACAAAAAAGCGATTCACTGGCTGACCATGGCCGGCGAACAGGGCATGGCGAAGGCATGGTACGCGCTGCACCATATCTATGTCCGGCCCAACACCGGCTTGACCGAGCACAGCGCGGCCGATGTGCAGCGTTGCCTGGAGCGGGCGGCGGAGCGCGGCCATCCCGCTGCGCAACTGGAGCTCGGCAAGGCGTGCTGGCGCGGCCGGCGCGGCAAGGAGGGCAACGACGTGCGCGCCGCATGGTGGCTGCAAAAGGCGGCGGCGCAGGGCGAGGCCGACGCGCTTGCGCTGTTGCGCACCGCCGCCGGCAGCGCAACGCCTGCGCCGTGGGCCGAGGCCGCCCGGCAGCGCTTCACGCACGATATGGTCGGCACCCATCCCTTCCTTGCCGCGCGCATCGAGCTGGCCGCGCTGTTCGGCCTGTCCCTGCCGGAAGCACTGCTGCTCGACATGAATGCGGCGGACAGCGGGCACTGCCTGGTAGTCGATATCCGGACCCTGCACGCGCGCAGCAAGCGGCGCCTGATCCTGATCCGCACCGGAGAAGAGCGGCTGGCACTGACGCGGATCACGCGCCGCTTCGCGAATATCGATTGCGGTGCCAGCGGGCCGGAAGGGAATTACCGGCAGCGGCTGTACCTGTTCAACAAATACTTCCCCTCTTCCGGCGCGCAGCGCAAGGCCATGCTCAAAAGCGCGATCCGCGCCGGTGCAGAAAATCGCGCCTAGCGTGTGACCGAATTGTGTGACCGAAATACAACGCTCCTCTGCTTATTGCCATCAACTATGAAGTCATCGTTTCGCAGCCCGCAAATCCGCATCGTGTTTTTCGCGATGCATTTAATGTGAATCATCCGCAAAAAAACGGATGACCAGCAGAACTTACCAAAGGATACAAAGATGAAAAAATCACTTATCGCACTCGCCGTCCTCGGCGCCGCGGCAGGCGCGGCCTCCGCTCAGAACAATGTCACCGTGTACGGCGTGGTCGATGCCGGCATCGCTTATACGAACAACGGCAATCCGGCCGGCAAGACGCTGAGCGAAAACAGCGGCATGCAATCCGGCAGCCGTCTCGGCTTCAAGGGCAGCGAAGACCTCGGTGGCGGCCTGTCCGCGATCTTCACGCTGGAAAACGGTTTCAACGTCGATGACGGCACGATGGGCAACGGTGGTCGCCTGTTCGGTCGTCAGGCATGGGTCGGCCTGAACGGCGACTTCGGCACCGTGAAACTGGGCCGCCAGCAAACCGCACTGTACGGCGCGCTGCTGCAAGTGGATCCGTTCCAGATCAACCTCGCCGGCAACGCACAGAAAGTGTTCGGCTACGGTCTGTACGCCGCCGATCCGCTGAGCCGCACCGACAACACCGTCAGCTATGCCACGCATAACATCGCCGGCTTCTCCGGCTCGCTCAGCTACGGCTTCGGCGAAAAGGCAGGCGACAACTCTGCCGGACGCAATATCGGCGTCGGCGCTGCGTATGCCAACGGCCCGATCAACGTGCAGTTTGCCTATCAGAAGTCGAACACCGCTGCCCTCACCGGCGCACCGGCAACCACCTTCGGCGCTGCCAGCGCGGACCTGAAGGCGGCATTCATCGGCGGCACGTATGACTTCGGCGTCGCGAAGGCTCACCTCGCCTATGCGGACAACAAGATCGAACTGGCAGGTCGCAGCCAGAAAGACCGCAACTGGCTGCTCGGCGTGTCCGCTCCGGTTGGCGCGGCAGGCACCGTGATGGCTTCGTACGTGCGCAACGACGTCAAGGACATCGACCAGGGCAAATCGAACCAGTACGCTCTCGGCTACAGCTATGCGATGTCCAAGCGCACCAACCTGTACACGTCGTACTCGTACCTGAAGAACGACAACCGTGTCTCGCTGAACGCCTTTACCGGCGCGACCGGCGGCGAGAGCGTGCGTCTGTTCAACGTCGGCGTGCGTCACCAGTTCTGATCGATTGCAGACTTCGGTCTGCATCGAGACGAACGGCAAGCCACTGCAAAAAAACGCCGCGATGTTTCGCGGCGTTTTTTTTTGCGCTTGCCCGACGCGCCGCCCGCAACGGTGCCGCCGCGCTCAATACCTGTCCCAATCCGGCTCCGGTCCGAAGTGCTCCAGCAGGTGATCGATGAACGCACGCACTTTCGGCTGCAGGTAGCGGTTCGGCATATAGGTCGCGTACAACGCGGTATCGGGATTGGCCACGCTGTCGGGCAGGATTTCCTTCAGCCGCCCGCGCTTCAGATACGCGCCGACGATATAGGTGGGGAACATCGCGATGCCCATGCCGTCCAGCGCGAGCTGCAACAGCACTTCCGAATTGTTGACCCGGCATTTCCCGCTGACGGGCAACGTGATTTCCTTGCCACCGATCCGGTAGCGCCAGCCGTTGCGCATCGCCGGAATGCCCTGGTAGACCAGGCATTGGTGCTGAATTAATTCCTGCGGCGTACGCGGCGCGCCGTGCCGTTTCAGGTAGGCCGGCGAAGCGCAGGTAGCCCAGCGCACCGGCGCGATTCGGCGCGCCACCATCGCCGGCGACGGCTTGTCGGTGATGCGGATCGCGAGGTCGTAGCCTTCGTCGACGACATCCACCACGCGGTCGCTCGCGTTCAATTCCACCTCCACCTGCTCATAGCGCTTGAGAAAGGTCTTCAGCGCCGGCGCGAGATGCAGCGACGCGAAGATCACCGGCGACGTCACCCTCAGCACACCGCGCGGTTCCGCCTGCAACTGCGTGACGGTCTCGGTGGCGGCGTCGATCTCCTGCGCGATGCGGGCGCAATGTTCGTAGTAGGCGGCGCCGATCTCGGTCAGGCTCATGCGCCGCGTGGTGCGATGAAGCAGGCGCACGCCGAGCGCGCTTTCGAGGTTGCCGACCTGCTTGCTGACCAGCGACTTCGAGGTGGACAAGGCTTGCGCAGCCGCCGAGAAGCTGCGTGTTTCGACCACCTTCGCGAAGGTCATCATTTCCGCAAGGAGTTCCATCGTGCGCTCCGGTTGATTGTTCCCCAATGAGAACAATCTTATTCCAATTTACCGGATTGTAAATATCCGAGAACAAACCATACTGTGTTCCATGGAGGCGAATGGCTCGCCTCCGCGATCCTCAAAAAGGAGATTGTCATGCATGCGACCGTCCAAAAGACTTGCTCGCCGGATGCCCGTCACATCGTCGACGACGTCACACCCCGCACGAGCCCGAATGCGATAGCCGGCACGGTGCACCTGGGGCGCACACAACACCTGCCCCTGCACGATCGCGCCGGCTGGACCGTGCGCGCACTATGTGGCACCGCGTGGATCACGCAGGACGGCGACCTGCGCGACATCGTGCTCGAAGCCGGCGATGCATTCGTGCTCGATCGCAACGGCAGCGCGCTGGTGTCGGCGCTGAACGAGACCCGCGTCAGCATCACCCGCGACGCCGATCGTCCGGCGCAGCAGAAGCGTGCCGAACCCGTGCCGGTGCCGGCACGGGGCGGAGTACGTGCGGCGTTTGCATGACAACGGTGGAGGCGGTCATGAAAACCTTGCCCTTCTGGTTGAACTGGAAACCGCGGCAGCACGTCCGGAGCTCGGGCCTGGCTGCAAACGGATCATTCCACGAAACACATGATCTCTGGCGCGCACGCAACGGCAGCACGATCATGCTGCGTGCCGCAGGTCCGGACGACGGGCAGGTCATGCAGGCCCTGGTACGCGGATTGTCGATGAAGAGCCGCTACCAGCGATTCTTTTACCCGGTGCACGAACTGACGCCGGACCTGCTCGCGCGCTTCACGCATAACGATCCGGCGCAAGCGATGACGCTGCTCGCAGTGACCCGATCGAAGGGCCAGGAAGCCGCGATCGGGATGGCGCAATACGCGCTCGGCGATCATGCCGGCCGTTACGAGTTCGCCGTGGTGGTCGCCGACGCATGGCAGCGCGAGGGAATCGGGACAAGATTGATCCATGCGCTGACCCGCGTCGCGCGTGGTGCCGGCATCGAACGCATCGAAGGCGACATCCTCGCGGACAATGTGCCGATGCTGCGGCTGATGCTGGCGATGGGCTTTACACTAAGCGAACATGAAGACGGCGCTCATCTGCGGAGAGCGTCGAAGCTGCTGTCGCTGCCGGAACGGACTTCAGTGCTGTCAGGAATGTTGGCCGCGAAAGAACCATGTCCTGCCGCACATCGGGCGCTGATCGAATATTGAAAGGACGTCCGCGCTTGTCAAGGTGTGCGGCGTGACAGAGGTTCAGGCGCCGCTTGGAGACGCCTGTCGAACCTCATCGCGCGCTTCAGCCGCCGGCGTTCCCTGTCATCGCCGCGCCGGCGGAACCAGTGCTGCCGGTTCCAGTCGCGCCGGTTGCTCCGGTACTGGCACCGCTACCCATGGTGAACAATTGCGCCACGGTCTGCAGTATCGGCGTCAGCGTCATGACGAGATTGCTCAAATCCGCGTCGCCGCCAGTCTGCAAGGACTGCACCAGTTGCAGACTCTGGTTAGCCAGTTGCTGCAGCAGATTGCGTATCGACTGGTCGAAGTCCGCCGCCGTCTTGCCCGCCAATTGCAGCACGGTCTGAACCTGGGTCGATGGAATGACCAGCGGCACCGCTGCATTCCGTGTCTGTGCCAACTGGATCACCTGCACATAACCTTGCTGGCCTGCCGCCAGGATTTGCTGCGCCTGGGTCTTGACCTGGCTGTCGGCGGCACGCACCTGCGCGAGTTGGGCGATCTGCATTTCGGCGATGACGTGTTGCCCCAGCTGATACAGCGCACTGCCTTGCAGGGTGGCGTCTATCGACTGCGCCGACTGAAGATGCGCCTGCAGGATCGGCAAGGCTTGCGCCGCCAGTCCCTGGATATCGGCATCGCTTCCCTGTTGCGATTCGATGGTGGTCTTGCTCACGGCCTCGGCATGCGACAGTACGTTCCGGTCCATGTACGCCTTGTCGAAATCCGCGCCGCTGAAGCCCGATATCGCGTTGACGATTTCCCTCTGTTCGGCCGACAGGTCGGTAGGCAAGCTGATTTTTTTCTGCTGGGCCAGGGCCGTTATGTTTGCATTCGTTTGCGTGTGATCATCGATCATCCGCTGCGCAAACTGCTTGACCTGCGCGTTGCTTCCCTTTTGCAGCGCCAGTTGCCCCAGTTGAATTTCCAGCAGACCATCCTGGTAAACATCCATCAGATATGCCGGCGGCTGCAACACGATCAGCACCTGTTGCGCGGCAGCGAGACGCTGTTCGATCGCGAGCAGATAGGCGCTTGCCGCCTGCCTGACCTGGATATCCGTTCCCTGCCGTGCCTGGGCCAGCGTCGCGGCAAGCAGGTTCTTCCACGCATCGACCAGGCCGGTCACATAGGTCTGGTCCAGCTCGGCGCCGGACAGGCTGTTGATGTTATTGAGCTGCGTCTGCTGCTCGGTGGTCAGGGTGTTGTTGATCGTAACCTGATTGTTTTGCGAAAGTTGCGCGATCTGCTGATTGATGACATTGACTTCCGTGGTCAACTGCTGCGCCAGCACTTTCACTTCGGGGTTCGTGGTTTTCTGCACCACGGCCTGCGACTGTTGCGACTCGCTCAGCCCCGTCTGGTAGGTTTGCCCAAGATAACTGGCACCGCTGCTGGAAAGCGAACTGCCGCCACTGGTATTGCCCGAGGCACCGCTGGCGCCGGAAGTATTGCCCGACGTCGCCGTCGAATCATTGTTGTCGCTGCCGCCGCATGCGGCGAGGGCGAGGGCGATGAGGACTGCTGCAAGTGCCTTGGTTTTCATTCTTTTCTCCTGTCTCGAACAGTTCGGATAAAAATCTGGTCAAGTGGGAGCGGGCCCGGATGGAGATAAATCCCGAAAAAATCGGCGCCGCCGCGAAGCATTGAGACGCATCAAGGCAGGTTGACATCCGCTATTACGCAGCTTTGCGCGGCGCAAGATACGGTGCGACAAGAAGCAGGATCGGGAAGCTGAGGAAGATACGGGCGCGGCAACCGTGGAGCACGGAACCATTCGCCGCCAATGCTCACTATCCAGAATGACGCCGCCCGCATCTCCGCGGCGAGTCCCATCGCAAAGGAGACAGACATGGCAACAGGCAATTCAGGAAACGGCCGGCAACCCGAAGACGTTGTCGCGATTCAGCGCAGAATCCAGCATGAAGTCGATCAACGCGACCAGCAGCGCGCCAATCAGCGCAATGCAGGCAACGCAGGCGGCAAGCAGCCGTCGAACGAAGGCGCGGTGCAGGCCGGCAGCCGGCGGCAACCGGAACCGCCGCTGCCCGCAAAGCATCTGCAGAAACCCGGGCTCGAATCGGAACTGGACCCGCCGCCGCAGTTCATGGCGCCGGATTACAAGGGCAGCGGCAAGCTGCAGGACATGGTGGCGATCGTCACCGGCGGCGACTCGGGTATCGGGCGCGCGGTCGCGGTGCTGTTCGCACGCGAAGGCGCCGACGTCGCGATCCTCTACCTGAACGAACATGGCGACGCCGAAGAAACCAGGCGTTGCGTCGAGAAAGAAGGGCGGCGCTGCCTGCTGGTCGCCGGCGATGTGCGCGAACCGGAAGTCTGCGACGGCTTCGTCAAGAAGACTGTCGACACCTTCGGCAAGCTCGACATCCTGGTCAACAACGCCGCGTTCCAGGAACACGCGGCAGCGCTCGACGACATCAGCGACGAGCACTTCGACATGACGCTGCGGACCAACGTATACGGCTACTTCAACATGGCGCGCGCCGCGTTGCCGCACCTGCATGCCGGTTCGGCCATCATCAACACCGGTTCCGAAACCGGCCTGTTCGGCCATGAAAAACTGCTCGATTACGCGGCCACCAAAGGTGCGATCCACGCGTTGACACGATCGCTGGCGACCAACCTGGCGCCGCGCGGCATCCGCGTCAACGCGGTGGCGCCGGGCCCGGTCTGGACGCCGCTGAATCCGGCCGACCAGCAAGCCGATGACATCCGGCAGTTCGGCGCGACCACCGACATGAAGCGCCCGGCACAACCGGAAGAAGTGTCACCGGCCTACGTGTTCCTCGCATCGCCGGTATGCGCCAGCTATATCACCGGCATCGTGCTGCCGGTGATGGGCGGCGTGACCGGCAGCGCGTAACGCTCACCCGATGCATGCGATCAGCGCTGCGGCATCAGCGCCGCGTTCGTCACGCGCCTGGCCGGCCGCGACGTCGGCCGCGGATGCACGCCGGCCAGCGGCAGGCGGCGGTCGACGGAGATCGCGCCGTCGGCCATCAGCGACATGTAGCGCAGGCAACAGACGCGCAGGAAGGAAGTGAAGTTGTCGATCTCGCCGCGATACGCGATCAGCTCGTCATACAGCTTGGTGATCAGCTGGCTGGTCGTCATGCGGTCGCGCGTCGCGATTTCCTTCAGCGCGTTCCAGAACAGGTTTTCCAGCCGGATCGACGTCACCACGCCGTGCAGGCGGATCGAGCGCGCGCGGCTTTCGTACAGTTGCGGATCGGCCTTGACGAAGATTTCACACATGCGGTCTCCTTGCGCATCCGCAGCCCGGCGATCGCCTTCGATGCATTCGCCGCGCGGATTTCGCTTCGGGGTGGATAACCCGCTTTTTATAGCACGATCCGCGTGCCCAGCATATTGAGGAACTGCGCGATCCATGCGGGATGCGCGGGCCACGCGGGCGCGCTGACGAGGTTGCCGTCGGTAATCGCCGCGCTGACGTCGATCTCCGCATAATGGCCGCCGGCCAGTTCCACTTCCGGCCGGCATGCCGGATAGGCCGAACAGCGTTTGCCTTCCAGCACGCCGGCGGCGGCGAGAATCTGCGCGCCGTGGCAGATCGCGGCAATCGGCTTTTGCGCCTTGGCGAAGTGGCGCACCATTTCCAGCAACGCATTATCGAGGCGCAGATATTCCGGCGCGCGGCCACCGGGAATCAGCAGCGCATCGCAAGCGTTTACGTCAACCGCATCGAAGTCATGCGTGAGCGTGAAGCGATGGCCCGGCTTTTCGGAATAGGTCTGATGGCCTTCGAAATCGTGGATCGCAGTGAGCACGTAATCGCCGGCCTTCTTGCCCGGGCATACCGCATGCACCTGATGGCCGACCGCCTGCAGCGCCTGGAACGGCACCATGATTTCATAGTCTTCGCCAAAGTCGCCGACCGGCATCAGGATGATTTTTGCAGCCATGACTGTCTCCTTCAAGATGATTGGGAGATCTATTGTTTGTCCTGGCGTGCGGCAGCGGGTAATCGCCGGCTACTACATATGAGGTAGCGCAATTCAGTGCGCTTCAGTAGCCCGGCAGATCGGCCGGGCTTCATGTCATGCGGCAAATTCGACCAGCAAATCCTTCGCGCTGATCACCGTGCCCGGCTTCACGTGAACCTGTTTGATCACGGCGTCGCGTTCGGCGCGGATCATGGTTTCCATCTTCATCGCCTCGATCGATACCAGCGGATCGCCCTTTGCCACTTTCTGTCCCGGCTTGACCGCCGCCGTCACCACCATGCCGGACATCGGCGCGCCGACATGATTCGGGTTGCCGTCTTCGGCACGCGGATGTGCAGCGACATTGACCGCACCGGCGCGATCGATACGGATCAGCCGCGGCTGGCCGTTCAATTCGAAGAACAGCTTGGTCTGCCCTTCGTCGATCAGATCGGCACGGCCCTGCAGGCGGACCACCAGCGTCTTGCCCTGGTCGATGTCGACCGAGACTTCCTCGCCATCCTTCAAGCCGTGGAAGAACACCGGCGTCGGCAGCACGCTGACGTCGCCATACTGCTCCCGGTGCGCCGCATAGTCGCAGAACACTTTCGGATACATCAGGTACGACGCCAGTTCCCGGTCGCTGATGGCGCGGCCGACTGCCGTCTCCGCGTCGCCGCGCGCGACGGCCAGATCGACCGGCGGCAGGTTCGCGCCCGGCCGCCCTTCGAGCGGCTTGCCGCCGTTCAGCACCTTGCGTTCGAGATCCTTCGGGAAACCATCGGCCGGAAAACCCAGTTCGCCCTTGAACAGCGAAATCACCGATTCGGGAAAGTCGATCTGCTTGTCCGGGTTGCGCACGTCGGCCGGCGTCAGATCGTTGCCGACCATGAACAACGCCATGTCGCCAACCACTTTCGAGGTCGGTGTGACTTTCACGATATCGCCGAACAGCTGGTTCACGTCGGCGTACGCCTGCGACACTTCGGTCCAGCGATGCGCGAGCCCCATCGCGCGCGCCTGCTCGCGCAGGTTGGTGTACTGGCCGCCCGGCATTTCATGGCGGTACACGTCCGAGGTGCCGGAACGGATATCGGCTTCGAACGGCGCATAGTGGCGCCGCACGCCTTCCCAGTATTGCGAGATCGCGAACATCGCGGTCGTATCCAGTTGCGGATCACGCGCGGTGCCGCGCAGCGCGGCGGCGATCGAGCCGAGATTCGGCTGCGAGGTCAGGCCGCTCATCGCGTCCATCGCGCCGTCGACCGCGTCGCAGCCGGCTTCGATCGCCGCCAGCACGCTGGCCGCCGCGATGCCGCTGGTGTCGTGCGTATGGAAATGGATCGGCAGGCCGACCTCCTGCTTCAGTGCCTTGACCAGCGCATGCGCGGCGTTCGGCTTGCACACGCCCGCCATGTCCTTGATGCCGAGAACATTCGCACCGGCGCGCTCCAGCGCCTTCGCCATCGACACGTAATACTTCAGGTCGTACTTCGGCCGGCTGCTGTCGAACAGGTCGCCGGTATAGCAGATCGCCGCTTCGCACAGCGCGCCCGATTCGCGCACCGCATCGATCGCAACGCGCATGTTCTCGACCCAGTTCAGCGAATCGAACACGCGGAACAGGTCGACGCCACCGGCGGCCGCCTGCGCGACGAAATACTTCACCACGTTGTCTGCGTAGTTGGTATAGCCGACCGCGTTCGAGGAGCGCAGCAGCATCTGGAACAGGATGTTCGGCACCCGCTCACGCAGTTGCGCGAGGCGCTCCCACGGGTCTTCCTTGAGGAAGCGCATCGATACGTCGAAAGTCGCGCCGCCCCAGCATTCCATCGAAAACAGGTTCGGCAGCATGCGCGCATAATCGGGCGCGATCGCCAGCATGTCGGCGGTACGCATGCGGGTGGCGAACAGCGACTGGTGCGCGTCGCGCATCGTGGTATCGGTGAGCAGCACGCGCGTTTCATTGCGCATCCATTGCGCGAATTTTTCAGGCCCCAGTTCCAGCAACTTGTCGCGCGTGCCCGGCACGATCGGCAGCGATGCAACGGCTGCGGCGACCTGGCGGTTGCGCGCCGGCAGAATCGGCGCGGGCAAGGTGCCTTCCGGGCTCTTGCGCCCTTTCATTTCCGGATTGCCGTTGACCATCACTTCGCCGACGAAGCGCAGCAGGCGCGTCGCGCGGTCGCGCCGCCTGGCGAACTGGAACAGCTCCGGCGTGGTGTCGATGAAGCGTGTGATGCATTCGCCCGACTTGAACATCGGATGGTTGATCACGTTTTCGAGGAATGGCAGATTGGTCGACACGCCGCGGATGCGGAACTCGCGCAGTGCGCGGTCCATCCGCGAAATCGCTTCGTCGGCGGTCGGCGCCCAGGCCGTCACCTTCACCAGCAGCGAATCGTAATACGGCGTGATGACCGCGCCGGAATACGCGGTGCCGCCATCGAGCCGGATGCCGAAGCCGGACGCGCTGCGGTAGGCGGTCAGGCGGCCGTAGTCCGGCGTGAAACTGTTTTCCGGGTCTTCGGTAGTGACGCGGCATTGCAATGCATGGCCGTTCAGACGAATGTCTTTCTGCTCCGGCACACCGGCAGAATGTTCGTCGTCGCTGCCGATCTGCGCGCCTTCGGTTACGCGAATCTGCGCCTTCACGATATCGATGCCGGTCACCTGCTCGGTCACCGTATGCTCGACCTGGACGCGCGGATTGACTTCGATGAAGTAGAACGCGCCGGTGTCGGCATCCATCAGAAATTCGACGGTACCGGCGTGCGTGTAATTGACCGCGCGGCCCAGCCGCAATGCCGCTTCGCACAGCTCGCTGCGGCGTGCATTATCGAGATACGGCGCCGGCGCGCGTTCGACCACTTTCTGGTTGCGCCGCTGCACCGAGCAATCGCGCTCGAACAGATGCACTAGCTTGCCATGGGTATCGCCGAGAATCTGGACTTCGACGTGGCGCGCACGGCGCACCAGCTTTTCCAGGTACATCTCGTCATTGCCGAATGCCGCCAGCGCTTCGCGACGCGCCACTTCCAGCTGCGCCGGCAATTCCGCTTCGGTTTCGATCACGCGCATGCCGCGCCCGCCGCCGCCCCAGCTCGCCTTCAGCATCAGCGGGTAGCCGACTTGTGCGGCCAGCGCCTTGGCTGCCACGATGTCATGCGGCAGTGCGCTGGTAGCCGGCATCACCGGCACGCCGGCCGCGATCGCCGCGTTGCGCGCCGCGACCTTGTTGCCGAGCGTGCGCATCACGGCAGGCGACGGGCCGATGAAGGCGATGCCGTTGTTCGCGCAAGCTTCGGCGAATTCCGGATTCTCCGACAGGAAACCATAGCCGGGATGAATCGCATCGACGCCGGCTTCGAGCGCGATGCGGATAATGCCGTCGATATCGAGATAGGCGGCGATCGGTTTTTTACCCTCGCCGACCAGATAGCTTTCATCCGCCTTGAAGCGGTGCAGCGCGAAACGGTCTTCCGCCGCATAGATCGCCACGGTGCGTATCCCCAGCTCGGCGGCCGCCCGCATCACGCGAATGGCGATCTCCGAACGATTGGCAACCAGGATTTTTTTAATCGGGTGAAAAGTTGTCTGCATGGCGATCATCTTGTGAACTGAGTAGGTTCATTCCGGCAGTCCGCGATGCGCGGCCGCCGGATACAGCACAGATCCGCCGCAATGAAAGCGTCGGCGAGGGCGAAATGGACAGAGCCGGGAAGCCGCCACCGCATTTTGTACAGTGGCGATGTATCAAGTCATCCCCTTCCGCAACGGCATTGTTGATGCGCCGCGTGAAATGCGTCAAGAAGCGCGGCAGGTATTCGAGGGCGGGGACGACGTTTCCGGCATGGATGCAATGACCGGGTTTGCTGCATTGAACGCCAAGGTTCCTTCGTCTCCCTGCTACTGCAAGCTCTCATAGGGAGGACAAAAATCCCGCTGGATTTTCGTCCCCTGACCCGCTTTTTAACGAGGCGGATTGTATGCATCAACGCGGAGGTGTGGCAATCACAAAAAGCACCTAAGTAATAGTACCCGCAGTACCCGCGTCGACGGATGGCCATGCGGAATCGATGAAACAGCGGAACACTGCCTTTTTGGCAATCAATATTCATTATGAAAAAGATATTTTTTGCAAAAAAACCGTAAAGGTCTAAACAAAAAGTTCCTGTTTAATATTGCTGCATGGCAATTTCATGCAAAAATAAGAATACTCCCGAATCTGGTCTTCCTGTCATCCTGCTGTCCAACCTGAGGTAGCTGGCCATGGCTTTTCCTTCATCCAACGACACGTCGTCCGGCGCCGCAAGGCGTCCCGATCCGGCCAGCGATCTGCTGCACAGCTTGGTGGCGGTTGCCTGCTGCGCGGCGAATACGCAGCTTGACGCATTCGTGCTTCGATTGGCCGACGCGCTGTTTGCGCTGTCCGAGGCGAGCCATGATCCGAAAGAAGCGAATCTCGGCTTCAATGCCGCGAATACCCTGCGCAACAACGGCTATGCATTTTATTACCTGGCATCCGGACGGCTCGACGAAACCTTGCGCCAGGCGGTCCAGCGCACCGAAGCCATCGCACCAGCGGCAGACAGCGAACGCCACGACGACGCGCTGACGCTGGTGCCTTTCGAAGAGATGGACAGGAACGTGGCGCTGAGCCGCCTGAGCCGCCCATTGGAAACCTTGCACGCCGAACGCCTGCAGGCGCTCGGCCGACAGCTCGCGCAACTGCTGGAGCGTGACGAACTGCCACCGGCGCACAATCCGTTCCGGCCCGAGGTATTCCTGCGCGCGCTGCATGATGCGTGGTGCGAATTCGATCCGGAAGCGGCTTCGCACGCGCTGGTGCTGCCACTGTTGCAGCCCGAAGTCTTCCTCGACTTGTCCGGTATTCTGCAAGAGCTGATCGACGCGCTCGCCGCGCGCGGCCTTGCGCCGGAGGCGCACTACCGTTTCAGCAAACCGGATACTGCAACACCGGCGCCGCAGGACAAGAAATCCATCAGCGCAGCAGTATCGGAACAACTCAAGCACCTGCTGAACCGTTCGCCGCAAGCTACGCCAGCGGCGCTATCGGCGCAGCCAGGACCATCGGTACCATCGGTACCATCAGCACCATCGGCACCGGCTGCGACAGGCACGGGCCAGGCGAGCGCCGGCCTGCAGAGCCAGATGCTGCAGATGGCCGCGGTCAACAACCAGTTGCTGGCGCACCTCGCGAGCATGCAGAAAACCCTGTTCGACCAGCTGGCCGCCGGTGCCGCTCCCGGCGACGCGCACAGCACCACGGTGCTGTCGAACATCAAGCAACAGGCGCCGCAGGGCATGCTGTCCCCGGTGGACGAAACCAAGATCGATCTGCTGACCAAGGTTTTCGACGTCGTCTTTCGCGACCAGAACATTCCGTCCGGGATCAAGTCCCTGATCGGACTGCTGCAGGTACCGGTGCTGAAGGCGGCACTGCTGGATCAGGATTTCTTTTTCCAGGACGCGCATCCGGCACGCCGGCTGATCGACCTGCTGACCAGTTCCAGCCTCGGCTGGGACCAGCAGAAGGGTCGCGACGATCCACTCTACCAGGCGATCCAGCGCAACATCACCCGTGTGCAACAGGAATTCAACGAGCAGGTATCGGTGTTTTCCGATGTCGTCTCCGATCTCGAATCCTTCATGCAGGAAGAAGAGGCGGCGACCACCGAAGCGCTGGCACCGAAGATCAGCAGCGCGCTCAAGCAGGAAAAGCTCGGCCAGGCGACCAAGGCTGCCAGGCATGAAGTGGCGTTGCGCATCGGCACTGGTGAAGTGGTCGCTTTTGTCGAGGGCTTCCTGGAAAAGAAATGGGTGCCGGTCCTGACGCTGGCCTACTCGATCAAGGATGAAAAGCCGGATGCGGTGGAGAACGCGATCAGGACGATGGACGACTTGTTGTGGAGCGTGAAGCCGAAGATCACGGCAGCCGAACGCAAGGAACTGGTCGCCAGGCTGCCGGGCATGCTCGCCGCGCTGAACCAGTGGCTGAACCTGCTGAAATGGGAAGACGCGGAACGCTTGCAATTCTTTGCCGAACTGGCCGAGTGCCATGCATCGATCGTGCGCGCGCCGCTCGAATTGTCGCCGCAGCGGCAACTCGAAATCGCGATGGATGTGGCAAAGCAGGCGGCCGAACGCCGGCTGCAGAAGCGCGCCAGCCAGCCGTCGGAACCGGTGCCGGACGCGGCCGACCGGCAGGTCAAGCAGCTCGAACGCGGCGTGTGGATGGAATTCAGCAACGACGACGGGGTACCGAACCGCGTCCGTCTCGCGTGGGTCAGCCCGTTGCAGACGCTGTATATCTTCTCGACGCGTGATCGCAAGGAGGCGTTTTCGCTATCGGCCGAAAATCTGGCGCTGGCGTTGCGCCGGCAGCAGGCGAAAGTCGTCTCGACCGATCCGCTGGTGGGCCGCGCACTGGCCGAGGCCGTGGGCGACGAGGGCGCGAACGATGCGGAGATGGCGCCGAAGTCGGCGGCATGAAGTTTCCCGAATACGGTGCTTCGTTGTACCGGCCGGGCTGTTTCACGCCGGCAGGCTGATCTGCAATTTCACTTCGTCGGCGGGAGCCGGCACGGCAAACAGGAAGCCCTGCACATAGTCGCAGCCGGCCTCGGCCAGCAGTTTGCGCTGCCCTTCGGTCTCGACGCCCTCGGCAATCACTTTCAGCCCCAGCTTGTGCGCCATCACGATAATCGCTTCGCACAGGACCCTGTCGTCCGGATCGACTTCGAGATTGTTGACGAATGACTGATCGATCTTGATGTAGTCGATGTCGAACTTCTTCAGGTAGGAAAGCGACGAGTAGCCAGTGCCGAAATCATCGAGCGCGACCTGGATGCCGGCATCGCGAAATTCCAGCAGCCTGGTTTTCACGATCGGCATCGTGTCCAGCAGCAGCCCTTCGGTGATCTCGAAGCAGATGCCGGAACCCGGCAGGTCCAATTGCTGCAAATGGCGCACCCAGGTCTGGATGCCCTGCCCGTCTTCGCTGTGAAACTGCGCCGGCGACGCATTGACGCTGATCTGGAAGCACGGGTCATGCGTGGCACGCCAATGCCTGACCTGCTGCGCCGCCTGCCGGAACACCCAGTCGCCGATCTCCAGGATCATCCCGGTCTGTTCCGCGATCGGAATGAATTCGACCGGATTGATCAGGCCGCGCGCCGGATGCTGCCAGCGGATCAGCGCCTCCGCCTTGTGCACATGGCCGGTCGCCAGCTCCACGATCGGCTGGTAGTACATACGGAACTGTCCATCGGCAAGCGCGCCGTGCATGTCGGTAATCATCCGCATGCGGGCTTCGGAAGCCTGATGCAGCGCCGACGTGAAATAGCTGTAGCGATTGCGGCCGGCGCGCTTGGCGGCATACATCGCCTGGTCGGCATACTTGACCAGGTCTTCCAGATCGGCCGCATCGTCCGGATACAGGGCGATGCCGATGCTGGCGGATACATACGCCCGTTCCCGCCCGAGCTGGAACGGCATCGACAGCTGGTTCAGCACCTGGTAGGCCAGGCGATCGATCCCGCTGCTGCCGGCCGGGTCGGACAGGATGATGGTGAATTCATCGCCGCCGAGACGCGCCACCAGATCGGTCGGCACGACCGCCGCGCTGATGCGGCGCGCGGCATCGGCCAGCAGCAGATCGCCGAAGTGATGGCCCAGCGTGTCGTTGACTTCCTTGAAGTAGTCCAGATCGATGAACAGCAGCGCAATCCGTGAGCCGGTTCTCCGGCAATGCGCGATTTTCTGTTCCAGCAGGTCATGGAACATCCTGCGGTTGGGCAACTGGGTAAGCGCGTCGTAATTCGCGGCCCGGCGCAGCGCCTGCTCGGCTTCCTTGCGCGCGGTGAGATCCATGTTGGTCCCGGATACGCGCACCGGCTTGCCATCCCGATCGCGCTGTATATGGCCGCGCGACAGCACCGGAACATAATGCCCATCCTTGTGCCGCAAGCGGAATTCCACCGTGTACTCGCGCAGTCCGGCATTGTCGAGTGCCGCGCCAAAAGTCCGCTGCGCCGATTCGATGTCATCCGGATGGGTCAGGCGGCGCCACAGGTTGGCATCGGCCGGCAGTTCATCCGGCACATAACCGAGCATAGCCCACCAGCGCGGCGAATAATTCATCTGGCCGGCAGCCAGATTCCAGTCCCACCAGCCGTCGTTGGCACCGGCCAGAACCAGTTGCAGGCGCTCCTCGCTTTCGCGCAGCCGGTTCAGCGAAATCGATGCGCTCAGCGTATCCGAGATACGCTTGGCGACGGCGGAGAAAAGATGCACGACATCCGCACCATAGCCTTGCGCCTGCTCGCAGTGATGCATCACCAGCAGCCAGGGCTTGCCGACCTTGGGACGCAGCACGACCAGCATTTGCGACTTGACCGAGAACTGCGCAGCAACGAGCGGCGGTACCGCGCGCGGCGCAAATGGTCCGTACAACAGCGGCCCGTCCGCCTCCAGCATTTCCGAGAAGATTGCCGCGATCTCGGCCGAGCGCGGCATGTCGACGCCCATCGCAAACAGGCCCGGCCACTGCGGCCGGGTGCATTCCATTGGCACGCCCCAGAACGGCGCTTCCGGATCACACGGGTACAGGAGACTGGCGCGGTCGGCGTCAAAGGTCTCCAGCAGCAGGTCGAGCAACTTGCTCAACACATCCTCAAACCTTTCAGTGGAAAGGTTGATCTGCGTGATGTGCTCCATCACATTCAAATGCCGGAGTCCGAACTCCTGTGCTGCTGTATTTTTCTTTAGCATAGGGAAGGATACGTGCGAACGTAACGAATTTGGCTTCGAGCACGATAATGACTTTGTTCTTGCCCGAGATCAAGCGCTTGCACGGTGAGCTGCAACAGGTTGCCGTTCATCGGCATGACAGGAGCATCTCATCTTTCAGGGGAGCGCCGGCGTTGCCGCCTCCCAAACGCCGAAGATCACCGGCTGCGAGCTGCGCCTCCCGGATGATCCACTGGCGCAAGGTCCTTACCTCGCTGCGCGGTACTTGTGCCGATCGGTGAATGGGCGTTCTGGAAAATGACCACGCCTGCGAATCTGCTGAATGTGATACGGCTTTTTTCGTTCTGCTGAAACCGACATTGTGATCCTCGGACCGCGAGCGGAAGATCCCAAAAACGCAAAAGGCGCGGACACGGAGTGCCCACGCCTTCTGGTTTTTCGGGTTTTTCGGGAACTGAGCCGGCTTCAGGCTTTGCGTTTACGGGCGGCACCAAGGCCGAACAGACCGAGGCCGAGCAGCGCGAGCGTTGCAGGCTCCGGTACGTTACCCGACCGTACATTGGAGAACGTATACCGGATGTCTTCATAACCCGCGTCGCCGAGACCGGCAAGATCTTCGAATCCGACCATCGCGCCACCGAACGGTCCGGTGTAGGCGGAATCAACGAAAGCGTGCGCGAAGCCGTCTGCATTGCGCGACGCCGCACCGGTATACCAGTTCAGCACGCCGCCACCGTGGGTATCGGACACAACGTTGAAAAACAGCTCTGTTCCAGCGGCGAAGTTGCCAAGATTGACGGTGGCGCCCGGACTGCTCAAATGGTTTTCAAAGATCCAGTTGGCGCCGATGCCGCCGCCGTTCTGATACGGGCTGCCGGGATTGTCGAGAAAAAGATAGTTGTCGTAAGCGCCGCTGCCGCTGACGAAGGTGGCGATCACGTCGCCGCCGGTAGCGATGACGCTCGCACCGATAATCGGATTGCCCTGCCCCGGGTAGGCGACGAGAGCGGACGCATTGGATGCGCCGACGGCAAGTACTGCCACGGATAGAAGCTTCGCCAGGTTTTTTCTGAGACTGCGCATAGATATCTACACTCCACATTGGTTGGAAAACTGCTGCCGGAGCCAAAGAGCAAATATCATTCCACGCCTTTATATTCAATGTGTTGGCGAGGTTCAGCCGTGGCTTTTCCGGCGAAGTGTAAAGTTGGACGACAGCCGATCCTCGGGCGTCAATTTTCGCCGCGCGCTCACTTCTCCCGCGGCGCCAACGGATCGAAATCCGCGGCCTTCCCTTTCGACAGCAACGATGGCAGCGCCGTGCTCAATGCCGCATACACCAGCAAGGCACCGTACAAGGGATCGGGGATCGCGTAGCGTTCATGCAATATGCCGGCCAGTACCAGCGTGAAGATCAAGGTTGGCGCCAGCGTAATCGAAACCCGTAAGCTGCTGCCGCTGCTTTCGTCGAACACCAGTCGCCGGTGCAGCCATTGGAAGCCGATGCGGCACGGCAGCACGACTGCGCTAATCGCGAGACCCAGCACCAGCGAACGCCACTGGAATGCTTCGGACGGAATTCACGATGCATGCTGCTTTTTCCCGATCCGGCTTTGCCAAAGCCGCTTGATCCTTGCGATATCTCATTCCATCGTTACAGCGGATCGACCAACATCGACCGACGTTCGTCGAGCAGCAGCCACTTGCGGTGGCAATGCATCAAAGGACCACGAGGTTGAATTCAGCGCAAAGGATTCCGATGAACCAAGCAAAATATCTGGTCACCGTGCTGCTCGGTGCAATGCTGGCCGCCACGGCCGCTCTCGCCAGCGCAGCGGGCATGCGGGTGACATCGTCGTCGTTCGCCGACGGCGCTGCGATTCCAAAGCTGCATGGCGGCGATAGCGACGATTGCGGCGGCAAAGGTGTGTCGCCACAGGTATCGTGGACCGGTCTGCCGGATGGCGCAAAATCGGTCGCGGTACTGATCTTCGATCCGGATGGCGCAAACGGCCTCGGCATATCGCACTGGGTTGCCTACAACATCGACGCGAATCGCGGCCAGCTGAAACAAGGGGAAGGCCAGACCAACGGTGCGGACGTGACGATCGGCAAGAATGTCGCGGGCGCGACCGCCTATCGCGGCATGTGTCCGCCTGTCGGCGATACGCCGCACCATTACATATTGACCGTCATCGCCAGCGACCTGAAACCGGCCGTGCTGCCGCCCGACCTGACGCGTGACGCACTGCTCGCTACGCTAAAGGGACATGCGCTGGGCGGAATGAGTATTGTCGGACGATATGGCCGGTGACGGCGCGGACAGTGCGTGCCGGCGCATGTATTTCCTTGCAATGGCACGGGCCACGATCTATACATAAATGATTCCATTGATCGCATCTCTTCCACGGGATCGGGATCATGAAGGCATGCACAAACGCTATCGATCGACATGGGCATTTCGTAGAGGGCGGTGCGGCTGCCGCAAATGCGAAGAATGCAACGACATCGTCGACGGCTTCGCAAGGTTTCCTCCCATGAGCGGCTTCACATGGATTTCTTTGCTTCGGGAAGCGGCCATTCTGGCGCTGGTCCGTTCCCGTCTCGCGTCACCGGCGCTGGTGCAAATCCGGAGAACCGGGCACCGCGACCACATTCTTTTCTGAAGCTTGCAACGGCGCCCGGTGCATTCAACCAGGCGACTTGAAATGGACATATCTTCAGAAACCGACCTTTCCATTCAGAATGACTGGCTGGCCGGTAGCGGCGAAATGGGCAGACTGGCGCTCTCCATCGATTGGTCGCGGACCGCGTTGGGCCGGCGCGAATCATGGCCGCAAAGCTTGTGCACGGCGGTCAGCCTATGCCTTGCCTCCCCTATTCCATCGGCGATTGCATGGGGGCCGCAGCGGATTCATATTTACAACGATCCCTACAGTCGCTTCTGCGGCCAGAGTCGTCGACTCCTGATGGGTCGGGATTTGAGGGAGTGCTGGTCTTCCACGTGGCCGGCAGTGAATCAGGCTTGCGAATTGGCCGGAACCGGCCAGGCGCTGCTTCTCGAAGGCCAGTGCATCGTCGTCGAACGCGCGGGCCGTCTTGAAAAAACTTTTTTTACCGCTTCCCTCAGCCCCATCCGCGAGGAAAGCGGCGGCATCGGCGGCTTGCTCATACAGCTTGGCGAAATCAGACGCAGCACCATTGAACCGGGGGAAACGCGCGGCCCCGCTACGACCTCGACGCAGGGCGACATGATGGGACATGAAATGCGCATCCGGCAACTTGTGGAATCGAATATCGTCGGCGCCTTTTCCGGGGCTCTTGAAGGGTCCGTCATGAACGCCAATGAGGAATTCCTGCGCATCGTGGGGTACACGCGCGAGGAACTGCTCGCAGGAAGGATCAACTGGAAGGAAATAACGCCGCCCGAGTTTCGCGAGGAGACGGCGCGGGCGGAACAGGAACTGCACAGGACCGGCATCTGCACCCCTTATCGCAAGGAATACAAGCGCAAGGACGGAAGCCGTGTTCCGGTATTCGTCTGGTCGGCGCTGCTGGAGGGCGGACCGGAAACCGGCATTGCCTTCGTGCTCGACCTGAGCGAACGCGAGCGGACACAGGAAGCCTTGCGCAGAAGCGAGGAACAGTGGCGGGACGTGTTTGAAAACAATCCGACCATGTACTTCATGATCGACGCGTCGGGCACCGTCATTTCGGTCAACTCGGTCGGCGCCGAGCAGCTCGGCTACACGGTTGACGAGCTGGTCGGCCATTCGGTGCTGGAAGTATTCCCGGAAGTCGAACGGTCCGAGGCGCGCCGGCATGTCGCGCTCTGCCTGGAACATCCGGGCCAATCGATGAGCTGGGAGATCCGCAAGATGCGCAAGGATGGCTCAATGTTATGGGTGCGCGAAACGGCAAAGGCTGTCGTGAGGGAAAAGAACCAGTTGGTCGTCCTGATCGTCTGCGAGGACATTACCGAACGCATGGAAACCCAGGAAAAACTGCGCCGCAGCGAGGCCTTCCTGGCGGAAGCGCAGAAGATCAGCCATACCGGAAGCTGGTGCTGGAATATTCCTTCCGGCATGCTGTTGTGGTCGGAGGAACATAGCCTGCTTTTCGGCATCGATCCGAAAGCAGGCATGCAGCCAACTTTCAAACTGTTCCTGCAGCTGGTCCACGCCGACGATCGAAGCCGCATCCAGCACATCCTGGAGAAAGCGATCCGGGAGCGCACGGGATTCGATTGCGAATACCGCATCACCCTTTTCGACGGACAGGTGAAACATGTGCAGGGAGTGGGCAAGCCCATCGTGAAAGAGTCGGGCGCGATCGACGATTATATCGGCACCACGATGGATATTACGGCGCGCAAGCAGGCCGAGGAAGCACTGCGCGCCGCGCATGACGTGCTGGAGAAGCGCGTGCTGGAGCGCACTTGTGAACTGAAGGAAAGCAATCAGCGGCTGGAACTGGAGATCGTCGAACGCAAACGGACAGAGGCGGTGCTGGCGCGGCGCTCGCAGGAACTGGCACGCTCGAACGCGGAACTCGAACAGCTGGCCTATATTGCCTCGCACGACCTGCAGGAACCGCTGCGCATGGTCGCCAGCTACCTGCAGCTGATCGAACGGCGTTACCAGGACAAGCTCGACGCGGATGGCCATGAATTCATCGGCTATGCGGTCAACGGCGCACATCGCATGCAGGCGCTGATCGACGATCTGCTGACGTATTCGCGCATCGGAACCAGAGGGAAGCCGATGCAACCGACCGACTGCGCGAAGGTGGTCGAAACGGCTCTGCAGTCACTGCGCATCGTGATTGCCGAGACCGATGCCCGCATCACCTGCGCGGAGCTGCCGACGGTGACTGGAGACGAAATACAACTGACGCAGCTGTTTCAAAACCTGATCGCCAATGCCATCAAGTTCCGGCGCAACTGTCGTCCGGAAATCCATATCCTGGCACAGTCCGACGACGGATTCTGGCGCATCTCGGTACAGGACAACGGCATCGGCATCGATCCGGAATACTTCAGCCGGATCTTCGATATGTTCCAGCGTCTGCATGGCAGCAGCGCCTATCCCGGTAACGGCATCGGCCTGGCGATCTGCCGCAAGATCGTGGAGCGCCACGGCGGCCGCATCTGGGTCGAATCGGTGCCCGGCACAGGATCGGCCTTCGTCTTTACGCTCCCCCACAATGCAGGAGATGCGTCATGAACCGCATGCCGGGAACGCAAATAGGGGATACCGTGACGCCGATTCAGATCCTGCTGGTGGAAGACAATCCGGGCGACGTGCGCCTGACGGTCGAGGCATTGAAGGATGCCAAGGTGTACAACAAGCTGCATGTGGTGGAAGACGGCGTGCTCGCGCTCGAATTCCTGCACCAGCGGGGAGCCTATCGGGATGCGCCCCGTCCCGACCTTGTTCTGCTGGATCTGAATCTTCCCAGAAAGAACGGGCGCGAGGTGCTGGCCGACATCAAGACCGACGACAGATTGAAAACGATTCCGGTGGTAATACTGACGACCTCCCAGGCCGAGGAAGACGTACTGAAAGCGTATTCGCTGCACGCCAACTGCTACATCACAAAACCAGTGGACTTTATCCAATTCACGAACATCGTGAGAACCATTGAGGAGTTCTGGCTCACGATCGTGCTGCTTCCTCCGAAGTGAAGCCATGAATGGTGACGCCATCAAGATCCTGCTGATCGAAGACAATCCGGGCGATGCCCGGCTGATCCAGTACATGCTGGCGGAAGCGCAAGGACCGACCTGCGATCTGGAGTGGGTGGACTGCCTCAGGGCAGGACTCGACCGCCTTGCCGCCGGCGGAATCGATCTGGTCCTGCTCGATCTCGGTCTGCCGGAAAGCGTCGGCCTCGATACGCTGCGACACATGCAGGAGCAGGTGCCATCGGTGCCGACGCTGGTGGTATTGAGTGGGCTGAACGACGAGAACATCGCATTGCAGGCGGTGCAAATGGGCGCGCAGGACTACCTGGTAAAAGGCCGCGTGGACGCTTCCCTGCTGATGCGCTCGATCCGCTATGCGATGGAACGCAGCCAGGCAAAGGAAGCGCTGCGGCAGGCGCACGCGCAGCTGGAGCAGCGCGTGCTGGAGCGCACCGTCGAGCTGGTCGAGGCCAATGCCAGGCTGCGCGTCGAAATCGCCGAACGCAGGCAGGCCGAGGAACGGATACGCTACATGGCGCATTATGACGCGTTGACCAATCTGCCCAATCGCACCCTGCTGCAGGACCGCCTGCGGCAGGCGCTGTCGTTTTCCCGCCGCAATGGCACGCGGGTCGCGGTGCTCTTCATCGACCTCGATTATTTCAAGCACATCAACGACTCGCTCGGCCACCAGGTCGGCGATTCCCTGCTGCAGATGGTCGCTGTCCGCCTGCAGCAATGTCTGCGGGAGGGCGACAGCGTTGCCCGTCTGGGAGGCGATGAATTCGTGCTCTGCCTGCCATTGGAAGGCGACAGCGGCGACGCCGCGATGATCGCGCAGAAGGTACTCGACGTGCTGGATCGCCCGTTTATTGTTGAAGGACATGAACTGCATGTGAGCAGCAGCATCGGCATCAGTCTCTACCCTGAAGACGGCTCCGACGTGAAAACCCTGATGCGCACCGCCGATACCGCGATGTACGACGCCAAGGAAAAGGGCCGGCGCAATTACCAATTCTTCACGCCCTCGCTCAACCAGGCAGCCCAGCAGCGGATGGCACTGGAGAGCCGCTTGCGCCAGGCGCTGGCAAAAGAGGAATTTGCCGTGTATTACCAGCCGCAGGTCGACATGGAAACCGGCGCCATTCTTTCGGCGGAGGCCCTGCTGCGCTGGGAGCAACCGGGCAAGGCGCCCGTTTCCTGCGGCGACTTCATCGCCATCGCGGAAGAGACCGGCCTGATCCTGCCGATCGGGGAATGGGTGTTGCGCCAGGCGTGCCGGCAACTGAAGCAATGGCACGATCGCGGCCACCCGGCGCTGCATATCGCCGTCAACCTGTCACCGCGGCAGTTCTACCAGCGCGACTTCCTTCCCGACATCAGCGACATACTCCGGGAAACCGCGCTGCCCGCCGATGCGCTCGATCTGGAGATCACCGAAAGCCTGCTTCTCCAGCGCAACAAGAATAATCTCGCCATGCTGAACCAGTTGAGCAGCATGGGCATACAGCTGTCGGTGGATGACTTCGGCACCGGCTATTCCAGTCTCGCCTACCTTCAGCGCTTTCCGGTACATGCGCTCAAGATCGACCAGTCCTTCGTGCGCGATATCGGCCAGGACTCGAATGACACCGCACTGGTGGCGGCCATTATCGCAATGGCGCACAGCCTGCACCTCAAGGTGCTTGCCGAAGGCGTGGAAACCGCGCAGCAGATCAACTTCCTGAAATCGCATGGCTGCATGACGGGTCAGGGCTTCTATTACAGCAAGGCAGTACCGGCGGACTGTTTCACCAGGCTGCTGGAAAAGCAGTTTTCGCAATCCTCCGCCGATACACCTTTTTTGCAGCCGCCGTGAGGACACGGCCGCATTTTCCCTACGGCTGTGCCATAACCCGCCGGCCCCCCCTCGCAACAGCCATGAACCGGACGTCGAGAATTTTTACAACAGCCGTTGACGGCGGCATGAAAAACGCAGCCCAAAACCGTACCCCGTTGATTTCATTTGATAATTCCCGCATGAAAATTTCGGCATGAAAATTGCTGGAGTACGACCGGGCGCTTGCTCCGCAAGCCGGACATCACTTCATTCTCATCAGGGAATTCCAATGAAAAAACTTTTCTCATCCGCTTTGCTCATGGCAGCGCTTCTGGCTGCAGGAGCCGCTCAAGCGACGCCGTCCTTGAGCTTCATTATTGATGGCGACACTTTCAACAACCCGTATTCCATCACCAACAATTCGACGGCGGGCGAAACGGTGCTCCGTTTCAATTTGAATCTGGCAAGTGCCACGACAGGCGGTCCTTACTGCTTCGACACGGTGTCGGGTGGTCCGTGCAATCCGTCCCCTCAAAGCCCGACCGCGTTCCAGCCGGTGGGCGGCACCAATATCACCACAGGTCTGACGTCGCCGGCCTCTGTTACAGACGGCGCACAAGTCCTCGACCTGTTCTTCAATAATTTCAATGCGGGTGAAACGTTTAGCTGGAATATCGATGTTGACAGCGCGACTGCCTTTACGACTCTCGGCAGTGATTTGATCGGCGCTTCCGCTTTCATTGATTTTTCGAATGGCCAACGCCTGTTCGGCTCCCTCCTCGCCGTCAACGGCGATCCGAATGCAGCGCAGTTCAGCGTGACCGGCATAGTGCCGACACCATCGGTGCCTGAGCCGGCCACTCTTGCATTGATGGCGATCGCAGGCTTGGGCTTTATGCGGCGCAAGCGCTGCTGAAACTGATGTTGCGTCCAATCGATCGATGCCGCTGAACAGGCGGCACCGACACAAGGAAGGCCCGGAATATCCGGGCCTTTTTACTTGGCATGCACTTGGCACGACGTGCCAAATCCTGGCGCCCGATCATCGGCGGATCGCCTGGGCGACGATCCAGAGCAACACAGTTCGATCATGCGCATTGCGCCCGGCTGAGGCCGTCGCTTTATGCAGTGAAGCATGATCCATTTGCCTACACCTGTTCTTGTTTCTCATCGAGATGTTCTCTGCGCGACGACAAACGCATTGCGCTGGCCACTGGCACTCTCCGCCTGATTTGCTAGGTTAAGAAGACTCGAATACCCTCGGGGCCGGAGAGACAGCAGGGGAGGCAACAACGATTCCGATCGCATCGATGCGCCGCTTCCGTCCGGACATCCACCAGGATATCCGCGCCGAAGCGCGTGGCACCCGCCAGGCCCGGTATCGGAGCAAGATGTTTTCGACACGGGCTCACCCTATTTCTGGAGGACTCCGAAATGAACATCCCGTATAGCAGTAAAGCGATCCGTTTCCTGTGCACGCTCGCCGTGCTGGCGATAGCCGCCGCGCCGCCGGTACAGGCAGCATCCGATGTCTATCGGCAGCATAACCTGGCGTCGGATGGATTCGTACCCGCCGATAACAACGATCCGAACCTGGTCAACGGCTGGGGCGTCGCATTCAATCCTTTCGGCCCGGTGTGGGTGGCAGCCAACGGCACCGGCAGGTCGACGCTGTATGACGGTACCGGCAAGCCGCAAACGCTGGTGGTGAAAATTCCAGCCTCGGCCAACAATCCCGGCGATGGCGCGCCGACCGGCATCGTGTTCAATGGATCGACCGGTTTCGTGGTGTCGCAAGGTGGCGCGTCGGCGCCGAGCCGTTTCCTGTTTGCGACAGAAGACGGCGTGATCGCGGGCTGGGCGCCGACCGTGGACGCCACCAACGCGATTCGCGTGATCGACAATTTCTCGGCGACCGGTGCGGTGTACAAAGGACTGGCATTGAGCGCCGGCGGCAACGGCAGCCTGTTGTACGCGGCGGATTTCCACAACAACCGGATCGATGTGTTCGACAGCAGTTTCAAGCCGGTGACGCTCGCGGCCGGCGCATTTACCGATCCGGCCATACCGGCCGGCTTCGCGCCGTTCAACGTGCAGGCGATCAACGGCGATATTTATGTCGCGTATGCGAAGCAGGATGCGGACCGGCATGACGAAGTCGCGGGCAGTGGTCTCGGCTACGTCGACGTGTTCGATCCGAACGGTGTGCTGATCGCACAGGTGGCGTCGCAGGGTGCGCTGAATGCGCCGTGGGGCATGGAGCTGGCGCCGGCCGGCTTCGGCAAGTTCAGCAATCATCTGTTGATCGGCAATTTCGGAGACGGCACGATCAATGCGTATGATCCCGTCAGCGGCAAGTTTGCCGGCACGCTTGCCGGAAGCGATCAGCAACCGATCAGGATTGACGGGCTATGGGGCCTTGCCTTCGGCAACGGATTCGCTGGCCAGCCGGTAAATACGCTGTTCTTTGCCGCAGGGCCGGGCGATGAGAAGCACGGATTGTATGGTCGCATCGATGTTGCAGTCGGCGGCGACATGCAGGCGTCGCCGGGCGCGTCCTCTGCGCCGGGCAATTCGCCTGCGCCGGATAACGCATCTTCGCAGTACGGTTCGACGTTGATATCGCCGTACTAAGAGCACATGTGATTTTTCTCGAAGGCCCCGGTCGCTCTGCAGTGCAGCGACCGGGGCCTTCCAGCCCTTCTCTCAAAACGTCTGGCTGTATTGCACGCTCAGGATATTCACATCGCTGCTGTAATCGCCGATGAGGGTGCCGCCGACCGGAGGCTCGGCCTTGTTGATGGAAGCGTCCTTGACGAACAGGTGCGCATAGCCGAAGTCCCAGGTGCCATTGCGCGAGGTTTTGAACTGCGCGCCGAAAGCCAGCCAGATACGGTCATTGT
Source organism: uncultured Noviherbaspirillum sp. (assembly GCA_966211585.1). GTDB lineage: Bacteria > Pseudomonadota > Gammaproteobacteria > Burkholderiales > Burkholderiaceae_D > Noviherbaspirillum. Next base: position 42,287 of record CBIHNU010000003.1, on the reverse strand, counting down.
CGGGGATGCGCGGCGTGCGGAATTCGCTTTTCACCGGGCTCTGATCATAGGCGACGCCGCCGCGCAGCTTCCACATGTCGTTGTAGCGATAGTTGAGCGCCAGTGCCAGCCGATACGTATTGCGCCATTCTTCCGGCGTCACGCTGTCGGGTGCGCCGTCGTTGAAGCGGATGCGCAACTCCTTGAAACGGCTCCAGTGTTGCCAGCTCAGATCGGCCATCGCCGACCACTTCGGATCGAGTTCGACGTAGCCGCTGACGCTCAGCAGATCCGGCAAATCCAGGCTTGCATTGGCACCGGTGTCAGTAAATGCGGGCGACGCGGCAAGCGGTGCCGGCAGGCCCGCCGGCCTGGTGAAATCGGCGTTGCCGGACAGTTCATGACTGATTTTGGAACGGTAAGCGATACCGAAACGCATCCTGTCGTTCGGCTCGGCCATCGCACCCAGATTGAAACCGTAACCCCAGTCATTGCCCTTCACGTTGACCGCGCCGTCCCTGGCTTGCGGCAGGAAACCGAGCGGCGCGCAGGCGGCCGCCCCCAGGCTGCCGATGCAGACACTGCCGAAATCGATCGCGCGCGACAGTTCGACATGGACATACTGCGCACTGATGCCGCCCCCGACAGAAAACACGTCATTGATCCGGTACGCAAGCACGGGATTGATGTCGATGCTTTGCAGCTCCGACTTCAGCGCCTGGTAGCGCCCGACCCAGCCGGCGTCATAGTCGGTGACAAGGCCGAACGGCGAATGCACGCCGAGGCCGAAGCGCAGGCCGGGCGCGAGATCCATCGCGTAAAACAGTGCCGGCACCCCGCTCCATCTGCCGGCGTCGCCGCCGTTGCCGCCAGTAAGCGGCGTTCCGGCCGCGGAAACCGAGCCGCGGTTTTCGAATTCCGCAGAAGGATGAATGGCCGAGGCGGAGATCGTGAACTGCCGTCCGGACATGCGCGTCAGGCCTGCCGGATTGTAGTAAATGGTGCCGGCATCTTCCGCCAGGGCGGCACCGCCGGCATGCGCATTGCCGACGCTGGCGGCACTCATTTCGTTGAGGGCAAAGCCGCCCGCATGCGCAGGAGTGGAAAGGAACAGGGTAACGGCGCCGAACGGCGCGAAGGCGAATGCAAGAACGAAGCGCAAGGCTTTCATAGGGCTCTCCTCTTCTCCCGGCCCTCCCGCGCGGTGGCAATCGCAGACGATGCCTGCCCGGAAGAAGAAGCGCCAGGACTCGTTTTAACGTACACAACGTGGGTGGTGCGCGCAGCATTACGGGTCCAACTGCATGCCAGTGTTCGTCATTTCGCGCGGCTGCCATCTGATTCAGCGCAAGCGTCGTGGGGCTGTGTGCTTTTGACCCCACATTGCGTGCCGGCACTCGCCTCCCCTTGTCCGCGCTTTGCTTGGCTGATCGAATTTTCGAACTTTCGACAGCGCTGCTGCTCAACACCATGATGACGGCGATTTCGCGATCGCCGCGATGTCGAGCCTGAAAAAGCGAGAGACACAATGAAAAATCCCTGGACCAAAAAGAATCCGTTTCTCAGCATGTGGCTGAGCGGCGCCAATGCAATAGCGGGTTCGGCGCGCAGCCGCGCGCTTGCCGAAAGCCGGCGCCAGGCGTCGACCGTGATGACGAAAAGCGCGAAGCAGATGACGGATTTCTGGAGCGCTACGCTGCTGGCACCGCCGCCGAAACGAAAGAAGAAACGCCGCTGAAATAAACACGATCACCCTTTCCCTCACTCAGGAGCAATCAGATGAAACGCAAGGCAACGGCCGCCTGGAGCGGCAATCTCAAGGACGGCAGAGGCACCATCTCTACCGACAGTGGCGTGCTGTCGAATACCCAGTACGGATTCAAGTCGCGCTTCGAGGAAGGACCGGGCACCAACCCGGAAGAACTGATTGCCGCCGCGCACGCCGGCTGCTTCACGATGGCGCTCTCCGCACAGCTGGCCGAAGCCGGTATCACGGCCGACAGCCTGAAAACCACGGCGACGGTAACGCTGGACAAGGTCGATAACGGCTTTGCGATTTCCGCCGTCCACCTCGATCTGGTCGCCAGCATACCGGGCGTGGACCGGAACACATTCGACACCGCCGTGAACAACGCGAAGACCGGCTGCCCGGTTTCCAAGGTGCTGAATGCAACGATCACGCTGAACACGAAACTGGAAAGCTGAACAAGCGAGCGGGGCAGATGCAGCGCAACGCCTAACATTCTTGAATACAGGAGAAACCCATGCCAGCCGGAGCCAGCCAGAAACGCGAACATGAATACAAGCAATTGGAGCAGAAGTTCAAGCAGAGCGGCCGCTACAAGGGCCGCGAAGAAGAAGTGGCCGCGCGGATCGTGAACAAGCAGCGTTCCGAATACGGGGAGACCCGACAGGAAAAGCAGAAGGACAAGGCCGGAAAATCGCCGGACCGCGACTTGCCGATAAGTGATTACCAGACGATGAGCATTGCCCAGATCAAGAGCAGGCTCGATTCGCTCGGTGTTCGGGATTTGAAGAAGCTGCGCGGCTACGAAGTGAAGCACAAGAACCGCAAAGGCATGCTGGCCGAACTGGACCGGCGTATTGCGCATGCATGAGAAATTCAGGTTGGGTGGGCACGCGGCGCCCACCCGCTTTTCTGCCGTCAGAAAGAGAAGCCGATCGGTCAGACCGGCTTCAGGCCATCATGGGGCTCCCGCGGTTTTTCGTCTTCCCGTAAAACACGTGAGCATGACGTATCCGCGTATCCGCGTATCCACCCTTCCTGCGGCATAACCAGGCCTATCGATTGTTACGTCCCATCTTGCTCGCGGTGTAGATCGAATACAGTGCCGACAGCCCGACGAGAACGTAAATAATCCGAGACAGCGCCGATATCTGGCCGAAGAGGGTAGCGATCAGGTCGAAATTGAACAGGCCGACCAGGCCCCAGTTCAGACCGCCGATGATCAGAAGTACCGTCGTTACCCAATCAAGGGCATTCATGCGCTTCGTTTCGTGATGCACGGCACCGGATGATGCACGACGATCCGGAATATGGCGCCGTTCATTGATGTGGGGGGTCATTGTTGCCATGGCAAACTCCTTTGTTGAATGGTCCTCAGGACGTAGACAAAACGAACTGTCGCCGGTTGCAGCGAGCAGTCCCTCAGCTTTCCGCTCTTTGTTTCATCCGTCGGCGCAAGCCGGGGTCTGAGTCAAACGCAAGCTTTATGCCGACGATGCAGGTCTTGTTTAAAGGCGCCGCCAATCGGAAAGCTGACCGGCTTTGGCTGGGCAGCCTGAAGTGCGGCAAATTTCAGTGCAGAGACAAAAAAAAAAGCCCGCGCGACGCGGGCTTTTGATGATGTACATGCTACATGCGCTTTTATGCGTTTGCACTTTTCCCCGATTTGCGGCGCGATGCTGCGAATCCGAAAAGACCAAGGCCAAGAAGCGCAAGGGTCGCTGGCTCCGGAACGTTTGCTCCGTTTACGGTCAGGTCATCAAAGACCAGTGCATTCGGATTATTGTCGAACGTTACCCTGTCCACGCTGCCGAAAATGCTCTGATTGAAAGAGATAAAGGTTGCTGCCTGATCGGTAATGTTGAAAGTCTGGGTTCCGAGCAACACGTTGTTCGCCCATCCCTCGACGGTCAGCGGCGTGCCGCTTCCATCGAACGAAGTGAAATAACCGCTGTTAAACGAAAAAAGGCTGGCAGCACTAAACGAACTCTGGCCAAAAGAACCATTGATCACGTTGTGGGTGCCTGAAATGAGGCCTTGCGGAATGCCCTGGTAGCTGCTGTAGGCAGAAGCTTCAATTGCAGCGGCATTGTCCCAGGAAAACCCGGCATAAGAACCGCTGATAGGCGTATATGACCCGCCGCCTACGTCTTCAAACGTCAACAGTGTGGCTTGTGCCGGAGCGGCAAAACCAGAAAATACCGCAACTGCGGCAAGCAATTTCAGAAAAATGCGCTTCATGTGATTTCCGATCGAAGTTACAAACCCGCTCCCTCCAAGCAAATATTGAGCCTGAGAAACATTTCCATTAAAAACAATAGCTTGGCGCCGGCTCGTTGAGATGCCAACAATCAGATGTAAAATTTCCTGACAGTTTTCGGCCAAGCTCACCCAAGCCCCGCTTCCTGCCCGCTCACCGCCAACTCCCGTATCATGGGCGCCCTTCCGATTTGAAAGCACGACCATGTTCAATGCTTGCGGCGTCGATTTCGGCACCTCGAATTCGACTGTCGGGTTCCATCGTCCCGGCCAGCCGGCGCTGCTGTCGCTCGAAGACGGCAAGCCGATGCTACCTTCCGTTGTCTTCTTCAACGCGGAAACCAGCGCGGCCACCTTCGGCCGCGCCGCGCTGGCCGATTATCTGGCCGGGCATGAGGGACGCCTGATGCGCTCGCTGAAGAGCCTGCTCGGCACCCGCCTGATCGACGGCCAGACCGAAGTGCAGGGCCGCGCCTTGCCGTTTCGCGAACTGCTCGCGCAATTCGTGCGCGAACTCAAGCATCGCGCCGAGCTGGCGACCGGCCGGTCATTCACACAGGCCGTGTTCGGGCGACCGGTCCACTTCGTCGATGACGATGAAAGCGCCGACCAGCTCGCGGAAAATACGTTGCGCGAGATCGCGGGCGCGGCTGGATTTCACAACGTGGCTTTTCAATATGAACCGATCGCCGCTGCATTCGATTACGAATCCCGCATCGAACGCGAAGAGCTGGTGCTGATCGCCGATATCGGCGGCGGCACCTCGGACTTTTCGCTGGTACGGCTGTCACCCGTCCTGGCAAAGAAAATCGATCGGCGCGACGATATCCTCGCCACCGCCGGCGTGCACATCGGCGGCACCGATTTCGACAAATATCTCAGCCTTGCTTGCGCGATGCCGCTGCTTGGGCTCGGCACACAGCTCAACAACGGACATGAAGTACCGTCGAGTTATTACTTCAACCTCGCCACCTGGCACACCATCAACTTCGCCTACAACCGCAAAGTCTGGAGCGAATTGCAGGATGTCCATCGCGACGCACGCGAACGCGACAAGTTCGCCCGCCTGCTGAAATTGATAGAACAACGCGACGGCCACTGGATGGCGATGAAAGTCGAAGAAGGAAAAATCGCGCTGTCCGAACAGGTCGAGACACAATTGCAACTCGACCGCCTGGCGCCCGGCCTGATGCTTCCGCTGCAACGCACCGCATTCGACACCGCCATCGCACACCTCGTGGACGGAGTCGAAAACACCGTGAGCAACTTGCTCACCAAGGCTGGCGTCGCCGCCGATGCGATCGATACCGTGTTCTTTACCGGTGGCTCGAGTGGTGTCCCGTTGCTACGGCAGAAAATCGCTGCGCAACTACCCGCCGCCCGATGTGTCGAAGGAGATTTGTTCGGCAGCATTGGCAGCGGTCTTGCACTGGACGCGGCGAGAAAATTCGGGTGAGTCGAATACCAGGCAGTAAACCGCGTAACGCGGGCGCCCCGTGCCCGCGCGGCCGGTGCTGCGCTATCATTCCCTCATGCCTCAACGCTCCCCCCACATGACTTCCAGGCCAGGCGAATGGGTCGCAGCATGCAGACGCGAACTGGCGAGCTGGGGATACCTCGCTCTCTTCGGCGCGACCGCACTGGTGATCGGCCTTTCTCCCTCCACCCATAGCCGTGCCAACCGGGTGATCATGGCGGGGCATATATACACCAGCACCTGGCGGGTTTTGCCATGGTTCGCGGTGGCCAGTGCGCTTGCCAGCCTGGTGCTGATTCGCATCGTGATGGTCACCGCGCTGAGCTACGGGCTGTCGCAATATGCACTGGAAATGATGGTGCGCGTGCTGGTGCTGGAGCTGATCCCGCTGACCGCCGCGCTGTTCGTCGCGCTGCGTGCCGGACTCGCCTTCAATGCCGGTGCCGTGCAATCCGCCGCCAAAACGGAACGGCCGGAACAGGCCGTCCGGTCAGCCGCCGATTTTCATAATGGCGTCGTGCCGGAAGTGATCGCAAGTGCATTCTCGGTCTTGAGCCTGGCCATGGTGAGCAGCGTGATCGTATTGGTGCTTGCCTATCTCAACGTGTATGGCCTGTCGCCCTGGGGTCTGGTTGACTATACGCGCACCGTCGGCCGGGTCTTCGACCCCATTGTGACCATCGGCTTTGCCCTCAAGACCATCCTTTTCGGCATGGCGGTGGCCGTGATTCCGATGGCGGCCATGTTTGAATTGTCGCGGCAGAACGGCGGCACGCGTTCGGTCGCCTCTTCTACCGTACAGCCCGGCGCCATGCGTCTTTTCTTCGTGCTGCTGTTGATCGAAGCCGCGTCGCTGGCAGTGAAGTACATTTAAATCGAGTCCCACTCCATGGAACGTCAACCCGATTCTCCGCCTCCTTCCGTTCCCGCCAACGTTGAATTCAAGGCGGTTCTGCTGCTGGTCCTGATGACAATCCTGATCGCCGGTTTTCTGCTGTACATCATGTACGCACGCGGCGTGTTCGAAAGCACCCAGCGCCTGGTGCTCGTATCGGACAATTCCGAAGGCGTGATCGTCGGTATGGACATGACCTTCTCGGGCTTCCCGATCGGCCGCGTGCAGCGCGTTGAGCTCGCACCGGACGGCAAGGTGCGCATCCTGATCGACGTGCCAAGGAAAGATGCGAAGTGGCTGCGCACCTCAAGCATCTTCACGATGGAACGCGGACTGGTCGGCGACACGCGCATCCGCGCCTTTTCCGGCATATTGAGCGACCCGCCCTTGCCGCCGAATGCGGAACGCACGGTGCTGCGCGGCGACACCAACGCCGAGATTCCGCGCCTCGTCGCCACCGCCCGCGCATTGCTGGAAAACCTGGAAACCATGACGAATTCCGATTCCAGCATCAATGCCGGCCTGGCGAATCTGAAGACGACGACCGATCGCCTGAATGGCCGTTACGGGTTGCTCGGCAGCGCGCTGGGCAGCGACGAGGAAGCAAGGAAAGCCATTGCCGCACTGGATCGCGTCAATACTTTGCTGTCCAAGACGGACCGGCGCGTCTTCGGCAAGCAGGGCCTGATGGATGACGCGCAGGCGACCGTTGTGCAATTGAACAAAGTGCTGGGCGACGCGCGAACCACGCTCAAGAATGTCGATGCGGTGCTGGCCGAAGCACAGGCGGTGGGCGCCAATGCGCGCGTCGCCACCGACGACCTGGGTGCCTTGCGCGCCGAGGTCGAGGTCAGCCTGCGCAAGGTGACCACGCTGGTCGACGAAGTCAACCGCAAGTGGCCGTTCGCCCGCGATACGGAGATCAAGCTGCCATGAGAATCTGTTCAAACCGCCTGTCGCTTTTTTCCGCTGCGTCGTGCGCTACCGTGTTCGCCGCGCTGCTGGCCGGTTGTGCCAGCACGCCGGCGCCGCCCGCGTGGCAATCGAATGCGCACGCGTCGCTCGAAAACTATTCCGCCGATTACCTGAGCGGCAAGACGCGCGTCGCCGAGCTTGAGTTCGCACGCGCTCGCAGCGAGCTTGCCGCGACCGGCCGCGCCGCGCTAGTTGCGCAGGCCGAACTGATCCGTTGCGCGACCCAGGTTGCCAGCCTGGAGTTCGGCCCCTGTGCCGGCTTCCAGGCAATCGCCGCAGACGCCACTGCAGCCGAACGCGCATATGCCGCCTACATCGCAGGACGCTGGCAAGGGCTGGACGCGGCGCTGCTGCCGGCGCAGCATCGTGCGCTGCTGACGATGAACACCGCGGCCGGCGGCAAGAGCCAACTCGCGGCCATCGACGATCCGCTCGCGCTGCTGGTGGCCGCTGGTGCACTGCTGCAAAACGGGCGGCTGACACCCGCCGACATTGAACTGGCGACCGAGACTGCTTCGGCACAAGGATGGCGGCGGCCGCTGCTGGCCTGGCTCGGCGTGCAGGCGCAACGGGCGCAACAGGCGGGGGCGCAGGATGCGTATGCGCGAATTCAGCGGCGCATCGGCCTGGTGGCGGAGATGCCGAAGTAGAATTCACAGCGGCGAAGCTGCGCAAGTGACCAGCTGATGCCGTTTGCTTTATTTGCACAGGTAAAACAAGACATGCCCTCCGTGCGCTTGCCTCGATCCAGAAACAAAAGCGCGCTTTATTCCACTTGGGAGCGGCGACCTCGTTAAAGGAACCGAGGGAATATTCAACAGTCTTATACAACTGGCTGTTGCGACTGACGGCTGGCATGTTGTTGAACAACATCGTGAACAACATCGTCGCAGCCAGTGCGAACACTGGCTGATCAACCGAGATGTGTCGCTGCTTATCATGGAAGTCAGCAGTTCCGCCCCTTCCCGGGCATGTTGGCTAGATGGCCTGAACATTTCTTTCAGGCTGCCGCCCATCGTTTGCCTCCACCCCCGCGGCAAGCACAATTCCCGCCCTCCCCAACGCCGCAAGGTACTGTGCGATCGCCATCAGAACGTCAGTAATTCTGACAAGAATGCAGTATCGCAATACCGACTACGATGAGCAAGCAACATGGACCCGATCGCCGCAACGCACGCCAAGCCCCCCACCATTTTGGTGATCGATGACACCGCTGCCAATCTGGTCCTGATGGTCGATTATCTCGGTAGCCACGGCTTTTCCCTGGCAGTCGCGCAAGATGGCGAGGAAGGCGTCGAACGCGCCCGGTTCGCACAGCCGGATCTGATCCTGCTCGATGTGATGATGCCGGGAATGAACGGCTTCGAGGCGTGCCGGCGCTTGAAAGAGCAGGAAGCGACGCGCCATATCCCGGTCATTTTCATGACAGCGCTATCCGACCCCAGCGACAAGATCAACGGCTTCAATGCGGGCGGCGTCGACTACATCACCAAACCGTTTCAACTGGACGAGGTTCTGGCACGCGTCAACACGCATCTGGCGCTGCAATCGATGCAACGCCAGCTTGCCGCGCAAAACCGGCAATTGCGCGAAGAAGCGGCGGTGCGCAAACAAGTGGAGGCGGCGCTGCACCGCTCCCGCGACGAACTCGAAGAACGTGTCGCGCAGCGCACCGCCGAATTGGCTGAGACAAATGCCAGGCTGAAGGCGGAAATCGTCGAACGCAGCCGCATGCAAGAAGTGCTGCAGGAACGGGAAGCGCGGATTCGACGGCTGATCGAGTCGAATATCATCGGCATCTTTTTTTGGCGCGATGACGGCTATATCAGCGAAGCGAACGATGCCTTTCTGCAGATTACCGGCTATACCCGCGAAGACCTGTTGTCGGAAAAGGTCCAGTGGGTCGCCATGACGCCGCAGAAGTACCGGGTGGTGGATGAACAGGCGCTCGAAGAACTTCGCCGGTCCGGCACCTGTACGCCGTATGAAAAAGAGTTCATTACCAAAGACGGCAGTCTCGTTCCGATTCTGGTCGGCGGCGCGTTTTTTGAAGGATCGCAAACCACTGGCGTCGCGTTCGTGCTCGATTTAAGCGCACGCAAGCAGGCCGAGGAGCGCATCCACTTCATGGCGCACCACGACGCGTTGACCGGGCTGCCCAACCGCGTGCTGCTGCAGGATCGCATGACCCAGGCGATCGCCCATGCGCGCCGTTCCGGCACCCAGCTGGCCGTGCTCTTCATCGATCTCGACGACTTCAAGCGCATCAACGATTCGCTCGGCCATGAAATCGGCGACCGCCTGTTGCAGCTGGTGGGACAACGCTTGCAAGCCTCGTTGCGCGAAGGCGACAGCGTCGCCAGGCTGGGCGGCGACGAGTTTGTGCTGACGCTATCGACACTCGTCGACGGCAATGATGCCGCGCTGGTTGCGCGCAAGACCATGGAGGTGTTGCGACTACCGTTCCAGGTGGACGGGCACGAGTTCCATATAACCTGCAGCATTGGCATCAGCCTTTACCCGGTCGATGGCACGGATGTCGAGGCCCTGATGCGCGCCGCCGACGCCGCGATGTACCACGCCAAGGAAAAAGGCCGTTGCAATTGCCAGTTCTTTACGCCGGCGCTCAACAAGGCGGTGCATCAACGGCTTATCCTGGAAAACCGCTTGCGCCATGCTGTGGCAGCAGACCAGTTCACGCTGCATTACCAGCCGCAAATCGACATGACCACCGGCGCGATCATTTCGTCGGAAGCCTTGTTGCGCTGGCAGCGTCCCGGCAAAGCGCCTATGTCCTGCGGCGCCTTCATTGCCACCGCCGAAAAGACCGGCCTGATCGTCTCGATCGGCGAGTGGGCGTTGCGGCAGGCATGCAGACAGCTCAGATACTGGCACGATCTCGGCTATCCGCAGTTGCGGGTGGCGGTGAACCTGTCGCCGCGCCAGTTCTGTCAACCGAATCTGGTGGACACGATTGCCCGGATACTGGACGAGACCGGGCTTGCCGCCGGCAACCTCGATCTGGAGATTACCGAGGGCATCCTGCTGCAGCGCAGTGACGACAATATTGCGACGCTCCGACAACTCAGCGCGATGGGAATACAACTGTCGCTGGACGATTTCGGCACGGGCTATTCGAGCCTGGCATATTTGCAGCGCTATCCGATCGACGGGCTCAAGATCGACCAGTCGTTCGTAGGCGCCATTGCGCAAAATCTCAGCGACCAGGCGCTGGTGAACGCCATCATCGGCATGGCGCGTGGCCTCGATCTCAACATCTTGGCGGAAGGCGTAGAGACGCCGCAACAAGCCAGTTTCCTGATGGATCGGGGTTGTACATCCGCGCAAGGTTTTTATTACAGCGCAGCCGTGGCGCCAGAGGTGTTTACCGACTTGCTGCGCCAGCCGGGCGCGTGCATTGCACGTGCCTGCTGAACAAGGAGACGTCCATGTCGTATCGCACTCAAATAGCGTTGCTATCGATCAGTACGGCGCTTCTCTTTACCGCACCCACTGCATCTGCGGAAATCAAATCGGTAAAAATTGTCGTCACGGCAGCCACCACCACGCTGCAGGGCATCCGGGTGTATGACGAAATGGCGCGCTATCTTTCCGGGAAACTGGGATGGGATGTCAAAGTCGTCTCCAATCTTTCCTATACCGAAGCCGACGACATGCTCGATAACGGCATCATTCAAATCGGCTTTGTCTGCGGCTACCCGTATATCCACAACGTCGCGCAAGGCAACTACGACTTGCTCGCGATACCGGTCATGTCGATGAAGAAAGGCGCCTACCCGGATGCCAAGGGCTATGAGAATGTGCCCGGAAAATATTATTCCTACACCATCGTTCGCAAGGATTCGCCTTTCAAATCCTGGGTCGATCTGAAAGGAAAAAGCTATGCGCTCAACGAGACCAACAGCAATTCCGGCTATAACCTCCCGCGTGCCAAGCTGGTCTCTCTCGGCGCCAGGGATTGGACCTATTTTTCCAGAGTAGTCGTCAGCGGTTCCCATGAAGAATCCTATCGTCTGGTCGCCAGCGGTGCGGTGGATGCAAGCTCGGTCGATTCGCTGGTCCTGGATTATGGCCGGAAGATGAAAGATGCCGCAGCCCTCAACGTGCGAATCATCGAACATCTGGGCCCAGCCGGCATTCCGCCGGTGGTCATCAGCAGAAAGGCCGATCCCTCGATCAGGCAACCGATGATGAAGGCGCTGCTCACGATGAACACGGACCCCGAAGGAAAGAAGATTCTCGACAAGGCCATGATGACGCGCTTTGATCCCCCCGACGATCGAAACTATGACGACATTCGCGCCTACGAGAAAATGGCCAGGGACGCGGGTTTCAAGGATCTCGAACGATTCAAGGGTTACCAATAGCAGACCCTGAAGGGAGAGTACCGTTGTTGCTGGGTACGAAAAGGTTTTACATGCTCAGCATCGGAGACAAGCTCTCCATCGGCTTTGGCATACTGGTCGGCATCATCCTGCTGCTCGTCGGCCTGGGCCTGGTCGCCGGGCTGAACGCTACCCGGAAGATCAACATTACGCAAGAAGTGCGCGCACCCATTGTGCGCGTGGCGACGGCGGCACAAGCCAGTTTGTTGAGCACGCAGCTGCATATGCGCGGTTATCTTGTCCTGAGCAATGCACAGGATGCCACCCAATATGAAGTATCGAGAAAGGCCTTTGAAGCGCAGCTGGCTACCCTCAAGCGCATGTTGGCGAAATCGGATGTGGGCAAGGACGCGCAACTGATTGCGGAACTTGATGCCCTCTATCGGGAATGGTCCAGTTTGCCGCCGCGCCTGTTCAAGCTGCACGACAATCCCCTGGAAAACCGGCTGGCCCTGCAGTTGGCGCGCGTTGAAGTGGAGCCGTTGCGAACGCAAGTGCTCGACGAAATCGACGATCTTCTCAACACGCCGGACGAGCACGAGCCTGCGCCGTCTTCCGCCTATCATGCGTTCCGCGTGAATTTGGCAAACTTTCGCAGCGCGTTCGATGCGAGGGTGGCGGATCTGATGGCCTTTGCCGCGTCGGGCGAAAATAGCATCAAGCTGGCCTATAGCACCCATACGGCTGTCGGCGGCGCGGCGTGGCGTGCATCGCTTGCCGGCCGCCCGGGGCTCTCTGCCGGACAGCGCGCCAAGCTGGATCGGATCGCAGCCTGGCGCGCCCAGGTTTCCGAGCTTGCACCGAAGATCTTTTCCATCATCGAGGGCGAGCACGCCTACGAAGATTTGTATCTGTACCAGACCAGGGTCGCGCCGCAAGCGGACCGGATGACGGCATTGCTGGGCGCGGTCACCGCGCATCAACAGGAGTTGCTGCGCGAAGACCTGCTGCAGGCACGCACCGACCTGGCGACTGCGCGGACCCAAACCGTCACCGGCGGCCTGATTGCCGCGGTGTTCGGAATGGCGATGGCCTTCCTCTTGCGGCGCCACATCGTGGACACCTTGCGCCGGCTTACCGAAGTGGCCGAGCAGATCGCCGGCGGCGATCTGTCCGTACGCGCAAAGGTCAAGTCGGGCGACGAGATCGGCACCCTCGCGAGCGCGATCAACACGATGACCCGGCGCCTGAGCGAAACCATCAACAACCTGGAAACGGTATTCGCAGAAGCGCGGCGTGCAAAGGAGCAGGCCGAAGTGGCCAATCAGGCCAAGAGCGCTTTTCTGGCGAATATGAGCCACGAGTTGCGCACGCCGCTCAACGCCATCCTGGGCTATACGCAGATCTTCAAGCGCAACAAAAGCCTCGGCGAGCGGCAGGCGGTCGGTTTGAACGCCATCCAGCAAAGCGGCGAACAGCTGCTGATGCTGATCAATGACATTCTGGACTTGTCCAAGATCGAAGCGGGCAAGCTCGAACTATTCCCGGAAACAGTGAACCTGCGAAGCTTCCTGCAAGGCATCGCCGACATCATCCATGTCAAGACTGAAGAGAAAAGCCTGTTGCTGATGTTCGATAGCGCGGCGGATCTGCCGCAGGCGGTGCGGGTCGACGGCAAGCGCTTGCGCCAGGCGCTGCTGAACCTGCTGGGCAACGCCGTGAAGTTTACCGACCGTGGCGAGGTACGCTTTCGTGTGCGCAGGCTGGCTGGCCCGGAGACGCACGCCTGCTTGCGTTTTGAAGTGGAAGACACCGGCATCGGCATCGCCGAGAGCCAGATGAACGTCATCTTCCAGCGCTTCGAGCAGGTCGGCGACCTGCAGCACCGCGTCGGCGGCACCGGGCTGGGGTTGGCGATCAGCCGTCAACTGGTGCGCATGATGGGCAGCGACATTCGTCTGCAAAGCCAGGTCGGCCAGGGCAGCCGCTTCTGGTTCGATCTCGACATGCCGTTCGATATAGCGCGGCAGGAAACCGTCGCCTTTGAACGCATCGTGACCGGCTATCAGGGCCCGCGCAAGAAGGTGCTGATCGTGGACGACATCAGCGCGAATCGGGCGGTGCTGGTCGATCTGCTGGCCTCGCTCGGATTCGGAATCATCGAAGCGCAAAACGGCCAGCAGGCACTGGAGAAAGCCCGGGCCCTGCAACCCGACTTCATCCTGATGGACATCATCATGCCGGTGATGGATGGACTGGAAGCCATATGCCGGCTGCGGCAACTGCCGGCCTTCAAGACCACGCCGCTGATTGCGGCCTCCGCCAGCGCCTCCGACGCCGACATACAGAAAAGCCTGGCGGTCGGCGCCACCGGCTTCCTGCCCAAGCCGGTCGACTTCGACCTCCTGTTGCAACAACTCGGCAAGTATCTGCAGCTGACATGGATTCATGAACCAGCCACGGAAGCACCGCCGACCGCAGACGAAGTGCCCGGGCCGCTGGCCTCGCCGCCGCGCGCGGAACTGGAGATCCTGCATCACATGGCCCGGCTGGGAAACATGCAGGATATTTTGCAGCGAACCTCTTACCTGGCCGAGCTCGACGAACGCTATCGCCCCTTCGCCAGCCAATTGCGCCAACTGGCCAGGAGCTACCAGTCGAAAGCCATACTCAACCTCGTGCAGCGTTATCTGGAAAAGAGCGCGTAGTCTCTCAGGCAATGCCCGTATTCGCATGCCGGCAGGCCTCGCCGATCAGACAGTTCCGACATCGCCATTCGTCGCCGGCCACCCTCTTCCGATAACGCTCGTGCGGCGCTTTCCGCCATTACTGCGTCCGAATCCGGCGAGACAATTCTGCACCGCGCTTCTACTCTGCTCCTGAATTTCATTCGGCATTTACCTACATGGAGAAGGGTTGGGGCATGAACATTATCCTGTTGCACGGAAGCTGGCACGGCGCGTGGTGCTGGTACAAGGTGAAACCGCTTCTCGAAAGCGCGGGACACCATGTCCATGTTCCGGACGTGCTCGCCCACGGGCGCGACTGGCGCGTAGCGCGCGGCCGCATTACCTTGCAGCAGATGGCGCGACAGGTTTGCAGGCTGCTCGACGCGCTCCCTGAACCTGCGATGATCGTCGCTCACAGCCGAGGTGGCATCATCGCTTCCACGGTTGCTGAAATGCGTCCACAGAAGGTACGCAAGCTGGTGTATCTGGCGGCCTATATGCTGCGCAACGGCGAGCGCGTGGCCGACTTTTTCAGAATGGATAAAGACTCCCTGGTCCCGCCGAGCATTCGCATCAACAAGTGGCAATTGATCGATAGCCTGAGCGAACAAGCCTACCGTCCGGCGCTCTATGCCGATTGTTCCGACGCCGATGTGGCGCTTGCCAGGACACTGCTCACGGCCGAACCGTCGCTGCCGGCACTGACCCGTCTGCGGCTCACGCCGGAACGCTACGCATCCGTTCCCCGGCACTACATCGAACTGCTTCAGGACAAAGCCGTATCGATCACTCTGCAGCGGAAGATGGTTGCCGCGTCGCCGTGCGTCTCGGTGTCGAGCATCGATGCCAGTCACTCGGCATACTTTTCACGTCCGGGCCAACTGACGGAAGCGATCGACGCATTTGCGGCAGCAGATATCGGGTAAGCCGCGTCGCAGTTGCGATCGTTCTCACGGCCGATGCGCGCATTCAACGATGCATGGCAGACACACGGGAATAGCGCCATGCGTCTGGATAAGAATAAATCGAGCCGGGTCCTGTTGCCTTCCAGGATGTGCCGCAGCGCGCAACATATGTTGCTCCGATGCCCGCTCTCCCATCCGGGCTCCCCATGCGAATGCGCAATTGAGGTAGCATTGTTTCCATGGCACAACTCTTGTGCCGATTTTCTCCACGGAGACGGTGTGAAAGACGAGGCTGCGCAATACCGAAGCGCATCGGCGGAGATCGATAAATACCGCCGGGTATTCCGCGCGACACCCGACTATGCGACTTTCTCGAATCTGCTGACGGGCGTCTTCATCGACGTCAATCCCGGGTTCGAACGCCTGATCGGCTATACGCGCGAAGAAGTGGTCGGACAAACCTCCGCGAGCATCGACCTCTGGGTGCATCCGCATCACCGGACTGCAATCGCCGAGCGGCTGCAGGTGGTGGACTCCATGTCGCTGGAAACCCAGTTCCGGGGGCGAAACGGCGACGTTTTCGACGTCGAAGCGTCGCTCGCTTCGTTCCGGATGGACGATGAAATCCTGCTGGTTGCGATCGCGCGCGACGTCACCGCGCGCAAGCGCCAGGAGCTGGAGCTGCAGCAATACAAGGACTCGCTGGAAAAGCTGGTGGCCCAGCGCACGGCCGAACTCGAATCCGCGATGCAAAAGCTGAAGGACCTGGCGGCGCACGATGAATTGACCGGGATCGGGAATCGGCGCGACCTGAATTTCCATCTGGGGCTGGAGCACCGGAACTTCCATCGTTCGGGCCTGCCCTCCAGCATTGCCGTGTTCGATCTCGACAATTTCAAGGAGGTCAACGACCGGCTGGGCCATATCGTCGGCGATGAAGTGATTCGCGTATTTGCGCAACTCATCCGGCAGACGATGCGCGACGTCGATTACGTGGCGCGGTATGGCGGCGACGAATTCGTGCTGATACTGAAAGGGGCCGCAGGCGACGGCGCGACGGCATCGCTCGGCCGCATTCGTGAAGCGGTACTGGCATATCCATGGGCGGCGCTCACCCCCGGCATCGCGCTGACGACGTCCATCGGCGTTGCGTCATTTCATCTGAATGAGACTGCGGAACAGACCTTCCGCCGCGCGGACAAGGCGCTATACCGGGCGAAGCAGGACGGGCGCAACCGGATCGTCATCGCGGACGGTCCGATCTGACAGGATCTGCGGCGCCGCTTCCTCGGAGCACTAGTTCAGGTTTGCGGCAGATCCTTGTCCCACGGTGCAACATCGCTACCGAAGCGCTGCGCCAGAAACTCCAGCAATAGTTGCAGCGCTAGCGGCCGATGCCGGCGCGACAGGTACACCGCGTGTATGCCCAATGGCTCCGGCTCATGATCAGGCAGGATGCGCACCAGCGTGCCGCGGCGCAGATCGTCCCCGACGTAATAGGTGGGCAGCATGCCCAGTCCGGCGCCGGCCAGGACCGCACGGCGCAGGACTGCGGTTTCATTGGTGAATAACGTGCCGTTCACCGGCACCTCGACCGTGTCGCCGTGATGCCGGAAGCGGTACTGCGTGCCGGCGCCGAAGGCGTGCGTAATGAAGCGGTGCGTCTTCAATTCCTCGATGCCGGCCGGCCGGCCGTGTCGCGCGAGGTATTCGGGCGTCGCGCACAGTACCGAGCGGCATTGCGCCAGCGGCCGCGCGACGACGGTCGGATCGAGCGTGTTCGTGAGCCGTACCGCGAGGTCGATACGGTCCTCGACCAAATTCACCGCCCGGTCGGCCACCAGCAACTCGACTTGTACACGTGCATGCAAACGCTGGAAATCCACGATAGCCGTGGTCAACTGCGCTTCGGCGAACGAAGAGGAGGTGGCAACGCGCAGCTTGCCTTCCGGCTCCCGGTTGCGGTTGCCGGCAAGGTGTTGCACGTCCTCCGCCAGTTCCAGCAATTGCTGGCATGACGACAGCACCGCCTGCCCGGCATCCGTCAGGGCTATGCGCCTGGTAGTGCGATGCAGCAGCCGCGCATCCACCCAGCTTTCCATGGCTGCCAGGTAGCGGCTGACCATCGCCGGCGACATTTCCAGACGCTCGGCGGCGTGGGTGAGGCTGCCACGCTCGGCGACCTCAATGAATACGCGGGCGGCGGTCAAGCGATCCATATCGGTCCATCCAAGTACTCCATTCCATCGATCCATGCAAAAATTATTTTCAATAATGGCAGTTTATCTACTCGAATGGAGGAAATAAAGTATGCCTTGCTTCGCAACCATTTCACTCCAGGAGATCGCCATGTTTTCACCTATCAAGATTACCCGTCTCGTGATTCCCGCCCTGATGCTCGGTATCGTTGCCGCGGGCGATGCTGCCGCACAGGCTGCCGCGCCGCTGACCCTGAAGGTCTATAACGCCGATGCCGGCAGCTTCCACGTCAACGCCGTGGTCGTCAGCGGCAAGACTGAAGCGCTGGTGATCGACAGCGGCTTTACCCGCGCCGACGCCCTGCGCATCGCCGCCAACGTGCTCGATACAGGCAAGACGCTCAAGACCATCTTCATCAGCAACGCCGACCCGGATTACTACTTCGGCGCCGAAACGCTGAAGAGCCTGTTCCCGCAGGCACAGGTGCTGACCACGCCGGCGGTGCGCGAAAAAATCCAGGCCAAGCTGGCCGGCAAGCTCGCTTTCTGGGGGCCGAAGATGGGTGCCAATGCGCCGCAGCGGCCCATCGTGCCGGACGAACTCAAGGGCACGACGCTGACGGTGGACGGCGAAACCATCGAAGTGCGCGGTACCAGCGGCGAGCTGGCGCACCGCCCTTATATGTGGATTCCATCGATCAAGGCCATCGTCGGGAATATCGCGGTGTTCGGCAACCTGCACGTATGGACCGCCGATACGCAAAAGCCGAGCGAACACAAGGCCTGGTTCGCGCAGCTCGACGAGATGCAGGCGCTGAAGCCGGCAACAGTCGTGCCGGGACACATGGCCGCGGGCACCGCACTCGACGCCGGCAGCATCGCCTACACGCGCGACTACCTGCAGCGTTTCGATGCCGAATCCGCCAAGACGAAGAACGCCGCCGCACTCATCGAGGCGATGACGAAAGCCTATCCGCAAGCCGGCCTGGGGATCGCCCTGGATATCGGCGCCAAGGTCAACAAAGGCGAGATGCAGTGGTAGGTCTTTAGAACGAAAGGTAAAGTCATGGGCACTACAACATTGCACTACATCTATGATCCGTTCTGCGGCTGGTGCTACGGCGCCGCGCCGCTCGTGAAGGCCGCGTACGCCGTGCTGCCGGTTCGTGCCCATGGCGGCGGCATGATGGCGGGCGACCGCCGCCAACCGGTCACGCCCCAGTTGCGGGATTATGTGATGCCGCACGACCGACGCATCGCGCAGATGACCGGCCAGCCTTTCGGCGCAGCCTACTTCACGGGACTGCTGCACGACACGTCGGCGGTGTTCGATTCCGGGCCACCGATCGCTGCCATGCTGGCCGCCGAAAAGCGCGCCGGTCGCGGCCTGGACATGATCTCCCGCCTGCAAACCGCGCATTATGTCGAAGGCCGGCGCATTGCCGACCGCGATGTGCTCGTCGAGACGGCAGGCGCGATCGGACTGGATGCTGTGGCCTTCGAGCAGGCACTGAACGAGGCGGATGGCGAGGAGGTGCATTTGCACATCGCCGAGACGCGCCGGCTGATGAACCGTATTGGCGCCCGGGGTTTCCCCAGCTTCGCGCTCGAACACGACGGCCGGCTCACCTTGCTCGACACAATCGCTTTCCTCGGCCGTCCACAGGCGCTGCAGGACTGGCTGAGAACCAAGCTGCCGGACGAGATCGCGCCACCTGCAAGTGCGGTAGCGGAGCTCGGCTGCGGACCGGATAGCTGTTCCATATGAATGCGGGAGCAAATGCCATGCAATCGCCGTTTCATCGATCGACAGCGCCTCTGATGCGAGATCGCACCGGAGGACGCTGTGCCATCCGCATGCTGTCCCATGATTGATACTGCGGTGCCGCCATCCACGATTTCTTCCGGACTCTGAATCCGTGCCATGCAGAGCTGACTTCTCATTCTCCAACACGCGAGACTGAAGAAGTTTTCTTCAACCAGGGAACTGTTCGTAGCACCAAAATCACTCATGTAGAACGACAATTGTCGTGCAGCATGTATTGGTTTAATTGAAGTAACTGATACCCGATTTGGCAACCAGCGTCAGCACATACTGGGCCATTCCCGGCATGGCAGCCCGCTCGGCTTTTCAGTTTCCCCATTGCTATGACTAAGCCCATATCTTCTTCCGCGTCATCTCCACGACATGACGCATTTGCGACCTCAGCCCAACAAGTTGAGTCGGAAAGGCCGATCGGCGGATCAGATTCAAATGCCGATGAAAATAATGCGCAGTCCTCGCCGGAAAGGCTGCGGCTGCAAGATTTACCCAATCAACAGCGCCCGGCATTGGCAAACCAGCTTCTTCGAGATTTTCAGAATCAATTGCCAACGTCTTCGCAAGCGTTCGTGGAACCCGTTTTGCAATACGAAAGAACAACGGGAAAGGCATCCAACTCCGAGGCGCCAGACGTGGCCGACGCACAGGGAAGATTGGTCGTTGTATCGAATCGGGTGGTCGACCAGAAGAAACCTGCTGCAGGTGGACTAGCCGTCGCATTGGGTGAAGTCATGCGCAAGAACGACTTGTGGTTTGGCTGGAGCAACAAGACGAGCGACGCGCCGGGTCCGAAGAGCGTTCGAACGGAGCCGTTTGAATGCCGGGGGCTCCCTCAAGATGAATGCCCGACGCTCGCCAAAATCGATCTGAGTCAGCAACATCATGACAACTACTATGCGGGTTTCTCAAACTCGGTGCTTTGGCCGATCTTCCATGAGAAAGTGAAATTGGCGGATTTGAATCCGGCGTACTTCGAGGCTTATGCACAGGTCAACAAGATCTTCGCGTCCGAGTTGGCCCCCATGCTGAAGGAGAACGATGTCCTGTGGATTCACGATTACCATCTTATTCCGCTTGCGCAGGAACTGCGTGCGCTGGGCTGCAAGCAGCGGATTGGCTTCTTCAACCATATTCCGCTGCCATCGCCTGACGTCATCAAGCAAATCCCTCAGCACAAGCAATTAATGGAGTCCCTGTTCTCGTATGACCTCATCGGCATGCAGAGCGCCAAGGACGTGGAAAATCTTGGCAAGTACGTGGAGATCGAGGGGGCCGGGCAGCGGCTTGCCGGTTCTCGCATGGATGCTTTCGGCAAGAAATCCACCGTGCAGAACTTCCCTATCGGTATCAACGTCGAGAGCTTCCAGGCACTCAAACCAGGCCCCGAATCCCAAGCCGTCCTGGATAAAGTACGCACCGAATCCGGCAAGCGCATGCTGATGATCGGCGTTGATCGATTGGACTACAGTAAAGGTGTTCCCAAGCGCCTCAAGGCCTTTCGCGAAATGCTTGAGACCCACCCCGAGATGCTGAACCAGGTAACACTTGTCCAGGTCGCAGCCCCGACACGGAAAGGTGTGCCTGCCTATGACAGGTTGAGCGAGAAGACCGGGAAACTGGTGGAGGAAATCAACGACCAGTTTGGAACGGATACGTGGAAACCCGTGATGTACTTTAACGAGTCGGTGGACCGCAACGCCTTGCCGGCGTTGTATCGTCTAAGCCGGGTGGGCGTGGTGACGCCTGTGGCCGATGGAATGAATCTCGTGGCCAAAGAATACGTCGCTGTGCAGACGCCGGAAGACCCGGGCGTTCTGGTGCTGTCCACGAAAGCGGGAGCCGCGTCTCAACTCCATGAATCGCTTTTGGTGGAACCAAACGATCGTGCCGCCATTGCCAAGGCATATGAAAGCGCACTGACCATGCCGCTGGAGGAGCGCCAAAGGAGACATGCCGCGCTCCTGAACAATGTGGAAACCGAGAACCTGAGCTGGTGGCGCGAAAACTATCTGACGGCACTGTCCTCTGTGCCGCCTTCCTCTGCTCTGGACGACCAAGAAGCAGTAACCGAGGAGGCTTCCGTCACAATCACAAAGCGCAACCGCGATGACGACACCGCATCTTAAGCGCGCATCGAATTCGTGTAGATGGAGTCAGGCTTCGGGACCGATGGATCACCGTTCGAATCAACGGAAGGATCTTGCAAAGTGGCTGGGTAAAAAAAGCTCGCGACTTTTCAATCGCGAGCAAAGGCCAGCCCAAAATGCAGCTGGAGGAGACCTCGTGTTGTATCGAACGAGAAGCACGTGCCGCTTATCCAGCATGGCGCTGCGCGTGGATTCGCTCGTCACAAAATACGGTCCAATCGGTGGTTCGTTCTGCCATGACTGATCAATCGGCCGGCTGTGTATTCAACTGGATCGCAAAAGCTGCGCTATTCTGCTCTTGCCTCCCGGCTGCCATTACCACGACCTCAATGAGTTTCTTTGGAGAGGCGAGCCGCGCCTCCACAGTGGCACGGGGCGGCGCATCGCCTGCGGGAACCCAGGCATCCCACACTTCATTCATTTGCTTGAACATCGCCATGTCGGAGATATAAATCAGGCATTGCAGGATCTTCGTCTTGTCGCTCCCGTGTTCTTCCAGCAACCGATCAACGGAAGCCAGCACCTGCGCCGTCTGCCCCCTGATGTCCAGGTTCACATCGTCGGCGACTTGTCCGGCCAGGTATAACACCCCTTGGTACTCCGCAACTTCGGACAATCGTTTCCCGACGTGGCTTCGCCGAATCTCGTTCATACTCGCTCCATCTTTTTTCAGTGAATAATCTTGGCCAGGAAATCCCGCGCGCGATCGGAAGGGGGAGAACCAAAAAACTCCTCCTTCCCGCAGTCATCGACGATAGCGCCCTTGTCCATGAAGACAATCCGGTTGGCCACCCGCTTGGCAAACCCCATTTCATGCGTGACCACCATCATGGTCATCCCGTCCTGGGCGAGACCGACCATGACATCCAACACCTCGTTGATCATCTCGGGGTCCAGCGCAGAAGTCGGCTCATCGAACAGCATGGCGATGGGATCCATGGACAGCGCCCGCGCAATCGCAACCCGCTGCTGCTGCCCTCCGGAGAGTTGCCCTGGAAACTTGTCCTGATGCGCGAGGAGGCCGACGCGGTCGAGGTATTTCAGGCCGCGCTCCATCGCCTCATCCTTGCTGCGCCCAAGCACTTTCACTTGCGCCAGCGTCAGGTTCTGACGAATCGAAAGGTGTGGAAAAAGCTCGAAGTTCTGAAAAACCATTCCAATGTGCGCCCGGAGTTCGGGCAGGTTTGTTTTGGCGTCGCCCACCGACACCTTGTTAACCGATATCTGTCCCTGCTGGAACGGCTCCAAACCGTTGACCGTCTTGATGAGTGTCGACTTGCCGGATCCGGAAGGTCCGCACACGACCATCACGTCTCCCTTCGCAATCCTGGTGGAGCAGTTCCTCAGTACCTGGAATGTCCCGTACCATTTGCTCACGTTCTCAATTTGAATCATCCTTTTCTCCTGAAAATCCCGTTAGTTGTTTTCATATGTACCGTGCCAGCCGGCTCACCGGACGATGGCCATGTTTTGTTGCAACCGTTTCGCCAGCAAAGAGAAGCCGAAGCACATCGAAAAATAAACCGCAGCGACGAACAGATACATTTCAATCAGACGTCCGTCCCGTTGTGCAATCTTGGATGCCGCGCCGACGAAGTCGGTGATCGAAAGAACATAGACCAGTGACACATCCTGGAACAGAACGATGGTCTGCGTGAGCAGCACGGGAAGCATGTTCCTGAAAGCCTGAGGCAAGACGATGTGCCGCATGGTCTGCCAATAATTCATGCCGAGCGCATATCCTGCCGAGACTTGCCCTCGCGGTATGGATTGGATACCGGCGCGCATGATCTCGCAATAGTAGGCCGCCTCGAAAAGGATGAATGTCACCAGCGACGACGTGAATGCGCCGACCTCGATCGGTTGCTTTGCTCCGATCACCCATGCGCCCAGGTAGGGCATCAGGAAGTAAAACCAGAATATGACCAGAACCAGGGGAACGGACCGGATTCCGTTGACGTATCCTCCGGCGAATTTTGAAACGATTGCGTTGCCGGACAATCGCATCATGGCGAGCAGGGTGCCAAGTACGATGCCGCCGAACATCGCGTACACGGTCAGCTGAAGGGTAAAGGCCATGCCGGTTTGAAACAGGTATACCCACGACCGCTGTATCACGTCGAAATCGAAGTTCAACATGCTCACTTCCCTCCTGTTCCAGCCGCGATAAATCCAGGTACGGCAAGCTTCTGCTCGATAAGCCGCATGAGGTTCACCACGACGATATTGACGGCCAGGTACATGAGAGTCGCCGCAGTAAAGGCTTCAAACACCTGGAAGGAGAATTCCTGCATCGATCTTGCCCGGGCGGTCAGCTCCATCAAGCCGATGGTGAGTGCGACGGCGCTGTTCTTGATCACGTTCAGGAACTCGCTGGTAAGCGGCGGGATGATCATCCGGAAAGCCATCGGCAACAGCACGAAACGATATGTTTGAAAGAGCGTCAATCCCAACGCCTGGCTCGCCATTTTCTGGCCGCGTGAAAGAGAGCCGATCCCCGCGGATACCTGGACAGCCACCCGTGCGGAAGTAAAAAAGCCAAGGCAAATGACCGCCGTAATGAATGATGCGTTTGAAAGCGACTTCAGCCAGTTCCCCATCGTCTCCGGAACGATCTCTGGAAGAACGAAGTACCAAAGGAACATTTGCACAAGGAGCGGAATGTTGCGGAACAGCTCGATGTAGGCGTTGGCGCAGCGAACGGCGTTCCGGTTCGGCAGCGTGCGGACGGTGCCTATCAATGCGCCGAGAACGAGAGCCATCAGCCACGCACTGAGCGCCGTCAGCAAAGTCCAGCCGAGCCCGGACAACAATGTATCCATATATGTTCCGACGGCATCGGGAGAACGTTCCCAGAAAATGCGCCAGTTCCAGTTGTAATTCATAGGACACCCCATCCAGGGTAAAAAAACGAAAAGAAATCAGTGCAGCCGATGCGCACACTGGACGCCCTCCTGCCGGATCTGGCAGGAGGAATTTCATTGTCCAACGCACCGGATGCGACGCAAACGGATCGCGCCGTTCGTCACGCGGCTTGTTACTTCATCGCGTAGGAAACCGGGTCTCCCGAATCCGTTGGCTTGGCGATCGCATTCTTGAGGGCGTCGCTCATGGGAACGTTCAGGTTGATTCCTTTCGGCGGAATCGGCGATTGAAACCACTTGTGGTAAATCCGGTTGATTTCACCCGACTTGAAGAGCGCAACAATGGCGTTGTCCACGACCTTTTTGAATTCGGGGTCGCCGCGCCGCAACATCAGCGCATAAGGCTCAACCGACAGTGCCTCATTCGTAATGCCATAGTCGGTCGGGGACTTGGAGCTGCCTGCGAGCGAGGCCAGAAGAATGTCGTCCATCGCAAACGCCACCGCACGTCCCGTCTCCACCATCAGGAAAGCTTCGGCGTGGTCTTTCGCCGCCTGTATGTTCATCCCCAGGTTTCGTTCAGTGTTCAACGCGGTGATCTGCTTGATGTTCGACGTGCCCGATGTCGACACGATCGTCTTTCCTTTCATGTCGTCCAGCGTCTTGATGCCGGACGACTTCTTGGCCAGAAGGCGATTGGCCGTCACAAACGTCGTCGGCGCAAATGCAACCTGCTTTTGGCGTTCGAGATTGTTGGTGGTGGAGCCGCATTCAAGATCGATCGTACCGTTTGCCATGAGCGGAATCCGTGTCGCGGATGTGACCGGATTCATCTTGACGTTGAGTGAACCCAGCCCGAGGTGCTTCTGCACCGCCGCCACCACTTTCATGCACAAATCGACCGAATACCCTTGATACGACTGCTTGTCGTCGAGGTAGGAAAACGGGATCGAGGAATCTCGAACGCCAAGCGTGATCGTGCCGCTGTCCTTGATTTTCTTGAGCGTGCCTTTCTCTTGGGCGTAGGCCCCGGTGATGACGAATCCAGCGGCGAACAACGCTACAACCGATTTTGATAGTTTCATGATCTCTTCTCCTTAAATTGCATTCGAATTTGATGAATCCTTTTTCCCCTCAACTACACTCTTGATCTCTCTATCTTTCCTCTCTCCTTCACGTTTTACATTTGCAACAAGTCTTCGAAGCTACGTTCGTCCTGCCTTCCCGTTCCGATGCATGTGATGCCTTTTCGCACAACTAATCCGCGACCTTGTCGGAGGGGTAGCGAAACGATTCGCGCAGCAGCCCGCTCATGGGCATCGCCAGGTTCGTGTTTTTCGGCGGTATGGGCTGCATGAACCATTTGTCATAGAGTTTGTGCAGCTCTCCGCTGTCGATGAGGCGAGCCATTTCCTTGTCCGCTATCGCCTTCAATCCCGCATCTTTTTTCGAAAACATGACGGCGTAGGGCTCTACGGACAGAAGATCGCCGACCACGGCGTAGTCCGCGGGCCTGGAGGCTGCGGCCCGCAGCCCGAACAGCAGGACGTCGTCCATGGCAAAGGCATCGGCACTTCTGTTCTCGACCATTGCAAAGGATCGGGAATGGTCCTCTGCCTCGACCAGCCTGATGTTCAGGCTGCGCACGTCATTGCGTTCCGCGATGGATTTCGCATTCGTCGTTCCCCTGGTCGTCACGATCGTCTTCCCGCGCAGATCCACCCAGTTCTTTATTCCGGAATCGGCGCGGACCAGCATGCGGGCGCCTGCGATGAAGTGCGCGATAGTGAAACCGACCTGCTTTCTCCGCTCCGCGTTATTGGTGGTCGAACCGCATTCGAGATCGGCCTTCCCTTCGGTAATGGCGGGAATGCGGGTTGCGGAGGTCACCTGGAAAAATTCGACCTTGAGATCCGGCTGCCTGATTGCTGTCCTGATTGCCGCGACAAGACGCAGGCAAATGTCGACCGAATAGCCGACCGGTTGCCCATCGACGACGTATGAGAACGGAATGGAAGCCTCCCGGTTGGTGAGAACGACCTTCCCCGTTTTCGCGATCCGGTCCAAGGTTTCGCCGGCAAACACGGGCGGGAGCATCGTGAGCAGCCAAACCAGCATGCAACCGACTCGGGTTCCTGCAGTGGTCTTCAAATCATTCTCCTCATCGGCATCGACCCGGCAACCCGTTCGTTTGCCATCAATCTCGTATTCGTAAAGCCTTCCATCACTTACGCCCTGAAAAGATAGGGAGCAGGGTTGATCGGCGGCGTGCCGCCTCCGATCTGCTCGGCCAGCAAGGCGGCGCTGCCGCACGCGAGTGTCCAGCCCAGGCTTCCGTGTCCGACATTGAGGAACAAGCCACTTACCGGCGACGGGCCGATGAGCGGTAGCCCGGTAGGGGTGGCCGGCCGGAATCCTGCCCATGGCGAAAGTCCGGCTGTGTCGGAAAGATCGAGGCCCTGGGGGAACAGGTCACCCGCACTCGTCTTGAGTTCGCGAATCGCCTGATCGGAGATGCGGCCCTCAAGCCCCACCAATTCCACCCGGCCAGCTACCCGAAGGTGGTTGCCGACGCGGGCGAACACGACTTTTCTGGAAAGATCGGTGATCGAGATGCTCGGTGCCGCAACGTTGCAGGCATTCCGGATCGGCACAGTGATGCTGTAGCCCTTGAGCGGGTAGACAGGTAACGAGAACTTCAGCTGCCGCGCGAAGTCAGCACTTTCCACGCCCATCGCAAGCACAAACGCATCGGCGTCGATGCGTCCGCCTTCGGCGTCGATCGCATGCATGCGCCCGTTTTTTACAACCGGGTTCATGACTCTTGTGAAAGGCAAAAAGCGGAAGGCTGGGCGTTCCTTCATCTTCGAAACCAGACCTTGGCAAAAAAGGGCGCAATCTCCGACTTCCTCGTCTTCCGTATAGATCCCTCCTACCCAGTTCCTCCGGGCGCCGGCGAGCGACGGCTCGACCTCGAAACATTCCTGTGTGTCGAGGATACGCTGCCGACATCCATACTCGGCCTGGAATGCGACCTGCCCGCGTGCCGCTTCAAGGGAGGCCTTATCCGACAGCATCACCAACTTGCCCGCAGTCCGATGATGAAAATCGATCGGCACTGCCTCGATGAGTTGCGAAAGCGTTTGCTTGCTGAAAAAAGCCAGTTGCAACAGATCTATCGTCGTTTGCCTTGCACGGTCCGCCCTGCATGCGGCCAGGAAGGCAAACAGCCACCGCCACTGCGCCGTGTCGGTGCTCGGCTTCAAGGTCAGAGGTGACCGGCGGCTGAACAGGTAGTGCGGCCACTTTTTCCAGATGGACGGATCGGCCAGAGGGGCGACGTAGGAATAGCTGAGCTGGGCGCCGTTTCCAAAGCTCGCTCCTTTCCCGGGACCTTCCCTTGCATCGACCAGCGTGACTTCGTACCCCTTTTTCAAAAGACAATAGGAGGCCGTCACGCCGGCAACGCCGGCGCCTAACACACAGATATGCATTGATAACCCTAGGAGTGATTACGTGACAGGTGATTCCAGAGACGCATGACTGCCGGCTTCGTGCTTTCACGGTCGCGATAGATCCGGATATCCATCTCGCCGCACCAGGTCTCCGGGCCGAGCTCTTCTCCGCCACGCGGCACGTCTGCGGCTACCGTCAGCTTGCCTTGCTGGACTTCCGCGCGTACCGCGCTTTCCGGAAGCCATGCGACGCCATGTCCATGAATGGTCATCATTTTCAAGCCCTCGGCGAGATCGCCCTCGAAACGACGAAAGAGATGCACGCGAGACGGCCCCTCGCTCAAGAGCCTCTCGATGATCCGCCCAAGCGAAGTGCTGGGCGAATAGGATAAAAACGGTATGGGCTTGTTTGCCGTTCCCGGCAGTGAATAGAGTGGCTTTCCCGAAGCATCCGTCTTTGCGTAGGGCCGGATGAACTCCGTCCCGATCTTCAGCATTTCATAGCGCTGGCTGTCGAGTTCAACGGACTGAAAAGCATGGTGGTAGCAAATCAGCAGATCGCAGTTTCCGTCAACCAGTTCCATGACGGAATCAAGAACGTTACCTGCCATCAGACGCACTGTCGCCATCCCCATCGTTTGCTCCACCCCGCTCAGCCATTGAGGAAAGTAGGTAAGCGACAACGTGTGCGGCATGGCAAACGTGACCTGGGACTGCACATCCGCCGTCTGCCCTCGGAGCACCGATCTCGTGTAAATCGCCTGCGCCAGCATCTCTTTTGCGTGCCCGAGAAAGGTCTCGCCGGCGGAAGTCAGCCGGGTGGGGTAAACCGCGCGATCGAACAGTTCTGCGCCCAACCAGTGCTCCAGGGCCTTGATCCTTCTGGAGAACGCGGGCTGCGTCATGTTCCGAAGCTTTGCCGAACGGCTGAAATTCAGCGTTTCCGCCACCGAAAGAAAATCTTCGATCCATTTCGATTCCATTGCCGGCTCCCCTTTCTTCTGACGCTTATAGGTGCGTATAAGGTAGAGAAACTATACAAAATCCGGCCTGCCCTGTCGCATGCTGTTTTGGCACCGATCCGCCTCATGAAAGCACTCGCCACGACTTGAAAACGCGGCTTTTTGCCTTCTTCCGGTCCCACACCAGGCAACGCATCGCATAACGCGGTGCTTTTTAGGCATCGGCGCTTTCTGCACCACGCCAAGGTCGGGCAAAGACGGGGAAATATCGGGGGAAAGGATCGCCGGCGTGAGTCGTTTGCATGATTCGGCCGTTCTGTTGTCCAAGGACGTTGAGCTCGCGGTCGATGGAGGGCATGCAAACTATCTCGCTCTGCTTATGGCCTGCTTTACCGGAAATATGAATTTGGTACTGTCCCTGAGCCGTCCCCGCAAATAGAGACATCGGCTCTTTCACCAATTCACGATGGGCGATTTGGCGCGCCCGGTCGTCCTTCTCCAGCCTCAAGAGCCTGTCTCAGTAGCTCAGTAGGCTGAGATAGACTCCAAGTACAGGCTGTGAGGCTATCGCAAATGCGCCGCCATTCCGGGCAGAACGCCGACGGCGGATGGCAAGATCTTCGTCGTCGCCGGCACCACATGCAGCCTGGCCTGCGTCGTGCCGCCAAGCTTGAACACGCTCACTGACTGCGCCAGCTTGTCTGCCTGATCTTGCAGCGCGCTGGAAGCAGCGGCCGCTTCTTCCACCAGCGACGCATTCTGCTGCGTGACCTGATCCATTTGCGTGATCGCCACGTTGATCTGCTCGATGCCGGAAGTCTGTTCCTGGCTGGCGGTGCTGATTTCCGCGACGATTGCCGTCACGCGCCGGATGCTGTCGACAATCTCGTTCATCGTCGCCCCGGCCTGATCGACCAGGCGGGCACCGCTGTCGACCTTTTCCACCGAATCGCCGATCAGCGTCTTGATCTCCTTTGCCGCCGCCGCCGAGCGTTGCGCCAGGTTGCGCACTTCGGATGCGACCACTGCGAAGCCGCGGCCCTGCTCGCCGGCGCGCGCCGCCTCCACCGCCGCGTTCAAGGCCAAGATATTGGTCTGGAACGCGATGCCGTCGATGACGCCGATGATGTCGGCGATCTTCTTCGCCGACGCATTGATCGACTCCATGGTTTCCACCACCTGCGATACCACTTCGCCGCCCTTGCCCGCCACTGCCGATGCCGCTGTCGCCAACTGATCGGCCTGGTACGCGTTGCCGGCATTCTGCTTGACGGTACTCATCAGTTCTTCCATCGACGACGCGGTCTCTTCCAGCGAACTGGCTTGCTGCTCGGTGCGTGAGGACAGATCGAGATTGCCGCCAGCGATCTGGCTGGAGGCAGCAGCGATGGTTTCGGTACCGTTGCGCACTTCGGAAACGATGCGCACTAGGCTTTCGTTCATCTCTTTCAATGCCTGCAGCAACTGGCCTGCCTCGTCGCGCCCCCGCACCTCAATGCGGCTGGTCAGATCGCCGGCGGCGACGGTCTGCGCGATCTGCACTGCCCGCGCCAGCGGCCGCGTGATCGAACGCCCGATGCGCCAGGCAAACCCGGCCCCGACCAGCAACGCCAGCAAGCCCAGGGCCAGCAAGATCATTTGTCCGGTCCGGTAGTTGTTAACCACATTGTCCGATGCCTGCGCGATCGCCGCGCCGGCATGGTCGGTCAGCTTCTGGATACTGTCGACATACGTGGCAAGCGCCGGCTCCAGCAGCGTCTCGGCAAGCTTCTTCGCTTCTTCTTCATTGCCCTCCTTCTTCTGATTGAAGACTGCGTTGCGGGCGTTGAGATAAGTGGTCCGCTTTTGCGCGACATCGGCGTACAGCCGTGTTTCCTCGGCGTCCTTGGACATCGCATCCAGCTTCTTCTGTATTTCGGAGATGCGCCGGCTGGTGGCCTTGATCTGCGGTTCCAGGTGTTGCTGTTCGGCTGGGTCGGAATTGTCGGCGACTGCGATGGTGCGCACGCCGTTGACGTGCGTGGAATGACGCCATTCCGTCACCAGGCGCTCCTTCACCAGGGTGTGCTCTATCATGTGACTGGTGATTCCTCCTGCAGTCTGCAGACACCAGAGGCCGACGCCGGTCAGCAGCGCCAGCAAGCCCAGCACCGACGCGAAGCCGAAGCCGAGACGGACACTGATTTTCATGTTCGATAAGTTCATTTGCTACCTCCGATGAAATACGTGCACAGGATGGACTGCATATATCGATGCGCCGGCACTTCCAACATCTGAAAGCCGTTGGTGCTCGGCATGTTGATGCCGCAAATGATGATGTCCGTCGGGTGCCTGGCCCCTGGAGTTCGGCAAGTCCCTTGTTGCCGTCGGCCACCGTCATGATCCGGCTCACGCCCTGATCGCACAGCATCCGGCAATCAGCTCCGATATGAACTCGTCGTCAACGAGCAGAATGCATTCGGGTTGGGGAGACAGGACGGAGTCACTCGTCTGATTTCCAAGTGAGCGACATCCTTTATTACATGCGTTCGGAGATCGACGGGTGTATTGCCTGACGGAAAGAAACCATCATGACCATCGACAAGAAAGTTTTCTATCGGGAAATCTTGATTTTCAAGTAAGGAAAAAACTTACCATATGTAAGGAAATGCCTACCGTTCCCGCTGTGCCGTTTCACTATCGCCGCTCTTACCGGATTCAGATCGACATAGCGACACACTTCCGGAAAGCAGGCGTCTTCATCCACGAGAATGGCCTTGAAACAGCGCTGAATAAGTCATCCAGACGCCATCTGACCGTAGCCAAGAGAGGCACCCACCGTTTATTCTGCTCGGGTACTGAATCCCAGCGCCAACAAATGAGGCCGCCTCTCCTATGATGACCCAGGTATTTTCACGCCCCCGCCTGCTGCTGCGCGGCGTATTCCGTCCGCTGCTGGACCCGGCCCGCCGCTTTCGCCGTGCCAAGCTGATCCATGCGGGCAGGGTCGCGCTCGGGGTGCTGGTGTCCATCCTGGTGACCACGGGCGTCGCCATTCCCCATGGCGAATGGGCCACCATCACGGTGCTGATCGTCATCGGCGGTCTGCAGCATCATGGCAATATCCGGCGCAAGGCTGCCGAACGCGCGCTCGGCACGCTGATCGGAGCAGCGGTCGGGCTGACGGTGATCGTGCAGCAATCGTATTTCCAGATTCCCGCGCTCAGCTATTTGCTGATCCTGGTCGCATGCGGCATCTGCGCGTATCACGCGATCGGCAAGGGCGGCTATGTCGCGCTGCTCTCCGCCATCACCATCCTGATCGTTGCAGGCCATGGCGACAATGCGATCGTCGACGGCTTGTGGCGCGCGGTCAATGTGCTGATCGGGATCGCAATCGCCCTGCTGTTCTCGTTTGCCTTGCCGCTGTATGCGACGTATTCATGGCGCTATACGCTGGCACGCGCGCTGCGCGGTTGCGCGCAGATGCACACCGCCATCGCCACCGGCGCCCCGCCCGACATTGCGCAACTGCGCAAGGCACTGGTGTTGCAAGGCTCACTGCTGGTGCAGCTGCGTTCGCTGATGCCGTGGGTCGCCAAGGAGATCGATGTGTCGACGGAACAGCTGGAAGCGATCCAGCACGGCCTGCGCATCTGCATCAGCTTGCTGGAAGTGCTCGCAACCACGCGCCCACAAGTGGACGACGCCGAGACCAAGGCCTTCATCCAGCGCTATCTCGGCAGCGAGCACCATCGTCTTGGCGCGATGCTGATCGGTGTGTCGCGCGCACTGCAGTTCGGCACCCTCGCGCGCTTGCAGCCGCGCCGGAATGCGGTGCCAGTGCAAATACCGAGCGACATGCCGGTGCAGCTGGCCGGCTACCTGTCGCTGACGCTGCGCTTGTCGAAGGAGTTCGACGAACTGCGGCAGCACGTGGCGGCGATCGCGGATCACTGGAATATTTGATGCGGGGTGTGCGTACTCGGCTTCATCACCGGGCCGGAACCGGAATGAAAACAGGGATTTCAAAGCTTGTTTGATACCCTCCGCCTAGCCACCGGCGACACGCCAGAAAACGTAGGGTGCGCTCTGCGCACCGCTCTCAAAGCCAAATACCGAACATTCACAAATTTACTTGTTGAACTGGTGCGCAGAGCGCACCCTACACTTGCTGGCTAAAGACTTGACGAACAAGACGGTACTGCCTGGCTTCATGCTCCGACGAGACTCTTGAACTCGGTTACGGAGGATGCTACCTTACCTTGAGGGGTGTTTAGAATTCCGGACACGATCATCTCCCGGAGCAGCTTGGTGTCTTTCTTGTTGCATAAATCTGAGTTCCGGCTCAAGCAACTTGAGATTAGTAGCGTTTCAAGGAATTGGATGTCTCTATGCCCACTGCCGGTGGGGCCGATCAGCTTTTCACCGGGTGTGTACTTGGCGATTAATGTTAGGAGAGGCGTGCCCTTCCTGCCGGCCACTATATTGTTGTAATGAAGCAGCTTGTGACTAGTGAAGCACTCTTTTCGGAAAGACTGCTTTTCGGCCAAGCCAACGTACCAAGGCAGCGTGCCTTTACCTGCTCGTACGGAGAAGACGTAACAACCAATCGAGCCTGAAAGGCCATCTTCAATCTCGCTGTCGACACGTCGCCAAAATTCATTAAGAGATTCTTTGTCAGCAGCAATCAGGCCGCTTTTCTGCCTTGGAATTTCGATTGATGTGTGCGGGAAAAAGTTCACAGAGCCTCCGATATGATTAGTAAAACCCAGCTAGACTTATCCTGCCTTGTCTTGTCGGCACAACTCGGTGCCTGCTGTTCAATCTGATGCCGTCAAAACGGCTCAGCCCCGCACCCATGCCTCAATTGTGCAGCATGCCAACGAAATTTGCCAAGTATTAACGAAACATCAAAATGCAGCAGCGGCATGGTCCGTAATACGCCCTCGGTCAAGCCACCTTCGGCTTCCCCAACAACGCCTTCAAATTCGCCAACCTGTCTTTCGGCGAAATCATCTCATCCTCAGTCGGCACCGCACTCCCCTCGTCCAGCTTCATCTCCTTGATGAACCGCGACATATCGCAGTTCACACTTTCACGCGCCCGCTTCCGCTTCTTGCACCAGCTCACATGCAGCGAACGCTGCGCGCGCGTTATGCCGACGTACATCAGCCTTCTCTCTTCCTCGATGCGCGCGGCGAGCGTTTCTATCGGCGCATCCGGATCGCCCTTGTGCGGCAGGATGCCCTCCTCCACGCCAACCAGGAACACGTGCGGAAACTCCAACCCCTTCGATGCATGCAGTGTCGACATCCGCACCGCGTCCGGCTCTTCATCACGCCCTTCGAGCATCGTCATCAGCGCGACCATTTGCGTGAGTTCGAGCAGGCTCTTTTCCTCTGCGTTGCCGTCCTTGCCGCCGGTGCCTTTCTCTTTCAGCCACGTGGTGAAGTCGATCACGTTCTGCCATTTGCTTTGCGCCTGGCGGTCGTCGAAGGTGTTGTACAGATAGGCTTCGTAATTGATCTCTTTCATCATCTCGTCGAGCAGTTCGGCGGCGTTTTCGCCGCGCTTGCTGGCGCGGGCTTCGAGACCGTTGATGAAGTTGCAGAACTCGCGCAGCGGTTCGAGCTGGCGGTCGGCGAGTTTCGATTCGATGCCGCCCTTGAACACGGCTTCGAACAATGAACACTGCCATTGGCCGGCAAACGCGCCGAGCGCTTCCAACGTGGACTGGCCAACACCGCGCTTCGGCGTGGTCACCGCGCGGATGAACGCAGGGTCGTCGTCGCCGTTGGCAACCAGCCGCAGATAGCTGACGATGTCCTTGATCTCGGCGCGGTCGAAAAAGCTCTGGCCGCCGGAGATGGTGTACGGGATGCGTTCCTTGCGCAGCGCCTGTTCGATCACGCGCGCCTGGTGGTTGCCGCGATACAGGATCGCGTAGTCGGAGAACTTGGCGCGGCGCTCGAACTTATGCGCAGAGATCATGATCGCGACTTGCTCGGCTTCCTGTTCGTCATCCTGCATCGCCATTACCTTGACCGGATCGCCAAGGCCGTGTTCGGACCAGAGCTGCTTGTCGAACAGTTTCGGGTTGTTGCCGATGACCGCGTTCGCCGCTTGCAGGATGCGTGTGCTGGAGCGGTAGTTCTGTTCCAGCTTGACGACTTTCAGATCGGGGAAATCGACCTGCAGTTGCTTGAGGTTTTCAATGGTCGCGCCGCGCCATGCATAGATCGCCTGATCGTCGTCGCCCACTGCGGTGAACATCGGCTTCTTGCCGATGCCGGTAACCAGCAACTTGACCAGTTCGTACTGGCAGGTGTTGGTGTCCTGGTATTCGTCGACCAGCAGGTAGCGCAGCTTGCGCTGCCATTTGTCGCGCACCGCTTCGTTGTTGCGGAACAGTTCGACCGGCAGCCGGATCAGGTCGTCGAAATCGACTGCCTGGTAGGACGACAGTGTGGCGACGTAATTACGGTAGATGCGCGCGGCTTGCGCTTCGTCTTCGGTGACCGCTTGCTTGAGTGCGTCTTCGGGATCGATCAGGCCGTTCTTCCACAGCGACATCGCGGTCTGGATGCGGCGGATCAGTTGCTTGTCGGTTGTGCACGCGAGGTCTTGCACCAGCGAGAAGCAATCGTCGCTGTCCATGATGGAGAAGCGGTCTTTCAGGCCGAGTTCTTTCGCTTCGCGCCGCAGGATCTGCACGCCGAGCGAGTGGAAGGTGCTGACGGTGAGATTCTTCGCTTCCTTCGGATTCTTCAGCAGCTTGGCGATGCGCTCCTGCATTTCGAGAGCGGCCTTGTTGGTAAACGTGACAGCGGCGATGTTCTTCGCGTCGTAGCCGCAGTTTTCGATCAGATGCGCGATCTTGGTGGTGATGACGCGGGTCTTGCCGGAGCCGGCGCCGGCGAGCACCAGGCAGGGCCCATCCATGTAGTTGACGGCTTCGCGCTGCGGAGGATTCATGCCTTGCGTGGCGTGGTGTGTGGGAAAGGACATGCGGGACACCGGAGGAGCAAAAGCGGTCCATTGTAGCAGCGCAACGCTGATGGATTTGTGCAATTGCCGGACGGGCAAGAGCGGTTTCAGGCATCATCGTTTTCTTGCAACATGCGTTTTGTACAATGGCGGAACCGCCCCCGCCTTTCGCTTTCGGAGCCCAAAATGACATTCATGCAACGCTTCGCGACAACCGGCCTGTTCCTGCTGCTGGCGGGCTGCGGCGACAAGCCGGCGGATTATTTTCCCGGCTACGCGGAGGCGGAATACGTGCGGCTGGCGGCGCCGATTGGCGGCACGCTGACGCGGCTGCAGGTGCAGCGCGGCGACCGCGTGGCGCGCGACGCATCGGCGTTTGCGCTGGAACAGGAAAGCGAGCGCGCGGCGCGCGAACAGGCGGCATTCGAGGCGCAGCGCGCGCAGGCGCAACTGGCGAATCTGAAAAAGGGCAAGCGCCCGGATGAAGTGGCGGCAGTGCGCGCGCAACTGGCGCAGGCACAGGCGGCGCTGCAATTGTCGAGCGATAACCTGAAGCGGCAGCAGAAACTGGTGGCCGATCATTTCGTCTCGCCGGCCACGCTGGACGAGACGCGCAGCGCGTTGAAGCGCGACCAGGGACGTGTCAATGAATTGCGCGCGCAGTTGCGCGTGGCGCAGCAAGGCGCGCGCCCGGACGAGATCGAGGCGGCGAAGAAGGACTTGCAGGCGGCCGAGGCGCAGCTCGCGCAAGCCGAATGGCGGCTCGACCAGAAGACGCAGCGAATGCCGGCCGCCGGCGAAGTGGTGGATGTGCTGTATCGCGAAGGCGAGTTCGTACCGGCCGGCAGCCCGATCGTCACGCTGCTGCCGCCGCAGAACATCAAGGCGCGCTTCTTCGTGCCGGAAACGCTGCTCGGCAAGCTGCAGGTCGGGCAGGACGTGACGCTGCACTGCGACGGTTGCAATGCACCGATCGCGGCGCGCATCGGCTTCATTGCAACCGAACCGGAATACACGTCGCCGCTGATTTACAGCAAGGAGAATCGCGCGACGCTGGTGTTCATGGTCGAGGCCAGGCCATCGCCTCAGGATGCGGTACGACTGCATCCGGGCCAACCGCTGGAAGTACACCTGGCAACCGTCGCGAAAGCCACGCAATGAGCGAAGGTCCGATCATCGATGTGCACGGCCTGACCAAGCGTTACGGCGAACGCACCGTGGTCGACCATGTCGACATGCGGGTCGAGCGCGGCCGCATCTATGGTTTCCTCGGGCCGAACGGCAGCGGCAAGACCACCACCATCCGCATGCTATGCGGGCTGCTGACGCCGGACGACGGCAGCGGCACCTGTCTCGGCTACGACCTGCGCAGCGAGGGCCGCAAGATCAAGCGCCGCACCGGCTACATGACGCAGCGCTTCGGGCTGTACGACGATCTGAGCATCGAGGAAAACCTCGATTTCATCGCGCGCGTGTATGAAGTGCCGCAGCGCAGTCAGAAGGTGGCGCAGACGCTGGAGCAGCTCGGCCTCGCCAGCCGCCGCACACAGTTGGCGGGCGCGCTGTCGGGCGGTTGGAAGCAGCGTCTGGCACTGGCCGCCTGCCTGCTGCACGATCCGCAATTGCTGCTGCTGGACGAGCCGACCGCCGGCGTCGATCCGAAGGCGCGGCGCGAGTTCTGGGACCACTTGCATGATCTGGCGGCGGCCGGGCTGACGGTGCTGGTGTCGACGCATTACATGGACGAGGCCGAGCGCTGCCACCAGCTTGCGTATATCGCCTACGGCAAATTGCTGGCGCAGGGCACGGGCGATGAGCTGATCCGGCAGGCGGCGCTGACGACGGTCGAGATCAAGGGGCCGGATCTGGCGCGCGTGGCGCATGCGCTGCGCGAAAGCCCGGCGATCAACGTTGCATCATTCGGCGCCACGCTGCACGTCAGCGCGACTTCCGGGGATGCGCTGTCGGCGGCGCTGGCACCGTATCGTTCGAGCGGGCTGCAGATCACGCCGGTGGACACCACGCTGGAAGATGTGTTCATCGCGTTGATGCAGCGGTCGCAGGATAATTTTTCGGCATAAGACGGCAATCGATGCTTGAGGCACTCTACCCTCCTCCCAACCTCCCCCCTTGCAGGGGGGAGGGGCAGAGTGCGCCAACTGCGCTGCGAGGCCTGGCGTGAACTGGTCGCGCTTTCTCGCCATCCTGATCAAGGAATTCCGCCAGATCCGGCGCGACCGGCTGACCTTCGCGATGATGGTTGCGGTACCGATCGTGCAACTAGTGCTGTTCGGCTATGCGATCAACACCGATCCGAAGCATCTGCCGCTGGCGGTGGTGGCCGCCGATCACAGCGAATTCTCGCGCAGCCTGATTGCGGGCATGGAGAATTCCGGCTATTTCCGCGTAACCGAGCGGCCACGTAGCGAAGCAGAAGGCAATCGGCTGCTCGATGAAGGCATCGTGCAATTCCTGCTGGTGGTGCCGCCGGATTTTTCGCGCAGGCTGCTGCGCGGCGAACGGCCGGCACTGCTGCTGGCAGCCGATGCGACCGACCCGGCCGCGGCCGGCAATGCCCTGGCGGCACTCGGCACACTCGGCCAGCAGGCGCTCGCGCACGATCTGTACGGACCGCTGCAGGCATTGCGCGGCGGCGATCCGCCGTTCGAGTTCCGCGTACAGCGCCGCTACAACCCGGAAGGCGTGTCGCGCTACAACATCGTGCCGGGACTGATCGGGGTGATCCTGACGATGACGATGGTGATGATGACGGCGCTGGCGATGACGCGCGAACGCGAGCGCGGCACGATGGAAAACCTGCTGGCGACGCCGGTGAAACCGCTGGAAGTCATGGTCGGCAAGATCATGCCCTACATCCTGATCGGCTATGTGCAGGTGACGGTGATCCTGGTCGCCGCCTGGTGGCTGTTCGAGGTGCCGATGATCGGCAGCCTGGCGCTGCTGTCAGCGGCGCTGATCGTATTCATCGCGGCCAATCTGGCGGTCGGGTTTACGTTTTCGACGGTGGCGCGCAACCAGTTGCAGGCGATGCAGTTGACTTTCTTCTTTTTCCTGCCGTCGATACTGCTGTCGGGTTTCATGTTTCCGTTTCGCGGCATGCCGGGCTGGGCACAGGTGATCGGCGAAGTGCTGCCGCTGACGCATTTTTTGCGCATCGTGCGCGGCATCATGCTGAAAGGGAACGGCATCGCGGAAATCATGCCGAACGTGTGGCCGATCGCGCTATTCATGTTGGTAGCGGGCGTGGTGGCGATGCTGCGCTATCGGCAGACGCTGGATTGAGGTCGCTGTTAAAAAAAGTAGGGCGGAAAAGCGCAGCGCCTTCCGCCGTACGTGTTGTTCATGCGTCACATACCTGTCTCATACGGCGGAAGGCGCTGCGCTTTTCCGCCCTACCTGTTACAGCACACGCGGTTAGGATGCATTCGCCGCCGGCTGCCTGCGCCTGACCAGCGCCGTCTTCCATCCCCGCAGCAATTGCACCGCGCTGCGATAATTGCCGTAATCAAAGGAGCGCGGCAGATCGACGCGCATGCGGCAATGGCCGATCGCTTCCGCCAGCACCAGGCCGCCGTTCGGAACGACGTACACATCGCCGGGACGCAGGAATACATCGATCGGCTGACCATACGCGGTAATCCATACCACGCCGGTCAGGCATTGCACGCGCCGGCCGGCAGCGCCGACCAGCCTTAGCGGGTGATTGGGGTGCAGTTCACACTCGACCTGACTTTGTGTTGCGGCCACTATCTTCGGTTGCATCGCATCGCTCCTTTCGTTTCATGAGGTAACAGCGTACGTGGATGGCGCGCGGCGCAACAGGTGCAGCAAATCGAAATTGTCACCGTCACAGTTGCAGCGGCGCCAAACTGTACCGGTCGAAAAACCGTGCAACTGTATCTTTGTCGGCAGCCGCCTCCCGCGCACAATCAGGTCATGTCCGCGCAAATCAACCTGTATGAACATCTGGCCGACGAACTCGGCGGCCTGATCGCGAGCCGCGTGTTTGCGCCGGGCGACCGGCTGCCGTCGATCCGTCATTTGTCGCAACAGAAACGGCTGTCGATCAGCACGGTGACGCAAGCCTTGCGGCTGCTGGAAGATCGCGGGCTGATCGATGCAAAGCCGCAGGCCGGCTACTACGTGCGGCATCACGCGCGCAGCCTCGCGGCGACATCCGATGCGCAGCAGTTGAAGGAGCCGACCTATGTCGGCATCAACAATCTGCTGATGCAGGTGCTGCGCGCCAACAAGGCGCCCGATACGCTGCAGCTGGCACAGTCGTCGCCGCCGGACGAGCTGCTGCCGGTCAAGCGCATGCAGCAAACAATGAGCAGCGTGGCGCGCCGCAGTCCGGAGCTGTTGACGCAGGACGGCTGCTTCGATACCAACGAACCGAATTTCGTGCGCCAGGTGATCCGGCGCGCGCTCGACTGGGGCCGCCTGAATCCGCAGGAAATCATCGCGACCAATTCCTGCACCGAAGCGATGGGGCTGGCATTGCGCGCGGTCGCGAAACCGGGCGACACGATCGCAATCGAATCGCCGACCTATTTCGTGCTGCTGCAACTGATCGAAAGCCTCGGCATGAAGGCGCTGGAAATACCGACCGATCCGAAGACCGGGCTGTCGGTCGATGCGCTGGAACTGGCGATCCGCGAGGGGTTGGTGCAGGCCTGCCTACTGGTGCCGAATGTGAACAATCCGCTCGGCTGCATCATGCCGGACGAGAACAAGAAACGGCTGGCGGCGATCGTGTCGCGCTACGGGATTCCGCTGATCGAGGACGACGTGTACGGCGATCTGTGCTTCGTCGCCGAACGGCCCTGGCCGGTGAAGGCCTACGATACCAGCGGCCATGTATTGCTGTGTTCGTCGTTCTCGAAAATCATCAGCCCGACCGCGCGCGTCGGCTATATCGTCGCCGGCCGTTATGCGGAGCAGGTGGCGTTTCTGAAGAACGTGTCGAGCGGCGGCACCAGCCATTTCTTCCAGGCGGTGCTGGCCGATTTCGTCGCCGGCAGCAGTTACGACAACCAGGTACGCAAGATGCGGCGCGCGCTGGCACAGCGGATCGCGCGGATGGCGGATGCGGTATCGGAATTCTTTCCGGCCGAATGTTCAATGTCAGTGCCGCAAGGCGGCTTCGTACTGTGGGTGCGGCTGCCGGAACAGGCGGACAGCTTGGCGCTGCACCGGCGCGCAATCGAACAGCGGATCGCGTTCATGCCGGGCCCGCTGTTTTCCGCGTCGGGCAAGTTCGGCAATTACCTGCGACTCAACTGCGGCCATGCGTGGAGCGCGCAGATCGAAAACGGCGTGCGCACGCTGGGCCTGCTGATGCACGACTACCTGGAGCAGCGTTAGAACGGTTTGCGGGTGTCGCGGCCGGCAGCAGGAGCTGGGGT
This sequence comes from uncultured Noviherbaspirillum sp., assembly GCA_966211585.1. Lineage (GTDB taxonomy): Bacteria > Pseudomonadota > Gammaproteobacteria > Burkholderiales > Burkholderiaceae_D > Noviherbaspirillum. Next base: position 1,129 of record CBIHNU010000003.1, on the reverse strand, counting down.
CGATGCCGACATATCGCTGCGTGCCACCTCGGACAGCCGTTGCGGCTGCTGCACGCGGTCCGCCTGCGGCTGCCTGACGACGGGCCAGGCGCCGCCGATCAGTGCCATGCCGGCCAGCAGCGACAGCACGGCCAGCGCCATGCCACTCGCGTCAGACAGGCGGCGGCGCAATTGCGCACGTCGCTCCAGCAGATGATCGTAGGCGCGACGGCGCGACGGCGATGCGAGCAGCAGATACGCATCGCGCATCGCCTTCACCTGCGCACGTTCGCTTTTCGACAGGCGACGGTTACCGCACTCAACGATATGCGCGTTCAGCGAGAAGCGGTAGCAGTGTTCAATTTCGCTTGGTGTCGCGGTATGCGAGACACCAAGCAACTCATAGGCTGTTTTCATTTTCGCGGGCTTTTCCAAAGCGAATCCGGCCTGACAGGTTGAATTCGCTCTCGCCGGTGTTATAGCGAAAGCAGCCGGCACGAACAATCCCGCGTTTATGGGAGAGCGGCGTTGCGCTATTTGGGCCGGCCGAGATCCATCGTCCAATACTGCTTGTAGGTCGATGCATCATTGCGCGCGCACGAAACCGCGAATTCGGTGTAATTCCCGTTCATGATGTTTTCGCAGTGGCCGGGGCTCTGCAACCAACTGTTCATCACCTCATCGACGCTTGCCTGGCCGGCGGCGATGTTTTCGCCGACCGCACTCCATGCATAGCCGGCGGCGCTGATGCGCTGGCTGAACGTGCGGCCGTCCTGGCTCACATGCGAGAAATAGTTGTTGGTCGCCATGTCCTGCGCGTGTCCGGCAGCAGCATCGAACAACAGCGCATTCCACGCGAGCGGCGCGACTGCGTTGAACATCGTGCTGCCGCACATCCGGCTGCTTGCACGCGCCTGGTTCACCCGGTCCAGCACTTGCTGCTGAAAACCGCTCAGGCTACAGGTCGCGGCGGCGGGTAGCGATGCACTCGATGTCGGTGTCGATGTCGGTGTCGGTGTCGGTGTCGGTGTTGGCGTTGGCGTTGGCGTTGGCGTTGGCGTTGGCGTTGGCGTTGGCGTTGGCGTTGGCGTTGGCGTTGGCGTTGGCGTTGGCGTTGGCGTTGGCGTTGGCGTTGGCGTTGGCGTTGGCG
>CBIHNU010000002.1:0-260184 GCA_966211585.1 uncultured Noviherbaspirillum sp. | reverse complement strand
GGTGGTGGTGACGGCGCAAGCCGGCATCGGCGTGGCCGCGAGCGATGGCGTGCATATGGCCGCCGGCGAAGCCGCGCATGTCGGCAGCGGGCGGGATACGCATATGGCCGTCGGCGAGGCGTTATCGATCCACAGCGGGCAGGCGATCGGGCTGCTGGCCGGTGCGGTCGGCGCCGGCGAGAACGACCGCGGCATCCAGCTGGTGGCGGGGCAAGGCGATGTGCAATTGCAGGCGCACAGCGATGCGATGACGTTCGCCGCGCGCGACCTGGTGCAGCTGATCAGCGCCAACAGCCATGTTGATTTCGCGGCGGCCAAGCGCATCGAGATTTGCACCGAGGGCGGCGCGAGTTTGACGATCGAGGGCGGCAACATCACGTTCGCGTGCCCGGGCACGATCTCGATCAAGGCCGCCAGCAAGCGCTTTGCGGGACCGGCGAGCATGAATATGCCGCTCCCAGTCCTGCCGAAATCGGTCTGCGTCGAATGCCTGCTTAAAGCGCGTGCTGCGGCTTCACCCTTTGCGTTGAAATGACATGCTGAATCACGACGATTTTTATGGATTGATGACACAGCATGCCGGCCCGCGCGGGGATACTTTTTTGTACGCGCTTGTAGACCACGCCGGCATGCCCGGATTAAGGAAGAAACTCACAGAAGCCAAGGTGAATTGGACAAACCTGTTCGGAGATGCAAAAGAAAACACTTTGCCCGCAGCGCCGCTGCTGTTTCCCATCCGTGTGAATGAACGCGGACAGCAGCAGGAAAATCTGCTCGACTGGGTGGGAAAGCGGGGTACGTATACGTCAAGCATGCTTCTTCTGGCGTCGCCTCTTCCCATGCCCGCGCTGGCACAGCGGCTGGCAGAGCGTCTCGATGTCATGCTGTCTGAGAACATGGAAGTCACCCTGCGATTTTTCGATCCGCGCATTTTCGAGCAATTGATGCACGTGTTATCCCCGGAGCAAAAGACGATGTTCCTGAGCGTCGCTCATTGCTGGTGGTTTGTAGACAGACGTGGACAACTACAGCATGTCGATGCCGTGTTTGCGGAAACCGATCCGCTTGCATCGCCGTTCAGCCTGACCCAGGAGCAGGAACATGCATTGGTGGATGCCAGCGAGCCGGACCAGGTGGCGCAGATATTAGGAGAGAACATGCCCGATGCGTACCGAAACCTGCCGCTGCCAGAGCGGTACGATTTTTTCGTCCGCCATATGAACGCGGCCCGCCAGCTGGGCGTTCAGGCCACCCATGAGCTGTCCCTCTACTGTGCGCTGGCCCTGCTGCATGGTGAAGATTTCGCGGCGCATGAAAAATGGCAGGCCGCGCTGCAAGACGTTCAGGCCGGAAAATCGAGTTTGACGCTCGCAGCGACACAGATATCCGGCGATTGAACCACCAACTGATTTTTCGATGAACACATCCGGAATTCCAGGCTTCTGACGATGAGCAAAAGACATTTCACTTGGAAGCGATGCCTACTATTGTTGGGGCTGATGCTGACCGTGCTGACATTCTCAGTCTGCGAGGCGCAAACATCAGGAGAAGACAACACGGAAAAGCCGCGTACAAAGGTGCTAATGGGCACGCGCATAGAACTCACGCTGGAAGGCTATAACTATACGAACCGGTATATCGATGAATTCAGCGTCGATGGCAATGGCGGCGGCAATCTGTTTGTTAGTGGTGAGGGTGGTGGCGGTGGTGGAAGTGTTTGTTGTGTGAGTTATCGTTCAGGAGCACATGCCAGAAAGGTAAAGGTTCGATGGCAAACAGATGCGTGCACATACGATGAACGAACGTGGAGCAATGGTGAGAAACACTCTGATATCTATCGCATTTTTAAGGAAGTCGAAGTACAGGTAGACCCGCATATTCCCGACTACCCTGCGTACTTCGAGGTGCATTTTTATCCGGATGGTCATGTCGAGGCAGCAATTACCGAACATGCGTCACCACCTCGCTTAAAGCTAAGCAAAAGCCGCGAAGACCGTTCTCCTTATAGGCAGTGCCCCAATGACAAAAAACCGGAAGCGTAATTCGACATGAACACAATCTTCAAAAAATATTTTGCTGCGCCGCGCTGGCTATTACTGTTGGGCCTGATGCTGACCATACTGGCTGTCTCTGCCTGCAAGGCGCAAACATCAGGAGAAGACGGTATGGAAAAGCCGCGCACAAAGGCGCCGATGGGCACACGCATAGAACTCACGCTGGAAGGCTATAACTACACGAACCGGTATATCGATGAATTCAGCGTCGATGGCAATGGCGGCGGGAATTTGTTTGTCAGCGGGGAAAGCAGTGGCGGTGGTGGAAGTATCTGTTGTGTGAGCTATATCACAGGTCCCGGCGACTGGAAGGTAAAAGTAAGATGGCAGACGGATGCGTGTACCTACGATGAGCGAACATATATTAACGGCGAAAAACACTCTGATATCTATAGCTTTTTTAAAGAAGCCGAAGTGCAGGTGGACCCACATATTCCCGACTATCCCGCGTATTTCGAAGTGCATTTTTATCCGGACGGTCACGTCGAGGCCGCGATTACCGAGCATGCATCTCAACCCCGCTTAAAGCTGAGCAAAAGCCGCGAAGACCGCTCTCACTATCGACAGTGCCCTCATGACAAAAAGCCAGAAGAATAATGCGGTAGGCGATACGCTTTCGCTACCGCTGCAGCAGAATGCGGAATCCCTGCATTACGCCGTCAATCAGGGTTTGCATATTCCTGCGGAAGAGGCGCCCAAGCCGGTGCCGGCCAGCAAAATAGGCAATCTTGCGGATTCCCTGAAAAGCCGGGCTGTATGCACATCGTCTCCGGGCAGTTGCGTGCAAACGCTGTGGTTCAGTTTTTTCTTTGACGGCACCGGCAACAACCTGGATGCGGATGTCGGCACCTTAAAGCACAGCAATGTCACTCGTCTGTACCGTGCTCATCGGGACAATGATCCGGTAACCGGGATATACCGGATGTACATCCCGGGTGTCGGCACCTATTTCAAGGATATCGGTGACAAGGGTGGCACTACACTGGGCGGCGGCGCCGGCGACATGGGTACCGAGCGCATCGAATGGGCATTCAGGCAGTTCGATGAAAAAATGAAGGCGCATATCGCTCGCGCCCATAACCCGAGCAATGCAATCGTAGAGATCAATCTTGCCGTATTCGGCTTCAGCCGTGGCGCTGCGCTGGCCCGTGCGTTTATCCGCCACTTTGTCATCCAGCGCTGTCGACAGGATACGGAGGATCACTGTCGCTTGATGTCGGGCGGGTATCCGCTCCGCATTCGCTTCATGGGGCTGTTTGATACGGTGGCTTCGGTCGGCATGCCGATGAGCGCCAACACCACCAGCGTAGTCGGCACAATGGCAAGCAGCGTTTCCTACATGATCGAAACACGGCTGCATGACGCCGACTGTTTCTATACCCGTCCCGATCGGCTGGCGTTCGCCGCAAATGCCCGTCCCGGGGCCGACCCCGCCCCGGGAAAGTACAACGGTCACATGGGATGGGGCGACGATATGCGCATTCCGGACATGGTGGAAGAAGTGCAGCATTTCGTCGCCGCGCATGAAATACGGAATTCCTTCCCGCTCGACAGCGTGAGCGTGCTGCAGCACGGAAGCATTTACAAGCCGCCGCATTTTATCGAGACGGTCTATCCGGGCGTGCACTCGGACCTCGGCGGCAGCTACCGGCCAGGGGAAGGCGCGCGCAGTGAGCGGTCTGATCAAAAACTGGGGCTGATACCGCTCAGGGACATGTACAACCGTGCTGTCGCAAAAGGCGTGCCACTTTTACCGAAAACCGCATGGCAGGACCACAATATAGATGACTTCAATATAGACCCGATTGTAGTAAGAAACTACGCCTACTATTTAAGCAAGGTCACTGCTCCTTCGACGCTTGGCGACCTGTTCAATGCCCACATGGCGCTGCACTACGCATGGCGCTTTCGCGCGATACATCGCAAGGAACAGGGCGATCACCATGAAAAGGACCTTATCAACAAGAATGATGCGATCTACAAAAAAGAAGAAGATGGACTGAACGAGGAAATTAGTGCGCTGGAAACAGAAAATAACGCAGCAACGAGAAAGCTGGCGCAGGCGCAGGCCGCGCGAAATGCCTATGTGATGAATAGCTATGGCAATCCGAATATCAAGGAGGGTCTTGCAAGCCACGATGGAAAAGTGAATACGGCTCGGCGAGAACAACTTATCACTCAAGACAATCTACTCCGCGCCAAAGCCAGACTGGATGCGCTGCCCAAACCCGGCCGCCTGGAAAACATGACCGAAATGTACGACAGGCAGTTACTGAAGGATGCCCGCGCGATCTACGAGGTTTATACCTGCCTCCCTGAAAGAACAACAAAGACCGATCCATTCGGACGCGAGGCGTTGCGGCCGCATTACAAGGCAATGATGACGGCCTATGAAAACGAGTATGTGCATCACCGGGGGCTGACCGACGAAAGGATCATCGCGTTCTTTGATAATTACGTCCACGATTCGCTGGCAGGCTTTGCCAAGGATGCCACCCTGCCTTCCGATCCCCGGGTCATCTATTTGGGCAGCAATGAGAAATATCAATATGCGATGCAGGAGCAGGATGAAGTCGAATCCATCTATCCGGAAGATGCCGCAGCCTAGCTCTTCAAGCGACACGAACCGCTTCACCGCGATCCGCATCGATATCGTGTGGTGCCCGACCGCCCCTGAGAATGCGCTGTCGATCACAGGATCGCAGCTTGAAGTGAATGTCTGTTAACGAAACCCTACTGACAATAATGACCTCGCCAAAACGCAGCTCTCCATCCATAACGGCAAAAACACGCTGTGCCGCTAACAAAACCCTTGGACAAATCCACGCGCAATTCGCGCACGACCCCGATAATGTGCTCGACATGCTGATGGAGCAATGCGGCCTCAAATACGATAACGCCCTTGCCCGCATGCTTGGCGTCGCACCGACGGTCATCAGCAGGATCCGTCGCGGGCGTCTGTCGATCGGCCCTGCGCTGCTGGTGCGCATTCTCGAAATCACCGATGCTCGCATGAGCGACTTGCAAAAACGCCTCGCGCGTCGTCAGTCGTAGTCCCTGATTCAGCTGCAGTCCTTCAAGTTCCCGCATCATGACTTCAGATGCTCGATGCCGGCATGGTCCAGCCGCGACTTCATGCGGCGCAGAAATTCGCGCCGCACCCGCCATTGCCTGGCCGGCCACGCTTTCAGCCGGCAACGCAGCACCACCCACGCATCGTCCAGTTTTTCCACGCCTGCGACATCCACGTCGGCCAGCATCGCACGGCCCAGCGCGCTATCGGCGCGCATGTCGGCACTGACTTCATGCATCATCGCAAACACCGTTTCGACCTGCTGCGCCTGCGGTACAGCGAGGTCGATCACCGCATACACATATTCCCGGCTGCGGTTGGTGACGGTGGTGATCATGCCGTTCGGGATGAAGTGCACGCTGCCGTCATAGTCGCGCATGCGGATGTGCCTCAACGTCACACTTTCCACCTGGCCCGCCTTGCCGGCCGCTTCGATGAAATCGCCTTCGCTGACCTGGTTCTCCAGCAGCAGGAACAGTCCGCTGAAAAAGTCCTTGACCAGGCTCTGTGCGCCGAAACCGATCGCGATGCCGGCCACGCCGGCGGTGGCCAGCAGCGGCGCGATCGAGATGCCGAACTCGCCCAGCGTCAGCATGCCCGCCATGCCGACCAGCGCGATATTCGCGGTGTAGCGGAAGACGTTGGTCAGGGTTTCGAGGCGACGCGAATCGGATAATTCGCGCGATTCGTCGACCCGGCTTGCGACATGCTCGCGAAAACTCAACAACAGCCGGCGGATCGCGCGCAACAGCAGCCACGCCAGCAGCCAGACGATCAGAATGTGCGAAGCCGGTCCGGCAATCGCGCGCAGATCCTCCAGGGAGTCCAACCCGGCGCTCATGCGGCACGCGCCGCGCATGCCGCGCATACCGCACCGCGCATCGCGGATTAACGGAAGCGTTCGACGATCACGCCATCCGCCAGGCGGACCCGCTCACCGATCTGCACGTCCGGCTGCGCTTGCTGCGTCAGCGTCTGTACCGAGCCGTTGTCCATGCGCACCGTCACCTGGTACACCTGGTTCGCGGCAGCCATGTTGCCTTCCATCTGATGGCCGACCAGGCCGCCGCCGGCCGCACCCGCGATGGTCGCCGCGGTCCTGCCGGAACCACTGCCGACCTGATTGCCCAGCACGCCGCCGACCACCGCACCGGCGACCGAGCCGAGGCCGATACCGGGACGCTGTTGCTGCTGTACCAGATTGATCGACTGCACCACGCCATAACCAGTCGCGCTACTGGTCGCAGAGGTTTGCGCGGTGGTCACCGGAGTCGACGGATACGACGACATCATCGGCGACTGCGTACTGCATGCGGCCAGCGCAAGCGCCAGCATGCCGGGCAATACCAGTTTAACTTTTCCCATCTGCATATCGATCTCCTTGTTGAATTCCACAACCTGTATTCCGCCACGCGTTGCTTGCGACAAAGAGATGCGTGGCGGCTCCGTCTTTCGTCAAATGCAGTTACCGTGCCAGAACCGCACGTCAGCTTTCCGCTTCGCATTGCGCAATGCAGGTGCGCTGCGGCATGCCCCTGTTTTTCAAAGAAAAATTGAAGCGGCGTAGTTTTTACATGCGGCTGTACTTCTTACCCGGATTCCACTTCGCGCCTTCTCGCGAGCAGGCAAGACATGTGCAGCGTAAAGCGTATTTCAGACACGGAAACAGAAGCAGGTACGTCGTTTGCTTTGTCGGCAAGGCAGCTTCCAATAATTCAAACACTTCGATAATCATGCGAAAAATTGCTCTCATCAGCGAACATGCGTCGCCGCTCGCGCTTATCGGTAGCGTCGACAGCGGTGGGCAGAACGTGTATGTCGGCCAGCTCGCCAAACATCTCGCACGACTCGGCTACCTGGTCGACGTGTTCACGCGGCGTGATGCCGAACAGCAGGAACAGGTGCTCGACTGGCTGCCCAACATACGTGTGATTCATGTGCCGGCCGGACCCGCGCATTTCATTCCGAAAGAAGCGATGCTGCCGTACATGGAGCAGTTCGGCCGTTTCGTGATCCGCTTTGCGCGAAGGCAAAAAATTCCCTACGACCTGATGCATGCGAATTTCTTCATGTCAGGCATGGTCGCGCAGCAAGTCAAGCAGATGCTCGGCATTCCGTTCGTGATGACCTTTCACGCGCTGGGCCGGGTGCGGCGCCTGAGCCAGAAAGAGGCGGACGCGTTTCCCGATGTGCGCTTCGCGATCGAGGAGCGACTGATGCACGACGCCGACCGCATCATCGCCGAGTGTCCGCAAGATCGGCGTGACATGGAAAACCTGTATGGCGCGCCGAGCGAGTGCATCGATATCGTGCCCTGCGGTTTCGATCCCGATGAGTTCTGGCCGGTCACGCTCGATGCGCGCCAGCAGCTGGGGTTGGGGCACGATGAATTCATCATCCTGCAACTCGGCCGCATCGTGCCGCGCAAGGGCATCGACAACGTGATCCGCGCCGTCGCGATGCTGCAGCAGCAATACCAGATGCGCGCGCGGCTGCTGGTGGTCGGCGGCAACGGCGAACAGCCGGACCCGATCGTCACGCCCGAACTGGGCCGGCTGATGCTGCTGGCGGAACAGCTTGGCATCGCACAATCGGTAACGTTCACCGGGCAGCGCCGGCGCGAACAGCTGCGCTATTACTACAGCGCCGCCGATGTGTTCGTCACCACACCGTGGTATGAACCATTCGGCATCACGCCGGTGGAAGCGATGGCCTGCGGCACGCCGGTGGTCGGCACTGCGGTCGGCGGCATCAAGACCACCGTGGTCGACGGTGAAACCGGCTACCTAGTGCCGCCTCACGATCCGGAGGCGCTGGCCGAACGGCTGGCCTGGCTGCAACGTCATCCGCAAGTGGCACAGCGTCTCGGCTGGGCCGGCATGCGCCGCGCCTATCAACATTACACCTGGCGCAGCGTGGCGGCCAACATTGCCACGGTGTACGAAAGCGCCATGGTGCCGGAAGTGCGTTACGCAGTGCAGGGCCGCGCGGTCGCGGGCGAGATGAGCCTGCGCGGTTAGAAAACCTTGAGGAAACTTAAGAGCAGGTCGCGCGCTCTGTATGTAGCGGTGCTGCTTTGTGAAAGCGCACGGCGGCGCATCGCGCAGACGCCTATTCTGAAACGGAAATTGCGCCGCGCCGCGAATCCCTCTTTCATGACCACTATATGGAGAAGCCTTTGAGCAAGCCATCCGTATCGAACTATATCCCCAGCCCTGGCGAGAGCGCCGATCTGGCCGGCAAGACCATTCTCGTTACCGGCGGCGCCAGCGGCCTCGGCGCGGCGCTGTGCCATGTGCTGTCGTCGTCCGGCGCCAACGTAATGGTCGGCGACCTGAACCTGGACAAGGCGCAGACCGTGTCCGACCTGCTGCAGGAATCGGCCGGCAAGGTGCACGCAATCGGCTTCAACGTCGGCGACCCTGCCGCCGCCGAACGTGCGGTCGATGAAACCATCGCCCGCTTCGGCCGGCTCGACATCCTGATCAACAACGCCGGCACCGACAAGACCTGTTCGATCGAAGAACTCGATTATGCCGACTGGGACCGCGTGATGCGGACCAACCTGTACGGCCCCTTTCTGCTGTCGAAATACGCGGCGAAATTCATGCGCAACGAAGGCGGCGGCCAGATCATCAACATCGCCTCCACCGCCGCCAGGCGCGCGTGGCCCAACGCATCGGCGTATCACGCCAGCAAATGGGGCCTGCTCGGCCTGTCGCATGCCCTGCACGCGGAGCTGCGCCCGCACAACATCAAGGTCACCGCCGTCATCGCCGGCGGCATGCGCACGCCGTTCCTGCTGGACCGCTTTCCCGACATCGACATCTCCACGCTGCAAGATCCGGTGAATGTCGCGAAGGCAGTGAAAGGCGTGCTGACCTTGCCGGAGCAGACGGTGATTTCGGAAATCATGGTGCTGCCGATGCAGGAGACGTCATGGCCGTGACGAAGTGAGGTGGGATTTTGGACGAATTTTGGATGAGGTAGTGCGTTCAAGACAGGATCATGTTTATCGAGCGCACTACCCCAACCCTAGCCCTCCCCCTACAAGGGGGAGGGGACCGGAACGGGTGGCAGTATGGCAGTCAGCACAAGATGCAGTAACTTTAGCGAAGCGGAGCAAAGAAAGTGAGTGGCGCGCCGGGGCCAGTCCCGGCAACTAACAACGGAGCGCCAACCGCATTATTGAGAAAAAACAAAACCGCGAATTCCGGCACCACAACCAAACAGGCACCACCATGCGCGCAATCTTCCTCGACAAAGACGGCACCCTGGTAGAAAACGTCCCCTACAACGTCAACCCCGCCCTGCTCCAGCTCAGCTGGCACGCCGGCCCCGGCCTGCAACTGCTCAAGCAGCTCGGCTACGCACTCTTCATCGTCACCAACCAGGCCGGTGTCGCCAAGGGGCTGTTTACCGAAAGCGCGCTGAAGCCGGTGCAGGCCCGGCTGGCCGAACAGCTCGCACAATACGGCGTCATGCTCGACGGCTTTTATTACTGCCCGCATAGCCCCGACGGCGTGGTCGGCCGCTATGCGATCAACTGTACCTGCCGCAAGCCGATGCCCGGCATGCTGCATCGTGCCGCGCACGAGCACGGCATCGACCTGGCGCGCTCCTGGATGATCGGCGACATCCTGAACGACGTGGAAGCCGGCCGCCGCGCCGGCTGCAGCACCGTATTGATCGACAATGGAAACGAAACCGAATGGCACATGACGCCGCAACGCAAGCCGCACCTGACTGCGGCCGACCTGTACGAAGCGGCGATGCTGATCGCCGCGCTGGAGAACCAGCCGCAGCCGGGCAGCAACAAGGAAGCCGGAGCACACGCGCCATGACAGGTGCGCACTGGCACCACGCGAAAAACATCCTGTGCATCCGGCTCGATTACCTGGGTGACGTGCTGATGACGACGCCGGCGATCCGCGCGCTGAAACAGTCGCTGCCCGGCAGCCGCATCACGCTGCTCACTTCCGCCGCCGGCGCCGGCGTGACGCGCTTCATCCCCGAAATCGACGACACCATCCGTTACGCGGCGCCATGGATGAAATCCAGTGAAGAGCATGATGCGCGCGTCGATCTGGCGATGGTCGAGCGGATCAGGAGCTGCCACTTCGATGCAGCGGTGCTCTTCACCGTGTACAGCCAGAATCCGCTGCCGGCCGCGCTGCTGTGCTATCTCGCCGGGATTCCGCTGCGTCTTGCGCATTGCCATCAAAATCCGTATCAGCTGCTGACGCACTGGGTGCGCGATCCGGAGCCACAGGAAAGCATACGGCACGAAGTACGGCGTCAGCTGGATCTGGTGGCGACCGTGAATGCGCAGGCGAGCGACGAACGCCTGTCGTTCCGCGTACCGAGCGCCGACACCGCATGGGCGTTGAACCAGCTGCAGGCGCTCCACATCGACCCTGCGAAACCGTGGATCGTGCTGCACCCGGGCGCGAGCGCGCCGTCGCGCCGCTATCCGGCGCAGCACTGGCGCGCGCTGGCGCAGCTGCTGGCAGCGCGGCTGCAATGTCCGCTGCTGTTGACCGGCAGCGCGGACGAGGTGTCGCTGGTCAACGAGATCAGGCACGACATCCCGCGCGCGCATTCGGTCGCCGGTCGGCCCGATCTCGGCAAGCTGGCGGCGCTGATCTCTCTCGCGCCGCTGCTGATATCGAACAACACCGGCCCGGCGCATATCGCCGCCGCGGTCGGCACGCCGGTGGTCGATCTGTACGCATTGACCAATCCGCAGCACACGCCGTGGCAGGTCGCCAGCCGCGTGCTGTTCCACGATGTACCGTGCCGCTTCTGCTACAAGAGCGTCTGTCCGCAAGGACATCATCACTGCCTGACGAACGTGGCGCCGGAACGGGTGGCAGACGCGGCGCTGGAACTGATGCGCAGCTGTGAATCGCAGGAGCGTGACTCGCGTTTCCAGCGGCTGCGTGCGCAACAGTCGGTTTTTCCGCTCGCCGGCTGACTTGCGCGGCGCCTGTTTCCCTGAAGACTTTGTGCAAACGGGAACGCGCCGGGGCGATTCCCAACTGTACTTTTTACATCGGCTTGCAAAAACGGATCGAAGCAGTGCCCGGCTTGCCGGCTGTCTCGTTCGTGCGACTTGCGCTGCCGGCGCTGCCCCGCTTGGCACAGAGTTTGCGATAACTGTCACACACCGCCGAACCAGGAGAAAGCCATGACACGCAACACGACCTCGAAGACTTCAGCGAAGAGCCCGTCGCATCGGGGGCATGCCAAGGGCGAACAGCAGGACGCACTCGACATTCTTGCCGAGGATCACCAGAAAGTTCTCAAGATGTTCGAGCAATTCAGGAAGATGAAGAAAAAAGCGGATGCAGACGAGGAAGAAATGCAGACGCTGGTTGAAACCGCCTGTGCCGAGCTAGCCATCCACAGCCGGCTGGAAGAAGAGCTGTTTTACCCGGCAGTGCGCGAAGCGATCGACGCCGATGATCTGCTGGACGAGGCGGAAGTCGAACATGCATCGGCCAGGCAACTGATCACCGAGCTGGCGGCGATGCAGCCGGGCGACGATTTGTACGACGCCAAATTCACGGTGCTCGGCGAATATGTGAAACACCATATCGATGAGGAAGAACACGAGATATTCCCGAAGGCAAAGAAGGCAAAAATGGATCTGGCGTCACTGGGCGACGATCTGCGCACACGCAAGCAAGAGTTGCGCGATGAGCTCGGCGTAGGCTCCGGCGAAAGCGAGGAAGATGAAGACGAGGAACGCGCATCGCGTTCGCCAGCCACGCACAGAAGCGTGCACTGAGCGCCAGGGGGCGCACGCAGATCATCGCGCTCCGCCCCCGCCCAGAAACACTCATGAAAGGGATCACGTGATCTGGTCAGATGAAGAAGTTGCTACCGGCAAGTCGACCCATGCGGTCGACATCCTCGCGTTCGTCGAAGCGCAGGAGATTCCGGCGCATTATTTTGAAACGCCCTACCAGCTGGTACCCGCGCCGGGGGGAGAACGCTTGTACACCTTGTTGCGCGAGACCTTGCAGCACACGCGCAAGATCGGCATCGCTTACGTGGTAATCCAGGCGCACCAGCATCTGGCAGCACTGGTACCGCAAGGGAAAGCGCTGGTGCTCAATACGCTGCGCTGCGCCAACCAGGCTGATGCATTGAGCGCGCTGCTCTCGCCGCGAGAAGAACCGGATATCGACGACATCGACGATATCCGCGACATGGAACTGGCGCTGGTCGCGCAGGAAAGCAGCAAGGGCGGAACGGCGGCACAGGGCGGCTTCCAGGCGGATATCGTCACGCCCGAATTCCTTACCGAAGACGACGACGACATCGACAGCGCGCTGGCCCACATGCTTCGACGAAGCATGCATGCGCCGGACGGATCCTTGCCGCGCCGCCAGCATGCCATGGCGGCGCGCGCGCGCGGCAGCCGGACGCGCGCCCGTTCGCGGGCATTGTCGTGAGGCGGTAAGCGCTGCATCAACTCTTTCAGGGCGAAGGTGGTTGGGATTGCGGGGCGATGCAAATCGCTCCGTTTTTTTCGCGCGCCGAACGCTCCCGCCGTTCATTGCTTCTGCCTGATCACGCTGATCTGGCCGTCCGATTCCACATAAGCCTTCTTCACCGTATCGAGCGATTCCACGCCCGCTTCGCGCAGCTTGGCCCACAACTCGTCTTCCGAAATGAACTCGCGCCGCATGTTGTTTTTCAACAGGCGGCCGTGCTTGACCAGCAGCGACGGCGGCCTGGCGAATGCCCTGAGCCACGGGAAGTGAAAGCCGGCCCAGTCGAGCAGCACGTTCCAGCCGACCAGCGTGCCGACCAGCAGGAAGCCGTCGCTGATCGACTTGTATTCGCCGGCCATCGCATTCTGCGATGCGTCGGCGACGATCACCATGATCAGAATGTCGCCGACTCCGATGCCGCCGAGTTCGCGCCGCACCACGAAGCGGAAGATCAAGAACAGAAACCAGTATATCGCCGAGCCGCGCACCACGATTTCGGCCGGCGGCACGCTGAAGAAAAGCAGCTCTCCCCAGTCGAGCCCAAACAGATCCGCCATCATTATTTCTCCTTGTTGAAAACCGGCGCCGGACATGAAAATGGCGCCTTGCAAGGCGCCATTTCCGCCCTTGCGGGCCCACCGGAATATCCGGTGTTTGCAGCGTTGTTACTGCCAGTACGGCTGCGCGTTATAGAACGCGTGCACGTCGGCTGCCCAGGTGGTATCGGCCATCGACGGCCAGTGGTCCTTGTCGAAGCCCGGCGCCTTGCTCAGCCGGTCCTTGTCGATGTCGAGCACGAAGCATTCGCGGTCGGCGTCCATCGTCAATGCATTCCATGGAATCGCGAACAGCTTCTCGCCCATGCCCATCACGCCGCCGAACGACATCACCGCATACGCGATACGGCCAGTCGGCACATCGAGCATGATGTCCTCGATCTCGCCCAGCGTTTCGCCCTGGCGATTGACGACGTCGTCACCCTGCAGCGTGTCGGCTGCCATCACCTGCGGGCCCGGGCCCGACATGTTGGCCTGCCCGCCGACGATGCCGGCGCCGCCGCTGGTACCACCGGTAGAGGAAGTGTAATTGCTCATGGATTCTCCTTTCGATTGGTGAAATGCCCGATCCGCTCGCGGATCGAGCCTGCAGTGGAAGCCGATGGCCACCATTTACTTCACGGGGCCGCCGCTTCCCGAGCTACCGCCGCCGGATGCCCCCGACCCTCGTTCGGGCGGCAACCGATTGCTGTCGGCCATGCCCTGTCCGACCCTGCGGCTCCAGTAACGATCGACATCTTCGCTCCAGCTCCGTTCCGTGAGATCGGGCCATTTGCCGCGATCGAAGCCCGGCGCCTGGCTGATCGTTTCGCGATCCGCATGCAAGATGTAATACGTGCCGTCGTCGCCTGGCTGCAACGCTTTCCACGGAATCGCGTGATATTTGGTGCCGACGCCCATCACCCCGCCGAACGCCACCACCGCATATGCGATGTCGCCGCGCGTGCTGCCGAGTATCAGGTCTTTCACGTCGCCGATCTTGCGATCCTGCGCGTCACGCACATCGGCACCGACGATGGTCGTGGTGCGATACAGGAACTGGCTGTGCGGCGCCGGCATCGACCTTGTCGTCGCGGCCGGCGCCGCAGACTGTGCGATACCGAATCCGGCCCAGGCAATGCCCGCGATCAGCAGCGCTGCAATGCGCTTCTCCATCAAAACCTCCATGCACGACGACAAGGAACACGGATTGCCACAGACAGCGGAATGTGTCCCGCCGTTTGTTGTTTGATCGCGCGGCTCGCAAAAAGTGCAAGCTTTCCGCGTGCCCGCACCGGGCGATTGCGTGAAGGCTCGGATAGTTGCCTGCCCTACTCGGCCGCCAGCGCCGCTTTCGGCTCGGCCCACTTCACCGCATCGGCTGCTTTCCTGCCCGCAATGAACGCATGATCGGAGTTGTAGTATTCCCACTCGCTGTAACGGCCGGCAAGAATAATGTCGTGCAACGCCAGCCATGACTTGATCGTTTCCACGTTTTTCGCGCGCGCATGGTCGTACACCACATACGCATACGGCATGTCGGCTTCATTGGCGGCGAGGACACGGTCATCCTCGCGCAGCATGCCGACCTTGATGCAATCCCGCACGCAGCGATCGATCAGCGCCTGGCCGCTGGCCGGCAACGGTTTCCAGATCGGTGAATACGTGATCTCGCAAGTCAGGCCGAAGCCGCCCGGCGGATTGCATTCCGGGCTGGCATTGCCCTGCACGAAGATACGGTGGAAGATCGTGTCTTCCGGGTAGTAGATCCAGTGCTTGTCGGTCACGTTCTCGCGCGCGACGCCGATATTCACACAGCGCACCGAGATATGTTTCAAACCGCTTGCCGCCTGCCTCACGTTGTCCGGCGCTTCGTCACCGATGATCTTCACCAGATGCGGCAGCGGCATCGTGCTGATCAGGTTTTCATACTGGTAGCGGCGGCCATCGGCCAGCGTAGCGATACGCTGCCGCGGCGACAACCGGACCACATCCGCATTCAATTCGATGGTGCCCTTGATATGCGGCACGAAGCCTGACACCAGCGCCTGGAAGCCGCCACGCAATGGATAGCCGAAACGCGCATTCGGCCCCATCGGCTTGCCAGCCGGCTGCAGCGCGCCATCGATGATCTCGTCCAGGTTCGGCAACGGCACGCGGCCACCCAGCCACGAGGTTTCCATCTCGGTCAGCGGCACCGCCCACAGCTTGCGGTTGTACGGAATCGCGAAATGCTTCGCAATGCCGGCCCCCCATACCTGGTAGATGAATTCCTCGAAATTGGCCGGTCCGCGCATTTCCAGCGCCGCCAGCTTCGACGCCGGCAGCACCACGTCGCCGTCGGCGCAGCAATCGTTGGCCCTGGCCGTGGTCGGCCCGATCGTCGCCGTGCCGCATGCCGCCGGCCTGGCCGCGCTGCCATGGCTGCCATGGCGCGCCTCGATCGCACCCATGATGCATTCCTTGATCACGTCCGGCGGCAGGCCGTACAGCGCGCCCTGGAACGGATAGCGGGTATAGACATTCTTGCTGTAGACCCAGGCTTCGCGATTCTGCCAGTGGACGTTCGAGCCGAGCAGGATATCGTACAGCTCCAGCACGTACGGGTCATTGGAAAACATGATGTGGCCCGCATGATCGAAGGTAAAGCCGTTGTCCCTGATCGAGCGGCACCATCCGCCGACCATCGAATTTTTTTCCAGCAGGACCGTGTCGTGACCGAGATGATAAGCGGCGGACAGGCCGGTCGGCCCGGCGCCGACGATGACGGTGCGCGCGTAATTGACCGCTTCATGCTGGCGCAGCCGATTCACCTTTGTCGCCGCATCTAGCGCTTCCTCCGCCACCAGTTCCGGCTCGACCACGCGACGCCGCGTTTCGTTCAGCAGTTTCCGCATGCGTTCGACAGTCGCATCCCATGAGGTAGACGCAAGCATCCGGCGCATTTTTCTGACCTTCCGTTGCTGCTCTTCCGCCGGCGCCAGCAATGCCGCTTCGCAAGCGGCGATGAAGGCCGGCGCATCGGCGGCGATCGCGACGATGTCGCCAAAGCTGGCGGCCACGTCGGCGACCGGCGTACTGACGATGGGCAGCTCCGCAGCCATGTATTCGAGCGTCTTGGTGGGACTGATGAAACGGGTCGATTCATTCTGCACGAACGGCAGCAGGCATACATCCCAGCCGGCGAGAAACTGCGGCAGTTCTTCGTAAGGCCGCTGCCCCAGGTAGTGAATGTTCGGACGCCGCGGCAAGCTGGCCGGATCGATTTTCGCGACCGGCCCGACCAGCACGATCTGCCATTGCGGATGCGCATCGGCCAGCTTGCCGATCAGCTCGATATCGAGGCGCTCGTCGAGCACCCCGTAAAAGCCGAGCCGCGGCCCGGGAATATCCTTGTGCGCCGGGTGCGAATTGCTGCGATCGAGCGCCTGCACGAAATGCGCGGCCTCGACGCTGCTCGGAAAGCAATGCACGTTCGGATGGCGATCACGCTTCGAACGATACAGGCTCTGCCCTCCGGTAAAAACGATATCGGCCGTCTTCAGCAATCCGCTTTCGCGCTGAAGCAATTGCTTGGGCGCGTTCCTGAATGACGCCAATTCGTCCATGCAGTCGTACACCACCAGGCGTGGACGCAATTCCTGCAGCAGCGGCAGCGCCATCGGCGTATAGAACCACGCAATGTGATCGTCGTAGTCGCGCACCAACTGGCGCAACAGCTTGCGCAGATGCGGCAACTGGTCATCATGAAAACCCGGCATGTTGACCGGCGTATTCGGCTGGCACACAAGCACATTGGGTGCCGGCGAACAGGTTTTGAAAAACGTTTCCTTCTCGTGGAACACCGGCTCCTCGACAAACACGACCGGAAAATTCGCCGCCAGCCGCGACAGCAGATGCTGCGGCCGCTGATAGACGAAATCCCAGCGCAGATGAGAAAAAGCGATGATTGCAGAAGCCATGCTATCTCCTTGCCTTGATGGCGTATCGGGTGAACAAAGGTATTTCGTGCGCGAGCCGGACACAGCGGCGGCATGCAAGGCAATGGGCCGGAGTCCCCGTTGCATGCGCGGCCGCCAGCGAAGGCAGGTGCGACGGATTGCCGGCGCCGGCGCACGGCCGGCGTGATGCGATATGGGATCGGGGTCCGGCATGCCCGAACAGGATGCGCAAGAGACTTGCGTCGTCGCCCATGCACTCGCCAACCGCGTCCATGCTCGGACAGACTTCCAGCCAGCACGAGCGAAGCAGTTGGTAGGAAGCCGCGAACGTCATGTCAATGCATACAGGGTTGGCGTCGTTGTCGTGGATCGTCGCAGCGAACGGACAGATCTTCAGCACTGCGTTGCGTGCACTGCCCCGAAGGCATTATGGCCGCTCAACGCATTGTCCGATGCTTACGCAAGACTTGTGCCGAGCCGATCGACCGCGCCGGCCGGCGGCGCTCGTCGCGGACGCGTCGCCCTTCCTGCTTTTACGGTAACGGATCGCGTACCGTGCCACGCTGATCCGGCGCAATGGCACAACGCGCTTCGACAAGCTTGCTTGCGGCATGTCCAGACCTTGCCGTGCCGCGTCGGTATGCTTCCTGCTTGTGAAGATGGCGCGACAAGGTAACGCTATCTCCGTCGCTTGCCCATCCTGCGGTTGCGCATTGCAAGTCGCCAATGCAGCGTGTAAAAAAAGGTAAGCAAATGTAATCGTTACGCGAAATGCAGCGCTCGAACGTCATCCGCCAAAACAGTTTCAACCATCAGATGGAAGAGAGAAAACACATGGCAAAAATCCGCAAAGCAGTCTTTCCCGTCGCCGGTCTCGGGACGCGTTTTCTGCCCGTCACCAAGGCATCACCGAAGGAAATGCTGCCTATCGTCGACAAGCCGCTGATCCAGTATGCGGTCGAGGAAGCAGCAGCAGCCGGCATTACCGAAATGATTTTCGTGACCGGCCGCGGCAAGCGCAGTATCGAAGATCATTTCGACAAGGCCTATGAACTGGAAGCCGAGCTGGCAGCGCACGGCAAGATAAAGCTGTTGAAGGAAATCCAGTCGCTGCTGCCGGATAACCTGCACTACTCGTACGTGCGCCAAAGCGAGGCGCTTGGCCTCGGTCACGCGGTGATGTGCGCACGTTCGCTGGTCGGCGACGAACCGTTCGCGGTGGTACTGGCCGACGACCTGATCGATGCCGAGGTGCCGGTACTGAGCCAGATGATCGATCTGTACAAGCAGCACAACAGCTCGGTGATCGGCGTGCAGAACGTGCCGCTGGAACAGACGCAGCAGTACGGCATCGTACGGCCGCAGTCGATGGGCGTGCGGATTCATCGCATCGCCGATATCGTCGAGAAGCCGCAGCCGGAAAATGCTCCGTCCACACTGGGCGTGGTCGGCCGCTATATTTTTACGCCGGAGATTTTCGAGTCCCTGGACAACCTGCGTCCCGGCACCGGCGGCGAAATCCAGCTCACCGATGCGATCGCGGCGATGCTGGACAAACATCCGGTACTTGCCTACGAATTCAAGGGACGCCGCTATGACTGCGGTTCGAAACTCGGCTATCTCGAAGCATCGGTGGTGTACGCGCTGAGACATCCATCGATCGCCGAAGATTTCGGCAATTTCATCGCACGCTTGCAGGTCGATGCGCTGGCGCAGCAAGTCGGCAACAAGAGCGCGTGAAAGATCGGGCTTCGATACGAAAGCAGCAGATACGGCAGTAGAAAAGACGGTACAGGGTACTCCTCGTACCGCGCAGCAGATGATGACGGAAACCGAAGAAAGCGCTGTATCTGGCTACCAGTGCCCAGGAGTTTTCGAAAATAACCGGAGAAGAATGTTTTTCATTTCCATCGGTCTCTTGCGCGACATCAAGAATGCGGATCGGCGTGCCTGCGCATGGCTCAACGCAGGCACGCGGATACGGCGTACGCTTGGCTTGTCCAGCCGCAATTCGCATCCTTGCCGTCGATGAAGGAGACCACGCGTTTGCCCCGGAATGCCCGGGCCGCTTGCGGCCGGCACGCACGAGGCGAATCGCCATCCGGTAAAGGGAGTCGACCGCACCATGTCAGTATCAAGCAAGCCGGACTTATCCGGCCGCAACCATCGCGTCCTTGCGCACTCAAAATCGAATGACATACTCTTGCAAGCAAATGCGATGTATACCGACCCCGCACAGGAGCAGATGCCACAGCCCGCATCCGCATACGTGCAACTGACCGAATTGTGCACGGACGCATTGCTCCTGGTACGGCAGGAGCGCATCGTTTATGCCAACCAGGCTGCCGCTGTGCTGTTCGGCTGCGTCCAGGCGGAGCAGCTGATCGGCAACTCGCTGTTTGCCGTCTTGCGCAGCGGCGAACAACCGCAGGGCCAGCAGCGCATGCGCGCCGCAATCGCGTTCGGCAATCGACCGGCAACGCATGCATTGATACTCACCGGCGGCGACGGCCGCCTGATCGATACGGAAATCACGGTAGGACCGTATAACGAACAAGGCCAGGACCGCGAACGGGCTCTCCCCGATCTGCATTGCGTGGTCGTGCGCGACCTTACACGGTTGCACGGCGTGGAGCAGCAACTCGACCGGCGCGAGCGTGAATTCAAGACGCTGGTTGAAAATTCACCCGACATCATTTCCCGTATCGATCGCGGCATGCGGCATCTGTACGCAAATCCCGCCATCGAAAAGCTGGCCGGCCTGGCGGTGTCGGCCTGGCTCGGCAAGACCAAGGCCGAACTCGGCCTGCCGCCGAGCGTGGCCCGTGCCTGGGACCAGGCCGCATTTGCAGCGTTCGATACCGGACTGGAGCAGAAGCTGGAATTCGATCACGTGATCGATGGCGAGATGCGCTATTTTTCCGGCCGCGTGATTCCGGAAGTCGATTCCCACGGCCGCATCGAATCCGTGGTCGGCATCGCCTATGATGTGACCCAGCGCGCGCGCATGGAAAAGGAGCGCGACGAACTGCTGGCGCGCGAGCGTGCCGCGCGGATCCAGGCGGAGACCGCTGCCCGTGCGCGCGACGAGTTTCTCGCGATCGTGTCGCATGAATTGCGGGCACCGCTGAACGGCATCCAGAGCTGGGCGCACGTGCTGGAAAATTACGTGAAGGATGCGACCGCAGCGCCGCTCGCACAGCGTGCGCTGCAGGGCATCAAGACCGGCGTCGCGCAACAGGTGCGGCTGATCGAAGACCTGCTCGATGTGACCCGCATGATGAGCGGCAGGCTGCGGCTGGTGAAGCAACCGATGCCCTTGCTGCCGGTAATCGAAGCCGCGGTTGAAAGCGTGCGCGGCATGGCATCCGCGAAGCGCATTCGCATCAGCAGCACCTACCGGATCGATAATGAACAGGTCGACGGTGACTCCGACCGGATTCAGCAAATTTTCTGGAATCTACTGTCGAACGCGATCAAGTTCACCTCGGACAACGGCAACGTGTGGATTGCCGCCACGCCGGCTGGCAAGGAAATCTGCGTGACGGTCAGCGATGACGGCGTCGGCATCTCGCCGGATTTCCTGCCTCACTTGTTCAATCGCTTCAGCCAGGAAGACACTTCCAGCACGCGCGATCACAGCGGGCTCGGACTCGGCCTGTTCCTGGTACGCCACCTGATCGAGCTGCACGGCGGGCGGGTCAATGCCGACAGCAGCGGCGAAGGAAAAGGCACGACGTTTTCAGTCTACCTGCCGCTGCGCCTGCAAGAGGAAAAGTACATTCCCGCAGCGCCGAGCAGCTCCGGCGCTGACGAATTGCCGCTGCCATCGCTGGCCGGACTGCGCATCCTGCTGATCGACGATCAGGCGGAAGCGCGCGAGTCGCTGACCATCGTGCTGACCAATGCAGGTGCGAAGGTGTTTGCCGCCGCGTCGGCCAGGGACGCGCTCGACTGGCTGCCGACACTGGGTAGCGACGAATACCCGGACGTGCTGGTATGCGACATCGCGATGCCCGGCGAAGACGGCTATGCGGTGCTGCGCAAGGTCCGCGCATGGACGGTGGAAAACGGCGCCACGCCATTGCAGCGCATGCCGGCGCTGGCGTTGACCGCGTTCGCCCAGCGCGAGGACCGGATTCGTGCACTGACCGCGGGTTTTCAGATGCATGTGACGAAACCGGTGGCGCCGGAAGAATTGATCATCGTGATTGACGCGATGGCGGCACGTGCTTGAGAACCGGGAGCCCTGTCCTTCGGTGCCATGCGGAGGTGTGACGGGGTTTTGTCCACGAAACACACGAATGGACCACATCAATGCATATCAATGGAATGAATCACTGCCGCTCTGCAACGATGAGGGGTCATCGCGGCTCTGCATTCCCTCATACGGCCCGTATTCTTCGAGCCGGTTGTACAGCGTCTTCAGGCTGATGCCGAGGATATCGGCCGCCCTCTTCTTCACGCCGCCGCACAGTTCCAGCGTGGCGTAAATCAGTTTGCGGTCAACATCAGCCAGCGAAGTGCCGACCGGTATCGCGAGCGTCAGCCCGACCGGCGATTGCGTGGTCAGCACCGGCGCCAGCGCAGCTGCGTCGATCGTATGGTCCGACAGAATGAATGCGCGCTGGATGTAATTGCGCAGTTCGCGCACATTGCCCGGCCAGTGATAATTGCCCAGGCAGGCGAGCCCGTCGGCCGACAACACCTTGGCGGTGCCATGCGCCGCGTTCAACTCTTCGAGGAAATGCTGCGCCAGCAGTTCGACGTCGGCGCCGCGTTCGCGCAGCGGCGGAATCCGCAGCGGAAATACATTGAGCCGATGGTACAAGTCGAGCCGCAGCTTGCCTTCCGAGACGGCGGCTTCCGGATCGCGGTTGCTGGCCGCGACCACTCGCACGTCGGTCTCGATTTCCTGGTTGCTGCCGATGCGCATGAAGGTGCCGGTTTCCAGCACGCGCAACAATTTCACTTGCAGCTCGACCGGCATCTCGGTGATTTCATCGAGGAACAGCGTGCCGCCGTTGGCGCGCTCGAAATAGCCTTTGTGCTGGCGATCGGCGCCGGTGAAACTGCCCTTTTCGTGGCCGAAGATTTCGCTCTCGATCAGCTGCGGCGAAATCGCGCCGCAATTGACCGGCAGGAAAGGATGCTTCTGCCGCAGACTGAGATCGTGAATCGTTTCCGCCGCCAGTTCCTTGCCGGTGCCGCTCTCGCCCAGCAGCAGCACGGTGGCTTCGGTCGGCGCGACGCGGCCGAT
This sequence comes from uncultured Noviherbaspirillum sp., assembly GCA_966211585.1. GTDB lineage: Bacteria > Pseudomonadota > Gammaproteobacteria > Burkholderiales > Burkholderiaceae_D > Noviherbaspirillum. Next base: position 237,815 of record CBIHNU010000002.1, on the reverse strand, counting down.
GTGGTTGTATAGCTTCTGCATCGACGGCGCGGCGCCCAGCATCTGGCCGAAATGGCCGAGCCGGCGCAGCTCGCTGCGTAGCACACCGATTTCCTCTTTCAGGTCGACGGTGCGCGGTATGCGCGACAGCAAGGCCTTGAGCCGGCGGAAATTGATCGGCTTGGTCAGATAATCGGCGGCCCCCAGGCGCAACGCCTCGACCGCGGTTTCGATACTGGCATGGCCGGTGATCAGAACGATTTCGGTGGTCGCGCGCGACTCGATATCGTTGAACAGATCCATGCCGCTTCCATCGGGTAACTTGAGGTCGATCAGCACCACATCGGGACGCTGACGCATGATCTGCGCCTGCGCATCGCGAATGCTTCCGGCAACTGCCGCGGAGAATCCCTCGGCAGCGGTGATCTCCACAAGTGCATCCCTCGTATTTACATCGTCGTCGACGATCAGTACATGCGGCATATGTGAAGTCTCGATTTGACAGGTAGATGATTGTCCAGACATTAGCAGCGTCGCGTGCAAGGCTTTCTGCCATTTCGCAAACGCTGATGAACGAGGTCGCACGTTCCTACACAGCCTGCCTTGCCACACCGCCCGTGCATGGGGACATTGCCGCATGAAGTGGTGAAAAACGTCGCGTTACTGTCGCGTTACTTCCTGATGGCGAGTTTGCTTTCGACTGCTTTCACGCCGTCCACATTCGATACGGCGTCGATCGCCTTCTCGCCCTGTTCGGCACTGTCGACGAAACCGCTGAGCACCACTTCGCCATCCCGGGTTTCGACGCTGATATCGGAGCCCTTGATTTCGCCATTCTTCATCAGCGCCGCCTTCACCTTGGTGGTGATAACGCTGTCGTCGATCCGGCTGCCGATGGAAACGTCGGCGCCGTTACGGCCGGAAGACGCCGAGAACCTCGCCACACCGGCCGGCGGCGCGGCAACGCCGCTCTCCGCCTGATCCGATGGGGGTGTACTTCGATTACAAGCCGCGACCGACAAACCCAGCGACAGAACAATCAGGAAACGTTTGCTCGCATCGACAATTGCCGTCACGGCCACTTCATTTACTTCGATCCGGTGCCGCTCGAACCCGAGGAGCCGGACGAACCCATGCTGCCGGAGCTGCCCGAAGATCCTGAGCTGCCCGACGAACCCATACCACCGCCGCTAGCCGAATTCGATGCACCGCCGCTGGCGCCGGATGTCTGATCCGATGCACGACGCTCGCAACCGGCAAAAGTCATGCTCAACGCAGCGACCACCAGTAAAACTTTAGAAGTATTGCGTAATGACTTCATTGTTCTTCCTTTCAAAAAAAGTGAGCGATGCCCTCGTACTTGACCATTTCACTTCCGATAAGTTCTTGACTTTTTCGCATCGCACAACCGCGGCGAGCAGCCCTCGCAAGGCGTAAATCACAGCGAATCCGCAGGGGGCCGGCTCGACTTCGCCGCGCCGCATCGCGAAATGACGCTCGATCGGAAACTACATTTCGTGACAAAATTTACAGCGCCGATACGCGTTTTCAGATGGGCAAGCACACTGTTTTACCAACAGGAATTGCAGTCCTGCATCCATCTGAAAAAATCGCGGATGGAGCCGTGTCGGGCGAACACGCATCGACGGATATCGTGTATCGTCAAATTGTCTCGCACCGCCACCGATGCGGATTTTCATGCCACACGAAGCCAGTGCACACGATCGCGCAATCCCGTTTTCCGCAATGAAATCGGGTCATGGAACTGAATTAGCGCAAGAGAATCTTCAACCAGTGGTGCAACAATCGGGGACACTTTATTACGCATTGTTACCGGCTTGCTGCGCAGGAAAATCATGCGGAGTTCCGCAGACATGCTCTGGAAATTTTCAGCGTATATCTGTAACCGTTAACCGTGACCGTCGGTTCCGTCTCACCTCGCCTGCATCGAATCCGTTTCCTTACAAACCAGAACCTGTGGCGCCCGGTGCTCCTGGCACCAGCGACAATTGAACGCCTCTTGCTGATCGGATGAATTTCCAGATGGATTTCGACAAATCACTCAATCGCTTCGGCATCATGTGCGGCTCCTCGCCGGTAATGGAGCGGCTGTACCAGCAGGTGGAGCGCGTTGCGGCCACCGAAGCAACGGTGTTGCTGGTCGGCGAGAGCGGCACCGGCAAGGAGTTGATCGCGAACGCGATTCATCATGCCAGCGCGCGCCGCGAAGAAACCTTTATCGCTGTCAATTGCGGCGCCATTCCCGCGCACCTGATCGAGGCGGCCTTGTTCGGCCATGAAAAAGGCAGTTTCACCGGCGCGGTGAAACAGCATGTCGGCTATTTCGAACACGCGTCGCGCGGCACGCTGTTCCTCGATGAAATCACCGAGATGCCGGTCGACATGCAGGTGAAATTGTTGCGCGTGCTGGAGTCGGGCACCTTCACGCGCGTTGGCGGCGACGAGGAAGTGAAAGTCGATGTGCGGCTGATCGCCGCCACCAATCGCGATCTCGATAGCGCAGTCCGGCAAGGCAACCTGCGCGCCGACCTGATGTATCGTCTCGCGGTTTTCCCGGTGCGGATTCCGCCGCTGCGCGAACGCGGTGCCGATATCGAACTGCTGGCGCAGCATTTCCTGGACCTGCTCAACGAGAAGGACAATACCGCCAAGGTTTTTTCGCCCAGTTCGCTCGACGTCATCCGCTCCTATTCATGGCCGGGCAATGTGCGTGAACTGAAAAACGTGGTGCAGCGCGCATTCATCCTGGCGACCGACACCCTGAATGTCGAAGATTGCATCTCCGATCTGGCGTCGCGCAAGCCAACCGTGACCGAGGGATACCTGAACTTCTTTGTCGGCACGCCGCTCGCCGATGCGCAACGCGAAACCATCCTCGCGACGCTGAAGCATTACAGCGGCAACAAGCGCCTGACCGCCGAAGCGCTCGGCATCAGCCTGAAGACCTTGTACAACCGGCTCAAGGAATATTGAACTTGTCTGCAACGCTCAGGCATTGACCACTTCGCCGCCATTCGGATGCAGCACCTGCCCGGTCATGTAGCTCGAATCGTCGGAGGCGAGAAACACATACGCCGGTGCGATTTCGTCCGGCTGTCCCGGCCGACCCAGCGGCACCGAGCTGCCGAATTTTTCCACTCCCTGCTCGCTGAAGGTGGACGGAATCAACGGCGTCCACACCGGCCCCGGCGCCACCGCATTGACCAGGATGCCGCGCTTGGCGAGCTGCAGCGACAGCGAACGGGTGAACGCGACAATCCCGCCTTTGCTCGCCGAATAATCGAGCAGGTGCGGGCTGCCGCGATACGCGGTCACCGATGTGGTATTCACGATGCGGGCGCCGGCCTGCAGATGCGGCAACGCCGCCTTCACCATGTAAAACATCGAGAACAGGTTGATGCGGAAGGTCTTCAGCAACTGCTCTTCCGAAATATCCTCGATGCTTTGCTGCGGATACTGTTGTCCGGCGTTGTTGATCAGCACGTCGAGCCGGCCAAACGATGACACCGCGGTATCGACGATCTTGCGGCAGAACCCGGCATCGCCGACATCGCCGGCAAGAATCACGCACTCGCGCCCTTCCGCCTCGATGAGGCGCTGCGTCTGCTGCGCGTCCTGGTGTTCGTCCAGATAAGCGATCACCAGATTTGCGCCTTCCTTGGCAAACGCCACCGCCGCCGCGCGTCCGATACCGCTGTCGCCGCCGGTAACGATCGCAACCTTGCCCTTCAGCTTGCCGCTGCCTTTGTAGTTTTTTCCTTCCGCCTGCGGTTGCGGCCGCATCGCCGCTTCCGAGCCCGGTTGATGGTCCTGATGTTGCGCGGGAATATCCGGCTTGTTCTGTTCTGGCATGATCATGACTCCATAAGGTTTTCCGAGGTCAATGCACTGTGTCGTATCGTGCTTCAGCGATTTCTTTCCTGTTTCAGGACGATTGACGCGAGCAGCTTCCATGCCATGCGAAGCGTGGAGGAAAGTCATACTGAATCGGGAGGGAAGCGCCGTCCGCGAGCGCGGCCGGGCGATAGAAATTACAGAAGAAAGGTGAATCTTGCGCAGGGCGGCGGCAACGGGCGCCGCGCCTTTCAGGCGGCCAAAAGCTGCGTTTTCGCAAAGGCCTGCAACAGCAGATCCGGGTCGCCGGCAGCAAGCTTTTTCGCATCCGACAGCGTCTGCCGGAACCCGCGTGCGCCCGGCATGCCGGCCATTAATCCCAGCATGTGCCGGGTGATGCTGTTCAGCCTGGGGCCGCCCCCGGCATGCGCGCTGTCGCGTCGCGCGAGTTGGGCGCGAATATAAGGCAGCATCGCCTGCAGGACTTCCAGCCGCGATTTCGACGCAGCACCATCCTCGTAGTAACGCGCATCGAAACTCGCCATCAGGTAGGGGTTGTGATACGCCTCGCGCCCCAGCATCACGCCATCGACATGCCGCAGGTGCGCATCGATTTCATCCAGCGTCTTGATGCCGCCGTTGATGATGATTTCCAGATGCGGAAAGTCGCGCTTGAGTTGATATGCATAATCGGCTTTCAGCGGCGGAATTTCGCGATTCTCCTTCGGGCTCAAGCCTTTCAGGATGGCATTGCGCGCATGCACGATAAAGGTTGCGCAACCGGCATCGGCGATCGTGCCGACAAAATCGCGTACAAAATCATACGACTGCACCTCGTCGATGCCGATGCGGTGCTTGACGGTCACATCGATCGCAACCGCGTCGCGCATCGCTTTCACGCAATCGGCAACCAGTTGCGGCTCGGCCATCAAACAGGCGCCGAACGCGCCCTTCTGCACCCGCTCCGAAGGGCAGCCGCAATTCAGATTGATTTCGTCGTAGCCCCACTGCTCGCCCAGTTTCGCGCTCTTTGCCAGATCGGCCGGCTCGCTGCCGCCCAACTGCAACGCAACTGGATGCTCTTCGGCGCTGAAATCGAGATGGCGCGCAACATCGCCGTACAGCAAAGCCCCGGTCGTCACCATCTCGGTGTACAGCCAGGTATGCCGCGTGATCTGTCGATGGAACACGCGGCAATGACGATCCGTCCAATCCATCATCGGAGCAACGGACAGGCGACGAGCAGGCAGTTTGGCGGATTTTGAAGAGGCGATCATAATTAGGCGATATTGTACCGGGACGGATTCCGGTACGGTAAGCATGAAAACCGGCCGGACAACATCTGCCGGAAACCGCTCCGGCAGCACCGGGATAACGCTGTTACCATCATCGCAACCATTTCTCCAAAAGGGAAAACCCATGCCGAACACTCTCGACACCTCGCATTTCTGGATGCCTTTCACGGCCAATCGCCAGTTCAAGTCCAGGCCGCGCATGCTGGCCTCCGCCTCAGGCATGTATTACACGACCGACGACGGCCGCAAGATTCTTGACGGCACCGCCGGCCTGTGGTGCGTCAACGCCGGTCATTGCCATCCGAAAATCACCGAAGCGATTCGACAACAGGCGGCGACCATGGATTTCGCGCCCACCTTCCAGATGGGCCATCCGAAAGTATTCGAAGCCGCCAGCGCGCTGGTCGCGATCGCGCCCGAAGGCCTGAACCGCGTGTTCTTCTGCAACGATGGTTCCGAATCGGTCGATACCGCGCTGAAGATCGCGCTCGCCTATCACCGGATGCGCGGCGATGGCTTGCGCACCCGGCTGATCGGCCGCGAGCGCGGCTATCACGGCGTCGGCTTCGGCGGTATTGCCGTCGGCGGCATCGCCGGCAACCGCAAGCATTTCGGTCCGACGCTGGCCGGCATCGACCATATGCGCCATCCGCTCGACATCGCACGCAACGCATTTTCGCGCGGCTTGCCGGAACACGGCGCCGAACTCGCCGACGAACTGGAGCAGCGCTTGCTCGCGCTGCACGACCCGGCGACGATTGCCGCGGTGATCGTCGAACCGATACAGGGTTCGACCGGCGTGATCCTGCCACCGAAAGGCTATCTGCAAAAGCTGCGCGCGATCTGCGACAAGTACGGCATCCTGCTGATCTTCGATGAAGTCATCACTGGCTTCGGCCGTCTTGGCAGCGCCTTCGCCGCCGACTTCTTTGGCGTCGTGCCCGACATGATCACTTGCGCGAAAGGCCTGACCAATGCGGCGGTGCCAATGGGCGCGGTGATCGTACGGCAGGACATTCACGACACGTTCATGAACACTGCGCCGGAAAACGCGATCGAGTTCTTCCACGGCTACACCTACAGCGGCCACCCGCTCGCCGCCGCCGCGCTGATCGCGACGATGGACGTCTACAAGAGCGAAGCGCTGTTCGACCGCGCCGCCGCGATGTCGCCGTATTTCGAGGACGCCGCGCACAATCTGAAAGGCCTGCCTTACGTGAAGGACGTGCGCAACCTCGGCCTCGTATGCGGCATCGAACTGGAAAGCGTGCCGGGCAAGCCGTCCGCGCGCGCATTCGACGTGTTTCTGAAATGCTTCTGGGACAAGGGCGTACTGATCCGCACCACCGGCGATATCATCGCGCTGTCGCCGCCGCTGATCATCGACAAGCTGCAGGTCGACCAGTTGTTCGCATCGATTGCGGAAGTATTGAAGAGCCAGAAAGCGGTGCCGGAAAGCGAAGCGGCGATCGCCTGATTTTTTGCAATAAAACAAAAGCCGCCTGACCGAAATACGGTCAGGCGGCTTTTTTTATTCGGGACGCATCCCGATGTATTGCTTACGCTGCGTCGCGCGATGCCTTCTTGCGCTCATGCTCTTTCAGATGACGCTTGCGCAGACGGATGCTCTTCGGCGTAATTTCGACCAGCTCGTCATCATCGATGAATTCGACCGCGTATTCCAGCGACATCTGGATCGGCGGCACCAGACGCACCGCTTCGTCAGTGCCTGACGAACGCACGTTGGTCAGCTGCTTGCCCTTGATCGGATTCACGACCAGGTCGTTGTCGCGCGAGTGAATGCCGATGATCATGCCTTCATACACCGGATCATTGTGGCTGACGAACATGCGGCCGCGATCCTGCAGTTTCCAGATTGCATAGGCAACCGCTGCGCCGTCATCCTGCGAAATCAGCACGCCGTTGCGACGTCCGCCCAGTTCCCCCTTCGAATTATCCACTGGCGCGTATTCGTCAAAAATATGGCTCATCAAGCCGGTGCCGCGGGTCAATGTCATGAATTCGCCCTGGAAACCGATCAGGCCACGCGCGGGAATACGGTATTCGAGACGCACCCGGCCCTTGCCATCCGGCTGCATGTCCTGCAGGTCACCGCGACGGCGGCCCAGCTCTTCCATCACAGCGCCCTGATTGACTTCTTCGACGTCGATCGACAGCATCTCGAACGGCTCATGACGCACGCCGTCGACCATCTTGAACACCACGCGCGGACGGGAAACGGCCAGCTCGTAGCCTTCGCGGCGCATGTTTTCGATCAGGATGGTCAGGTGCAACTCACCCCGGCCGGACACCTCAAACGTCGTGTCATCGCCGGTATCGGTAACGCGCAGCGCCACGTTGGATTTCAATTCGCGATCGAGGCGATCACGGATCTGGCGACTGGTGACAAATTTGCCTTCACGGCCGGCCAGCGGCGAGTTGTTGACCATGAAATTCATGTTCAGGGTCGGCTCGTCCACCTTCAGCATCGGCAATGCATCCGGCGTATCGACGGCACACACCGTGGTGCCGATGCCAAGCTCTTCGATGCCGTTGATCAGCACGATATCGCCGGCAACCGCTTCGTTCACCAACACGCGTTCGAGGCCCTTGAAATTCAGCACTTGGTTGATGCGCGCCTTGCGCGGCGTGCTTCCCGGGCCGTCCATGATCACCACATCCTGCAGCGCTTTCACGCGGCCGCGGGTAACACGGCCGATACCGATCTTGCCGACGTAGGAGTTGTAGTCGAGCGAGGAAATCTGCAGTTGCAGCGGGCCGTCCGGATCGTCGTCGCGCACCGGAACGTGCTGCAGGATCGCGTCGAACAACGGATTCATGTTGCCTTCACGGGCTTCCGCATCCAGACTGGCATAGCCGTTCAATGCCGACGCATAAACAACCGGGAAATCCAGCTGCTCGTCGGTGGCGCCGAGCTTGTCGAACAATTCAAAAGTCTGGTTCACGACCCACTCGGTGCGCGCGCTCGGACGGTCCACCTTGTTGACCACGACGATCGGCTTCAATCCCAGCGCCAGTGCCTTACGGGTAACGAAACGCGTTTGCGGCATCGGGCCGTCGACCGCATCGACCAGCAGCAATACGCTGTCGACCATCGACAGCACGCGCTCCACTTCACCGCCGAAGTCGGCGTGGCCCGGCGTATCGACGATGTTGATATGCGTGCCGTTGTATTCGACCGCGCAGTTCTTCGCCAGAATCGTGATGCCGCGCTCTTTTTCGAGATCGTTCGAATCCATCACGCGGGTATCGACCTGCTGGTTCTCGCGGAAGGTGCCGGACTGGCGCAGCAACTGGTCTACGAGCGTGGTCTTGCCGTGGTCGACGTGGGCAATGATGGCAATGTTGCGGATGGCGCGTTTGGAGTTTGACATGGTCCTGAGAGAGCTGGATGCGGAAAACCCGAAATTATAGCATGTTGCGTCGCAAGAAAATCCAAAAAGTCGTGGAATTTCAAAGAGTTGGTTTGAGGAAGCAAAGTCACCGGAAGCGAAACAACCCGCTCCGCGTACGGTCGCACAGAGCAAGCGGGCTATCGTACTGCCGTAATGTGACAGCAGGATTTCCGGCTGCCGCCCTATACAGCGTCGACAGCGATCAAACGTTCCGGCGCAAGCACGCCGAACTCCATTAATTGCGCGGTGCCGAGCAGTTGCGCATCCGCTTCGCGGTAGACCCGCACCCGGCCGCTTGCCGAAGGAAAAGCGAGGTTTTCCTTGCCGAGCGCGAGCCGCTGTCCATGGAGGAAACGTTGCGCCAACGCATCAGGCAACGTGATCCGGGGGAAAGACGAAAGCAAGGCATCAACCGGCGCCAACAGTTGTCCGCGCGCGTCATCCGGCGTTTCCGCAAGCCGGTCGAGCGTCACCGCGCCATCGAGCGACAGTTGCCCGACCCGCGTACGCCGTAGCGCCCGCAAATGCGCGCCGCAACCCAGCGCCGCGCCGATATCCTCGCCCAGCACGCGAATATAAGTCCCCTTGCTGCAGCTTACGCGCAGCGTCAGGTAGGGAGTCTGATAATCGAGAAGGTCCAGCGCATGAATGCGGACCTGCCGCGCTTCGCGCTCCAGTGTCACGCCGGCCCGCGCATATTCATATAACGGCTTGCCGTCGCGCTTGAGCGCCGAATGCATCGGCGGCACCTGGTTGATCTCACCGCGAAACTGCTCCAGCACTGTTTCGATCTGTTCGCGACTGGCGTTCACGTCGGATGTCGACACCATCTCGCCCTCGGTATCACCGGTCGTAGTGGTCACGCCAAGATGGACGATCGTTTCATAGCTCTTGTCTGCATCCAGCAAATCCTGCGCGAACTTCGTCGCTTCGCCGAAGCACAGCGGCAACAAGCCCGTTGCGAACGGGTCCAGCGTGCCGGTATGCCCCGCCTTTTGCGCATTCAAAAAGCGCTTCGCCTTCATCAGCGCATCGTTACTCGAATGGCCGGCGGCCTTGTCGAGCAACAGCACGCCGTGTACCGGTACGCGGATTTTCTTCGGCGATGCTTGCGCCATATCTGCTTAAAAATGAAGTTGACGCGTCGTGCCGACGCGAAGATGGAACTCAGTCCTGATCGAAATCCTTGGCGCGTGTCGCGTTCGCCTCGTCAATCAGTTTCGATAGTTCGATGCCGCGCGCGGTGGATGTGTCATGCACGAAATGCAGTTCAGGCGTGGTGTGGATGGTCAGACGTCGACCCAATTGGCCGCGGATGAAGCCGGCAGCCTTGCTCAGGCCCGACAAGGTATCTTTGACCGCTTCCGGATTATCGTTCAGCGTGGTGAAAAATACCTTCGCGTGCGCATAATCCGGCGTCACCTGCACTTCGGTGATCGTGATCATGCCGACCCGCGGGTCTTTCAGTTCATAGGAAATGATTTCCGCGAGATCGCGCTGGATCTGGTCGGCAACGCGCACGCCGCGACCGGGAATGGATTTGCTGTGTTTAGCCATGATGAGCATCGGCGTTCCCTGTCGCAGTCCGGCGGGCGACTGCAAGAATGCAATCGCCCACCGAAACCGTTACAGCGTACGCGCGACTTCCTGTACCTCGAAAACTTCCAGTTGGTCGCCGACTTGGATGTCGTTGAAGTTCTTCAGCGACAAGCCGCATTCGAAGCCGGCTTTCACTTCCTTCACGTCATCCTTGAAGCGTTTCAGCGAATCGAGCTCGCCGGTCCAGAGCACGACGTTGTTGCGCAGCAGGCGCACCGACGAACCGCGCTTGACCAAGCCGTCGAGCACATAGCAGCCGGCAATCGCGCCCACCTTGCTGACCAGGAACACCTGGCGAATTTCGACCAGACCCAATGCCTGCTCGCGCTTCTCTGGCGCCAGCATGCCCGACATCGCCGCCTTGATCTCGTCCACCGCATCGTAAATGATGTTGTAGTAACGAATGTCGATGCCGTTGGCTTCCGCCAGCTTGCGGGCGGAAGCATCGGCACGGGTGTTGAAGCCGATGATGACCGCCTTCGACGCCACCGCAAGGTTGACGTCCGATTCGCTGATGCCGCCGACAGCGGCGTGCACGATCTGAACCCGCACTTCGCTGGTCGACAGCTTCTGCATCGAATGCACCAATGCTTCCTGCGAACCCTGCACATCGGCCTTGATGATCATCGGCAGGTTCTTCACCTCGCCTTCGGCCATCTGCTCGAACATGTTTTCCAGCTTTGCTGCCTGTTGCTTGGCCAGCTTCACGTCACGGAACTTGCCTTGACGGAACAGCGCGATCTCACGCGCCTTGCGCTCATCCGCCATCACCATCACTTCTTCGCCCGCTGCCGGCACTTCGGTCAAGCCCTGAATTTCCACCGGGATGGACGGACCGGCCTCGGCAATGCTCTTGCCGTTTTCGTCCAGCATCGCGCGCACCCGGCCATATGAAGAACCGGCCAGCACCACATCGCCGCGCTTCAATGTGCCGGATTGCACCAGCACCGTCGCAACCGGACCGCGGCCCTTGTCGAGCTTGGCTTCGATCACCAGCCCCTTCGCATGCGCATCGACCGGTGCCTTCAATTCCAGCACCTCAGCCTGCAGCAATACGTTTTCGAGCAGTTCATCGATGCCCTGGCCGGTCTTGGCCGACACCTGGATGAACGGCGATTCGCCGCCGTACGCTTCCGGCACCACCTGCTCGGCGATCAGTTCCTGTGTGACGCGCTCGGGATTGGCGCCCTGCTTGTCGATCTTGTTGATCGCCACGACGATGGGCACACCCGCCGCTTTCGCGTGCGCGATTGCTTCCTTGGTCTGCGGCATCACTCCGTCGTCGGCAGCCACCACCAGGATCACAATGTCGGTCGCCTTCGCACCGCGCGCACGCATTGCGGTAAACGCTTCGTGGCCCGGCGTATCGAGGAAGGTGATGATGCCGCGCGGCGTTTCAACGTGATATGCGCCGATATGCTGCGTAATGCCACCCGCTTCGCCGGCCGCAACCTTGGCACGACGGATCGAGTCGAGCAGCGAGGTCTTGCCGTGGTCGACGTGGCCCATCACGGTCACCACCGGTGCACGTGGCAACGCTTCAGCGTCCGCATGTGCGCCGCTCTCTTCGAGCAGTGCCTCCGGATCGTCGAGCTTGGCGGCAAATGCCTTGTGCCCCATTTCCTCGACCAGGATCATTGCCGTCTCCTGATCGAGCACCTGGTTGATCGTCACCATCTGTCCAAGTTTCATCAGATGCTTGATGACCTCGGATGCCTTCACCGACATCTTGTGTGCCAGCTCGGCCACGGTAATGGTCTCGGGCACATGCACATCCTTGACTACAGCCTCGGTCGGCGCCTGGAAATTGCTTTCCCGCTGGTCGTCGCCATGCGACGAACGACGGCCTCTCGGCCCGCTGCGCCAGCCGTCGCGTCCACCGCCCGGTGCCGCAGGGCCGCGCGTCTTGATGGCATTGCGCTTTTTCGCATCGTCCTGCCAAGTGGATGACACATTGGCCGACTTGATCGATTTCTTGTCGCCGACCGCCGGTTTCTTGTCACCGACTGCGGGCTTCTTGTCCGCCGGCTTATGCAAAGTGCCTTCGGCAGCCTTGGCGGCCGGAGCGGCAGCCGGTTCCGGCGCTTTCATGACCTTGCGCGGCGCATTCATCATTGCCTTGATCTGCGCAACTTCGTCCGCCACCATCTTGCGCGCACGCTCGGTCGCCGCAGCCTTCTCGGCAGCGTCTTTCGCCCCCTGCTCGGCAGCCTTTTTCTTGACTTCTTCGGCTGCCGCGCGCTTTTTCTCTTCGGCAGCGGAAACTTCGGCTTTTTCTACTTTTGCCGCCTTGGATTCGGCTGCATTTTTCTCGGCTTCGGCAGCAGCTTGCTGCATGGCCTTTGCCTGCGCCTCCTTCTCCGCTTCAAGCCTGGCGAGACGCTCCTGCTTCTCGCGCAAATCCGCTTCCTGACGTGCAATCAGTTCAGCCTGACGTCGCGCCTCTTCCGCACGCCGGGCAACTTCCGCCTCGTCGATCACCGGTGCGGCAGGCGCCACAGCGAGCACTTCCTCGACCGCCGGCTCGTCGCGCTTGATGAACGTACGCTTCTTGCGCACTTCCACCTGAATGGTGCGTGACCGGCCTGTCGCATCGGCCTGCTTGATCTCGGTCGTTTCTTTGCGGGTCAGCGTGATTTTTTTCTTCTCGCCGTCCGGCGTCGCACCATGCGCACGACGCAGATGATTCAACAATTTATCCTTGTCATCTTTTGACAAGGCATCGGACGCCGAACTCTTGTCGACGCCGGCAGCACGCAGTTGCGTTAGCAGCAAGTCTGCGGGCATCTTCAGTTCGGTGGCAAATTGGGCTACGTTGTTACTCGCCATTCAGTCCTCTTTTCTATGTGACACGGCAGATGATAATGGAGCACTGTGAATCATTTAGATTCCACCAGCTCCCGGGCTTTGGCCTGTAACGCTCGCGCACGGTCATCGTACTTGGCGTCGATCAGCCGCATCTCATCATCGGTCACATCCTCAAATTCATTTTCAATCAATTGCCGTCCGCGCTCGATCGGCAGGGCCAGAATCGCGCCAAATTCGTCATAGGCCATACCAGCAAAGGCGTCAAGCGTCTTGATACCGACCAAGCCCAGTTTGCCTGCCGTAACACGATCAATTCCGTCCAGGTTGACCAGCGCATCGTCCATGCCTTCCAGGCCTTCTTCCGAAGCAATCGCTTCGGTCACCAGCGCATCGCGCGCCCGATTGCGCAGCTCGTTGACGGTGTCTTCGTCGAATGCCTCGATTTCGAGCATCTCGTTGATCGGCACGTACGCAATTTCTTCCAGGCTCGCAAAACCTTCGTCCACCAGGATGTCGGCAACTTCCTGATCAACGTCGAGCTTTTCCATGAACAGCGCTCGAACTACCGCAGTTTCCGCAGCCGATTTGTCCGCCGATTCTTCGGCCGTCATGATGTTGATCTGCCAGTCGGTCAGCTCGGACGCCAGGCGCACGTTCTGTCCGCCACGGCCAATCGCGATCGCGAGATTCTCCTCGTCGACCACTACGTCCATCGCGTGCTTCTCTTCGTCCACCACGATCGACGACACGTTCGCCGGGGCCAGGGCACCGATCACGAATTGCGCCGGATCTTCCGACCACAGGACGATATCGACCCGTTCGCCGCCGAGCTCGCCGGTCACCGCCTGCACGCGCGAACCGCGCATACCGACGCAGGTGCCGATCGGATCAATCCGCTTGTCGCTGGTGAATACCGCAATCTTCGCGCGTACGCCCGGATCGCGCGCCGCCGATTTGATTTCCAGAAGACCTTGTTCGATTTCCGGCACTTCCAGCTCGAACAGTTTCATGATGAATTCCGACGCAGTGCGCGACAGAATCACTTGCGGTCCACGCGCGTTGCGGTCAATGCGCAAGATATATGCGCGCACTCGATCGCCGATACGCAAATTCTCTTTCGGAATCATCTGGTCGCGCGGGAGGCGCGCCTCGATCTTGCCCGATTCCACGATCGCATCACCGCGCTCCATGCGCTTGATCGTGCCGGTTACCAGCGAGTCGCCGCGCTCCAGGAAATCAGCCAGAATCTGCTCGCGCTCGGCATCGCGAATACGCTGTAGCACGACCTGCTTGGTGTCCTGCGCAAAACGCCTGCCGAAATCGACCGACTCGATGGGCTCTTCGATGTAGTCGTCGACTTCAATATCGGGAATCTGTTCTTTCGCCTCGAAGTGCAGCACTTCCTGGTCCGGCAGTTGCAGGCCCGCCTCGTCCGGCACCACATGCCAGCGCCGGAACGACTCGAATTCGCCGCTTTCCCGATCGATGGAAACGCGGATATCGACGTCGCCTTGATAGCGCTTCTTGGTCGCTTGTGCGAGCGCATGCTCGAGCGCTCCAAAGACGATATCTTTATCGACATTTTTTTCTCGTGCTAGCGCATCGACCAACAACAGTACTTCGCGACTCATGCTTTGCGGCTCCTAAAATCCACTTTCGGCACCAACCGTGCCTTGTCCACATCGGCGAGCGTAAATTCCAGCATCGCCAGCCCATCCTTACCTTCAAATTCCAGCTTCAAGTTATCGCCTTCCGGCATGTGCAGCACACCTTGAAACGACTTGCGATTCGCGGCGCCCGGCATCGGCATGCGCAATTTCACGACAGCTTCGTGCCCAACGAAACGCGCATAATCCGCAAGTTTTTTCAATGGACGATCCAGCCCCGGCGAGGAAACCTCGAGTCGCTCGTAATGCGCGTTTTCGACCGTCAGCAAATGTGAAAGCTGATGGCTCACTTTTTCACAGTCTTCCACCGCGATGTTTCCGCGATCCGCATTCTCCGGGGGGAAATCGATATACACCCGCAGCAAGCCATGAGCCGCCTGCTCGAAATCGACGAGCTCATAGCCCATGCCAACCACAGTTTTTTCAATCAGTTCCACCAACCGCAAGACTGTTCTCCATCCACATTCAATTCCGGCTTTCGCACACATACGAACACAAGCCGTTTAACAAAAAAAAAATGGGCATCTGCCCATCTCTTTTTATCGCTCCCGCTTCCCAATCGCGCGGCTCCCAGCGCAATTCGCGCCCATGAAGAGGAATTCTGTTAACTCTCTAATTATAAACGATTATTTTTTGCATCGCAATCGCAAAACGAAGCAGCATATGGCCAAAACGGAAGTTCCGGAAGAAATCGTCAGATATGATCGATGCGGACCAGCCACATATCACTTTTTTGGTTGCCACTTTTTTGGTTGCCGGTCCGACCACTCATCCCTTTCGCCGCCGCGGCATGCCCTGCATCTTCACTCCCCCGCGCGCCTGCCCGCCACTGCCGCGCCGAGACTGACCGATATCCGGAAACCCGAGCGCCGTTTGCAAGGGATCAGGCTGCCGCGAACGCTGTCCTTGAGCCCGCGGCTGCCCTGACGTCTTATCGAAACCGTTCCTGCCGTTTTTACCGTTGCGTTCGGCGACAGGACGTTCCGAATGCCCCTTACCAGCAGCCCCTTTGGAAACCAGCTTTTCCAGTCCGCTCAAGGTCATCAACTCGCGTACCGCATGCTCGTCCAGCTCGTCCCAACGGCCCCGTTTCAGATTGCTGGGCAGCGTCAAGGCTCCGTAGCGCGTACGAATCAAGCGCGAAACCGTCAGGCCAATCGCTTCGAACATGCGCCGCACTTCACGATTACGACCTTCGCCGATCGTCACCCGATACCAGCGATTTGCGCCTTCGCCGCCACCATCCGAGATTTTTGAAAACTGGGCAGTACCGTCCTCCAGCTCAATTCCACTCAACAACTTTTGCCGCATTCCCTCTTCAAGCTCACCCAGCGTTCGAACCGCGTATTCTCGCTCGATTCCGTAACGCGGGTGCATCAGACGATTGGCGAGATCACCCGATGTGGTAAACAACAGCAAGCCCTCGGTATTGAAGTCGAGGCGGCCTACTGCAAGCCATTTGCCAGCCTTCATGTTAGGTAACCGCTCGAACACGGAAGGACGGCCGTCCGGATCGTTATGGCTGACGATTTCTCCTGCGGGCTTGTGGTAAATCAATACCCGGGGCGGGCGCTTGCTGATTTTGCGTTGAATCAGCTTGCCGTTGATACGCACCTGATCGGTAGGCAGGATGCGCTGGCCAATATGTGCTGGCTCGCCATTAACCGAGACGCGTCCGGCAACAATGAGTTCTTCCATGTCGCGACGCGAGCCGAGCCCGGCATCAGCGAGCACCTTGTGCAACTTCGGTGCGTCATCTTCCGCAGTCAGATCACGGCGAACAGTTTTCGCGGCAGCTTGGCGATTGTCGCGGCGTCCTCCGCCCGATGTGATCTCGTCATCACCGAGCTTGATATCGAACGCACCGGAAGTGACAAGCGAAAATATGTCATCTGCACCATTGCCATTGCCTTTTGTTCGCGGCTGCCCACTCCTGACGCTGGTTCCGCCCTGCCGTCCACCCGGTTTTTGCCCCGATTTCCCAGTGCGGCGCCCATCTTTTTTTCGTCCGTCGCCTTCCCGCATTGCTCGTTCGGATTCCGCCGAATGTGGTGGCTGCTGCGTCGCCGAATTTAACGCCTCGGCATTGGTCTCGGTCGAATGTCCTGTCGCCGAGCCATCAGTCCCGTCCGGCTGGCGCGGGACTCTGGACCGACGCAGGCTGCGCGGCCCGCGCACACCTCTTCTTGCCGACTTCTTCTTGCTTTCGTCGGCTGCGTCCGACTGCGGTGCCTCGCTACGTAACGGATCCTGTGTTTCTTTGGATTCCTGAGCGGACACATCGGTCATCGCGACCGTCGGTATATCATTATGGTTTGGAAGATTCATCATTCGATTGTTGATTTTGCTCACTGGACTCCGCATCAACTGTTACTTCATCTGCCGATGCGGAATCGAGAGAAGGCATGTCCGGTTCAAACTGCTCGGAGAGTAAAACAGAGTAGGTTTTTGCTTCAAGAGCATCTTCTGCAATCACTTCTTGCATAAGATCACTATCAGCCATGGATACCGCCAACTCGTCTTCGGATGCAACACTTGCGGCCGGCTCGCTCGACACCTGATCCAGATTTGCCTGGATACCCGCTTCAAGAGCCTGCATTTCAGGAAGCATGGCGCCTTGCATATCTTGTTTCGTCACCTGCTGAAGTGGCGGCAGCTGATCCAGCGATGTCAGGCCGAGGTCGTCAAGGAACTGTCTGGTGGTCGCAAACAGTGCCGGGCGCCCCGGAACATCACGATGTCCGATCGCCTCTATCCACCCCCGGTCTTCAAGCATTTTGATGGTCTGGGAGTTGACGGCTACTCCACGTATTTCCTCAATATCTCCTCGCGTGACCGGCTGTCGATACGCGATGATCGCCAGGGTCTCAAGCGTTGCGCGCGAATACTTGGGAGGTTTTTCAGGATTCAATCGCTCCAGATATTTTTTCATCTCGGGGCGGCTCTGAAAACGCCACCCCGTCGAAAGACTCACGATTTCGATGCCTTTGTCTCGCCAGTCTTCCCGTAGCTCCTCAAGCATCGACTTGATTGCGTCGGCGCCGACCTCTTCATTGCCTTCAACGCTCTCCACATAAAGCTTTTTGAGGTCGTTGAGCGACAGCGGTTCGTGAGCGCAAAGCAACGCGGTTTCGAGGACTTTCTTCGCCTCAACAGTGTTCATTTTTGTACGTGTTGTTTTTTACTGGCAATGTGCAGAAGTTAACGTCAACAGCAAGCGCCACAAGCGCCGCCCGGTCAGAGAAACCCGTTGATACTGCATTCCGACGCCCAATTTATAGGAGATTTAATGGCGGGCGGGAATTAAAGACTTTAAGACTTTGGTTGCGGGGGCAGGATTTGAACCTGCGACCTTCGGGTTATGAGCCCGACGAGCTGCCAGACTGCTCCACCCCGCGTCTGAAGAAAAGAAGTATATCCGGTATCGACTATCAACGCAAATGCAATTCTCGCCACTTCGCGTGGTGATACACTTCTGCTGACTGCATTTCCGCGTGGGTGACGCGCCGGATTGCGACAGCCCATACAGCATCTCAATACCTCTTCGCTCATCATGAAATTCTGCTCCGAGTGCGCGCATCCGGTGTCCTTGCAAGTCCCTCCAGACGACAACCGTCCTCGTTATGTATGCGGGCATTGCGGCACGATCCATTATCAGAACCCGAAAATGGTAATCGGTTCGATTCCTCTATGGGAAAGTAACGGTGAACCGCAGGTTCTGCTGTGCAAGCGCGCGATCGAGCCGCGTTACGGTTACTGGACATTGCCCGCAGGTTTCATGGAAAACAACGAAACCACAACCGATGCAGCATCGCGCGAAACCTTTGAAGAAGCGGGAGCACGGATAAAATTGCACGGACTCTTCTCGCTTCTCAACGTGCCCCATGTGCATCAAGTACATATGTTTTATCGGGCCGCACTACTTGATCTGGATTATCAAGCCGGCACGGAAAGCCTCGACGTCAGACTGTTCGCAGAATCCGAAATTCCGTGGGACGATATTGCATTCCCGACAGTTGCGCATACGCTGCGCTACTTTTTCGAGGATTTGGCTCGAATAAGGAATGAGGGGGGCACATTCGAGCTTCATACGCACGATATTTTCAAGCCGATGCGCTCTTCCGAATGACCCCGACAAGAACCTTCACAGACTGACCGCTGCCCCCACACACATGCGTCACAAACACATTTCCGCTACCAGCTGGTCTCCCGCTCTGCTGTCGCACTGATATTGTGAATCGAAAGATCGGCACCATCGAACTCCTGCTCCGGGTCGAGCCGGATACCGACAAATCGTTTAAGCAATCCGTAAATCACTGCAGATCCCAGGACTGCAATTGCCACGCCCAGGGCGGTGCCGAATAGCTGCGAGAAAAATGAAACGCCGCCGATACCTCCCAGCGCCCGTTGCCCGAAAATACCGGCGGCAATGCCGCCCCATGCACCGCACAAGCCATGCAGAGGCCATACGCCCAGCACGTCGTCGATTTTCCATTTGTTTTGGGTACGTGTGAACATCCATACGAAAATCGCACCAGCTGCTCCGCCGGTAATCAAGGCACCAAGCGGATGCATCAGGTCGGAGCCCGCACATATCGCAACCAGACCGGCCAGCGGCCCGTTATAGGCAAAGCCCGGGTCATTTCTTCCGAGCAGAACTGCGACAAGCGTTCCCCCGACCATTGCCATCAAAGAATTCAACGCGACCAGACCATTCATTTTCTCCAAAGTCTGCGCACTCATTACATTGAATCCAAACCATCCTACGGTGAGAATCCAGGCCCCCAAAGCCAGGAACGGAATATTTGATGGCGGGTGCGCGGCGACAGCGCCATCCTTGGTATAGCGTCCGCGGCGCGCTCCCAGCAACAGCACTGCCGGCAGTGCCGCCCAGCCGCCTACCGCATGGACTACGACTGATCCGGCAAAGTCATGAAACTCATACGAGAACGTGGATTTCAGCCATGCCTGAATACCGAAAGCCTGGTTCCATGCTATCCCTTCAAAAAAGGGATAGATCAGCCCGACCAGCAATGCAGTGGCTATCAATTGAGGATAGAACTTCGCCCTCTCGGCAATACCGCCGGAAATAATCGCTGGAATCGCCGCCGCAAAAGTAAGCAGGAAGAAAAATCGGACTAATTCAAATCCGTTTCTGGCGGCAAGAGTCTCGGCATCGGCAAAGAAATTGACTCCGTATGCGACGCTGTAACCAACGAAAAAATAGGCAATCGTAGAGATCGCAAAATCGACTAAGATTTTGACCAATGCGTTAACCTGATTTTTCTTGCGCACGGTACCGAGCTCCAGAAATGCAAAACCGGCATGCATTGCAAGAATCATGATCGCGCCGAGCAAAATAAATAACGCATCGGCGCCGTTTTTAAGTGCATCCATGCAGAATTTCTCCCTGTTAGTGTGCATTCTGAAATTTACGCACGGCATTAAAGCAAAATTTATTCCATTTTGGTGCAATGAAGATAAGCCACTGATTTAAAACAAGTTTGATAAATTCGATGAAAATTCATTCTTTGGCCGCACCATTTTCGTGCACCTCTTTGATCCAGTTTGGTGAAGGGATATGATTCCTTGGCTGGAGGAGGGAACGCCATTTCCCGATGTATCAAGAGCACTGACGGATAGGGAAGGCGCCGCCGGACTCCTGGCAGCAGGAGGCGATTTATCCCCCCAACGGTTGATTGATGCGTACCGACAAGGGATATTCCCGTGGTATTCCGATGGCCAGCCGATACTTTGGTGGAGCACCGATCCACGGATGGTACTGTTCACGGAGCACTTTACGGTATCGCACAGCCTGAGAAAAACCCTGAAAAAAATCGAGCATAGTGTCCACGCCGATGGGCGTTGGCAAATCCGTTTCGATACCGCATTCGACCAAGTCATGCGAGCGTGTGCAAGTCCGCGCAAACATGGTGGCGGCACTTGGATTTCAGACGAAATTATTCGCGGGTATAGCGCCCTGCATTCACAAGGATTCGCCCATTCATCCGAAGTGTGGATGGATGGGCGACTGGTTGGCGGCGCCTACGGAGTCTGCATCGGACGCATGTTTTACGGCGAGTCAATGTTTGCACATGTGACGGATGCATCGAAAATTGCTCTTGCTTATCTGGTCCATTTCCTGAAAAAAAACGGCGTTGTCGCCATTGACTGCCAACAGGAAACGGAACATCTGGCATCGCTCGGCGCCATACCCATCCCGCGCACGGAATTTATCGCGTTACTGCGGCAAGCTGTTGCGCAGCCGCCCATCGCGTCCTGGCAACCTCTCGATTTGTTTTGAAAGCGCCGCAAAAGCACTTATGCGAAAACAGCAGCTGGGTGTAAATTATCGCTGTCAGCAGCGTAGTCGGACTACAAACACATGACGCATCTTAAAGACCTGCCGTTCGCAACCCTGCAGTTCTATGCAACGGCCCCCTATCCCTGCAGTTATCTCGACGGGCGGCAGGCACGATCGCAAGTGGCCACGCCTTCCCACCTTATCAATGCGGACGTCTATTCGGAACTGGTCAAGAATGGTTTTCGCCGCAGCGGCATTTTTACGTACCGCCCCTATTGCGATGGCTGTCGCGCGTGCACACCGGTTCGCGTATGCGCCAATGCCTTCTCCCCTAACCGAAGCCAGCGCCGCGCGTGGAACAAGCATCGGGAACTGTCGACCTGGATAACGAATCTCGCCTACGTGCCAGAACATTACGAACTCTATCTGCGTTATCAGGCCGCCCGCCACGCCGGAGGCGGAATGGATCATGACAGTCGCGACCAGTACGCGCAGTTCCTGTTGCAAAGCAAGGTGAATACGCGCCTGGTGGAGTTTCGGGATCCCATCGGAACGCTTCGCATGGTCAGCATCATCGATGTATTGAACGATGGCCTTTCATCGGTTTACACGTTCTACGACCCCGATGTAGAAGGTGCATCGTACGGCACGTATAACGTACTCTGGCAGATCGACCAGGCAAAACGCCTCGATACACCGTACGTTTACCTTGGTTACTGGATTGAGGACAGTCCAAAGATGGCCTACAAGGTCAATTTTCAGCCTTTGGAAGCACTGCATGAAGGCACATGGAAAGAATGGGCATCGCGCTCCTGATTACCGGACAAGCAATTTCCGCAGACATGTTGCCAGAGTAAAATAGACATGTTCGCATCCGTGATCTGATCCGCCAGCGCGTCGCGACTCAACTCTGCGCCCTTTCTGCCTCCTTCTTCCTTCTATGTCCGAGAAAATCCTTTACGCCCTCGCCCGTCCTCTCCTGTTTTCGCTCGATCCCGAAACTGCACACAACCTGACGCTGCCTGCTCTGAAGCGCGCGGTCGCCAGCGGCGTGGCCAGGATTCTGCCGCGACCAAAGCCCGACCCACGCAACGTGATGGGCATCACTTTCCCCAATCCGGTAGGACTCGCAGCAGGATTGGACAAGGATGGCGTATACATTGACGGACTGGCTGCGCTGGGCTTCGGCTTCATCGAGGTCGGAACGGTAACGCCCCGGGCGCAGCCGGGCAATCCGTTGCCGCGCATGTTTCGCCTGCCGCAGGCAAAAGCAATCATTAACCGGATGGGGTTCAACAACGGCGGAGTCGATGCGTTCGTAGCAAATGTGCAGGCATCGAAGTTTTACCAGAATCAGGAAGGTGTGCTCGGTTTGAATATCGGTAAAAACGCCGCCACCCCGATCGAGAATGCCGCAGATGACTATCTTCACTGCCTGGAAAAAGTGTATCCGTATGCAAGCTACGTGACAGTCAATATCTCGTCTCCCAACACAAAGAATCTGCGTCAGTTGCAAGGCGGCTCCGAACTTGATGCATTGCTGTCTCGCCTGAAGGATGCACAACAGCGCCTCGCCGATCGGCACATGCGCTATGTGCCGATCGCGCTCAAGATTGCGCCGGATATCGACGGCGAGCAAATCAAGACAATTGCGTCAGCACTCGTCCGGCACAAGATGGACGGCGTAATCGCAACCAACACCACTATTGCCCGCGACGCAGTAAAAGGCCTGCCTTATGGAGAGGAAGCCGGCGGCTTGTCGGGCGCACCGGTATTTGACGCTTCGAATTCGGTGATTCGCAGATTAAAGAGCGAACTCGGTGACGCGCTTCCAATTATCGGCGTCGGTGGTATTTTTTCCGGCAAGGACGCCCAGGTGAAAATCGATGCCGGAGCCTCCCTGATTCAACTTTATACCGGCCTGATCTACCGCGGCCCGGCCCTCGTTAACGAGTGCGCATCGGCACTACGCAAATCGCGATACGGTTCGGCTTCTCGTTGAGGGGCAAGGGTGGCACGGGGAACGGAACCCGATCATATCGGGCAATGATGGCCTCACGTCATCCGCATATTTTTCACATGTAAAAAAACCCGAATCCATCAAGTGGATTCGGGCTTGTGGCGAGCAAGACAGGCTTACTCGACTTCCAGCGTTTCTTCCGGCGCCGGCGGTGGAGATGTATCGCCTTCGGCGAAATCCAGCTTGATCTGCTGATTTTCGTCCATGTCCACTGTGACACGTCCGCCGGAGACCAGTTTGCCGAACAACAGTTCGTCAGCGAGCGCCTTGCGAATCATGTCCTGAATCAGGCGCGACATCGGACGGGCGCCCATCAGCGGATCAAAGCCCTTGTTCGCAAGGAAGCGGCGCAAGTTGTCGGTGAACACCGCTTCCACCTTCTTCTCGTGCAATTGCTCTTCCAGCTGCATCAGGAACTTGTCCACGACACGCAGGATGACTTCTTCATCGAGCGCCTTGAAGCTGATGGTCGCATCCAGCCGATTGCGGAATTCCGGCGTGAACATGCGCTTGATGTCCGCCATCTCGTCGCCCGACTCCTTCTTGTCGGTAAAGCCGATCGATCGCTTCTGCAAGCTTTCCGCACCCGCGTTGGTGGTCATGATGATGATCACATTGCGGAAGTCCGCCTTGCGGCCATTATTGTCAGTCAGCGTGCCATGATCCATCACCTGCAACAGGATGTTGAAAATATCCGGATGGGCCTTCTCGATCTCGTCCAGCAGCAGTACCGCGTGGGGCTTCTTCGTGATCGCCTCGGTCAACAGGCCGCCCTGGTCGAATCCAACGTACCCAGGCGGCGCACCGATCAGGCGGCTGACCGCATGACGTTCCATGTATTCCGACATGTCGAAACGAATCAAGTCGATACCCAGGATGAACGCCAGCTGCTTGGCCACCTCGGTTTTGCCGACGCCGGTCGGGCCGGAGAACAGGAAGGAACCGATCGGCTTGTCGGTCTTGCCGAGGCCGGCTCGAGCCATCTTGATCGCCGAACCGAGCGCTTCAATCGCCGGATCCTGACCGAACACGACGTTTTTCAGATCGCGGTCGATCGTCTGCAGCTTGGCACGATCATCCTGATTGACCGATTGCGGCGGAATGCGCGCAATTTTCGAAATGATGTCTTCGATATCGGACTTGCCGATCGTTTTCTTCTGCTTCGACTTCGGCAGAATGCGCTGCGCCGCCCCAGCCTCGTCGATCACATCAATTGCCTTGTCGGGCAAATGACGATCATTGATAAAGCGAGCGGCCAGCTCAGCGGCAGACGTGAGCGCCGACGCCGAATACTTGACGCCGTGATGCTCTTCGAAGCGCGACTTCAAACCGCGCAGGATCTGTACGGTCTGCTCGACCGTCGGTTCATTCACATCGATCTTCTGGAACCTGCGTGACAACGCGTGATCTTTTTCGAACACGCCACGGAATTCCGTGTATGTGGTCGCACCGATGCATTTGAGTTGGCCGCTTGAGAGTGCCGGCTTCAACAGATTGGACGCATCAAGCGTACCGCCCGACGCCGAACCGGCGCCGATGATCGTATGAATTTCGTCGATGAACAGGATGCCGTTCGGGTTGTCCCGTAGCTGCTTGAGCACTGCCTTCAGGCGTTGCTCGAAGTCGCCGCGATATTTGGTCCCGGCCAGCAGCGCTCCCATGTCAAGCGAATAGACCACCGCATTTTGCAATACTTCCGGCACGTCGCCTTGCGTCACGCGCCAGGCGAGACCCTCGGCGATCGCGGTCTTGCCGACGCCGGCTTCACCGACCAGCAGCGGATTATTCTTGCGGCGACGGCACAAGGTCTGGATAACCCGTTCCACCTCGGCCTCGCGACCAATCAGTGGATCGATCTTGCCTTCGCCGGCCAGCTTGTTCAGATTCTGCGTGAACTGATCAAGAGGGCTTTCCTTCTGCTGGCCTTCGGTCTGCGCGTCTTCCGCTCCTTCGGGCGCCTTTTGCGAATCCACCTGCTGATCCTTGCGTACGCCGTGCGAAATGAAGTTCACGACGTCCAGCCGGGTTACTCCCTGCTGATGCAGGTAATACACCGCATGCGAATCCTTTTCACCGAAAATGGCAACCAGCACGTTCGCACCGGTCACTTCCTTCTTGCCGTTCGACGCCGATTGCACATGCATGATCGCACGCTGGATCACACGCTGAAAACCCAGGGTCGGCTGCGTATCAACCTCGCTGGTGCCGGGCACAGTCGGCGTGTTATCGCTAATAAAATTCGTCAGCGTTTTGCGCAAATCCTCGACATTCACTGCGCATGCACGCAGCACTTCTGCCGCCGACGGATTATCCAGCAACGCCAATAGCAAATGCTCGACTGTAATGAACTCATGGCGTGCCTGTCGAGCTTCGACAAAAGCCATATGCAAGCTTACTTCCAATTCCTGCGCAATCATGCTTCCTCCATCACGCATTGCAGGGGATGTCCTGCTTTCCGGGCGTGGGTTAAAACCAGTTCGACTTTAGTGGACGCTATATCTTTAGGATACACGCCACACATACCTTTTCCATCGCGATGAACCTTGAGCATGATCTGCGTCGCGGTCTCTCGGTCTTTATTAAAGTACTCCTGAATGATCGCAACGACAAATTCCATCGGCGTATAGTCGTCATTTAAAAGCAGTACCTGATACATCGGCGGCGGCTTGAGCTTCTGCTCTTGCCTAGCAAGTACCGTACCGTTTTCATGCTGAGTTGCCATGCGTCTATTCTAATGCGTTCAACTTCCGCTTGATCCGCGAAAGTAAAGGGGGTTCTAAGTGCATCTTGATATTACGCCCTTTCTGCATAGTGCGCAGATGACGACGGAATCGCTTAATTCAAGAATTCCCTGCTGCAATCGCCTTATAAAACGTCAAAAACCCTTGGAAATGCGCCTTGACTTTTATAATTTTTGCAGGAACAATGGTATTCATTGATATTGCAGAGTTATGCTATTGTCAATACGAAGTGAGCAAGTTTTAGGAGGGGCAGCGTGACGCAAAGCTTCTTGCTTTTACGGCTCGTGTGATTAGTTATTATTTGAAAGACGCTTTTATGGCAACAGGTACTGTCAAGTGGTTCAACGACTCCAAAGGCTTCGGATTTATCACTCCGGATGACGGCGGCGAAGATTTGTTCGCTCACTTCTCCGCAATCCAGATGAACGGCTTCAAGACCCTCAAAGAAGGTCAAAAGGTTTCGTTCGAAGTCACGCAAGGCCCGAAAGGCAAGCAAGCATCCAACATTCAAGCCCCCTAATCTCAGCACGATTAGCAAGAGCACCAAAAACCCCGTACTGCGGGGTTTTTTTTCGCCTGGCGTTTCCTCTTCCGGCTTCTCCAAATACCACCGATCTTCTGCCCGGAGCCGCAAGTACGAGAATTCTGTCAATTCAGTACAGACACTTGTGCGCTATAAGCAAAAATGGCGTTAAAGTAACGCTCCATGAAGCTCCGGCACAAAATCATTGTTCTTGCGATCACGCCGTTGATACTGGCCCTGTTCGCAATAGCTCTCGCAGTGCGCCACCAAGCCACATTGCTTGCCGCGCAACAACGTGCGTCGGTAGAGGCAGCATATCTGGCAAGCAAGGAGGCGGAGCTCAGCCATTATGTAGCCCTCGCCACGCGCTCTGTCGCCGACCTGTATGACTCGGGACGTCAAGATGACGCCACGCTGAACAAGGCAAAAGCCATTCTTGCCAAGCTCGATTACGGCGACGACGGTTATTTTTATGTGTACGACCTCAACGGCAGAAACCTGATGCACCCTCGTCAGCCGGAACTGGTCGGACGCGATCTTTGGGAAATGCGCGACAACACCGGCAGCCCGACCATACAACGACTAATCGCGAAAGCGAAATCCGGCGGCGGGCTCGTACGATATCTATGGGAAAAGCCGTCGACCGGAAAAGTGGCGCCAAAGCTGGGATACGTTGTCATGCTGGAGCGCTGGGGCTGGATGATCGGTACAGGCATTTATCTGGACGACGTGGATGCCGCGCTTGCAAAAATCGATGCCCAGATTTCAGGAAACATACAAAGCACCATGTTATGGATCACGGGAATAGCAATTGCCAGTGCCTTGGCCATCGCTTTATCGGGACTCGCCCTGAACATCAGCGAACACCGCGTGGCGGATGCGAAGCTGAAAGTGCTGGCCCAACGCGTGGTGCGCTCACAGGAAGACGAGCGCGCCCGCTTATCGCGCGACCTGCACGATGGCATCAGCCAGTGGCTGGTTTCGATCAAGCTCCAGGTTGAATCCGGCATTGCCAAGCTGCTGGCCCACTCGAAGCAACCGGAACTGGCACGTACTTCATTTGATCGTGCGGCAAACCAGTTGAACGACGTACTAGGAGAAGTCCGAAGAATTTCGCATGATCTCCGACCGGCCCTGCTGGACGACCTCGGGCTTGCTGCGGCCCTCGATCATCTGGCGAAAGAGTTCTCGGAACATACCTCGATCATCATCCGGTTTGAAGCCGATGGGCTGACCGATGGTTTGAATGATGTGGAGAACACGGTGTTGTTCCGAATTGCCCAGGAGTCGCTCACCAACATCAAGCGTCATGCAAACGCTTCGATCGTGAAGATACGATTGATTGGCAACAGAA
The DNA here is from genome assembly GCA_966211585.1 of uncultured Noviherbaspirillum sp. Taxonomy (GTDB): domain Bacteria; phylum Pseudomonadota; class Gammaproteobacteria; order Burkholderiales; family Burkholderiaceae_D; genus Noviherbaspirillum. The sequence continues at coordinate 210,254 of CBIHNU010000002.1, read as the reverse complement.
CAAATGTCCAGCTCGTCATCTCGGATGACGGCGTTGGATTCAATGTCGCACAGATCGCCGGACATCCGCAACGCGGGATTGGTCTGAGCAACATGTACGAACGCGTTGAAGCGGTCGGCGGCAAGTTGCAGTTAAGTTCTTCGGCCGATGGCACAAGAGTCGTCGCGATATTACCTAGAGTGTGAGTCGATATGCTTTCCCAACCTTATGTTCATATCCTGTTAATCGACGACCATCCGCTGGTACGCGACGGTCTGCGTGCCCGCCTGGAAAGCATTCCGCATTTTGCGGTAGTAGCCGAAGCCGGCAATGCCAGCGAAGCGCTGCAGCACGCGTCCTCTCAGGCCATCGACTTGGCATTAATGGATATTAATCTTTCGGGCATGAATGGCATTGAATTGACGGGGCGCTTTAACACCTTGTATCCGGAGATTGCGATTCTAATGCTGAGCATGCACGACAAGGCGGAATACGTGATGCAGGCGATTCAGGCAGGGGCACGTGGCTACGTACTGAAAGATGCTCCGGCAATGGACATCATCACCGCCATCGATACCGTAATGTCGGGGGGCATCTATTACAGCGCCGGCCTGGCGAAGCAATTGTCTCGCCCATTGCCGCCCGCCCTGCTCCTCACGCCAAGGGAGCGAGAAGTGTTGCAATGTATCGCAACCGGCAAATCGAACAAGCATATTGCACGCGAAATGAACCTCAGCGTCCGCACCATTGAAACTCACCGCTTGAACATCAAACGCAAGCTGGGCATCGAGGGGCAGGCCGATCTGATCCGGTTCGCACTGGAACAGACCAACATCAAGTGAACCGGATCACCAATAAAAAAGCCGGACTTTGTCCGGCTTTTTATTTTTCCTGATCGGAATCGGGTTACATGTTTTCGATCATGACTTCGCCGAAGCCGGAGCAGGATACCTGCGTTGCGCCTTCCATGAGCCGTGCAAAATCGTAGGTGACCTTCTTCGACGTAATCGACTTTTCCATCGACTTGATGATGAGATCCGCTGCTTCCGTCCACCCCATGTGGCGCAGCATCATTTCCGCTGACAGGATCAGCGAACCCGGATTGACATAGTCCTTGCCGGCATATTTCGGCGCCGTGCCATGTGTGGCTTCGAACATGGCCACCGAATCGGACATGTTGGCACCAGGAGCAATGCCAATGCCGCCGACCTGCGCTGCCAGTGCATCCGAAATATAGTCGCCATTCAGGTTGAGCGTCGCTATCACGCTGTACTCTGCGGGGCGTAACAGAATCTGCTGCAGGAATGCGTCGGCGATCGAATCCTTGACAGTGATTTCACGGCCCGTCTTTGGATTCTTGAATTTGCACCACGGCCCGCCGTCGATCAGTTCGGCGCCAAATTCCTTCTGTGCCAATGCGTAAGCCCAATCGCGGAAACCGCCTTCGGTGTACTTCATGATATTGCCCTTGTGGACAATCGTTACCGATGGCTTGTCATTGTCGATCGCGTACTGGATCGCTTTGCGCACCAGGCGCTCGGTACCCTCACGCGACACCGGCTTGACACCGATGCCGGAAGTTTGCGGAAAGCGGATTTTCTTGACACCCATTTCCTTGATCAGGAAATCGATCAGCTTCTTGGCGCCATCCGAGCCCTCGGCCCACTCGATGCCGGCATAGATGTCTTCCGAATTTTCACGGAAGATCACCATATCGGTCTTTTCCGGCTCGCGTACCGGCGAAGGTACGCCCTTGAAATAGCGCACCGGGCGGAGACAGACATAAAGATCCAGTTCCTGGCGCAACGCCACGTTCAGCGAACGGATACCGCCGCCTACCGGCGTCGTCAGCGGCCCTTTGATCGAGACGACATAGTCTTTCAATACCTGCAGCGTTTCCTCCGGCAGCCAGACGTCCGGGCCGTAGACCTTGGTCGACTTCTCACCTGCAAAGATTTCCATCCAGCTGATCTTGCGCTTGCCACCGTAAGCCTTGGCCACAGCCGCATCGACCACCTTGATCATCACAGGACTGATGTCGACGCCGGTACCATCTCCTTCGAGATAGGGAATGATCGGGTTGTCCGGCACAGTCAGCGAAAAATCGGCATTGACGGTGATTTTTTTACCGTCGGCAGGCACTTTGATATGTTGGTACATCGTAGGCTCCGGGGGTTAGGGAGAGAATGAGAAGGCCTTTGTACTTTAAATCTTTGTTTTAAACTTGAGCACAAGTCTTATATAAGATATAAGACAGCATTTCATATTATGTACTACTATTTTACTGGATGCCATATTTTTTGCGCAGAGCAATGCTTGCGCCGCAGTACAAGATCCCTGTCTGCGCTGCAGATGGCGCTCCATGCCCAGAAAATGTTGTCATAGACAAGTGCTTCTGAAAGATTAGCTGCAAAGAGTCAGATATACAAAGCGTAAAATGGCAGCCTGCCGCAAGGAAAATGCGCGTGATTACGCGCACCGTTATCGCTTTTCATAAAGAATGCATGGCGCTCATATTGTTCAACAAGCCGTACCAGGTGATGTGCCAGTTTTCGCCGCAGTCCGGCCGAGAAACGCTCGCCGACTATGTGCCTGTTCCGAACGTTTATCCTGCCGGCAGACTGGACGCGGACAGCGAAGGTTTGCTGCTGCTGACGGATGACGGGCAACTGCAGCACAGCATCAGTCATCCGGCGCGCAAGCAGCCGAAAACATATATAGCGCAAGTCGAGGGCGTGCCGAAAGCCACGGAGCTGGACCGACTGCAGCAACCTCTCGATCTGGGGGATTTTGTCACGCAGCCATGCCAGGCCCGTCAGATACAGACGCCCGACTGGCTCTGGCCACGCGATCCGCCGATCCGACAGCGCGCCAATTCGCCGACCAGTTGGCTCGCCATTACAGTTACAGAAGGAAAAAATCGTCAGGTGCGTCGCATGACGGCGGCGGTCGGACTCCCTACCTTGCGCCTGATACGAGTTGCAATCGGTCCTTTCACCCTCGAAACTCATCCGCTTTGGCCCGGCGAATGGCGTGAAGTCTCAACCACGGAGCTGGAGTAATCGGCTGCGCCGCTAGAATGGCAAAAGCTTCATGTCGAAGGCGCGTTCGATAAGCCAGATTGACGCAAGGCCAACGATTCCCAGTGAACCACCAGTCAACACGAAACGCCGGTAAAACACCGTATTGCGAAGCAGGAACGCAACGGGAAGGAAGCAGGCAACGATCGCGAGCTGCCCGGTCTCGACGCCGAGATTGAAACCAACCAAGGCCAATGCGAGTGTATCGCGGGGCAGGCCGAGATCGGTCAAGACGCTGGCGAAGCCGAACCCGTGAATCAGTCCGAAACAAAACGCCATTGCCCAGCGTCCGTCCCTGAAAACCGGGAAAACGTTATTTAGCGCAGCGACTACAACGGATGCAGCGATGGTCGATTCAACCCAGCGCGATGGCAAGCTCACAATGCCCAACGTAGCCAGCGTCAGCGTAATCGAATGCGCGACTGTAAATGCGGTCACGATTTTCAGCACGCTCAGGAATGCGGGCTTGAAACCGCCGACGGCGCGCCACACGTTCCCGTCGCGAAAAGCGATGGCTGGCAGCAACAACGCGAGCAAGAACAAAATATGATCGAAGCCAATCCAGATGTGCCAGACACCTTCCCTTCCGTAATCGAGAAACTGGCTGAGCTTGCTTGGCTGGCTCATGGTGAACTGCTGCGTCGCATTTTCCGGACTGTATACCGCCGTGTGGGAATAGCCTTGATATTGCAGGCGCAACAAGCCCTTGTGCTGCGGGTCGATATCGAAGAACAGCGCGTATTTCACTTGCAATGTTGTCGGAGCACTTGGGCAGTCGGCCCGGAAACGCAATACTGCGTAAGCGCCATCGGTATGATCGTCAATCAGATTTCCGGTCACCTGCGCAGGACAGGCCTTGCCGGCGGTCGCCAATTGCAGATGCGATAGTGCGTATGCGGCGATATCCGCATGTTTTGCGCGCACTTCGCCCCAAGTAATGTCGGCATCACCATTGGCATCCAGTCCGATCGCAAAATCCAGGTCGCGCAACGCGATATCCCATTGTCCGGCGACGACGCTTCCATCGACTGTTAAAGCCAGATAGCTGTCGCTGGGTTTGTGCGCGCAGGCCGCCGACATGAAAAAAACCAGGATCAGGCACAGGAGCAGGCGCTTCATCGCTTGAACTCTCTTTTCAACTGCTGTCCGAGCTCGGCCAGGTAGTGATCTTCAATATGGCTTTCATCCAGCCACTGGAGTACCGGACGAGCTGCGGCTGGCTCGTGTGCGGCAAGCGCCGCTTCGAGAAATATGCGTGCATCGCTTGGCTCGCGCTGTACTTTCCAGTTTTCCCGAGCCAGCATCAATGCCTTTTGAGAGTTGTGCCGCACCTCCAGCGAAAAGCGGGCCTCTTCCTGCTGATGAACCGTGTCACCGCGGAGCTGGGCTGCCGCATAGCGCGCCTCCAGTGTCGCAGCCCGTTGCGCGGCAGTCGCAAGATGCAGGGCGTGTTCGGCAAATACCAGACGCAGCAGCAAGGTATCCGAGCGGGTCTTGCCTTTCAGCAGCGCGACGACCTCCGCCGGACGCCTTTGATCCAGCAGGAAGTCCGCGTAGGCGGCCAGCAGGAAGGTATCGGTAATACCGAGCGCAAGCGCGCGCTTGAAATGCGCCTCTGCAAGAGCATTGCGGCCAAGGCGCCGGGCAAGCTCGGCAAGACGCAACTGCAGCCACAGCTCCTTGCTGGTGCTCGGTTCGGAGGAGTGTGTCAGGGCAATACTCAGAGACTGATAAGCCGCGCCGGCATTGCCGATCAAGCCGTCCACCAAGGCTATGCATCCCAGACCGATCAATGGATCTCCGACTTGCCGCAATACCTGGCAGTCGCTCCTGGCCAGCATGTAACGCGCCTGCACCACATGAATGATGGCTCGCAATGCACGGGCCTGCGGATTTGCGGGATTGCGCTCGATGACCTGCGTCAGATCAGTGACCGCGCCGGCAAAATCGTGGCGGAACTGGCGCAGGCTCGCTCTCAGCACCTGCACTTCGACAGGGGGAGTCGGCATTTCCCACCAAGGCGCCAGCGCGGCCTGCGCATAGCCCAGATAACGGGGATCACCCTCTTCGCCCACCATTTCGTAATATCGACGGGCAAGCGCGACGGCGATATCGAGATTGCGCGGGTCGCGTTGCAGGGTTGCCCGCATTTGCGCCAGTTCGCGCGCGACCGGATCATTGGGCTTGAACGGCAGGTGTTCCAAGACCTGGGAATCGGCAGTGGGAACGTAAGGTGCGGCAAGCGATTGGCCGCTGCTGAAAATCGCCAGACCCAGCAGGAGGAAGGAGTATCGACGCATTGCGGGCTGCGGAGGAATCGCGGAAAGCCGGGATCATAACAACACAACTGCCATGAAGCAATTTTCATCCGGCTCCTTCGTCTTTGTCCGAATGCTCAAAAGGCGATCAGGCGTTCCCGGCATTGGGCCGCCAAGCCCCAGCCCGCAGCCAATCAAAGCGGACGGAGACACCTTCGGTATATTTCCACCTGTATCGATTTTCCGGCGTGATTCTGTCAACCAATATTGTTCTTTGCCGTTATTGACATTGATTCGTCAGAATCACCGTTCGATTAACGTGTTAAAACTTAAGAGACCTTAAAATGAAAAAACTGATCGCTGCCCTGGTTGCTGGCCTGTTTGCTGCTTCTGCGTTCGCTGCCAGCCACGTTCCGGCGCCTGCTGATGCGTCTGCATCGGCCTCCGCTGCCTCGATGGAAGCTTCCGCACCGAAGGCCAAAAAGGCCAAGAAAGCTAAAAAATCCAAAAAAGCAAAGAAAGCCGCTGCTGCATCCGCGTCTGACTCCGCTGCTGCTGCTCCTGCCGCATCCAAGTAATCGCCGGATCAGCTTCAATAAAAGGCAGGCATGTCCTGCCTTTTTTGTTGGCGCCTTCCCGGCTCTCTATACTCTGATACTCTGTTTTTTCTATTTTCGATTCGCACCAGAACCCTCAACATGGCCTATTCCTTCAATGCAAAACTGATTGCAGCGACCCTTGTACTGGCGCCTTGTGCCTTGGCATTTGCCGAACAACCGGCGAAATTTCCGACCATTCCGCTCAATATCGGGCTTTATGTAATCAAGGCCGAGGTTGCGGCGACGCCGGCCGAGCGGGAACAGGGGCTGATGTTCCGCGAGCAAATGGCACCCAACGAAGGCATGGTGTTTCTCTTTGGAAGCCCCGCATCGGTCTGCATGTGGATGAAGAACACCCTGATCCCATTGTCGGTAGCCTTCATCGACGACAATGGCAAGATCATCAATATCGAAGACATGCAGTCCCAGACAACGGATTCGCATTGCGCAAAGAAACCAATTCGTTATGCGTTGGAAATGAATCGGGGCTGGTTCAAGCAGAAAAATATCAAGGTGGGTAGCAAGGTGGATGGCCTGCCTCGCTAACGTTTTGGCCGAACCCGATCGGACGGGCTCATCGTGAAATGATACAAACGACAAAACCCGCCTGACTTTGGTCAGGCGGGTTTTGTTTTTCGACTCGTCCAAATGGCAGCTCACGCCGCCAGAGGAAAGAAACCTTTAAGCCAGTGCTTTCAGGGCAGCAGCCAGACGGCTCTTGTGGCGAGCAGCCTTGTTCTTGTGAATGATGCGCTTGTCCGCGATACGGTCGATCGTCGAGACGGAAGCCTGGAATACTTGGGCTGCAGCGGCCTTGTCGCCTGCTTCGATTGCCTTGCGAACGGCCTTGACGGCAGTACGCAGCGTCGAACGCTGGCTGGAGTTATGTGCGTTTTGCTTGACTGCTTGACGAGCACGTTTGCGCGCTTGTGCGGTATTTGCCATGAAAATTTCCTAGAACGAAATCGGACTGCATTCGCAGATTGCGAGACAGAATTCTGTAAAGCCCCGGAGTATAACGGTTTTTTGGAAAAGGAGCAATTCGGATTGCGCTGACGTACTGCATCCGGCCGACGCAGCAATTCGACCCCGGCCGGGAGCGCCGCAACAGTATAATGGCGCCCCATGAATCTGCATAAAACGCTTGCCACGATCTCGGGCATGACCATGCTTTCGCGCGTGACCGGCCTTCTGCGCGAACTCTTGATCGCACGCGCATTCGGCGCCTCCGCCTACACCGACGCCTTCTTCGTCGCCTTCCGCATCCCCAACCTGCTACGCCGGCTGTTCGCCGAGGGCGCCTTCGCGCAGGCGTTCGTGCCCATACTTGCCGAGTACAAGAACCGGAGAGGCGAAGACGACACCAAGGCGCTGGTGGATCATGTCGCCACCGTGCTTGCCTGGGCATTGCTGATTACCTGCGTGATCGGGATCATGGCGGCGCCCGTCATTGTGTATTTCATCGCAACCGGGTTGGAATCGGATGCCAGTACCTTCACCACTGCGGTCGGCATGACCAGAATCATGTTTCCGTATATCGGATTCATGGCGTTTGTCGCACTGGCCGGTGGCATCCTGAACACCTGGCGCCAGTTTCAGATTCCCGCCTTTACCCCGGTGCTGCTCAATCTGGCGTTCATTGCTGCATCCCTGCTGGTGGCGCCACACATGGCACAACCGGTTTATGCGTTGGCATTTGCAGTGGTCGCGGGCGGCATCCTGCAGGTTGCCATTCAAGTTCCGGCACTGCAAAAGATCGGCATGCTGCCTCACCTGTCGATCAATCCGAAATTCGCGCTCTCTGATCCGGGAGTGCGGCGCGTGCTGAGACAGATGGGTCCGGCACTGTTTGCGGTATCGGTCGCGCAGATCAGTCTCATCATCAATACCAATATCGCATCGCGCCTCCCGAACGGCAGCGTCTCGTGGCTTTCGTATGCCGATCGATTGATGGAATTCCCGACGGCGCTGCTCGGCGTCGCACTTGGCACGGTCCTGCTGCCGAGCCTGTCGAAAGCGCATGCAACCGGCGACAAGGAAGAGTATTCGGCATTGCTCGATTGGGGACTGCGTTTGACATTCCTGATCGCGCTGCCATCGGCGGTCGGGCTGGCAACACTGGCCGAACCTTTGACCACGACGCTTTTCCATTATGGAAAATTCGACGCGCACTCGGTCGTGATGACCAGCAAGGCACTGGTCGCTTATGGCGTCGGCCTGATCGGACTGATTCTGGTGAAGATCCTGGCGCCGGGGTTTTATGCGAAACAGGACATTCGTACGCCGGTCAAGATTGCGGTCGTGGTTCTGATCGCAACCCAGTTGATGAATCTGCTGTTCGTACCCTGGATCGCGCATGCAGGGCTGGCGCTTTCGATCGGGCTGGGCGCCTGTCTGAACGCCATCTTCCTGTATAACGGCTTGCGCCGCCGTGGAATCTACGTTGCACGAAGCGGTTGGGGCCTGTTTTTGCTCAGGTTGGCGGGAGCGCTATCCTTGCTTGCCGGCGTTGCCTTGTGGACTGCCGGACATTTCAACTGGCTTGCATTGCGCGCTCACCCGCTGGAACGGATCGGCGCACTCGCATTCGTGATGGCAGCGTGCGGCATCACCTATTTCGGCGCGTTGCTTGCGATGGGATTCCGTTTCCGGGATTTCAAACGCGTGTCGCTGTAACCGGAGGAGCCGTCATCGTTTGCGAGTCTGCCCTTTCATTGCGTGCATGATGGTTTATGATGGTCGTTGTATGGTGATCCATTCTCTCGATTACTTTGCCGCGCTGGTTCAGCAGGACGATTCGATCCCGCTGTTTGAAGCGGCGCTGGCGATTGCCCAGGACGCCGATCCGCAACTCGATCTGACAGCGACGCAGGCCGAAGTGGACGTCCTTGCGGCAACCTTGCAACGGCGGCTGGCTGCGGATGCGTCAAGCGTTCAGAAGCTGCGCATGCTGAATCATTTTTTCTATCACGAGCTCGGTTTCGCGGGCAACGTCAACGACTACTACGACCCCGACAACAGTTATCTGCACCGGGTACTCAGTACACGCCGCGGCATTCCGATTTCGCTTGCAGTCCTCTACATGGAACTGGCCCAGCAGGTCGGCCTCAATGTCAAAGGCATTTCCTTCCCCGGGCATTTTCTGATGAAGCTATCGGTGCAGGCGGGGGACATCGTGCTGGACCCGTTCAATGGCGCCAGCCTGTCGCGCGAAGAACTGGAAGAGCGGCTGGAGCCGTATTTCGAGCAACAAAGCTATCCGGGCGCGATACCGCTGTCGTATTACCTGCATGCGGCCCATCCGCGAGAAATTCTGGTGCGCATGTTGCGCAACCTGAAAACGCTGTTTGTCGAGCATGTGCGCTGGCAGCGGGTGTTGAGCGTGCAGCAGCGGCTGGTCATCCTGCTTCCCGGAGACATTACCGAACGCCGCGATCGGGGACTGGCGTATGCCAATGTCGAATGTCCCCAGGCAGCGCTGCAGGATATCGAAGCGTATCTTTCGGAGCGGCCATACGCGCCGGACGCCGACATGTTGCGCGACAAGCTACCTGAACTGCGGGAAGCAAGCCGCCGCCTGAACTGAGGCAAATGCATCAATACGGGCACGCGATCTCGTCAGATTATGACTTCGATTTCGCTTCGAGCGCGTCCCATTTTTCAAGGCTCTCCAGCAGCAACGCGTCGATTTCCGCAAAGCGCTGATTCAGCCGCTTTGCCTCGTCTGGTTGCTGGCGATAAAGATCCGGGTCCGCCAGCCGCTCCGAAATCGTTTTCTGTTCCGCTTCGAGATCAGCAATCAGCGTGGGCAAGGTATCGAGCTCGCGCTGCTCCTTGTAGCTGAGTTTCTTTTGCTTCACTACTGGCGCTGCTGCTTCCTTTGCCGCTTGCCTTGATTCAGTTTTGGGTGCGGATTTCGCCGCAGTCGGCACCGGACTTTTCGCCCGCACCCGCTCCCAATCGCTATAGCCGCCGACATATTCACGCCAGACGCCGTTTCCTTCGGCGACGATAACCTGAGTGACGACATTATCGAGAAACATGCGGTCGTGGCTGACCAGGAATACGGTGCCACTGTATTCCTCCAGCAATTCTTCGAGCAATTCCAGCGTATCGATATCGAGATCGTTGGTCGGCTCGTCCAGCACCAGCACGTTGGCCGGTTTTGCGAACAGTCGCGCCAGCAGCAGGCGGTTGCGTTCGCCGCCGGACAAGGACTTCACGGGAGAACGCGCGCGCTCCGGCGCGAACAGGAAATCACCGAGATAGGTCATCACGTGTTTGCGCTGGCCGTTGATTTCCACCCAGTCGCTGCCCGGAGAAATGGTATCGGCCAGGCTCGCGTCTTCATTCAATTGCGCGCGCATCTGGTCGAAGTAGGCGATCTGCAGCCGTGCGCCCTGCTTCACATCGCCGGAATCCGGTTTTTCCTCGCCCAGAATGAGCTTGAGCAGCGTGGTCTTGCCTGCACCGTTCGGCCCGATCAGGCCAACCTTGTCACCACGGAGGATGGTTGCACTGAAATCCTGCACAATGGTTTTCGCGCCATATCGCTTGCTGACGTCCGTCAATTCCGCGACGATCTTGCCCGAACGTTCGCCGGCCGACAGATCGAGCTTGACCTGTCCCTGCTGGTCACGCCGCACGCCGCGCATCCTGCGCAATTCCTCCAGACGCCGGACCCGCCCCTCGTTGCGCGTGCGGCGCGCTTCGACACCTTTGCGTATCCACACCTCCTCCTGCGCGAGGAATTTGTCGAACTTTGCATTTTCGATTGCTTCGACTTCAAGCTGTTCAGCCTTGCGCGTCTGATACGCGCTGAAATTGCCAGGGAACGACAGCAAACGTCCGCGATCAAGCTCCACGATGCGGGTTGCGACGTTGTCGAGAAACGAGCGATCGTGGGTGATGAACAGAATGCTGCCCTTGTAATCGCGCAGCAAGCCTTCCAGCCAGAGTATCGAGGTGAAATCGAGATGATTGGTCGGCTCGTCGAGCAGCAATACATCGGGCGCCCCGACCAGCGCGCGAGCCAGCGCCACTCTTTTCTGTGTGCCGCCCGACAGCGTGCCCATCCGCGCGTCCTGGTCCAGGTTCAGCCGGCCCAGAACGGTTTCGACACGATTGGTCAGACTCCATGCGTCCGCCGCATCGAGCTTTTCCTGCAGCACGTGCATACGCTCCATGATCGCGTCATCGTCCCCACCACCGAGCCGGCCCGCAAGTTCGTCGTATTCCGTCAGCAGCGCCTGCATGTCGCCCATGCCGGCGGCCACTGCATCGAATACTGTCATCGCATCATCAAAATGCGGCTCCTGTTCGACATACGCGATCTTGATGCCCTGCTGCATGACAAGCAATCCGTCATCGAGCTTCGAGATGCCTGCAATAATTTTCAGCAGCGAGGATTTACCGGTGCCATTGCGGCCGATCAGGCCGACACGTTCGGCCGATTCAAGGGAAAATTCAGCATGATCGAGCAAGGCAACGTGACCGAATGCAAGCTGGGCATTAGTGAGAGAAATGACCGCCATAAACAAATAGATTCCGTAGTGCCGTCGCAGCAGAGGCAGCCGGCAGGTAAATGAAGCACGCATTGTACCGACAGCGGCACACGGACTGTGAGTTCATTCAACGGTCTCGGCTATAATTGCGGGCTTGACGCGCTAGTTCGGCGTCAGTTCCGCGTGTCTCGCCGTAGTTCAATGGATAGAACGAGTGCCTCCTAAGCGCTAGATACAGGTTCGATTCCTGTCGGCGGGACCAGTTTCATGCGGGCTTCCACGGGCCTTGTGACACGATTGTGTCAATTTCCAACGAAACATTCCGCCTTTTCCCCCTCGCCTTGAACGTCCGCAGGTCCGCCGTCGCTTCGTCGACGTAGATGCGGCAGCAATTCCGTCTTTCGTCCGCTGTCGTGCGCGGTGCCGAACCAGAAGCATGGACGAAGAGGGGCACCAGTGGATGAAGCAGGCGCATCGTACGCATCACGCGCTGGTTCAGGCGATCGAGCGCCACCAGGGAACACACACCAGGCGCTGGGCGAAGAACATGTGAAAATCGCCCGCATGAACCTGGACTATGCGCTCGACAAATCCGAACTGGCTGCGAAGACCATGCCGGGCATCAAGCTTGTCATTGAGAATTCCGGCTCGCGCCGGTAGGCACCGCTATCGATAGTTATCGAGCGCATCAAAAAGACACCGCATCTCCGGCGCCGCAGTGCGGCCGGGTACGTCCATTTCCCGTCAGCGGGCTGTGCCGCCCTTGTGCAGATGGCGGTCAAGCATGGTTCTGGCGTGTGCAAGCGCCTCCGGCGCCAATTGCGCTTCCACAGTGGCCCGATATGCGGCGGCCCGTGCCAGCCCGCCGTTTTCCGCGAGCGCGAGCCAGAAGTAGGCGGCGCCGGGATCTGCCGCGGTGCCTTGGCCGAATGCGTACATCAGACCGAGATTCAGTTGTGCCCGTTCGATACCTTGCTCGGCCGCCTTCCTGTACCAATGCAGCCCCTGCTCGAAGCTCTGCTGCGTGTTCTGACCACTATCGTAACGCTGCGCCAGTTTGAATTGCGCTTCGCCGATATCGCCTTCAGCAGCCAGCCGGTAAAGCCGGAAAGCTTCCTGCGTATCGCGGCCCACGCCTTCGCCCGCGTCGTACAGCCTGGCCAGCTCGCATTGTGAAGCGGGATGCCCCTGCTCCGCTGCCTTTCGGTACCAGGTTGCCGCTTCCACCATGTCTTTGGGAACGCAGCGCCCTTCAGATAGCAGTTGCGCCAGCGCGACCTGCGCCTTCAGGTGCCCCTGCTCACCGGCCTTTCGATACCAGTCGACCGCCGTCGCGAAATCCTGATCGACGCCGTTCCCTTCTTCATATAGCAGAGCGAGACCGTACTGCGCAGCCGCATAACCTTGCTGGGCGGCCTTCGCATACCAGAGTGCGGCCTGCAGGTAGTTCTGCTGAATGCCCTTGCCGCTGCTGTAAATCCTGGCCAGATTGTTTTGCCCCGCTGCGTCACCTTGCGTCGCGGCTTTCGCAAACCATTGCATCGCCTTGCGATAGTCGCGCGGGATATCGGCGCCGCTGGCATACATCAGGCCGATATTGTTCTGTGCACCGGGATGCCCTTGATCGGCGGCTTTCTCGTACCAGCTCAACGCTTCCAGCCGTTCCTCCGGCGTACCGTCCTTTCGCCCGTAAAGCAGAGCGCCGAGATTGAACTGCGCTTTCGCGTAACCCTGCGCGGCCGCTTCGCGGTACCAGAACAAAGCCCTTTCGATATCCTGTTCAACGCCTTGTCCGTCTGCATAGCGCGCCCCGAGGTGAAACTGCGCTTCCACATGCCCTTGCTGTGCAGCTTTTTTGAGCCAGGTAAACGCGAGCCCCAAGTCCCGCGCGACACCATGACCGGCAATATGCATCAGTGCCAGCGTGTACTGTGCGGCAGCCGCGCCATTTTCGGCGGAGCTTCTCAGCTGATCGGGGATTTCTTTCGCTTCCGTCATGCGACCCCGGCATTCGATTCAGGCCGCGATTGCTGAACGTGCAGCGCCAATTGCGTGAAGTCCAGCGGCTTATGATAGAGATAGCCCTGCATCGTGACACAACCGGCCTGCTCCAGATAACGCGCCTGCAACTCGGTTTCCACGCCTTCGGCGACCAGGTTCAGGTTCAGCCCGCGCGCGATCGAGATCACGGCGAGGATCACCGGGAAGAGGCCGCCCTCGTGACCGATTTCCTTCACGAAGGTCTGATCGATCTTCAGCGTATTGACGGGAAAGCGATGCAGGTAAGCAAGCGACGAATAGCCGGTACCGAAGTCGTCAATCGCAATCCGCACGCCGAGGTCGCTCAGCTTTCTCAGTTGCTTGATCGCATGCTCGGGAGTGCGGATGCAGATGTTTTCGGTAATCTCGACTTCGATCCTGTGCGCGGGCACCTCATTCTTCACCAGCGCCCTCTGCAGCTTGTTGAAAAAATCTTCTCGGGCGAGACAGGTCGGCGACAGATTGATGGCGATCTGCAACCAGTCGTTGCCATGCGCCTGCAGGCGCGCGATATCGCTGCAGACCGCTTCGACCATCCAGTCGCTCAATGGCACCATCAGTCCGATTTCCTCTGCGAGCGGCAGAAATTCGCCAGCCACCAGCAGCCCCCGTTCCGGATGATGCCAGCGCATCAGCGCTTCCGCACTGACGATGGCGCCTTTCTTCACATCGATCTGCGGCTGATAATACATTTCCAGTTCGCCGGACTGCAGTGCACGACGCAGGTCATGCTCCATCCTGACCTTGTCATGCGCGGCGTCGTGCATCGAACGGTCGTAGAAACTGTAGCCGTTCTTCCCCTCGCCTTTTACCTTGTACATCGCGATATCAGCGTGCCGGATCAGATCGTCGATCTTCTCGCCGTCACCCGGAAAAACGGCAATGCCGATGCTCGCCGATGTATGCAGTTCGGTACCGTCCACAAAGAACGCGGCAGACAGCGCCTCCAGAAACTTTTCCGCTACAACTGAAGCAAGCGCGCGTTCGCGCATTTCCGGCAACAGCACCACGAACTCATCGCCGCCGAGCCGCGCGATCGTGTCTCCCTTGCGCAGGCATTGCTTGAGGCGTGTCGCGACCTGGCGCAGCAATTCGTCGCCTTTCAGATGGCCGAGCGAATCGTTGATGATCTTGAACCGATCCAGGTCGATGAACATCAAACCCAGTTCCAGCTCGTTGCGCTTCGCATGCGTAAGGGCCAGTTCGAGCCTGTCCCGAAACAGCGCCCGATTCGGCAGGTCGGTCAGCACGTCGTGATACGCCTGGTAGGAAATCAGTTCTTCGGTGCGCCGTTTTTCGGTGACGTCGCGCGCGATCCCGTAGGTGCCGGAATATCCCGAGCGACTGTGCGCGGAATCGTCGGCATATATGCCGACGGAATTGAACGAAATGGTGCGCAACGTCGTTTCAAAGGTGCGTTCCTTCAGCACCGGATCCTGGCATTTCATTCGCAACTCGACATTGCGCGAAGCACGCTCGCCTACCCTGCGTTCATTGAACACGTATTTCGCCCGCTCCAGATCTTCTTCATACACCAGCGTAGCGTACGACTCTCCGATCAGTGCTTCCCGCTCGAAGCCGAGCAGATCGGTGATGCGTTGGTTCACATAAGTAAACCGGCCTTCCGTGTCGAGCATGTAGATGATGTCGGGCGAACTGTCGATCAGGAAACGATACAGTTTTTCCGAGCATTCAAGACGCCAGGCGATTGCCTTGTTTTCCGCTTCCAGACGCCGCTGCTCCAGCGCATTACGCACCATGTTGAGGAGCGCACCGTGTTCGTAAGGTTTTCTCAGATACGCGTAGGCACCACGGTTGACGGCGCCGATCGCCGCGTCAATCCCGGTATCGCCGCTCAGCACGATCACATTCGCATCGATGTCCCGGTTATTGATGAAATCCATTACCTCGTGTCCGCTGACATCCGGCATCCGGAGGTCCAGCAAAATGAGGTCGAAGCTCAGGCGCTGGAGTTCGACGATGGCCGCTTCGCCGCCAGTTGCAGTGACCAGCTGGTAGCCATTACCGTCGAGCAAAGCCTGCAGGCTGGCCAGCAGGCGGGGCTCGTCGTCGACCAGCAACACTCTTGGCGGCGACACGACAGCAGGAACGGCCGCATCAGCGTTGTCGTCAAGCGAGGGTACAAATGCGCGGAGGCCTGGTGTCATCATTTTTTATCTTCCGGCTGCGATGCTGGCTGCACGGGAGCGGCTGTGGTGGCCGCAATCGGCAACAGTATTTCAAATACCGTTCCTGCCTTGCTACTGCGGCAAAGTACCTGCCCTCCCGCGCTTGAGACCAGGCCATGAACGATCGAAAGCCCAAGCCCTCGATGCGCCCCGCCCTTGGTGCTCTGGACCGGAGAGAACAGTTTGCCCAATATTTCCGCCGGAATGCCCGGTCCGTTGTCCTCGATGCTCAAGCTGGCGAAATCCTTGCCGTCCCGTTGCACCACGCCCCGATTCCGGAGCGCGATCCGGCCGCCGTCGGGCATCGCCTCGTTTGCATTCTTGATCAGGTTGACCAGTATCTGGTGCAGCTTGCGCGGACTCATCGCAACTTTCAAAGAGTTTTGCGCAGCCTGATATTCGATCTGAATGCCTGGGTTGACCGACTCGCTGTACTGAAACAAACGGCGCGCATAATCGAGTGCGGCATCGATCCGGCTTTCGTCTTCGGAAAGCAGTTGCTGCTGCGAAGAAAACTCGTTGACGATCTGGGCGATCCGGTCGATTTCCTCATCCAGGATGGCCAGATCCGTACCGATCCCGCGATCGCTGCCGGCTTTGCGATTCAGGACCGCGAGATAGTTCTTGATGACGGTGAGCGGATTGCTGATTTCGTGCGCAACGCGCTTTGAAACCAGTTGAAAATCGGCGGCCATTGCGGCATTCGCGCTGCTCTCGACCTGAGCTTTTTGCGTCGCGCCGGCGATGGCGCTACCGGCTTGCAAGCCGAAATCGCGCAGCAGTTGCAGCCTTGTCCGCAGATGGTGCGCCTGTCCGTTGCTGACAGCGCCGAGCAGGATGGGGCTGTCCGCCGACGTCCCGAGCCGCACGGCGACCATTGCATCGGTACCGAGGAGCCGCAGTAATTGTTCTTCCGCCACAGAGGGTTGACGCGGCGGGACATGGAAGGCCACGCCGTCCGATCTGCCGAGCGATGCGGCGATGCCCTCGCCGTGCAGCGGCAGCCGGAGTCCTGCCAGCCGCTGCCGGCCTTCCTGCAGGCTGACCGGCATCAGCATTCCACCTGATGGCGCCAGTGTGAAAATGATCGCGTCGGCCAGATCGAAAAGAATGATCGCGGCACCGATAATGCCGCGGTAACAGGCGTCCATTCCCTGCAGCTTGCGCAGTCCCTCGGTGGCTTTCGATACGAGAATGAAATCCCGCACCTTTTCGCTGAGACGAGCGTCCGGCGATGAACGCGCGGCAACGTTGGAGGACGAACCGGAGACAGACGCCGCGACGCCCTCCTGCGTCAATTCGATACCCAGCAGCCCGGCGATCGCCTTCACCTGCGCATCGAGCGATTTGTAGTGTGCTTGCAGCTCCTGCGCTGAAATCCCGGTCAGCTCTTCGAGCTTGGAAATGTCATCGGACCCCGCGTTTGCCCGGTCGACGATCAGGTCGGCGGCCGCCGTCGCCCGCACCAGCGGATGCGCATCGACAAGGCGCTGCAGCGGATCATGGTGATAGCGAATGCTGTCGGCAAGGAACGAGTCGAGATTCAGCCGTTCGAGCAACCAGGCTCCGGCTTCTGCATGCGTGATTTCCAGCGTGCGTTCTTCCAGGGCGCACAGCCCCGGATTATCGGGCGCGTGAAAATTGACCGCGTATTCTTCCGGTGCAGCGGCAAGCAAGGCGAGGCGGCCAATATCGTGAAGCAGGCCACCAAGATACGCTTCTTCAGCCTGGGCGTAGCCGATCTTGTGTGCAACGAAGCGGGCAGTGATGGCGGTCGCGATCGCATGCTTCCAGAACGCCTGCAAATCGAAGCTGGAAGCCGACGCTGTTTCACTGAAGGTCTGATAAACGGACTCGGTGATCAGCAGCGTGCGCACCATGTCGACACCGATGGTGGTCAGCGCCCGTTCCAGGTTGGCGGGATGGGCGCCGCAATGATAGGCCGAACTGGTGGCAACGCGCAGCACCCTGGCCGACAAAGCCGCATCGTTTGCGAGGATCTCCGCCAGTGCTGCCATGCCGGCATCATCTGATTCGCAATGCGCAATCAGTTGCAGCAGTACTTGCGGAATCGCAGGTAGTCTCGCTGTAGAAAGGCGGCTTCGAATGTCGAGAAAGTGTAGATCCATGTTTGACGGCACGAGACACGGGAAGCGCGACGAAGACTTCACGAGAGTAACCGAATCCTCCACGTCATCAGTTAATCAGTTACACAGACATTATTACCAAGAGGATGCTCAAAATCGGGAATTATCTTATCACCAATATTGTTTCCTTGTAGCAAAGTAAATACGTGCAAGGCAAGTAATGTATAACGGCCCATCTTCGCAGGATTTTCCCTCGTGCGCAGACACGATTGCCTGCTGCCAAATTGATTTGTGAATATCAAGGAAAATGTGCATGCAAAACAGCCCGTCTCCTGATGCGCTGGCAGGTTTTCGTTTGAAAGTAAAAAGAAGAACCTGGCGAAAAAATGAATGCCTAAGTATTCGCATAAAACCAGACAAAAGAAATTGTGAGGGTATTTAAAACGCCGAATAGCACCCAGGCTGCAGGTGCTTATTGAGGGAAAAATTCCATGAAACGCATTGTTGTTCCGCTGGTGCTTGCCACCTGGCTTTGCGGATGTGCCGGGCCTGTGCCGCCCGGCGTTCAGCAGACGCAAGCGATGACCGATATGGACGGCAAACCCATCGATCCCGGACGAACAGGAATCGGTGTCGGCGGTTTTGGCATTGGTGCGTGGGGCGGCCACGGCGGAGCCGGCGTGGGCTTTGGAATGGGCTGGTAACGGCTTGCTGCCCGAGCGGCAATAAAAAGCCCACCGCGAAAGGATGGGCTGACGGAATTCTGGTGCTGGTATCTTTGCATACCGCCAGCCCCGGTACAAACAGCTTGTTCTTTTGAGATAGTCCTCACTCGGAAAAGCGTGAATCCATCAATGTTATCGGAACGACATTTTGCCAGTTTGAGATACCGCAAAGGCGGGCGGTTAATGCGACACGATCACGAGACTCCTGTGGCGAGCTGCGTTTTTTCATGGCGCATGTTAAAACCGCTTGTGCCACCCCACTGTCAAACCATGGGGCAATACCATCACGGTCCAAGGCTGGTTGCGCGCGTGTGCGTAGTATCCGGTTGCAGTTCCCAGAGCCCAACCGGCCAGCACGTCGGTCTGCCAGTGCGACTGTGACTTCATGCGCGCCAAACTGTCATATAGCGGCAGCAGTTCCAGTGCATAGACCTGCGGATGATCAAGCCCGTACTCCAGCACGAAGGGCGTAATGGCGGAGCTGACTGCAGTCACTTCACCGCTGGGAAAACTGTGTCCGCCGCTCTTGAACCACTGCCCGGGATCATCGGTCTGGCTCGGACGCTCGCGCCGAAACGTGTTGTTCAGGGCGAGATAGCCGGCCTGGCCGAGGAGAATGGAATCGGTTGATTGCCAGAAGGTCTTGCCGAGCCGCGATTCGCTACCTTCCCACAACGCGCCCGCGATGGCCGTACCCACCACAATTTCTTCGAGCGCTCTCTGGTTGCTGCGTTTCCAGATACCCTGCTCATCCAGGTTCAGGCGCGAATCGATCCCAAGCGGACCGCCACCCGCGAATGCAAGGCCGGGCGCAGCCATACCGGCCAACGCAAATGCCCCGATCGCAACTCCTGCTCTTATTCCGATGTGCATTTGCTGTCCCGAGGTATCGAGTCATGTCTGGCAACCGCATTACGGCATAGCTCGCTTCGTCGTTGGAGAGAGCAAGTCAATGCGAGTTCACCACCCCAGGTACTTCATCTCGACACTGAAACCGGGCTTTCCGCGGCTGCATCAAGAATAGTTCTCGAAAATGCACCAACTCGGAGGTGCATCAAATGCGTTACACCTTTTTGCGCCGTGTAGCCAAACTTTGCCGGCATCGCATTGATCTGCTGCAGGCGCTGACCATAATTCATAACTCTTGTTTAACCAATAAGGAGGCGCTCATGAAGCCCATTTCTCTTTTAATCGCAACGCTGGCAATTCCGGCCGGCATTGCATCCGCTCAAACCCCGAGCACAACCACATCGACCGGACAGCAACCCTATATCCCGCTGATTCCCAGCAATAGCGGCGGCACTGGGACGACGACCACAAGCACTACGGCAACTCCCGTGTCGACATGGTATATCGACACTACGCGGAACCTCATTGTCATGTGTACGCAAGCTGCCTCGACCACCAGTGGAAGCAGCACCGCTACCCAATCGTTCACTTGCACTGCACAGGCAGTACCAACCGCAGCCACCAGTGGAACGTCGGGCGGCACTTCAGGGGGCGGCACTACAGGTAGCGGGACATCGGGTAGCGGAACATCGGGCAGCAGTTCGTCGAGTGGCGGTGCAGGCTCAAACCCCATGGGCGGCTGATACCGCGGCGCATTGCTGATATAGCGCTCGGCGCCTGGGATTCGTACCTCACAAGACCGGTCGAGCCGGTTCATGCCAGCCGGTAATTATCAATGCAATGCCTCTGTTGATCGCCGCAAGGCTCATAACGTCCGCTCGCAACGTCCGGGCACAAAAAAACCCGCTGCCTTTGCAGGCAGCGGGCTAACCTCTTGATGAGGAGGGGAGACATGCAGGATTCATCATGTCACTCGATCCTTAAGCCAGACTTAAACAGCGATATTTCGTGGCTTGGCATTCATTGCGTGCAGCAGTCAATGCTTGCGGCTATCCGGCGTTTTGCCGAATTCCGGACGCAGGGCCATTTAACCGGGCTCTGACGGGCAGCTTTCCCGCAAGGTTCTGGCAGCGTCGACCATGTTGGACAATGCTGCTTCCGTTTCCGCCCATCCCCGCGTTTTCAAGCCGCAATCGGGATTCACCCACAGGTTGCGCGGCGGAATAACTTCGGCTGCCTTGCGCAGCAGGCGAACCATGTCCTGCGCGGCAGGAACGCGCGGCGAATGAATATCGTAGACGCCGGGCCCGATCTCGTTGGGATAGCGGAACTGGCCGAATCCTCGCAGCAATTCCATATCGGAGCGGCTGGTTTCGATGGTGATGACGTCGGCATCCATCGCGGCGATCTGCGGCAGGATGTCGTTGAATTCGGCATAGCACATGTGGGTATGGATCTGGGTCGCGTCGCCGACGGCGCCAGCGGCAATGCGAAACGCGCGCGTCGCCCAGGTCAGGTAAGCGTCCCACTGGCCGCGCCGCAGCGGCAGTCCCTCGCGCAGTGCCGGCTCGTCGATCTGGATGATGCCGATGCCCGCCCGCTCGAGGTCGGCCACTTCATCGCGGATCGCCAGCGCGATCTGCAGCGCCGTGTCGGCACGCGGCTGGTCGTCGCGCACGAACGACCATTGCAGGATCGTGATCGGTCCGGTCAGCATGCCTTTCATCGGTTTGTCGGTCAGGCTTTGCGCATAGACGGTCCAGTCGACGGTCATCGGACGGGGACGCGACACGTCACCGTAAATGATCGGCGGCTTCACGCAGCGCGAACCGTACGATTGCACCCAGCCGAAACCGGTGAATGCAAAGCCCTGCAACTGTTCGCCGAAATACTCGACCATGTCGTTGCGCTCGGCCTCGCCATGCACCAGCACGTCGAGACCCAGTGCTTCCTGTTTTTCGACGCCGAAGCGGATTTCCTCGCGCATCTTCTGCTGATACGCCGCAGCGTCGAGACGCCCGCTTTTCATGGCTGCGCGCGCGGCGCGGATGTCAGCGGTTTGCGGAAACGAACCGATGGTCGTGGTGGGGAATAGCGGCAGCCTGAAACGCTCGCGCTGCAGTTGCTGGCGCAGCGCGAATGGCGACTTGCGCCTGCCGTCTTCGTTCGCGAGTATGCGCAAGCGGCCGGCCACATCGGGATCGTGCACGCGCTGGCTGGAGCGGCGCCGTGCCTGCGCGGCACGCGAGGCGGCGAAGACTTGCGCATCCGGCACCTCGATGCCGAGCGCGTTTTTCAGCAGCGCCAGTTCGGCCAGCTTTTCCTGCGCGAAGGCGAGCCAGTCCTTGAGCTCCGGCGCGAGCTGCGTTTCCGCTTCCAGCGACAGTGGCACATGCAGCAGCGAACACGACGGCGCCAGCCATAGCGCGCCACTGCGGCGCTTGTCCAGCGCCGGCGTCAACTGCGCCAGCGCCGCATCCAGGTCAGTGCGCCAGATGTTGCGGCCATCGACAATGCCGACCGACAGCGTCTTGTATTCCGGCAGCCAGTCCAGCACCGCGGCCAGCTCCTGCGGCGCGCGCACCGCGTCCACATGCAGTCCGGCGACGGGCAGCCTGCAAGCCATTCCCAGGTTCTCTTCCAGAGGCGAAAAATACATGGCCAGCAGCAGCTGGGCGCCACTTTGATTCAGTTGCCAGTACGCGCGCTCGAATTCATTGCGCCACGCGGCGGGCAGATCGAGCCCCAGGATCGGTTCGTCGAGCTGCACCCAATCGACGCCGAGCAGCTTGAGGCGATGCAGCACATCGCGGTACACCGGCAGCAGGCGTTCCAGCAGCGACAGGCGATCGAAGGACGGCGATTTTTCCTTGCCCAGCCACAGGAAGCTCAGCGGCCCGATCAACACCGCCTTCACCGCATGCCCGAGTTCGCGGGCTTCCTGCACCTCGCGGAACAGCCGGTCGCACGCCAGCGCAAAGCGCGTGTCGGGCGTGAATTCCGGCACCAGGTAGTGGTAGTTGGTGTCGAACCATTTCGTCATTTCCAGCGCATGCGTGCCGCTCTCCTGCTGCAGCCCGCCTGCATGCGCATGACCGCAGCAGGCGCCGTCATGCTTTTCCCTGCCGCCGCGCGCCATTGTGAAATAGCGGCTCAGCTCGGGTGCATTGCCGTCGAAATTGAAACGCTTCGGTTCGCAGCCCAGCAACTGGATGTGGTTGGCCACCTGGTCGTAAAACGCGAAGTCGCCGACCGTTACCCAGTCGAGCCCGGCATCGCGCTGCAAGGCCCAGTGTCGCGCGCGCAGCATGCGCCCGGTTGCTTCGAGATCGTCCGCGGCGATTTCTCCGCGCCAGTATTTTTCCAGTGCGAACTTCAGTTCGCGTTGTGCGCCGATGCGCGGAAAGCCAAGGATGTGGGTTTGAACGGTAGTCATGTCGTCACTCGATGCAAAGGATCAGGTCTTGGAGTTTGGCGTCGCGCTCCTTATAATTCAAACGAAAGTTTTTCCAATTGATTATTAAAATTTCTAATACATGAATCATCCACTGGAGCTGCGCCATTTGCGCACGCTGGTCGCGTTGCGCTCGGCGGGCAGCCTGTTGCGCGCGGCGCAATTGCTGCACCTGACGCAGTCCGCGCTGTCGCACCAGATCAAGCTGCTGGAAGACCTGTACGGCGTGCCGCTGTTCGAACGCAAGTCGGCGCCGGTGGTGTTTACCGCGACCGGCACGCGCCTGCTGCAACTGGCCGACGCGATCCTGCCGCAAGTGGAGGCAGCGACGCGGGACGCGGCCCGGCTGTCGCAAGGCGTGGTCGGCCAGTTGCGCGTGGCGCTGGAGTGCCATACCTGTTTCGATTGGCTGATGCCGGTGATGGATGAATTCCGGCGCCGCTGGCCCGAGGTGGAGATCGACCTGGTGTCCGGATTCCACAGCGATCCGTCCGCACTGCTGCGCACCGGCAAGGCAGACCTGATGATCGGCTCGGAGCGCCCCTCGGGCAAGAACTTCGCGAGCTTTCCGCTGTTCCGTTTCGAGATCATGGCTGTGCTGCCGCTCAAGCATCGACTGCAGGCAAGACGGCGGCTGACGGCGCAGGACTTCGAAGGCGAAACACTGATTACCTATCCGGTCGCGGAAGAGCGCATCGACCTGATCCGCGAAGTGCTGCGCCCGGCAAGCATCGGCTTCGAAAGACGCACCGCGGAACTGACCGTCGCGATCCTGCAACTGGTCGCGAGCCGGCGCGGGCTCGCCGCGCTGCCGAACTGGGGCATCAAGAACTACGTCGACTACGGCTATGTGATTGCGAAACGGATCGGCGACAAGGGCTTGTGGAGCGACCTGCACGTATCGGTGCCGAGCACGCTGGAAAAGCGGCCGTTCATTGCGGATTTCGTCAACGTCATTCGCGAGCAGTGCGCTGCAACGCTGAATGAAATCCGGCTATTGTGAGAACGTGATGCATGATTTTTCTGACGACGACCCGCGGCCCGTCGAGCCGTCCCGCCCTTCCGCCGACGACTGCTGCCGCAGCGGCTGCGATCCCTGCGTCTTCGATCTGTATGCCGAGGCGGTTGAACGCTATCTGGTACAGCTCAAGGCCTGGGAAGAGCGAAGAAAAAACAAGACCGGCCCTGCGTCGTAGCTCGGGGAAAGAAATACGAAACAGGCGGTCTTGTCTCTTCTGCCTCGGTTCAGACGGGTAACCGGACGGCGTGCCGCTCGGTCAGGAAATACAGGAAGGCGCCAAGCGGCAACGCGAAACCGATCCAGGAGGCTTCGGACCAGCCGCCGTTCGCATAGGCCCAGGCGCCGACGGCGGAGCCGATCGCGCCGCCCGCGAAAAACACTGCCATGAACAGGCCGTTCAAGCGGCTGCGATATTCGGCGCCCAGCGAGTAGATCGCGCGCTGGCCGACGACGAGGTTGGCCGATACGCCGAAGTCCAGCACGATCGCGGCGACCGTCAGCACGACGAGCGTCAGCGGCGAGCCGTGCAAGCCGGCACGGCTCATCAGGAACGCGAGCGCGACCAGCGTCAATGCGACCGCCGTCACCGGCCGCATCAGGCCGCGGTCGGCGAGCCTGCCCGCGATCGGCGCGGCGATGGCGCCCGCGACGCCGACCAGCGCGAACAGCGCGATGCCGCGCTGGCCGAGCCCGAACTCCGGTCCGGCCAGCAGCAGCGGAACCGTGGTCCAGAACAGGCTGAACGCGGAAAACAGGAAGGCCTGGTACGCGGCGCGCCGGCGCAACACTTCATGCGACATCAGCAGTCCCCACATCGAGCCGACCAGTTCGGCGTAGCGCAGACGATGGGCCGGCTGCCGTGTGGGCAGTACGCGCGACAGCACGGCGGCAACGATGGCGGTGATCACGGCGGAAGCGGCGAAGATCGCATGCCAGCCCCAGAAACTGGTCACCAGGCTGGCGACCGGCCGCGCCAGCATGATGCCGAGCAGGAGCCCGCTCATCACATTGCCGACGACGCGGCCGCGCCTGGCTTCGGGCGCGAGATGGGCGGCGAACGGCACCAGGACCTGCACGGCGACCGCCGTCAGCCCGATACCGGCGGCGGCGGTAAAGAACACCGCCGCGTTCCGGCTCACGGCAGCCACCGCCAGTGCGACCGCGCAGGCGGCCAGCAGCATCGTGATCAGCCGCCGGTTTTCAATGATGTCGGCGAGTGGAACGATGAACAGCAGGCCGATGCCGTAACCGATCTGCGTCAGCGTGACGATCAGGCCGGCAAGCTCCGGCGAGATCCCGAGCGCGGCGCTGATCGGCGCGACCAGCGGCTGCGCATAGTAAAGGTTCGCGACGACCAGGCCGCAGGCGGCGGCGAACAACATGGTGAGCCAGCGCGCGCTGCTGTCGGACGGTTGGTGCGGCGCCGGATGAAGTTGATTTGTCATGTAAAAGCCCGTGCGGCGCCTGCGCGCCGTGTTGCGTTCAATTATTTTTCAGCGGAACGGGAACCGCCGCCGCATTATTCTGCGAGCGGCGGGAGTAACGGTAATGAAATGTTCAGGCCGCGAGGACCGGATAGTCGGTATAGCCTTCCGGGCCGGGCCGGTAAAAGCCTTCCGGGATCGGCGCGTTCAGCGGCGCATCGAGCTGGAAGCGGCGCGGCAGATCGGGGTTGGCGATGAACAGCTTTCCGAATGCGACCGCGTCGGCTTCGCCGCTTGCGACCAGTTGCTCGGCGCTGGCTTTCGTCATTTTTTCATTCGCGATATAGACGCCGCCGAATGCCTGCTTCAGTTGCGGGCCGAGACGGTCGTCGCCGATCGCTTCGCGGGCGCAGATGAAGGCGATGCCGCGCTTGCCGAGTTCGCGCGCGACATAGCCGAAGGTGGCGGCCGGATCGGAATCGCCCATCGAATGCGAATCGCCGCGCGGCGCGAGGTGCATGCCGACGCGCGACGCGCCCCATACCTCAATGCAGGCGTCGGTCACTTCCAGCATCAGCCGCGCGCGGTTTTCGATGCTGCCGCCGTAGGCGTCGGTGCGCTTGTTGGTGCTGTCCTGCAGGAACTGGTCGAGCAGGTAGCCGTTGGCGCCGTGCACTTCCACGCCGTCGAAGCCGGCGGCTTTCGCGTTTTCCGCACCCTTCCGGTAGGCGGCGACGATGCCGGGAATCTCGCTGGTTTCCAGCGCGCGCGGCGTGACGTATTCACGTTGCGGGCGCACCAGGCTGACGTGGCCTTGCGGCGCGATCGCGCTCGGCGCGACCGGCAACTGGCCGTCGAGGAACACCGGGTCGGACACGCGGCCGACATGCCACAGTTGCAGGAAGATCCGGCCGCCCGCCTTGTGCACCGCATCGGTCACCAGCTTCCAGCCGGCGACCTGCTCGTCGGACCAGATGCCGGGCGTATCGGCGTAACCGACACCCTGCGGCGTGACCGCGGTGGCTTCGCTCAGGATCAGGCCGGCAGTTGCGCGCTGCACATAGTATTCGGCCATCAATGCATTCGGCACGCGGTCGCCGCCGACGGCGCGCGAACGAGTCAGCGGCGCCATGATGACGCGGTTGGGAAGGTCGAGATCGCCAATCTTGATCGGATCGAAGAGCGTTGTCATGAGAGTTTTCCTGTCTGTGAAAAAGAGTGGGACGGCCGTTACAGGCCGCCGTGGATGTGTTCGAGAAAGGCCTGGATGGTTTTCTCGTTGCGTTTGAAAAAGATCCATTGCCCGACGCGTTTCGAAGTGACCAGCCCGGCGCGTTGCAGCGTCGCGAGATGGGCCGACACCGTCGATTGCGACAGCCCGGCACGCTGATCGATCAAGCCGGCGCAGACGCCGAGATCGAGCGGATATTCCTGGTGCGCGAAATACTCGCCCGGCGTTTTCAGCCAGGCCAGTATCTGCCGCCGCACCGGATTGGCCAGTGCCTTGTGGATTGCATCGATGTCCATGATGGTGTGGCGACAATAGATTCGTCGATGAACGAAATAAATATCGTCATTAATAAATTCAAGAATCGTTATTTTACGATATATGTTTTTCGCTTGCTTGAGCGGCTCCCGATCTGCCAATGACCGATTGGATTTCGCACTTGACTTCTTTGATATGATGAACATAATATGACGTATATCATATCAACCGAACTACCCCCATCATGTCTGACGATATTCGCTCCCAGCGCAAGCAGGCTTCGCATGACCGTATTCTGGATGCTGCCTCCCGCGCGTTGCGACGCGGCGGTTATGCCGGCGTCGGCGTGGCCGATGTCATGAAGGAGGCCGGCCTGACGCATGGCGGCTTCTACGCGCACTTTGCATCGCGCGACGCCTTGCTGGCCGGCGCGCTGAACCATGCGGGGCAGGAGAGTTCGGGAGCGCTGGCGCGGCGCATTGCGGCGCGGGTTGCCGAGGGCAGCAGTCCGTTCCGCGCGCTGATCGAGCTGTACCTGTCGGACCGGCACATTACCGCAGTGGAAACCGGCTGCCCGGTGGCGGCCCTGGGTTCCGAAATGCCGCGTCAGTCAGCCGAACTGCGCGCGGCCTCCCGCGAACGCGTGCACAGCCTGTTGAAGCTGGTCGGCAGCGTATTGCCGCAGGACACGGCGCCCGGGAGCGAGTTCGCCGTTACCAGCATGATGGTTGGTGCATTGCAGATGGCGCGCGCGCTCGGCGACAACGCCGAAGGAAAGGCGGTGCTGGCCGCCAGCCGGGAAGCATTGCTGCAGCAATACGATACCGGCGCGAGCCGTTGAATTACCTGCGATTACCTGCGGGCCGCCGCTGTCGGCGGCCTTTGTTTTCACCATAAGTATGACGATCATCATATTAACGCCACATCCAACCGAAGCACATCGACCACAGCAATCAAGGAATACATCATGCAACTTGCCAACGCCACCGTTCTCGTCACCGGCGCCAATCGCGGCCTCGGTCTCGCCTTTGCGCGCGCGGCGCTTGCCCGCGGCGCGCGCAAGGTCTATGCGGCGGCGCGCGATCCGTCACGGATCACACTGGACGGTGTCGTGCCGATCCGGCTCGACGTAACGAATGCGGACCAGGTTGCCGCCGCCGCCCGCGACTGCGGCGACGTGACCCTGGTCATCAACAACGCCGGCATCGCGGAAGTCGGCGGCCTGCTCGCGGAAGGAAGCATTGAAGCGATCCGGCGCCATCTGGAAACCAATTTCTTCGGCCTGCTGCATGTGAGCCGCGCCTTCGCCCCCATCCTCGGCAACAACGGCGGCGGGGCGCTGCTGAACGTGCTGTCGGTGCTGAGCTGGATCAACCGGCCGCAACTGGCGACGTATGCGGCATCGAAGGCGGCGGCCTGGTCGCTGACCAATGGCTTGCGCAATGAATTGCATGCGCAGAACACGCAGGTGCTGGCATTGCATGCCGGCTTCATCGATACCGATCTGACACGCGGTTTCGACGCGCCCAAGAGCGCGCCCGAAACCATCGTCGCGCGCGCCTTCGACGCGCTGGAACGCGGCGACAGCGAAGTGGCTGCCGACGACATGTCGCACCAGGTCAGGCAAGGCCTGTCCGCCGAACCCGCCATCTATCTGCAACAATAATCCACCGGAGCATCCCATGCCTTCCCCTGCCCTTGCCGTCAAGGCACCAACTGCCGCCGCGACCTCCGTCTCGCCCTGGCCCACATTCTGGATCGCGAGCATCGCCGTGTTCCTCGTTTCGCTCGACAGCACCGTGCTGTTCGCCGCGTTCGGCGCGCTGCGCCACGCCTTTCCCTCCGCCTCCGCCGGCGAGATGTCGTGGGTGCTGAATGCCTACACTGTGGTCTATGCGGCGGTCCTGATTCCGGCCGGCGGCCTGGCGGATGCGCATGGACGCAAGCGCTTCTTCCTGATCGGCGTCGCGCTGTTTCTGGTCGCCTCGGCAGCCTGCGGCGCGGCCGGCAGCGTCGGGTTGCTGATCGCGGCCCGGGTCGCGCAGGCGATCGGCGCGGCATTGCTGACGCCGGCCTCGCTGTCGATCGTGCTGGACGCCTTTCCGAAAGAAAAGCGCGCGATCGCGGTCAGCCTGTGGGGCGCGGTCGGCGGTCTCGCCGCCGCACTCGGCCCCAGCCTCGGCACCTTCGTGGTCGATCAGATGGGCTGGCCCTGGGCGTTTTACCTGAATCTGCCACTGGGCGCGATCTCGTTCTGGCGCGGCGCGCGCCTGTTGCAGGAGTTCAAGGTCAGCGGCAAGGTGCATCGGGTCGACTGGATCGGGATGGCATTGCTGATCGTTGCCGTCGGCGCCACCGCGCTGACGATCACCCAATCCGATTCGCCGCACTGGAGCCGCTCGGCACTGTGGGCGAGCGCGACCACCGGCGCGGTGATGCTCGCCGCCTTCATCGTCTGGGCACGCCGCACCCGCCATCCGCTGGTGGATCTGGGGCTGTTCCGCAATCGCACCTATAGCGCGGTGAACCTTGCGACGCTGAGTTTCGGCATTGCCTTCGCGATGATGTTCTTCGCGT
Source organism: uncultured Noviherbaspirillum sp. (assembly GCA_966211585.1). Taxonomy (GTDB): domain Bacteria; phylum Pseudomonadota; class Gammaproteobacteria; order Burkholderiales; family Burkholderiaceae_D; genus Noviherbaspirillum. The sequence goes on along the minus strand of CBIHNU010000002.1, from coordinate 180,982 downwards.
TCTTTTCGTACATGACCGGCATCTGGCATTACACGCTACCGCAGGCCGGACTGGCGATCACGCCGGGGCCGCTGATGGTCATCCCCACGGCGATCGTTACCGGCCGGCTGGCGGCCCGCCTCGGGCATCGTCCGTTCCTGGTCAGCGGTTCGCTGGTCTATGCGCTGAGCGGCTTGTGGCTGCTGATGATTCCGGGGCTGCAGCCTGCGTATCTGAGCCAATGGCTTCCCGCGCTGTTCCTGAGCGGGATCGGGGTCGGCATGGTGTTGCCGTCGCTGTCGGGCGCAGCCGTCGCCGGCCTGCCGGCTGCTCACTATGCAGTCGGCAGCGCGGTGAACCAGGCGGTGCGCCAGGTCGGGACGGTATTGGGCGTAGCACTGACGGTGCTGTTCATCGGACACGCCGGCTTGACGCGGGCCGACTTCGCGCCGCTGTACGGCTTCCATATCGTGCTGGCACTGCTGACGGGATTGTTATGCCTCGCCGTCAATACGCGACCGCGCCGAGCGGGAGCGTAAACAAAAACGCGAGCCCCGGTTTTCGAGGCGGCCAGAGAAGCGCGGCTGTTACGGCTGCGCGTGCCAGCCGCCGCCGAGCGACTGGATCAGCGCCACTGCGGTGGTCTGCCGGTCCGCCTGCAACTGCACCAGCGCGCGCCGCGCGTTCAGCGCAGTCACCTGCGCGGTGACCACGTCCGTATAGACGACCTGCCCGGCGCGATAGCGGTTCAGCATTTGCGCCTCCGCTTCGTCGGCCGCCTGCGATGCCTGGCGGCGCAGTTCGAGCTGCTGCGCCAGCACGCGGGTGGCGGCCAACTGGTCCTCGACATCCTGGAACGCGGTCAGCACCGTCTGACGATAGCGCGCTACCGCCTCTGCATGCGCGGCCTCCGCACCGCTGACGCGCGCACCGGTCGCGCCGGCATTGAACACCGTCTGCGCCACCGACAGGCCGAGCGACCAGAAGCTGGTCGAGGCCGCAAACAGATCGGCCACGCGGGTTGCGCTGGAGCCCGACGAAGCGCTCAGGCTCAAGCTCGGAAAGTAGGCCGAGCGCGCAATGCCTATCTGCTCGTTGGCCGCCGCGACGCGCCGTTCCGCAGCGGCGATATCGGGCCGGCGCTGCAACAGCGTCGACGGCACGCCGATCGGCACCTCGGGCACGTCGACTTTCCACGCCGCCGGCGCCAGCGTGAAATCGCCGGGCGGCTTGCCGATCAGCACCGCGATCGCATGCTCCAGTTGCGCGCGTTGCTGCATCAGGCCGACTTCATCCGCTTGCGCATTCGCGAGTTGCGTCTGTGACTGCAGCACGTCGGTTTTGCCGGCGATGCCGGCGGCGTAGCGATTCTGCGTGATCTGCAGCACGCGCTGGTAACCGGCGATCGTGTCGTGCAGCAGCGCTGCCTGCGCATCGGTCTGGCGCAAGGAAAAATAATTGACCGCGAGTTCGCCCTGCGCCGACAGTGTTGCGGATGCGAGATCGGCCGCGCTCGCCTGCGCGCCGGCGCTGGCGTTGTCGACGCTGCGACGCAAGCGGCCCCAGACGTCGGGTTCCCAGCTCACGCCGATGTCCGCCTGGTAGCTGTTGCCGCTGCGGCCGGAGCTCGTCTGGCTGCCGCTGCGCACGCTGCTGCCGCCACCGCCGCCGCTGCGGTCGGCGCCGCCATTCAGCGACACGGTCGGGAAAAACGATGCGCGCTGCTCGCGCACCAATGCGCGTGCCTGCGCATAGGCGGCGACGGCAGCCGCGACATTCTGGTTCGACACCTCGACCGAGGCCGCCAGTTGATCGAGTACCGGATCGTTGAACAGCGTCCACCATGCGCCGCGCTCCAGTGCATCGGCCGGCGCGGCCGACACCCAGCCGTTGGCCTCCTTGTATGCAGTGGGCGTCGGCGCAGACGGCCGCCGGTAGTCGGGGCCGACCGCGCAGCCGCCGACGGCGAGCACGACGGCGGCAAGCAGCAGCAGGCGCCGCCGGGGCAATGATGGAAATGCTGAGTTGATTTGCATGGTCAGGTTCATTGGAATTCCGGCGCGCCGGCCGCGCGGCCGAGTTGATGTTCATGCGGACTGCGGCGGCGCAGCTTGTCGAGCAGCAGATAGACTACCGGCGTGGTCAGCAGCGTCAGCAACTGGCTGGCGATCAGACCGCCGATGATCGCGATGCCGAGCGGCCGCCGCAGTTCCGCGCCTTCGCCGAAACCGATCGCCAGCGGCAACGCGCCGAGCGCGGCGGCCAGCGTGGTCATCAGGATCGGCCTGAAGCGCAGCAGGCAGGCTTCGCGCACCGCTTCCAGCGCCGACAGGCCGCGCGAGCGTTCGGCTTCGAGCGCGAAATCGATGATCAGGATCGCATTCTTCTTGACGATGCCGATCAGCAGGAACACGCCGATCAGCGCGATGATCGAAAAATCCATCTTGAACAGCATCAGCGCCAGCACCGCGCCGACGCCGGCCGAAGGCAAGGTCGACAGCACCGTCACCGGATGCACCAGGCTTTCGTACAGCACGCCGAGCACGATGTAGATCACCACCAGCGCGGCGGCGATCAGCAGCGGCTGCTGGCCCTGCGACTCCTGGAAGCTGCGCGCGGTACCTTCGAAGCTGCCGCGCACATTGGTCGGCAGCGCAATCGCCGCTTCGGCCTGATGGATCGCGGTCTGCGCATCGCTCAAGTTGCTGCCGTCGGCAAGATTGAACGATATCGTGGTCGCGAGCTCCGCGTCCTGGTGGCTGATCGAGGTCGCGGTCGCACTGTCGGCAAAGCGCGCGAATGCCGACAGCGGCACCATCGTCGCGGGCGCGCTGCTCAACGGCTGCCCGGTCGCCGAATCGCGCAGCGCCGGGTTGATGGTGACCGACGGCGTGCCGGCGGCGACGGCCGCGCTGGTGTTGGTCGATGCGGCAGTCGCCACCGAGCTCACGGTGGCGATCTGCGCCGGCGTCGCGACAGTGCCTGCCGTGCTGCCGCCGGTCGCGCTGCCCTTGGTCGGCACGTACATGTCTTTCAACGATTCCGGGCTGCGCGCAAAGCGCGGCGCGACCTCCATCACCACGTGGTATTGATTCAGCTCGTTGTAAATGGTTGCGACCTGGCGTTGGCCGAACGCATCGTACAGCGCGTTGTCGACGTCGCGCGCGGTCAGTCCCAGCCTCGCGGCGCTGTCGTGGTCGACCGTCACGAAGGTTTCGACGCCGTTTTCTTCCTGGTCGGTATCGACGTCGGTCAAGGCCGGCTGGTTCTTCATTGCATCGGCCAGCCGCGTCGCCCACAGCCGCAGATCGGCCAGATTGTCGCTCTTCAGCGTGTACTGGTAAGTCGCATTGCTCTGGCGGCCGCCCATGCGCACATCCTGCACCGGATTCAGGAACAGGCTGACGCCGGTGACGCGCGCCAGTTGCGGCCGCAGCCGCGCGATCACCTGCTGGCCGCTGTCCTTGCGCTGCGATATCGGTTTCAGGTTGACGAACATGAAGCCGCCGCCGGCGCGCGATCCACCGGTGAAGCCGACCACCGTTTCGACCGCCGGATCGCGCCGGATGATGTCGACCAGTTGCCGCAGCTTGCCCTGCATCGCCTGGAACGAAATGCTCTGGTCGGCGCGCATGCCGCCGTTCAACTGGCCGGTATCCTGCTGCGGGAAAAAACCTTTCGGCACCGCGACGAACAGGTAGACGTTCAACCCGACCACCGCCAGCAGGATCAGCATCACCAGCCAGCGATGGCCGAGCGCCCAGTCGAGGCTGGCTTCATAGCTGCGATGCACGTGCGCATAGCCGCGTTCGAACCAGCGCGAAATCCGTCCTGGCGGGCGGTCGTCATTGCCCGGTTTCAGCAGCCAGGCGCACATCATCGGCGTGGTGGTGAGCGAGATCAGCAGCGAGATCAGCACCGCCGCCGACAGCGTCACCGCGAATTCGCGAAACAGCCGCCCGACCTGGCCGCCCATGAACAGCAGCGGAATGAATACCGCGACCAGCGACAGGCTGATCGACAGCACGGTGAAACCGACTTCGCGTGCGCCGAGCAATGCCGCCTGAAAACGATTCATGCCCTGTTCGATATGGCGGCTGGTGTTTTCCAGCACCACAATTGCGTCGTCGACGACGAAGCCGGTCGCCACCGTCAATGCCATCAGCGACAGGTTGTTCAGGCTGAAGCCGAGGAAATACATCACGCCGAAGGTGCCGAGCAGCGACACGATCGTCGCCACCGCCGGCACGATGGTCGCGCGCGCGCTGCGCAAAAAGGCGCTGACCACCAGCACCACCAGCACGATGGAAATCAGCAACGTCAATTCGATTTCATGCAGCGACGCGCGGATCGAATTGGTGCGGTCGGATGCGACCTGCAGGCGCACGTCGGACGGCAGCTGCGACTCCAGTTCCGGCAGCAGCGCACGCACGCCGTCGACGGTGTCGATCACGTTGGCGCCCGGCTGTGCGGTCACCAGCACGATCACTGCCGGCTTGCCGTTGAATAGGCCAAGCGTATGCGTGTCTTCAACACTGTCGATCACCTCGGCAACATCATCGAGCCGGATCGGGGCGCCATTGCGCCAGCCGACCACCAGCCCGCGATAATCGGCTGCGCGCGGACGGCCGGCGGCGACGTTGGTTTGCGAATAAATCTGCAGTCGCCGGCCATGGCCTTCGAGCGCGCCTTTCGGCCGGTTGGCAGTACTGGCCTGGATCGCGGCGCGCACGTCTTCCATGCTGACGCCGTAATTGTTCAGCGCGAACGGCAACAGTTCGACGCGTACCGCCGGCAGCGAGCCGCCGCCGAGCTCGACGTCGCCCACGCCGGTCACTTGCGCCAGTTTCTGCTGCACCAGATTCGATACTTCGTCGTAGATCTGCCCCGGCGAACGGGCATCCGAGGTCAGCGCGAGAATCAGCACCGGCGCGGCCGACGGGTTCGCCTTGCGGTAGGTCGGATTGCTTTTCAGCGTCGCCGGCAGGTCGGCGCGCGCGGCATTGATCGCGGCCTGCACTTCGCGTGCGGCGGCATCGATGTTGCGGCTGAGGTCGAACTGCAGGCTGATGCTGCTCGACCCGTTCGCGCTACGCGATGTCATCTCGTTGACGCCGGCGATCACGCCGAGCCGCCGTTCAAGCGGCGTGGTAACGCTGGTCGCCATCGTCTCGGGACTGCCCCCGGGCAGCGACGCGCGCACCGAGACCACCGGGTAGTCGACCTGCGGCAGCGGCGACACCGGCAGCACGAAGAACGCGGCGATGCCGGCCAGTGCCAGGCCGATGGTCAGCAGCACGGTCGCCACCGGCCGGCGAACGAAAGGTGCGGACAGGTTCACCGCGCGCCCTCTTCTGCCACGACATCGGCGCGAGGATGCCGCGCCGACCAGCGCCGCCCGAGGCGATCGAAGCCGAGATAGATCACCGGTGTGGTGAACAGCGTCAGCACCTGGCTGACGATCAGGCCGCCGAAGATCGCCAGGCCCAGCGGATGGCGTAATTCCGCGCCCTCGCCCCAGCCGAACATCAGCGGCAACGCGGCGAACAGCGCCGCCAGCGTGGTCATCAGGATAGGCCGGAAGCGCAGCATCGCCGCCTGGTGGATCGCATCGCGCGGCGACTTGCCTTCATTGCGTTCGGCATCGATCGCGAAGTCGATCATCATGATCGCGTTCTTCTTGACGATGCCGATCAGCAAAATGATGCCGATGATGCCGACCACGCCGAGATCCTGGCCGCTGACCATCAGTGCCAGCAAGGCGCCGACACCGGCCGACGGCAGCGTGGACAGGATCGTCAGCGGATGGATATAGCTTTCGTACAGCACGCCGAGCACGATGTACACGCAGACCACGGCGGCGAGAATCAGCCACAGCTGATTGGAGAGCGAAGCCTGGTATGCGCCGGCGGCGCCGAGGAAGGTCATCGTCACGCTGGCCGGCATGCCGATCTCGCGCGCCGCCTGCCGCACCGCGTCGACCGCGCCGCCGAGCGAGACGCCCGGTGCGGTATCGAAGCCGAGTGTGGTGGCCGGATATTGCGCGACGTGGGTGATCTGCAGTGGCGCCGGCCTTTCGGTCACGCTGGCCAGCGCCGACAGCGGCGTCGGCTTGCCGGAGCCAGTGCGCAGTTGCAGGTTGGCGAGCGATTCCGGCGTGGTCAGAGTGTCCGGCCGCGCTTCCAGGATCACGCGGTACTGGTTGGTTTCGGTGAAGATGGTCGACACGATGCGCTGGCCGAACGCGCTGTACAGCGCATCGTCGATTGCCGCAGTGGTGACCGAAAGCCGCGCCGCAGTATCGCGGTCGATATCGATGAAGGCCGCCACGCCGGTCGCATTCACGTCCGACACGACGTTGCGCACCTGCGCGACGTTCTGCAGCCGTTGCGCCAGCCTGGTCGCCCATTGCGCGACGGTCGCATTGTCCGCGCCTTCGATCGACACGCGGTACTGCGTCGGTCCGGTTTCGGCATCGATGGTCAGATCCTGCGTCGGCTGCAGGTACAGCGTGACGCCGGCCACCTGCCGCACGCGCTCAACCAGGCGATCCATCGTCTGCTGCTGCGGATCATTGCGGCCGCGCTTCAGGTTGATCAGCATGCTGCCGGTATGCAGCATCGTGTTGTTGGCTGCGTCGACGCCGACCAGCGAGCTCAGCGATTCGACATCCGGGTCTTCCAGGATCGCCTTTGCCGCCGCCTGCTGCAGTTGCGCCATTCGCGCATACGACACCGATTCCGACGTTTCGATGCGCGCCTGCAACTGGCCGGTATCCTGCGTCGGGAACAGGCCTTTCGGAATCAGCACGTACAGCAGCACCGTCAGCCCGAGAGTCAGCAATGCGACCAGCAGCGTCGCGCGCTGCCGCTCCAGCACCCAGTTCAACGCAAGGTCGTAGCGTGCGATCACGCGGTCGAAATGGCGTTGCATGCTCCGTCCGAAGGCGCCGCCCTGCTCGCCGCGTTGCAGCCAGCGCGCCGACATCATCGGCACCAGCGTCAGCGACACCAGCGCCGAGATCAGGATCGTGATCGCCAGCGTGACCGCGAATTCACGGAACAGCCGCCCCACCACGTCACCCATGAACAACAGCGGAATCAGCACCGCAATCAGCGACACGGTCAGCGAAATGATGGTGAAGCCGATCTGCGTCGCGCCTTTCAGCGCGGCGGCCATCGGCGCTTCGCCTTCCTCGATGTAGCGGGAAATGTTTTCGATCATCACGATCGCATCATCGACCACGAAGCCGGTCGCGATCGTCAGTGCCATCAGCGACAGGTTGTTCAGGCTGTAGCCAAGCAGATACATGACGCCGAAGGTGCCGATCAGCGAGATCGGCACCGCGAGGCTGGCGATCACCGTCGCGCGCAGGCTGTGCAGGAACGCGAAGATCACCAGCACCACCAGCACCACCGCCAGCACCAGTTCGATTTCCACATGCTCGACCGACGCGCGAATGCCGGTGGTGCGGTCGCTCAGCACATCGACGCGCAATGCGGCCGGCAACCCGGCCTGCAATTCCGGCAGGCGCGCCTTGATCGCGTCAACCGTAGCGATCACGTTCGCACCCGGCTGCCGCTGCACGTTCAGGATGATCGCCGGCTTCAGCCCCGACCATGCGCCGAGCCGCACGTTCTCGGCGCTGTCGACCACCTGCGCGACATTCGACAGCCGCACCGGCGCGCCGTTGCGGTAGGCAATCACGAGGTTCTTGTAATCGTCGGCTGTCAGCAGCTGGTCGTTGGCATTGATGGTGTACGCGCGGGTCGGGCCGTCGAAGCTGCCCTTCGCGCTGTTCGCGTTGGCGGCGGTGATCGCGGTGCGCAGCGTATCCAGCCCGAGGCCATACGATGCGAGCGCGCGCGTATCGGCCTGGATGCGCACCGCCGGCCGCTGTCCGCCCGACAGCGTAACCAGGCCGACGCCCGATACCTGGCTGATCTTCAACGCGAGCCGCGTGTTGACGAGGTTCTGCACTTCGGTCAGGGGCAGCGTGTCGGACGTGATCGCCAGCGTCAGCACCGGCGCGTCGGCTGGGTTGACCTTCGCATATACCGGCGGCGCCGGCAGGTCGGCCGGCAGCAGCGAACCGCCGGCATTGATCGCCGCCTGCACTTCCTGTTCGGCGACGTCCAGCGTTTCGCCGAGACTGAACTGCAGCGTCACGATCGACACGCCGGCCGCGCTGGTCGAACTCATCCTCTGCAGGCCGGACATCTGGCCGAACTGGCGTTCCAGCGGCGCGGTGACGGTCTGGCTCATCACCTCGGGACTGGCGCCCGGATACAGCGTCTGCACCTGGATGGTCGGGAAATCGACTTGCGGCAAGGCCGACAGCGGCAGGAACTTGAAGCCGATAATGCCGGCCAGCACGATTGCCAGCATCAGCAGCGACGTCGCCACCGGCCGCAGGATGAACGGGCGCGACGGACTCATTGATGCCTGCCTGTCGTTCCGACTGTCAAACGAATGAATACGCTCATTGCGCCGCCGCCTCCGGTGCACGACGATGGCGCTGCCCTGCCGCAGTGGAAGCCGCGTCGCCGGACGAAGACGGGTTCGCTGCTGCAGCGTCAGCATTGCGTGGCCGGTGATTGCCGCCCTGTCGCTTGCCGGCGCCGCCGAATGCAGGCTTGTCTCCCGGCAGCGTCACTTGTGCGCCGTCCTTCAGCCGGTCCGCGCCTTCGGTGATCACCTGTTCGCCCACAGCCAGTCCCGACGCGATCTGGACCTGGTCAACCGTGGCCTGCCCGCGCGTCACCGGCCGCAGCGACACGGTCCGTTCGACCTTGTTCAGCACATAGACGAAGTCGCCGTTGCTGCCATGACGCAACGCGGTCACCGGTACCATGACGGCGTCCTTGATCGTACGCATCTGCAAGCGCACATTCACGAACTGGCTCGGGAAGAGCGTCAGTTTTTCATTGGTGAACCGCGCCTTCGCGCGCACGGTGCCGGTCTGCGTATCGACCTGGTTGTCCAGCGCCAGGAAGGTGCCGCTGCCGAGCGTCGCCGAACGCGTGCGATCGAGCGCGGTCACGGCAAGTTCGGCGCCCGCCGCGATGCGTTCGCGCAGTTCCGGCACACGGTCTTGCGGCACCGCAAACTCGACATCGATCGGCGACACGCGTGTGATGACCGCAACGCCATTCGTATCGTTCGGGCCGACCAGGTTGCCGACATTGATCGTCTGCAAGCCGACCCGGCCGCTGATCGGCGCCACTACCTTGCTATAGCCGAGGTTGAGGCGGGCGGTGCCTTCCGCCGCTCGATCAGTGGTTACCGTACCTTCGAGTTGCTTGACCAGCGCCGCCTGCGTATCCACGTCCTGCCGTGCAATCGAATCCTGCTGCAGCAGCGTCTGATAACGCTTCAGTGTGATGCGCGCATTGTCGAGCTGCGCCTCGTCGCGTTCGCGCTGGCCGCGCGCCTGCATCAGTGCCATTTCGAATTGGCGCGGATCGATGATCGCCAGCACCTGGCCGGCTTTCACCAGTTGCCCTTCGTTGAACTGCAACTTCTGCAGCACGCCGGAAACCTGCGCCCGCACTGTCACGGTGGAAGCGTTCACGGTGCCGAGCGCATCGAGCACCACCGGAATGTCGGCCCGGCTCGCGGTTGCAACACCGACAGTCGTTGCCGCCATGCCGCGTCTTCCGCCGGGTCCGCTGCGCGCCGCCGTGCTGTCCTGGTGCACCAGATGCCAGGCCAGCCAGCCGAGCGCCGCCAGCGCAAGCAAGGCGATGGCGGCGCCGATGAGCGATCTGCGGCGGTTGGTCTTTCGCCCGGTTTTATCGGACGTGGCAATCTGCGGTTCTACGGGCTCCACGACTTGTCGATCCATTCTTTATCCTTGTATTCGGGTCGTTGCGATTCCAGACTGATGCATGAATCCAGCACAGCTGAACGGATTTTCCATTCGCAACAAATGTGCACCCGCACATGTTGTATCACCGATGTATCGTCAAAGTTTCGCCCGACACGGCTTTTGTATCGGAATGTTTCTCTCGTCGGAGAGGCTGCGTACCGGGGATAGGAATCCTTCCCTCTGTCTTCCTTGCAGCGCCCGACAGTAAACCACGGCCGGATGATCGGGCACAATGCGTGCCGGCCGGAGCGTAGTAGCATGAAATATTTCTATCTTGGTTAATACACAAATGCCGATATCCGCCAACGAGGATCGTCCCTCCGCGAACAAACCAAACGACGATTCACCTGCCACGAATGAAACCGGGGCCGAGGAAAACGCCGCGAGCGATGAAAGCCAGTCCGAAGTAAACATGCGTATCAGTCTGCTCGGCAAACTCATCATCCCTCCCGTCTCGCCCTGATTCCAGAATCCGGAACAGACGGAGACGGCATACATCTGCCGTGCGCCATCCCCGCCGTTCCGAGTCGGCATGAACGACGCATCCAGTATTTCCTGTCGCGCAATTCGACCTCGACGAAACTTTTGGCAAGCCGCCCGCACCTAATCTTTGTGCGACCGCCCGGCGCAACCGAACACTTTTCGGAAAGGAAATCAAAAATGAAAATTCCGGTTCTAGTCGTCCTGCTGGTGGCCGCCATGCTGGCAGGCCTGGCTTTGATTTTCCTCGTGCTTTAACTATTTTCGCATCGAGCAGCAACGCAGCTTTTGCCGGTCGCCTGCGGAACATTCGAATAGTCACTAATATATGCCGGTTTCCAACACGGCGTTGGCGCGACATTCTGCGGCAACGCGTTCTCAAGGAGCCTGTATGAAATTAGTGCGCTATGGCCGCATCGGCAAGGAAAAGCCGGGATTGATCGATCAGCAGGGAAAGCTGCGCGACTTGTCCGGCATCATCCCGGATATTGGCCCCGACCAGCTTGCGGACAAGGTGCTTGCAAAGCTCGCCAAACTTGATCCGCAACAGCTGCCGCTGGTGCGCGGCAATCCCCGCCGAGGCGTGCCGGTGGCACAGGTAGGCAAGTTCATCGCGATCGGACTGAACTACTCCGACCACGCTGCGGAAGCCGGCATGCCGCTGCCAAAAGAACCGATCATTTTCATGAAGGCAACCACCTCGCTGTCCGGCGCCGACGATCCGCTGATGCTGCCCAAGGGCTCGAAAAAAACCGATTGGGAAGTGGAGCTCGGCGTCGTGATCGGCAAGCAGGCGCGCTACGTCAGCGAAAAAGAGGCGTTGCAGCACGTCGCCGGTTATTGCGTCGTCAACGACGTGTCGGAGCGCGAATACCAGCTCGAACGCGGCTCGCAATGGGACAAGGGCAAAGGCTGCGATACTTTCGGGCCGGTCGGTCCGTGGCTGGTCACGCGTGACGAAGTCGCCAATCCGCAGCGGCTCGACCTGTGGCTCGACCTGAACGGCGAACGCCAGCAGACGGGAAATACAAAGACGATGGTTTTTTCCGTGGCAAAAATCATCAGCTATACCAGCCGCTTCATGACGCTGATGCCGGGCGATATCATCACCACCGGCACACCGCCGGGCGTCGGCATGGGAATGAAGCCGCAACGCTTCCTGAAACGCGGTGATCAGCTCACATCGGGCATTGCCGGACTCGGCGAGCAAAACCAGCAGGTCATAGCGTATCGCTAAATCCTGAGCAATGAAGCGGACGCCGTGGGGCTACTCGGCGTCCGGCTGCCTTGCCGGTGCGGCGTCGGCAAACGCGTCCAGCGCAAGGCAGGCGTCGTTGATGCGCATGAGGGTAGGCATGCCCGACAAGTCGCAGTTCATCCGCTGCGCATTCGCGACCTGCGGAATCAGGCAGCAGTCCGCCAGCGTCGGGGTATCGCGATAACAGAATTTTCCGGTCCGCCCGTCCGATGCCAGCATGGTCTCGATCGAGGCCAGCCCCTGCTCGCACCAATGACGGTACCACGCGTTCTTCTGCTCGTCGTCGATGTGCAGTTGGCGGACCAGGTAGCGCAGCACGCGCAGGTTGTTCAGCGGATGGATGTCGCAGGCGATCGATAGTGCGATGCTGCGCACATGGGCCTTGTCGCGCGCATTCTGTGGCAGCAGCGGCGGAGCCGGGTGAACGTCTTCCAGATATTCGATGATCGCGAGCGACTGCGTCAGTGCAACGGTATCGGTATCGGCAGCCGAGTCATCGATCAGCGCGGGAACCAGCGCATCCGGATTGAGCTTCCGGTACTCCGGGGAAAACTGCTCGCCGCCGTTCTTCAGCAGGTGAACCGGCACCACCTCGAACGGCAGGCCTTTCAGATTCAATGCGATGCGCACCCGGTACGATGCCGAGCTGCGGAAATAACTGTAGAGCTTCACGTCCGTCGTCTCCTGTCGTCCTGCCGCTTATACCGATATCCCGGAAATTCGCTCAGACGATTTTCACTCGCAGGTCGCCGACACTGTCGATCGCGCCTTCCAGCAGATCGCCTTGCCGGACCGCTGCGACACCTTCCGGCGTGCCGGTAAAAATCAGGTCGCCCGGTTGCAGCATGAAGTACTTCGACAGATGTTCGATGGTCTCGGCGACGTTCCAGATCAGCTTGTCGACAGTGCTCTTCTGGCGCGGTGCACCGTTGACGTTCAACCGGATTTCGCCGCCCTCGATCGGACCGGTTTCGCCGATGCGATGGATGGGCGCAATCGGCGCCGAATGATCGAAGCCCTTGCCGGTGCACCACGGACGTCCGAGCTTCTTGGCTTCGCCCTGCAGGTCACGGCGCGTCATGTCGAGGCCGACCGCATAGCCCCATACATGCGCCAGCGCGTCCGCTGCGGCGATGTTCTTGCCGCCCTTGCCGATCGCGACCACCAGTTCGATCTCGTGATGCAGGTCGCCGGTCATGGACGGATAAGGCATTTCGCCAACAGTGCCGTGCGCGACCGGCAACACGGCATCGGCGGGTTTCATAAAAAAGAACGGCGCCTCCCTGCCGGTGGCGCCCATCTCCTTCGCGTGTTCGACGTAATTGCGGCCGACGCAATAGATGCGATGCACGGGAAACATTTCATTGCTGTTGGCGACGGGTACGACGGCGGTTTGCAGCGGGAAGGCGAGTTGCATGGTGGGCTCCTTGGTTTTTTCAAATTATGCCATCGCACACAGAATTGCGCGGAGGCCGCATGCACCAGGCGTCGCGTGCAATCGGCCACGGCAGAAAATGAAAAAACCGTCTTGCCGGTGCAAGCGGCAAGACGGTTTCTATCGTGTCGGCAGTGCCGGGTGAATCCGCAATCAGCCTTCGCCCAGATAGGCTTCCTTGACTTTCGGATCGTCCAGCATGTCCTTGGCGTTACCGGTCATCGTGACCAGGCCGGAATCCATCACATAGCCGCGATGGGCGGCCTGCAGTGCCAGTTTCGCATTTTGCTCGACGAGGAGGATCGTTACGCCTTGCGCGGATACGTTGCGCACCACTTCAAAGATCTTTTCCACCATGATCGGCGACAGGCCCATCGAAGGTTCGTCGAGCAACAACAACTTCGGATGACTCATCAGCGCGCGCGCCATCGCCAGCATCTGCTGCTCGCCGCCGGAAAGCGTACCCGCCAGTTGCGCAGAACGCTCTTTCAAGCGCGGGAAGATGCCGAACCATTTGTCGATGTCGGCGTTGATGCCGCCCTTGTCGCTGCGGGTGTAGGCCCCCATCAACAGGTTTTCCAGGATCGACATCCGCGTGAATACACCGCGGCCCTCCGGCACCATCGCCAGATTGTTCTTCACCAGTTCAAATGAATTGCTGCCCTTGATCGATTTTCCGATGTAATGAATCTGGCCTTCGACCTTGCAGTCGGGCAGCGTGCCGGTAATCGCCTTCAGCGTCGTCGTCTTGCCGGCGCCGTTCGCGCCGATCAGCGTGACCAGCTCGCCCTGGTTGACTTCGAGATCGATGCCCTTGACCGCTTGAATGCCGCCGTAGGCGATCTTCAGACCGGTAATTTTCAGAATATTTTCACTCATTAATGCCCACCTCCCAAGTATGCTTCGATCACGGCCGGATTCTTTTGCACCTCGGCCGGCGCGCCTTCCGCAATCGGCTTACCGTAATCCAGCACCGTCAGGCGGTCGCAGAGTCCCATCACCAGCTTCACATCGTGTTCGATCAACAGAATCGTCTTGCCTTCCGCCTTGATCTTGACCAGCAGCTCACGCAGCGCGAGTTTCTCGGTGGCGTTCATGCCGGCTGCCGGCTCGTCGAGCGCCAGCAGTTGCGGTTCGGTGGCGAGTGCACGCGCGATTTCCAAGCGGCGCTGGTCGCCATAGGACAGATGCCTCGACGTGCGATTGGCAAATTGCGCAATGCCGACAAAATCCAGCAGCTCCATCGCACGCTTGCGAATACCCGCTTCTTCTTCGCGTGCCGCCTTGTAACGAAACACTGCACCGAGGACGCCCTGATGTGTGCGCACATGGCGGCCGACCATCACGTTTTCCAATGCGGTCATTTCGCTGAACAGCCGGATGTTCTGGAAGGTGCGTGCGATGCCCGCCTTCGCCACTTCATGCGGTGCGGACGGCGAATACGGCTTGCCCGCCAGTTCGAACGATCCGGTATCCGGCTGATACAAGCCGGTAATCACGTTGAAGAATGTGGTCTTGCCGGCACCGTTCGGCCCGATCAGTCCGTAGATCTGGCCGCGCGTGATCTTGACATTGACATCGGACAGCGCCTGCAGGCCGCCGAAACGCTTGTTGACGCCGGCGATCTTGAGTATGGTTTGTTCGCTCATGAAATCTCCTTATGCGGCAAGCGCGGTCGCTTCTTTTTCATCGGAAGGCTTTGCGTTCGCGGTGATCCTGTCTTCGTGTTTCGGAGAAGGCCACAAGCCGGCCGGACGATACAGGATAATGCCCACCATCGCCAGGCCGTACAGCAGCTGGCGCAGCACCTCGGCTTCGATCAGCACCGTACCGAACAGCGTCTGCTGCACCGGCTCTACCACATGGCGCAGCACTTCCGGCAATGCGGCGAGAAGCACGCCGCCCAGCACGACGCCGGGAATATGGCCCATACCACCCAGCACCACCATCGCGAGAACCGCGATCGATTCCGTCAGCGAGAACGATTCCGGCGAAACAAAACCCTGGAACGATGCAAACATCGCACCGGATATGCCGCCGAACGAAGCGCCCATCGCGAATGCCAGCAGCTTGACGTTGCGGGTGTTGATGCCCATCGCTTTCGCGGCGATTTCATCTTCGCGGATCGCGACCCACGCACGTCCCAGCCGGGAATGCTGCAAGCGCGACGAAATGAAGATGATCGCAATGCAAAGCGCGAGAAACAGGAAATAGTAGGCGTTGACCGAAGGCATGCTGAAGTCGCCGAAATGCAGTATGGCATGCGAGCCCGGCTTGCCGGCCAGCGAAACACCGAAGATGTGGATGGGATCGATCAGGTTGATGCCTTGCGGACCGTTGGTGATGTTGACCGGCGCATTCAGGTTGTTCATGAAGATACGGATGATTTCGCCGAAGCCGAGCGTCACGATCGCCAGATAGTCGCCGCGCAGCTTGAGCGTCGGTGCACCGAGCAGCGCACCGAAGAATCCGGCGATCGCAGCACCGAGCGGAACGATGAACCAGACCGACAGGTGAATGCCGTTTTCCGTGATCTCCGGGCCGAAAAGCGAGACCAGCGCATGGCCGACCATCGGATAGTTGTCGACAAACGATTGCAGCACCGTCGCGAACTGTGGCGAAGCAAGCAACCCGGTCATGTAAGCGCCGAGCGCGTAGAACGCGATGTATCCCAGGTCGAGCAGGCCGGCAAAACCGACGACGATATTCAGGCCCAGCGCGAGCATGATGTACAGCAGCGCAAAGTCCATGATGCGAACCCAGGAGTTGCCGTAATTATCCGCGATAAACGGAAACAGCACGAGTGCGACGCCGAGCAGCGCGAAGCTTGCATATGCTTTACGCGGATTGTGTTTGATGTCGAAGTAATGGGGCATGAAGATTCTCCTTTAAGCGCGATCCGCGACGCGTTCACCCATGATGCCGGACGGGCGCAAGGTCAGCACGATAATCAGCACGACGAATGCAAAAATATCCTGGTACTGGCTGCCCAGAAAATTGCCGGTCAGATCACCGATATAGCCGGCGCCGAGGCTCTCGATCAGGCCGAGCAGAATGCCGCCGACCATCGCGCCGTAGATGTTGCCGATGCCGCCCAGCACCGCTGCGGAGAAGGCTTTCAGGCCGGGAACGAAACCCATCGCGAACTGCGCGGAAGAATAGTTGGCGCCCCACATCACGCCTGCCACGGCGGCCAGCGCCGCGCCGATTGCAAAGGTGAGAACGATGACGCGATTCGAATCGACGCCCATCAGGCCGGCCACGCGCGGATTCTCGGCGGTGGCGCGCATCGCGCGTCCCATTTTCGTCCGCTCGACAAGGAACACCAGGCCGATCATTGCCGCGGTGGCCAGCACCAGCAGCAGGACCTGCGTCTGCGAGATGAGTGCACCGAAAACCGTGAACGATTCCACCGGCATCACCTGCGGATAGGGAATCGGGCTGCGCCCCCAGATCATCATCGCAAAGGTCTGCAGCAGAATCGAAACGCCGATCGCCGTGATCAGCGGCGCGAGGCGCGGCGCATTGCGCAGACGCCGGTAGGCAACGCGTTCGATAATGACGTTGACGATGATGCAGACCGGGATCGCACCGACGATCGCGATGCCGAGCTTGACGATGCCCGGCAGATCCGGAGCAACCGACTGCAACAGCTTCAGGATGGTGATGCCGACCATTGCACCGATCATCATCACGTCGCCATGCGCGAAGTTGATCAGATTGAGAACGCCATACACCATCGTGTATCCAAGTGCGATCAGCGCATACATGCTGCCGAGCACCAGTCCGTTGATGATTTGTTGGATGAATATATCCATGGTTTGCCTACTCTCTATAAAGGATCATTTAAATCGTTTTACAGTTTCGCTGCCGCACTGGATGTGCGCATACAGCAAATCACTTCACCATAACGCAAGCATCCTCCCAAAAAAATTGACTGGGCGGCACTTGACGAAGACGCGGGTTATCTGAAAAGACCTGCTGCGATAATACGAGTGGCGATGGCGTGTTTTATGCGCATGATAGTGTCTCCTGTTACCGTCTTTAGTAAAAACTTTTTTAATAATGAGTACTGCATTGTGAGCGACCCTGAAACCGGTCCGCCCTGTATCGAACCTGTACTCGATCGGTTCAAGTGCGATCGCTTGAATTGTGTCGAGATGACGACCCGGTCATCTTTGCATTTCCAACCCAACTCTCCTGAATTCCACTTGCCGCCCGATGTCACCAGGTCTGCATCAGCAGGCTCCGCTTTTTCTCGTCACACGCATTTTCGGCCAGCAAATAGGCGATCACGGATGTGTGGCCTGACTGAGATCGAGCAACCGTTACAGACCGCAATCTTAACGAGGAAAAGAATAAACAATCGATGGAAAATTCAGGACTGGCCTGAATTAAATTCCGGCTTCGAAAATGAACCGGCGAGCTGTCGCATCATGCGGCACGCGAACCGGACAAGCCTTTTGGCATGGGGAAAGTGACATTTTCTTCGACCCCGGTCAGTGCCCGCACGCTGTTCGCACCGAGGGACTTCAGACGATCGATCACGGCTTGCACCAGCACTTCCGGTGCCGACGCGCCCGCGGTTACACCGATCCGTGAGCGTCCTTCGATCCATGCAGGATTGATTTGCGATGCGTTGTCCACCATGTAGGCGGCGGCGCCCTTCTTCTCGGCGACTTCGCGCAGACGATTGGAGTTGGAGCTGTTCGGACTACCGACCACGATGACCAGATCAACCTGCGGCGCCATGAATTTCACAGCTTCCTGTCGATTGGTGGTGGCGTAGCAGATATCACCCTTTTTCGGCTCCACGATAGCGGGAAACCTGTGCTTGAGGGCCGCGATGATATCGGCGGTGTCATCGACCGACAGCGTGGTTTGCGACACATAGGCAAGCTTGTCCGGATCGATCACCTGCAGGTCCGCGACATCCTCGACCGTCTCGACTAGGTACATACCCGCTTCCGCCTGTCCCATCGTGCCTTCGACCTCGGGGTGCCCTTGATGTCCGATCATCACGATTTCCCTGCCATCGCGACGCATTTTCGCGACCTCCATATGAACCTTCGTCACCAACGGACAGGTTGCGTCGAAGACCCGAAGCCCGCGTTCGGCGGCTTCGGCCTGAATCGATTTGGATACGCCATGGGCGGAAAAAATGACGGTATTCCCGCGCGGAACGGCGTCCAGTTCGTCGACGAAAATAGCGCCCTTGCGGCGCAGATCCTCGACGACATACGCATTGTGCACAATCTCGTGCCGCACGTAGATCGGCGCGCCAAACTCCGCAAGCGCGCGCTCGACAATTTCGATGGCGCGATCGACGCCGGCGCAAAAACCGCGCGGCTGCGCGAGCAAGACTTCCTTTTCCATGTCCGATCCTTCTGCTTTCTTTCGGATAGATGCTCCGCCTTCGACAACCTACAGAATGCCGATGATTTTCACCTCGAATTTGACCGGCTGTCCAGCCAACGGGTGATTGAAGTCGAACAATGCGCTGTCCGCATCGAGCGAGCGCAAGACGCCAGCAAACCGTCCGCCGCCCGGCGCTGCAAACTCCACCAGGTCACCGACTGCATATTGCTCGCTTCTGTCGGAATTTTCATCGAGTGTCACCCGCGACACGTGCTGCAGCAGATCCGGGTTGCGCGGTCCGAAAGCGTTTTCCGGCGGCAGATCGAAAGTTTGATGCGTTCCTTCGGGCAGACCGATCAGGCAGGTTTCCAGAAACGGGGCGAGCTGCCCGGTACCGAGCTGCAGTGTCGCAGGGTTCTCATGAAATGTACTGACGATATCTGTGCCATCGGCGGACGCGAGACGGTAATGCAGGGTGAGATAAGCGGCTTCGGTAACGACCGGGACATTAAGATTGGGCATGACGGCTCTGTGTGGCGTGAAGCCGTTATTGTAAGCCACGTTCGACGGACAACGACCATTTTGGCGTGCAGCAAATGCTGCCTCACCGCCGAGGGGAGAACAGGAAATCTGCCGTCAAGCGATCCGCCGCGAAATATAAAATTGCAAAAAATACAATTTTATTCCGTATAATTGCGCTCGCAATTTCACTTATCCCTTTTGCCGGATATTCCCCGCATCGTTTCCGGTAATGCTCGCCTCCGGCGAATTTCTCACAAGCGCACCATGGCGATCAACGACTGGCTGGAAGACCAACGCCCGCGCGAGCGGCTCATCAAGAACGGCGCGCAGGTGCTGTCCGATGCGGAGTTGCTCGCAGTATTCCTGCGCGTTGGCGTTACCGGCAAGAGCGCGGTCGACCTGGGCCGCGACATGCTCGGGCACTTTGGCTCGCTGACCCAGCTGTTCAATGCAACGCTCGCCGATTTTTCCGAGATCAATGGATTGGGGCCGGCGAAGTATGCGCAGCTGCAAGCGACGCTGGAGCTGGCACGGCGTTCTTTGACGGAAGAATTGCGCGCCGGAGAAGTGCTCAGTTCCCCGCAAGCGGTGAAGCAATATCTGCAACTGCTGCTCGCGCGAAAACCCTATGAGTCATTCGCGGTTCTTTTTCTCGATGTAAAAAACCGCCTGATCGCCGCCGAAGAGCTGTTTCGCGGAACCCTGATGCATACCAGCGTATATCCGCGCGAAGTCGTGAAGGCAGCCCTTGCCCGCAACGCTGCCAGTCTCATTCTTGCGCATAATCATCCATCCGGCAGCCCGGATCCGAGTGCAGCCGATCACGC
Source organism: uncultured Noviherbaspirillum sp. (assembly GCA_966211585.1). Lineage (GTDB taxonomy): Bacteria > Pseudomonadota > Gammaproteobacteria > Burkholderiales > Burkholderiaceae_D > Noviherbaspirillum. Next base: position 161,252 of record CBIHNU010000002.1, on the reverse strand, counting down.
GCTTACGACAGCACTGAAGCAGGCACTGGCCTTGGTCGACGTGCGGGTACTGGATCACTTCGTGGTGGCGGGCAGGCATGTCTACTCTTTTGCCGAGCATGGACAGATGTAGTGGTAGCGATCAGAATGTTAAACTCAACCGAAATTTAAAGACACAATTGTTTTTCGCAAGTCGTTGAATAATCTCGTTTTTTTAGATATACTCTCGGTTTTTCCAAATTCCGAACTTTTTAAGGGGTTATCCATGGCACGTGTTTGCCAAGTAACGGGGAAGGGGCCGATGGTTGGCAACAACGTTTCCCACGCCAACAACAAGACCAAGCGTCGTTTTCTGCCCAACCTGCAGAATCGCCGCATCTTCGTTGAATCCGAAAATCGCTGGGTTTCCTTGCGCTTGTCGAACGCCGGTTTGCGTGTCATCGACAAGATCGGCATCGATGCCGTTCTGGCCGATCTGCGTGCCCGCGGCGAGAAAATCTGAGCGGAAACTATAGGGAAATATCATGGCTAAATCTAACCGCGACAAAATCAAGCTGGAATCGACCGCAGGCACTGGTCACTTCTACACCACCACCAAGAACAAGCGCACGATGCCGGAAAAAATGGCAATCATGAAGTTTGATCCGAAAGCGCGCAAGCACGTGGAATACAAGGAAACCAAGATCAAGTAAGCGATCGGTTTCAATACAAAAAACCCGCATATTCATGCGGGTTTTTTTATCTCTGGACAAAAAAGAGGCGCGAATATTTCGCGCCTCTTTTCATTAACCCAAGTACGCAGTTCGGTTCGTCAGCTTCGAATCCTGATCAAGCGTAGGTACGCAGACGCAGCGAAAACTCCTGCAACGCCTTGATGCCGGACGCTTCGGCTCGCGAGCACCAGTCCTGCAATTGCTGCAACAACTGTTCACGACTCGAATGCGAACGCTCCCAGATCGCGCCCAATTCCACACGCATTTCATGCATGGTCTGCAAGGCCTTGCTATGCGCGAACAACTCGCTCAGCTGCTGTTTTTGCGGCGCCTCCAGCTTGGCCGGCTCGCGCTGCAGCAATTTCCTGGACGACTTCAGGAACTTGTTTTCGAGCTTGGCCTTGACTGCCAGATTATCCAGCTCATCGCGCCAGGCATGCTTGACCGACTTCGCGTACTTCGCCGCTACGTCGTAGCGATTGGCGATAACCGACTGTAAGGTATCGAAATCGACGACCGGCTTTTGTCGATTGAATTTGGGCGCCGGTGCGATCTTCTTCACCTTGGCCAGACCAAGCAATTCAAGAATACGGATGTACATCCAGCCGATATCGAACTCGTACCACTTGGACGAAAGCTTGGCGGATGTGCCGAACGTATGATGATTGTTGTGCAGCTCTTCACCGCCGATCAGGATACCGAGCGGGAAAACATTGGTGGACGCGTCGGTGCAATCGTAATTGCGGTAGCCCCAATAATGGCCAATACCGTTGATGATGCCGGCCGCGGTAATCGGAATCCAGAGCATCTGCACTGCCCAGACGCTCAATCCGATCACACCGAACAGCATGACATCGATAATCAGCATCAGTCCGACGCCCTGCCAGCTGTACTTGCTGTAAAGGTTGTGTTCAAGCCAGTCGTCGGGCGTACCATGGCCGTATTTCTCCATGGTTTCAGCGTTCTTCGATTCAGCGCGATACAGCTCGGCCCCTTCCAGCAGCACCTTTTTGATACCGCGTGTAACCGGACTGTGCGGATCTTCCACCGTTTCACATTTTGCGTGGTGCTTGCGGTGAATGGCAGCCCATTCCTTCGTCACCATGCCGGTGGTCAGCCACAGCCAAAATCGGAAAAAATGGCTGGGGATCGCATGCAATTCCAGCGCACGGTGCGCCTGGCAGCGATGCAGGAAGATCGTGACGCTGGCGATCGTGATATGAGTGAGCACGAGTGTGAACACCAGTACTTCCCACCCGCTTGCGCCTGTCAGGCCACTCGATAAAAATTTCAATGCTGCGTCAAACATGGTAGATACATTCATTCCTGCTCCAAGTGAATCTTCAACCCGCCGCTCGGACAACACCGATGCCGCCGGAATACAATTGCCCCAGATTGTACCCCTTTTGCTAGCGAACAGCCTCGCGAATGTCCTGGGTAGTACTGCTTCCTGACTGATTGTCAATACCTATCAGCCTGACTTCTCGCTGCGGATAAGGCACTTCGATACCGTGGCCCCGGAACAATTTCCAGATGGCGCGGTTCACCTCGGACAACACATTCCCGCGTCCATTCTCGGGATCGGGTATCCAGAAGCCCAGCTCCAGCTCAAAGCCATCGGCACCGAATGTCGTCAACAAAGCCTGCGGTGCCGGCTGCCGTGACACGCGCGGTCTTTCGAGCGCAGCCTGTTCCAGCAAACGCAGCACCAAATCGATATCAGACTGATAACCAACGGTGACGTGGGTCGCGAGCCGCAATGAGCGGTCGGTCAATGAATAGTTTTGTACCGGCGCGGCGACTAGCATTTCGTTCGGCACCACGGTCTCGATACCATCCAGGCTGCGCACGATGGTGTAGCGAGTATTGATACGCGTGATGATGCCGGCATACTTATCGACCGCCACCATGTCGCCGATCGAAAGGCTTCGCTCCAGCAGGATCACGAAACCGGATACATAACTGCTGACGATTTTCTGCAGGCCCAGGCCGATTCCAACACCTAATGCACCGCCGAAGACAGAGAGCACGGTCAGATCGATGCCAACCAGCGACAGGCTGACCAAGATTGCCATCAGGATCAATATTGCCCGTCCCATGCGCGCCATTACGACGCGTAACGACGAGTGCACGGATTCCATCCGCATCAGCCGCTCTTCCAGCAGCGCGCCGGCCCACAGCGCCAGAATCAACGTCACGACAACCGAGGTGGCGGCCTGGACGACAATCAGCAGCGAAACCGGATTGCGCCCGATCGGAATCACGGTGCGCTCAAGATAATGGACCAGTTCCGGCCACAAGCCGGTTACATACAGCGCGACCGCACTCCACACCAGCAGGGCAAAGAATTTTTCGAACAGCAGCAGAAACCCACTGGCGCTGCCGTCATGCATGAAAACACGGCGCAGCACATAAAATACCAAGCGGATAAGCGCGAACGACGCGACTAGGGGAACTGCCACCTTGAGAAGATGGACATGTTGCCACTCCCCTAATATTTCCTTTGCTGCAACAATAAGGGCGAGCGAAAGCAGCGGCGACAGTACTCTCGCAAAGCTTTCCACGCCGAGGCGCATCACGCGCGGCTGCGCCTGATGCATCGTCAATCGACTGCGCAACAGACGTGCGGCAATCGACCCGACCACGAGGCAGAGGATCAATGTGCCGATCTGCCACAATACGTTCGGTTCGTGCAGATCGGACCAAAGATCAAGCAACAGGCTGGAAAGCAGGCTTTGTCTCATTTTTTGTAAGGTGTCGCATCCCGTCTGTGACGTTCCCAGTTCAGCGCATACCGACCAGCGAGGTTCGGGTTATCGCGGACGACCAGGATATTTTCCGCATTCCGGTGCTGCGCGGTCCAGGTGAAATTGAAGCTGCCGGTGACCACCGCCGGATGTGCCGTATCCGCGTCGACGACGATGATCTTGTTGTGCGCATTCTGATATTTCGTTTCCAGCCATACCGGAATACCGGCAGCTGCCAGCTTCGGCACAACCAGCGAAGTCGACCTTGCCAGTTGTCCCGCGTCGAGCAGGATCAGCACTTCCACGCCGCGCCGATGTGCCGCCACAAGGGTAGAGGCGATTTTTTTGCTGGTCAATAGATAGGCCTGCACCAGCACTTGCTTGTGCGCGCCGTCGATCACGTCCGAAAGAACTGCTTCTACATCGTCCCAGGGCGTGAACACGGCTTGCAATGTTCCCTGGGCCGGTTGTACTACCGGGTCCGCAAGCGTATCCGGAACCGGTGCTGCAACGCATGCGATCGACAGCAAAGCGATCGCCAGACGCGTCCGCCGGTTCATTTCTTCCGCTCGAATATCGCAGCAAAAAATCCGTCGGTCTGATGCAGATGCGGTGCCAGCTTCAGGTAATCCCGCATCTCAAGCGGGATTTTTTGTTCAAGCAGAATCTCCGCCATCGGCACCAGCGCGAAGTCGGCATGTGCGGCAAGGAATTGTCCGGCAATCGCCTCGTTTTCCTCATCAAGCAGGCTGCATGTCGCATAAACGAGGCGACCGCCCGGTTTGACCAGCCGCGCCGCACTCGACAGAATTGCTGCCTGCTTTGCATTCAATTCGAGGATGGATTCCGGCGTCTGCCGCCATTTCATATCCGGGTTGCGCCGCAATGTGCCGAGGCCGCTGCATGGCGCGTCGACCAGCACGCGGTCGATCTTCCCGGCCAGGCGCTTTACCTTTGCATCGTTCTCGTGTGCGATCAGGACCGGATGGACATTCGACAACCCGCTGCGAGCCAGGCGAGGCTTGAGCTTGGCAAGGCGCTTTTCCGATACGTCGAACGCGTACAGTCGTCCGGTGTTACGCATCGCCGCGCCCAGCGCCAGGGTCTTGCCGCCGGCGCCGGCACAGAAATCCACCACCATCTCGCCCCGTTTAGCCGTCACGATCTGGGCCAGCAACTGGCTGCCCTCGTCCTGCACTTCGATTGCACCACTCTGGAATAACGGCAGATTCTGCAGCGCGGGTTTTTTCATCACGCGAATGCCAAGCGGCGCGTACGGGGTCGGTTCGCAGACGATCGGCGCCGTCGCGAGCTCGGCAATCACGTCCTCCCGCTTCGCTTTCAGCGCATTGACACGCAAATCGAGCGGCGCCGGGCGATTCAGCGCTTCGGCCAGTAGCAGTGTGGCCGCTTCGCCGTCCCGCGCGACCAGCCTGTCATACAGCCACTGCGGCAGATTGGCGCGCAGCGCGGGTGGCAAGGCATTGCGGTCTATTGTCGCAATCCGTTGCAGCCACTCGACCTCTTCGGCAGAGAGCCCGGCCAACGCGTCCGTCCCGGCGACGTCGGCAAGACCGAGCAGGGTCAGCCGGCGCATCGCCGGACCGTGTCCGGACTCGGAAAAACTGGCATACGTCAGCTTGTTGCGCAGTACTGCATAGACGCCTTCGGCGACCGCATTGCGCTCGCGGGAGCCGAGCTTCGGGTGTTCACGAAAATATCGCGACAGGATTGCGTCGGCCGGACCGGTAAAGCGCAGTACTTCGCGCAACACTTCTTCGGCATGGCTGACGACTGCGGGATGCAATCTCATTGAAATCTTTCAGGTATGAACGGGCTGCTGCGCGTCCGAGGCGACATGCACCATGCCGTTGTCGATCGAAAGCCGGGATTCGACGAACCAGCGCACCGCGCGAGGATAAATCAGGTGTTCCTGCTCCAGCACGCGCGCCGCCAGGGTTTCCTCGGTATCGTCCGGCAAGACTGGAACCGAAGCCTGTGCGATGACAGGGCCATGATCGAGCTCGGCGGTAACGAAATGCACGGTCGCACCGTGAACCTTGGCGCCGGCCGCCAGCGCCTGTCGATGCGTGGCGAGCCCCGGAAAATCAGGCAGCAGCGACGGATGAATATTCAGCAGGCGGCCCGCATAATGTTCGACAAAGGACGGCGTCAGTATGCGCAGGAATCCGGCCAGCACCACCAGATCAGCCGAAAACCGATCGATCTCGGAACGCAGCGCTGCATCGAACGCCTCGCGGCTCGGAAATTTCTTGCTGACGACGACTGCCGTCGGTATTCCGTGTTGCTCGGCGAACGACAAACCTTCGGCATCGGGCCGGTTACTGATGACGGCGGCGATTCGGCACGGCCAACTTTCCGAGTTGGCGGCACGAACAATGGCTTGCATATTGCTGCCGCGTCCGGAAATCAGGATGACGATGTTTTTCATGGCGCGCATTTTACCGCAGCAACCTCCGGGCCAAATAAAAAAGCCGGCTTTCCGCCGGCTTTTCAGCGCAGGCGTTTTGGCAAACCTACTGGAACGAATAAAACACGCGGAAAGCCACTTTCTTTTCTGCCCAGAAATCCGCTGCATCGCGAAATACATCGAGCAGCGTTTCGCGCGCCTCCTTGTCGAACTTCGGCGTGTTCGGAAGCTGTTCAATCACAATCAGGAAGCCCGGCTGCGGCCCTGCCTTGTATGCAAGATCGGTCAGGCAATCGCCAAGCGCATCGAAATTCTTGCCGAAATGCTTGGGAAAGTGAAACGCATTCGCGATACAGGAAAGTACCTGCTGCTTGGTCGTCGCGTCTGCGCAATATGCATACAGAAAATGCTGGCCGAGGCGCGCCGCTTCTTCCTGCAGATCGGTTACCCGGAATGCACGTATCGACTGCACGACGTTGCTGGGCACGGTTTTCAACAGACTCATGTTTTCCTCGGCTCGCACGATTAGCTTTGAGGGTTCGGTGTGCAGTGACTCGATTCGCATTTGCTTACTCTTCGATGCGCCTGAAAGTCGCATAATGATCGTCGGTGTAATAGTATTCCCCGGACAACGCCGGTTCTCCGCCGGTAATGATGCGTCGTGCTCCGCGACTACGAGTTCCAGGGGTTTTCACCGTAAATTCGTGATAATACCCGCGCTTTCGCTTCGGTAAAACCCCTTCGTAATTCTTGAAAACGACACCATCCTTGGCGTACGGGAAAGGTCCGCCCTGCTTGATCAGGGCCAGGGTGTGTCGCGCTTCCGGCGGAAGTTCGCTGACGCTGATGACGCCGGGCGGAACCGGCCCTTTCGCCAGCACGCTTAGCGAAAATAATAGGCCAATGACGAAAAACGTCCAGCTTTTCAATAACTTGGCAGTCATGAGGCTTCGCAAAAATGAAAAATTACCAAATCAACAAGGCCAATTTCCAAGATACCGTAGGGTAACTTGTTGTCATCATTGAAGCAACCCTGTCTACCTTGGCATGAAGGGCTCTACCATGCCTGCCGGAAGGGCTTGCATCCGCGCTCGGCAACAACAATTTTCTTTTTGGCAATCATTACAAATTGTTGCACCAATTACCTGACTTTGAATACTGGCAGGTTTCCACATGCGCATTGCCTGACGTTTAATGTAGGGTAAGTAATTAAGGAGAACGTTGTGCAAAAACTTTTCAACACCCCGTTACTGCGTGTGGCCGCGGCCTTTGGCCTGATCGTCGCGGCACCGTTTTCGTCCGCTCATGGCCGGCCCGAGGTCAACTGGTCGCTTTCCATTGGCTCGCCCGGCATCTATGCACCACCGCCGGTGGTATATGCGCCTCCGCCTCCGATCGTCTACGTCCAGCCGGAGCCGGTGTATGTTCGCCCACGCGCCGTTTATGTTCAACCTGCTCCGGTGGTAGTCTATTCCCGCCCCTACTATGAAGGCCGACACTGGGGGCGAGAACATCATCACCGCCGATACGGACGTTTTAACGACTAGTCCGTTCCATCAGCCGGCTTTCAGCGTGGCTTCCATGATTTCCCGGTTTGGTTGATGCTCAACCTTGTCTGCCGGGCCGAAAAATGCAAGCACATCGGAACGCCGCGCAAGCGCGTCTTTCCTGCCCAGCTGTACCAGCTCGTCGGTATAGCTCGCCTCGAACAGCAGGTACGACGCGAGCGCCGCGCCGCGAACCTCGGTTGCGCCGATGCCACCCAACAGCATCCGGATGGTTCGAGGCAGACTGCCGATATGACGGCTGGCGATTTCATCCAGGCGCTCCGACGGAGAGATGATCAGCATGTCGATCGGCCGCAATGTGGTTCTTGTCCTCTGCTCTTCGGTCAACACCGATAGAGTCAGGTTGACGCGTGTCATGCGCTCGATATCGACTGCGAGGCTGTCGAGGAAAATGCTGGACAGCGCATGACCGACGATTTGCGCGAGACTCGGATACTGCGCGAATTCCGATGTATCTCGCACCTGCTCATTCAAACGACCCGCGCCGATCACCAGCACCTTGTCGGCGCCCAGGTGTATCGCGGGAGAGATTGGCGCCAGCTGGCGCATCGAGCCATCGCCGAAATACTCGCGCCGTCCGTTGCAGTAAATCGGCGTGGCGGGAAAAATCAACGGAATCGCGGAAGACGCCAACAGATGTTCGACGCCGATCTGGCTGCGCAATGCGATACGCTGTGATCGCTCCCACGGCTGGATTTCGGCTTCGGACTGGAAAAACGTGATGTGCTTTCCCGCGGTGTAGGACGATGCAGTCACCGCCAGCGCATGCAGCGTACCCTCGATCAGGGCTGTGTCAAGACGCGGAAAGTTCAGCATCCGATTGAGCAGCGTCACCAGCGGCGTATTGTCCAGCAGCGCGTTCGGCGGATGAGCGCGCCACTTGCGCAGCAACCAGCCGAACGAAAGCAGTGACAGCCATTTGGCCCCGGAACGCATCACGCCGAGCGAATCGGCGCGATACACCTGGTCGACGGTGAAGTTTTCCCATACCCGCAATACCATCGCCAGGCCTTCGGCGAAATTATCGGCATGGCAGGCAAGCGCCGTCGCATTGATTGCGCCCGCCGAGGTGCCGCAGATAATATCGTAGGGATTGCGTTCCGGCTGCCAGCCGGCCTCATGTAGGATCGCCGACACACCATCCAGCACGCCGACCTGATAGGCGGCTCGCGCACCGCCGCCTGTCAATACCAAACCGGTTTTCTTTTTCTCTCCCATGAAGACAGATTAGCAGGGCACTCGCGCTTTGGGGAGGTGCGGCATGATTCTGTCGACACAAAAAACAACGCCGCTCAGTCGCCCTCGACGATCCCCTCGCGGCGCGGGTCGGCGCCGCCGAACCACATCTCGTCACCATGGATACGAATCCGCATGATGCCCTGCAGCCCGGAGTTTTGTTCCATCACGCGCACGTTGTGCCCCTTCGCCTTCAACTGATTGATGACTGCTTCGGACACTCTTCCCTGCTCGACCTCGGTCGGCCCGTTGCGGCTGCCGAAATTGGGCAGGCTGATCGCCTGCTGCACGTTCAGTCCCCAGTCCATGGTGCCGACCAGGACCTTGCCGACATAGTTGATGATGGCAGAGCCGCCCGGCGAACCAGTCGCCAGCACCAACCGGTTCGTCCCTTTGTCGAACACGAAGGTCGGCGCCATCGAACTGCGCGGGCGTTTTCCCGGCTGGACGCGGTTTGCGATCGGCCCGTTCGCATCGACTGAATCGAAGGAGAAGTCGGTCAATTGATTGTTCAGCAAAAAACCGTCGACCATCTGGCGCGAGCCAAACGCGTCTTCAATGGTAGTGGTCATCGAAATCGCATTCCCCCTCGTATCGACGATCGAGATATGCGAAGTCGACGGAAATTCCGGCGAATCGTCGAGACCCCACGCCAGCCGCGTGAGTGCAGGCGGCACGCCGAATTTCGCCTGCCCCATCGATTTCTCGGTAATCAGCGCGGCGCGGGCCGTGAGGTACTTTTTATCCAGCAGCGGTTTCACGCTATTGCCGGGCAGCGGCACGAAATCGGTATCGGCGACATAGCGGGCACGATCGGCATACGCCAGTCGGCCGGCTTCGGAAAACAGATGGATCGCTTCGGCGTTCAGCATGCCAGCCTGCGGCGCGAATGGGCGAATGTCGCGAGCCTCCAGAATACCGAGCATTTGTGCCAGCGCGATGCCGCCGGATGACGGCGGCGGCATGCCGCACACGGTCCATGCCTTATAGTCGGTACAGATCGGATCGCGCACCTTCGCCTGATAACCGGCCAGATCGGCAGCCGTCAGGCCACCCGGATTGACGGGATGGCCGGTGACTTTCGCTTCAATGTCATGTGCGATCCGACCCTTGTAAAACGCATCCGCACCGCCCGTCGCGATCTCGCGCAATGCTTTCGCCAGTTCCGGGTTTTTCAGCAGATGGCCGGCCGGCCATGGCTGGCCTTCGCGATCATAGAAATAGGCGGCGGCGACCGGATCCGTCTTCAGGTAACGCTCGGTCTTCAACAACGCCGCGAGGCGCGGGCTGACCTCGAAGCCGTCTTCGGCCAGCTCGATCGCCGGCGCGAACAGCGAGGCCCAGGGCAGCCGGCCATATTGCCGATGTGCCAGTTCGAGCATGCGCAATACGCCCGGCGCGCCGACCGAACGACCGCCGACCACGCCCTGATAGAAAGGCATGGCCTTGCCGTCCGCAGTCTGGAACAGCTTTTCGGTTGCCGCCGCCGGCGCAGTTTCGCGGCCGTCAAACGTCTTGACGGTCTTGCCGTCGAAATACATCAGGAATGCGCCGCCGCCGATGCCCGACGATTGCGGCTCGACCAGGTTCAGCACCATCTGCACCGCGATCGCCGCATCGATGGCGGAGCCACCAGCCTTCAACACGCGATAGCCCGCATGCGTGGCGAGCGGATTGGCCGCTGCCACCATGAATTTCTTCGCGGTCCAGCCGGCCTTTTCCACATAACCGGTATCGTGCTCCGGCGCCTGCATGCCGGCTTGCGGCATCTTTTGCGGCGCGGCCGGATTGTCGGCACAACCGGCAAGCAATATGGACGCAAATGCAACCGCCGCCAGCACTGATCTGGTCATGCTTCACTCCCGAAAGAAAAGACAGGCGTCGCGCCTGCCCCCGAAACGGCCGAGATGTTATTTCGGCTGCATGCGGATCGCGCCGTCGAGGCGAATCGTTTCGCCGTTAAGCATCATGTTTTCAATAATGGCCTTGGCCAGATTCGCATATTCTGCCGGCCGGCCGAGGCGCGGCGGGAACGGCACCATGCGTCCGAGCGCATCCTGTACTTCCTGCGGCATGCCGAGCAGCATCGGCGTTTCAAAAATGCCAGGCGCAATCGTCATCACGCGAATGCCGTTGCGCGACAAGTCGCGCGCCATCGGCAATGTGAGTCCGACCACAGCGGCCTTCGACGCGCCATAGGCGGCCTGGCCGATCTGGCCATCGTAGGCCGCCACCGATGCGGTATTGATGATAACGCCGCGCTCGCCCTGATCGCTCGGATCGGTCTTCGCCATTGCGTCGGCTGCGAGACGCGCCATGTTGAAGGTGCCGACCAGGTTGATGTTGACGGTGCGCTGGAATACGTCCAGAGGATGCGGGCCATCCTTGCCGACGGTTTTCACGGCCGGCGCAACGCCGGCGCAATTGACCAGGCCGCGCAGGGTTCCCAGCGCGACCGCAGTATCGACAACAGCCTTGCCATCCGCTTCCGAAGTCACGTCGCATTTGACAAACTTGCCGTTCAGTTCCGCGGCGAGCTTCTCGCCCGGCTCCACCTGCACATCGGCCAGCACAACCTTGCCGCCGCTTTCGACGATCATGCGTGCAGTTGCCGCGCCCAGACCCGATGCGCCACCGGTGATGATGAATACGTTGCTTGCTATCTGCATGTTTCCCTCTTACACAATTGACGATGATGAATGACGTTTACGTAAACGTAAGATTTGCACAATTGTAGCGAATTTTGACGCGCGCATGAAAAAAGGCAGCCGAAGCTGCCTTTCGATCAAACAGGAATTCTGCTACGGCTTTGCCGACGGTGCAGTCGTTTGCTGTTCGCTCGATGCTGATGCGACCGGCGTTGCACTGGCCGACCCAGTCATTGCCACCGGCGCCGCTTCGCCATGCATGCCGGTTTGCACTGCGGTTGCCGGCAGCAGCGGCACCAGCAGCAAGGCCACGATGTTGATGATCTTGATCAGCGGATTCACCGCCGGACCAGCCGTGTCCTTGTACGGATCGCCCACGGTATCGCCGGTCACGGCAGCTTTGTGCGCTTCCGAACCCTTGCCGCCGTGGTGACCGTCTTCGATGTATTTCTTGGCGTTATCCCAGGCGCCGCCACCGGTTGTCATCGAGATGGCGACAAACAGGCCGGTGACGATGGTTCCCATCAGAAGGCCGCCGAGCGCGGCCGGTCCAAGAATCATGCCGACCAGAATCGGCACCACCACCGGCAGCAGCGACGGCAGCACCATTTCCTTGATTGCGGATGCGGTCAGCATGTCAACGGCCTTGTCGTACTCCGGCTTGCCGGTGCCTTCCATGATGCCCTTGATGTCGCGAAACTGGCGCCGCACTTCGATCACGACGGCACCGGCCGCACGTCCCACCGCTTCCATTGCCATCGCGCCGAACAGATAGGGAATCAGGCCGCCGATGAACAGACCGATGATCACCTTCGGATTCGACAGATCGAAAGCGGTGCTCTGTCCGACCGAGTCGAGCGCATGGGTGTAGTCGGCGAACAGCACCAGTGCGGCGAGGCCGGCGGAGCCGATCGCATAGCCCTTGGTGACGGCCTTGGTGGTATTGCCGACCGCGTCAAGCGGATCGGTAATCGCGCGCACCGACTCCGGCATGCCCGACATTTCGGCGATACCGCCGGCGTTGTCGGTGATCGGCCCGTAGGCGTCGAGCGCGACGATGATGCCGGCCATCGACAGCATCGAAGTGGCGGCAATCGCAATTCCGTACAGGCCGGCAAGCCAGTATGAAACCAGGATGGCGACGCACACTGCCAGCACCGGATATGCGGTGGCTTTCATCGACACGCCGAGGCCGGCGATGATGTTGGTGCCGTGACCAGTGGTCGATGCCTGCGCGATATGCTGCACCGGCTTGAATTCGGTACCGGTATAGTATTCGGTGATGTAGACCATCAGACCGGTCAGCACGATGCCGACGATAGCCGAACCCATCATCGGCATGCGCATCGCTTCCGGCATGACTTTCCAGGTGACGATCGCAAAACCGATCAGCGACAGGCCGGCGGCCCACCATAACCCGGTGTACAGCGCGAACATGATTTTCCTGCCCGGTTTGGCCTTCACCATCGAACAGCCGACGATCGATGCGAGGATCGAGACGCCACCCAGCAGCAGCGGATACAGCATCGCCTCCAGCTCCGCGCCCTTGACCACCAGCGAACCGAGCAGCATCGTGGCGATCAGGGTCACGACATAGGTTTCGAACAGGTCGGCCGCCATGCCGGCGCAGTCGCCGACATTGTCGCCGACGTTGTCCGCGATCACTGCCGGATTGCGCGGATCGTCTTCAGGAATGCCGGCCTCCACCTTGCCCACCAGGTCGGCGCCAACGTCCGCGCCCTTGGTGAAGATGCCGCCGCCGAGACGCGCGAAGATCGAGATCAGTGAAGCGCCGAAGCCGAGACCGATCAGCGGCTTGATGACGTCATGCGGGGTGGCGGCACCGGCCTGCCCGGTTGTGCTCAATACCCAGTAGAACAGGGTCACACCGAGCAGTCCCAGGCCGACCACCAGCATGCCGGTGATCGCGCCACCCTTGAACGCAACGTCAAGCGCATCGTTCATGCCCCTGGTCGCGGCCTGCGCGGTACGCACATTGGCGCGCACCGACACGTTCATGCCGATGAAGCCGCAGGCGCCCGACAGCACCGCGCCAACCAGAAAGCCCAGCGCCGTTTTGATGCCGAGTCCGGGAAGGAGTGCGATCGCGATGAACAGCACCACGCCGACAATGCCAATGGTTCGATACTGGCGCGCAAGATAGGCGGCCGCGCCCTGCTGGATCGCGGCGGCAATTTCCTGCATGCGGGGATTGCCGGGCTCCTGTTTCAGGATCCAGCTGCGAGATATCAATCCGTAGATCACGGCGACTACGCCGCATGCCACGGCAAACCACAAAGCTGCTGCCATATTGTCTCCTCCATGTTGTCACGATCAAGCTAAAACAAAACGATGTTACGGAGAACGGGGCAGCATATTTTCCATCTGCAAATGCATGCTGCATCGTCCTGCGATTACTACGCACTGCAAAAACTTTTCGCTTCCTGGAGCGCCTGGCAAGGAGCGGCTGTGTCGCTCTGGATCCGGGCCGCCGTCATGCCTTCCTGCTTATTCTTTCATACCGGGTCCGGCACGGATGCAATCCTTTCTGATCCACGTCAATATCGGTGGAGCCAAATGAAAAAAAGCGGACACACGGTCCGCTTTTCATTTAATCCGACAAGGCCTTGAAGGCGCTGTCCCGAATCGTTTCGACCGGTCCGACTCCCGCAATCTTGCGATATTTCGGCGCACCCGGCTGGCCGGACTTCGCCCATTTGTTGTAGTAGTCGACCAGCACTTCGGTCTGGTCATGATAGACCGACAGGCGCTTTTTGACCGTGTCTTCCTTGTCGTCGTCGCGCTGGACCAGCGCTTCGCCGGTGATGTCGTCCTTGCCTTCCACTTTCGGCGGATTGTATTTGACGTGATAGGTGCGGCCCGACGGCTGATGCACGCGGCGGCCGCTCATGCGCTCGATGATCGCCTCGTCCGGCACGTCGATTTCGAGTACGTAGTCGATGCCGACGCCGGCTTCCTTCATCGCATCCGCCTGGGGTATGGTGCGCGGAAAACCGTCGAACAGATAGCCGTTCGCGCAGTCCGGCTGCTTCAGACGGTCCTTCACCAGGCCGATGATGATGTCATCCGATACCAGTCCGCCCGCATCCATCACTTTTTTCGCCTCGATACCGAGCGGCGTACCCGCCTTGACTGCAGCGCGCAGCATGTCGCCGGTCGAAATCTGCGGAATGTTGAACTTCTCCTTGATGAAATTGGCTTGCGTGCCCTTACCGGCACCAGGCGCTCCTAAGAGGATGAGGCGCATGAAATTTCCCTAAACAAGTTTTAAATTTTTTGGCAGTGCCGAGGTGACACGCATCCTGAACAGATGTCTTTTATCACACGAAGTTTGCATGAAACTTACCACAGAAATTCACCAGAACGGGGAGCACCCACCGTTTTCTTCAATTTCCTTGATCGAACAAGCGCCGTATGCGCACCAGATCTTCCGGCGTATCAACACCGGCTGCAGGTGCATGTTGCGTCACGTATACCGCGATCGGATAGCCATGCCACAGCACGCGCAACTGCTCCAGCGCTTCGATCTGTTCCAGTGGCGATACGGCGAGCTGCGGATAGGATTGCAAAAACGCATTGCGGTACGCATACAAACCGATATGGCGCAACGGCCGATAACCATCCGGCAGCCTGCTTTTCGTTTGTGCAAAACCGTCGCGATGCCATGGAATCGTGGCGCGCGAAAAATATAGCGCCCTGCCGGACTTGTCCTGCACCACTTTCACGACGTTCGGATTGAAGACGTCGTCCTGTTCATCGATCGGATGCGCCGCGGTTGCCATCGGAACGTCAATCCCAATCAGCTGTGCGGTAGCGGCGATCAGCGATGGATCGATCAGTGGTTCGTCGCCCTGCACGTTGACCACTACCGCGTCCGGCGCCAGGCCCAGCGCCGCCGCCACTTCGGCAATGCGGTCGGTGCCGGATGGATGATCGGCGCGGGTCATGCGGACGGAGATGCGATGCTGTTCGCAGGCGGCGGCAATGTCGGCATGGTCGGTTGCCACGACCACCTGAGCGGCACCGGATTGCGCGGCACGCTCGGCGACGCGTACCACCATCGGTTTGCCGCCGATATCGGCCAGCGGCTTGTTCGGCAACCGCGTCGACGCCATGCGAGCGGGAATGATGACGATAAAGGACATGAACGCTTTTTGTTTTATGTGGCGAGATACGGATCTGCGCCCGTCCATCGCCTGTCTCCGCAACCGGTCCAGGGGCCGGCCGTACTCTTTTCTGCCGCGTTCAGCTTCCGGCCGGCACCGGCGAGGCGTTCAGGTCGCGGGCTTCATCGGCCCACATGATCGGAATGCCGTCACGGATCGAATAGGCGAGCTTGTCTGCATTGCAAATCAGTTCCTGCGCAGCCTTGTCGTATTCGAGCGGTCCCTTGCAGATGGGGCAAACCAGGATATCAAGCAGTCGGGCGTCCACGACATTTCTCCACTATTCGTTGTGCCAGCGCGCCGTCAATACACGCCGTCACGGGAACGACCCACAGCCGCGGGTCGTTTTTAATCGTATCAAGTTGTGCACATTTTACTGCATCCTTCTCGGTCACAAGAATGATATCGGCCGACACTTGCGCGAATGGATTGCCGGAAAAATCGAAGTGGTCCGGCAACGGCATCTCATCGATGACCAGGCCGGCAGCGCGCAGCATCGCGAAAAAGCGCGCGGGATTGCCGATGCCGGCGGCGGCAAGCACCCTCGGCGGCGGGTTTGCCGATTGCAAGATATCGAGCGGCAGCGACTGCGCCCGGTCGGACAGGCGCTGCGCATGCGTACCGCGCAGCTGCATGCGCATCACGTCGCGCGGAATACCGGGCGGCATGCGCTCTCCATTCAGTACCGTGAAATCGCGCGAGCGGCATTCCGGCTCGCGCAACGGTCCTGCCGGCAAGGTCCAGCCGTTGCCGTTGCCGCGCTCGTCGCACAGCACGATCTCGACGTCGCGCGCCAGCGCATAGTGCTGCAACCCGTCGTCGGACACGATCAGGTTGATTTCCGGATGCCGTTTCAGCAATGCCATTGCCGCAGCCACACGATCGCGCCCGACCATTACCGGGCAGCCCGCAGCGCGGGCGATCAGCAAGGGCTCGTCGCCGACGTCGGCCGGCATGCTCGCTACGGTGACCGGGCGCGGTTCGGCGCCATGCACGCCGTAGCCGCGCGATACCACGCCTGGCACGTACCCGGCATTGCGCAATTGCTCGACCAGCCAGATCGTCAGCGGCGTCTTGCCGGTGCCGCCGATGAAAATGTTGCCGACCACGACGACGGGCACGGGCAGGCGCACGCTGTTGAGCATGCCGCGCCGGTAGAGGCCACGGCGGAATGCGGCCAGCATACGAAACAGCAGCGACAATGGCCATAGTGCACAGGCCATGGCACCGCGCCGCGACCAGACGCGCGTCAGGAAAGATTCGATTGTGAGTCGTTGCGGATGCAAACGATGGATTCCGTGTTCTGGTGGAACGGGCACGGCCCGTCTGGAAACGATGGCGATGGACGCGGACAGGCCGGCATTCTGGATTTCTTGCGGCTTCCGCAAAAGCCGGCTTGCGCCGGCGTTATTTCCTGCCGCCGGTCTGCGCGGCAAACGTCACCTTATCAAAGCCGGCGATACGCGCCGCTTCGAGCACATTGATCACCGCCTGGTGCGTCGCGCTGGCATCGGCATTGATGATGATGACCGGGTCCTTGCTGGACTGGCCCTTCGCGTTCGCGGCATTCTTGAGCTCATCGGCCAGTGCAGCGGCATCATGCGCCGAGACCTGCGCGTTGTCGATGGCGTAGCGTCCCTGCGGATCGACGCCGACATTGATTTCCTGCGGCTGCTCGACCGCCTTTTCGGCATCGGCGGTCGGCAACGTGATTTGCAGCGCGGTGAACTTGCTGTAGGTGGTCGTCACCATCAGGAAGATCAGGATCACCAGCAGCACGTCGATGAACGGGATCAGGTTGATCTCCGGATCCTCGCGCCCTTTGCCTTTGCGAAAATTCATCGTGGCGCCTTATTTGCGATTGCTGTGCACGGTATCAACGAACTTGACCGCCTGCTGTTCCATGTCGACGATGAAACTGTCGACCAGCGCGCGGAAGTGGCGGTAGAACACCAGTGCCGGCATGGCGATCGCGAGGCCGAAGCCGGTGTTGTACAGCGCCACCGAAATACCGTGCGCGAGCTGCGCCGGGTTGGCACCGGTCGCATTCTGCGCGCCGAAAATCTCGATCATGCCGACCACGGTGCCGAACAGGCCCATCAGCGGCGCCAACGTGGCGATGGTGCCAAGCGTCGTCAGGAAGCGCTCCAGTTCATGCGCGGTGCCGCGCCCGGCTTCCTCGATCGACTCCTTCATCACGTCGCGCTGTGCATTGATGTTGCGCATGCCGGCGGCCAGCACGCGGCCCAGCGGTGAATTCTGTTCCAGCTTGTTGACGACGTCCGGCGCGACCTTGCCGTTGTGATAAACCCGGATCACTTCATCGAGCAGATTCGGCGGCAGAATGCGGCGGCGGCGCAGGTACAATAGCCGCTCGATGATCAGCGCCAGCGCAATGACGGAAGCGATCAGCAGCAGCCAGATCGGCCAGCCGGCGGCTTGAATAATGGCGAGCAAAGGGAGGCTCCTCAGTTCAGTTCGGACGGATGCTGAATGTAACGTGTTGGGCCTTTGTGAGCAAGCACCGGAGCAGCTTGAACCCAGTAAACAAGTTCTTCACACCTGCTGTGGATAAGTTTGTGGGCAACTCCTTGCAGTGGGACAAAAGTATTTGATTCAAAAGGATTTTTCTTTGCTGTTCAGAAATGATGCATCATTTTATTTCCCTTTAAAATCAATAAGTTATGAAATTCAAGTATTGTTTGCAACCAAATGTGACGGCAAGATGACGATTTGGCGCGCCTGTGGACAGGTTTTGGCTTGGAAGACCGCATGAATACGAGAAGTACAACGGAAAACGCAGGCGGTACGCCGCCGGTAATGACGGTTTCCGCGTTGAACCAAGCGGTGGCGCGGATGCTGGAGCGCAACTTCCCGCTGACGTGGGTTGCCGGGGAGATTTCGAATTTCACCCGCGCGGCATCGGGCCACTGGTATTTCACGCTGAAGGACGACGGTGCGCAGGTGCGCGCAGTGATGTTCCGCGGTCGCGCGCAGTATGTCGGTTTCAGCCCGCGCGAAGGCGACCGGGTCGAAGTGCGGGCGCTGGTCACCTTGTATGCACCGCGCGGCGATTACCAGCTCAGCGTCGAAGCGATCCGGCGCGCCGGCGTCGGCAATCTGTACGAAGCCTTCCTGCAACTGAAGCAAAGACTGACGGCCGAAGGGCTGTTCGATCCCGAACGCAAGCGGCCGTTGCCGGTCTTTGCCCGGACCATCGGCATCGTGACCAGCACCCAGGCCGCGGCGCTGCGCGACATCCTTGCCACGCTGCGCCGCCGCGCGCCGCATGTCCGGGTGATCCTGTACCCGACACCGGTGCAGGGCGAAGGCGCCGGACAAAAAGTGGCGCAGGCGATCGCCACCGCCTCCACCCGCGCCGAATGCGACGTGCTGCTGGTGTGCCGCGGCGGCGGCAGCATCGAAGACCTGTGGTCGTTCAACGAAGAAGCGGTTGCACGCGCAATCGTGGCCTGCACGATGCCGGTCATCTGCGGCGTCGGCCATGAAACCGATTTCACGATCGCCGACTTCGCGGCCGATCTGCGCGCGCCGACACCGACGGCGGCGGCGGAACTGGCCGCAACCCCGCGAGCCGACTGGCTCGCCGCGCTTGAGGCGCACGCCGATGACCTGACGCGCGCATTGCGGCGGCATCTGGCGGAAACCGCGCAGACGCTCGACTGGCTGTCGCGCCGCCTGCCAAGCCCCTCCGCGTATATCGCCCACGAGCGCCTGAAGCTGCGCAACCTGCAGGCGCGGCTCGCGCATGCCATCCGCACACCGCTGAACCAGGCGCGCTTCGCGCTGACGCACCTTCAGACGCGGCTGACGGCGCGCTTGCCCAGCACGGTGCATTCCCGCTTGCGCACGACCGAGCACGCGCGCCGCCTGACCGCCTGCGCGATGACGCAGATCGCGCAACGACGCCAGATGCTGGCGGCGCTGGCAAATCAACTGGAATTGTTGAATCCGCAACGGACGCTGGAACGCGGCTATGCGATGGTGATCGATAGCAAAGGCAAGGTCGTCCGGGCGCCGAAAGATCTGCGGCCGCGCGAGATCGTCACCGTCAGGCTGGCGGAAGGCGTGGCGGAAGTCGGCATTGCCAGTGTGCAGCCGTCGCTGGACAGCTGATCCGCAACGCCACGTGCCGCACTCTGGCATGGCGGCATGTGAAACACATGCGTTCCGGAACAGGGATCGCAGTTCCCGAACGGCTTTGACGCTGGATCAATTGCCGTTCGCATGCAGCAGGACCACATCCGACTTACAATTGAGGTCTTTCAAAAACAACATCCCACCCGAAAAACAGAAAGGACGCATCATGGAACATACTCTGCCGCCCCTGCCCTACGCGATGGACGCGCTGCAACCGCATATCTCCAAGGAAACGCTGGAATACCACTACGGCAAGCATCACCAAGCCTACGTGACGAACCTGAACAATCTGATCAAGGGTACCGATTTCGAAAATGCTTCGCTGGAAGACATCATCAAGAAATCGTCCGGCGGCGTATTCAACAACGCAGCGCAAGTCTGGAACCACACCTTCTACTGGAACTGCATGAAGCCGAATGGCGGCGGCGTGCCGACCGGTACGCTGGCCGATGCGATCAACAAGAAGTGGGGTTCGTTCGACAAGTTCAAGGAAGAATTCACCAAGTCCGGCGTCACCAATTTCGGCTCCGGCTGGACCTGGCTGGTGAAAAAGACCGATGGCTCGGTCGACATCGTCAACACGTCCAACGCCGGCTGCCCGCTGACCGGCGCCGACAAGCCGCTGATGACGTGCGACGTGTGGGAACATGCGTATTACATCGACTATCGCAATGCACGTCCGAAATATGTCGAATCGTTCTGGAACCTGGTGAACTGGGATTTTGTGGCGAAGAATTTCGCATAAAGTCTGCAGCGCAGATCTGTTGTCCGAGGCCGGCTTTCCAAGCCGGCCTTTTTCATGCCTGCTTCAACCGCAGGCCTTGTCCTTCGGCGGGCATCGAAAACGCTCAACCGCTGCCGACGTCCATGCGTTCAGAATCGTCACGCCGGCAAGGCCGGTTCAAGCGCAAGACTTTCGAATTTTCCGCGCATCATTTGTGCGACCGGCTTCAGTCCCTGCAACGACAGGTCGTCAAGCACCACTTTCGGCGACGCGTCGATTTCCGGATAGTTGCGCAGGATCGAGCGGCGGTAGCTCGGATCGTAGTGATTGCGCATCAGGCGCTCGAACAGTTCCGGCACCTGGCGGCTGTCGGCAAGCGTCTTCCAGATTTCCAGTTCCTGCCCGCCGATCAGCGCGCGCAGATGCGACAGTCGCTCGATCAGCGCGGCAGGGTCCTGTTCGAAGTGGCTGTAATCCTCGCGCAGCAGTTGCACCCGCTGCGGCATCGCGGCGTCGATCGCAATCGTCAGGCTGCGCCGCATCTGCGCCAGCAGCGCTTCCGGCAACTGCACCTGGCCGATTTTCTTGCTCTCCGCTTCAACCCAGACCGGCTGCGCGGGATCGAATTGCATGAATCGGTCCAGCAGCAGGCTGTCGAACATTTTCTGCGTCGGCTGCGGCTTGCCCGGCACCGCGCCGATGATGGAGCCGCGATGCACCGCGATGCCTTCCAGATCGAGCACCTGCGCACCGGCTTCTTGCAACGCGCCCAGCAGCCGCGTCTTGCCGCAGCCGGTCGGGCCGGATACGACGATGTACCGGTAATTGCCGGGCACGGCGATCAGCTGTTCGTTGACCCAGCGCCGGTAGGTCTTCCATCCGCCCTTGAGTTTTTCGACCCGATAGCCGATGGTATCGAGCACATCGAACCAGACCTTGCTGCGCTTGCCGCCGCGGAAGCAATAGACCAGCACCTTGCTTTTGCCCGGATATTTCGCCACGCATTGCTCGATATGGCGCGCGACGTTGCGCAATGAATAACAGGCACCGAGCTGGTAGGCAGCGGTCGGATCGGTCCGATGCAGCTTGCCGACTTCGGCAAACTCTTCATTGTCGACAACCGGCAGGTTGATCGCGCCGGGGATGTGATCTTCTTCGAATTCGCGCGGGCTGCGCGCGTCGATAATCAGGTCGTATTGGTCAAAATCTTGCATCCGCACATTGTACGACCTTTGGCGCCGCGTTCAGAGTGCGCAGGTGCGAAAACCGACGAAGAAGTCGTCGCGCCGCGCCTGATAGAAATTGCGGAATTGCACGGCCCGGAAACGCGCCGGCGTCGCGAGCGATGCGCCACGCACTACCTGGTACGAGGAAAAGAACGGCGCCGAATATTCACGGTACGGACCGGCGGCGAATCCTGCATACGGTTCGAACGGTGAGGCTGTCCATTCCCACAACTCGCCCCAGCGGAATTGCCCATTGCCGGCGCGCGCCGCATATTCCCATTCGGATTCCTGCGGCAGGCGACGTCCGGCCCAGCGGCAATATGCGTGCGCTTCGTGCAGGCTCACATGACGCACCGGTTCATCCGCACGCAGTTCCACGACCTGATCAAAACCGCGGCAACGCCAGCGACCGTCTTCCTGCAGCCAATATGCAGGCGCGGTGCGTCCGGTTTCATTGCGCCAGCGCCATCCTTCCGCGCTCCAGAATTGCGGATTGCGATAACCGCCGGCTTTGATGAATTCAAGATATTGTGCATTCGACAGCAGATCGGCATCGATCGCGAACGACCGCAGCTGCACCGGGTGCGCCCATTGCTCGTTATCGAATGCGAAACCCTGATCCGCTTCGCTGCCTTGCCGCAGCATGCCGCCAGCAAAACGCAATTCGCCCGCCCGCTGCGCAGACAACGGTTTATCGAGCACGGCCGGTGGCGCAATGCCGAGGCTTTGCAAGGTATAGGCGAATGCTTCGCAATGCATGTCTTCGTGCGCCAATGCCAGCCGGTACGGATACAGCGCATTGTCGCTGTTTTCCGTGTCGCGCAATTTCTCCAGCACCCGTTGCAATACCTCGTCGCAATACGCATGGATCGCATCGGTCGGCGGCAGGTGGAGCGACCAGCGCGTGTCGTGCGCCACCGTGTTGGAGTCAAACCAGCGGTCGGCATGCGGCAGCAGCGAAGGCCGCTGCGCAGCATCCGGCGCGCTCGATTGCGCACCGCGCAGCAGATACCATTCGGCGAACCAGGCGACATGGCCGATTTCCCATAATGGCGGATTCAGGGTCTGCAAACGCGGCACCTTGCCGGCGTCGTCCAGCCCGGCAGCCGCAAAACGATCAAAGAGTGCCCGCGTATAATTGCGCGCATCCTGCAGCGCGACGGCAAGTTGCTCCGGCCCTGCATTGCGAAAGGAAAAATTCATCGATTGTTGTCGCCATAGAGGAAAGCAGTTTGGCCAAACCGCATATCGTGATTATCAGCCCGGCAATGGCAAATGCCAACAACGGCAACTGGCAAACCGCGAGCCGCTGGGCACGCTTTCTGCACACACGATATCGCGTCAGCCTGCTTGCCGAATGGAACGGTACGCAGTACGACGCGATGATTGCGCTGCATGCACGCCGCTCGGCCGCGTCGATCGCGGCATTCGCCAAGGCATTTCCCGAACGTCCCTGCATCGTGGTGTTGACCGGGACCGATCTGTATCGCGACATCCGGGCTGATATCGATGCGCAGCGTTCGCTGCAGTTGGCGACGCGGCTGGTGCTGTTGCAGGAAGCCGGCCTCGACGAACTGAATGGCACGCTGCGCGCGAAAGCCTGCGTGATTCATCAGTCGGCCGCCGCGCTGAAGCCGCTTGAACACAACGCCGCCGCGCGTACCTTCGACGTCGTGATGATCGGCCACCTGCGCGAAGAGAAAGATCCGCTGACCTTCATGCGTGCCGCCGCGCGCGTGGCTTCACCGCAAGTGCGGATGACGCATATCGGCGGCGCGCTCGACCCGGCCCTGGGCGAACAGGCACAGGCGACGCAACGCGCGCTGCCGCGCTACCGCTGGCTCGGCAGCCTGCCGCATGCGCGGACGCGGCAGTTGCTCAAGCGCAGCCGGCTGATGGTGATTGCGTCGCGCATGGAAGGCGGCGCCAACGTGATCATCGAAGCGGTGACTGCCGGCGTGCCGGTGCTCGCAAGCGACATTGCCGGCAATCGCGGCATGCTGGGCGATGACTATGCCGGTTATTTCGCAACGGGCGACAGCAATGCGCTGGCACGCATGATCGACCAGGCACAGGCCGATCCCGCGTTTTACGCGCGGCTGCATACACAGTGCGATGCGCGCGCCGTGCTGTTTGCGCCAGCGCGCGAACAAGCGGCGCTGCTGCAATTATTGGATAATCTGCTAACTTCAAATCACGAAACCGGCCTGCGGCCGGCTCGTGAACTTACCCGAATGGACAAGCAATCATGAACGCGCCTACCGACCTGAAACTCAAACTCACCTCGTTTTCGCATGGCGGTGGCTGCGGCTGCAAGATCGCGCCCGGCATCCTGTCCGAAATCCTGAAAAAATCGAGCGGCTTCCCGGTGCCGAAGGAATTGCTGGTCGGTATTGAAACCGCCGACGATGCAGCGGTCTACAAGCTCAACGACGAACAGGCGCTGATCGCGACCACCGACTTTTTCATGCCCATCGTCGACGATCCGTATGATTTCGGCCGCATCGCGGCGACCAATGCAATCTCCGATGTGTACGCGATGGGCGGCACGCCGATCATGGCGCTGGCGCTGGTGGCGATGCCGATCAACCAGTTGCCGGTCGAAGTCATCGGCGAGATCATCCGCGGCGGCGAGTCAATCTGCGCGGAAGCCGGCATCCCGATCGCCGGCGGCCACACCATCGATTCGGTCGAACCGATCTACGGGCTCGTGGTGATGGGCCTGGTGCATCCGGACAAACTCAAGCGCAACGCCGACGCGAAGCCCGGCGACAAGCTGATTCTCGGCAAGCCGCTCGGCGTCGGCGTGCTGTCCGCGGCGCTGAAGAAAGATGCGCTGGACGCGGCCGGTTATGCGGCGATGATCGCCAACACCACGAAGCTGAACAAGCCGGGCAAGAGCCTGTCCACGCTGCCGGGCGTGCATGCGCTGACCGACGTCACCGGCTTCGGCCTGCTCGGCCATACGCTGGAACTGGCGCGCGGCGCGAAACTGACCGCGAAGCTCGACATGCACCGGGTACCGCTGCTGCCGAACGTACAGCAGCTCGCCGAAAGCGGCTACGTCACCGGCGCATCCGGCCGCAACTGGGCCGGCTACGGCCATGATGTGGTGCTGGCCGACGGCGTGACGCCGGTGCAGCAGATGCTGCTGACCGATCCGCAAACCTCCGGCGGCCTGCTGGTGTCATGCGACGCCGGCGCAGTCGACGAAGTGCTGGCGCTGTTCCGCCGCGAAGGTTTCGCGGATGCGGCGGTGATCGGCGAAATGGCGGCCGGCCTTGCGAAAGTCGAAGTCACGGCCTGATTCGCTACGCTGACATTTTTTACTCCCAACAAGAGGTCTATCTTGCAACGTCCTTCCGCTTTCTCTTCCGTTAAATCCATGCTCCGTCCGTTGCTGCTCGTTTGCGCGCTGCTGTCTGCCGGCGCCAGCTATGCCGAGCAGGTGCTGCGCGTCTCCGCAATCCCCGACGAATCGCCGACCGAACTGCAGCGCAAGTTCAAGCCGCTCGGCAGCTATCTTGAGCAGAAGCTCGGCATGAAAGTGGTGTTCACGCCGGTCACCGATTACGCGGCATCGGTCGAAGGCCTGATCAACCACAAGCTCGACATGGTGTGGTTCGGCGGCTTCACGTTCGTGCAGGCGAACGAACGCAGTCACGGCAAGGTGGTGCCGATCGTGCAGCGCGAGGAAGACCAGAAATTCAAGTCGGTGTTCATCACTACCGACAAATCGATCAACAAGCTGGAAGACCTGAAAGGCAAGACCTTCAGCTTCGGCTCCGAATCGTCGACCTCCGGCCACCTGATGCCGCGCTACTACCTGCTGGCCGCGCATATCAACCCGGACACCGACATGAAGCGCATCGCCTTCGCCGGCGCACACGACGCGACCGCGGCGGCAGTTGCCGGCGGCAAGGTCGATGCCGGTGCGCTCAACATCTCGGTATGGGAAAAGCTGGTTGCCGAAGGCAAGGTCGATCCGAAGAAGCTGCGCGTGTTCTACACCACGCCCGGCTATTACGATTACAACTGGTCGGTGCGTACCGACATGGACCCGACGCTGCGCAAGAAGCTGACCGATGCCTTCCTGGCGCTCGACGTCAAGAATCCGCAAGACAAGGAAATCCTCGACCTGCAGCGGACCAAGCGCTTCATCCCGACCAGGCCGGAAAATTACGAGTCGATCAAGAAGGCCGCCCAAAACGCCGGCCTGCTGAAGTAAGACCATGGTTTTCGTTCTGCGCGACGTTTCGGTGCGCCATGTCGCCGGGCCCGCTCATCTGCCGGATGCATTGTCGGCGCTGACGCTGTCGATCGCCGCCGGCGAGCAGATCGCGCTGATCGGTCCGTCCGGCGCCGGCAAGACCACGCTGCTGCATGCACTGGCGTGCGCGCATCGGCCGCAAGCCGGTACGTTCGAGGTATTCGACGCCGATCCGTGGATGCTATCGACAACGCGACGGCATGCGTTGCGCGCGCGCCTGTTCCTGGCGCCGCAAACGCCGCCGCTGCCGCCGCGGCAGCGCGTGGTCACCGCGGTACTCGCCGGACGCCTGCCGCAATGGAGCACATGGCGCGCGCTGGCCTCGCTGTTTCGTCCGGCCGACCCGCGTCTGGCCTTCGATGCGCTGGCACGCTTCGACCTGCAGGACAAGCTGTACCTGCGCGTCGACCGCCTGTCCGGCGGCGAGCGGCAGCGTTGCAGCATGGCGCGTCTGCTGGTGTCCGACGCGCAGGCTTTCCTGGTCGACGAACCGCTGTCGGCGCTCGACCCGACGCTGGCGGTGCGCACGCTGACGGTGTTGCAGCGCGAAGCTGCCGCACGCAATGCGGCGCTGGTATGCAGCCTGCACCAGATCGAACTGGCGCGTGCGCATTTCCCGCGCATCATCGGCTTGCGCGACGGCCGCGTACTGTTCGATGCAAAGCGCGAGGCGGTGACCGATGCGATGATCGCCGCGCTGTATCGCAACGCGGCCAGCGAAGAAGAGCCGACATTCGAGATAACGTCGCCGCCGGCAAAGCTGGCGACCGGTCCGCGCTGCTTTTGAGCCACTCCGAACGCACCGAGAACACCGTGAGCACGTCCGCCTTTCCTTCCCGCACCCTGCCCGCCGATCCTGCGTGGCGCAGCCGCGTCACCTTCGTCGTGCTCGCGCTGGCGCTGCTGTGGCCGATGCTGGTGTGGAGCGAATTCAAGCCGTGGATCCTGTTCGATGCGCAAAGCCTGCAGGCCAGCGGACAGTTCCTCGCCACCTTCTTCCCGCCCGCGCATTCACCCGATTTCCTGCAACTGGCCGCCGTGGCGACCTGGCAGACCGTCGCCATCGCCACCGCCGGCATGGTGCTCGCGCTGTTGCTGGCGATACCGTTGACGCTGATCGCGACCGAGCGGTTGTCGGTGTCGCGTCTGGGCACCGGCCGCATCAGCCTGCCCGGCCGCCTGGCGCGACAAGCGGCGCGCTGGCTGCTGGTCCTGCTGCGCAGCGTGCCGGAACTGGTCTGGGCACTGCTGTTCGTGCGTATCGTCGGGCTCGGGCCGACCGCCGGCGTGCTGGCGATCGCGCTCACCTACGGCGGCATGCTGGGCAAGGTCTATGCGGAAATCCTCGAATCGACCGACGCGCAGGCAACCGATACACTGCTGCGCAACGGTAGCGGACGGCTGGCCGCGCTGCTGTACGGCACACTGCCCGACGCCGCACCGGAACTGGTTTCATACACCGTGTATCGCTGGGAATGCGCGATCCGCGGCTCGGTGGTGATGGGCTTCGTCGGCGCCGGCGGCCTCGGACAGCGGATGGATGAATCGCTGAAAATGCTGGCCGGCGGCGAAGTCGCGACCATGCTGATCGTGTTCGTGCTGCTGGTCGGCTGCGCCGACGGCGTCAGCAAACTGTTGCGCGCGAGGCTCGCATGAAGCCGGCCGCACTGCCCGCCACGTTGCCGCCCGCGCCGCGCGCCGACCGCAGCGTGCTGATACTGGTGCTCGCACTGGCGGCGCTGGCGATCGCCAGTTTCGCGACGCTGCCGCTGGAATGGCGCGCGCTGTTCAGCAGCGATGCCGCGCAGTCGGTCATGGAATTCCTGCGCGGCTTCGCGCCGCCCGAGATCGCACCTGCCTTTCTGAAAAAGACGCTGATTGGCATCGTCGAAACGCTGTCGATGTCGACGCTCGGCACGGTGATCGCAATGTTGTTCGGATTGCTGCTGGCGCTGCCCGCGAGCGGCCGCTTCGGCCGCAGCGCACGTATCGCAACGCGATTTCTGTTGAATATCCTGCGCTCGATCCCGGAACTCGCATGGGCGGCGATCCTGCTGATCGCAGCCGGCCTCGGGCCGTTCGCCGGCACACTGGCGCTGGCCGCGCACACGTCGGGCGTACTCGGCCGGCTGTTCGGCGATACGCTGGAAAACCTGCCGCCGCTGCCGGAAGCATCGCTGCGCATCAACGGCGCGCCGGCGCTGGCGGCGTTCTTTTACGCAGCGCTGCCGCAAGCCTTGCCGCAGATGATGTCGTACACGCTGTACCGCTGGGAAAACAATATCCGCGCGGCGGCGATCCTCGGCGTGGTCGGCGCCGGCGGCCTCGGCCAGATGCTGAAATACCACCTGTCGCTGTTCCAGATGCACCGCGCCGCCACCGTGATCCTCGCGATGCTGCTGCTGGTCGCGCTCGTCGACGCCATCAGCTTTGCAATGCGGCGCACGATGATGCGCTGAACCCTGCGTGCCTTGCGCAAGCGGAACGTGCTTGTGAAATGGCCGGCCATGCTGTTTGCCGCGCGTCGATGGCGCTCCGCATTACGTCGTAAAATCGACGCGTCCAAAAAGGAACTCCGCCATGCTGTTCGACCTCACCGACCTGCGCCTGTTCATCCAGATCGCGGAACTCAAAAGCCTGACGCGCGCCGCCGAGAGCACGCATCTGTCGCTGGCCGCGACCAGCAGCCGCGTGAAGGAAATGGAATCGCGTTTCGGCGTGCGGCTGCTGTATCGCGAGAACAAGGGCGTGCGCCTGTCGCCTGCGGGCGAGACCTTGCTGCAGCATGCGCAGCAGTTCATGCAGCAGGTCGAGCGTCTGAAAAGCGACATGCAGCAGTACAACAACGGCATCAAGGGCCATATCCGCATCTTCGCCAACACCACCGCGGTGACCGAGTTCATGCCGGAAGTGCTGGGCGAATTTCTGGCGAAGCATCCGCAGGTGAATGTCGCGCTCGAAGAACGGCTGAACCACGACATCGTGCGCGGCGTGCAGGAAGGCACTGCCGACATCGGCATCGTGGCCGGCGAGATTGTCGGCCAGGGACTGGAAGTATTGAATTTCTCGACCGACCGGCTGGTGCTGGCAACCGCGCTCGATCACCCTTTGGCGAAGGCCGGCAGCGTGGCCTTCGCCGATACGCTGGGATACGACCACATCGGCCTGCATGAAGGCAGCACCCTGCAGCATTTCCTGAATCGCATCGTCAGCGAACATGGGCAGCAGTTGAAACTGCGCATCCAGGTGCGCAGCTTCGAGGCGATGTGCCGCATGATCGAAACCCATGTCGGCATCGGCGTGCTGCCGCAATCGGCCGCGCAGCGCCTGGGCAAATCGATGAAGATCGCGCTGCTGGAATTGAACGAGCCTTGGGCGGTGCGCGAACGCAGCGTGGTGGTGCAGCAACTGGGCATGCTGCCGCAGTATGCGCGCGAACTGGTGGATGTGATCTGCGGCCGGCCGGGCTAGCCCGGCCGCAAACCGTTGCCCCGGCTACTTGAATCCCAGCGCCGCCGCTTCGTCGTTGACTTCCTTGATCAGGTCCGCACCAATGCGGCCGGCCATCTGCTTCTGCACCGGCAGCAGCGCCTTGCGCCATTCGGCCTTCTCCTGGTCATTCAGCACGTAGACCTTGGTCTTGCCGGATTTCCGGATTTCTTCCAGCGCCTTGTCGTTCTCCTGCTTGGCGATTTCGTTGTTGTACTTGGTGGTTTCCTTCATCGCGCCTTCCAGCTCGGTACGGATGTCGGGTGGCAGACCGTCCCAGAACTTCTTGTTCACGATCACTGCATAGCCGATATAGCCGTGATTGGAGACCGTCATGTTGCTCTGCACTTCATGCATCTTCTGCGTGTAGATATTTGACGGCGTGTTTTCGGTGCCGTCGACCACACCGGTCTGCAATGCCTGATACACCTCGGAGAACGCCATCGCTTGCGGATTGGCGCCCAACGCACGCATCTGCGCATCGAGCACCTTGGACGACTGGATGCGCATCTTCAGGCCCCTGAAATCCGACGGATGATGCAACGGCCTGTTCGCGGTCATGTCCTTGAAACCATTGTCCCAATAGGCAAGCCCGCGTATTCCTTTCGATTCCAGCTTCTGGAACAATTTCTTGCCGACCGGACCGTCCGTTACGCGATACAGCACCTCCTTGCTCGGGAAGATGTAGGGCAGGTCGAACAGTTCGAATTCCTTGACGCCGAGCGGGCCGAACTTGGCCAGCGACGGCGCCAGCATCTGTACCGACCCGAGCTGCAACGCGTCGAGCTCTTCCTTGTCCTTGTACAGCGTGCTGTTCGGATACACCTCGACCTTCACGCGGCCTTTGGTTGCCTTTTCCGCCAGCTCCTTGAAGCGCAATGCGCCCTTGCCCTTCGGCGTATCGTTTGCCACCACGTGGCTGAACTTGATGACGATCGGCGCCTGCGCAAAAGCGCTGCCGGCGGCGAATGCCGCAGCGAGCAATACGAAGGGTATGGTTTTCAGTTTCATTGAAGTCTCCTTGGTTGAAGTGGATGGAACATTTGTTGGCGTTGCTGCCTGCGCCTTTGCGGCGTCTGTTTCGATTTACTGCCCGACCGTGATTGTTCTGTGATTAGCCGCTGCTGCGCGCCGCTGCATCGGTGATCCTGCGTGCCCGCAGGATCACCGGAAGATCGACCATCTTGCCGTCGACTGCGACCGCGGCGCCGCCCGCTTGCGCGCTCGCGTCCAGCACTCTCCTGGCCCATGCGACCTCGTCGGCGGATGGGCTGAATGCACGATTGACCGGCGCGACCTGCTTCGGATGGATGCACAGCTTGCCGCCGAACCCGAGCGCGCGCGCGCGTAACGCATCGTCATGCGTGCGCTGCGGCTCGTCGAATCCGGTGCTGACGCCATCGACCGGCGGCTGGATTCCGGCAAGCCGCGATACCAGCACCAGTTGCGAACGGAAAAACAGCAAGGCATCATCATCGCCGCCATCGGTATTGCTCTCGATGCCGAGATCGAGCTTGAAATCGATACTGCCGAACAGCAGTCGCTGCACCGGCGCACAGTCGGCCAGCAGGCGCGCGTTCTCGAAACCCTGCGCGCTTTCGATCAACGGCAACACCAGAGGCGCACCGGCCCGCTCCAGCAACCCGATATCTTCGATGCGCTCCGCCTTCGGCAGCACGATGCCGGCCACACCCGGCCGTGCGCACAGGGCGAGGTCATCATCGAACCAGCCGCTGCCGGGGGCGTTGATACGGATCAAAACCATTTTCTGCGGAGACAGCCAGCCGGCGAGCGCGCGCCGGGCCGCAGCCTTTTCCGCTGGCGACACAGCATCTTCGAGGTCAACAATCACCGCATCGGCGCCCGCCGTGCAGGCCTTGTCGAAGCGCTCGGGACGGTTACCCGGGACGAACAGGTAGGAACGCGCGATCGGTTCGGACATGGCAGCTCTCCGCGATTCAGGTCAGGAAATGTCCGACCGATTCCGCACGCCTGATGTTCCAGATCTGCTCGAATGCGGTACGCATTTCCTGCGGTGTTGCGCTACCGCTGAAATCGGCCAGCCGCAAGGCCTTCTGCTCCAGTTCGTCGCGTGACAGGGTGTTGCCGGGATCGCCTTTCGGCTCGTCGACCCGACCATGCAGCTTGCGGCCGTCGATGGTTTCCACCATCACTTTGCCGATCCAGCGTGCCGGATACGCCTGGTCGACTTCGGCGTCGAGCACCATGCGCACCTTGTTGTGGAACGCCGCGATGCCGGCGTCGTTGAAATGGGCTGCGAATTCCGTCATGCCGGCACGATGGAATTGCGCGATCAATCCGAGCACGGTTCCCATCGAAAACTTTGCCTGGTGCACGGTCTGCGGATCGATCACCGGGCCGAGCACATCGATCGCGCCCTGGTGCACATACGTGGTGACGGCCGCAATCTGTTCCGGCAACAGATCGTTTTCGGTAACGACCTGCAGCAGCGCGTCGGCCGCCGGATGCGTGTGGCGGCACGATGCATGGAACTTGAACGAGGTTTCCGCCAGCGTCCAGCGCTCGCCAAGACGGTCGGTGAGTTTCGCCGGATCGGCCTGCTGCGCCATGCCGGCGCCCATGCCTTGCATGCCTTCAAGAATGCGCTTCGCGCCGGTGAAACCGTCATGCGCGAGATAGGCGGCACCGAGGCCGGCAGCGGCCGCATGCGCGGTGTGCAATTGCTTCGAATCGGCGGCGTCGCGCAGGAATTCCCACAAACCGGCCGCCTGCGTGCCGGCCGAGCCGAACGCGTCGAGCATCTGTTCTGGCGTCAGTTTCAGCAATCGCCCTGTTGCCGCCGCAGCGGCAATGGTTCCGGCGGTGCCGGTCGTGTGGAAGATCTTGTAATGCGAGCGCCCGAGGAATTCGCCGATGCGGATGCCGACTTCGTAACCGGCCACCGCCGCCGTCAGCAATTCGCGGCCCGAGCTGCGCAAGTCTTGCGCGACAGCCAGCGCCGGCGGAAACACGACGGCGGCCGGGTGAAACACTGAACCGTTGTGCACATCATCCTGTTCGGCGAAATGCGACGACGCGGCATTCACCATTGCCGCGAACAGCGGCGTGGTGCGGCGGCGCGAAACCAGCACTTCGGACGGACCGTTGGCCGGGCCCATCTGCCGTGCGAAGCGGTCTATTGTTTCCACCGGACGCGCGCCCTTGCCGGCAAGCGCGGAGCCGAACCAGTCGAGCAACAGGTCTTCGGCGCGGCTGATGACGGGTTCGGGGATGTCTTCGAAGCGCAGGTTGGCGGCGAAGGTGGCGAGAGTTTGGCTTGGGTGTTCGGTCATGGTGTGTCTTTCGTGTGTCTTGTCTTGTTTTGAAGTAC
The DNA here is from genome assembly GCA_966211585.1 of uncultured Noviherbaspirillum sp. GTDB lineage: Bacteria > Pseudomonadota > Gammaproteobacteria > Burkholderiales > Burkholderiaceae_D > Noviherbaspirillum. The sequence continues at coordinate 128,521 of CBIHNU010000002.1, read as the reverse complement.
GGCCTTTCGCAGTTACGAGGCGAGGCGCACTCAAAAATAGAGCCCATCAGGTTCCCTCCCCCTTGCAGGGGGAGGGCTAGGGTGGGGGTAGTGCGTTCGAGATACGGCAGTGATTACTCGAACGCACTACCCCCATCCCAACCTTCCCCCTGCAAGGGGGAAGGAGCCGGACGTTCCTTCATATCGCCTTCTGCTCGCGCAACTTCGCAATCGCCTCTTCCGCATAACCGAGTTCGCGCAAGATCTGCTCCGTATGCGCACCCAGCGCGGGAATCGCATCCATCCTCGGCGCATAGGTGTTCGGCACGCCGGGCGGCAGCAGCGCCGGCAGCTTGCCGGCCGGCGAATCGACTTCGGTCCAGCGTTCGCGCGCCTTCAGTTGCGCGTGCTGCCACAGGTCATGCATGTCGTTCATGTGCGCATTCGCGATTTGCGCCGCATCGAGCCGGGCGATAACCTGTTCGGCGGTCAATCCGGCGAACACGTCGACGATGATCTTGCGCAGTGCCGCGCGCGACTCGTTGCGGCGCGCGTTCGACGAGAAGCGCGGATCGGCGGCAAGCGCCGGCTGCTGCAATACCCTTTCGCAAAACAGCACCCACTCGCGTTCGTTCTGCAGACCGAGCATCACGACCTTGCCGTCGCCGGCCGGGAACGGGCCGTATGGATAGATGGTCGCGTGGGCGGCGCCGGCGCGCGGTGGCGGCGGCGCGCCGTCGATCGCGTAGTACAGCGGATAGCTCATCCACTCGACCATGCTTTCCAGCATCGACACGTCGATGTTGCAGCCTTGGCCGGTCTTGCCGCGCTGAATCAGCGCCGCAAGGATATTGGTGTACGCATACATGCCGGCAGCGATGTCGGCGATCGAGCAGCCAGCCTTGGCCGGCTCGTCCGGCGTACCGGTGATCGACAGGAAGCCAGATTCGCTCTGGATCAGCAGGTCGTACGCCTTCTTGTCGCGGTACGGGCCATTGCTGCCGTAGCCGGAAATGTCGCATACGATCAGGCGCGGATATTGTTCTTTCAACGCGTCATACGACAAGCCGAGCCGCGCGGATGCGCCGGGCGCGAGGTTCTGCACCAGCACGTCGGCGCCTTCCAGCAGCTTGTGCAGGATCAAGTTCGCTTCGTCGTGCTTGACGTCGAGCGTCAGACTTTCCTTCGAACGATTGGTCCAGACGAAGTGCGATGCAAGGCCGTGTACCCGTTCATCATAGGCACGCGCAAAGTCGCCGACGCCGGGCCGCTCGACCTTGATCACGCGCGCGCCGAGGTCAGCCAGTTGCCGCGTGCAGAACGGCGCGGCAATCGCGTGTTCAAGGGTGACTACGGTGATGCCGTCAAGTGGTCGCATGCTGCCTCCTAAAAAGAACGCGGCAGCCCGAGCACATGCTCGGCCACGTACGACAGAATCAGGTTGGTCGAGATCGGCGCGACCTGGTACAGCCGCGTCTCGCGGAACTTGCGCTCGACATCGTATTCATGCGCGAAGCCGAAGCCGCCATGGAATTGCAGGCAGGCATTGGCCGCTTCCCACGACGCATCGGCAGCCAGCATCTTCGCCATGTTGGCCTGCGCGCCGCAGGGCTGGTGCGCATCGAACAGCTCACACGCCTTGTAGCGCATCAGGTTGGCCGCTTCGAGATTCACATACGCCTTTGCGATCGGAAATTGCACGCCCTGGTTCTGGCCGATCGGGCGGCCGAACACCACGCGCTCGTTCACGTACTTCGTCACCTTGTCGATGAACCAGTAGCCGTCGCCGATGCATTCGGCGGCGATCAGGGTGCGCTCGGCGTTCAGCCCGTCGAGGATGTACTTGAAGCCCTTGCCTTCCTCGCCGATCAGGTTTTCGGCGGGAATTTCCAGGTTCTCGAAAAACAGTTCATTGGTCTCGTGGTTCACCATGTTCAGGATCGGCTGCACCGACAGGCCGTTGCCGATCGCGTCGCGCAGATCGACCAGGAAGATCGACATGCCTTCCGACTTTTTCTTCACGTCGGCCAGCGGCGTGGTGCGCGCGAGCAGGATCATCAGGTCCGAATGCTGGACGCGCGAGATCCACACCTTTTGCCCGTTGACCACGTAGCGATCGCCCTTCTTCACCGCGGTGGTCTTGATTCTGGTGGTGTCGGTGCCGGTGCTCGGCTCGGTCACCGCCATCGATTGCAGGCGCAGCTCGCCGCTGGCGATCTTCGGCAGGTATTGCTGCTTTTGCTGTTCCGAGCCGTGCCGCAGCAACGTGCCCATGTTGTACATCTGGCCGTGGCAGGCGCCGGAGTTGCCGCCGCTGCGGTTGATCTCTTCCATGATCACCGATGCCTCGGTCAGGCCGAGGCCGGAGCCGCCGTATTCCTGCGGGATCAGTGCGGCGAGCCAGCCGGCCTTGGTCAGCGCATCGACGAACTGCTCGGGATAGCCGCGCGCTTCATCGATCTTGCGAAAATAGTCGGAAGGAAATTCGGCGCACAGCGCGCGCACTGCGTCGCGGATATCCTGGTACGCGTCATGCTGAACTGACATGCAATTGCTCCTGCTTTATGGATTGGCGAGTCGCGCTTCGGCCTGCATCGCAAGCTCGCCGCGCACATTCTTTGCCCACAGCTGCACGCTGCGGCCATCGGCGGCGGGCTGGCCGCACACCTGGAAAGGTTCGATATCAAACAGCGGACCGACCGCGCGAAAATCGAATTCGACGAGTCGCGCCTGCGGCAGGTTCTGCTGCAGCAGATCGACCAGCAAGGTCGCGATCAGCGGTCCATGCACGATCAGTCCCGGATAGCCTTCGACTTCGGTCACATAGCTGCGGTCGTAGTGAATGCGATGACCATTGAAGGTCAGCGCGGAATAACGAAACAGCAGCACCGGATCGGGCGTGACGGTACGCGACCAGGCCGCAGCGGCCGGTGCCAGCTTCGGCGCCGGCGCTGCAGCACCCGGCTGCGGCGCATCGCGGTACACGATGTCATGTTCCTCGGTGACGGAGGCGGTGCCGTCATGCGCGATCTCATGCTGCACGGTGACGAATGCAAGATTGCCGCTTCTGCCCTGTTTGGCCGACACATGCAGGATGCGCGAAGTGCGCGTAGCCGCCGCGTCGACCGGCAGCGGCGCGTTGAAACGCAAGCGTCCGCCAGCCCACATGCGGCGTGGCAACGGCACTGGCGGCAGGAAGCCGCCTCGCTTCGGATGGCCGTCCGGGCCGACTTCGGCTTGCGGACGGATGGTCCAGAAATAGATCCAGTGCCATAACGGCGGCAACGGTTCACCGGCTTGCGGCGCCGGCCGGTCGAGTACTGCGGCCAGCGCTTCGGCCATGCTGGCGCGGATCACATCGTCATGGGTTTCGGTCTTGCCGGTCCACTGCTGCAGGAGGGGGATATCGAGGGAGTCGGTGGTCATTGCCGCTGAACAGGAATCGTCTTGTCGAATTGATTCTGTTCAGTTTGTGCCACGGCAGTGGAAGTGACAATCTTGATTTTTGGAAGGGGGGGTTCGGTGGGGCTTAAGCAGAGATCAGGCAGAGATTAAGCAAGAAGCGGGGCTGCCTTCGTTCATGGAAACGCTGTGCTGCGGTATCCCTGCATTTAATTCAGTGATCAGAGGCAGAAAAAGAACCTGTGCCGGACAAATGAAAAATTACCGGGACAGAAATGAGAATTCTGCAAGGAAGTGGTTATGAATGTCGATTCACCGAAGCAGTCTCTCGGCTCGCTGGAAAGCGAGTCTCACAAATACCGACAGTGCGAAAAGGCGCTGGCGATCCATGCGAGCATGATTGGGGTATCGGTGCTGATGCGTGCCGTCGATGATGCTGAACTTTCCGAGGAAGCATTGCAATCAGTGTTGACGTCGATCGCCCATACCGATGCGCCCTCATGCGTCGTCTTCATTGGCACGATCTGCGTTATCGCATTGCCACCGCTTCGGTTTCCCGAGGTTGCCAACCGCCACCGAGTGCCTTGAAGGCCGCGACCGCCGCGCGCGCGGATTCGGCTTGCGCTTGCGCTCGTGTATCGGAGGCACGCAGCAGGTTCTCGTCGGCTTGCAGGACTTCGATAAGGCTGACGACTCCTTTCTGGTATGCCGCGAACGAGACTGCTCTCGCTCGACCGAGCGAGTCCACGCCCTGAGCGAGTATGTTGGCCTGATCCTCGCGTTTTACCAGGGCCGAGAAGGCATTTTCCACGTCTTCCGTAGCATGCAGTACGGCCAGCCGATAAGCGGCCAACGCCTCGGCTTCCCGGCCCTTGGCCAGATCGATCTGCGCATTGATGCGACCGAAGTCGAACAGGCGCCAGCGCAGGCCCAGTATGCCCGCAGCCTGACTTGCGCCGCCGGTGAACAGATTGCCGGCAGACACCGATGTCGCGCTGCCGATCAATCCGCTAAAAGAGAGCTTCGGGTAATACTCGGCGATCGCCATGCCGATACGCGCATTCGATGCAGCCAGGTGGCGTTCGGCCACGATCAAATCGGGCCGGCGCCTGAGCAAATCACCCGGCGTTCCGGTGGAGGCGATCTGCGGGGCGGCCGGAATGACGCCAGCATTGGCAGCCAGCTCTTCCCGATGCGTGCCAGGCGGTGTGCCTAGCATCACGTCCAGCGCGTTCATGGCGGTATCGAGGCCGGTTTCGAGGACCGGTACGGATGCCCGTACCTGAGCGAGCGCGCCCTCGGCCTGCCGCACCTGAAGTTCGGCTGCCAGCCCCTTGTCGTAAAGCCGATTGATCGTTGAGAGCAGCTCCTGTTGCGTCTGTACCTGCCTTCGGGCAACGTCAAGGCGGGTTTGCAGTCCGCGGATAGTGATGTAGATATCGGCGGTCTGCGCCGCCACTGTCAGCCGTGTCGCCACCGCACCAGCCTCCGAAGCCTGATACTCGGCAAGTGCCGCTTCCCGTCCGCGACGCAGACCGCCGAATACATCCAGCTCCCAGCCGGCGCTGAGATTGGCCTCATAGGCGTTGCCATAACGGTCGAAACCTGGTCTTGAATTCAAGACTTGTCCCAGCGGCGTTTCAACCGACTGGTAGGCTCGGGTACCTTGGGCGCCGATGTTGCCGGAAGGCAGCAACGCCGCATTCGCTGCCCCAAGTCCCGCACGCACCTGGGCGACGCGAGCGGACGCTTGCGCGAGATCCAGGTTCTGCTCCAGCGCAAGCCTTACGAAGCGGGTCAGTTGGGGATCGCCAAAGCCCTCCCACCACGCAGTGAAGTTGGCAGTGGCATTGGCGTGCCGTTGCTCCACTGCTGTTTGAGCCAGGTAGCGATGTGGCATGGGCGTGTCGGGTCGAATGTAGTCCGGCCCGACAGCGCAACCCGCTGCAAGACTGGCGACGACTGACATGAAGAGAGTGCGTTTTAGCATGAGCATCTTCCGCGAAGTGAAATGGGGAGTGAATGTGACGATATCACAAATTGGTCACTAGTTGTACAAATTAAAGAGAGGAGGTAAGCTGTTCGGCATGAATAAAGCCACCATCCCCCCAAGCCCGGCCAGAGGCCCGGTCGATCATGAAGTGCGAGATCAGATCGTTGCCGCAGCGACCGAACATTTCAGCCGGTATGGCTACGAGAAAACGACCGTCTCCGATCTTGCCAAGGCCATCGGTTTTTCCAAGGCCTATATCTACAAGTTCTTCGAGTCCAAGCAGGCCATTGGCGAACTGATTTGCGCAAATTGCCTGCACGCGGTCGAAACGGAGGTCAAAGCAGCGATTGATAGCGTCGACCGCCCGGCAGAGAAGCTGCGGCGCATGTTCAAGGTGGGCGTCGAGGCTAGCCTTCGCCTGTTTTTTGAAGATCGCAAGCTCTATGACATTGCGACCTCGGCCGCTACCGAGCACTGGGACGCGGTGCGCGCCCATGAGGAGCGCATCCGGGCAATGCTGCAGGACATCTTGCGTCAGGGGCGCGAAGCCGAGGAGTTCGAGCGCAAGACGCCGCTTGACGAAGCGGTGACCGCGATCTACCTGGTCATGCGCCCCTACCTCAATCCGCTGCTCTTGCAGTACAACTTTGATCACACCGATGACGCGCCGGCGCAATTATCCAGCCTGGTGCTCCGTAGCTTGTCGCCATAAATACGCGACGACTGACTGTGACTATTGACTTATTTGGTCACAGGTATCACAATGAAATCCTGTTTAGCTCCTTTACGGGATTTCCATGCTCCGCCGCCTCGTTTTTTCCGCTGTCATCTCTGCATTGCCGTTTGCGCTGGCCGCCTGCGGCGAAAAGACGCAATCCGATCCTCGCACCGAAGCTCCACTGGTACGTGCGGTCGCCGTCCAGGATGCAGTCTCCACGTCACGTACGTTCACCGGGACCGTAGCCGCTCGGGTGCAAAGCGATCTCGGCTTCCGGGTTTCCGGCAAGGTGCTGGAACGGCTCGTGGATACCGGGCAAACCGTCAAGCGCGGGCAACCGCTCATGCGCATCGACCCCGCCGATCTGAAACTCGCCGTTCATGCGCAGCAAGAAGCGGTTGCCGCCGCCCGGGCGCGGGCGCAGCAAACGGCGGAAGATGAAGCCCGCTACCGCGACCTGCGCGGAACCGGCGCGATATCGGCTTCGGCCTACGATCAGGTCAAGGCAGCGGCAGACGCCGCCAAAGCCCAGCTCAATGCGGCCGAAGCGCAGGCCGAAGTTGCGCGTAACGCGAGCCGCTATACGGAGCTGGTGGCGAACGCCGATGGCGTCATCATGGAAACACTGGCCGAACCCGGCCAGGTCGTCAATGCCGGGCAGACCGTGGTGCGCCTGGCCCACGCCGGGCGTCGCGAGGCGGTTATCCAGTTGCCGGAAACCCTGCGCCCTGCGGTCGGCTCAGCCGGGCAAGCCACGCTCTTCGGCAAAGAAGGCGTTACCGTTCAGGCCAAGCTCCGGCAACTCTCGGATGCGGCGGATCGACTCACCCGCACCTTCGAGGCGCGGTATGTGCTGGACGGGGAGCTGGCCAATGCACCGTTGGGTGCCACGGTCACCATCCGGATTCCGGACGGGCACTCCTCCGCGCAAAACAGCTTGCAGGTGCCGATTGGCGCCCTGTTCGACCCCGGCAAAGGGCCAGGGGTGTGGATCATCAATGGCGAGCCGGCCATGGTTCACTGGCGGCCGGTCACGATCCAGCGCCTGGATGAGGATCGCGCATATGTCGCGGGTCCGCTCAAGCGCGGCGAGCTTATCGTCGCGCTCGGCGCACCGATGTTGCGTGAAGGCGAGCTGGTGCGGCTGGCTGACCAGGCCGCCGTTGCTTCGACTGCGGGAGATCGTCCGTGAGCGCTGGCCTTTTCAATCTGTCGGCGCTCGCCGTACGCGAGCGCTCCGTCACCCTGTTTCTGATCTGCCTGATCTCATTGGCCGGGCTCATTTCATTCTTCAAACTGGGCCGCGCGGAAGATCCCGCCTTCACGGTCAAGGTGATGACCATCGTTACTGCCTGGCCGGGGGCCAGCGCGCAGGAAATGCAGGACCAGGTCGCCGACAAGATCGAAAAGCGCATGCAGGAGCTGCGCTGGTACAACCATACCGAGACCTACACCAGACCCGGACTGGCCTTCACGACCTTGACGCTGCTCGACAGCACGCCACCTTCGCAAGTGCAGGAACAGTTCTACCAGGCCCGCAAGAAAATCGCCGACGAAGTCATCAACCTTCCACCCGGCGTGATCGGGCCGATGGTCAACGACGAATACGCGGACGTCACCTTTGCGTTGTTCGCGCTCAAGGCCAAGGGGGAATCACAGCATCTGCTGGTACGCGACGCGGAGAAGATCCGCCAGCGCTTGCTGCATGTTGCGGGCGTGAAGAAGGTCAACATCATCGGCGAGCGGTCCGAGCGCATCTATGTCGAGTTTTCGCATGATCGCCTGGCAACGCTGGGCGTCAGCCCGCAGGACGTGTTCGCCGCGCTCAACAGCCAGAATGCCCTGGCGTCGGCTGGCTCCGTCGAGACCAAGGGGCCGCAAGTGTTCATTCGCCTGGACGGCGCCTTCGACACGTTGCAGAAGATCCGCGACACCCCGGTGGTGGCGCAGGGCCGCACGCTGAAGCTGTCGGACATCGCCACGGTCAGCCGCGGCTACGAAGACCCGGCCACGTTCATGGTGCGCAACGGCGGCGAACCGGCGCTGCTGCTGGGCATCGTCATGCGCGACGGTTGGAACGGGCTCGACCTGGGCAAGGCGCTGGACAGCGAAGTGGGGGCAATCAATGCCGGACAGCCGCTGGGCATGAGCCTGACCAAGGTCACCGACCAGGCCGTCAACATCCGCTCGGCGATCGACGAGTTCATGGTCAAGTTCTTTGTTGCACTGCTGGTGGTCATGCTGGTGAGCTTTGTGAGCATGGGCTGGCGCGTGGGTGTCGTGGTCGCCGCGGCTGTGCCGCTGACGCTGGCGGCAGTCTTCGTGGTGATGGCCGCGACCGGCAAGAACTTCGATCGCATCACGCTGGGGTCCCTGATCCTGGCGCTGGGCCTGCTGGTGGACGACGCCATCATCGCCATCGAAATGATGGTGGTAAAAATGGAAGAGGGCTATAACCGTGTCGCTGCGTCCGCGTATGCCTGGAGCCATACCGCCGCGCCGATGCTCGCGGGCACGCTGGTCACGGCCGTCGGTTTCATGCCCAATGGCTTCGCCCGCTCCACTGCGGGCGAATACACCAGCAACATGTTCTGGATCGTCGGCATCGCGCTGATCGCGTCCTGGGTGGTCGCGGTGGTTTTCACGCCCTACCTGGGCGTCAAACTGCTGCCTGATTTCAAGAAGGTCGAAGGCGGTCACGATGCGCTCTACAACACGCCGCGCTACCACCGCTTCCGCCAGTTGCTTGGGCGCGTCATCGCACGCAAATGGCTGGTCGCCGGTTCCGTGATCGGTCTGTTCGTGCTGGCCATACTCGGCATGGCTGTGGTCAAGAAACAGTTCTTTCCGATCTCCGACCGTCCGGAAGTGCTGGTCGAAGTACAGATGCCCTATGGCACATCGATCACCGAGACCAGTGCCGCCACGGCCAAGGTGGAAGCCTGGCTGGCCAGGCAGAAGGAGGCGAAGATCGTCACCGCCTACATCGGCCAGGGCGCGCCGCGCTTCTATCTGGCAATGGGACCGGAACTGCCTGATCCGTCTTTTGCCAAGATCGTGGTGCGCACGGACAACCAGGACGAGCGCGACGCGTTGAAATTGCGGCTGCGCCAGGCGATCGCCGCTGGCCTCGCCCCCGAAGCGCGCTTGCGTGTCACCCAACTCGTCTTCGGTCCGTATTCGCCGTTCCCGGTTGCCTACCGGGTCACGGGTCCTGATCCGGACAAGCTGCGCAAAATCGCGGCGGACGTGAAGCACGTCATGGATGCCAGTCCCATGATGCGCACGGTCAACGCCGACTGGGGCACGCGCACACCCACGCTGCACTTCACCTTGCAGCAGGACCGATTGCAAGCCCTGGGGTTGACCTCCAGCACGGTGGCGCAACAACTGCAGTTCCTGCTGACCGGTGTCCCTGTCACTGCTGTGCGCGAGGACATTCGTACCGTGCAGGTGGTGGCGCGCTCGGCCGGCGACGTCCGACTCGACCCGGCCAGGATTGGCGATTTCACGCTGATCGGCGCCAACGGGCAGCGCATCCCGCTGTCGCAGGTGGGCAAGGTCGAGGTGCGCATGGAAGAACCGATCATGCGCCGGCGCGACCGCATGCCGACAATCACAGTCCGGGGCGACATCGCCGATAGCTTGCAGCCGCCGGATGTATCAACGGCGATCACCAAGCAGCTGCAACCGATCATGGACAAGCTGCCGAGCGGCTACCGCATCGAACAGGCCGGCTCCATCGAGGAATCGGGCAAAGCGACGGCAGCGATGTTGCCTCTGTTCCCGATCATGCTGGCGATCACCCTGCTCATCATCATCTTCCAGACGCGCTCGATCTCCGCGATGATCATGGTCTTCCTGACCAGCCCGCTGGGGCTGATTGGAGTAGTACCGACCCTGATCTTGTTCCGGCAGCCGTTCGGCATCAATGCACTGGTCGGCCTGATTGCGCTGTCGGGAATCCTGATGCGCAACACGCTGATCCTGATCGGGCAGATCCATCACAACAAACAGGCAGGACTGGCCCCGTTCCGTGCGGTCGTCGAGGCCACCGTGCAGCGGGCCCGACCGGTGATTTTGACCGCACTGGCGGCGATGCTGGCCTTCATCCCGCTGACCCATTCGGTGTTCTGGGGCACGCTCGCTTACACCTTGATTGGCGGCACCTTCGCCGGGACGATTCTGACGCTGGTGTTCCTGCCGGCCATGTATTCCATCTGGTTCAAAATCAGGCCCGGCAACGACAACCAGAACGAAAAGGAAGTGGACATTCAAGGCAACGTGGCCCCCATCACCAAGGCCAGCGGGGGATTGGCCAAAGCATTCGTCTCGACGCTTCGCTCAGCAGGCACAAGGAAAGTGTCCGTGCAAGGCCCATCACGCCACTGATCTGCTCTTCATCCCCATTCACCTATATCGAAAGGAACGGCCATGTCGAATTCAACAGTTATCGTTGTTACCGGCGTGTCATCGGGCATCGGACGTGTCACTGCAGAGAGAAGTTTGCCAAGCGGGGTTGCCAGGTATTCGGCACCGTGCGCAGCTTCGCCAAAACGAAACCACTGCCCGGTGTCGAGCTTGGCACGCCGGCCGGACAGGTATCCCTGCCGAGTAAATTGCACCGTTTAAAAGAGTGCGCCTCGACAAAGCGTTGGCGGAGACCATGGCCAATGATATTGAAGGCAACCTGAGGATGACCAGGCACAGCGTCGTTTTTGACGCCGCGCCGAACAGCAGGTGCAGTCCTACGCCGGCTGCACTTGCAGGTAACGTTCGATCAGGCGCGTCCAGTAAGCGGCCCCGACAGCCACGTTGTCATCATTGAAATCGTAATGCGCATTGTGCAGCATCGGCTTGCCCATGCCGTTGCCGATTCGCACGAAGCAGCCGGGGCGCTGTTGCAGGAAATAAGCGAAGTCTTCGCTGCCGGCAATCGGAGGGAAAGGCGCAATGACCTGCTCCTCGCCGACCAGTTCCAGCGCGATCTGTCTGGCGAACTCGGTTTCCGGTTCTGAATTGATCAGCACCGGATAGCCGCGGATATAGTCGATCTCGGCCCGCGCACCGTAGCTTTCCACATGCGTCTGCACCAGCGCGCGAATACGCCGCTCCAGCAACTCCCGCACCTCCGGCTTGAACGAACGCACGCTCATTTCCAGCGTGGCATGCTCGGGAATGACGTTGGCCGCATGGCCCGCATGCAGGGAGCCGACCGTCACCACCGCCGATTCCATCGGATCGATATTGCGCGCGACCACGGTTTGCAAAGCCATGACCAGGCTGCTGGCGGCCACGACCGGATCGACGGATAAATGCGGACGCGCTGCATGGCTGCCCTTGCCGACGATGTTCACCTTGACCGTATCGCAGGCCGCCATGAAAGCGCCGGCGCGAAACATAAAGGTGCCGGTGGCGACGCCGGGATGGTTGTGCATGCCGAAAATCGCATCGCAGGGAAAGCGCTCAAACAAACCATCCGCCAGCATCTGCACTGCGCCGCTGTTGAAACCGGCTTCTTCGGCAGGCTGGAATATCAGGTTCACCGTACCGTCGAAATTGCGCGTGCGCGCCAATTGCAGCGCCGCACCGAGCAGCATTGCAGTATGGCCGTCGTGGCCGCAGGCGTGCATTTTTCCCTGATGCGTGCTGGCATATTCCAGGCCGGTCATTTCATGAATCGGCAAGGCATCCATGTCGGCGCGCACGCCGATGCTGCGCGTGCCGGCGCCGGCACGCAGAGTGGCGACCAAGCCGTTGCCACCGACGTTGCGCGTCACCGCATAGCCCCAGCCCTCCAGGCGATCCGCCACCAGCGCGGCGGTATCGACTTCTTCATAAGACAATTCGGGATGCTGGTGAATGTGGCGGCGAATGTCGACCAGCTCGCTCTTGACGTCGTCCAGATCGGAAACCTGGCAAAAATCTGTACGCATGTGCTTGCTCCGGATGAGATGAATGAATTGCGCTGTCGCGTTCGATCAGGCTGCGGCACGCCGCGCCATCACCTGCTTGCCCTGCTCCGCCAGGTCCCAGAACAGGCCCGCCATGACTTGCAGCGATTCACGCGATACGCTGGCCAGAATATGCTCGTTGGGCGCGTGCTGGGAGCAGGCCGGATAGGAATGCGGCACCCATAGTGTCGGCAGCCCCAGTACATCGGAGAACACATCGTTGGGTAGTGAGCCACCCAGATTGGGCAACAGTGTCGGCTGCTTGCCGCAGGTCTCGCGCATCGAATCCAACCCCCAGCGCACCCACTCGTCGTCGGGATTCAGGCGCGTGGCCGAAAACTGGATACCGGACAAGGTCACGTCGACATCGGTATAACCATGTGCATCCAGATGCGAACGGATGTTGGCAATGAAATTCTTGTCGTCGCTGCCGACGACGAAGCGGATCTGGCAATGCGCAGAAGCGTGGCCGGGAATTGCATTGACCGGGGCTTCCGGATTGCCGGTTTTGAAAGCCAACACCTCCAGCGTATTCCAGCCGAATACGCGTTCGGCCGGCGTCAGGCCGGGCTCGCCCCAGTCGGGGTCGACTTCCGGGTCGGTCGCTCCGCCGCCGACTTCCACGCCGCGCAGCGCATTGCGCACGCTCTGCGGCAAGGCGTCCGGCAACAGGCTGGGCACGCAGATGCGTCCCTTGCTGTCGACCAGGCAGGCAATCGCATTGGCCAGGCGCACGCCAGGATTGCGCAACAGTCCGCCCCAGTTGCCGGAGTGATGGCCGCCATCGCGCGAATTGACGCGCAGATCGAAATTGCAACCGCCGCGCGAGCCGAGGAACATGGTCGGCGTCGGCGCGTTGACACGCGGGCCGTCGGAAGCGATGAACAGATCGGATTTCAGCCTGGCATGGTATTTTTCGGCGATCTCTTTCAACCCGGGCGAGCCGGCTTCTTCACCCATTTCCAGGATCACCTTGACGTTGTAGCCCAGCTTGCCGCCGCGCAGCCTTATGACTTCAGCCAGCGCTGCAAAGTTGATGGTGTGCTGGGCTTTGTTGTCGGCGATGCCGCGTCCATACCAGCGATCGCCCTCGACCACGATTTCCCACGGGCTCAAGCCATCACGCCATTGCTTGTCGTAGCCGCGCACCACGTCGCCATGGCCGTAGGTCAGCAACGTGAACGCCGCATTCGCCTCAATCCGTTCGGCCAGCAGGAACGGGGGGCCGCCTGGCAGAGGATTATCAACGACTTCGCAGGTGAAGCCCGCGCCTTGCAATTCAGGGACGATTTCCTGATGCAGGTAGTCGTACAGGATCGGCCGGCTGGCCGCTTCCTGGCTCTCGGTGCGAATGGCGACGCGCTTTTGCAGCGCCGCCATGAACCGGCCGTCGTCGAAATACGCGCTGACCTGCGCGATGGCTTGTGTTCTGCTCATGCTGCTTCTCCTCGATTTGTCTGATTGATGCGATAGGGTTAAGGATCAATTGGGGGGGCGGCAACCGGCATGAGAGGCCCTGCCGCATCGGCCGGCCTGCCATGTCAGTGTGGAATCGGCGGCGGCGAAAATGATCGCCTGGGTTTCACGATCGCGCTTTAAAGCCGCCCTCGAAGCCGCCTTGCTTCAGCCGCTCACCGGGAGCTCGGGAATGCCCAATCCCGGCTCGGGCGTCAGGGCCGATGCCAGCAGCATGCGGGTGTACGGATGCTGCGCATCGGAGAAAATCTTTTCGCGCGTTTCCAGTTCGACGATGCTGCCCTTGTGCATCACCGCGACCCGATCGACCAGATGCTCAATCACGCTCAGGTCGTGGCTGATGAACAAATAAGTCAGGCCGAACTCGGCTTTCAGGTCCAGCAGCAGATTCAATATTTGCGCCTGCACCGAGACGTCCAGGGCCGACGTGGGCTCGTCGCAAATCAGGATGCCGGGTTGCAAAATCAATGCACGCGCAATCGCTACGCGCTGGCGCTGTCCGCCGGAGAGTTGATTCGGGTACTGGCCGTAAGTGCGTTCCGGCATGCCGACCAGATCGAGGATTCTGCGCACCGCCTTGTGCTGCGCGGCAGGCGAACCGACGCGATGCAGCCTGAGCGGCAAGCCGACGATCTCGGACACGGTCTTGCGTGGATTGAGCGAAGAATACGGGTCCTGGAAAATAGGCTGGATATGACGCGCGTTTTCCTTGCGCAGCGTCGGGTCGGCTTCTTGTCCGTTGATCAGCACATTGCCGGAAGTCGGCTCCAGCAAACCCAGCAACATCTTGGCCAGCGTGCTTTTACCGCAGCCGGATTCGCCGACCAGGCCCAGTGTTTCGCCGCGATACAGGCGCAGCGATACATCGTTGACAGCCCTGATTTCGCCCGGCGCCTTGAACAGGCCACGTTTGAGCGCATAGACCTTGCTTAGCGCACGCAGCTCCAGCGCGACATCAACGTTGACCTGCGCCGCTGCGGCTTGTGTCATGGCGCCGATATTGTTGTCCATCTTCATACCAATACCTCGCTGGCTTGGACCGTAGCGGCAGCGCCCACCTTGTGGCAGCGTGCGTAATGAATCCTGTCGCCGCCGGCGGTATCGATCATGGGCGGATCCTGTTCGCAAGCCGCATCGGCCAGCGGACAACGGTTGCGGAAAGTGCAGCCGGCGACGTTGCCGATCAGGCTGGGAACCACGCCGGGGATGGCTTGCAGCCTGCTCCCCGGCAGCGTCTTGCCGCGTACGGGAATACAGTTGAGCAGACCGCGCGTGTACGGATGCTGCGGGCCGGCGAACAGTTGCGCGACCTCGGTGGTTTCCACTACTTGTCCGGCATACATTACCGCCACGCGGTCGGCGATGCGCGATACCACGCCGAGATCGTGCGTGATGAAGACGACTGCCGTGCCGAACTCCCGTTGCAGCTCGCGGATCATGCGCAGGATTTGCGCCTGTATCGTCACATCGAGTGCCGTGGTCGGTTCATCGGCGATGATCAGGTCCGGACCGCACATCAGCGCCATGGCAATCATCACGCGCTGGCGCAGGCCGCCGGAGAGCTGGTGCGGGTATTGGCGCAAGCGGTCTTCCGCATTGCTGATGCCGGTGCGCTGCAACAGATAGATTGCGCGCTCGCGCGCTTCGGCGTGCGTCACATTCGGTCTTTCCAGCATCGCTTCGCACAGCTGGTTGCCCAGGGTGTACGCCGGGTTGAGCGAGGTCATCGGCTCCTGGAAGATCATCGACATGCGCTGGCCGCGCAGCTGGTTGAGCTGCTTGTCGGACAAGTCCTGTAGTTCGATGCCGTCAAACAATAGGTAATCAGCGCTGCATTTCGCCTTGCGCGGCAGCAGGCCCATCAATGCCAGCGAAGTCATCGACTTGCCGCAGCCTGATTCGCCGACCAGGCAGAGCATCTCGCCGCGTTTGACCTGGAAGTCGATGCCGCGCACGGCATGCAGCATGCCGTTTTCGGTTGGCAAGTCGACGCACAGGTTTTTCACATCGAGCAAGGCGCTCATCGCATGCTCCCGAGCTGGGTAGTGATCATCATGGCCTTCCTCAGTTGCGTCCAGTTGCGTCCGCTTATTGCGTCCGCTTATTGCGTCCGTTTAATTGCGACCATCGGGTGCGTTGATATCGCGCAAACCGTCGCCGACCAGATTGATCGCCAGCACCAGCATCGCCAGCGCTAGGCCGGGGATCACGATCACCCAAGGCTTGAAGAACATATAAGACTTGCCTTCCGATACCATCAGGCCCCACGAAGGGGTCGGCGGTTGTACGCCGAGGCCGAGGAAAGACAGCGTCGCTTCCAGCAAAATCGCATGCGCCATTTCCAGGGTAATCACCACGATCAGCGCGCTCATGATATTGGGCAAAATCTCCCTGACCAGGATGTACGGCGTGGAGGCGCCGATCGCTTTGGCGGCGGCGATGAATTCGGCGTCGCGCAACTGCTGCGTGGCTGAACGCGTGACCACGGCAAAGCGGTCCCACAGCAGCAGGCCGAGCAGGATGATCACCACTGTCAGCGAACCGCCCACCAGCGACGCCATCGCCAGTGCGACCAGCACAACAGGCATGGCCAGGCGCGTGGTGATGATGTAGCTGATCACGGCGTCGACACGGCCGCCGAAATAGCCCGCCAGGACGCCCAGCGTGGTGCCGATCAGGCCGGAGATCAGCGCAGCGGCGCAGCCGATGATCAGCGAAACCCGTGCGCCGTAGATCAACCGGCTCAGGTAATCCCGGCCCAGTTTATCGGTGCCGAGCACATGCTCCCAGCTGCCCTGTGCATTCCAGACGGGAGGTATCAGCCGTTGCGACACATCCTGGTTGAAGGGGTCATGCGGCGCCAGCAAGGGGGCAAACAGCGCCGTCAGGACCATGACCGCCAATATGAACCCGCCCAACATCAGGCCGCGATGGCCGAGCATGCGATTGAGCTTGCGTCGCCACAGCGGCAGCGGCCTGAGCGTGCCCTGCAACAGGCTGCCGGCCGGCAGCGGGGAAGTGGAGATAGTCGTCATGGCGGGCCTATCGTGTACGAATGCGTGGATCGAGCAGCGCGTTGATGACGTCTGCAAGGAAAGTGAGTCCGATATAAAACATGGCAATGATCAGGACCACGGCCTGCACTACCGGATAGTCATTGCGTGAGATGGCGTCCCATGCCAGCTGCCCCAGCCCCTGCATCGAATAGACCGATTCGATGACGACCGAGCCACCCAGCATGAAGCCCAGTTCGACTGCTGCCAGCGCCACCACCGGGATGACCGCATTGCGCAGCGCATGCTTGAAGATGACCTTGCCTTTGCTCAGGCCTTTGGCGCGTGCGGTGCGAATGTAGTCAGAAGCCAGCACTTCCAGCATGCCGGCGCGGGTCAGGCGCATCATGGCCGGCATGGCGTAATAACCCAGCGCGATCGCCGGCAGGACAAAATTTTGCCAGCTCTCGTTGCCGGCCACCGGCAGCCAGTGCAAAGTTACTGAAAAAATCAGGATCAGGGTCAGACCGAACCAAAAGCTTGGCATGGCCTGTCCGACCACCGCAATCACCAGCGCCACGCGATCCAGCCAGGTATCGCGGTAAATTGCCGCCAGCACGCCCAAGGGAATCGCGACCAGAATTGCCAGCAGCAAGGCGATGCCACCGAGCTTGAAGGTGATCGGCAGGCGCTCGGCCACCATTTCCATGACCGGCCCCTGGAAGTAAAAGGAATTGCCGAAATCCAGTTGCACGGCCTTGCCCAGCCAGTCGACGTATTGCGACATCATCGGCCGGTCCAGCCCGAACTGGACGCGTATCGACTCTACCTGCGCAGCGCTGGCTTCCGGACCGGCAATGGCGGTCGCCAGATCGCCCGACATATGCAGTAGCGTGAAACTGACGATTGAAACCGTCACGGCAACGCATAAGGCAATCACCAGACGGCGCAAGATATAGATCAACATGGCGACGAGCCTCTCGTTACGGTTGGCGTGGATCCGGCGTACTGATCGATGGCATGGTATGGCTTCGACATTTCAGGCATCTCTGGCATCTCGCGTGGCGGAGTCGCGGAACAGGCCACCCCGCCATGGTTTCATTACTTCCAGCTTGCCTCGTAGAAGCGCGGCAGTTCATCCGGATATCCCTGGAACTTGAGCGCGGAGTTGTAGGCGTAGTAGGTGGAGTAAGAGAACAGCGGCGCCATGAAAGCTTGCTTGGAAATCGACTCCAGCGCCTTCGAGTAATTCGTCTTGCGTACCGCCGGATCGGTCGACGTATCGGCGATTTCCAGCCACTGGCGCAGTTGTGCATCCTTGGTGATGTCGTCGCTGCCGCCCTTGAAGAACACGCCCGTGAAAGCCGAAGCATCGTTCATCGAAAACGAACCCCAGGACTGGAAAGTCAACGGCGTCTTGCCGCCGCGATACTCGGTTTGCAGGGCGGCGTATTTCATGTAATGCAGGCGCGCCCGGATGCCGACCTTGTGGAGGTCGCCGATGATCGCTTCGGCGAACTCGCGGTCACGATAGGCGTAGATATCGGTCTCGAAGCCATTCGCGTAACCGGCGGCGGCCAACAACTCCTTCGCTTTGCCCGGGTTGTAGTCATACTTGATTGCGACCTCGGCGTCGCAACCGAACTGGGTACGGAAACAAGCCGTATAAACTGGCTGGCTGCCGCCGCGCACCAGGTTGTCAGCGATGCCCTTGCGGTTGATCGCATAGTTCACGGCCTGGCGCACGCGCAAATCCTTGAACGGCGAATTGGCCGAAGATGTGCCCGTCGTGTCCATCGTGAGGAAACCGACACGCATGGTCTCGCCGCTTTGCACGCTGATCTTCGGCATACTCTTCATGGATTCGGCCTGATCGGCCGGCACGCGCCAGATCCAGTCGACCGCGCCGGTCATGAGCTGCGCCGAACGCGTTTCCGGATCGGGAATCACGACAAACTTGATGGTGCCGATCTTCGGCTGCCCTTGCGGACTCTCCTTGAAGTAATTGGTATTCTTGATCATGGTCACGCCCTGGCCCGGCGTCACGCTGGTGACCTTGTACGGACCGGTACCAATGGGCGCTTTGCTGAATCCTTCCAGGCCGAGTTTTTTGAAATAGGCGCCGGGATAAATCGGCAGCGGTCCGGCCAGGTATTCCAGCGCCGCCGGGAACGGCCGCTTGAGATTGATGCGCACCTTGTAGTCGCCGAGCTTCTCGACATCCTTGATCCAGTCGGTGTTCTGACGCGTCACCGCTTTGGATTCGTTCGACACCACGTAATTGAAGGTAAAGACCACATCGTCGGCCGTGAACTTATCGCCGTTCTGGAATTGCACGCCCTGGCGCAAATCCATGACCATCGCGGTCGGCGACTCCCACTTCCATGTGGTGGCGAGCTGCGGCTTGTAGTCATTGGTCTTGGGATCACGGTAAATCAGCGTGTCCCAGATCAGGTGCGCGAGAATGACGCCTTCGCGCAGGTTGTTGTGATACTGGCTGATGTTTTCCACCTCGCTATCGGACGCATATATCAATGTGTCGTTGGCTTTGTTCGCCAGCGCCGGCGTCGATGCGGCGGCGGCCGCTGCCCCGGCCACCAGCAATGCACATCGCGTCCACACAGTCCAGGATCTCCTTATCGCGTTCATTCCTATCCCCTTCGAGAATTGATTGAGAAAACACCGATGTCGAATAGATACTAGGTCACAATATGGCGATGCGACTATTAGAGAATTTCTAAGTCTGCGTTGCCGAAATTAGAATGCCGCATCTTCAACCTTGCCATGCCGGCGCTGGCGTCCATACAAAAGGCCTGAAATGAAATCTCAATACCTGCAGGACACTGCCTTGCGTTACTTTCTGGAGGTGGTGCGTTGCGGTTCGATCAGCGAAGCGTCGCAGCGCCTGAATGTTGCCAGTTCGGCCATCAGTCGCCAGATCAGCAGCTTGGAAGAAATACTCGACACTGTCCTGTTCGAACGCCGGCCGCGCGGCATGGTCTTGAGCGCCGGCGGTGAAATGCTGGCGGCGCATGCGCAAAAAGTGGCGCTGGAGGCAGACCGCGTGATCGCCGATTTGCTGGCGCTGAAGGGCTTGCGCAGCGGCCGCATACGGGTAGCGGCGTCGGAGGGCTTCGGCATCGACTTTCTGCCGCGTGTGATCCGCGCCTTCCAGGAAAGATATCCTGCCATCCTGTTCCAGGTGTACGTCGGGCCGCCAGCCACCGTCTCGCGCCAGATACGCGAGGGCAATGCCGATGTCGGCGTGACATTCAACCGGCTGCCCGAGCCCGATATCAAGATCGTGCATCAGCAACCGGGATTGGTATTGCTGCTGATGCGCAGCGGCCATCCATTGAGCCGCTTCAAAAGCGTCACGCTGTCGCAGCTGCGCCCCTATCCACTGGCCCTGCCCGATCCGCATACGACGCTGCGGCAATTGTTCGACCTGGCCTGTAGCCGCCAGCAACTGGTGTTCGAGCCGGTACTGACCAGCAACTATATCCAGACCTTGCACAATTATTTATTGGAAGGCGATGCGCTGTCGATCACGGGGGAAGTGACCGTGCGTTATCGCATCGCCAAGGGCGAGCTGGCCATGGTACCGATTCGCGATCTGGCGTTGAACGGCCGTTATGTCGAAGTACAGACCTTGTCAGGTCGCACCTTGCCGCGCATCGTGGAGATCTTTCTCGATTACTTGCTGGGGGAGCTGAACAAGAATATTTGACGGCTGCTCACAGTCGCACCCGGTCCGGCAGCGCCTCATCCGACCACGCCGACTTTCCGACGAAATGCAGCAGCGACTGGTGTTTGGCACTCACGTGCGACGGATCGAGATGGGCCGCCCCGGCTCGACGCTCTTGCGCTCCAGCGGCAAGCGGCGAAAAAAAAAACAATGGCGACTTCCACTACGCGAATCAAACCCTATCCGTTACAAAGGTAGCTGGGTTGTTGACAACACTTGTTTTAACACCGAAAAAGTGCGGATTTGCCTTACCCCGGGTAGATAAAGTAATTGCTCCGCGTGAAGTCGATTAAAGCTGTCATTGTCCTTGGTCCGTAAAAGCATGAAGTAGTCGAACTCGCCTGTCACTACGTGACATTCCATGCAGCCAGGAACCTTTTGTATCGCTTTCTCGAACTCTGCAAATGACTCCGGCGTCGACCGATCCAGTACGACCCCTATCATGACAAGCATACCGAGGTCGGCTGCCCGTGGGTTAATGAGGGCAACGATGCTCTCAATCAGTCCAAGTTCCTTGAGACGTTCGACTCGCCTCAGACACGCCGGTGCGCTGAGGTTAACCTTCGCCGCGAGCGTGACATTGGACACGGAAGCGTCACGCTGAAGGGCCCGAAGTATCGCGCGGTCAGTGCGATCAATAGGCAGTGAATCCTTAGTCACGCTCTGCGTCTCATGCTGCAATTTTGTTGCTCTTGTCGGTCGTTTCATTTAATAAATCACCAGAATAAAAAATATTTATGCATGAACGTTACGAAAAATGCGCAATCTTTGCAATCCTGTTTCTTTGGTTTTCACCTAAGATGACCAGGTCTGAGCAACGCGAGGAGCTACCTAAATGCCATCTCTTTTTGCGAGCATCGATGCATTCGTTACCACTTCAGGAGCAATCCCAATGAATCTTAAAAAATTCCCCCGCCACTCGCTTACTTTTGGCCCTACGCCTATTCAACCGCTTAAACGGCTTAGTGCACATCTCGGCGGAAAGGTCGACCTCTACGCTAAGCGCGAGGATTGCAATAGTGGCCTTGCGTTCGGTGGCAATAAAACTCGCAAGCTCGAATACCTCATTCCCGAAGCAATTGAAGGTGGTTACGACACCCTTGTATCAATTGGCGGAATCCAATCGAACCAAACAAGACAAGTCGCAGCAGTAGCCGCTCACCTGGGTATGAAATGCGTGCTTGTCCAGGAAAATTGGGTAAATTACTCTGATGCGGTGTACGACCGCGTTGGAAACATTGAGATGTCACGCATTATGGGTGCCGATGTTCGTCTCGACAATGCTGGGTTTGATATCGGCATCAGGAAGAGCTGGGAACAGGCGATGGACGATGTTCGCAAGGCAGGCGGCAAACCATTCCCTATTCCTGCCGGCTGTTCCGAGCACCCGCGCGGAGGCTTGGGCTTCGTCGGATTTGCCGAAGAAGTACGCCAGCAGGAAGCCGAACTTGGCTTCAAATTCGACTACATCGTTACCTGTTCCGTTACTGGCAGCACTCAAGGCGGTATGGTTGCTGGATTCGCGGCTGATGGGCGTGCCGACCGTGTGATTGGAATTGATGCCTCGGCTAAGCCGCAACAGACATTTGACCAAATCCTGCGAATTGCCAAAAACACGGCTGAGCTAATCGAACTGGGCCGCCCAATTACCGACAAAGACATCGTTCTCGATCGACGCTTTGGCGGACCGGAGTACGGTCTTCCAAACGAAGGCACCCTTGAGGCAATTCGACTATGTGCGCGCTTGGAAGGTGTGCTGACTGATCCAGTGTACGAAGGTAAATCAATGCACGGCATGATTGAAAAAGTGCGTCTCGGAGAGTTTCCTGCTGGCAGCAAGGTCCTATATGCCCACCTCGGGGGCGTACCGGCACTTAATGCATACAGCTTTATTTTCCGTAACGGCTAGTTTCGTACTGGCGCGGCTCTGAATGCCGGATTGATCTTCCACTCGGATCGCGTCAGTCAGTACTGCAGTCACGAATTCCAGGCGGTGCTCAAGGTGCGTGGCATGCGGTTTGAGACGCGCCGGGCAGCGATGGACGACGTGATCGACTGGCTGACGTTTTACAATCATCGCCGACTTCATTCGACGCTGGGTTATGTCAGTCCGATGCAGTTTGAAGGAAAGTGGTTCGCCGATCAGGTTCGGCAGCTGCATAGTGGGCTTGGCTATGGGATACGGAAAACAGGGGCAAGGTTGGTTCAAAAACGAAGCAGAAAAGCCAAACCAAAATCCCTCGAACGCAGCCAGATCAGAAGACCCTTGGCTCACGAAAGACACACGACAAGTAGTCTGACACCGGGGGCGTAACACAGCGAGTCAATCAAACGCTCCACCAAGGAGCGCGGGACTTTTTAGCATGTTGGCCTCGTTCGTCGCGGTTGAAAAAATCGATCGCTTATACGACGAACACAGATCGTCCCACTTATCGAGCAGAACAAGCGCTTGTGTCATCAGTCGCCATCTGGTGCGACGATGCGGATCGGGCGGGTCCCGATCTTTGCCCCCGTGACTTCATCCACGACCACGGGTTTAATTTCTGTTCCCGCTTCAGCATCGAAGAAGCGCACCAGCTTGCCTCCGCCGCGGTATTGGCGTCCCCAGTTGCCAATCATGAAGAGCGCCGGCAGAAAATCGCGACCGGCAGCAGTCAACAGATATTCCTCGCGCGGCGGGCGCTCCGAGTAGAGCCGCTTTTCCAGCAGTCCTTCCTCTGTCAGCGTCGCCAGTCGCCGCGTCAGGATCGTCGGTGCAATGCCCAGGCTTTTCCGGAACTGGTCAAAGCGGGTGAGGCCTGCATGCGCGTCCCGGAGGATCAACATGCTCCATGCGTCACCAAGGAAAGCCAGGCTGCGCGCAATCGGACAAGGCTCATCGCAGATATTTTTTCTGTCCATACTAAATAGATAGTGACTTACTTTCGAATTGATAGTATAGTTGATTTCAATTCGATAGTAACACGTCGAGAGCAGATGTTCCACCTCGAACTGGAGACGTGATTATGAGCAACAACAATATCGGCATGCCCTTGATCCCAAGGGCATTTTCAGGCGTTGCAGCCCATCCATTATCGTAAGAGGCAGCATATGAAAATAGGCATCCCGACCGAAACAAGACTGGGCGAAACGCGTGTCGCCGCAACGCCGGAAACAGTCAGGAAATTGACGGCGAGACATCGGGTTATCGTGCAGGCCGGTGCCGGCCTGCCGGCTTCTATTGCCGATGAAGCTTATGTTGCCGCAGGGGCGACCATCGGCAGCGCCGCGCAGGCATTCGGCTGCCAGGTCGTGCTCAAGATGCGCGCACCAAATGCCGAAGAACGCATGCTGCTGAACAGGGGCGCTGTCCTGCTCGGCATGCTCGACCGCTTCAATGCAAAGACCATCGCCGTGCTGGCGACTTCCGGTGTGCAGGTCTTCTCATTGACCGCAGTGCCGCGCCTTACGCCCGCGCAGTCGATCGACGTGCTGTCCTCGTACTCCGATATTGCCATGTACAAGGCTGTGATGATGGCTGCGCACCTCGCGCCGCTTCATTCCGAAGCCGATGGCAGCGACGTGTACCGCGAACGCCGAACACGCGCTGATCATTCGCGCAACGCAGGCCGCAAAGGTTCCGTCGCATCAGGCGCTGTCGCTTGAATTCAATCCCGCTACCCCATAGAGAGGCACTCTCATGAAGATCGAAAAGAAAGACCTGATGAAGACCAGGATAGCGCTCGTCACGGGTGCTTCGTCAGGCATCGGCGAAGCCACTGCAACGCGGCTGGCGGCGGCCGGCTACAAGGTCTACGGCACCAGCAGACGCGGAACTCAGGCGAGCCGGCGATCGTTCGAGATGCTGGCCCTCGACGTGACCAGCGATGCATCCGTCGAAGCCGCCGTCGGCGAATTGATTCGCCGGGAAGGCCGCATCGACCTGCTCGTGAACAACGCAGGTTTCGGTGTTGCGCCCGCCGGAGCGGAAGAGAGCTCGATCGAACAGGCACAGGCCATCTTTAATACGAACTTCTTCGGCATCCTCCGGATGACGCGTGCCGTCGTGCCCCACATGCGACGCCAAGGGAGTGGCCGCATCATCAACATCGGTTCCGTCCTCGGCTTCCTGCCGATGCCGTACGGGGCGCTCTATGCTGCAACCAAGCATGCGGTCGAAGGCTATTCGGAATCGCTCGACCATGAGCTGCGCACGAGGGGCATCCGGGTCTCGGTTATCGAGCCCGCATACACCAGGACGCAGTTCGATGCGAACTTCCTGGAACCCGACGCGAAGCTCGATGAGTACCGCGAGGTGCGTGCCGCTCTGGACCTGACACTGAAGGAAGTGATGGCGGGCGCTGACGAACCGAGCGTCGTGGCCGACGCTGTCCTGAAAGCAGCCATCGCGGTTAATCCGAAAATCCGATACACCGCTGGCGGGCTCGCGAGCCGCCTGCGATTGCTTCGCAGATTTGCGCCCGCCAGCATGCTGGACGCCGGAATCCGAAAAGACCTGCGGCTCGAAGGGAACGTCCAGGGCCGCACCGTTGTGGATGTCAACGCGTGAATCACTGCCCGCAAACAAACTCACCCAATAAAAAAAACGGAACCAACGGACATGATGAAAGCATTCATCGTCGATAAATATAAAAGCAAAACCGGCTTGCGACTCGGCGAAATGCCGGTCCCGGAGTTGCGCGAGGACGAGGTATTGGTCGAGGTGCATGCCGCAGGTGTGAACCTGCTGGATTCCAAGATCCGGAACGGCGAGTTCAAAGCCATCCTGCCCTATCGCGTGCCGTTCATACTCGGCCACGATGTGGCCGGAGTTGTGGTCCGCGTTGGACCTCGGGTGCGGCAATTCAAGACTGGTGACGAAGTCTATTCCCGGCCGGATGATTTTCGGATCGGTACTTTCGCAGAATTCGTTGCCGTCAAAGAAAATTCCCTGGCGATCAAACCCAGGGAGCTCACCATGGAAGAAGCCGCTTCCATCCCTCTGGTGGGCTTGACGGCATGGCAGGCACTGGTGGAGAAGGCCAAACTGAAGAAGGGGCAGAAAGTCTTCATTCAGGCAGGCTCCGGGGGCGTTGGCACCTTCGCCATCCAGTTGGCCAGGCATTTGGGCGCGACCGTCGCCACCACGACGAGCACGGCCAACGTCGCGCTCGTGAAGAGCCTTGGGGCAGACGTGGTCATCGACTACAAGACGCAGGACTTCGAGGATGTCTTGCGCGACTACGACGTGGTCCTCAACAGCCAGGACGGCAAGACCCTCGAAAAGTCCCTTCGCGTGCTCAAGGGCGGCGGGAAGCTGATTTCCATCTCCGGACCGCCCGACCCCGAGTTCGGCAAGGAAATCTCGGCACCCTGGTTCGTGAAGCTGGTCATGCGACTGCTCAGTTCAGGCGTCAGGCGAAAAGCGCACCGCCGGGGTATCGGCTACTCGTTCCTGTTCATGAAGGCCAACGGTGCGCAACTTCGACAGATCACCAGCCTCATCGAGGCAGGCGCAATCCGCCCCGTGATCGACAAGGTCTTCCCGTTCGAATCGACCAACGAGGCCCTGGCCCATGTCGAAGCTGGCCGAGCGAAGGGCAAGGTTGTGATCAAGGTGAGATAGCGGCGATCAGCAACCAGAACATCTCTACAGGAAAATCTATGAAACCACCGACCATCGACTGGACCTCTCAGCAGGAAGCCGCGCGCCAACGTTCGATCGCAGCAGGAGGCAAGCCTGGCCTCGCCCGAATGGAACAGCTTGCCGGCAAGAGCGGGCGCGAGATTCTCGAAGCCATAATGGCCGGCGAGTTGCCGTACCCACCGATGAGCGACACCATGAACATGACCTTGCTGGAAGTGGACAACGGTCGCGCCGTGTTCCAGGGCATCCCGCTGCTACAGCACTACAACCCGCTGGGAACGGTGCATGGCGGCTGGTTTGCCACGCTGCTGGACTCGGCCCTGGGCTGTGCGGTGCAGACCACCCTGCCGGCCGGGCGTTCCTACACGACGGCCGAACTCAGCATCAACATCGTGCGGCCTGCCTCGCACAAGACCGGCCCGTTGCGCGCGGTCGGCACGGTGATCCACGGCGGCCGACAGATGGCCACGGCAGAAGCCCGCATCGAAGACGAAAAAGGCAAGCTGTACGCCCACGCCACCACAACCTGCTTTGTCTTCGATGTGCCGCCGGCGGCCTGAGGGCAGGCGGCCGACGGCGGCGGATGCCCATCCCATGGGACCAAGATCCAACGGGGACAGATCGTCACCAGCGCGCAACGCACCGGGGAAATGAAATGCATAGGCAACGCAACATCCGAGCTAAGTTGAACAAGAAAGAGAATCATGGCAAACAGAAACCAATTGCGGATGATCCGCGCTGCGCGCTCTGGTGAGCCTGCCGCCCAATTGGCCTTGGGCCGACACTATCTATTCGGCGGCGATGGCCTGCCGCAGAACTTCACCACCGCATTGCATTGGCTCGACCGCGCGGCACGCCAGCACATCGACGATGCATGGATGTTGATCGGCAAGCACATTCCATTTGTCATCGCACAGCGGGCAGCGAACATGGCGCAACTGGCAATCTGGTACGAGAAGGCTTTCGACGCCGGCATGATGCAGGCAGGACTGGTGTTTGCACAGATCGTGCAGGCGCTGGACGGTGCAGCAATCATTCCCTCCGTACGAAACAAGGCCATGCATGCTCTGCGTACCGCGGCACAAGCCGGCATCGCCGAAGCGCAGTGGATGCTGGCGCAGCGGCAGGAACGCAGTGCGCCGGAGACAGCTGCCACCGTCCAACCACCCAAGGCCAAGCTTGCCATATCGATGGAATGGGCAAGCTCCGCAGCCGACGCCGGCATTGTCGCCGCGCGCTATACGCTTGCGGAGATCGCCTGGGCCGCTGCCGACTATCAAACCTTCCTGCGCTGGTCGTTGCCGCTGGCACGCGACCTCGCACGCAGGTCCGCTGCGGCCTCAAACTGATTGCGTATGCAAGACAACCTATTCACAAGGGAAGAAATCGGGCTCCTGGCGCGCTGTGCCCGTGTGCTCATGCACTGCCCCGACGGCGACAAGCAGGATACCAGGAATTTCATGCTGCTGGCTGCGCAAGCAGGTGACCGTGATTCGCAACTGCATTGGGGCTTGTGGCTGGCCAGGATGGATGCCTCGGGCAAGCGCAACAACATGCTGCCCGGCACGGCGAAATACAAGGAAGCGATCGCCTGGCTGAGCCGCGCCGGCGAACAGGGTTCGGCGCAAGCCTGGCATGCCGTATCGCGGATCTACATGAAATCCGAGTTCTCGCAACGCAGCCTGGAAGAAGCATACCGCTACCTGACCATGGCGGCGGAAGCCGGAGATGGCATGGCGCAACAGGCACTTGGCGGCTGGATCTGGCGTACCCGCAAGGACGATCCATCAAAAGATGTGCAGGCAGTCTACTGGTTGCAGAAAGCGGAGGCCCAGGGCTGCGTCTCCGCCGCGCCGCTGCTGGAAAAGGCCGCATCCCGCGCCGCGCCCGCAACCTGGGCGCTGGTGGCCCAGCGGCAACTGGCCAATGAAGCATTCAAGGTTCCGCAAGTCCTGATGGCGCGCGTCGCGCTGGCGGCACAGTTCGGCTTATCGATCCCGGAAGCACTGCTGATCGACCCGGCGGGCGCTGATCGCGGCCATTGCCTGGAGATCGACATCCGCGACAGCTATGCGCGCGGCAAGCGACGGCTCATCCTGGTACAGACACCGGAAAAACGCCGGGCGCTCGACAAAACGATCCGGCTCCTCGATGGTATCGATTGCAGCGCGCATGGACCGGAAGGCAATTACCGGCAGCGGCAGTACCGGCTCAAGCGGCTTGTGCCCGATTGGAACGCACTGACAGCGGACGATGCAGACGAACCTATTGCATCCGCCGCCTGACTTGCCTGCACATTGATTGCGCGCCAACCGCCGCAAGCCTTGCGAAATTCATGGACGAAGCGCGCGACCGCCTGCGAACCGTCAACTGACCGCTTCGTACGGAGACGCCCAACCGCAATGCGCGCATCTTGAAATCGCACCCTACTGGAGGGTGCTCCAAATAAAAAAGCGGTGCGCAAAGCACACCGCTCAAACACCCCTCCATCATTGCAAGCTTACGCTTGCAATGAATGATCAGAACGTGTGACGCATGCCGACATTGAACTCGCTAGCGGTATTGCCCGGCACCGCGACACGCAGGCTGGAGGCGCTGTCATTGGCCAGACGGCCATAGCTGGTGTACAGGTTGGTGCGCTTGGACAGCGCATGCGAGTAGCCCAGAGCCCACTGCTTGGCATCTGCGTTGGCCAGTGCACGGTTGTCCTTCTTCGCGTACGAAACCATCACCGTGCCGGCTGCGCCTACCGGTGCGGTCGCGCCGAGCAGCCAGTCATGCACGTCCGTCGTGCCGGTGCCCTTGACGGTTGCGTAGGCAACGTAAGGTTTGACCATGCCGAAGTCGTAGTTACCGCCCAGCAGCCAGGTGCGGCGACCATCGGTACCTGCTGCATTGTTGACCTTGGTGTAGGTCAGCACGGTATCGACCGGACCTTTCTTGTAGCCGGCGAAGCCGCCGATGGCGCGGCTGGCGCTGGCGTTGCCGGCGACTTCACCGAAGCTGTATTGAAGCTCGCTGCGGAAACCATTGGCCGAGTAGTTGTAAGTCAGGTTGTTGTCGAAACGGCTGCCTTCGTATTCCGTGTTGAAGATGCGTGCGGAGTCGCCGGCCAATGCGTCGCCGAACGGGTCAAACGTGCCCAGGTTGGCATACACCGGCGTGAACTGACGGCCAGCCTTGACTGTGCCGAAGCTGCCGGCCACACCAACCCATGCCTGACGGTTGAACAACGTGTTGGCTGTAGCCATACTGCCGGTGTCGACGTTGAAGCCGTTTTCCAGCGTGAACAGCGCGGACAGGCCACCGCCGAGATCTTCCGTGCCCTTGAAGCCGAGGCGGCTGCCGCTCTGCTTGCCGCTGTCCAGGCTGGTGGTCTTGGCAGAACCGTTGTCAGTGCGAACCAGGCCGGCATCGACGACACCGTAAATCGTCACGTTGGTTTGGGCGGATGCAACGCCTGCGAATGCACCCAGCATCGCCAGCGCGAGAGTCGATTTTTTCATTGCGTATCCCTTGATAAAGTTGATTTGATTGACCCGGTGATCCAGTAGGACGGGTCGTGTGACGATAAATCTCCAAACGGAAACACACCTATCCGCTTGGTGCGATGCGGTTTCGCTTGTAGTCAAAATACGGTGGGACGGAAGCGTTGCGTCATATTTTCACAACATGAATGTCGCAAAATTGTCACGCAAGTCAAAACCGTGCGGCGCTGATAGCGGGCAATACAGGCGGCACTATTGCCGTCCGTTTCAGCACATATTTCCGGTTCATCCGCGACGAACGGCGTTCGATTTTCCAGAACTCCGCACAATCACGAGCTTCTAACAGGAAGCTCACGCAGTGGGCGAACCGCGCATCGTTTCGCGATGCCATTGAAAGACAGAAAGGAGCTTGTCATGCCACAGACCAATCCGAACCGAAACAGGAACCAGACCGGCGAACGCTATCAGGGACAGCACAAGAAATCCGGCGACCAGCATGTTCTTCCCGCGGAAGAAGTAACAGAAGCGCCGCACCGGCCGCATCGTGTCAATCGCGAAGACATGCAGAAAATCGAGCCTGCCAACACGGGCTCCGACGAGTCATCGACGCCGTAAACCGGCACGCGCCAGTGCGCATCAGGCCACTGCGCACACCAGTTGTACCGCCGGACCGACCAGTTCCTGCAGTGTGCCAACCCGGTCTTGCTCGATCGCATGCAGCACCAGTTCGTTGATGCCGCCGACCACCGCAAGCGCCATATCCGGCGCAAACGCGCCCCGTCCTTTGCTGCGCCCGCAGTCGCTGTTGATGACATCGAGCATGAAGGTCGCAAGCTGCTGATTGACGCGGCGGCGTGCGGCCAGTCCGGCCGGTCCGAGGCTGAGAATCTCGATGAATAAGGTGCGCATCAGCACCGGATTCTGGGAAAGACATCCGAAGTAGGCGCGCATCGCCTGCTCCACCTGTTCATGCCAGTCACGTGCCGGATCGATCGCATCGCGCAGCACCTGCAACGCATTGATGCTGGCCGCTTCATACAATGCGATCAGGCAATCCGCCTTGCCGTCGAAATGTTCATAGAAAGTGCGGCGCGACATGCTGGCTTCGCGCACGATATCGGCGATGGTGGTGTCCGCATATCCCTTGGCAGCAACTGCATGCGCCATGCCTTCCAGCAAGCGATGGCGGCGGATGACGGCTGCGTTGTCGGGATTGTTTTTCTGATCCATGTCTGCACGCTGAGATTTTCAACATTTGGTACTTGACAGTACCACAAAGCGCCGCCAATATCACGGCGTCGGTACTACTTCGTACCATTCCATCGCCCGGAGAATCCGCATGACCGATCTCGTCGTCCGCCGCCTGCTGATCGATCTCGAAACGCCGCTTCCGCGCCACTGGTGCGGCGGCGATGCGTTCCGGTCGGCTTTCTTCAATGCCTTGTCGATGAGCTTTCCGGTCGGCGAACAGTTTTTCATCGATGCGGTACGCGATACGTTCAAGATGTTGCCTGCCGACAAGCAGGAAAAATTCGAGGCGGAGATGCAGGGCTTTGTCGGGCAGGAAGCGACGCACCGCCGCATCCACGCGCTGTTCAACGGTCATCTCGAAAAACAGGGGCTGGTGAATGTGTGGGGACCGCGCGCGCAAAAGCGCATCAAGATTCTCGAGAATTTCGACCGGCGCCACGCGCTTGCGGCGACGGCGGCCAACGAGCACTTGACCGCGATTTTTTCCGATTGGCTGCTGAAGAATCACGATCTGCTCGACGGCAGCGAAACGCGTCTGAAAACCTTGTGGCTATGGCATGCATCCGAGGAATCGGAGCACAAGAGCACGGCATTCGATCTGTACCAGGCGGCGGACGGCAGCCATGAATGGCGCGTCGCATGGATGCGCCGTGTGACCTGGATCTTCCTCAGCGAGGTGCTGCGTCAGACGCTGTCCAACCTGCGGCATGACGGCACGTTGTGGAAGTGGTCTACCTGGAAAAGCGCGGCAACCTGGCTGTTCGGCAAGCGCGGGCTGCTGCGCCAGAACTATCCCGCGTGGCGCGAATACTTCCGCCCCGATTTCCATCCGTCGCAACAGCAAAGCGACCTGTCACGCCGCTGGCTGGAAAGCAATGCCGGCCACTACAGCGTGGTCGGCGGCTGAGACTTTGGCAAGCCGCGCCGCCATCCGGCACCACTGATCAGTCGCGAATTTCCAGCGCGCGATTCAGGCTGAGCGCCGCCAGCGAGCCCGCGGCGCCCGACAGCAAGTAAAGACTGACATACGCGAGGCCGAAATGCGCGGACAGGCCGAGCGCGACCAGCGGCGCGAAGCCGGCGCCCACCAGCCATGCCAGATCGGAAGTCAGCGCAGCACCGGTATAGCGGTACTTCGCCGGGAAGTTCGCGGTGACGGCGCCGGCTGCCTGGCCGTAAGACAAGCCGAGCAGCAGGAAGCCGAGCGCGAGGAACACATTTTGCCCGAGGTCGCCGCCGTCCATCAGCGTCGGCACGAATCCGCTGAACACGGCGATCAGGCAGGCCAGCACGCCGAGCGTGGTGCGCCGGCCGACACGGTCGGCGATCAGGCCCGAAGCAACCACGCCGCACGCGGCCAGCATCGCACCGGTCATCTGCAGATCCAGGAACTCGCTGACCGAGCGGGTCGAATACAGACTGATCCAGGACAGCGGGAACACCGTGACGAGGTGAAACAATGCATAACTGGCCAGCGCGGCCAGTGCGCCGATCACCACGTTACGGCCCTGCGATTGCGTCATTTCGGCGACGCTGACCGGCTCCAGTTCGTGCTCGTCCAGCAGGCGCGCATATTCATTGGTCGACACCAGGCGCAGGCGGGCAAACAATGCCACCACATTGATCGCGAATGCGACATAGAACGGATAGCGCCAGCCCCAGTCCAGGAAGTCTTCGGTGGCCAGGTGCGACAGCAGGAAGGAAAACAGCGCGGCGGCGATGATGAAGCCGACCGGTGCACCCAACTGACCGAGCATCGCGTACCAGCCGCGCTTGTTCTCCGGCGCGTTCAGCGCCAGCAGCGAAGGCAGGCCGTCCCACGAACCGCCGAGCGCGATCCCTTGGCCGAAGCGCAGGATCGACAGCAAGACGATCGCTGCGAAACCGAGATGTTCGTAAGTCGGCAGGAAAGCGATGCCGGCGGTGGAAATGCCCAGCAGGAAGAGTGCGATCGTCAGCTTGGCCTCGCGCCCGAAGCGGCGCTGGATGGCCATGAAGATCACGGTGCCGAAGGGTCTTGCAATAAAGGCAAAAGAGAAAATCAGGAACGCATACAACGTGCCTTCCAGCTTTTGCTCGAACGGAAAGAAAACTGACGGAAATACCAGCACCGAGGCAATCGCATAGACGAAGAAATCGAAATATTCGGAAGCCCGCCCGATCACCACCCCGATCGCAATTTCCCCGGGTTCGATCGATGCGTGCTCGTCATGGGCGCCGCGGTGTTCGCCGGCGCGGGAATGCGGGGAAGGATTACCGGGCAGCGCGCCGCCGTGGATGCTTGTGCTTGACATATTGATTGCTCCTCCAGTGAGTCTCGTTCGGCTTAC
This sequence comes from uncultured Noviherbaspirillum sp., assembly GCA_966211585.1. GTDB lineage: Bacteria > Pseudomonadota > Gammaproteobacteria > Burkholderiales > Burkholderiaceae_D > Noviherbaspirillum. The sequence continues at coordinate 95,563 of CBIHNU010000002.1, read as the reverse complement.
ACGCCAAGTCTATTCAAATATCGCCCGCAAGGGTAGGACAAAATGTCCAATCGCAAACGCGGAGCAGCGCTAGTAGAGTATCACGATCTTGATCCACGTCCTTGACACTCCAGCATGCCTCTGCTAACCAAACGACGCCCACTGCTGCTCCTGCCTGTTTTCCTGCTAGCGGGCTGCAATACCGTAGTGATGAATCCCTCCGGCGACATCGCTGCCCAGCAGGGTCACCTTGTTCTCGTGTCGACCTTGCTGATGCTGCTGATCATCGTCCCGGTGATCATCCTGACCCTGCTGTTCGCGTGGCGCTACCGACAAAGCAATACCGAGGCGACCTACGACCCGGAATGGGATCACTCGACCAAGCTGGAACTGGTGATCTGGGGCGCCCCGCTGCTGATCATCATCGCGCTCGGCCTGCTGACCTGGATCAGCACCCACCTGCTCGACCCGTACCGGCCGCTGCACCGCATCGATGCGCACCGGCCGATCGCCACCGGCACCAAGCCGCTGGAGGTGCAGGTGGTCGCGCTCGACTGGAAATGGCTGTTCATCTATCCGGAGCAAGGCATCGCGACGGTCAACGAGCTGGTCACGCCGGTCGACGTGCCGGTGCGCTTCAAGATCACCGCATCGACTGTGATGAACTCGTTCTACATCCCTGCGCTGGCAGGCCAGATCTATGCGATGCCGGGCATGCAAACCACCCTGAACGCGGTCATCAACAAGGCCGGTGTGTATGAAGGTTTTTCGGCGAACTACAGCGGCGCCGGCTTCTCGCACATGCGCTTCAAGTACCACGGCGTCAGCAACGAAGATTTCGATAGCTGGGTGCAGAAAACCAAAGCCGGCGGCGACACGCTGAGCCGTGCCGATTATCTGGCGCTGGAAAAGCCCAGCGAGCGCGAACCGGTGCACCGCTACGGCGGCGTCGCGCCCGACCTGTTCAACGCCATCGTCAACCGTTGCGTGGCACCGGGCACCACATGCATGGACCAGATGATGGCCAACAACGCCAATCGCGCCAAGGCCGCCGTCGCCTATGAAAACCTGCGCAAGGCCAACGCCAGCGCATCCATTGCGCAAATCTGCGCCGAGGCATCCACCTCGCTTTCCCATTCTCATCAAGAGTAAGCATGCTAGACCACATTGATCTGACGAAGCTCATTTTCGGCCGGCTGAGCTGGGACGCCATCCCGTTTCACGAGCCCATCCTGCTGGGCACCTTCATCATGGTCGCCATCGGCGGCATCGCGGTGCTCGGCGCGCTGACCTATTACCGGCTGTGGGGTCCGCTGTGGCGCGACTGGGTCACCAGCATCGACCATAAGAAGATCGGCATCATGTATATCGTGCTGGGTCTCGTGATGCTGCTGCGCGGCTTTGCCGATGCATTGATGATGCGCGCGCAGCAGGCGATCTCGTTCGGCGATTCGAACGGCTTCCTGCCGCCGCACCACTACGACCAGATTTTCACCGCGCACGGCGTGATCATGATCTTCTTCGTCGCGATGCCGCTGGTCACCGGCTTCATGAACTACGTGGTGCCGCTGCAGATCGGCGCGCGCGACGTGGCCTTCCCGTTCCTGAACAACTTCAGCTTCTGGATGACCACCTTCGGTGCCGGCCTGACCATGGCATCGCTGTTCGTCGGCGAATTCGCGCGCACCGGCTGGCTCGCCTATCCGCCGCTGTCGGGCATCCTGTCCAGCCCGGACGTCGGCGTCGACTACTACATCTGGTCGCTGCAGATCGCCGGCGTGGGCACGCTGCTGTCGGGCATCAACCTGATCGCGACCATCGTGAAGATGCGCGCACCCGGCATGACGATGATGAAGATGCCGGTGTTCACCTGGACCTCGCTGTGCACCAACGTGCTGATCGTCGCCGCCTTCCCGGTGCTGACCGCCGTGCTCGCGATGCTGTCGCTGGACCGCGTGTTCGGCACCAACTTCTTCACCAACGACCTCGGCGGCAACGCCATGATGTACGTGAACCTGATCTGGATCTGGGGCCACCCCGAGGTCTACATCCTGGTGCTGCCGGTGTTCGGCATTTACTCGGAAGTGGTGTCCACCTTCTCCGGCAAGCGCCTGTTCGGCTATACCTCGATGGTGTACGCGACCGTGGTCATCACGATCCTGTCCTACCTGGTCTGGCTGCACCACTTCTTCACGATGGGCTCCGGCGCGAGCGTGAACTCGTTCTTCGGCATCACGACGATGATCATCTCGATCCCGACCGGCGCGAAGATCTTCAACTGGCTGTTCACGATGTATCGCGGCCGCATCCGCTTCGAGCTGCCGATGATGTGGACCGTCGCCTTCATGATCACCTTCGTGATCGGCGGCATGACCGGCGTGCTGCTGGCTGTGCCGCCGGCCGACTTCGTGTTGCACAACAGCCTGTTCCTGATCGCGCACTTCCATAACGTGATCATCGGCGGCGTGGTGTTCGGCGCGTTCGCCGGCATCAACTACTGGTTCCCGAAAGTCTTCGGCTACAAACTCGACGCATTCTGGGGCAAGTGCTCATTCTGGTTCTGGGTGAGCGGCTTCTACCTCGCGTTCATGCCGCTGTACGTGCTCGGCCTGATGGGCGTGACGCGCCGCATGAGCCACTTCGAGGATCCGTCGCTGCAGATCTGGTTCCAGATCGCCGCGCTCGGCGCCGTGCTGATCGCGCTTGGCATCGGCTCGATGCTGATCCAGTTCTACGTCAGCTTCAAGAACCGCGAAAAGCTGCGCGACGTAACCGGTGACCCGTGGAACGGCCGCACACTGGAATGGTCAACCTCGTCGCCGCCGCCCGACTACAACTTCGCGTTCACGCCGCGCGTCTACGACAACGACACCTGGGCCGACATGAAGAAGCATCAGTACGAGCGTCCGCGTGACGGCTTCGTGGCGATCCACATGCCGAAGAACACGGCCGCAGGCTTCATCATCGCCGCGCTGAGCGCCGGTGTCGGCTTTGCGCTGATCTGGCAGATGTGGCTGGTCGCCGGCCTCGGCTTCGCCGCGATGCTGGCCGCAATCATCATCCATACCTTCAATTACAACCGCGACTATTACATCCCGGTCGACGAAGTCGTCCGCACCGAGAATGCTCGCACCCGTTTGCTGGAAAGTTATGTCTGAGATCACTGCCACTTCTGCCGGCGCCATGAGCGCCGATCCGAGCGCGCGCTTTTACGTGCGCGAACATCATCCGGAAAACGGCACCCTGCTCGGTTTCTGGATCTACCTGATGAGCGACTGCCTGGTCTTCGCCTGCCTGTTCGCGACCTATGCGGTGCTGGGACGCAACTATGCGGGCGGCCCGTCGGGCGCTGAACTGTTCGAGCTGCCGACGGTCGCACTAAACACGGCGTTCCTGCTGCTGTCGTCGATCACCTACGGCTTCGCGATGCTGGAATCGCAGCGCAACCGGCTGCGCAGCACACTGGTCTGGCTGGCGATCACCGGCCTGTTTGGCGCCGCGTTCATCGCGCTGGAACTGAGCGAATTCGCGCACCTGATCCATGAAGGCGCGGGCCCGCAGCGCAGCGGCTTCCTGACCTCGTTCTTCGCACTGGTCGGCACGCACGGCCTGCACGTGAGCTTCGGCATCGTCTGGCTGGTGACGCTGATGTTCCAGTTGAGCCGCCACGGCCTGAAACCGGAAAACCGCCGCCGCCTGATGTGCCTATCGATGTTCTGGCACTTCCTCGACGTGGTCTGGATCGGCGTCTTCACCTTTGTGTACCTGATGGGAGTGCTGCCATGAGCGAGCATCACAACGACATGCATCATCACGGTCATGACGACCACGCCGATCACGGCAGCGTGAAAAGCTACACCATCGGCTTCCTGCTGTCGGTGATCCTGACCGCGATTCCGTTCTGGCTGGTGATGGGCAAGGTGTTCGACAAGTCGAGCACCACCGCGCTGGTGATTCTCGCCTTCGCCGCGGTGCAGATCGTGGTTCATATGATCTATTTCCTGCACATGAACTCGAAGGCCGAGGGCGGCTGGTCGATGCTGGCGCTGATCTTTACCGTCGTGCTCGTCGTCATCCTGCTGAGCGGCTCGCTGTGGGTGATGTACCACCTGAACCACAACATGATGCCGGGCATGATGACCGATACCGCGCATCAGATGCACGAGATGCGCGACATGCCATGACGGCGCAGCGGGACGGTGCGGCATCGCAACAGGCCGCGCCGCACCGACGCTCACTCGCCGCACTGCTGGCACTGGCCGCATGTGCGGTGCTTGCATTTGGCGGATTGGTCGCGCTCGGAACATGGCAGCTTTACCGGCTGCAATGGAAACTCGCCCTGATCGAACGGGTAGACCAGCGGGTGCACGCCGCCCCCGTTCCCGCCCCCGACCCCGCGCGCTGGCCGGCCATCACCGCCGAAAGCGACGAATACCGGCATGTGCGTCTGTCGGGAACATTTCTCTACAAACTCAGCACGAAAGTCCAGGCTTCGACCGAGCTCGGCAGCGGCTACTGGCTGCTGACGCCGCTGCGCGAGGCGGATGGCAACGTGGTGCTGGTCAATCGCGGCTTCATTCGCACGAATGCGCCGGTTCGAGCCCCTGAAGACGCGCGTCAAGTGTCCACCGTGACCGGGTTGTTGCGCATCAGCGAGCCGGGCGGCGGCTTTCTGCGCGATAACAATCCTGCCACTGATCGCTGGTATTCGCGCGATGTCCGGGCGATCGCCGCCGCACGCGGCCTGACCCATGTCGCGCCCTACTTCGTCGACGCGGATGCGGGCCAGGAAACCGGCCCCGCCGCGCCGGTCGGCGGCCTGACCGTCATCGCGTTCCACAACAATCACTTGCTGTATGCGCTAACTTGGTATGCTCTCGCCTTGATGGTGGCCGGCGCCAGCCTGCTGGTGGCGCGCGAAGAACGCAAGCGTCGCAAACCCCGGCGCGGACGTGCCGGCCCCCGTGCCGATGGGTTTGACGGGGATATTGACGATGGCAGGCAAACATGAAACGGCACCGGACCAGGAAAACATGACGGTGCGATTGGCGGCGGCGCGCGTTGAAAACGCCGCCGGTCACGACAACATGCTGCAGCTGATCCAGCTGCGCTGGCTGGCCGTGATCGGACAGATCACCACCATCTCCTTCGTTACCGTCGGCCTCGGCATCCGCCTTCACCTGCCGCAAATGATCGCGGTGCTGGCCTGCCTGGTGGCATTCAACATCGCCAGCCACCTGCGCTGGCAGGAGCAGCGGGCCGTGGCCAACAGCCAGTTGTTCCTTGCGCTGCTGGTGGACGTCGGCAGCCTGACCGCGCAGTTGTATTTCAGCGGCGGCGCCACCAATCCGTTCGCGTTTCTCTATTTGCTGCAGGTGATCCTCAGCGCCGTCCTGCTGGAGCGCTGGTCGACCTGGACCATCGTCGCCATCACCACGCTATGCCTGGCCGGCTTGTCGCTGTTTTCCGAACCGCTGACACTGCCGCTCGAACCCGGCCGCAGCTTTCCCACGCTGTACGTCGATGGCATGCTGCTTTGCTTCCTGCTCAACGCCTCGCTGCTGGTGTTTTTCATCACCCGCATCACGCGCAATCTGCGCGCCGGCGACGCCCAGATTGCCGACCTGCGCCGGCAGGCGGTGGAGGAAGAGCACATCGTGCGCATGGGCCTCCTGGCATCGGGCGCCGCACACGAACTCGGCACGCCGCTGGCGACGCTGTCGGTGATTCTCGGCGACTGGCGGCACATGCCGGAATTCAACGAGAACCCCGACCTGCAGGAAGAGATGACGGAAATGCAGGCCCAGTTGCAGCGCTGCAAAACCATCGTCAGCGGCATTCTGCTGTCGGCGGGCGAGGCGCGCGGCGAATCGGCGCTGAAGACGACCATCAGCAGCTTCCTGAACGACCTGGCGCGGGAGTGGCGCAACAGCCGGCCGATTGCATCGTTCGTCTATCAAAACCGGATCCGGCAGGATCTTCCCGTGGTGTTCGATTCCGCGCTGAAACAGATGATCTTCAACGTGCTCGACAATGCGCTCGAAGCGTCGCCCGGATGGGTCAGCCTGGAAGCCACGCACGATGGCGATGCACTGACCTTGTCGGTGACGGATGCCGGCCCCGGCTTCGCGCCCGCGATGCTGGCGCAACTCGGCAAGCCCTACCAGTCGAGCAAGGGCCGGCCCGGCGCCGGACTGGGACTGTTCCTGGTCGTCAACGTCGCGCGCAAGCTGGGCGGCACGGTCACCGCGCGCAATCGCGCCGAAGGCGGCGCAGTGGTGCAACTGACGCTGCCGCTGACGGCGATCGCAATCACGGAGGGCGAAGCGCATGCCGCCTGAGCGCCTGCTGCTGATCATCGAAGACGACGCCGCGTTCGCCCGCGCGCTCGGCCGCTCGTTCGAGCGCCGCGGCTACAAGGTGCTGCACGCGGCGAGCCTCGACGCCGCCGCAGAATTGCTGCAACAGCATTCGCCGACCCATGCGGTGGTCGACCTGAAACTGAACGACAACACCTCCGGGCTCGCCTGCGTGCAGATGTTGCACCAGCACGATCCGAACATGCTGATCGTGGTCCTGACCGGATTTGCCAGCATCAACACTGCCGTCGAAGCGATCAAGCTCGGTGCCTGCCACTATCTGGCCAAGCCATCCAACACCGATGACATCGAAGCCGCGTTCGACCATGTCGCCGGAAGCGCCGAAGTCGAACTCACCAACCGCGCCAGCTCGATCAAGACGCTCGAATGGGAACGCATCCATGAAGTGCTGCGCGAGACCGGCTTCAACATCTCCGAAACGGCGCGCCGGCTCGGCATGCACCGGCGCACGCTGGCACGCAAGCTGGAAAAGCAGCGCGTGAAATAACAAGTGAAGCAGCGGATGACACAGCGGGTGAAGCAGTGACCACGCGCCATGCCTCCTTCGAAAATCCGGTTCATACGGTGGATACGTGGCCGACCGCATAGAGGCGATCGTCCGGATTCAGCTCTATCGTCGGATGCTCGGCCCAGAGTTGAAAGCGCACCAGGGTCCAGTTCGCGGGCTCGAATCCTACGACCGTTGCCAATGCACCGTGTTCGGCCATGCGCTCGTCCGCTCGCTGCACCTCGGCCGCTCGCAGCGCGTCCAGCGCCGCGTAAGGCGAGATGGGCATCACCTCGCGCGTGGCAAAGCCGGCGCCGGCAACCAGAGGAGATATCCTCGCGTGCCAGACCGACCACGTCTTCACGGAAGGCCATCCGAACGCCTGCGATACGCCGGCAAAACCCGGCCCGCACAAAAACGCATTCATTCCCTCGACGGTCTGCCACAGGTAAAACGGCGCGTACAGATTTTCACGATGCGGCGGCGGCATCGCCGCATTGCGATCGCTCAGGTACGCCTTGAACAGCAGGCCGGGAAAGCCATCCGTCATCTGCCCTTTCTCGGCGATCCGACGGTCGATGATGCTCATGTCGTAGTCGGCAGGAAGCGGGAAGCTGTATTGCATCGCGATCATTGGGATACCTCCGTGGCAGCAGGCAGCATGGATGCAACGCCGCCACCGAACGACCAGTCGTCCAATCCTGTCGTAGTGATCACGACCATCACGTCTTCCGGCCGAATGCCGGGCGCGTCGCCCAGCAATGCGACCAGCCGTCGATAGAACGTCTGCTTGACGCAGGTTTCACGCGGCTTGCCGGCCGTGATGGCGATCAGCACATGGCCGTCGGAACGTGGTCCGCCCAGATAGTGCCGATCGAAGACCAGCTCTTCCGGCGCATGCTGATGAATGACTTGAAAGCGGTCGTCCGCCGGCACGCCGAACGTCTCCACGAGTGCACGATGCAGGTTGTCCGACAGCGCCTGCAAATACGCGGGCGACTTCCCTTTCAATAGCGAGATGCGGGCATAAGGCATGGCATGACCTCCCTGTGTCAGGACGCGTGCGCCGTCGGCGCAGATACATTCTCAAGCAGCTTTGCCGCCGTTGCGGCTGCCGGCCATCCCGCATAAAAGGCGAGATGGGTGATGGCTTCCGCCAGCTCTTCCACCGTCAGTCCGTGTTCGAGCGCCTTTGCCAGATGAAACGTCAACTGTTCCGGTCTGTACAGCGCCGTCAGAGCCGAAACGGTAATCAGGCTTCGATCGCGTTTCGACAGTGCCGGACGCTCCCATATATCGCCGAACAGGACGGTATCGGTCACCTCCGCCAGCTTCGGCGTGATGCCGCCCAGCGCTTTCTGCGCCGTTCCTATCAATGCGCTCATCGTATTTCTCCTCGGTGGTGTACTTGACAGCGTTAGCGTAATTGCAGACGATAGTTATGAAAATCAGAAAGTTTTGAATTGACGATTCAGAAAATCAGGACGATCGCATGCGGAAAATCAACTTCGACCTGGACGCGCTGCGCAGCTTCAGCCTCGGCATGGAACTGGGCAACTTTGCCAAGGCGGCCGACAGGCTCGGACGTTCGAGCTCGGCCGTGAGCGCCCAGCTCAAGAAACTGGAAGAACAGGCCGGCACGAAAATCCTGCGCAAATCGGGACGCGGCATGGCGCTGACGGACGCGGGAGAGGTATTGCTCAGTTACGCGCGCCGCATGCTCGAACTGAATGACGATGCGGCGATGGCGGTACGCGGATTGGAACTGGAAGGCTGGGTTCGCCTTGGCCTGCAGGAGGATTTCGGCGAACATCTGCTGCCCGAGGTGCTGGGGCGATTTACCCGCAGTCATCCCGGCGTACGCATCGAGGCCAAGGTTGCGCGCAATACCGAGTTGGTCAGGCAGGTGCAAATGGGGCAGCTCGACCTGGCGCTGGCATGGTATGCGGGAAGCGATACGCCGCACATGGAAGCAATGGGAACCTACCCGCTGCAGTGGATCGGCAGTGCGCGCCGGTCGTCAGGCCAATGGCTGGAACGAAATGAGCCGGTCCCTCTGATCGCGTTCGAAGCGCCCTGCCTGATGCGGACCCTCGCCACCGAAGCGCTGGATCGTGCCGGCATACCGTGGCGCCTCGTTTTCACCAGCCCCAGCCTCAGCGGCATCTGGGCAGCGGTTTCCGCAGGACTCGGCGTCACGGTCCGTACCGAATTCGGATTGACGGCCAACTTGCGCGTCCTTCGATCGAAAGAATCCGGCCTGCCGGTATTGCCGGCTCTCGCCCTTGCGGTGCACCGTGCGGAAGCGGAGCCGCAAGCAGCTTGCCAGCGACTGCGGGACATCATCCGCGAAAGCATTAGCGCCCCCTCAAGCCATGTCGGATGATGCTTTCCCTTGCAGATGGCGGAAGCTTGGGATGGGGGATAGCACGCTGGAGATAGGGATTTGATACCTCCAGCATCCCACCCCCACCCTAACCCTCCCCCTTGCAGGAGGAGGGAATCGTTCATTGGCCCTTGAGAAGAATCCTTCACTTGGAACATCGAACTTCCAAGCATCTTAAAGGATGCCGCCTAATCGTCCACGCCTGGATACGTCTCGGTACTCGGCTATACTTCAGCCCCCTCGTCTTACCTTGAAAGAAGCTATGTCCATGATCCCGGCCTGTCCGCAATGCGCAATGGAAAACACCTACCCGGACGGTGCGAATTATGTTTGCGCCGACTGCGGTCACGAATGGCCGATGGTGACGACGGCCCAGGCGGATGACGGCGCGGACGCCGTGGTGAAGGATGCGAACGGCAATGTGCTGGCTGATGGCAACGCAGTCGTGCTGATCAAGGACCTGAAGGTCAAGGGTTCGTCGATCACGCTGAAAATGGGCACCAAGGTCAAGAGCATTCGCCTGGTCGACGGCGACCATGAAGTGGACTGCAAGATGGACACGGGCAGCTTCATGCTGAAGGCCTGTTATCTGCGCAAGGCGTGACACGCCGCCGCCTGCCCGGCGCATGAGGTCTTCGCTGTAGCGCTGGCCCTATTCCTTGTAATACACGACCTGATGGCTGGCGGCGAGCAGATGGCCATCGTCGCTCCACACCTCCGCGGTCTGATCGAAATACCCTTTCCCGAAATGCAGCGCGCGCGCGGTGCCGAGCACCGGCCGCGTGCCTTGCGCCTTGAGCGTCTCGGGGTCTGCGTGAAAATGAATGGTCAGCGAGACCGTGCCGGCCGCGACCCATTGCGGACGCCGGATGAAAATGCGCGGGAAGAACGCGTCGCAGATCGCGGACAGCGCAAGGAAATCGAGCGGGCGCGGTGGCTCGTCGCGTATCCATAGCGTGCTGACCGAGTCCTTGCCTTCGGCGCCTTGTGCCGCAAGGTCGAGCCGGCCCTGCACGAAGCGCATGTCGTAGGCTTTGGTCCAGGCCGCCCTGCCGATCGGCGCTTCGCGCTCGATGCCCGATGCGGCGGGCGCCGCGGGAAACCGCGCTTCGGTCGCGCCCCAGGTATCCCTGCGGGTCGCGAACACGGCGGTGGCGGTGGCGCCGACCTGGTCGCCCTGGGCCAGTTCTACATACCAGTGTTGCGTGGTGCGGTTGGTTCGCAGCACCCGGGCGGTGACGGCGAATTCGCCGTCCGCGATCGGTCCGGCGAAATTGACGGTCAGGGCGACCGGATCGCCGAGACGCTGCGGATGCGACAGGACCGCATTGAGCAGGGTCGCGGTAATGATGCCGCCGAACGGGCCGACCATGTTCGCGTAGGCCGCGCTGGTATGGCCGCGATAGATCATGCCGGCTTCATCGGTCATGCCCGCTTCGGGCGGCGTCAACAATGTTGCCGCGTCCAGCGGGTGCAGCGACGTTTTTGCATCTGCAAGGGTACTCATGCCATGTTCCTTTTCATGTTTTTTACAGGCCTTCGACTGCGTAAAATCCTGCCAGCCGTTGCATTGATTTCTTCATTCATGTTACCAGCGGAGCGCAATCGGCGTTGCCGGCCGCCATCGAATGACAGGCGGAATCGGCATCAGAAAAATGCCTGCCGCATTTCGCTGTACGATGACGGGTTCTCAAAATCATCCCGGCATGCATGCTTCGCCGGGACAACGCGCCAATGAAAAAATCAACAACCACCATTCTTGCCGGCCTGACCATGGTCGGCCCGCTGGCGATCGATACCTATCTGCCGTCGTTTCATGCAATCGGAAAAAGCTTCGATGTCGACCAGCTGCTGGTGCAGCAGACGCTCAGCGTGTTCCTGTTTGCGTTCGCATTCATGATGCTGTTCTATGGCACGCTGTCCGATTCGTTCGGCCGCCGTCCGGTGATCCTGATCACGCTCGCGATTTACGCGGCCGCGAGTTTCGGCGCGGCGTTCGCGCCGAGCTTCGGCTGGCTGCTGGTCTTTCGCGGCTTGCAGGGCCTGGCGGCGGGCGGCGGCACGGTGGTCAGCCGCGCGATCGTGCGCGACCGCGCATCCGGCGCCGAGGCGCAAAGCGTGCTGGCCTACATGATGATGGTGTTCGGCCTGGCGCCGGCGATTGCGCCGGTGCTCGGCGGCTGGCTGCATGTGACCTTCGGCTGGCGTTCGATCTTTCTGTTTCTCGGCAGCTTCGGTACGCTGATGTTCATCATCTGCTATCGCGCGCTGCCGGAAAGCCTGCCGCGCGATGCGCGCCACCCGTTTCATCCGATCGCGATTGCAGCCAATTACTGGAAGGTGCTGCGCCATCCGCGCTTCCTGTTGCTGGCGTCGGCGATGGGAATCGTATTCAGCGGCTTCGCGCTGTATATCGGCTCGGCGGCGAATTTCGTGATGAACATCCTGCATCTGCCGGAGACCGCGTTCGCATGGATGTTCATTCCGTTGATCAGCGGCATGATGATCGGCTCCGCGGTGGCGGTGCGGATCGGGCCGCACGTCACAGCTACCCGGCTGATCGCCGGCGGCTATCTGATCATGGCCGCCGCCGCCGTGCTGAACGTGAGCTACAACTTCGTGTTCGCAGCGGCGGTGCCGTGGGCGGTGCTGCCGTTGATGCTGTACGCATTCGGCCTGGCGCTCGCGACGCCCGCCGTCACGCTGATGCTGCTCGACCTGTTCCCGGAAAATCGCGGGCTGGCGGCGTCGCTGCAGTCGTTCACCCAGATGCTGATGTTCGCGCTGGTGTCTGGCCTGGTGGCGCCGCTGCTGTTCGACAGCGCGTTCAAGCTGGCCTGCGGCATGCTGGTCGGACTGGTGTCGAGTTTCGCGCTGTGGAAAATCAGCGGACAGGCGCGCGCGGCGCCATCACGCTGAGATGCGCCGCGCGACGGCGGCGTCGCGCAGGATACGCATCAAGGCCTGCACCGCCGTCGGCTGGTTGCCTTCGCTCCGGTGCAGCAGCCCGACCGGTTCTTCGGTACCGGTGGTCGATACCTTCAGCTGCTTCAACGTGCCGCTCGCCACAAGATCGCGCGCGGCGCCGGCCGGCGTGAACCAGACCGCGTCCGATTGCGCGGCAATCCGCTGCGCGACCGATACCGATAGCGTCTCGGTGCAATTCGGCGGCAGCTTCAGTCCGCGCGATTGCAGAAAACTTTCGGTGTTGTGGCGCGGAATCGTTCCCTTCGCGGCGACGATCAGCGGATAGCGCACCACGTCGTTCAGCGAAGGCCGCGCCTTCGCTGCCACCGGATGGCCGGTGCGCACAACGAGAACCAGCGGCTCCATGTACAACAACTCGAACGCCAGCCCGACCGTCATCTGCGGATCGGCCATCCGGCCCAGCACGAAATCCACTTCACCCGCTCTCAACATCTGCAGCAATGGCGCGTTGGCCGCGGTGTGAATCGTCACCCGCGCATCCGGGTGGCTGGCGCGAAACAGTTGCAGCGCGCCCGGCAGCAGGTCCGGCGCGACGGTCGGCAGCGCGCCGACATACACTGCTTCGGTGTGCGGCGCCTGCTGCGGACCGACTGCGTTGCGGGCCGCATCGAGCGCTTCCAACACCGGGACCGCATGTGCGAGAAAAATTTCGCCGTCGCGCGTCAGCCGGGCGCCCTGCCGGTTTCGTTCGAGCAGGCGCGCGCCGACGATCTGTTCCAGCTCGGACAGGGTTTTCGAGATCGCTGGTTGCGTCAGGTTCATCCGCAGCGCCGCCCGGCCAAGATTGCGCTCCTGCGCGACGGCCACGAAGCAATCCAGATGACGCAGCCGGATGCGGCTTTTGAACAGGTCTTTTTCCATTACCTCAGGTTATCAATAACTGCGCCTTAATTCAATTTACATGAATATTATTCAGGATTAAATTAAGCGCAGAAACCCAGACAGGAGAATTCCATGCAAGCCCCCACCCCCGTCGAATACCTGCAGCGCGACCGCGGCATCCATCCGCCGGCCTACGCGCCCGACTACAAGACCAGCGTGCTGCGTTCGCCGAAGAACGCGCTGATCTCGCTGCAGAATTCGCTGTCCGAAATCACCGGCCCGCAATTCCGCGCTGACGAACTCGGCTCGCTCGACAACGACCTGATCATGAATTACGCGAAGGACGGCCTGCCGATCGGCGAGCGCATCATCGTGCACGGCTTCGTGCGCGACGAGTTCGGCCGTCCGGTGCGCAACGCGCTGGTCGAAGTGTGGCAGGCCAATGCCGGCGGCCGCTACCGGCACAAGAACGACCGCTACCTCGCACCGATCGACCCGAACTTCGGCGGCTGTGGCCGCATGCTGACCGACGACAACGGCTACTACTTCTATCGCACCATCAAGCCGGGCCCTTACCCGTGGCGCAACCGTGTCAACGACTGGCGGCCGGCGCACATCCATTACGCGATCTCGGGCGATGCGTGGGCGCAGCGCCTCGTCACGCAACTGTATTTCGAAGGCGACCCGCTGATCGCAAGCTGCCCGATCCTGCGTTCGATTCCGGATGAGGAATCGGTGCGCGGCCTGATCGCGCAACTCGACCGCAGCGCGGCGGTGCAGCTCGACAGCCTCGCCTATCGCTTCGACATCGTGCTGCGCGGCGCGCGCGCGACGCTCTTCGAAAACAATCTGCAGGGAGCCAAATGATGCTGAACCAGCTCAACCAATTGCGCGAAACCGCGTCGCAAACCGCAGGCCCGTATGTGCACATCGGCCTCGCGCCGAAGCAGGCCGGCTTCGACATCTTCGAAAAGAATTTCAGCAACATGCTGGCCGGGCCGGATACGAAAGGCGAACGCATCCGCATCGAAGGCCGCGTATTCGACGGCTCCGGCACGCCGGTGCGCGACGTGCTGATCGAAATCTGGCAGGCCAATGCGGCCGGCCGCTACAACCATCCGGCCGATCGGCAGCACAAGGACCTGGATGACGGCTTCCGCGGCTGGGGCCGTGGCTGTTCCGATTTCGAGACCGGCGTATATACCTTCGACACCATCAAACCCGGCCCGGTCGAAGGCCGCAACGGCCGCGTGATGGCACCGCATGTGAACTTCTGGATCGTTGCGCGCGGCATCAATGTCGGCCTGAACACGCGCATGTATTTTTCGGATGAAGCGGCGGCGAATGCGAAAGACCCGGTGCTGAACATGATCGAATGGGAAGTGCGGCGCAAGACGCTGATTGCCGAGCGCAGCGAGCGCGACGGAGAGGTGGTGTATCGCTTCGATATCGTGATTCAGGGTGAAGGCGAGACGGTGTTCTTTGATATCTGACAGGAGTGCAACAGCGGTCCGGCGGTCGGATCGCTGTTGATGGAACACCCCCCCACACCAACACCGTGTCATGTCCGTGCATGACATTCGGCGTATCGGCCGACTCGAGGTCCGGATAGATACGATGCCGGATCCGGCCGAAGTGCGTAATGTCCGCGATCGAATAACGCGTGGGATTGCGGACGATTCGTTCAATGCGAACATGCGCTCCGCATCGCTCAAAGCGCAGACACGGTACATGCACGATCTTTTGCCATCCGGTGCGTAATTGATGCGCGTGAACAGGGCTGCCCTTCCGGGGAAGACGGATCCTGCCGATAAAAGCTATTCCCCTGGAACGGGATGAAGGTTTTCCGGAGAAGCCGCTATTCCATCCTGGAATGGCAGCTATTGCCCCCAGGACTCTTCCGCTCGGTCGCGCCTGCACCGATGATTCGCCATTCTGCAACCAACACAAGGATGGCGAAATGAGCAAGCTATTTAGCAGCACCGTGGTCGGTCCCTATGAACTCAAGCATCGCGTGGTGCTCGCACCACTGACGCGCATGCGTACCGAGGCTGGCGATGTTCCCGGGGACCTGATGGTCGAGTACTATTCCCAGCGCGCGTCAAAGGGAGGTTTACTGATCACCGACGCAACTGCGGTCTCGTCGCTGGGCATCGCTTACGTCGGCGCCCCAGGCATCTATACCGATGCCCAGGTGAAAGGCTGGAAGCGCGTAACCGATGCCGTGCATGCCAGAGGCGGCCGCATCTTCCTGCAGCTGTGGCACGCAGGACGCCAGGCACACCCGGCCAACACGAACGGCCAGACCCCTGTCGCTCCTTCGGCATTGCGCGCCGAAGAGCACGCCGCAGTACGTGACGATCAGGGTCAGATCATCGAAGTCGAACAGATCATGCCGCGTGCGTTGGCGCTTGACGAGATTCCCGGCATCGTGGAGCAGTTCCGGCAAGGCGCCGCCCGAGCGAAAGACGCAGGCTTCGACGGCGTGGAGCTTCACGCGGCCAACGGCTATCTGATCGACCAGTTCCTATTGGACGGCTCGAACCATCGTGACGATGCCTACGGCGGCCCGATCGAGAACCGGGCACGCTTCCTGTTTGAAACGCTGGAGGCCGTCATGTCGGTGTGGGGGCCCGGTCGCGTTGCGATCAGGCTGTCACCCAGCGGACGCTACGGCACGATGTTCGACAGTAATCCGCAGGCGACATTCGGTTATGTCGCCGCGCGGCTGAACGCTTATGACGTGGCGTACCTGCATGTTGTCGAACCGCGAATCCGTGGCAATGAAGACGTGGCGCCACAAGAGGATTCGGTTTCGTCGAAAGACCTGCGGCGCATTTTCAAGGGCACGCTCGTTGCGGCCGGTGGCTTCACGCGTAACAGCGCCGAGGAAATCCTTGCGGCGGGCGATGCCGACCTGGTGGCGTTCGGCCGGCTGTTCATTTCCAACCCGGACCTGCCCGAGCGCCTGCGACTCGGTGCCCCGCTGAATCGCTACGACCGCTCGACGTTTTATGGCGGCGACGCTCGTGGATATACCGACTACAACTTCTACTCTGGCAAGGCGGCTTGACCACCGGGAAAACCGGCGCTTCTGCCATGAAGGGATGCCGCCGGTGCGGGCCGGCGGCATCCCTTTGCGCAATTCCTGTTGCTGGACTCGGCGCGAGGTCACGGCCATTGACCATGGGGCCTACAGATGCGTCGGTAAAGTTATCAGCTATCCGCACCTTGACGGTCATCAGGCAGCCACCCCATTTTGCCGGTGACCGTCGATCGATCAAAGACGGATAATAGACGCCTACTCGGAACAGAAGGGGAAACGATCATGGACCGCTTAGCCGCAATGGAAGCCTACGTCAACGTTGTCGAGGCTGGCTCATTCTCCGGCGCTGCACGCAGGCTCCAGCTCGGGCAGCCGGCAGTGTCGAAGTCCATTGCTCAGCTCGAAGAACGGCTGGGTGCGCGCCTGCTGTTACGATCAACGCGCGGCCTCACGACCACCGACGCCGGCCAACGCTTCTACGAACACGCCAGACGTGTCATCGAGGATGCAAACGAGGCCGAGCAAGCGGCGCGAGAATCGTCGGAAAGCCTGTCGGGCCGACTGCGGGTATCTGCCGCGGCGACATTTGCGCGCTTGCATATCCTGCCGGCGCTGAAGTCCTTCCTGGACCAGCATCCGAATCTCAAAGTCGACATCATACTCGACGATCGGAACATCAATTTGCTGGAAGAAGGGGTCGATGTCGCGCTGCGCATGGGGACGCTTGAGGATTCGGCCATGACGGCGCGCCACCTTTCCCAAAGTCCCAGGCTGGTTGTCGGTACACCAGCTTATTTTTCCAGTGCCGGCGTACCGCAAACGCCTGCCGAGTTGAGTATGCACCAGGCCATCGTCTATTGGCAGCGCGGAGGAGGCGAATCGTGGTCGTTCAGCCAGGGCGGAACCGAAGCCACCGTCGTCGTGTCGGGCCGCGTTCGTGTGAGCGCCGCCGAGGGAATGCGCGCTGCCGTTCTTGGCGACATGGGCTTGGCAATCGCGTCACGATGGATGTTTGCGCCGGAACTGGCGGCGGGAACCGTGCGACCGGTATTGACCGACTGGCGGCTGCCGCCCGTCGATCTATGGGCGGTTTTTCCTTCCGGAAGACTGGTTACATCGAAGACGCGCGCCTTCGTGGCGTTTGTCGAAGAGACTCTGGCCAAGGCGTCCGGCTAGCCCCCTGGCCAGTGTGCTAGATCGCGGCCTTGCCGATAGATGCGCCACCATCGACAAACAGAGTCTGGCCGGTGATGAACCCCGCGTCCTCGGACAGCAAGAACGCAATCGCCGCCGCTATTTCATCAGGCTTGCCGAATCGCCCGGCCGGAACAGCGGCCAGGTAGCGACGCTCGCCTTCGCTGCCGGGCGGGTTGTTGGCCCGGAACAGTTCGGTTTCAGTCGGACCAGGCGCGACGGCGTTGACCGTAATGCCAGTGGCGGCAAGCTCCAGCGCCCAGGATCTGGCGAAGCTCACCAGGGCCGCCTTGGCAGCGGCATAGGCAGTTCGCTGAACGATACCAAGGATGGTCAGGCTCGAGATATTCACTACCCGGCCCCACTTCCGGGAACGCATGCCGGGCAGAAGGGCCTGCACCGTTTGCACGGCGGGGTGCAGGTTCAGCGCAAGCACGTCGTCCAGGTCGTCCAGGGTGACTTCGTTCACATACTGCGGTCGGACCAGGGCGACATTGTTGACGACACCGTCAAATGCATATCGGGCACTCAGCTCCTTGAGCACGCTGCCGGTGGCGGCTCTATCGGACAGATCGACCGATACCAGCTCGCCAGGAAAGGCCGCCTTGTCCCGGGCCAGGCCGACAACCTGGTGGCCGGCACGGGACAATCGTTCGGACAACGCCAATCCGATTCCCTTGCTGGCACCGGTGACAAGAAAAGTTCGTTTAATCATTTTTTCTCCAGGCTCGGCGGAAGTCGTGGCCGCGCCACCGCAGCGGCGCGGCCGTTCGCATCAGGCAGCGTTCGCCGCTTTTTCCAGAATCGGGAACATCTCCGACGGATCGGGGCGGTGCGTGTAGTCGGGATTGATTTCCGAGTACAGAACGATGCCGTCTTTGCCAATCACGTAGCGTGCCGGTATCGGCAGCGTCCAGCTCGGATCGCCGTTGAACATCGGCAGGTCGTTTTTCAGTTTCTTGTAGAGATCGATGAGGTAATCGGGCAGCGCGAAGCGCAGGCCGAAGGCAGCAGCGGTCTTGTTGTCCTGATCGTTCAGGACCGGGAAGTCGAGCTGGTTGGTGCGCACCGATTTGCGGCTATTGACGGCCGTTTGCGGCGAAATGGCCACGAGACTGGCGCCATGCGATCGCAGTTGAGGCAGCACTTCATTCAAGGCCTGCAGTTCGAGGTTGCAGTACGGGCACCATACGCCGCGATAGAAGGTCACGACCAGCGGCCCTTTGTCAAGCAGCGCAGCCGAAGAAACCGCGTTACCGTCCTGATCGATCAGATTGAATTGCGGCGCACGGTCACCGGCCTTGATCGCCCGTCCGGCCTGGCCGGTGGCAATGAGTTCGGCGGTGGCCCGCTCCATGATCGGATGGATTTCGGGAGGGGCGCTGTACGGCGGCTTGCCCGCCTTGAAGTCGGCCTTGAATGCGTCCAGTTTATCTTGCAGTGACATGCTATTTCTCCATTGATGATGCTGTGTCGGGCAGCTGCGTCGGACTGTTCCGGTTATTGCGTGCCATGAGCACGTGAGCAGCTGCAGGATTCTTTGGTAACGAAAAAACGGGTTCGCTACACAAGCGGGATCAGGTGTTACCGTGCGTAGTCGTTCATGATGATTCTCCATTTAAGTGAGTGGCGTTTCATTAAGAAACGATGTAGGTGATGGTGCGAACAGCGTTAAGCGTTAAGCGTTAAGCGTTAAGCGTTAAGCGTTAAGCGTTCAGCGGCCTTGTCAGCCATCCTCCGGCCGCCAGGGCCGGAAGTTGGTGCATCACCCGCTAAACTTGCGCGATTCCTCCGTCCACGAAAAGCTCGATCCCTGCCACGAAACTGCTGTCGTCCGAGGCAAGAAACAGCGCCGCCGAAGCGATCTCTTCGGGCCGCCCTATCCTTCCGAGCGGCGTGGCCGCCGCAAACCTGGCACGCAACTCGTCGGCTTCCGCGACAGTCGCGACCTGGCTATCGATGATCGGAGTGTCGATCGCGCCCGGGCTGATGGCATTCACACGGATACCGCGGCCTTTCAGCTCGATTGTCCAGGTGCGCGCAAGCGAACGGACAGCGGCTTTTGCGGCACTGTAGGCCCCGTGAGCCAGCAATCCTTTTACGCCCGCGATGGAACTGGCAAGAACGATGCTTCCACCGCTGCGCATCAGCGGCAGCGCTTTCTGTACGGTGAACAGAAGAGCGCGGACGTTCACGTCGAATGTTTTGTCAAAGTGATCGGGCGTTACCTGATCGATCGTCCGATGCTCGATCGCTCCAGAATTTGCAAACAGGATGTCGATCCTGCCTTTCTCTTGCTTGATGGTGGAATACAAACGGTCCAGGTCGTCAAGGTTCGTCACGTCGCCCTGTACCGGCGTTACGTTGCGCCCTATCAGGGCCACGGCCTTGTCCAGTTCCGATTGGCGCCGCCCGGTGATAAATACGTGCGCTCCCTCGGCCACGAACCGTTGCGCCGTGGCCAACCCGATGCCGCTGCTTCCGCCAGTGATGACCGCGACCTTGTTGAGTAACCTGCTCATGCTGCTCACCTCGTATGTTGTCTACGCTGTGAAGAATTGCATGAACAAAATCGAACCAGAAGCAGGCTGGAGGCGATAGCTTTCATTCCTCAACGGAATATGCTCGCCCATCGCCACGTCCGGCCGCCGGGCCACGTATGTATGCAAATTGATGGGCATGAACAGCACGGCAAACAGCCAGTCGCGCGCATTCCTCCATGGAATAACTGTTATTGCTAGGAAGCCGTATCTGTCGTCCGATTGAACGCGCAAAATCCAGGACAATGATTGTGCGGACAGGCATACGATCAACTGAGCAAGCGCTTCGACGCTTGTTTTCGACGGATAAACTACTGCGATCACACTAAATGGATATTTCCGGGAAGCGGGTACTTATCACGGGCGGCTCAAGCGGAATCGGGCTCGCATTGGCCAATCAATTCAGCAAGGCGGGGAGCAACGTCGCATTGGTCGGCCGTTCTCCGGACCGGCTGGATCGGGCAGTCGCCGAACTGCGGGCAGAGGGAATATCCGCATACAAGATTGTCGCGGACATCGGTACATCCGAAGGAAGAAAGGCCGTTGCAGCAGCGGCAGCCGAGATTTTGGGCGGGATAGACGTATTGGTGAATAACGCCGGAGCCGTGAAAGCCGGCAGGCTGGAGTCGCTGTCCGATCGTGATGTCGAAGCGATGATGAACACGAATTTGGTCGGCCCGATTCTTCTGACCCGCGATCTCCTTCCTGTTTTAAGAAAAAGCGGTGACGCACTGATCGTCAACGTCAGTTCCAGTATGGGACTGGTCGGAATGCCGTTCTATTCGGTCTATGCCGGGGTGAAGGCAGGTGTTGCCCGTTTCGGAGATGCTCTGCGCCGGGAGCTTCATGGAGAGGGAATTCGGGTTCTCAATGTGTTCCCCGTTGCAACCGACACTCCGATGATGCGCTCGTCCCGGATGGCCGTCACTTTTGAATCCACCGAAACACTGGTGAACGCGATCGTAGCGGGGATTCGTAGCGACGCAATTCAAATCGTCCGCGGCGGCGAAACGCGTCAACAGATGATCGAACTCGACCGCACCAATGCTGCAGAACTGGATCGCCGCCTGGCGGCGCAAAAAGACGGAATGGAAAAGGCTGTCGAGAATCACGAGTCGCTTTGAAGATGCGAGACTTGTGAATCGCGACTTGTTGGCCGCTCAGTGCGGGAAGCTTCTTCTCGGCACAAGGAAGAGCAGCCGGTTCCTTTGCCGGATGACAGAGAAAATGAGGACCGATGATGGACATGCCATACGTCCCGGTATCCTGTGGATTCCATGACAAACTGCTTGCGCTCGCAAGCTTGCGGCGCGAATGTGAAGTGGCGATATCTTTTCCGGACGGCCGGCTCGAACAAAAGCGGGGAATCATCGTCGACGTCTACAGCCGGCGCGGCGCCGAGTTCCTTGAGTTCCATGACGGCAGCACGTATCGCCTCGACCAGATCCGAGCGTTGAACGGTGAGCCAACCGCGTAAGCATCAAGCCACATTGCATCAAGCCATGTTATTGAATTGGCGGGCGACACATCGTGCGCCCGCCCGGTACCAGGCTTATGCTACTGCCGGAAAATCAATGTCCGTATCGTTGATACGATTGAATACATTGGTGAAGGCCGTTAAGGCAATCGCCAGGCTGATATCCACCAATTGCTGGTCCGTGTAACCGGCCCCCTTGATCGCCGCGAACTCTTCAATGCTGACCGTGCCGCTGGTCCGCTGCAGATTTCGGACAAAACGCACAAGAGCATCGCGCTTCGCATCGCCGGTAGGCAGACCTAGACGAATCTGTTTCAGCACCTCAGGCGCCAAGCCCGTCAATTTGCCGAGCAGGCTGTGCGCAGCCACACAGTAATCGCAACCTGCCACTTCACTTACCAGCAATTTGACGGTTTCCTGATCTTGCTTGCTCAGGGTGCCAGCCGCGAGCACGCTTTCGACCTGCAATACGGCCTTCAGTGCATTCGGGCCGAGCGCACCAATGGCGGCAAAGGTATTGGGCACACTGCCTGCCGCTTTCTTGATTTGCGCGTAGACCTCGGCGGTGGCGCCGGTGGCGGATTCGATGGAGGGAATGGCAATACGGCTCATGGTGAGATTCCTTTCTTAAGTTCGTTGAAGAACCTCTACTTTACGAGTCGAGATTGAGCTTGATAAGGCAGTTATTGCTCATTAATATGCTCATTCGTCTCATCATCACTTGCTCCCATAAACTGCCGATGGATTGGCTCAGTCATCTCCTGGAAATAATGCCCGTCAGCGGCCGCCTTGAACTTCGCTGTCTTTATGGCGCGCCTTGGCGCATCGCCTACGAGCGCTCGATTGCCGGGGAAATTCCTTATCATGTGGTGCTTGGGGGTACAGCCATTCTGGAAGCGCCGGCCGGTGGTTCGCCGCAGCACCTCGCCGCCGGCGATATCGTGGTACTGCCGCACGGTTCGGAGCACGTGCTGCATGACGGGAGTGATGCACCGCCAGCCCAAGTGCAAGTACGTAAAGCCTTGAGCCTGACCATCAATGAGAATGCCGGAACGGGCGCTCAACTCGACATGCTGTGCGGTCGTTTTATTCTCTCGCCGCCTCACGATCGTTTGATGCGCGATTATCTGCCCTCGGTGCTGGTAGTACATGCAACTGCACATGGCGGAGCTTCAGAATGGCAGGCGGCTCCGACACGGCTGGCCGCATTGGTGGCGTTGATGCGGGCGGAGTCGGCCGGAGAAGGCTTGGGTGGACGCGCCATGCTGAACGCATTGTCGACAGCTCTCTTCGCGTTAACCCTGCGTGCGGCCAGCGAAGCAGAGGTGGCGCCGGCAGGCCTGCTCGCCCTGGCAGGCCATCCACGCCTGGCTCCGGCGTTGATCGCGATGCTGCGTGAACCGGCTCGTTCATGGACGCTGCCCGAGTTGGCGGCTCGCTGCAACATGTCGCGCGCAACCTTGGTCCGCCACTTCCAGGAAAAAGTCGGGCGCTCGGCCAGCGATCTGTTGACAGATATCCGAATGTCCTTGGCGGCGAACGAATTGAGGAAGCCGTCGGCGTCCACCGAGACAGTTGCCGAAGCAGTCGGATATCAATCGGTCGCCGCCTTCAGGCGCGCCTTTTCGCAGCGCACGGGAATGACGCCTGCCGAATGGCGGCACACGTCGCCTTTGCCTGAGTAGGGTAATTGGCAAACCGATGCAGGCTGCCATTCCTTCGCGGAATAGCGGAAATTACCAATGCATGCCTACCATGCTCCTGCGTCACTGCTTAAAGTAGGAACAAAGGGAGCACCGATTTCCCGACACACTCGTGGGTATGCATCTTCAGATGCCATAGACCTCAAGCCTCGAATGCGCAATAAGCCTGCTGCCTCTTGGTACATTCTTTGGCAAAGGTTCTGACCCGAAGACGTGTATTCCGGAGCAATGGAGTGATGATGAAATCTAGTCTTAGTCAACTGCACCCGCATGAGTTCGAAGCGCTTCTCGAAGCGTTGCGGCGGGACATGCGGGCCGAATTGAATCTCTCTCGACGCGATCAGAAGTGGACGGACTGGCACAAAATGAACGCATGGCTCGACCAAAAACTTCTCGAGGCACTCAATCCAAAGCGGTCCCTCGCCAATCAGGCGCATCGGGACGAATCGCAATTTTTCCTTGGAACCGACCGTCGCGCGGCGCTCAGCGCTTGACGTTTCCGCACTCGCATCTTGCCTCCGGGCGAAGCCATCCTTCGCCCGGGCATGGTGCGATCAGTGGAATGCGTCGCGAATGTCCGCGCTTGTCCGATCGATCTCCGGCCTAGGGTTTGGCGGCCGCATGGGGCCGCAGAACCGATTTGGCAACGTCGATGAAAGCGCGCAGTTTGGGCTGCGTCTTGCCGCCGGCCGGAAAATAGAGACACATTCCTTTCGTCGTGGGGAGATACCCGTCGAGCACCTTGACCAGCGTCCCTTCCGCCAGCTCGCGGGCAACCACGAGCTCGGCCGAGTACGCAAAACCGAGACCCTCCCTGGCCAGCCTGACCATCGTCAGATGATCGTTTACCGTGATGCCCTTGCCAGGCTCGATAGCGTAGATCGTCTTCCCCTCTGAAAACTGCCAGCGGTAAACCGAATTGGCGGTCGGGAAGCGATAACGAATGCAGCGATGATCAAGCAAGTCTTGCGGCTTGCGCGGCCTGCCGTGTGCGCTCAGGTATCCGGGGGACGCAACCACCGTCCATTGCAGGTCGGGCGTCAGGCGCACGGCAACCATGTCTTTCTCGATGTCTTCGCCGATCCGGATGCCGGCATCGTATCGGTCTCGCGCGACATCGACCGAGATGTCGCTGATGTCGAGGTCGAGTTCGACATCGGGAAACCGTTCGCGAAAGACCGGCATCACGCGCGCAAGAATCAGGTCGACCGCGATCCGCGGCACGGATAGGCGCAATCGGCCGCTCGGGCTGCGCGCTCCATCAAACGTCTGTTCCAGCGCCTGCCGGATTTGATCGGCCGCCGGCTCCACCGATGCGTAAAACGCCTCGCCCGCTTCGGTCAGCGACACGCTTCTTGTCGTACGCCGGAATAGTGACTGTCCGATGCGGCGCTCAAGCGCGCCCACTGCCAGGCTGACCGCCGACGGCGTTACCCCGAGCTCGGCAGCCGCGCTCCTGAAACTCTTGTGCCGGGCTACCGCGATGAACTCGGCAAGACCCGTGAACTGACTGGCTTTTCCCATGTGATTGATTAGTAGAACTTAACAAGCAATTCTGGTTTAAATGGTTTTTCTTGATTCTCCCGGATTCTACACTGCGGGTGTTCGACCCTATATCCACTTCCAAGGAGTAAAAATGTCCGATCCCCAATCCATTGCCGATTCCTATGCAGCCCTCTGGAATGAAGCCGATCCCGCGCGGCGGCGAAGCGGCATCGAAGTTCTTTTTTCGCCATCTGCCGAGCATTACACGAAAACCATGCATGCGAAGGGCTACCCGCAACTGGAAGAGCGGGTCCGGGGATCGTTCGAAAAAAACATCGGCCCCGGCATCTACCGGTTTCGCGCGACAAGAAACGCACAGCGCATTCAAAACGCCGTGACGTTCAACTGGGAGATGTTTTCCATCGACGAGCCGGACAAGCCCACCGCCGTTGGCCTGGAGTGCCTGATTCTCGACGATGCCGGCAAGATCCTCGTCGACTATCAATTCATTGTTCAATAGGAGGACGCCATGCCGCAAATGAATACGGTGGCCGCCTCACATGAAGCGCTACCTCGTTCGGGGTCGCGGCATGGCTTGCTGCTCTTCGGCCTGCTCTCCTGCAGTTTCATCTCCACGCTCGATTTTTTCATTGTGGCGGTGGCGATTCCGTCGATTCGGCTGCAACTGAACGCCACCGAGAGCCAGCTGGAATGGGTCGTCGCCGGATACGGGCTGGCGTTCGCTGCCATGCTGGTCGCGGCGGGAAGGCTCGGCGAGCATCTCGGCAGATTGCCGGTGTTGAGAATGGGCGTCATCGCGTTCGGGCTGACGTCGGTGGCCTGTGGACTGGCGCCGAGTGCCGACATGCTGGTTGCCGCCCGAGTCCTGCAGGGCATCAGCGCCGCCGCGATGGCGCCCCAGGTACTGGCCGTCATCAATCTGGTTTACAAGGACATCAATCGAACCTGGGCATTTGCGTGGCTTGGCATTGCGCTGGGCCTGGCAGCGACGCTGGGCCAATTGATAGGCGGCGCCCTGATCGAAAGCGATATCGGGCACATGGGGTGGCGCTGGTGCTTCCTGATCAATTCCGCATTGATCGTCGCGCCCCTTGTGCTGCTGCACCGGGCGAAGGTGCCTGAAACTCCCGCCGCGGGCGGCCGGCTGGACGTCACCGGCATCATCCTTCTCGCAGGATTCCTCACTACGCTCGCGATCCCGCTGGTCGAGGGGCGGCGCCTGGCATGGCCGCACTGGCTGTGGACATGGCATATTGCCGCTGCCGCGTTCCTGGCGCTGCTCGCATGGCAGCAAACACGCGCCGAACGCAACAACCTGAATCCCCTGTTTCGCCCGGGGCTCCTGCAGCACCGGCGTTTCAGGCAGGTCATGCTCGCCGCGTTCATCTTCTATGCCGGAAACGCGTCGCTGTACTTTGTCATCGGCATCTACCTGCAGGCAGGGCGCGGATTGAGCCCCTTGATGTCCGGTGTCGTGTTCGGCGCAATGACCGCCGGCTTTTTTGCCGGCTCGCTGCTGGCGCCAAAAATCGTGAAGCGCAAGGGCTTCGTCGTCATTCCGGCCGGCGCGGCCGTGGCGTTTCTCGCTTACCTGGCGCAACTCGCGTTCGGCATATGGTGCGCCGGCTACACTGCCTGGCTGCCCCTGGTGCTTTGCTTCATGCTGGGAGGACTGGGAACCGGCCTTCTGATGACGCCGCTGACCTCATTGGCGCTTGCCGATGTTCCCGCGGAATACCTCGGCGTCGCCGCCGGAACGTTCGCCACCACGCAATGGATCGGAAATTCGCTGGGCGTCGCGCTGATTTGCATTCCCTTCTTCGGCACCCTCGACCGGGGCGGAGAGCATGCCTATCAAGCTGCACTGAATGCAGCGATGGAATATCTCCTCGCTGTGACGGCTATCTTCTTCGTGCTGATTCGGAGAGTGTTGCGAGGCAAGTGAGGTAACCATACGCCTCTGGCTTTTTTCGATCGCGTCAGGCGGAGGCCCATCGGAGCGCTCCGCCTGAGCGGCCTGTTCGGCGTCACCGGCTCACACCTCGCGCCCGTCGAAATGCCGAACCTTCAATGCCGACAAATCCACACCTTCCAGGCAACGAACATTGATTGCCGCCATTTCCTGCCCTGACGGCATGACGCCTTCGCCAAATGGATGAATGCCGCAAGACGGGCAAAAGTGATGCCTTATCACGTGCTTGTTGAACGTATACGTGCTCATCTTTTCCGATGGCGTGAGCAAGGTCATCGCCTGCCGCGGAACGAACCACATCAAGGTGCCTTTCCGCTGGCACATCGAACAATTGCAGGACATGACTTCTGGAATTTCGCCTTCAACCTCGAAGGCGATCTGGCCGCAATGGCAGCTTCCGTGATATTTCATTTGGCTTTACTCCGTGATTGGTTTTACGTTCAGTCTTTTTGCTTACGATGCGAGGGGCGCCGGGTTCGCAGATACCGCGTACAGAGAGTGCCGCTCTGCTATCCGTCCCCTCCCATTATGGGGACTTGATTGATGAGAGTGGCGTGCTCAAGTTCCCACCCGAGGCTCAGCTTTTTACCTTCTCTATTTTGTATCGCCCAATCGCTAAAGTTACACGGAAACGTGTCGTTAAACGAAGCAGAGGTGGGCGATATGACTATTGAGACTTCCCCAATTCATTCCGCATTGCTGCAAACCCTGTCTGATTCTGACCAATCGGTAGCGCGGTTGCGCACCGCCTCGGAGGCCAGCCAATCCGGCGATGTCGGCCTCACGCCTTCGACCGTTGTGTCGATTTCTGAAGCAGCCCGCGCCGCTCAAAATGCAAATGACGTCGGCCCGACACGCTTGGCGCCGGCGGAGATAGCAAGCGACAGCCCAACGCTTCCCGACGGCGATTCTGCAACCGATCTCCAGCAATTGGAGGTGGATATATTGTCAGGACGCAGAACTCTCGGTATTTCTGCCGCAGAATTTCAAGCAGCCAGGTCCAGTGAAGCCAATAGCGACCTGCTGCTCCGAGCAATCCAGGATGCTGCCCAGCGTGCCGGCTTTATCCAGAAGCGAGAGATTGCGCATAATTATGACGGGGCGGACCAAACAACCTTTCAAGCGCGCGGCGTAATACGCACTGCCCATAGCTAATAAGTCGTACAAAGCCGCACAACGCCGTTTCCACTATCGAAGCAGCCCGGCGCAATACCTTGACCTGACCGGCTTTTTCGGTCCACGGCAACCTGGAATAGCTCCGGTTGATACTGAGCCAGTCAGGCCGAATCTGCCCCAGGCGGCATTTCCGCATGAATGCCTACATGGCTACTGCAAATAGATTTGCGCCCATGCCAGCGTAGCTACGCTTATCGGATGCTGCAAATCGAAAGTGTTGTTGTTTGATAGCCATGCGGCCAAAATATCTGCGGTCAATTCGTTGGGATGATAAGCCTGATCCGGATTGGGAAATTGCTTTGCGTATGCAAAAAAGTCCATGACTAACTGCCGGATAGAAGTAGGCGAAGCATTGCCTAACTCCCATGTACGATCATTTTTTTGGACAGTAATACCCAGCGTTATAAAGTCATCCGGCATAACGGGATGAGCCGATGGTTTCAACACAAGGTAAGGCATTATCCATTGTTGACCAACGCTCGTTGATACAGGGTACGCCCATCCTGTATCAGGAGCGTCCGGGTTGACTACACCGATATCGTGCATCCAGTTATTGCCCGGAGCAGGCACCATGTGCCGAAATCCCAAATGCTTTACATAAAGAGAGGCAAAACGATCGGGGTACTTTCGCTGCAGGACATGCGTTTGTTCATGCACAAGCAAATTGGCGCCACTGTCGAACAATTCTTTTGTGCGATTTTGTGATCTCAACAGCACAAACTCGTCAAGCACAGAAGGTGAAAGAACGATGCAGTCGCCGCGTGTATGAGGCAGGCCGCCTTCAATGCGAACGCTGGTCTTTATAAAGCACCATGGATTAGTGATGTATGCGGCGGCGCGGGCTTTGAGAAATGGATAGAGCTGCTGGAGTAAAGCTTGAATTGCCGCATTCTCTTCGCTTGTGAATTCCAGGGTCTCGCCGGCATAGAACTTCCGGGTGATCTCACGGGCATTTTCAACTGTCTCAGCTTCCAGAGCCAATCCTGTCTTCGCTCGCATTTCGCCCAGGTTTAAAGACTGGTAGTACGCAATTGACTTGTCGCCGGAAAGCGCCCGGCTGGCCTCTTCCTTCGACATGAAATGAATGACGAACTGGGCCTTGACCACTACGGCATGATCAGCGCCATATCCCCATTCCGGCAAAGTCAACAACGCCATCAACAGCACGGCAAACAGACGTATATTCATTATTTGATTTCTATTTTTAGATAAGGAGTATCGGCAATCCTCGCCGCTTAACATTGGACGTAAGCGAACTTGTCATGCATTGGCGAAGTCGAAATACAGGATGTTTGACCAGTTCCCAAGCCCGAGGGCATAGACAGGTTTCATCGGATCGTGCGCTGGCTTTGGCGACTCAGGCGCACGGCTCAATAGCTTCGAAAAGAAACCCACTGGCTTTGACGGCACAACGGGGGGCGGCATTAATGATTGCAGCGCGTGATCCATTTCGGGCTGAAGATTTTTTACCTGTTCAAGGAGCGCCAGATTCTGTTCAAGAAGCGGTGCCTCCTCCATATCAAAAATTTCACCGCATTCCAAAACAAAGTACTGGTTCCGGTTCTCTGATCTGTTCAAAAACTCGATTGCTTCGGAAATCAAGTCCTGAGCCGAAGGAAGCGCCACTTTCGACAAGAACCCCTCAAGATTCTTCACGCCAGAAGCGTAGTCACCTATCAGGGCTATTTCCTCCGGGTTGTTCCAAATCGAAGATAGGCATGCCTTGGGATTCCCGGACAGGAGAAGCTTAAAAACGATTGGTATGTCGTAGTTCCATTCTGAGATCCCAACGAGTTTCCGACCGTTGGCCTTGGCGTTCGGTCCAGGAATGACATTGGTTGAGTAGAGATAGCTACGGTTGGCCACGGTGATTATCCCAACGTATAACGACGCTGTACAAAAAACCGCACGTTACCAGTCCCGTCACTTTTCGAGGTTTTTGGAATTAATGACTTACGCATAACCTTCCTATCTAGAAAGGGGTTTTCCGCACAACCTCAACGCCGCGTTAACCAGCATGTTCCACGGGCCGGGGCGGCGAGCTCTCTGGCGCATGTCTGTGTTGAACAACGAGGTAAATTTCACTTCAATCGACATATAAGTTGTATGTAATTGCTTGTGCAAATTCTGGAAGAATGCCGCCAAAATTCAATACATGCTTTCCATGGCTTAGAGGACGCAGCATTATGTAGTAACCATTTGCCGCTGATGGAAATATTCTGAATTCCTCGTTAGTCAGAGCTCCCATATCGAAACATTTAATAGTTGCCTGACGATGGGCGAGCAAGTTATCGACGCGGACGCCATCAATCTCCAGGATCAATGCACCCACATTGTCAGTCACTCTTTTGGCGGTAGCCATAACGGATTCGCATGTAAACTTTTGCGTAGCCGAAGGCATTACTACGTAATTAATGAGAGGAAAAAAAAGGTATTTTCCTTTCGGTACCTTACATGTCCTTATGGTCCGTTTTGGGCTATATGTACCGGCCAAAAACCAAACCGGACCACTTTGTTTAAGATGGCATTTTTCTCCAGTCATGTCTGCAACCGGACTTTCGTCGCGGCCGAATGCCCCTGCCCATTGCCACCAAATTTTTGACCAGTCCGACTGCAGCATTCCCGCTACGCGCTCACCGGGTGGAACGACTGCATTATCTTCACCATGTGCGCCGGCGGGCAGCCAAGAGAAAACGCAGATAAAGATTCCCAGTAATAGTGACTTCATGTCTCTCTTTTATTTTGCAAGAATTTAACGCCGCATTAACCAGCATGCAAGCCGACTCTACAATCGCCCAGCCGGCCGGATTCGCTTCGCGGAAATCTCCGGTACAAGCACTACAGGGGCAATGAGACTTTTCAGCGGCAATAAGACTTTTCGTTTTTCTTCGGGCCCCCACTGCCCTCCTCTTGTATGCGTAAAGCGGCATTACACACCATTACCGTACATCAATACATGCCATGGATATGGGAGATCCCGTAGTCGCGAACAAGCCGTCCTCAGTATGCTTTATTTTTTCGGCACCCTTGCCACCGACCGTTTTTTCGGCGCGACTGGCTTTTCTTTCTCGCCTTGATCGAGACTGAGCAAGGTATCCGCGTAAGACATGAACCGGTTCAGATAATCGGGCGAGATATCGCGCATCAGCGCCAGCGAGCGCAGCACCAGCATGTGGGAATTGATTGGGCCGGCATTCTTCGGAGCTTGCTCAAATGCTTGTGCCACCTGTTTGTCAACGCTCAGTTTTGCCCAGGTGTTTCTGAAATTGCGTACGGTCTTCAGTTCGGAACGGGGTCCGACATTTTCTGCCGCGCGTGCATCTGCGTTTTCCGGAGCATACTGTTCAAGCTGGCGCACCAGCGCGCTCAACGATGCGCATTGTTCGCGGGTCTTCAGCGTGGCGATCAATCGTCGCAATTCTCTGAAATTATCGGCGGCAAAGAGCCGCTGCAGATCGTCGGCCGCATGCGGATATCGCTGCATGCTTCGGGCAACGGCTTCACTGGCATCGCATTGCGCCTGTTCAAAGCGCTCTTTCAACGCCGCCAGCGCTTGCCCCAGCCTGACGTCGAGCATGCGTTTCACATTTCCGTGATGCGCACTTGCGCGTTTGGCTAGGGCTTCAATGTAGTGCAGGCGCACGGGGTCGAATCGGTCAACGCCTGCATTGCGCAGGGAAGCGATCAACGCATGGAAATCGGCGGATGAATCCGGTGAGGCATCCGCGATTTCGCTGTGGTCCGGCTCATCCATGCGGCGGTGTTTTGGCATTGGAGGTTTTCGGCACCGGCGCCATTTCCACGCGACGGTTTTGTGCACGCGCGGCGTCGTCAGTGTTGGGCTTTACCGGCTGTTCGGAACCAAAGGCTGCAGCGAATACCATCGAAGACGGCATGCCTTCGTCGATCAAGGTGCGGGTGACTGTCAACGCGCGCTGAGCCGACAATTCCCAGTTGTCGGCAAAGCGGCCGCCGTGTATGGATTTATCGTCGGTAAAGCCGCTCACCATCAGCATTTCATCACGCGAGGTCAGATACGCGCGCAGTGGCGTGACCAAGCTATTCAACAGTTGACGGCCTTCCGGCTGCAACTGGTCCGAGTTGAGCGCGAACAATACCTGGCCGCTGATGCCGATACGACCGTTGTTCAAGGTGATGCGCCCTGTCGCCAGCGGAATCGCCAGCGCTTTTTCCAGGCTCATGCGGCGCTGCTCTTCGAGCTGGCGCTTTTTCACTTCGTCTTGCAGGTGCGATGTCAATTCCATCTGGACCGCCACCACGCCAACCAGGATCAGCACAAAAGCGCCGAGCAGGCCCGACATCAAGTCGCCAAACGCGGCCCAGACCGGCGCGGTGTGTTCGACGCCTGCATCAATGTCATCCACGCTGTGTTCCACTACCTGGCCCCTTCGGCAAACGCAACCTGCTTGGCCGGCAGTTGACGCAGCTCTTCAAGGACTTCTTTTTGCGACGTCATCGAGAGGTCGATGATTTCACGCGCCTGGGCCACGTAATAGGCGAGCTGCTCGTCGCTTCTCGACATCGATTTGTCCAGCGCGCCTTCAATGTTCTGCAGGTTGGCGATCAGCTTTTCGTTGGCTTCGTTGAACGAGTTCACCGCAAAACCGAAGGCTTCGGAGAGGCTTGCTACGTCGACAGCGCTGCTGGTGACGTGCGCGGCAATGTCGGAGAGCTTGGCGGCTTCGGTGGCAACGTTGTCTGAAAATGCGTTGCCGGCAGCGTTGAGCGCCGCCGCGGAGGAAGCCATCAGCGAATCGATCACCGAGCGCTGTTCAACGGATGCATGATTGATTGCATCAAGCAATGCATTCAGTGTTTCCATGATGCGGCTGCGTTCCTCAAGCAGCTCGTTGTCGCGCGCGACACTGCCGGAGATTTGCTCGCGCAGTTGTCCGATCACTTCTGCCGCCGCGCGCGGCGCTTCCGAAGCGGTGTGGATGAGTCGCGTGATCGGTTCTTCGAGCGCGGTACCGAGCGTTGTCAAATGCGTTGCCAGCGCAGCTTGCAGTTGCCCCAACCGTTCAACCGCTGCGTTGCCACGCGCGGCTTCTTCATCCTTGAGCGCGCCGAGTTCGGTGCGCAACAGGGTGGCCAGTTGATCCATGTGTTCATGGTGCTGTTCGATCCATTGCGCCTCGGAAGCGATGCGCGAGCGCATCAGCTCTTCAGCGCTGCCGATCAGGCGCGTTGTTTCCGCGAGCGACTTGCTGGCGCTGGCCTGCGTGTGTTCGGTGATGTGTTGCGCGGTTTGGGTCAGGGTGTCGCAGATTTGCCGCTGCTGAGCAAGTGTTTGCGCGGCTGTTTGTTGCAGCTCGTGACTGAGCGCCGCCGCCATCGCTTCCAGCGACTGCGCCCACGTCTGCTGTCGCTGCTGGTCACGCTCGGCCTGCCCGGTCTGCAGGCCGGCATAGGCGTCGCCAAGTTTGGCCACGAGGGCAGCTGAACGCTGCTCGAATGTTGCGTTGAATGCATCCAGCGAACGGCCCACGTTCGCGACGATGCCAGCGCTTGCCTGCTCGTGGCTGCTCAGTGCCGCCGTCCAGGTGTCGGCCACGGTGTTGGCGGTAGCGCTGAAGCGCGCGGAAAGCCCGTCGAGTTGCGCCTGTACGGTATCGGCCATGCGTTCGTGCATGGCCTTTGCTTCTCGTGCGATGCCGCTCATCGCAGCCTCGACCACGGGTTTGATGCTTTCGCCGGCCGCATGCGCGCTTTGGCTCAGGCTCTCGCGCAGCGATTTATCGACTGCGCTCGCCAGATCGGTATAGACGCCTTTGACATTGCTGTGAAAGTCTTCCTGATTGCTGAGCAGGCGCTGGTTCAGTTGCTGGCTCATGCCTTCCATCTGCGTCATCAGCGCCTGCAGTTTGTCGACGACCTGAGGCAAGGCTTGCGATTGCAACTGCAGCGCCTTGAAGGTTTCCTGGCGCTGATGGGTGAGTGAAAAGCGGCGCAGTACCGTGGCAATTCTGGTGTCCAGCAGTTGCGCTGCCTGCATTCTTTCGCGGCGGCTGAGTGCCGACATCAGGCCCAGCATTGCCGATGCGGCGACACCGGCCACCGAGGTGCCGAACGCCAGGCCCAGGCCCTTGACCGGCACCGCAAGCGCGGAGCGCATCGCTTCCAGATCGGTCGTTTTTTCCAGTGCAAAGACCGCGCCCTTGAGCGTGACGACCATGCCCAGAAACGTGCCGAGCATGCCCAGCATCACCAGCAGTCCGACCAGATAGGGCGTGAGCGCGGGGCCGGGCAAGCCGACGCGTTCGCCCTCGATGCGCAGGCGCACCGAGTTTTGCAGTGATGGCGGCACGCCGGCCAACCAGTCATTGAGATCTGCAAGGTTTTCAGGAATGGCTGTCAGCGCGGTCGCCAATGTGGAAGTCGCCTGGCGAAACTGGCGCAGTTCAAGAGCGCCAAACCCGTAGACCGCGCCAATGATCGTTGTCATCGCCAGCGCCAGAAAACTGGAGTCGACAAATCCGGCGCCGATCCAGACGACCGCAACCGCGCCCAGGAAGAAGGCGGCTGCGAATAAATGCTTGTTCAATTTTTTAATCATTGCAGGTTTTGCTTAAATGCGTTGCTTGTATGCGTTGCTTGTTATTCATTGAATGCTTCGATGAGCCCCATCGACGGTTGCAGGCGAAGTTCCATTTCCGCCAGCAGCAGCATTTGCATGTCATTGCAAAAGCGCGCCAGCCAGGCGCCCGTTTTCGTCCACGCAGCCGGGTTGTCCGTCTGCTGCGCCTCAACCAGCTTCTGCTGATGTTCATTGAACAAGTGCTCGAAACGTTTTTTCAGAAGCACCGGCACCTTGGACAACAATTGTCTCTCGCGTTCGCGCAGTATCTTGTCAAACATCGCGTCCAGCTCGGCCAGTTTCCTGAGCGCCGGAGACACTTTTGCAAGTGCTGCCCGCACATTGACGCGCAGCGGCTGAATGCTCAGCTCCATGTCGCGTTGATGCGCGCCATAAAACCGACCATACGGCGCATAAGCGGCCTTAAGATCCAGCGGCAGTTCGAGTATCGGCGCGGGCAGCTTGATGTGTGTCTTGCCGGGCTTGAACGAACAACTCTGCGTGATCGAATGCACAAGGAATGCCTGTATCCGGTCGAATTCGGCAGTGGCGGCAACGCGCATTGCGGATTGTTGTTCGCGCTGCACTCCTGGCTGGCGCGGAATGCCGACGCCATGCACGGCAGACAGCGTGATCGCGTCGGCGAAGTGAATCCACTCACCCAGCTTTTCCGCAAATCCGTTGCCGGACTCGGCAACCTCCACCATGCTCAGATCAGCAAGACAACGAATGAGCTTCGAACTGTGGAAATGGGTACGCGGTAACGCTCGCGTCATAGGCAGGTGCAATCAAATCGAAAAAAACAGAAGAGCGCCATTCATGGCGCTTTTTGCATGAACACGCGTTTTGGTCCTGCGCCGGAGTGTTCCGGGCCAAGCATTCCGTGGCACGAACAAGCCCGCGATTATATCGCGGAGGGGCAGGAAGCCCAATCTGGCCGGAAATGCAATTCCCCCGGCAGCCTCACACGATATCCAGCTTTCAATCGGCCGCCAGATAATCGATAAACGCGCGCAGCCGCGGCATGTCGCGCAGATCGCGGTGATAGCCGAGCCAGACGTCCCTGCGCGGCGGAGAGCCGAGGCTTTGAACCATGACCAGCTTCTTGTCGCCCGCCGCCAGCACGGGCGGCAGGATAGCCAGCCCTGCGCCGTCGCGGCAAATCGTCTTCTGGACCTCGCGGCTGTTGCTGCGCACCGTGACATGTGCATTCGGCAGCGCTTGCCGTATCCAGTTGACGTCCGCCATGTTTTCAAAAGCGACATCCATCAGGATCAGCTTGTGGCCGGCGCCGTCGCCTTTCGCCGGAAGCCCGTGGCGCTTCAGGTAGGCGGGGCTGGCATAGAGCCCGAAATCCACGCGCAGAAATTTCTTTTGCACGATGTCGGGCGACTTGAATTCGACAAAGCGAAATGCGATATCCGCTTCCCGCCGTTCCAGGCTGTACCAGCGCGTATCGGCCAGCAGCTCGATGCATAACGCCGGGTGTTGTTCCAGGAACGGCGCCAGCTTCGGCGCGATCATATGCTGCGCAAACCAGTCGGATGTCGTGAGACGCAACAGACCGTCGAGCGACATGTCCTTGCTGACGATCCGGCGCGTGGCTGTCAGCGCTTCCGCTTCCATGCGTTCCGCGAACGCCAGCAGATCGGCGCCGACGTCGGTAGGTGCATAGCCGGCCTGCGTGCGCTGGAACAGCGTCACGCCGGTTGCCCTCTCCAGCGCGTCGAGCCGCCGCCCGACCGTGGGCTGGGTCAGCTTCAGGCTGCGGGCCGCACCGGACAGACTGCCGGCGCGGGCGATCGCCAGCAGTGTTTTCATTCCTTCCCAATCGATATCCATCACGTTGCCTTTCTTTGTATGCGTTTTTGCATGGCTTACATGCATTTATCGGCAATGTTCAAATTAAAAAGTTTAGCCGATGATGCCCTTTCATTACGAACATTTTCAGGAGAAACAACATGAAAGCCATCGGCTACCGTAAGCCGCTTCCGATTGAAGACGCCGACAGCCTGATCGACATCGATCTTCCGGTTCCCGCTGCGCACGGACATGATCTGCTGGTGCAGATCCATGCCGTTTCGGTGAATCCGGTCGATACGAAGGTGCGCCTGCGCGCCGACCCGGCCGGGGAAATCAAGGTGCTCGGCTATGACG
Source organism: uncultured Noviherbaspirillum sp. (assembly GCA_966211585.1). Taxonomy (GTDB): domain Bacteria; phylum Pseudomonadota; class Gammaproteobacteria; order Burkholderiales; family Burkholderiaceae_D; genus Noviherbaspirillum. Next base: position 59,152 of record CBIHNU010000002.1, on the reverse strand, counting down.
CGGCGGGAATCGTGAAGGAAGTCGGCGAAAACGTCACGCTGTTCAGGCCGGGCGACGAGGTCTTCTATGCGGGCACGATCGATCGGCCGGGCAGCAATGCGGAGTTCCAGCTGGTCGACGAGCGCATTGTGGGACGGAAGCCTGCGTCGCTGTCGTTTGCCGAAGCGGCGTCGCTGCCGCTGACATCGATCACCGCATGGGAACTGCTGTTCGAACGTCTGAAGGCGTCGACCGACCCATTGCAGGATGCCGGCACAGTGCTGATCGTCGGCGGCGCCGGCGGCGTCGGCTCGGTTGCCGCGCAACTGGCGCGTGCGCTGACCAACCTGACCGTGATCTCGACGGCTTCGCGACCGGAAACGAAAGCATGGGTGCAGAAGATGGGCGCCCACCATGTCGTGGACCATCGCGCCGATCTGGTTTCACAGGTGCGGGAGATTGTGCCGGCCGGCGTGGATTACATCCTCGGTCTCACTGCCACGAACCAGCACTTCGACGCCTATGCCGAACTCTTGAAGCCGCACGGCAGGCTGGGCCTGATCGATGATCTGACCGCGCCGGTCGACATCATGAAACTCAAGCGCAAGAGCATTTCGCTGCATTGGGAATTGATGTTCACGAAGCCGTTGTTCGGCACCGCAGACATGATTTCGCAACACCGGTTGCTGAATCAGGTAGCGCGCCTGGTGGACGAAGGCCGGTTGCGGCATACGGTGACGACGCATCTGTCGCCGATCCATGCCGGCAATTTGAAGAAGGCGCATGCGCTGCAAGAGACTGCAACGGCCATCGGCAAAACCGTGCTGTCCGGCTTTGAAGGCTCCTGATGTTCGACCGCAATTGATGGCACTCGGCGCCGCGTTGACGGTTGCCGCAGCTATCCGCGCACACCGTATCCGCATGAAAAAATGGCGGCGGTCGCCGAAAAGCGCCGCCGCCATTTTGCCGTTCAAGCCGACGTTTTATTTCTTCGGATCGAACCCCGTTTCCTTGTAGATCGCATTGATCAGGTCACGGCCGATGCGTCCTGCCATTTCGTCATGCACCTTCACCATCGCCTTCTTCCATTCCAGTTTCTCGGCCGGCGTCAGCGCGTAGACGGTGGTCTTTCCGGTCGCCTTGATCTTTGCGGTCAGGTCTTCGGTTTCCTGTTTGGCAAGCTTGTTGTTGTACGCGGTTGCGTCCTTGACTGCGCTACGGATCACGGCGCGCAGGTTTTCCGGCAGGCCGTCCCAGAAGTTCTTGTTCATGATGATCGCGTAACCGAGATAGCTGTGGTCGGACAACGTGATGTTCTTCTGCACTTCGTAAATCTTCTGCGTGTACAGGTTGCTCAGCGTCGGATAATCGGCGCCGTCCACCACGCCGGTCTGCAGCGCCTGGTAGACCTCGGAGAAGGCGAGCACCTGCGGATTCGCGCCCAGCGCCCTGACCTCGGCTTCGGACACCTTCGACGACTGCACCCGCAGCTTCAGTCCCTTGAAGTCAGCGACATGGTGCAGCGGCCGGTTCGCGGTCATCACGTAGAAGCCGTTGTTCCAGTAACCGAGGCCGGTGATGCCTTTCGGCTCCAGCTTCTTCAGCAGCGAGGCGCCGATCGGGCCATTCATCACACGCTCGGCCTGCGCTTCATCGTCGAACATGTACGGCAGGTTGAATACGTCGAATTCCTTCACGCCGAGCGGGCCGAACTTGCCGAGCGACGGCGCGAGCATCTGCACGGCACCGAGCTGCAGCGCTTCCAGTTCTTCCTTGTCCTTGTACAACTGGCTGTTCGGGTAAACCTCGATCTTCAGCGCGCCGTGCGAACGTTCTTCCGCCAGTTTCTTGAAGTATTCGATCGCCTTGCCCTTCGGCGTGTCGACGGCCACCACGTGGCTGAACTTGACGACGATCGGCCCCTGCGCGAACGCGCTGCCGGCGAGCACGAGCGCCAGCGCGGGAACGGCAAGCCATTTTGATAATTTGAACATTGTCTTCTCCTTCAACAGTAATCGGGTTGGGCGGTGATGGCGCCTATTGGATGGCCGACGGATGCCGGGCCAGCGGCACCACGCGGATGCGCATGTATGGAAACAGCGGCAGGCCGGACAGCATCTCGTGCAGTTCGTCGTTCGATTCGGCATCGAACACGCTGTAGTTCGCGTATTCGCCGACGATGCGCCACAGGTGCAGCCATTTGCCGCGCCGCTGCAACTCCTGCGAATACGCCTTTTCGCGCGCCTTGATTTCCATTGCGCTTTCAATCGGCATATCGTCCGGTATTTCGACAATCATGTGTACATGGAACAGCATGTCTCTCTCCTGTTGGATCAGTTCCGCCGATAATGCGCAAGCTTGTCGGCGTCGAGCTGCACGCCGAAGCCGGGGCCATCCGGAATCCGGATCGAAAAATCGGCGTACTCGATGCCCGGCACCGTGATGTCGTCGACCAGCAGGCGCGGGCCGAACAATTCGCAGCCGAGCGTGATGCCGGGAATGGTCGCGAACACGTGCGCCGATGCCGCAGTACCGACCGAAGTCTCCAGCATGCAGCCGCCGTAGCAGGCCAGGCCGGCCGCTTCGGCCACCGCCGCCGCGCGCCGCGTGTTGAGCAGGCCGCCGGCCTTGGTCACCTTCAATGCGATCGCATGCGCGGCATGACGGCGGCCGTGTTCGTACACGTCGCGCGGCGAGCATGCGCCTTCGTCGGCCATGATGATCGGGCCGGACTGGGCGCACAGCCGTGCCATCGCATCCAGGTTCCAGCGCGCGACCGGCTGCTCGACCAGCGCAACGCCGGCGTCGCCCAGTTGCGGCACGTATCTGCGCGCAGTCACTTCATCCCAGCCCTGGTTGATGTCGACCTGCACGCTGGCACGCCTGGCCACCGCCTTTGCAATCGCCGCAACACGCGCGACGTCATGCTGCGGATCCTGCGCGCCGATCTTGATCTTGAAGATGCTATGCTTGCGTTCTTCCAGCAGGCGTTCCGCTTCCGCGATGTCCTTCGCCGGATCGCCGGTCGCCAGCGTCCATGCGAGCGGCAGGCTGTCGTGCACCTTGCCGCCGAGCAGTTGATAGGCCGGAATGTCGAGCGTGCGCGCGGCAGCGTCGATCAATGCCATTTCGACCGCCGCCTTCGCGAACCAGTTGCCCTTGCACAGCTTTTCAAACAGCGCGAGCAAGCCTTCGACGTTCTGCGCGGGGCGGCCGATCAGCGCCGGCCCCAGATAATTCTCGATGATGTGCAGGATGCTTTCCGGCGTCTCTTCGCTCCACGACGGCCCGCCGATGGTGGCCGCTTCGCCGATGCCAATCACGCCGCTTTCGAGGCGGATCTGCACGATCACGTAGCTTTGCTGCGAGATGGAACCGAACGCGAGCTTGTGCGCGCGGATGGTGGGAATGTCGACGATGCAGGCGTCGACCGCGGCGATCTTCATAATGGACTCCTGACGGTTTGCGGCGATGTCAGCCGCAGCGTTGACAGGAAGATTACTGTGCGCACGTCAATCGATCCAATGGTATATTTTTCTGAATATGATCGATAGGAACGATGAATCATGCTGGAACTGCGCCACCTCCGTTACTTCCTGACCGTCGCCGAGCTGCAGCATGTGACGCGCGCCGCCGCGACGCTGCATGTCACGCAGTCGACGCTGTCGCACCAGATCCGCCAGCTTGAAGAACAGCTCGGCGCAGTATTGTTCGACCGCGTCGGACGCGGCGTGCAGTTGACGCAGGCGGGAGAACTGTTTCGCACATTCGCACGGCGGGCGCTGGCCGAAGTCGACGCCGGCAAGAGTGCCTTGGCCGAGCTCGACAGCATGGTGCGCGGCACCTTGCATATCGGCGTGATCCATACCTACAACAGCACGCTGGTGCCGCCGGTGGTGTCGCGCTTCACCACCGGTTATCCGGGTGTGCGGGTGGTGATCGAGGACTTGCCGGCATCGGTGATCGAGCGCGAGGTGGCGGCCGGCGAGCTGGACTTCGGCATCGCGTTCGCGCCGGCGGCGCAAGCCGGCCTGGTGGCAGAGCCGCTGTTCCGGGATGAGCTGGTGCTGATCGTGCGGCGCGACCATGCACTGGCGAAGCGCAAGTCGATCGCCGCGTCCGGCCTCGCGCATCTGCCGCTGGCGCTGCAGACGCATCGCTTCTCGACCCGGCGCCTGATCGATGAAGCGTTCGGCCGCTGGATCGGCGACGGTGTGCACCTGGAAATGAGCTCGATCGAATCGCTGCTGAATACCGTGCGGCTGGGCGAGATCGGCACCATCGTGTCCGAGCGCGCATTTGCACGCGACCCGGATCTGGCAAAGGTCAGGATCACCGGGCCGACGGTGGTGCGCAACGCCGCGATGCTGTGGAGCGGGGAACGCTACCGCACGGTGGCGGCACGGCGCTTTGCCGAGATGTTCCGCGCGCAGTGCGGGCAACGCTAAGAGCAATACCGGGCGGCCAGGCGCCGGGCAAAGCCGAAGCCGTTATGTCCCCACCTTCTTCCTGAACGCCTTCGGCGACACGCCGGCCTGCCGCTTGAAGAAGCGCGTGAAATACGCCGGGTCGGAAAAGCCGATCGTGTAGCCGACCACGCTGATCGTCATCGACGTGTAGACCAGGTTGCGCTTCGCTTCCAGCAGCATGCGTTCGTGGATCAGTTCCAGCGCCGAGCGGCCGACGGTGCGGCGGCACAGCGCGTTCAGATGCGCAGCGGTGATGCCGAGCCGGCGCGCGTACCAGGCGACCGGCTGCTGCTCGGCGAAGTGCTGCTCGATCAGCGTGCGGAAGTTGGCGAAATGCTCAGCCGCCTTGCCGCTGTCCTGCGCATGCTCCAGCGCGTGATGCGGCGCGCTGCGCGCCAGCCAGATCAGGATCGCACTCAGCAACGCCTCGATCTGCAGCTTGCGGTAAGGCGCGTTGCCGCGATATTCGGCGTCGAGCGCACTGAAGGCCATGCGGATGTGGCTGCTTTCCGCGTCATCGCCCAGCGCATGGATGCTCGGATCGATGAGCGCCACCAGCCCGTCTCCGGCCTGCCGCGTCAACCGGTTGATCAGTTCATACGCGAGCGTGACCACATGGCCGACCGCGTTGCGCTCGAAACGGAAACCGTGGATGCACATCTGCGGCACCATCAGGATCTGGCCGGCCGCCATCTCGTACTGCGCATCGTCGATCTGTATTTGCGCGGCGCCTTCCTGCAGGAACAGAATCTGGAACAGACCGTTGTGCTGATGCGGCTTGATCTGCCAATTGTGCAACCGGCTGCGCGCGGCGATCGATTCGCAGTGCACCATGTCCGGCGTCGGCCATGGCTCCTGTTCGCCGTACAGTTTATAGACAGGGATCTGCTTTTCCAGCGCCATCGCACACGCTCTCTCGAAAGGGAAGCCTGATCGTAGCAGAGGCTGTGGAAATCTGCCAAAAGTACCATTTTTTTCCGGAAAAATCCCTTCCGCCGGAGCTCTCCACGAACCAATATGTTGGTGTACAAGCCAGAACATATCGATAACGAGGAGACCGTCATGAAAACCCAAGTCGCGATCATCGGCGCCGGCCCGTCCGGGCTGCTGCTCGGCCAGTTGCTGCATCTGCAAGGGATCGACACCGTGATCCTGGAAGTCCACACGCCCGAATACGTGCTCGGCCGCATCCGCGCCGGCGTGCTGGAACAGGGTACGGTGGATCTACTGCGCGAGGCGCGCGCATCCGCGCGCATGGACAAGGAAGGCCATCCGCATGAAGGCGTGAACCTGTCGTTCGCCGGCCGGCGCGAACGTATCGACCTGAAGGGGCTGACCGGCGGCAAGACGGTAATGGTGTACGGCCAGACCGAAGTCACACGCGACCTGATGGACGTGCGCAAGGCGGAAGGCGCGCTCAGCATCTATGAAGCGGCCGATGTGCAGCTGCATGATTTTTACGGCGATCGACCGCGCGTGAGCTTCACCAGGAACGGCGAACGGATCGAACTGGAATGCGACTACATCGCCGGCTGCGATGGCTTTCACGGCGTATCGCGCAAGTCGGTGCCGGCCGATGCTATCAAGACCTTCGAGCGCGTGTACCCGTTCGGCTGGCTCGGCGTGCTGTCGCAAACACCGCCGGTCAATGATGAACTGATCTACGCCAATCACGAACGCGGCTTCGCGTTATGCAGCATGCGTTCGCCGGTGCTCAGCCGCTATTACGTGCAATGCGCGCTGGACCAGAAAGTCGGAGACTGGTCCGACGATCGCTTCTGGGAAGAACTGAAACGCCGGTTGCCGGAAGATGTCGCGGCGAAACTGGTGACCGGCCCGTCTATCGAAAAGAGCATCGCGCCGCTGCGCAGCTTCGTCGCCGAGCCGATGAAGTTCGGCCGCCTGTTCCTGGTCGGCGATGCCGCGCACATCGTGCCGCCGACCGGCGCCAAGGGTTTGAACCTGGCGGCGAGCGATGTGAACACCTTGTATCGCTGTCTGCACAAGACATACAGCGAAGGCCGCGCCGACCTGCTGGAAAAATATTCGGAAATCTGCTTGCGCCGCATCTGGAAAGCCGAGCGCTTCTCGTGGTGGATGACGTCGATGCTGCACAAGTTCGGCGACGATCCGTTCGCGCAGCGGATTCAGCTGGCGGAACTGGAGTATTACACCGGCTCGCTTGCCGGTCGCACCACGATTGCCGAAAACTACGTCGGCCTCCCTTATGAAGCCATCAAATAGCTACCTGAATTTCAGGGAGTGAAAAGACGCCCGACCAGGCCAGTCCGACAACCGGTTCAGATTATCTGTACTGCCTCGACCATTGTGGCCGCTCGTCATATGGAACATCCCGCTGCCTTACCTCGTCAAGACGCTGACCCGTTGCTACGTCATAGAGAATTTCCGTACCGGCGAAGTGCAGTCCTCCAATATCGACTCCGATTTTTGATCCGTCATCTACGAACCAGAAATCGCGCACGAACGGGCCACCTTGAACTGTTCGAATTTTTCCTTCGTAGTAAAACTTGAGGCTACTTTCATCCTTTAAGGGATTTGATATCCATGCGACCGTTCTTTTATTCTCGGAAAGCTTAACGCGGTTGTTATGGCCCTTGCTTGTTAACTGTATGGCTCTACCATTCGCGGTAACGATATGCACATTTCCTTGTTTACCCAAGTAAGCGCTTTGAATTACCAACGTTTTCGCGTCAGCATTAAAACTCATGCTTACAAAAGCAAGCATGAGAAACCAAAATGAGCGCAGATATGCAGATTTAGACATTTAACGCCATGTTAATCGGTACGCTTGCATGTCTTCCCAGAAGGCTGGATAAAGACGCAGTATAAATTAGCACCGAAAAACATCACCATTTTGCACCGCGAACGCGTCCGGAACACAAGACGCCAAAGCGTTGATGTTCATCCCGACGCTCAATTCCCGATATGCACGGCATCGGAGCGATCCGGCAACCGGCGGAACGCACCCCCGCTTCACTTCTCTGACTTTGTTCGCCGATCATCGCGCGTCATTTTTTGCAACGCCGAGAAACTTTTCACGCATCAAAGCGACCGAACAAGGATGTTCGCGTCCCTGCCCAGGCCTCAATGAAAACCCTGATCCGACTGGCCGCCGTGATCCACGCGGTGATTACCGTGTTCTTCGTCTGCAGCGCGCTGGCCTTGATCGCCATCAGCGTCAACATCGGGCTGCAGGCGCTGCTGCATGACGGCTTTACCGTGAACGGCGCGCAAGCGGTGATCGAGGCAATCGGCTTGTTGTCGGTTGCGGTGGTGGCGGTGCAGATTGCACAGACCATCGCCGAGGAGGAAGTCATTCGTTCCGCGCATGTCAGCGCGCCAACGCGGGTGCGGCGCTTTCTGTCGCGCTTCATGGTGGTGATCGTGGTTGCGCTGGCAATCGAAGGCATGGTCGCGACCTTCAAGGCCTTGCACGAGAACATGGCATTTCTGCTGCACGCGGCGGGCATCCTGATTTCCGTAGGCGTATTGCTGGCCGGCTGGGGAGTGTTCATCCGGCTCAACCGCTCTGCGGAAGAACTGGAGCCGGAGGCGATGCAGGATGCGAAGCGGGAAGACAGCAAGCTGGAATAGCCATCTGCCGTACGGCTTCGGGCGAGCCGCCACGTGCGCAACCGGAAAACCGCTCCGGCATTTCAGGAGATTCGCACAGTAAAGGGGTAACGCACGGAAAAGCGGGATACAGCGCTGCTTCTTGCGCAATATCAAGATGATGCGCAGCCAGTCATCGGCTTGACACACTGATTCACTATTGTCGTCGTCGGAAACTCGAGGCGCATTCCCGCCATCGGGCGAACTCTACACTTACCCTGGAGTGCATGACGAATGAATTCCGTTCCTGAAATGTCCCGCCGCAGCCTTTTGCAAATGTTCGCAGCGGCGCCGATGTTGCCCCTCTCCACGCTTGCCGGCGTCGGCGCATTGCTGGCTGGCTCTGCTGAAGAGGCGAGCGCCATCGGTCTCGCGTCTGCCGCGCGAGTGCCGAGAGCAGTCCTGAGCAGCGTCACCTTCAGTTCGATGCCGGCCCCGACGCTGGCCAACCCTGCGAAGATGGCGACGACCACGGTCGGCTCGGTGATGACGGCCCATTTCGACGACGCGAGTCAACTCGAATTCAAATTGGCCTATCAGCCTTTCTTCATCACCGGCGACATGGTTTCCAACGGCAAGGGCGGCACGATTCTCGCCGGCGGCTACTACGATATCCATAACCAGCCCATCATCGACACCACGGTTGCGGGCAAAGAGCGGCAGTTCTTTTCCGACTCGCCCGACGGCACATCGCTGCTGACGGTTCCTCACGCCCGGGTGGCCGGCGTGAGGGGCAATACCGTGTTCGCAGTCGTGCAATTCGAATACACCACGCTGGCGCAGGACGGCACCACAAAAATGTATGGATGCCTGCCTTCGCCGATTGCGGTATTGACGCTGGACCAGGACCCGGCCACCGGCAGGCTGTCATTAGTGAAGTACCACAACGTCGATACCTCGGCGGTCCACGGCCTGTGGATCACCTGCGGCGCCAGCCTGTCGTCCTGGGGCACGCACCTGTCGAGCGAAGAGTACGAACCGAATGCCTTCACTGCCGCGACCGACGCGCAGTTCAGGGCGTTCAGCAAGAATCTGTACGGCAGCGAAACTGCCGCCAACCCGTACAACTACGGCCACCTGCCGGAAGTGATCGTGCATGCGGACGGCGCCGCATCGATCAAGAAGCACTACTGCCTCGGCCGCATTTCGCACGAGCTGGTGCAGGTGATGCCGGACAGGCGCACGGTATTCATGGGTGATGACGCGACCAACAGCGGCTATTTCGTATTCGTGGCCGACCAGGAAAAAGACCTGTCGTCCGGCACACTATATGTCGCCAGAGTTGGTGCCGGCTTCTCGCTCGACCCGTCGGCGGCACCCGCTCCGCTGTCCTGGATCAAGCTGGGCTCGGCGACCAGCGACGAGATCAGGAGGCTGGCGGCCACGCTGCGGCCGACCGACATCATGGACGTCAGAACCATCGACCCGTTGAACGCAAGCTACACCAGGATCGCCGCCAACGGCAGGATCGAGTGGATCAAGCTGATGCCCGGCATGGAAAAGGCCGCGGCCTTTCTTGAAACGCATCGCTACGCCGCGCTGGTCGGCGCATCGATGGGCTTTACCAAGATGGAAGGCACCACCGTCAACATCAAGGACAAGGTCGCGTATTCGGCGCTGCAAAACTGCCAGGGGTCGATGGTCGCGGGCAACGCGCAAAACGTGCCGGGCAACGGTGTCAGCATCCCCGCGATGCTGGACGCGGGTGCCGTCATGGCTCTCAATCTGAAAGGCGGCCTCAAGGACATGCGGGGCGCACCCATCTATAGCGGCTGGATGCCGGCGGATACCAGGGCGCTGATCACGGGCGAGGATATCGCGGCCGATGCGTTGGGCAATACCGGCAATCCGGAGCGGATCGCCAATCCGGACAATCTGAAGTTTTCCGAAAAGATGCGCACGCTGTTCATCGGCGAAGACAGCAGCCAGCACGTAAACAACTTCCTGTGGGCCTACAACATCGATACCAAGGCGCTGTCGCGCATCATGTCGGTTCCCGCCGGCGCCGAATCCACCGGCCTGCATGCGGTAGACGAGATCAACGGCTGGACCTACATCATGAGCAATTTCCAGCATGCGGGCGATTGGGGAAAAATTCATGGCATCGTCAAGCCGGTGCTCGATCCGCTGATTCGCGCCAACTACAAGGACAAGTTCGGCGCGGCGGTGGGCTACCTGACCGGAGAACTGACGCAGTTCAGGCTGTCAAAGAGATGAAGGTCTGCGAGGCGTGATGGACGGCGATCCTTGCAGAACGAAAAAGCGCAGCGCCTTTCGCAACGGCCCTGCGCTTTTTCGTTCTGCCGTCCTCAACGAGGCTGGTGCAACAACAATTGATACAGCGAACTCGGAGCTCGTTGACCAAATGACCTTTCCTGCCAGGGTCCGGCATCAGGTAAGACGCGATCAAACAGAGCATCGAGGTTCTGCGGCCTATCTGCCCAACACAGCCGGAACTCGAATCGGCCATCCGATTTTGTCAGAATAATTTACACCTCAAGAACTTCGGAGGAATAAGGTCTTGTTTACAAAGAAAAATAATTCCAGGTGCAAAACTTGCTTATTGACCGCCAGAAAGTTTTTAATGCTTAAACCAGGATAGGTAACTAACGTGAAAAAAATTATTGCACTTGCAGCACTGACCAGCACCATGCTCGGTTTCGTATTCTTTTCGTCATCGGCAAATGCGACGCCTGTGACAGCACTGGCAGACGGGACACTTGTTTCACTACCGGCAGTAAATGCATTCACGGCGGGTCCGGTTACCGTTTCCCCGAACATCACCTGGTCCAGCAACAATGCCAGTGCCGTGTATGGGTATAACTCGGGCTACGGCTTTGGCAACAATGGTGTCTGGAACGGGTTGACCATGGTAGGGTCGAATTCCCCTACTGCCACAATGACATTTACCTTTGCCAATGCCGTGCACGGGTTTGGCGGCTTCCTGAATTACGCGCCGGGCAGTGGCTCTCCCGCAGTGATTTCGACCTTTGATGTCAATCACAACCTTATCGAATCGACTATCCTCAACTTCCAGACCGGCGGCGCAACGAACTCGGGACAGTTCCACGGCTTCCTGGATTCGGTGGCAGACATCGCCAGCTTCCAGATGACCGGCAGCTATATTGGCGGCGCAAACTTCGTGGTGCAGGCCACTGCGGTTCCGGAACCGTTGACCCTAGCTCTGCTTGCCATCGGCTTGTTCGGCATGATGTCGGTTCGCCGTCGCAAACAATAATTTTCAAGCCTCGCGCTTTGACCGCAATGCCGTTCAGTGAAAAGCTGAACGGCATTTTGTTTTGCAAACAGGCTTGGCTGTAATTGGTCAGCATCAAAAACAAAAGCCCTGCTTGCCGAAAGCAAGCGGGGCTTTTCAGTAACACGGCGGACGGTTATTTTTGCGCAGCGTCGATCGCCTTTTCCTGATCTTGCGCCTGTTGCTGCAATTGCCCCTCTACCGCTTTGGCCTTCTCCAGCGCTTCCCGCTGTTCTTGAAACAAGATCCGGCCTTGCGGCACCGAAGCGGCCGGCTGCGCTTGTCCGTCGGCCTGGGCCGGCGGCGGCGTGTCTCCGCGCTTGCAACCGCATAACAGCAAGGCCGCCAATCCAAAAGCCATCAACCCGCGCAATCGAAACGTCATCATGGCATTCCCTTTTTCCAGCGATAAAACATTGTCGGCAACCACATGATAAGCGAAAGGCGCTTCGCTTTTCCGCCCTTGCTGGGGAATCGGCCCCAGCCGAGCGCCAATTGAAGGCGTTCCCCGTGTCACAGGAACCCGCTCGCGCTGAACCAGACGCTCTTTTCCTCGGGGCCTTCGAAGAGACGCACCACGATCGGAACCAGAGGAAGAAACTGCTTCATATTGCCCACCGGCTTGAGCAGATTGCAAATCACCGATGTCTCAAATACTTTCGGCCATACGTTACTCAACGATGGCTCCTGGACAACGGCTTCCGCGTACGACAGCCATTGGATGGTTGCTCCCGAGTTTTTTGCGACCGTCGCTCCGACATAGAAACACACGACATACAGGAAGTTCTGACTGCCGGGGTTCTTGAGAAACGCATCGAATTCGAGGCTCTGCTTCTCCCGGAGTTGGTCGAGCAGCATGTCGATGCGCTTGAGACTATCCATGGTGCCGTCCAACTTGCATTGGCCGAGAGCTTTCTGATAGGAGAGGCCACCCGGAATTTCTTCACCACCGTGAAAGGCCGACAAATACTTCTCGGCGACTTGCGACATTTGCATTGGCTTCCCTCCTTTATTAGAGTTTGTCCCGTTTTCTCAGCTGCCAGCTCGGTAGTATGTTTACGCTGTCCTTCCTCGTAGGCGCTTCAGTTACCTGAGCGGGAAGGTGCTGCGCTATTCCGTTCCAAAGCGCTGACAAGGGTTAAATCTGTTGCATTTATAACATACGTGACCTCCGCAAAAAGAAGGCGAACCAAAAAACAAAAACCCCCGGCGCATTCCGCAACCGGGGGTTTTTCATCGAAGCAAACCCAGCTTACTTGCCCGGATCCTTCACATCCTTGAACGTATCGAACTCAATGTTGTACGGTTCGCCATTCACCTTCTCGACCTTGCGCACATATACGTTCTCGACCGCGTCGCGGGTCTGCGGGTCGATCATTAGCGGGCCGCGCGGGCTGTTGATCTTCATGCCTTTCAACACGTCCATCGCCTTGTCGGGATCGATGTTGCCGTTGAGTTTCTGCACCACGTTGTAGATCGCGCCGATGCCGTCATACGCAGCGACGGCCATGAAGTTCGGGCGGCCGCCGTTCGGATTGGTCTTGGCGAACTGCTTGATGAATGCCTTGTTCTCCGGCGAGTCGTGCGCGGCGGAATAGTGGAAGGTGGTGATCACGCCGAGCGTCGCGTCGCCCATCGTCGGCAGCACGTGGTCATCGGTCAGGTCGCCGGTGGCGATGACCTTGATGCCGGCTTCGGCGAGGCCGCGCTCGCGGTAGCCTTTCATGAACGCGATCGCCTGTTCGCCGGCGGGCACGAAGATGAACACGGCTTCGGGCTTGGCATCCTTGATGCGCTGGATGTACGGCGCGAACTCAGGATTGCGCAGCGGCACGCGCACCGCTTCGATCACCTGGCCGCCGTTCGCAGTGAAGCTCTTCTTGAACGCGGCTTCAGCGTCGATGCCGGGGCCGTAGTCGGCCACCAGCGTGACCACGCGCTTGATGCCGTTCTTCGCGGCCCAGATGCCCATCGGCGCCGACACCTGCGGCAGCGTCATCGATACGCGCGCGATGTACTTGGATTTGGTGGTGATGATCGACGTCGCCGCGTTCATGATGATCATCGGTTTCTTCGCCTGCTCGGCGATCGGCGCGACCGCGAGCGCTTCCGGCGTCAGGCCGAAGCCGGCGAGGAAATCCACCTTGTCGCGCACCACCAGTTCCTGCGCGAGGCGCTTCGCGACTTCCGGCACCGGGCCGGTGGTGTCTTTCTTGATGATCTCGATCTTGCGGCCGGCGACGGTGTCGCCATGCTCGGCCATGTAGGTCTTGATGCCGTCTTCCATCATCTTGCCGTAGTCGGCGAAGGGGCCGGAGAATGGCGCGATCAGGCCGACCTTGATCGGGTCGGCGGCGTGGGCGGCGATGGTGAAGCCGAACACGCCGACGGCTGCAATGGTTTGCAGCAGGGCTTTGAGTTTCATGGTTGTCTCCTTTTACTATTGTTGGGCGAAGCTGGGGAATGCTTGATGAACCGCGGCGCGCTCCTTCCCCCTTGCAGGGGGATGAAGCCGGGGTTTCGCAACGCATGCGTTGCGCCGGCCGAATCGTCTGGCCTTACAAGGCCGGACGTGGGACGGCTGGGATGGGGGTAGTGACGTCGGACAAGCGTTATCGCCGACTCGAACACTCTACCCCCACCCTAACCCTCCCCCTGCAAGGGGGAGGGAACAGGTACGCACAGCGACGAATGCATCTCATCAAATAACCAAAAATCATCATAGCGCAACGCCAGTTCGCTCAACAGACATCCGTGCGGCAACCGCACGGTTTATCTATTCAACAATCATGCCGCAACGGCAACAAGCCGGCTCAGCGTTTCCTTGTCCTGCATCAGGCTTGCGCTGTCCGACTCGTGCACGATGCAGCCGCGATCGAGCACGATCGCGCGCTGCGTCAATGACAGCGCCAGCCGCGCATGCTGTTCGACCACGATCACCGACATGCCCATGTCCGACACCAGCCGCCGGATCACGCGCATCAGCTCCTGCACGATGATCGGCGCCAGGCCTTCCATCGGTTCATCGAGCAGCAGCAGGCTCGGATTCACCATCAGCGCACGGGCGATCGCGAGCATCTGCTGCTCGCCGCCGGACAACTGGTTGCCCATGTTGGCGCGCCGCTCCTGCAGCCGCGGAAATATCTCGTAGACTTTTTTCAGATCCCACTGGCCGGGCCGCGCGACCACGGTCAGGTGTTCTTCGACGGTCAGCGACGGGAACATGAAACGTTCCTGCGGCACCCAGCCGAGGCCGGCATGCGCGCGCTTGTGCGTGGCGACGCGCGCGATGTCGCCGCCGCGCCAGCGGATGGTGCCGCCATGCAGTTGCGTCAGACCCATCAGCGTGACCAGCAGGCTGGTCTTGCCGACGCCATTGCGGCCGAGCAGCGCAAGGCTGTCGCCTTCCTGCATCGCGAATGAAATTCCCTCCAGCACCACCGACTCGCCATAGCCGGCGGTGACCTTGTCAAGCGCCAGCAACTCACTCATGTTCCGCCTCCCCCAGATAGACTTCCTTGACGCGCGGATCGGCCGCAATCTCGGCCGGCGTGCCTTCGGTCAGCACGCGGCCGCCGACCAGCACCGTGATGCGTTCGGCGAAGCGGAACACCAGTCCCATGTCGTGTTCGATGAACACGATCGTCACATCGCGCGGCAGCTTCGCAATCACTTCGAACAATTCGGCGCTTTCGGCCGACGGAATGCCGGCGGCCGGTTCGTCGAGCAGCAGCACTTTCGGCTTGGTGGCGAGCGCGAGCGCGATCTCGACCAGCCGCTGCTTGCCGTAAGGCAGACTGCGCGTGATCGTGTCGGCGTCGCGCTCCAGCCGCAGCGACGCGAGCAGCGCCATCGCTTCGTCGATTTCGTCACGCTGCTGCGCGACGGTCTTGTACCAGACCCGCTGCAAACCCTTGCGCTCGCCGATCGCGAGCATCACCGATTCGAGCACCGAGAGGCCGGCGAACAGCGTGTTGATCTGGAAGGTGCGCGTCATGCCGCGCTTGACGCGCTGGTGCTGCGCCAGGCCGGTGATGTCGTCGTTGCCGAAGAACACCTTGCCGCTGCTTGGCGGGAAGCTGCCGGTCAGCAGGTTGATGAAGGTGGTCTTGCCGGCGCCGTTGGGGCCGATCAGCGCATGCCGCGCGCCGGGCGCGAACGACAGGTTGATGTCGCTGTTGGCGGCGAACGCGCCCCATTGCTTGGACAGGCCTTCGGTGCGTAATGTGGTCGTGCTCATGACGGTCGCCTTGCGGAGGGACGAATGCGGTCGCGGATTTTTTCGAGGCCGCCGAGAATGCCGCCGCGTGCGAACAGCACGATGACGATCAGCAGCAGGCCGATCCAGAATTGCCAGTAGGCCGGGTTCAGGCCGGCGATGTAGTTCTGCGCGAACATGAAGATCGCGGCGCCGACCAGCGCGCCGTACAGCCGCCCGGTGCCGCCCAGCACCAGCATGATCAGCAGTTCCGCCGAGCGCGAAAAGCTCAGGCTGTCGAGGCCGACGAACTGCGTGGTCTGCGCCAGCAGCGCGCCGGCCACGCCGGCGATCGCTGCTCCGATGGTGTAGGCCGCGATCAGCCGTGCATTGACGTTGGCGCCGATCGCCGGCATGCGCCGCCCGCCTTCGCGGATGCCGCGCAGCGACAGGCCGAACGGCGAATTCACCAGCCGCCGCAGCAACGCAAACAGCACGAACAGCACCACGAAGCTATACCAGAACGCGGTCTTGCCGTACAGGTCGAACTCGAACACGCCGAGCAGCTTGCCGACCATCATGCCGGACAGGCCGTCGACGCCGCCGGTGATGAACGCGGCCTTGTTGGCGGCTTCGAACATCATCAGGCCGATGCCGAGCGTGACCATCAGCCGCGTCAGGTCCTGTCCGCGCACCACCAGGAAGCTGGCGACAAAGCCGAACAGCGCCGCCATTGCCGCGGCCGCGAACAGGCCGATGACCGGCTCGCCCCAGCCGTGCACCGCGAGCAGGCCGGCGGTGTACGCGCCAAGGCCGAAGAACGCGGCATGGCCGAGTGACACGATGCCGGCATAACCGAGGATCAGGTCGAGCGACAGCGCGAACAGGCCGACGATCATCACCTGCGCGATCAGGATCAGGTAATCGGGGAACAGGAAATAGCCGGCGATCGGCAGCAGCCAGAACGCAATTTCCAGCGGCTGCCAGCGGTCGTTCGGCAGCCGCACGAGCGGCGCGGCGGGTTTGGCGGAAGCGGGCACCGCGGATAAGATGGTCGGTTTCATGAACGCCTCCCGATCAGACCTGCGGGGAACAGGATCAGCAGCAATACCATCAGGCCGTAGATGACGAAGGCGCCGACTTCCGGCACGTAGTATTTGCCGGCGACGTCGAACACGCCGAGGATCAGCGCGGCGAACAGCGGCCCCTTGATGGTGCCGGCGCCGCCAACCGCGACCACCAGCAGGAAGTACACCATGAACTTGATCGGGAAGGTCGGGTCGAGGCCGAGCACGTCGATGCCGAGGCCACCGCCGAGGCCTGCCAGGCCGGAGCCGAGCGCGAAGGTCAGGCTGAACACGCGGCTGACGTTGATGCCGAGTCCGGCCGACGCCTGCTGGTTGTCGACCGACGCGCGGATCTGCGCGCCGAAACGGGTGCGCTCGATCAGGTAACCGATCGCAAGCGTGATCACGATCACCACGCCGACCAGGAACAGCCGGTAGGTGCCGAGGTCCAGCCCGAACACGTCGACCTGGCCGCGCAGGAACTGCGGCAGGTGCACCGGCTGCTGCGACGGCCCCCACACATAGGTTGCGGCCGCCACCGACATGAAGGTCAGGCCGATCGAGAACAGCACCTGGTCCAGGTGGCTGGCCTTGTACAGGCGGCGGTACAGTGTGCGTTCCAGCACAAAGCCGACGATTGCGCTGGCGATGAAGGCCAGCGGCAGCGACAGCAGGAAAGGGACACCGAAGCGGGTCATCGTGACCACGCACACATAGCCGCCGAGCATTGCGAACGCGCCGTGTGCGAGGTTGACGAAATTCATCAGGCCCATCGTGACGGACAGGCCGACGCTGATCAGGAACAGCAGGCTGCCGTACGCGATGCCGTCAAACAGCACGCCGAGGAAATTGCCTAGCATGACGGGCTCCGGTGATGGGCGGCGTGGCGCGTGCGCGCGGTGCCGGGGGTGGGATGAAGCATGGTTTGTCTCCTGTGAATCTTTTTTATGTAGTGCGGTGGGTGGCGCTTGAAGCAGTTTCGCGGCACGGAAAAAGGCTGGCACTCGGCATCCGTCAATGCGACCTCCGCTCTGCTCCTTCCCCCTTGCAGGGGGAAGGTTGGGATGGGGGTAGAGTGTTTGAGTCAGCGCTATCGCTAGCGCGAGCACTCTACCCCCACCCTAACCCTCCCCCTGCAAGGGGGAGGGAACTTGTTCGAGGGTGATTGAAACGTAACGCACCCAATCAACCACGCCGGCTGCTCCTACCCCTTGTCCACCGCATCAAACACCTGCTGCGCCATATGAAACGCCGAATTCGCCGCCGGCACGCCGCAGTAGATCGCGGCCTGCATCAGCACTTCCTTGATCTCGTCGCGCGTGACGCCGTTGTTGGCAGCGGCGCGCAGGTGCAGCTTCAATTCCTCTTCCCGGTTCAGCGCGACCATCGCCATGATGGTCAGCAGGCTGCGTGTATGGCGCGGCAGACCGGGACGGGTCCATATCTCGCCCCACGCGTAGCGCGTGATCAGATCCTGGAACTCGCCGTTCAATTCGCTGCGGTTGGCGATCGTGCGATCGACATGCGCATCGCCCAGCACCGCGCGGCGCACCTGCATGCCGCCGGCGTAACGTTCCTGTTCGTCCATGGCCTGTCCCTTTCAGTTGCGCAGGAAATCGATCACCTGCGTGGTGAACGATTGCGCCACTTCCCAGTTCGACAGGTGCGCGGCGTTCAGCTCCACATAGCGTGCACCCGGCACCTGGTCGGCGATCTCCCGCCCATCCACGGGCGGCGTCGCCAGGTCGTGCTTGCCGGCGATCACCAGCGTCGGCGCACTGATACGTGCAACTTCCGATTGCAAGTCCATGTCGCGCACCGCGGCGCAGCCGGCAGCGTAGCCTTCCGGCGACATCTGCAGCAGCATGTCGGCAACCAGCTTCACCTGCACCGCCGCATAGCGCTGGAAGTCGCGCGTGAACCAGCGGTCAAGTACCGCCGGCACGACGGGCTTCATGCCTTCCTTCTTCACTTTTTCGATACGCGCGTCATAGGCTTCCGGCGCGCCCATCCTGGCGGACGTGTTGCTCAGCACCAGGCGGTCGATGCGGTCCGGCTTATTCGCAGCCAGCCACATGCCGATCATGCCGCCCATCGACAGTCCGCAGAAATGCGCGCGCTCGATGTTCAGATGATTCATCAGCGCGATCACGTCGCCCGCCAGTTGTTCGATGCTGTACGGACCGGGCGTCACGCTCGACTGACCGTGGCCGCGCGTGTCGTAGCGCAGCACGCGGTAGCGCTCCAGCAATGCCGGTATCTGCGGCAGCCACATATCGAGATTGGTGCCGAGCGAATTCGACAGGATCAGCCAGGGCGCGTCCTCGCGGCCCTCGACCTGATAACGCAACCGCACGGTAACGGTTTCCAAGAAAGGCATGTTGTTACTCCTGATGTGAGTTGCCGATGGTGCGGCGATCTTGTTGGCGTTGCTGCCGATGGGTTTCCAGCACGCGTTCGACAAACGCGGCTGCCGCACCGGTATAACCGGCCGGATCGAGTAGGCGGTCGATATCCGCTTCGCCCAGGTGCGCGCTGATCTGCGGGTCTTGCTTCAGCACGTCGCGCAGGTGGCGGCCGCTTTCGCTGGCGGCGCGGCACGCGCGCTCGACCAGCTCATGCGCGGCCATGCGGCCGATGCCAGCGCCGAGCGCGAGCGTGACCGCTTCGGCCATGATCTGTCCATGCGTCGCATCGAGGTTGGCGCGCATGCGGGCCGCATCGACGTTCAGGCCGGCGGCAACGTCGCCCAGCTGGCGCAGCGCGCCGGCGCTCAATCGCAGGATCTCGGGCAGCGTGTCCCATTCGGCTTGCCAGCCGCCAAGCGCGCGTTCGTGTTCCTGCACCATGCCGCTCAGCATGGTGGCTGCCAGCCCCGGCACGCGCACCGACGCCGACAGCACGGCTGCGCAGCCGACCGGGTTGCGCTTGTGCGGCATGGTCGATGAACCGCCGCGACCCTCGGCCACCGGTTCGGCCAGTTCGCCGACTTCGGTCTGCATTTGCAGCGACATGTCGCGTGCGATTTTTCCGAGAGAGCCGACCAGCATGCCGAGCATGGTCGCGACTTCCGTCACACGGTCGCGCTGCGCATGCCACGGCATGTCGGGCAGTTGCAGGCCGAGATCGGCGGCCAGCGCCTGTGCGACCGGCATGCCCTTGTCGCCGAGACTGGCGAGCGTGCCGGCGGCACCGCCGAACTGCAGCACCAGTACGCGCGCCTGCAGTTCATGCAGGCGTTGCCGGTGGCGCAGCAATGCGTCCAGCCAGCCGGCGGTTTTCAGGCCAAACGTGATCGGCAGCGCATGCTGCATCCAGGTGCGGCCGACCATCACCGTGTGTTTGTGCGTGTGCGCGAGTTGCGCGAGCGTGTCGCAAAGCAGCGCGAGATCGGTGTCGATCAGGTCGAGCGCGTCGCGCAGCTGCAGCACCAGTCCGGTGTCGATCACATCCTGGCTGGTCGCGCCCCAGTGCACGTATTTGGCGGCTTCAGCATCGGCCTGCGCAACGCGCCGGGTCAATTGCTTGACCAGCGGAATTGCGAGGTTGCCGGCTGCGCCCGCCGCTTCGGCCAGGTCTTCCAGGTCGATGCGCGCCGCGTTGCAGTGCTGGGCGATCGGTTGCGCGACAGCGGCCGGGATCACGCCATGCGCTGCCTCGGCACGTGCCAGCGCCGCCTCGAAATCGAGCATGCGCTGCACCGTCGCGCGCGGCGCGAATACCGCCTGCATCGCGTCGGTCGAGAACATCGACGAAGTGAGGTGAATCGAGTTCATTGCATCGGCACCCTGGCTGTCACCAAAACCTTTCCATTTAACACCATTGCGTCAAACATTGCAGTGCGCGGCGCAAACGCATTCAAATCCGCTCGATCACCAGCGCAATGCCCTGCCCGACGCCGATGCACATCGTGCACAGCGCGTAACGCCCGCCGCTGCGCTGCAACTGGTACATCGCAGTGGTCACCAGCCGGGCGCCGCTCATGCCGAGCGGATGGCCGAGCGCGATCGCGCCGCCATACGGATTGACGCGCGGATCGTTGTCTTCGACACCGAGCATGCGCAGCACCGCCAGCCCTTGCGCGGCGAACGCTTCGTTCAGTTCGATCACGTCCATCTGCTTGATCGTCATGCCGAGCTGCGCCAGCAGCTTCTGCGACGCGGGCGCCGGGCCGATGCCCATCACGCGCGGCGCGACGCCTGCAGTCGCCATGCCCAGAATGCGCGCGCGCGGCGTCAGGCCGTTGCGTTTTGCCGCGTCGGCATTCGCCAGCAGCAATGCGCAGGCGCCATCGTTGACGCCCGATGCGTTGCCGGCGGTCACGCTGCCATCGGGCCGCACTACCGGCTTCAGTTTCGTCAGCGCTTCGATCGTGGTCGCACGCGGATGCTCGTCCTGCGACACCACAATCGGATCGCCCTTCTTCTGCGGCACCGTGACCGGCACGATCTCTTCGGCAAGCGTGCCGTTCTGTTGCGCAGCGGCGGCTTTCATCTGGCTCGCGAGCGCGAACAGGTCCTGGTCTTCGCGGCTGACCTTGTATTCGACGGCAACGTTTTCGGCGGTCTCCGGCATGCTGTCGACGCCGTACTTTTCCTTCATCAACTTGTTCACGAAACGCCAGCCGATGGTGGTGTCATGGATCGCCGCGTTGCGCGCAAATGCGCTCTCGGCCTTGCCCATCACGAACGGCGCGCGCGTCATCGATTCGACGCCGCCGGCGATCATCAGTCCGGTTTCGCCGGACTTGATCGCACGCGCGGCAGTGCCGATCGCGTCCATGCCGGAACCGCACAACCGGTTGATGGTGGCGCCCGGCACTTCCGGCGGCAGGCCGGCCAGCAATGCCGACATGCGCGCGACGTTGCGGTTGTCTTCGCCGGCTTGGTTCGCGCAGCCGTACAGCACGTCCTGCACCGCGCTCCAGTCGACATCGGGGTTGCGTGCCATCAGCGCGCGCAGCGGCACTGCGCCGAGGTCGTCCGCGCGCACGTCCTTCAACGCGCCGCCGTAGCGGCCGATCGGGGTGCGGATTGCGTCACAGATGAATGCGTCGATCATGATGATATTTCCAGTCAGGGAGAGTTATGCCAGCGGCTGCCATGTGAGTTCGACGCCGGTCAGTTTCTGCAGTTCTTCGAATGGCAGGCCGTCGACGATTTCGCGCACCGCGAGTCCTTGCGGCGTGATGTCGATGACGGCCAGGTCGGTGTAGATGCGGCTGACGCAACCGATGCCGGTCAGCGGATAGCTGCATTGCGCGACGACCTTGCTTTCGCCGCTCTTGGTCAGGTGTTCCATCATCACGAATACCTGCTTCGCGCCGCTGGCCAGATCCATCGCGCCGCCGACCGCCGGAATCGCATCCGGCGCACCGGTATGCCAGTTGGCAAGGTCGCCCTGTGCGGATACCTGGAACGCGCCAAGCACGCAGATATCAAGATGGCCGCCACGCATCATCGCGAACGAATCGGCATGATGAAAATACGCGCCGCCGGTCAGCAGCGTCACCGGCTGCTTGCCGGCATTGATCAGGTCTTCGTCTTCCTCGCCGGGCACCGGCGCCGGGCCCATGCCGAGCAGGCCGTTTTCGCTGTGCAGGAAAATCTCGCGCTCGCGCGGCAAGTGGTTCGCCACCATCGTCGGCAGGCCGATGCCGAGGTTCACGTAGGCGCCTTCGGGAATGTCGCGCGCGACGCGCGCCGCCATCTGGTCACGGGTCAGTCGCTTCATTGCCTGTTCTCCACCACGCGCTGCACAAAGATGCCGGGCGTAACGATCGCTTCCGGATCGAGTTCACCCAACGCAACCACTTCGCTTACCTGCGCGATCGCGCACTTTGCCGCCATCGCCATGATCGGACCGAAGTTGCGCGCGGTCTTGCGATACACCAGGTTGCCCCAGCGATCGGCGCGATGCGCCTTGATCAGCGCGAAGTCGGCATGGATCGGTGACTCCAGCACGTAATGGCGGCCGTTGATCAGCCGCGTTTCCTTGCCTTCCGCCAGCAGCGTGCCGTAGCCGGTCGGCGTGAAGAAACCGCCGATACCCGCGCCCGCCGCGCGGATGCGCTCGGCCAGATTGCCCTGCGGCGTCAGCTCCAGCTCGATCTCGCCGGCGCGATACAGCGCATCGAATACATGCGAATCGGTCTGGCGCGGAAACGAGCAGATGATCTTGCGCACCCGCTTCGCCTTCAGCAGCGCCGCCAGACCGGTGTCGCCGTTGCCCGCATTGTTGTTGACGATGGTCAGCTCGCGCGCACCCTGTGCGATCAGCGCATCAATCAGCGCCGACGGCATGCCCGCATTGCCGAAGCCGCCAATCATCACCGTCGCCCCGTCGTGCACATCGGCAACCGCCGCTTCCAGCGATTCAAAAGTTTTATCGATCACGTTCCGCTTTCTTTCGTGAGCCCGTTCCAGACCGCGCAGCGATCGCGCAAACGCCTGAAAATCCGGATTTGACAATGTTCGATTACCGCACTAATGTTTGGCTATAGAACACGCTTGCAGTTTATCGATCGCACAATCCGAGCGTCAAGGCAGCTTTTTCAAATGTGTGCGATCGCCGAACACATTTGAAATAAAGGAAATCCAGGCCGCACCGCGAAGCAACAACCGATTCAATTTGACGAACACAGAAACCGGACAACGCCACCATGCCCAAAGCCGCGCCCACGACACCCGCCACAAAAAAGCCCCTCTCCATCGCCGAAGAAATCGACGAATTGACCGACCCCAGCTTCATGACCTCGCTGGCGCGCGGCCTCGCCGTCATCCGGGCCTTCAGCGACCAGCGCCGTACCCTCACCATCGCCCAGATCAGCCACAAAACCGGCATCCCCCGCGCCGCCGTGCGCCGCTGCCTGTACACGCTGAAGCAGCTCGGTTACGCCGATGCCGACGCCAACAACTTCTCGCTGAAACCGAAAGTGCTGACCCTCGGCTACTCCTACCTGTCGTCGACGCCGCTGACCGTCTCCGCCCTGCCCTACCTGAACCAGATCAGCCGCACACTGAACGAGTCGTGCTCGCTCGCGGTGCTCGATGAAGACCAGGTGCTGTACGTCGCCCGCTCCGCCACTTCGCGCATCATGTCGGTCGCGCTGAACACCGGCAGCCGCCTGCCCGCCTACTGCACCTCGCTCGGCCGCGCGATGCTGGCCTGGATGCCGGAAGAGGCACTGGACGCCTATCTCGCGCGCGTCGAGCTGAAGGCGATGACCGACCGCACCGTGGTATCGGCGGCACGGCTGAAGGAAATCCTCGGCGACGTGCGGCGACAGGGTTATGCGGTGATCGATGAAGAACTGGAAGTCGGTCTGCGTTCGATTGCGGTGCCGGTGCGCGGCGCATCGGGCAACGTGATTGCCGCACTCAATGTCGGCGCGCAGGCCGCGCGCGTGACGACACGGCAGATGAAGGAGGAATTTTTGCCGGTGCTGCTGCGCGGCGCGCAGGAGCTGGCGGTGCTGTTGCCTTGAGGCGCCGGCTCAGGCCGAGTCCGGCACGCGTCAATGCGCTGCCAATGTTGTCGGGCGACGCGAAAAGTGGAGACTGTTCCAGGTTGGTAAAACTGCTGACGCAGCGAGTGAATTCGAGTCACCTGATCTGAGCAATAACGCCGAAGCAAGCCTCTACGCGGTAAAACCGGCAATGACCAAGTTCAGCCAATACCGGTCGTACATACAGCGACGTACAGCCATGAGGAGACCTGCGCATCATTCAGGTCCTCGGGAGCGAAAACGACCACCAACCCCCGCAACCGCGCTCGACAGGATTGCCTCAAGCGTATTGCGCGAGGCCATGGCCGAGTGACCAATTTTCTTTCGCGACCTCGACAAGGCTCACGAACACGTCTTCCGGCCGGATACCGGGACATTCGCCGAGCAACTCCGCGATTCGTCGGAACAATGCTTTCTTCTGTTCCACGGTGCGGGTGTTGTTCGCGGTGATCTGGATAAACACGAGATCGTCGCTCCGGGCGATGCCAAGATAAGAGGCGCCGTAGCGAAAGTTCGCGGCGTCATGCTCATTGATGGTCATGAACTGGTCGTCTTCAGGCACATTGAATGTTTCGTGCAGCGCGCGGTAAAGGCCATCGAAGATCGCCTGCCGGTAGGCTTCCGGCTTTCCAGCACGCAGTGAAATATAAGTGAGCGGCATCGCAAGTCCTTTCCATGTTGTCCTGGCCTTATGTTATCTATTTTTATATGCTATGAATGTTTATATCAAAGATAACAAAATAAAATGACAGAGCGCCCTCTGGACTTGGATGCCATCGAAGCTTTCATCCGCATCGCCGAGCTTGACAGCTTCACACGCGCGGCTGAAGCGATGCGAACGACGCAGGCTGCGGTCAGCCTGAAGCTCAAGCGGCTCGAAGACAGGCTCGGCTGCCGGCTCGTAGAACGCACGCCCCGGTCTGTGCAGCTTTCGGCGCGGGGCGCGGCTTTCCTTGAACACGCCCGCGAACTCCTGGAGGCACACGACCGCGCGCTCGCCGCATTTGCGAAAGCCCGGCAGCGCCTCACTATCGGCATCAGCGATCATGTTGCGGGGCCGGAGCTGCCGGCGCTGATCGCGCGCATGAACGCACAAGACCCCCAACTGTTGATCGAAATCCGGATCGGATCATCGGGCGACCTGCTTCAAAGCTTCGACAGGCGGGAACTCGACACGGTGATCGTCCGCCTGCATGCCGGTCGGAACGACGGGGAAATTCTTGCCGAAGAAAAATTCGGTTGGTTTGCAGCGCCAAGCTGGCAACATCGGGCAGGCCAGCCCCTGCCGCTTGCCACACTTGCCGAGCCCTGCGGCGTGCGTGCGATGGCCGGGCAGCTCCTTGATTCGGCAGGCGTGCCCTGGACAGAAATTTTCGTCGGTGGCGGTGTCACAGCGGTCGCGGCGGCTGTCATGGCCGGGCTCGGCGTTGCTGCATTGGCTCCCCGCATGCTGCCATTTGGCGCAGTTGACGTAGGACCTAAGCTCAGGCTTCCCGAGTTACCGCGCTTGCCAGTTCTGCTTCATTCAAGAGTCAAGAAAGGCCGGCCGCGCGATGCGCTTGCCGCGCTTTCGGCTGCCTTCAGGAGTGCAGTTCGAGGCTAGAGAGTGTTATGAACCTTGGTCCTGCATGGCAACGGCCTTGCTGAGCCAAGGCTCATAACACGCTCCAGAGGATCGTCCGGTAGGCAGCCTATACTCGTCGGCGCCGCAATTAGCCAGACGGGCTCAAAGCGGCCAGAAGCTGCCGGTCGTACTTCCCATATATTTGATATCGCTTTGCCAAATTCTCAATGGCAACATATGCCGCAGACGATCCCGCACGACGAAAAGTTGTTCTCGATTTTTAAGCCGCACACCGAGTGGATCAGTAACGGAAAGGCCGGCGTCCCGTTGGAACTGGGCGTCAAGGTCTGCATCCTCGAAGACCAGCACCAATTCATATCGCAAAATGTGTTCGTCGACCATTCCTGCTCTCATCACTGCATTTCACGATCCCAGCGCTTTAACCATTGCAACATAAATTCGGCAAAACCTTCCGCCGACGGCGAAAGCGCGCGTTCGACCAGGCGGTAGATGCAGACTTCTCGTATCGTTTCAGGATCGACGATGCGGCGCATGACAAGGCCGAACGTCTTGGCAAGCGGTGCGACATAGGCTGGGGCAAGCGTAACAACTCGCCCCTGTGCCGCGAGGCCGAACGCAGTAGTCACGTTGTCGACGACATCCACCGGAATAATACGCGCCTCAGCCGGAAGATCGGCGAACATTTGCACAACGCCCCACTCATGATCGCGCCCAGTCGCCACGATCGGTACATTGCGCAGATTCCGCCAACATACCCGAGGCCGCTTGTTTAGTGGGTGCGATGGCGCACACCACATTACCCACGGGCTCACAAATGCCGCTTCGCTACGCACCTTATTTCCGCTAGGACGGTCCGGGCCAATCGCAATATCTACATCACCGCTTGCTACGCGATCCACGAGTCGCTCAACGGCCGTATCGCAAATGCGTACGACGACCTTAGGCTTATCGAGCGCGTATTCAGCGATGGCAGCTGGTAACGCGATACTCGCAAGTACCAGCGGTGCTCCAACGCGGACAATGCCGGCGGCGCGATTGCGGATGTCGTCCACAGACTGTTCCGCCGCGCGAACGTGGCGTAACACGGATTCGGCAGACGACAAAAAGTCTTGACCAGCCGCCGAAAGGTTGACGCTCCGCGTCGTCCGAACAAACAAGCGGAAACCCAACTCCGCTTCCAGCTGAGCAAGCAGTTGGCTCACTGCTGAGGATGTGAGACCAAGCCGTTCCGCTGATGCAGCGATGCTACGCAAATCAGCAATAGCAAGAAATGCTTCGAATTGGCGAATGGTGATTCGTGTAAGAGGCATCCATTGATTATAAAGAAATTCTTAAGAATGATAAAAAATAGATTGATTATCGATGGCAAATAAATGCCTAAACTGGACCTAGAAAAGGTAGTTCATGAATCAGCCTGGTCGATACATCGCTATCTGCCATGCGCGAAAGCGAGAAAGCCTTGCTGCCCTACCCCATACATCCCCAATCGAAGGAATTGCCATGTTCAAGAACATCCCCGTCTATCCAGGTGATCCCATCCTGAGCCTTAACGAAGATTTTCAACAAGACTCTCGGCCGAACAAGGTCAATCTGAGTATCGGCATCTATTTTGACGACACTGGGAGACTACCGATGATGAACGCAGTCAGTGAGATTCAAACAACGCTGAACGATGCAGGCACACCACGCCCCTATTTACCAATGGCTGGTCATGCACAGTATCGCGAAACCGCTCAGACATTAGTGTTCGGCGCTGACAGCGAGGCACGTGTGGCGGGCCGCATCGCGACGCTGCAGACGATCGGAGGCTCTGGTGCACTTAAAGTCGGCGCCGATTTTCTAAAACGATATTTCTCCGCATCACAAATTTGGGTTAGCGATCCTAGTTGGGAAAACCATCGAGTCGTGTTCGAAGGCGCAGGCTTCACAGTGAATACTTACCCATACTACGACGCGCAAACCGGGGGATTGTGTTTTCAGAAAATGCTCGACACGATTCGCAGCTTGCCTGAGCAAAGCATCGTGCTGCTGCACGCATGCTGCCACAATCCGACAGGTGTGGATCTGAGTCCTGATCAATGGAAAGAACTCGTTCCTATTTTGCAGCAAGGAAAATTGATCGCCTTCGTCGATATGGCCTATCAGGGCTTCGGCAATGGGCTTGACGAAGACGCTGAAAGTGTACGGCTCCTTGCGTCATCGGGTGTGCCGCTGATCGTCGCCAGTTCGTTCTCAAAGAATTTTTCACTATACGGCGAGCGATGCGGAACACTGAGCATCGTATGCGCGAGTGCCGAGGAAGCGGGACGGGTGCTCGGGCAACTGACGTCGACGATTCGCGCGAATTACAGCAGTCCGTCGACGCACGGCGCGAAACTTATCGCCGGTGTGCTTTCCTCAAGGCTGTTGCGCGAATCGTGGGAGCGCGAGCTAGATGCGATGCGCGAGAGAATTCTTGTGATGCGCACGGCGATCCACAATGAACTCGCTGGACATGTCGATGACACGATGTGCGCGCGCTATCTCGCACAGCGCGGCATGTTCACCTATACGGGCCTTAATGAGTCTCAGGTCGCACGACTTCGCGACGAACACGCAGTGTATCTGCTTCGCTCAGGCCGAATGTGTGTCGCCGGATTGAATTCGAGCAATGTCGGCTACGTGGCCTCGTCGATTTCTGCTGTTCTACAGGCAAACACATAAACAGTGAGCCATGGAGATATTGATGCATAAAAATGACCAACGGTCCGCTGCATTCACTCGCGCAACGACCCATCCAGACGAATGGCAGGCACGGGTACAACTCGCCGCTTGTTACCGGATTTTTGACATGCTCGGCTGGACCGAGTTGATCTACAACCATATTACGGTGCGTGTGCCAACGAGCGTCAGCGGAGACGAACGGCAATTCCTGATCAATCCCTTTGGTCTGCACTATAGCGAGGTCACAGCCGGGAATCTCGTAAAAATTGACGCGCATGGGAAGATTCTCGATGGCTCCCCATATCCCGTAAACCCGGCGGGCTTTACAGTACATGCCGCAATTCATGCAGGCATACAAGATGCACATTGTGTGATGCACACGCATACAACGGCGGGTGTTGCGGTTGCCTGCTTTAAGGAGGGGCTGCAGCAGACGAATTTTTACAGCGCGCAGTTGCACAACCGGGTTGCGTATCACGCCTTCGAGGGCGTCACTATTCACGACGATGAAGGGCCGCGACTGGTCGCGAATATAGGCGACCGCCAAGCGATTATCCTTCGCAATCATGGGTTGCTTGCATGGGGTCATACGCTACCGCAGACATTCGCGATCCTGTGGACGCTAAACAGGGCGTGCGAGATCCAAGTGACGACTTTATCGATGGGCCTTGCGGAACCGATTTCCGATGATGTGGCGATCAATTGCTCGCGCGATGCGCTGCAGTTTGATTCTCGACACGGCGCGGGTCAGGATATGTTCGAAGCATTGGTGCGTCAAATCGATCGCATCGACAATACTTATAAGGATTGACGTGATGAAAGTATGCATTTATGGAGTGGGGGCCATCGGTGGATGGATGGGCGTGAAATTAGCGCAGTCCGGTTGTGAGGTGAGTGCCGTCGCGCGGGGTGCGACGCTCGAAGCGCTTCAGCGGCATGGCCTGCGTCTCGTGGAGGGCGATGAAACGTATACGGTGAGAGTGCGAGCCAGCGAAAGAGCGGCGGATCTCGGGCCCCAGGATCTTGTCGTGATTGCGGTCAAGGCACCAGCGATGACGTCGGTTGCTGCCCAGATTGCGCCGCTAATCAATGCGAACACGGTTGTTTTGACCGCAATGAACGGCATCCCGTGGTGGTTTTGTGATGGTCTTGGACGAGGCTTTGAAAGAAAGCGGCTCGCGTCGATCGATCCAGATGGCATGATCGCTGCGGCAATACCTGCCAAGCAGACAGTCGGCTGTGTGGTTCATGCGAGCTGCCGGCTGGATGCACCTGGCGTTGTCCGCCACCATCAGGGTAAGGCGCTCATTCTTGGCGAGGCAATTGGTCAGCCGAGCGAGCGCGTCAAGCTGTTGGTCGCATTGCTAGGCAAGGCCGGATTCGATGCTTCGATGTCAGATCAGATCCAACGCGACGTTTGGTACAAGCTCTGGGGCAACATGACGATGAACCCAATTAGCGCAATTACCGGTGCAACTACGGACAAGATACTTGGAGATGAACTGGTACTTGATTTTGTCACGAGCGTCATGCTTGAGGCGAAGGAGATCGGCGCACGCTTCGGCATTCCAATTGACCAGGATCCAGCGGGCCGGCATGAGGTCACGCTACGGCTAGGCGCGATGAAAACGTCAATGTTGCAAGATGTCGAAGCGCGCAAAGCGATAGAACTCGACGCGTTGGTCACCTCAGTTCGCGAACTAGGGAAGTTGACAGGCGTACCGACCCCGTTCACCAATACGCTACTTGGACTTGCACGGCTACATGCAAGCACGCTGGGGCTGTACCAAAGCTAAGGGATTTCAATGAATTACGATTTCAAGCCGTATCCGTTTATTGGCAAACACTACGAAGCCAAGCAGCCGTCTGGGGAAGAATTGTCGAAGCCGGCGCGATCTCCAGTAGTGATCGTCGGCGGTGGGCCGGTAGGGCTCGCCACAGCCTTGGGTCTCGCCAACTATGGGGTGCCGTCGGTGTTGATCGAAGCGGACGCCGGTGTTTGCAGTGGCAGTCGCGCGATCTGCATCTCCCGGCGCAGTCTTGAAATTATAGAACGGCTGGGCGCGATCAAAGGATTTCTGGATAAGGGATTACCGTGGGCCGGTGGACGCAGCTTCTATCGCGATACTGAAGTGCTTCATTTCACGATGCCCCACGACGAGAACCAGAAATTACCTCCGATGGTAAACCTGGCGCAGTACCACATTGAACAATTTCTGCTGAATGCGGCAGAAAGCAAAGCCGATCTTATCGACATCCGCTGGCAGACCAGGGTCACGGGGGGCAACGCGCGTGCGGATGGAGTGACGCTCAATCTCGCCACGCCAAATGGCTCCTACGATCTGGACGCCGACTGGCTAGTCGCCTCCGACGGCGGCCGCAGTACGGTGCGTGACTTACTTGGCCTGCAACTCAAAGGAACCAGTTATGAGGGCCGCTACGTGATCGTCGATATCGCACTCAAAAGTGATCGACCGACCGAGCGTCTGGCGTATTTCGATCCACCATCCAATCCGGGCTCAACTGTCCTCGTGCACAAGCAGCCGGACAATGTCTGGCGCATCGATTATCAGTTACGAGAAGATGAAGATCAGGAACAAGCGGTCAAGCCGGAAAATGTGATCCCTCGCGTGCAAAGCCTGCTGCAAATGATGGGGGAAAGCAGCGAATGGTCCCCGATCTGGATCACGATCTATAAAGCGCATGCCTTGTCACTGGAGAAATATCGCGAGGGCCGTGTCTTGTTCGCGGGCGACGCTGCACATCTCGTGCCCATCTTTGGTGTACGGGGCGCGAATTCCGGGATCGATGATGCTGACAATTTGGCCTGGAAACTTGCGTTTGCAGTCAAGGGGCTGGCATCGGATCGCCTACTCGATAGCTATTCCGATGAACGTGTATTTGCCGCCTACGAAAACCTCAGCCACGGAACAAAGAGCACGGAATTCATGGCGCCGCCATCTTTTGCTTTTGAACTCATGCGAACTGCAGTGCTGAGTCTGGCAGAAAAGCACGCCTGCGTTCGTATCCTGATCAACCCACGGCAGACAAACGCGATCACTTATGTAGATTCTGCGCTGAACTATCGTGCCGCGGAGCAATCGGCGGAATTTATTGCAGGTCCGAGGCCTGGAGCCATATTGCCAGAGTGTCCGATCACCCTCGTCAATAAAGGAGATAGTCGGGAGGCGCATCTGACTGATTTCCTTGGGCCATGGTTCACTGCTTTTTATTTTAGCGACGATGGAGCGATACCAAACAACATGGTAGTCGTGTGCAAGAATTTATCGGATAGCGGAGTGCCATTCAAGATTATTCCGCTTACGAGACAGATGGCATCGAACGCGGATCGACAATCCGGATGGGACCACACTGGGCGGCTATTCACCCTTTATGGCGCACAACTGGGCACGCTCTACCTAGTGCGACCGGATGGACACGTCATGGCGCGTTGGCTGAAGACTGTGCCAGAGGAAATTTTGCAAGCCGTCGCACATGCTTTGCGTCCGTAACAACTTACAACCAAGAAGCGACGATCGAAATGAAAATTATCGCAAGCGAACTCGACGACCTGTACACCTCTTTATGCAAAACCATGACGCAGATCGGTGAGGCTCAGTCTCAGCTATTTCTCGCCCGTTTCGCCCTACTGGCCATCACTGAGATCGCCGATGCACAAGTTGTGCATCGGCTCATTTCCGATGCGAGCGAAAGTCTGCTATGTGGCAGGCCGGCTGACTCGGATCCAGCATTGTAAATAGCATGAAACTTGAGTAAGAACCCTATGAAGGAACGTATATTAATATACCCGCCGAATCGATCCGGCCATCCCTCACGGTTGCCGCAGAACGGCTTGCTTATCAATCGGGTTTCGGCAAGGAGTTCGCGACCGAAGCTTTGCAGGGCGCTTTGCCGCCGGGATGCAATTCGCCGCAGCATGCGCCCTACGGCCTGTATGCCGAACAACTGTCCGGCACTGCCTTCACCGCGCCGCGCAGCCATAACCGCCGCTCTTGGCTGTACCGCATCCGCCCGGCGGCCATGCACCATCCCTTCACGCCGCTCGACAACGGCCGCATCGTGAGCCGTTTCGACGAAACGCCGACTCCGCCCAACCAACTCCGCTGGAATCCCTTGTCTTACCCCACCGTGCCCATCGATTTCATCGTCACTACGGCGGCAAGCGCAGCCTATTGTTCAAATGCCTGGAAGCACTGATTCTGAAATCGAGCTCGCAGGATGAAACGCTGCTGAGCGCCATTGCAGCGATTCAAAGCTTCCGCTCCAGTCACAAGGAGCAACTAGAGCGGTTTCATCCTGACCGTCCATAACTGGCATGGCAAATGTATCGCGCACATTCGGCGGCGGGGAATTGATCGAGCAAGGCGCCGCAGGCAGCCCAGAGGGTGTCCATCGTGCGGGCGGCGGTTTTTCTGAGGCGCGTCTTGAACTTGGCAAAGACTTGTTCGATGGGGTTGTAGTCCGGGCTGTAAGGCGGCAGATAGCGCACCTGTGCGCCGACGCTGTCGATGGCAGCGGCAATGCCGGCGACCTTGTGCGAACTGAGATTGTCCATGACCACGATATCGCCCGGTTGCAGCACCGGCACCAGTGCCTGCCGTACCCAGGCGCGAAAGGCGCGGCCATTGATCGGGCCATCGAACACGCAAGGCGCCACCAATCCGCCTGTACGCAAGGCACAGACGACGGTGGTCGTATGCCAGTGGCCGCAAGGTGCCCGTCCGGGACAGCGGCTTCCTTTCGGGGAGCGTCCCCGGGTCGGGGTCATGTTGGTGCTGGCCCAGGTCTCATCCAGAAAAACCAGATGATCGACGTCCAGACGGGATTGCTCAGCGGCCCAGGCACAACGCGCCTGCACTACGTCCGGGCGTTCCTGCTCGGTGGCACGGACCGTCTTTTTTTAAGACTCAGCCCCAGCCGGGCCAGCGTCTTCCACAGCGTCGGCACACTCACCTGGACACCGTGTTCGGCGTGCAGCCACTGGCGCAACTGGTCCAGCGTCTGATCGTTGATGGCTTGTACGCGCGCTGTCAGCGCCTGTTCCAGTCCACTGAGTTTCAACGGCACATGGTTGCACTGCGCACCAGGGGTATCGTTCCCGAGTCGGCGTCGCCGCGTACGTGCTCTTGCCACGTACGATGTGCTGACTTGAAACCGGGCCGCCACCTCTGCGATGGATCCGCTCGCACTGAGCACGCGATCCCGTAAATCTTGCCCGTAGGCTTGTCCTTGATGCCACGTCATGACGGTACCTCCTGCGCCAGTCAAGAATCTTCGATCCTCCACCGCGCGCGCAGTTCAACCGCTTCACGATGCTAGTCAGGACTAAATCGCTCTAGTCGTGGCTGGAAGCGAGCTGACGGGTCTCGATTTGGCATGGCTGCCGGACAAGTGGCGAAATCTTATTTTTGGCAAACACCAGGCGGATTTATCTCGATCAAAGCCGGCAAAATCGCGCCGTCCACCATCCTTCGCCGCCTTGGGTCCGCCAGCCGCTAGAACAGGCTTTATTACGCTTTCCAGAAGCTGGGCAGAGTTGTCCGTACTCTGTTTCTCCTCAAGTACATTGATGACGTGGAACTACGGCGGACCATTAACGCAGCAACCAATAAAAGCGAGGAGTTCAACGACTTCATCCAGTGGCTATTTTTCGGTGGCGACGGCATCATTGCCGAGAATATTCGCCATGAACAACGTAAGGTGGTCAAGTACAACCAACTCGTCGCCAACATGGTTTGCCTAATCATTCGCTTGATAAGGTACAGGACGCCTCACGCAATGTTTCGGGCAGCATCTGCTCGATTGCATCTGCTGCATTGACTGCTCCATCAATGCCGGCAAGTTGCGTAGCGAGCGCTCGGGCTACCTCTCGATAGGACGGCGTAGCGAGAACAGCCGTAATTGCCTCGCGCATCATCGCAGAGGTGGCATCTGCGGGCAGCGCCTGCCCGACTCCCCAGGCAGTGACGGCCGCCGCGTTGATGGGCTGATCCGAGGCCATGCCAGGGATGACGACCATCGGTAGCCCATTGGCGATGGCGCGCATGAGCGTGCCGTGTCCGCCATGCGTCACCACCAAATCGGCACGGCGCATCAGATCATCATGATCAGCCGTAGCACATACGATCACATTCTCCGCCGGGCGCAATGCTTTGGGGTCGATACTATCGCCGACCGTGACAATCCCATGTACCGGGAGTGTTGACAGAGCATCGATTGCGTTCTGGAACTTGATTGCCGATCCTTGCTCTGGTGCTGTGCTGAAGCTAACCAGAACGAGCGGAGTCGGATCATCATTAGGCCACGGCAATGCCAAATGCACGCCATGCCGCTCGCGCTCCAGAGACGGGCCGACATGAATGATCTTGTGCGCTTGGCCCAGTTCGCCCGGTGCATCATCGAGTGCACGGAAGGTAGTCACAATCATTCGGTCCTGCGCCATCCAGAGACTTTCCAGATCCGCCGGAATCGGATCGAACCCGGCTTCAGCCCGCAGATTAGCCAACATGGCGAATACGTTGCGCCACATTGCGAGTCCTCGCCAGACGCAGGTATGGCAGACGGCAATGCTGGGCCGGCCAAACCGTGCCGCTTCCAACAAGGCGGCAGGAAACATCTGATCGATTATCACGAGGTCCGGATTCTCCGCCGGCAACAGTGCCCGGATTTCCATCGCTACCGCAGGCGACGTCAGGAAGCTCGCTGCGCGTGGGAGCCACTTGTTGGGATAGCGGTCCGCTTGCTCGTAAGAGCGGGCCAATTCGATAGCCCGGAATCCTGCCCGTTCGACGCGCGGCACCATTTCTGGCCGCCCCGCGAAAGCAACGCGATGCCCCCGCTCCGTCAGTACGCGCGCGATGCCAAGGCTTGGCGGCAGATTCCCGCCTCCTGACCAGTTGAGCCAAAGAATATTAGCCATTCTTGCCCTCCTCAATAAGTGCGGTGACCATACGGCAAACGACGGCATGCGCGGCGTGTCGGCTCAATTCGGAATCGCGCCGCAGCAGCTTCCAGGTGTAGACATCAAAGGCGACAATAAGCGCTTGATGCATTTGTGCATGTTCAGTGCCATGCAGTTGAGATAGGTTGGGGGCGAAGGCTTCAGCAACCCAGAGGCGTAGATGTTCCCGTCCAATAGCAAGGTGCTCCCGCAACGCCGGCACGCGACCCTCATCAGCCAGCCAGCGGATCACGGTGTCGCCGACCTTCTCATAAAAGTCGTGCATGCCGCGTACCAGGGCCGGGATATTCCCATGCACGATAGGTGCCTGCCCAAGCGTACCGAGCGAATGTAGTGCTTCCACAAACACCTGCTCTTTGCTAGAGAAGATGCGCAGCACGGTACGCACGGTGGTGGCGGCGCCTGCGGCAATGGCCTCAACCGTCATTTCATCAAAGGCATGGGTCAGCAGCAGATCGCGTGTGCTCGCCAGGATACGCTCCCGGGTTTCAGCAGCAGCCTCGGCACGGGCCTTCATGACATTTGGTGCGTAACACGCTGTTGCCGGGCCGTCAGCACCATTCCCAGCGCAACCTGGCGGCTCGCCAAGCCCCCTAGTTTGGGACGCTCTTTCTAGCTTTGACATGGGCCGTTGTCCGGCCGCAGCGCAGCCAGGGCGAGCCGAATTCCCTCGCTGACGTTGCCGCCGCCGAGCCTGGCGGCCGTCTCCAGGCTGGCAGAATCGAGATAGATATTGATGCGCTTGCCGCCCTCCATCAGCCTGGGGCGTCCGACCCGTCCGGACGGCCAGCGGATGTCGACCAACTTGTCACGCCAATAGTCAGCGTCGCCAGGGCGGCGGTCAAAACGATGGGACGCGATCCGGCTATTGTTGTAGGAGAGCACTGCCGCCCACTTCTGGTCATCCAGGTATGTCCGGTTCACCAGCTCGGTGAAAGCCGCTTCGGCCGCCGCGCGATCAGCGGTGACGGTGTTTGTCTCGGGCAGAACATACCCGTCAAATGAGCGCAGGTACGCACGGAAAACAGCTTTCATGATGGGCCCGGAGGGAGATACGCGTTACAGGTAGCGGCTGGCTTCGCGCTTCTGCGCGCGGCGCATTTTATGCACATCTATTTATGCGGTCAAATATTCTGTGTCTGATTTCAGGCCGCGCACTGCATCCTGAAGGCCGCCATCGGCAAGCGCAATCACACGCAACTGCGCAACCACCACGGCGCAGCGCCGGTCTTCCCGGCCGCCGGTTTCTATTGGCAGCGAGCGCGGAAGCGGCCTGTTTGCAGCGATCACGAATTCGCGGCAACAGCACCATGCCCAGGCCTCTGCGCTTACAAGTTTGCGCATCATGAAAAGCTCATGCATAATGCGAAGCCAGTTGCAAGTCTTATATAAGACTTCATCGCGCCGCAAGGAAATCTGCCCATCACACTCCACCAGGGAAGCAGGGTGAGCAAGGCGGTGTTGATCGTGAGTCTGGATAAGCAACAATTTTTAGTAGACGAATTCCGAAAACCGTCGCGAAAACAGAGGAAACAGCGCATGAGCAGCCATCCGACCATCATCTACACGCTAACCGACGAGGCGCCTCTGCTGGCGACCCACGCGTTCCTGCCAATCATCAGCACCTTTGCCAAGCCGGCTGGCATCCGCATTGAACAGAGCGACATCTCAGTTGCAGCACGGATCCTGGGCAACTTCTCCGATTACCTGACGCCGGAACAGCGCGTGCCCGACACGCTCAGCGAGCTGGGCAAGAAGACGCTGGAGGCGGACGCCAACATCGTGAAGCTGCCCAACATCAGCGCGTCGGTGGGCCAACTGCTGACGGCGATCAAGGAACTGCAGGGCAAGGGTTACAACATCCCCGACTACCCGGCGGACCCGAAGACCGACGAAGAAAAGGCCATCAAGGCCCGTTACGGCAAGTGCATCGGCTCCGCCGTCAACCCGGTGCTGCGCGAAGGCAACTCCGATCGCCGCGCACCGCGCGCCGTGAAGGAATACGCGCGCAAGAACCCGCATTCGATGGGCGAATGGTCGCCGGCCTCGCGCACCCATGTGTCGCACATGACCAGCGGCGACTTCTACCACGGCGAAAAGTCGATGACGCTGGACCGCGCGCGCGACGTCAAGATGGAGCTCATCACCAAGAGCGGCCAGACCATCGTTCTGAAGCCGAAGGTCTCGCTGCTGGAAGGCGAGATCATCGATTCGATGTTCATGAGCCGCAAGGCCCTGCTCGACTTTTACGAAAAGCAGATCGAAGACGCGCACAAGACCGGCGTGATGTTTTCGTTGCACGTCAAGGCCACGATGATGAAGGTGTCGCACCCGATCGTCTTCGGCCACTGCGTGCGCATGTTCTACAAGGAAGCGTTCGAAAAACACGGCGCGCTGCTTGACAGCCTGGGCGTGAACGTCAACAACGGCATGGCCGACCTGCACAACAAGCTTGCCAAGCTGCCGGACTCGCAGCGCGAAGAGGTCATCCGCGACTTCCACGCCTGCCAGGAGCACCGTCCGGCACTGGCGATGGTCGATTCGGCCAAGGGCATCACCAACTTCCATTCGCCGAACGACGTGATTGTCGACGCGTCGATGCCGGCAATGATCCGCGCCGGCGGCAAGATGTATGGCGCCGACGGCCGGCTCAAGGAAGTCAAGGCGGTGATCCCCGAGAGCACCTTCGCCCGCATCTACCAGGAGATCATCAACTTCTGCAAATGGCATGGTGCGTTCGACCCGCGCACGATGGGCACCGTGCCCAACGTGGGCCTGATGGCGCAGCAGGCGGAGGAATACGGTTCGCACGACAAGACCTTCGAGATCACGGAAGACGGCGTCGCGAACATCACCGACCTGGCCACCGGCGAGGTGCTGCTGTCGCAGAATGTCGAGCAGGGCGACCTCTGGCGCATGTGCCAGGTCAAGGACGCGCCAATCCGCGACTGGGTCAAGCTTGCCGTCACGCGTGCCCGCAACTCGGGCATGCCGGCCGTGTTCTGGCTCGACAGCTACCGTCCGCACGAGAACGAGATCATCAAGAAGGTCGAGACTTACCTGAAGGATCATGACACGACCGGACTGGACATTCAGATCATGTCGCAGGTGCGCGCGATGCGCTACACGCTCGAACGCGTGAGCCGTGGGCTGGATACGATTTCAGTCACCGGCAACATCCTGCGCGACTACCTGACCGACCTGTTCCCGATCCTGGAACTGGGCACGAGCGCGAAGATGCTGTCCATCGTACCGCTGATGGCCGGCGGCGGCATGTACGAAACCGGTGCCGGCGGCTCGGCGCCGAAGCATGTGCAACAGCTGGTCGAAGAGAACCATCTGCGCTGGGATTCGCTGGGGGAATTCCTCGCGCTGGCAGTGAGCCTGGAAGACCTGGGCATCAAGACCGGCAACGCGAAGGCCAAGATCCTGGCCAGGACGCTGGACGCCGCTACTGGAAAGCTGCTGGACAACCGCAAGTCGCCCTCGCCCAAGACCGGCGAACTCGACAACCGCGGCAGCCAGTTCTACCTGGCCCTTTACTGGGCACAGGAATTGGCGGCGCAGAAGGAAGACGCTGAACTTGCCGCTGCCTTTGCACCGCTGGCGAAGACGCTCGCGGACAACGAGCAGAAGATCGTTGCCGAGCTGATCGCGGTGCAGGGCAAGCCGGTGGACATCGGCGGCTACTACCAGCCCGATAGCGCCAAAGTAAAGGCCGTGATGCGTCCGAGCGCGACCTTCAACGCGGCCCTGGAGTCGGCAGGCGCCTGACACTGGCGGCGCACCGAACAGTGCGCCGACTGAATAGCGGTAGCGTATACCGGGAAACGGCCGCTTTCGGTCCAAACGGTGCAACGGCTCGCTGCGGCACCGGGCCGCCCTCCCCCGGCGATCATGCATAACGCAGAAATGGCTGCTCCTGATATCAGGGCAGCCATTCAAGATATCCAGGCGACAGGCAGTTCCGGATTGCGAAGCGCCTGTCGTCTTCAGGCGCTCCACCGCCAGGAACGCTCTGCTCCCGTCACACGATCCGCACCACCTTCTTCTTGCGCCAAACCACCTGATAGTAAAGGCCCTGCAACACCAGCATGGCCACAAAGGTGATCGGGTACGCGATCCACACGCCGTTGAGCCCGATGTGGTGGCTCAACGTCCACGCCGACGGCACCTCGATTGCAGCGATGCAGAAGATCGCGATCGCCGTCGGCACCAGCACGGTACCGCTGGCGCGCATCACCCCGCTGAGCACCGAGGCGCAGCCGAATACCAGACTGCTCCACAGCATGATGTGCAGCAGCGTCTGCGCAAGCTCGACCACCGGCTCGCTGGTAATGAACAGCGCCATCAAGTGGCGCGAGAACAAGTAGCCCAGCACCACCAGCGTGCCGGTCACCACCAGGTTCATCTTGAGCCCGGTACGGGTGATCGCGCGCAGCCTTTCCGGGTTGCCGCGGCCGATTGCCTGCGCACCGAGGATCGAGGCGGTGATCGCGATCGACAGCGCCGGGAACTGGACGTAATTCACCACCTGGTTGACTGCGCCGTAGGCCGCCGTGGCGTTGGAGCCGTAGCCGTTGACGATATACAGCAGCACGATCTCCGCCACCGAAATGACGATCATTTGCATGCCGGTCGGCAGGCCGATCTTGACCACCAGCTTCAGCAACTGCGGATTGATTCGCAGTGCGTGCAGAAGGTCTCGGTCTGGCGCCAGCGGGTGGTTGCGGCGGCGCATATACCAGGCGAGGAAGCCCAGGGCCGCCATGAAGGATGCAATGGAGGCGGCGGCGGCGCTGGTCACGCCCAGTTGCGGCAGCC
The DNA here is from genome assembly GCA_966211585.1 of uncultured Noviherbaspirillum sp. Lineage (GTDB taxonomy): Bacteria > Pseudomonadota > Gammaproteobacteria > Burkholderiales > Burkholderiaceae_D > Noviherbaspirillum. The sequence goes on along the minus strand of CBIHNU010000002.1, from coordinate 18,949 downwards.
CGAACCAGCCGCGGATGAATGCGGGCGTCAGCAGGCACGATACCGCGGTGGAGATGCCCAGGGCCAGCAGCGGCGTCACCGTATCGCCCACGCCGCGCATCAGTTGCGTGAGCAGGATGAATGCCAGCAGCCCGGGCATCGCCAGCATCATCATGCGGGCGTAGCCGACGGCGATCGGCATCACATCGGACGGTGTGCCAAGCGCGGTCAGCAGCGTATTGGTGAACGCGCCGCCGAACAGCGCGACGAGCGCACCGAGGATGAGACCAAGCGCGATGGCGGTGCCGGCAATGGCTTTCACTTTGTGCAGTTCGCGTGCGCCCCAGGCCTGGCCGATCAACACGGACGCGCCGGCCCCGATGCCGATCACCAGCGAAATGAAGAAAAAGAGAATCGGGAACAGACCCGACACGGCCGCCAGCGCCTGCGTGCCCAGCATCTGCCCGATGAACACATTGTTCAGCGTGCCTGACAGCGACTGCAGCAGATTGGAGAGGATCATCGGCCCGAGGAATACGAGGAAGGCGCGCCACAGCGGCGGCGGCGCAGCCGCTGCGCCATGGAGAGATGTCACGTTCTGGTTGTTGTTCATGTCTTTCTTTCGTTATCGAATGCGCCCGCGGCAAGCGCATGCGCATGGGATCGGATGTCTTCGGGCCAGGCCGCCATCGCTTCAGAGAACTGCTGCGCATTGCGGCCGAACAGTCCGCGCAACGCGCTTTCGTAGCCGGGCAGATTCCCGCCAATGGCCGTGAGGAAGCGGTAGGCCCGCTCCTGCGCCTGGCGGGCTGGGTTGTCGCCGACCTGACGCCGCGCCTCTTCGATCAGCCGACGCAGCGTCGCTGATGCGCCTCCCGGCTGCGCCGCGAGCCACTCCCAGTGACGCGGCAGAAGCGTGACCTCGCGCGCGACCACCCCCAGTTGCGGGCGCCCCCGGCCTCGCGTCAGCGAGCTGGCCGGCGCCGCGGCCGCGGTGGTGCTGGTGGAGGCGGCGGCGCGCGCCGCCGCCTCATCTGGTGTGCCGCGCAGGTCGAGCTCGACCTGTCGGCCTTCGGCATCGAAGACCAGCAGCGTTTCGTGCGGCAGTGTCGCCTGGGCCGTTGCGGCCACGCGTGCGACATCCGGCAAGGGGCCTTCGGCCAAGCGCCGCACGCCCAAAAACGCGCAGTAGGAGGAGGGTGTAATCGAGGTCATGTCTATAATTTTACCCGGGCTTTAATAACATCACAATAACATCCGGGTAAATATCTGGGCGAGGAATACTGCGCGCCCGACGCATACGGCGCAGCGGAGTTATGAATTGGCCGCCGAGGCTTAACGCGCCGGCCTGACGGCAATGCAATCGCCTCCCGCTCGGCGCATTCGCGACAGCCCTGCTCTTGCTCTAACGAAGCCACTCAGTTTGCTCACAAGCCCGCTCCACTGGGCGAATGTCCGTCTTGAATCGCAGTGTGCTGGCTGGGCTACAGCAAATATCAGCCAGGAGCGGTCGTCTAATCGCCTCGTGTACCACTCGAGAATGGCCCCAAACTTGATATATCAAGCGTCCGATTCGTAATCGGCTCCATCGCCAAAGGTACAATCAAGCGGAAATTTTACCCGGGTATTATTGACGCATTGTTTTTATCCGGGTAATATTAGCGTAACGCTTTTACCCGGATAATATTTCTTGGGCACTTGTGATGCCGTTTCCTCCCAGTCAAACCTATACCGCATTCCACGAATCAAAGTCGATCGCCTCCGGCAGACTGAGCCAGCTTGCAGTAGTCCTTCATGAACTTCTGCAACGCAACCAAGAAGCCATGCCGCTCGTTTTTAATGACGAAACAGGAAGGCTGGTGGAGATTGACCTGCGCGGAACCGTCGCCGAAGTGGAGGCCCGCTATATTGACGAGCCGCTTGCCCTGGAGCCTGCCCAAGCCGACGAAAAACCGGCCAAGACTGGCCGAGGGCGCCCCCGTCTAGGGGTGGTGGCGCGTGAAGTCACTTTGCTGCCAGAGCATTGGGAGTGGCTTGCCTCACAGCCCGGAGGGGCGTCAGTCGCATTGCGCAAGTTGGTGCACGAAGCCAAGCGCGCAAGTACCGAGCGTGATCAGCGGCGCCGCGCCCATGAACGCAGCTACAACGCCATGGCCGCACTAGCGGGGAATCTCCCGGGATTTGAGGAAGCGAGCCGCGCGCTCTTTGCCAGAGAACTCGAACGTTTGGCACATATTGCGGGGGCATGGCCTCCTGACGTTCGGGACTATGTGCTCGCCCTTGCCAATCCAGGCCACGTCGACGCCGCACCGGCAAAAAACACTCACCCTGTCAACGGGCCATGATGCGTCATGGCGTCAGGAATCTGAACGCCGCTGGACTAACCATCATTTGCCAAATTTAAAGGACTCTTCCATGTCGTCACCTGTTAATCATTCTATTTCCGCGCGACGTGAGATGTCGCACCGTGCCCGCGATGCGTTTCCACCCATGGGCGTCTACATAATTCGCGACAAGGAAACAGGACAAGTGCAGGTTGCATCTAGTCGCAATGTGCATGGCGCAATTAATCGCGCCAAGTTTGAGTTGCGCCTCCACTCTCATTCCAACAGGGCGCTTCAGGCTGCATGGGACCAAAGCGGGCCGGAGCGGTTCGACTTTGAGATCGTGGATCTTCTTAAAGAGAAGGACGATCCTGACTTTGACTATGGTGCAGAGCTCCGCGTGCTTGAACAGCTCTATCGCGAGGAATTTCAACAACAATTGGGAGCATCGCGATGAGCCACTCGTCACTTGATATTTGTCTTGAGCGGCATCGCAAGTAAGCGGCGCTATGCTACGCAATGGACGACGAACTCGGCATTCTGCACGGCATGTCATGGTCGGACTTTGTGCTGCTCGATACATTAGAGTCGTCCGGAGGCGTACTACCGTCAGCCGCACTCGCGCAGAAGCTGAGCGTTTCGCGCTCACGACTTCTGCTTCAACTTATTCCTCTTGAAAAGATTGGACTGGTAACCCGAAGTGTCGAGAGTGATGGAGTGCGACACGTATCCCTTCGCCCCAATGGCCGGAGACAAGTGCGTGAAGCTCGAGAAACCGCCGCTCGGCTCTGCGAGGATATCCTGGCGGGCTGAGCGAAACGAAAGGTTTGTGAAATGGCTACATTAAGTAGATGACTCGTACTTTTACTGATCCGTTGCTGTGTATAACAGCTCTTTTTCTAACTTTTTATTCAGCGCCGATGTGCAAGCGAGCTGGCCAACAGGATGCTAAACGGCGGCTTTCCACCTTGTCGAGGGCAACTTTGGGTCGATTCTGTTGAAAAACTTCGGAGGAATATACGTTTGCTATTAGAGCGAGTGAATTAAGTTGCCGGTGTATCGCATTTTCCCGCCTTTGAACTCAACTCATTCGTTTGACGAATCGTTGTGTCGGAACTTTGTCTCATTCGATATTGCTAGGTGACTATTTCAACAGAATCGGTCGTAATGAGACATTAATGAGACATTCATCGTCAAGCCACGCTCGACTAGATGAGAGAAAGCAAGCAAGGGGCCAGGTCTTGCCTTTTGCCTAGCGGGAGCTTATTAAGACTAAAGGCAAGATCTGCTCCCTTACTCCCTCCCCCTTTATTGCGCCTAGGCATCGCGCACCGTTATGCCACCGCCTGCTTGAGTTTCCGCGCCAGACGCATCGCTTCCCTGTCATCGACAACATTGGCAAAACCCAGCAGCAAGCCTTGTTTCGGCTTCGCATTGATGTACCAGCGTGACAAAGGATGCAACGCCAGACCGGCTGCACGCGCCTGCGCCGCCAGCTTGACGTCGTCTTCGTGATCGGCCAGTTTGAGCAGCATATGCAGACCTCCGGGTTGCAGATCGATCCGTATGCGATCGCCCAGGACTTTCTGAAACACGCGCTGCGTCACCGCGCGGCGCTCTGTGTACAACAGGCGCATTCTTTTCAGATGCCGGGAGAAATGGCCTTCGGCGATGAAGTCGGCGACGGCTGCCTGAAACAGGTAGGGGCAACCGGCGTTGAGGTTGTAGCAGACTGCCTGAAAGCGCGCCACCGCACTGATCGGCGCAACGGCATAGGCCAGCCGCAACCCCGGAAACATTGACTTGCTGAAGGTGCCGCTGTAAATGACGCGATCATTGCGATCCAGGCTTTTCAGCGCCGGCAGTGGCCGCCCCTGGTAGCGGAATTCACTGTCGTAATCGTCTTCGATAATCCAACTGCCGGTCTTGCCGGCCCATTCCAGAAGCGCCATCCGACGCTCCAGCGACAGTGTCACGCCAAGCGGACTTTGATGCGACGGCGTGACCATCGCGAATTTTGCGTACGGACTGAGACGCTTGCCTTCTTCGACCATCAATCCATGTTCATCGACCGGCACCGGCACGACCTTGACTGCGGCATTCTGCAGATACGGGCGCGCGAGAATATAGCCGGGATCTTCAAACCAGAACGCATCACCGACAGTAGAAAGACTGCTTAACGTCAGTTCCAGCGTATTGCGCAGGCCGGTCGTGATGAACACCTGTTCCGGCAGGCAGGTCACGCCGCGCGACACGCCGAGGTAAGTCGCAATGCGTTCACGCAATCGCTCGTAACCGGCGGGATCGGGATAGCCCAGCCGCGCCGGTTCGCTGCCGCGCAGGCGATGCCCCACCAGCCGGTTCCACACCTTGCGCGGGAATGCATCGAGCGCAGGCAAACCCATCTGCAACGGTTTCGGTGCCTTGCCGTCATGATCGATGATGGCTGCCTGTGCCGGCCCGGCCATCGCTACTTGCGGTTTGAGGGAAGCGGGCTGCGGCAGGGACGGCGAAACCACCGTGCCGGCTGCGCCCCTGACCTGCAAGTAACCCTCGTCGGTCAGGATGCGATAGGCCATCTCCACCGTGCCGCGCGCAAGATTGAGCTCGGTCGCCAGTGCGCGCACCGCCGGCACGCGATCGCCCGCATGCAGGTGTCCCCGCTCGATTGCCGTCTTGAAACGCTGGCATATCTGCAGGTACATGGGCAATTCCAGCGTGCGATCGACGCGCAGATCCAGCTCAGGTTCGGGATTTTTCATGGCCTAGTCCTTTTTGCATTTCTTGGCTCTTCTGGCATGGCCATGATATTCGCATACTACATGCCAAGGAAACGCCAATTCATTCAAACGATGTACTTGAAAGGAGCTTCAAATGCAGACCCGCCTCGACTTCTTCACTACCGACAAAGACGCCATGAAGGCATTGATGGGCGTTGAAAACCAGGTCGCCAAAGGCACGCTGGATATCCTGCTCAAGGAGCTGGTCCGCCTGCGCGCATCGCAAATCAACGGCTGCGCATTTTGCCTCGACATGCATGTAGCCGACGCCCGCAAGGCCGGCGAATCGGAGCGCCGCCTGGCCACCGTTGCTGCATGGCGCGAAACGCCCTTCTTCAGCGAACGTGAGCGCGCCGCGCTGGAGTGGACGGAATCGCTGACGCTGGTCTCGCAAAACCACGTGCCGGATGCGGTGTGGGAGGCAGTTCGCCCGCATTTCACCGATGCCGAACTGGTTGAACTGACCTTGCTCATCACGTCGATCAACAGCTGGAACCGCTTTTCCATCGCGTTTCGCAAGATGCCTGTGTAAGAACCTGAGCGCCCAAGCGCCGGCATCTTCAGCAGCAGGTTCGGCAACTCGGTCCGTCGCCCATTGATGGGCATACCTTGAAAGGCATGACATGAAAATCCTCATCATCGGCGGCAGCGGCCTGATCGGCGCGAAAGTGGTCGCGAATCTTCGCCAGCTCGGCTACGAAGTCCTGGCCGGTTCGCCCAGCACCGGCATCAACGCAATGACGGGCCAGGGACTGGCCGATGCTGTCAAAGGCACGCAAGTCGTCATCGATTTGAGCAACTCGCCTTCGTTCGAAGACAAAGCCGTGCTCGACTTCTTTGAAACATCCGGCCGCAATCTGCTCGCCGCGGAAGAAGCGGCCGGCGTCAAGCATCACATCGCGCTGTCCGTCGTCGGCACCGAACGCATGCTGGCCAGCGGCTACTTCCGCGCCAAGATGGCGCAGGAGAATCTGATCAAGGCTTCGAAACTGCCCTACACCATCGTGCGTTCCACGCAGTTCTTTGAATTTCTGGATGGCATCGCGCAGTACGGCACGGTCGACAACGAGATTCGCCTGTCGCCCGCGCATGTGCAACCGATTTCATCGGACGACATCGCGGCGATCGTGTCGGACACGGCACTGGCCCAAGCGCTCAACGGGACATTCGATGCCGCCGGCCCGGAAAAAGTCGGGCTTGCCGATTTGATGAGGCGTTATCTAAGTGCAATCGGCGATCAGCGTGTCGTTGTGCCGGACGCCAACGCAGCGTATTACGGCGCGCAGATCAACGACCAGTCACTGACGCCGATTGGCGAAGCACGTATCGGCACCACCGAACTTGCCGCGTGGCTCAGCAAATCGCAATCGAAGCCATAGGCGCGAACGACCTTTTGGAGAAAAACATGCAGTCTCTGGTAGATATCAAGCACATCGAAACCGACACCGATCTGGACGCATCGTTTTCGGTGATGAAGGAATTGCGACCGCATCTGAGCGATCGCGCAACCTATGCCGCACAGGTCGTGCGGCAACGTGCGCAAGGCTATCGGCTGCTTGCCGCATGGCGCGACGACGCAATCGTTGGCCTGGCAGGTTATCGCCTGCAGGACAATCTGCTGTACGGCCGTTTCATTTACGTTGATGACCTGGTGGTGACTGCGTCGTTGCATCGCTCCGGAATCGGCGAGCGGCTGCTGCAAACGGCACGTGAACAAGCCATCGCTTTGCGCTGCAAACATTTTGTGCTCGATACCGGATTGCACATGGCGCTTGCGCAGCGCTTTTATTTCCGCCAGGGCTTGCTTGCGCGCGGCATGCATTTCGTCGAGCCGCTTGCACAGGAAAAAACATGACACGCATCTTGTTATTGAACAGCGGTCCGCACAGCGACGCGAGCCACGGCTATCGACTCGCCACGGAAGCGATTGCCGCGTCAGGCATCGCCAACGTAAAGATCACCGAACGCGACCTGGTGCGCTCTCCGATTCCACCGATCGGTCGCGATTACGCGCTTGCCGTGATGTCGCCCACGGCTCACGATGCGAACGAATTCACCTGGTCGGAACGCCTGATCGTCGAACTCGAACAACACGATATGCTGTTCATCGTCACGCCGATGCACAACTTCACCGTACCCGCTGCTCTCAAACTGTGGCTCGATCATGTGATCCGCATCAATCGCAGTTTCCGCTCGACGCCGCAAGGCAAGGTCGGCCTGATGAAAGACCGCCCAACCTTTGTGCTGGTCAGTTCGGGCGGCGTTCATGCCGGCGAACGTGCAAAACAGGCCGACTTCCTGACGCCCTATTTACGCTATGCGCTGGCCTCGATCGGCATCAGCGATGTGCACTTCTTCCTGCTGCAAGGATTGGTGCGCGGGCCGGAAGCAGTGGCACAGGCAGTGCATGATGCACGTCAGCAATTGTCCGAGAAATTGCCGCTGGCCATTGCATGCCAACAAGCAAGGGCATCATGAGGCAAGGTTCGACGCGTATCAGCTGTTCAGCCGCCGTTCGCCGACGCCTTGAAAGGAGTCCTGATACCGTGCATGCGATTCTTGATGCGCATGATCGTCCTGGGGGCGGATAGATCGGGGGAGATCTGCGGCGGGAGCGGACAGCGAGCCCATTGGCCGAAGCTTCCGATACATCCGCTCTTCCATGAATAGCGCCATATGCGCCTACCACAGCATTCTGTCCGGATTTCCCGTTCTCCGGATATTCCGAACTTGCCATCAGTTTTAATCGTCTTCCTAATCGCCAATGCCGGGCCGACAATATATTCAGCACGTGATGTCGCAGCGACGTCACTCTGCTATCTATATAGAGGAGAATTTATGCAGATTCATATGATTGCAAAAGAATTTTCAATCACTCCGGCCTTGCGTAGTTATCTCGAACGCCGCCTGGATGCCGGCTTCTCCGCAATAAAGGTCAGGATCAGGGATATCGCGATCCGACTTCGCGATCTCAATGGCCCGCGTGGAGGACGCGACATGATGTGCCAGATTTCCGTAGCGATCCCCGGAGGACCTGAAGTCATCATCAAGGAAGTTCAGGAAAACATCTACACCGCCATTGACTTGGCCGTAAAAAGGGCTGCATACCGGGTAACCAGGATCCTGGGCCGACGGCGCATGGCGATTCGAGGATTGCTGGGTTCTTCCGCCAGGAAAGAAGACGCAAGAAGGCTGGCGTTTTCGACCGAATCGCCGTCCGTATTGGAATGAGCCGCGATCGTTAAACGGGTAGTCATTAAAGACCATGAAAAAAGCGGATTCACAGAACGTGAATCCGCCTGCGTTTTGCTATTCAAAGACGGCCGAAAGCACACCTAGTGCGATCAGGCCGCTTATGACTACGCGTATTCGTTTTCGTAATCGCTTGCCGCGTGCGACAAGTTTCAATGCGACACTTCGCTTGCCATGGATGTGGCCTGGAAAGCCAGCATCCGAGAGTGCTGCCTTACGATAGTTGAACGGTTTGCCTTTCACAAAAATTCTCCTGCACACAACGAACGCCGACTCTCGCTTTCCCTTGTCGTGAGCCGGCCATTGGCGCGTCAATTGTTTACCGATGAAACTCGCCTTGTGCTTCAGGCTGGTACCTGACTTCAAGCACGTGCAGCTGCAGGATGCGGCCTCCAGGCACTTGCCACGAAATCTTTTGCCCAACCGAGAGCCCCAGCAGCGCGCTTCCGACCGGAGCAAGAATGGATACCCGATCCGATTGATTGGCGGCACCCGGGTAAACCAGCGTCAGTTCGTACTCTGACATTGTGAGCTCGTCGCGGCACAACACGGTGGAGTTCATGGTAACGAGACCCGGCGGGACCTCATGCGGCTCAATCACATTGGCTCGTTCAAGTTCATGCTTCAACGCGTCTATTCCGGGAACGCGCTTACTCACCTCCGGGTCCAGCAATTCTTCAATTCTTTCCAGATCCAGGGTTGTTACCGTAATTGGGGGCACATAGTTCATGATTTACTCCGATACATTCGAACTGCCGCTTGCATGCGGCAAAACGAGCACTGCCTTTGCGGACAGCGCTCCTGAGGATCACTAAAGGGACGTATTCATGTTTGCAGGCCCGGTAGCGCTTTCTGGAACGTTTGGAACATTCCGAAAGCGCTACCGAGCCCACGGAAGCCGGGCGGTGCCTTCGATGGCCGAAGGAGCTTGGTTGGCAGCAATGCCCATTGAATTGGACAGCCGGTAAATTGCAGACATAGCGTACGAAGCCTGAATGGACGTGAGTTTCCTGTCATATGGGGCTTCCCGCTGCGAATATCAAGCGATGGCCACGCTCGGACACGATGGGTTTCACGCGATGGAGATTCGCATGTCGGATTGTGCGAGGCGGATCGTCCGGTGCATGGAGTCAAGCACCGCGGGAAGAATGCAATCCTGCAGCGAAACGTGCAACCGGGTCAGGTGTCGCGCCGGCCGAACCCCTGACAGACCTTCCGGCAACGCTCCGGCTGCGAATTGCCGGCGTCGCGTCGTTCCACGGGAACGTAGCGCATTTTCGCTTCATCTAATAGTGCAAGAACCGGATTGCGAGGGAGTGCCGCTCTGTCCCCATGGTTGACATGCATCGTAGTCAACGAGGCGGTTCCCGCTTACACAAGATACAAGAGAGCACGAAGAGCGGCGTGTCCGGATGTCGCGCCGCAGTATGAAATGTGAGGAGCACCAAATGGCGACTTATGAAATCAGGCTTTTGAAACGTGAAGACGTCGCAGCGGGAACGATGGCATTTCACTTTACGAGGCCGGAAGGTTTTACATTTAAACCGGGCCAGGCGGTCGACATCATACTGACTGATCCGCGTATTCCGGCAATCGAAATTGGCCGCCATACGTTTTCGCTGGTCACCACGCCAGTTGAAAACGAGCTCGCTATTGCGACCCGCATGCGCGACTCCTTGTACAAGCGAGCGCTTCGGGCACTGGACATCGGCACAGTCGTGAAGATGGAAGGCGCATTCGGATCGCTGACTTTACATAGCGATGTGAAGCGGGCCGCTGTTTTTATAGCGGGAGGCATCGGCATCACGCCTTTCATGAGCATTCTGCGCACATTGGCAACCGGCGCCCAGGAGCGCGACTTTATCCTGGTGTATTCCAATCGGCGGCCTGAAGATGCCGCATTTCTGGACGAGCTCAAAGAGCTTGAGAGGACAAACAAACGATTCACGCTGGTTGCGACCATGACGGGCATGAGCCAATCGGCATCGCCCTGGGACGGCCGTGTCGGTAAGGTTAGTCCGGAATTGATCAAAAACATCGCGAGCAACCGTGTTGCGCCGGTCTACTACCTGGCGGGACCTCCCGGCATGGTCGAGTCAATGCAAGGAACGCTCAACAACGTGGGGATCAATGACGATGACATCCGCAGCGAAGGTTTCTACGGCTATTAGTCGCTGAGTCGCTGCGATTCCTGGTTCTTTTAAACAGCTGGCCACGAGGTTGGGCGAAGTGAACGCCCACGGCCGCGAGCGCCAGCACCAGCGAGCTGGAGGCGGTGATCTCGCGCGCCGGCGCATCTGCGATGCGAAGCGGAATGAGCGCCGGCACCAGCATCAATCCGGCGCCGTGCGCGTTGGATATCAACATGCTCACGCGTTCAGACCACTCGCGCTTCAGGCCGGCAAATCCTGCGCATGGCAGCATGAACCGGCTGTCGGCGCCGGCTTCGCGAGCGGTGCCGGCTCGTAGCGGTCATGGTGGCGCACCCACGCCATTTTGTAGGGCACGTCGTTCTCGTCGCGGCCCTTGGGCGTGAGATCCATCATGTTGTACGCGCCCATCATGACTTCCACGCCGCGGCCATAGGTCGAGTAGGTGTGGAAGACTTCGCCCGCGTCGTCCTTGTAGAACACGCTGATGCCGGGCGCTTCCTCGCTCGGGAAGGACTGCATGCCGTAGTTGTAGCAGATCTCGCCGCTGGCCTGTTCTTCCGGCGTGAAGCTGACGCCGAAGTCGTGGTTGAAATCGCTGTCATGCGAGGACACCCACCCGAACTGCCAGCCCATGCGTCGGCGAAAGCGCTCGATGTCGGCCAGCGGCGCGCGCGAAATGGCTACCAGCGTGATGTCGCGATGCGCCAGGTGCACGTTCATGCCGTCGGTGTGGTCCGCCATGAAAGAGCAGCTCGGGCAACCTTGCTCCCAGCCCGGGCCGAACATGAAGTGCTGCACCAGCAGTTGGCGGCGTCCGCCGAAAAGATCGGAGAGCGTGCGCCGGCCCCCGGGTGCGTCGAAGACGTAGTTCTTTTCGACGCGCTCCCACGGCAACGCGCGGCGCTCGCGGGCAATCTGGTCATGCAGGCGCGTCAGTTCCTTTTCGCGCGCCAGCAGCGCCTTGCGCTCGCTCACCCATCGGTCATGGGTGACGACGCGATGGTTCACGATTGATGTTTCGGTAACGCCGGTGTTCATGATGGGTTCCTTGGCTCGGAGAGCCGTTCGAGGTTGTTCAATGCACTGATGGCCGGTGCGCAGTGCTTCCTGTAGTGCTTCCTGTAGTGCTTCCTGTAGTGCTTCCTGTAGTGCTTCCTGCAATGCTTCCTGGCTGCTGACAGAGGGTTCAGGCAGTTGCCGGTTCTTCACGGCGCATCGCCGCTTGCACGGACGGGCGGCCGGCGATGCGCGCCTGGAACGCCAGCAGGTTCGGATACTGCGACAGGTCGAGCTTCACGAACGCCGCCCATCGCGTGACCACAAACAAATAGGCATCACTGATCGTGAACTGTTCGCCCAGCAGAAATGGCGTGCGGCCAAGCACCGCGTCGATCAGCCCATAACGTTGATGCAGATAGGCCATACGCTCGCTGCGCACCTCGTCGCTGCTCGCCGGGTCGAACAACGGCATGTAACTCTTGTGCAGATCGGAATTGATATGGCCCAGCATCTCCTGCAGGCGGTAGCGCGCCATGCTGCCGTTGGCGGGTGCCAATTGCGCTTCGGGTTTCAGGTCGGCGAGATATTGCACGATGGCCGGACCTTCCGTCAGCACATTGCCGTCGTCCAGTTGCAGTACGGGTACATAGCCTTTGGGATTGATGGCCAGAAAATCTTCGCCGTGTTCGGTGCGTTTGGTCTTGGGGTCGACCTTCACCAGTTCGATTGGCAGGCCGAGCTCGTTGGCGACAATGTGCGGCGACAACGAGCAGGCGGACGGAATGTAGTACAGCTTCATGCTCTTGCTCCTTGGATTGGGTTGACCAGGACTTGAATGAGATCGGCGTGCGACAGCCGTCGGATGCGTCGAAGAGGTAGTCCTTCTCGACGCGCTGCCGCAGCGATTACGAACCGGCGCCTTTCGGACGCCGCACCGCGCGGATCTTTCCGCTCGCGCCGCCGCCGCAGTAAAAGAGATCCGCGCCGTCGGACTCGAGCCCGCTGACGCCGGTGCCGGGCGGCATCTCCAGTCGCTCCAGCACGGCGCCGCTCTCCGGGTTGATGCGGCGGAGTTCACTCTCGTCCCCTTCCCAGGTTCCGTGCCACAGCTCGCCGTCGACCCAGGTCACACCGGTGACGAAGCGGTTGGATTCGATGCTGCGGATGACGGTGCCGGTCGCCGGATCGATCTGGTGGATCTTGCGATCGCGGTAGTGGCCTACCCACAGGCTGCCCTCGGCCCAGGCCAGCCCCGAGTCGTAGCCGTGGCCGGGTGCCGGGATCGATGCCACCACGTTGCCGTTGGCGGGATCGATCTTGTCGATGCGCTCCTCGGCGATCTGATAGAGGTAGGTGCCGTCGAAGGCCGTGCCGGCGTCGCAGGCGCGGTCGAGCGTGCGCGTGGGCTCGCCGCTCCCTGGATCGAAAGCGATCAGGTTGGCCCCGGTGGCGGCCCAGACGCGCTGGCCATCATGGGTCACGCCGTGCACGCGGTCGGCGCCGGCGAAGGGGCCATATTCGCGCACGATCTCGGCTGCGCGCGCTGTTGCCTGGGGTCTTTTCTTGCTTGTGTTGCGGGTCATTGCTGGCTCCTTGTGGCGCTCTGGACCGGCGCCGCAACACAACTCTATTCCATCGGGAGCGCAGCGGGGAGTAACAAGATCGTCGTGAATCCTGCCAGCGGCGGCGCCAGCCAGCGGCGTGCCCTCGCCCGGCCGATCGAACGCACCCGCCCGGCGGCCTCAAGTTCGACCAATGCGCGCTGGACAGTGCGTTGACTGTCCCCCAGTGCCAGCGCCAGGGCCGAAGTCGACCAGGCCGCGCCGTCGGAAAGCAGCGCCATCAGCGATGCCTGATCGCCGTCGATCGGTGGCACCAGCACGACTACGGCGCGCCCATCGCGCGGCCGGAGAACGAAACCACGCGCGGTGGCTTCGATATGCGCCAGCGCCGGGACGAGCGCGCGCAGACGGCCGATCTCGACCCGCAGGCGAGCCCGATGCGACTCGTCGGGACGGTGGGTACGGAACGCGCACGCGATCAAGGCTTCCCGATCGACATCGCCAGGCCATGCCTCGGCAAGCGCGCGCGCCAACGCGAACAGCACCGGCCGGCGCGCCAGCGGCTGCAATGCAGTGCCCGCGCCCAGCCCGCGGCGGCAGGCGTCGACCACCAGCACGTCGGAGGCCAGCAGCACCGCCACCTCGTCGAGGCGCAGCACCTGCTCGCCACCAGCGAAGAGGCCCCGGGCGGCGGGACGATCGAGTGCGGCCCGCGCCTCCGCCACCTCGGCCAGCAGCGCCGGCACGCGTGCGCGATCGGCCGCTTCGTACGCACGGACGAGCGCCGCCCGCGCCGGCTCGACGCGCAGCGAGCGCAGCGCCAGCTCCGCCGCGGTCAGCTCGGCCACCGCCGCCAACGACGACGGCAAGCCACGCGCATCGAGCCCTGCCAGTGCAGTTTCGGCTTCACCGAGGCGACCAAGCAGCAGGAGCCTGCGCGTCGCAATCAGCCGCGCCTGCAACGCATTGGCATGATCGGCGTGCGCTTCGAGCGTGGCCAGCGCCGTCGCCAGCGGGCGCGACGAGCCGCCAAGATCGCGCACGGCAAGCGCCACTTCGGCCTCGGCGACGATACAGCGGGCACGCGACAGTTCTTCGTGGGCGCCGAAGCCACGGGCGGCGCGCCGCAGAAGCTCACGGGCGCGCGCGTGCTCGCCGAGCTGGGCCATGGCGATGCCGCGCAAGGCCAGCGCCGGCGGGTCGTCGCGCAGGGCGACCCGCTTGAGGGCGCCGAGCGCGTCGCCGGCAGCGAGGGCACGCGCGGAGGCGGCGATCAGGGAGTCCATGACGACAGGGTACATCACACCGCTGCGGTCGCGCCGCGCCGGATCGGCGTTGAACATGCAGCCCGGCCTCGACCGCGATCGAGGCATTGAACGCCGGCTTCTGGCGCTCGAATCCGATACGCAATCCGCTCCAATGCGACATTCATGGCCATGCCATGCGCGATGGGATCAGGAACGTTGAGAGTCACCCGGAGCGTTCGATTTTTTCACTTTCTATTTGCGATCACGGCATCTTTTCACATTCGCGGTCGCCGCTCCCGGCCTCGATCGGCATGTCAAATGAAAAACATCTTTTAAACCATACTGCAGGTTTCCCTTTCTACGCCACCCAACAAAGCGAAGGCGAGTTAAAGTAGAACCACATGCGATCAACAAGGAGGAACAGGATGAGCGGCAACAACGCAGTAGAACTCACGCAAGAGAAGGATTTCCGGTTCGCAGTCGATTTCGGCGATGGCCGTCCGCTGCTTTATGCGGATGAAGGCGCGCCGCTCGGTCAGGGCAGCGGGCCGAACCCGGAACAGTTGCTCGCGGCAGCGATCGCGAACTGCCTGTCGGCGTCGCTGCTGTTCGCGCTGCGCAAGTTCAAGCAGGACCCGGGCACGCTGCGCGCCCGCGCGGAAGCCTTCACCGGCCGCAATGATGCCGGCCGGATGCGGGTGCAGCGCATTGAGGCCCGCCTTACGCTGGGCAAGCCGGCCTCGCAGCTGGAACACCTGGATCGGATCGTGTCGCAGTTCGAAGAGTTCTGCACCGTCACGCAAAGCGTCAGGGCGGCGATTCCGGTACAGGTGAGCGTGGTCGACAGCGAAGGGGTCACGCTCAAGCAAGGCGAGTGACCGAACTTCTGATGCAGGAAAAAAGACGGGTCTTCCAATGGAGGACCCGCCATGAAAGACTCCGCAAGAGCGGAAGCAGACGCCGCTGAAGCTGGCACTGGCGATCTCAGCGCAGGTTCATTGCCGTATTCGGCAGCCACAGTGCAAGCTGCGGCCATAGCATCACCAGCCCCATGCCGGCGATCAGTAGCAGCACGTACGGCAGCGAGCCGACGATGATCTGTCCCATCGGCGCCTTGGTCACTGCCTTGATGGTGAACAGGTTCATCCCGACCGGTGGCGTGATCTGCGCCAGTTCCAGGTTGATCACCAGCAGCACGCCGTACCAGATCGAATTGATGCCGAGGTGATGCATGACCGGCAGGATCACCGGCGTGGTGATCAGGATGATCGCGATCGACTCGAGGAACATGCCGAGAACGAAGATCAATGCCATCATCGCAATCAGGAAGCCGGTGACGCCGATATCGGCATTGACCACGATCTCCACGATTTGCTGCGGCACGCGCAGATTGGTCAGCACGTGGCCGAACACCGAGGCACCGGCCAGGATCATGAACAGCATGGTCGAGGTGCGGGCGGCGTCGAGCGACGATTCCCAGATGCCGCGCAGGCCGACGTTGCGATAGATCAGGCAGGCGACAATCAGCGCCAGCACCGAGCCGGCAGCGGCTGCTTCGGTCGCGGTGAATACGCCCGCGTACATGCCGCCCAGCACGAATGCCGGCAGCGACAGCGCCCACACCGACTTGCGCACCGCTACCAGCGCTTCGCGCAGCGTGGCCCGCTTTTCGCGCTCGATCTTGCCCTTGCCGAATACGGCGGATACCATCGCCCAGACCGCAAAAATGATCGCCATCATGATTCCCGGCACCACGCCGGCCATGAACAGGCCGCCGATCGAGGTATCGGTGGTGACACCGTACAGCACCATCGGGCCGGACGGCGGAATCAGGATGCCAAGCGTGCCGCCGGCGGCCACCAGACCGTAGGCAACCCGCGGCGCATAGCCGAAGCGGATCATCTGCGGGATCGCGACCGCGCCGACAGTCAGTGCGGTGGCGACACTGGAACCGGAAATCGCGGCGAACACGGTGCAGGCGGCAACCGTGGCAATCGCCAGGCCGCCCGGCAGGTGCCGCGTCAACGTGTAGGCGGTGCTGTACAAGTCATCGACGATGCGGCCGCGGATCATCACGTGCGCCATGAGCGAGAACAGTGGAATCGCGACCAGCATGTAGCTGCTGAGATCGTGATAGATCACGTCGGAGATGGCGCCCAGGCCGCCGCTGGTCAGGTACAGCAGGCCGGCACCGAACAGCGTCAGGCCGGCGAAGATCGGCATGCCGGTAAACAGCAGCGCAATCAGTATCACGAGCAACAGGAATACGTTCATTCCGATTCCTCCAGATGCGCAGAATGGGTGGACAGCGAGGGTGCGCCGGCGGCCAGCCGGGCCAGCGCTTCGAGCGCCACCAGGATCAGCATGCCGCCGCCGATCGGCAGGAAGAGTTGCAGCCAGTACAGCGGGATCTCCACTTCGCCGTCGGTGATGATGCCCATCATCCGCGACGAGGCAACGGTATCCCAGCCGTTGAACAGCAGGATGCAGCCAGTCGCGAGCGCCGCCAGGGCTGCCCAGGCGGCGCTCCAGAGACGGCCGCGAGATCCGAGCTGCGACGTCAGCACATCGACACCGATATGCTCGCCGCGTCGCAGCGCAGGTCCGGCCGCCAGCATGACTGTCGCCACCAGCATCATGGCGACCGAATCATCGACCCAGGCGGGCGGATTGTTGAAGACATAGCGCATCACGACCGACCAGGCGATCAAGCCGAGCGAAGCCAGCACACCGAGTGCCGACAATGCCATCGCGACCGAGCATATCGCCCCGACCACGCGCTCCAGATAGGTAATGCCGACCGGCGGCCGAGCCGGAACCACCGCGGCCAGCATCTGGGTATTCATGTCGCTTGTCTCCTGCGTTTTCATTGTGCCTTTTGATGTTGTCCTGTGCCGCTGCCTCTGCGGGCTGCGGCACCAGGCAGGCTTACATCTTGCGAATCATCTCGACCAGCTTCTTGCCGTCCGGCGTCGACTTCTCGAATGCCTCGATCACTGGCGGCTGCATCACATCGGCCAACGCCTTCTGCTGTTGCGCCGACATCACCGTGACCTTCATGCCCTTGCTGCGCAGATTCTCGATCTTTTCCGGGGCAATGCCGTTCGACTTCGGCAGCAGCGCTTCTTCAGCTTTCTGCGCGGCAGCCTTGACGCCCTTCTGCAGATCCGGCGGCAGCTTGTCCCACCAGGCCGGATTGACGATCAGGTTTGCATAGACCGTGACGAGCGGCCCCGCCGTGCCATATTTCTGGACTTCATAAAAACGCCGTGCGTAAGCGGCATCGACCCCGGTCAGGCAACCGTCAACCACGCCGGTCTGCAGCGCCTGGTAAACCTCGGAACCCGGCATCGCGACCGGCACCGCGCCCAGTGCGCGCAAACCATTGTCGAACAGCTTGCTCAGGCCGCGCATCTTGACACCCTTGAAATCTTCCGGCTTGACCAGCGGCGCCTTTTCCGAAGTGAAGATGCCGTCGTTCGCATCCAGCAGCCAGGCGATATCGCGCACGCCCTTGTCGGCCATCTTCTGGTCAAGCAGCTTCGCGGCATCCGACTGCGGAAACTTCTTCAGCTTGTCGACGCTGGTCATCAGGAACGGTATCGTCATCGCCTGCATATCCGGCAGCGTCGCGCCCCACAGGAAGCTGACCACCACCGCCGACTCGACTTGGCCGCGTGCGACCGCCGGGTAGTTCTGGGTCGCCTTGAACAGCTGATCGGAGCCGTACACCTGCACCTCGACCTTGCCGCCGGTGTTTTCCTTGACGTCCCTGGCGAACTGCGCAATCGCCTTCGCCACGTGATGGGTCGGCGGATATTGGTCGCTCAGGCGCATCGTGTACTCGGCGGCGAGCGCACCGGCCGACAGCGTCATCGCGGCAGTGCCAAGTGCCATTCTGGATAGCAGTTTCATCATGTCTCCTTGTTTGAAATGTTGTTGGCTCTCGAATCCGGTAAAGCTGAATATCAGGCTTCTGCCTTGCTGGCAAGCTGCGCCAGAATCTGGTCGGTGTGCTCCCCCACTTTCGGCAGCGGACTGCGCACGCCGAGGCGCTCGCCGCCCATTAGCAACGGTAACAGCACAACCTCCGTGCTGCCGCCGTCGTCGGTCTGCATCGGCACCAGGCCGCCGCTGGCCTTCAGGTGCGGATCATTTACCAGCTGGTCGGGACGCACGATCGGCGCATACGGCAATCCGGCTGCGGCCAGCTTGGCCGACAGTTCGTCGGCGCGGTGATGCTGCAGGGTCTCGCCCAGTTTCTGCAGCAGCGCCGGACGCACCGCGACACGCTGCGCATTGGTCGCCAGTGCCGGGTCGCTCGCCAGATCGGGCCGCTCGATGACGCGGCACAGGGTCTGGTACTGCCGGTCGCTGACCGCGCCGATGAACAACTGCTCGCCATTGGCCAGCGTGAACACGTCGTACACGCTCCAGGCCGATACGCGCGACGGCATCGGCGGCGGGGCCTCGCCTGTCATCAGGTATTGCTGCATGTGCTGCGACGACAGGAATACGCAATTCTCGAACAGCGCGCTCTGCACTTCCTGGCCGCGCCCGGTGCGCTCGCGCTCGCGCAACGCGGCCAGCACGCCGAACCCGCCGCACAAACCCCCCATGATGTCATTGACCGAGTTGCCCGCACGCAAGGGC
>CBIHNU010000001.1:0-435436 GCA_966211585.1 uncultured Noviherbaspirillum sp. | reverse complement strand
GTGTCGAGCGCGTACAGCCGGGTGTCGGCCGGGAAGCGAGCCAACTCGGGAAACAAGGCAGAGAGGGAATCAGTCATGGAAGGATTGGCCGTGGAGGGGTGGGGGCGAATGAGCGCCGATTTAATCACAAATGTTAATTTAATGGCAACTAAATTCTTCGACGGCAACGAAGCTCTCTCGTGATGGACCAGAAAAGGCATTGCCAACACATAGGTGTCCTGTCAGGAAGGCACACATCGCGTTGGCGGCGGCTTGCCTGCCGTGGTCCACAGGCAAGCGGCGCTGTGATCGACAAGTGCATCACTATGTGGATTTTTCAATGCTTTGTATTTCATGCATGCACGGTCCCCGCCGGCAGCCCCTTCCTTCGGTCTGGCAAAGAACTTGCATCGAGGCCGGTTAAAGGAAATCCAAGATGAATTCGACAAGCTTCGCTGCTCGTGTGCGGCGAGGATGCCTGTTGCTGTGTCTCGCATTTTGTGCGCACGCTGAAGCCTCGTCTGCAACCGGCGGCGACCCACTGCGTGGCAAGGCTGCGATCGGGCGCTACGGCTGCGTCGCCTGCCACACAATTCCCGGCATTCCCAATCCCGGCAGCGACGTCGCGCCGCCGCTGACGCATATCGCCAGCCGTTCGTATATCGGCGGCGTGCTGCCGAACACGCCGGCCGACATGGAGCGCTGGCTGCGCAATCCGCCGGCAGTCGATCCGCGCACTGCGATGCCGAACATGGATATCTCGGCGGAAGACGCGAAGGATATCGCCGCCTATCTGTACACCTTGAAATAGCGCCGGGGCCAGTCAATGAAAACTGCGTTGCGCGTGATTATTGCCGTCTTGCTGCTGGGTGCCGCCGGCGGTGCGGCATTCGTCTATCTGGGCATCTACGACGTCGCAGCGACCAGGCCGCATCAGCCGCTGACTTACCATTTGCTGCATTACGCAATGAAACAGGCAGTGGCGGCGCGCGCGGACGAGATCCGGCCGCCGCAACTGGACGACCGGCAGCGCGTGCGCGACGGTCTGGTGCTGTATCGCATGCATTGCCTGCAATGCCACGGCGCGCCCGGCGTCGCGCCCGACGACATCGGCCTGGGCCTGACGCCGGCGCCTGCCAATCTGGTGGAGGCCGGCCGCGAATGGCCGGCGGCCAATCTGTACTGGGTGATCCGGCACGGTATCAAGATGACCGCGATGCCGGCCTGGGAATACCGGTTCGGCGATCGCGAGATGTGGGATCTGGTGGCCTTCATCAAGGCCATGCCGGCATGGTCGCCTGCAGAATATCGCGCGCTCAGCGACGCCACGCCGGCGCCGCAACCGGCAATGCCGCTGCGCACCGCCGAGCGGGTGAGCGGGCCGCAGCCCGGCAATTCGCGCGCCGGGTTACGCGCGATCAACCAATACATGTGCGCGACCTGCCACATCATTCCCGGCGTGGCGGGTGCCGACAAGAACGTCGGGCCGCCGCTGACCGGGATTGCGACGCGCCGCTACATTGGCGGCGTGCTGCTCAATACACCGCAGAACATGGTGCGCTGGTTGCTCGATCCGCAGCAGATCGATCCGCAGTCGGCGATGCCGAACCTGCGCCTCCGCGAACAGGACGCGCGTGATATCGCGGCCTATCTGTACACCCTGAAGAAACCCGATTAGCGGTCGTTGGCGGCATGGAAGTTGCAGGCCGCAGTCGTCATTGTTGTTCGTCGATGCAAAGCTTTTGCCATTGAAAAGAGGAGTGACGATGTTCAATACTCAGGCGCAGCCGCAATCGGCGGTTGCTCCGCAGGACTTTTCCACTGGCTTCCTGCACGGACATGAGACCGCGCCGCTGGTGGTCGGCAACTCGTTGTATATCGTTACGCCGTATCCACCAGGTTCGATTCGGAAACTGGTCGCGCGCGTGCGCACGCCGGACAAGCCGTGATCGCGATGACCGTGATGATCCTGAAACTCCTGAAACTCCTAAAACGCGCCGCATTCCTCATTGCCGCATCCGGTGCCGGCACCGCGCGGGCCGACACGCCGATGAGCTACCTGCGCACGTTCGGCCCGGCCGCCGATCCGGTGACGCGGCTGAACTACGGACTGCTGACGATATCGGTCGTGGTAGTGCTGCTGATCGGCCTGCTGGTGCTGTGGGGCTCGCTGCGCAAGCGTCCGCCGCCGGTGCCCGATGCCGACGGCCGCCTGCCAGTGGGGCCGGCGCGCGGCGGCATGGCGTGGATCTATATCGGTGTCGGTATCTCGACCTTGGTGCTGCTCGGCTCTGCCGCGTGGATGATGCTGACGCTGTCGGCGGTGGCCGCGCCGCAGAACGCGTCGGGCGTGGACGTCGACGTGATCGCGCACCAATGGTGGTGGGAAGTGCGTTACACCGGCGCCGGCCCCCCGCAAACGGTGGTCACCGCGAACGAGATCCATATCCCGGTCGGCAAGCCGGTGCGGCTGAAGCTGACCAGCGACGACGTGATCCATTCCTTCTGGGTGCCGCAACTGGCCGGCAAGACCGATGTGATTCCGGGGCAGACCAATTACACGTGGATGCAGGCCGACCGTCCGGGCGATTATCTTGGCGAGTGCGGCGAATACTGTGGCGCGCAGCATGCGCACATGGCGCTGCATGTGATCGCCGACGACCCCGCTGCATTTGACGCGTGGCGTCGGCAGCAGCTGGGCGAGAGCACGCAGCCGCAGACCCCGCAGGCGCTGCGTGGGATGCAAGTGTTCATGGCGCGCTGCAGCGCCTGCCACACGGTGCGCGGCGCGCGCGCCAACGGCAAACTCGGCCCCGACCTGACGCACCTGATGAGCCGCGGCACGATCGCCGCCGGCATGCTGCCGAACACCGTCGGCGGTCTGTCCGGCTGGGTCGCCGATGCGCAATCGATCAAGCCGGGCGCGCGCATGCCGACGCTGGACCTCAGCCCGGAGGATCTGCATGCGGTGGTGGACTATCTCGAAACGCTGAAATGATCGGAGGAACACTTGGCGACCAATGAGACTTACCGGGTACCGGTCATCGCGCGCGAGACCTACGGTTCGCCGGTGGCCGAGCGGCTGGAGCAGATCTGGAAGACGCGTCCCGGCTTCCTCGGCTGGCTGTCGTCGGTCGATCACAAGCAGATCGGCCGGCGCTACCTGGTGACCGCATTCGCGTTCCTGATCATCGGCGGCATCGAGGCGCTGATCATGCGCATCCAGCTCGCGCATTCGGAGCAGCATCTGCTGACACCGGAGCAGTACAACCAGCTGTTCACGATGCATGGCATGACCATGATCTTCCTGTATGCGCTGCCGATCCTGTCCGGCTTCAGCAATTTCCTGTGGCCGCTGCTGCTCGGCTCGCGCGACATGGCATTTCCGCGCATGAACGCGTTCTCGTACTGGGTGTTCCTGTTTTCCGGCATCTTCCTGTATGCGAGCTTCCCGATCGGGCACACACCGGACGCCGGCTGGTTCAACTACGTGCCCTACACCTCGCGCCAATACGATCCCGGGCTGGGCATCGATATCTATGCGCTGGGCATGGTGCTGTACGGCGTCTCGACCACGGTCGGCTCGATCAATTTCGTCGTGTCGATGCTGCGCACCAAGGCGCCGGGCATGTCGATCAATCGCGTGCCGATCATCATCTGGGGCACGCTGACTGCGTCGGTCGGCAACCTGTTCGCGGTGCCGGCGGTCAGCCTCGCATTTTTCCTGCTGTGGATGGATCGTACCTTTGGCACCGGCTTTTACAATCCGGCCGCCGGCGGCCATCCGTTGCTGTGGCAGCACCTGTTCTGGATGTTCGGCCATCCGTGGGTGTATGCGATCGTGCTGCCGGCGATGGGCATCGTGTCCGACGCGCTGCCGGTGTTCTGCCGCCGCCCGCTGGTCGGTTATACACCGGTCGCGCTGGCGACGGTGACCACGATGTTCATCGGCTTCGGCGTCTGGGTGCACCACATGTTCGCCACCGGACTGCCGCCGCTGTCGCTGTCGTTCTTCGGCGCGGCCAGTATCGTGATCGTGATCCCGAGCGCGGTCGCGGTGTTCGCCTGGCTCGCCACCATCTTCACCGGGCGGCCGGTGTACAAGACGCCGTTCCTGTTCTTCGCCGGCTTCGTGTTCCTGTTCACGCTGGGCGGCGTGTCCGGCTTCATGACCGCCGCCGTGCCGCTCGACTGGCAATTGACCGACACCTATTTCGTAGTGGCCCACCTGCATTACGTGCTGCTCGGGATCAATGTGTTTCCGGTGGTCGGCGGCATCTATTTCTGGTTCCCCAAATTCACCGGCAGGATGATGAACGAGCGGCTCGGTAAATGGAGTTTCTGGGTGATGTTCATCGGCTTCAACATCGGCTTTTTCCCGATGCACATCCTCGGCTTGCTCGGCATGCCGCGCCGCATCTACACCTATCCGGCCAACATGGGCTGGGACCTGTCCAACATGGTGACTTCCGTCGGCTCCTTCCTGTTCGCGCTCGGCGTGCTGCTGTTCCTGATCAATATCGTGATCAGCCTGAAAAGCGGCGCGAAGGCCAGCGCCAATCCGTGGGACGCACCGTCGCTCGAATGGTCGACGCCATCGCCGCCGCCGTCGTACAACTTCGTCGTGATTCCCGGCGTCGCCAGTCGCCACCCGCTATGGGAAGAACGGCTCGACAAAGATGCAAAGCGCTCGACGCTGCATGAAGGCCTGCTGTTGAATCAGGGACGCGAAACCATCGCGACCACCGCGCTCGATGCCGAACCGGATCTGATCATGAAGATGCCGGAAGACTCGCTGGCGCCGCTGCTGACCGCCATCGCACTGACCGTGCTGTGCACCGGAGCGCTGCTGCATCTGTGGTGGATCGCCGGCGCGGCGGCGCTCGCGACGCTGGTCGCGGCGGTGGCCTGGCTATGGCCCGCATCTTCCTTGGGACAAACCGCGAGCGCCCATCATGGCTGAAGTGCTTCCACTGTCGCAACGGCTGCCGATCGGCAGCATGAGCCGCCGCGCTTCCGGCTGGTGGGGCATGTGGTGCCTGATCGCGACCGAAGCCTCGCTGTTCGCCTACCTGCTGTTCAGCTATTTCTACCTGGCCTCGCAATCGCACGGCGGCTGGCTGCCGGAAATACCGAGGCTGCGGATCGCATTGCCGAACACCATCATCCTGATCGCCAGCAGCTTCGTGCTGCGCTGGGGCGAGACCGGCATACGCAAGGGCAGGCGCGGCCGCCTGCTGCTCGGACTGGGCGGCGCCTTCGTGCTCGGCGCGGTGTTTTCGATACTGCAGTTGCTGGAATGGCATTCGAAGAAATTCGGACTGTCCGACAACGCGTATGCGGCCAGCTATTTTGTCACCACCGGCTTTCATATGGCGCACGTGGCCGGCGGTCTGCTGGTGATCGCGACCCTGTTCCTGTGGGCCGTGCTCGGCAAGTTCGATGCCGAGCGCCACGCGGCGGTGTCGATCGGCGGTTTGTACTGGCACTTCGTCGACGTGGTGTGGCTCGCGGTGTTCACCACGTTTTATCTGCTGCCTTATCTCCACTGAGATTCACTGAGGTTCACTGAGGTTCACTGAGATTCACCGATGCCATGACAGCTTCCTCGACTTCTTCCGTATCGCCCGATCAGCCGTCGCGGCGGCGCGAGATCGGACCTTTCCGGCTCGCATTCGGCCTGCTCGCCGCGCCCCTGGCCTGGTCAGCCGACGAACTGTTTTCGTACGGCGCGGCCAGCCAGTTGTGCCGGATGAAGGCATCCGGCAGCGGTCAGACGCTGACCGTGCCCGATTCGCCGTGGCTCTGGGGAGTGGTCGTGGTCACGCTGGTGATCGCGGTCGCGGGCTTCGTGGTCGCAGTCGGCAACTGGCGCAAGGCGCGCGACGAACTGGCAGGTTCCGGTCGTCACCTGCTGGAACCGGGCGAAGGCCATAGCCGTTTTATCGCGATGTGCGGTGTGCTGACCAGCAGTGGTTTCCTGATCGCCTTCCTGTTCATGCTGGCCAACCTGATCCTCGCGCCGCTATGCGGCCAGTAATAGCCGCCTGGCTGTACCTGCTGGCCGCAAGGCCGGCGTTCGCGCATGGCGCCGGTGAGCATGTCGTCGGCATCGGCTGGCATTGGGAAGCGTGGGTGCTGTTGCCGACGCTCGCGGCCGGCGCGCTGTATCTGCTTGGCTGGCGCCGGCTGCGGCGCGAAGACAATGCGCGCCGCGCGGCCGGCATCGGTCGCATCGCCGCGTTCTTCGCCGGCATCGCGACGCTGCTCGGCGCGCTCGAATCGCCGCTGGACGGCCTGGCTGGCCAGCTGTTTTCCGCGCACATGACGCAGCATCTGCTGCTGTTGACGGTGGCGCCGCCGTTGCTGGTATGGGGCCGGCCGGTTTTCGTCTGGCTGTGGGCCTTCCCGTTGCCGCGGCGGCGCCGCATCGGCCGCTGGTGGAACGACACGCGCGTGCTGCATGCGACCCATGCCTTCCTGATGCGTCCGCTGACGGTCTGGCTGCTGGCCAGCATCGCGCTGTGGTTCTGGCATGTGCCCGGCCCTTATGGCTGGGCGCTGGCCGACGAGCGCGTGCATGTGCTGGAACATCTGAGCTTCCTGCTGACCGCGCTCGCATTCTGGACGCTGGTGCTGCAACCATACGGGCGACAGCAGGGCGGCCACGGTATCGCGCTGATCCTGGTTGCGACTTACGCGTTGCACAACGGCCTGCTCGGCGCCTTGCTGGTGTTCGCGTCG
Organism: uncultured Noviherbaspirillum sp.; assembly: GCA_966211585.1. GTDB lineage: Bacteria > Pseudomonadota > Gammaproteobacteria > Burkholderiales > Burkholderiaceae_D > Noviherbaspirillum. Next base: position 428,713 of record CBIHNU010000001.1, on the reverse strand, counting down.
CAACCGTATTACCTGGCTTACACGGCCTCGCATTTCGGCCTGACGCCGCTGGAAGACCAGCAGCTCGCCGGGCTCATCATGTGGATTCCGGCCGGGATGCTGCAACTCGTCACGCTGGCATGGCTGTTCGCCGGCTGGCTCGCGGCGGCCGAAAAACGAGCCGATCTGCATCGCCTTTCCGGTTGAGTTCGCTCATCTTGCCGCAGCGCGAAACTTGCTAGATTGTCCTTTTGTTGTCGAAAACGGAGAAAGCGATGCCTACAGCGCTCAAACCGGTGCGGCTCGCGCTGCTGCTGTCGTTGCTGTCGTTGCTGTCGCTGCTGCTGGCCGGTTGCGGCGATGTCGCCAAGCTGCCGGTCGAGGCTGGCACCGGTCCGCGGCCGGAACTGCCGCCGCCGGCCAAGTCGCTGATCCCCACAATCAATGTCGCTCCGGCAAAATCCTGGCCGCAAGGCGTTACGCCGACACCGGCCAGTGGTCTGGCGGTGCGGGCGTACGCAGCCGGCTTCGATCATCCGCGCTGGCTGTACGTGCTGCCGAACGGCGATGTGCTGGTGGCCGAGACCAACGCGCCGCCCAAGCCGGAAGACAGCAAGGGCATCAGGGGCTGGATCATGAAGCTGGTGATGAAGCGCGCCGGTGCCGGCGTGCCGAGTGCCAACCGGATCACGCTGCTGCGCGACGCCGATGGCGACGGCATTGCCGAAACCCGCAGCGTGTTCCTGCAAGGACTGCATTCGCCATTCGGCATAGCGCTGATCGGCAACACGCTGTATGTCGCCGACACCGATGCGGTGCTGCGCTTTCCGTACCAGGAAGGTGAGACGAAAATCAGTGCGCGCGGTGAAAAGCTGATCGACCTGCCGGCCGGACCGATCAATCATCACTGGACCAAGAACATCGTCGCCTCGCGCGACGGCTCGCGGCTGTATGTGACGGTCGGTTCCAACAGCAACGCCGCCGAGAACGGCATCGACAAGGAAACCAACCGCGCCGCCATTCTCGAAGTCGATCCGGCCACCGGCAAATGGCAGGTGTTCGCCTCCGGCCTGCGCAATCCGAACGGCATGTCGTGGCAGCCGCAGAGCGGCGCGCTATGGACCGTGGTCAACGAGCGCGACGAGCTCGGCAGCGACCTGGTGCCGGACTACATGACCTCGGTGAAGCAGGGCGCGTTCTACGGCTGGCCGTACAGCTACTATGGTCAGCATGTCGACGAGAGGGTGAAGCCGCAGCGGCCCGATCTGGTGGCGCAGGCGCTCGTGCCGGATTACGCGCTGGGGCCGCATACCGCGTCGCTCGGGCTGGTGTTCAACGAGGGCACGCTGTTTCCGCCGCATTTCCGCAACGGCGCGTTCATCGGCCAGCACGGTTCGTGGAACCGCAAGCCGCGCAGCGGCTACAAGGTGATCTTCGTGCCGTTCGCCGATGGCCGTCCGGCCGGCAAGCCGGAGGACGTGCTGACCGGATTTCTTGATGCGGACGGCAACGCGCGCGGCCGTCCGGTCGGCGTGGCGATCGACAAGGCCGGCGCGCTGCTGGTCGCGGACGATGTCGGCAACACCATATGGCGCGTGACGCCGGCCGCGAAATAAGTGGTGCGCGCCTATGGATACGGACCACTGATTCTCGCACTTGCCGCATCCGCACACGCGCAGGAATCGGCGAGCGCGCCGCCGCAGACGCTGGCGCCGGTCGTCGTCACCGCTACCCGCAGCGGGCAATCGAGCGAGGACCTGCCGCTGTCGATCGACCGCATCGGCCAGCGCGAAATCCAGCAGGCGAACGCAATGGTCAACCTGTCCGAATCGCTGGCGCGAGTGCCCGGCATCGTGGTGCAGAACCGGCAGAACTATGCGCAGGACCTGCAAGTATCGTCGCGCGGTTTCGGCGCGCGCTCCACCTTTGGTGTGCGCGGCGTACGGCTGTATGTCGACGGTATCCCGGCGACCATGCCGGACGGGCAGGGCCAGACTTCGAATATCGACCTGACTTCGGCCGACCATATCGAAGTGCTGCGCGGCCCGTTCTCCGCGTTGTACGGCAATTCATCCGGCGGCGTGATCTCGGTCTTCACCGAGAACGGCAAGCCCGGCACGCAGATCACGCCGTTCGCACAATTCGGCAGCTACGGCACCACGCACTTCGGCATCAAGGCCGCCGGCCAGCAGGGCATCGCCAACTACCTGGTCGGCGCGTCGCGTTTCGCTACCGACGGCTATCGCCGGCACAGCGCCGCGACGCGCGATACCGGCAATGCGAAGCTGCGCCTCACGCCCGATGAAAATTCATCGCTGACGCTGATCGGCAACGCGGTCGAGATGGATGACGTGCAAGACCCGCTCGGTCTGACCCGCGCCGCGATGCAAGCCGATCCGCGCGGCGTCGCACAGAACGCGATTACCTTCAATACCCGCAAGTCGGTGCGCCAGCAGCAGCTCGGCCTGCAATACGAACGTATCGTGAACAGCGCCGACACGCTGAACGCGACGCTCTACGGCGGCCAGCGCGCCACCACGCAGTTCCTGCCGATACCGCCGTCTGCGCAGGTGGCGCCGACCAGCGCCGGCGGCATGATCGACCTGGCGCGTTACTACGCCGGCGTCGATCTGCGCTGGACGCATAAAACGCGTTGGCATGGCGGCCCGCTGCAATGGTCGGCCGGCGTCAGTCTCGACAACCTGGACGAAGACCGGAAGGGATTCGAAAACTTTTCCGGTGCCGCGCTCGGTATGCAGGGACGGTTGCGGCGCGACGAGGCGAACCGGGCCTGGAACATCGATCAATATCTGCAGGCGCAATGGGAGCCGGGCAGGCGTTGGCTGCTGCTGGCCGGCGTGCGCAATAGCAGCGTGCATGTGCGCACCGATGATCATTACATCGCACCCGGCAACGGCGACGACAGCGGCAGCACGCGCTACCACGCACTGACGCCGGTGCTCGGCGCGACCTACAGGCTGACGCCCGCGCTGAACCTGTACACCTCGTACGGCAAGGGTTTCGAAACGCCGACGCTGAACGAACTTTCCTATCGGCCCTCCGGCGCCGGCTTCAATTTCGCGCTGCGTCCGGCGCGCAGCAACAATCTCGAAGCCGGCATCAAGGCCATGCTGCGGCCGCATTGGCAGGCGAACCTCGCGCTGTTCCGCACCGAAACCGAAGATGAAATCGCGGTGCTGTCGAACACCGGCGGCCGCGCGGTGTACCAGAACGCGGGCAAGACGCGGCGTACCGGGATCGAACTGGCGCTGCAAGGGAAATGGGACAACGGGCTCGGCGCGCTGCTTTCATGGTCGCGGTTGCGGGTGATTTACAGCGAAGGCTTTTGCGCTGGCAGTTGTGCGCCGGACACCCAGGTGCGAAGCGGCAACCGGATTCCCGGCGTGCCCGATTCCACGGCTTACGCAGAGTTGTCGTGGCGCCACCCGTCAAACGGTTTCAGTGCCGCGCTCGAAGGCCAGTATGTCGGCAAGGTCTATGTCGACGATCAGAACAGCGATGCCGCCGGCGGACATTTTGTGGCCAATCTGCGCACCGGCCTGGAACAGAAAGCCGGCCACTGGCGGATCCGCGAATTTGCGCGTATCGACAACCTTGCGGGGCGGAAGTATGCGGGATCGGTGATCGTGAACGAAGGCAACCAGCGTTTTTTCGAGCCGGCGCCGGAGCGCAATTACCTGGTCGGCATTTCCGCGAGTCAATCCTGGTAGACGCCGATGCGGTGCAGCGCCAAGCGGCTATAATTTCCGTTCTCAAAACCGGCCCCGGCCCCGCAACCGGGCCATTCCATGACAGTCGATCCGCTGCACAAGTTTCCCAGGAGGCCGCATGACGCATGCCGCGCTATCGCGGCCGACGAGTCGACGTCGGGCCGGTATGCTGTTCTCACCCGTTACGCGGGCGATCTCCTTTGCACTATTGCGCTTGCGCTGCCGGCCGGAGCCGGCTGGATTCGTCGCATGGCGAATTCGAGAGCCGCATTTTCGTGAAGGCGGCATGGCAACTGTGATCCCGCCCCTGTTCCGCGCGCCCGGCCTCGACGGTTTTGCCGTGCTGCGCTCGCGTCCTCTCCTGCTGCTGCAGATGCTGATGCTGTGCATCGCGCTGCATGCGGCGGCTGCGGTACCGGAAAACGAGGCGCCGGCGCAAACGGAATCCGCAGGCGTCGAGATCGCGGTCAAGGCAGCCTATCTGTACAAGTTCCTCGGCTATGTCGAATGGCCGCCGGCGCAATTTCCCGGACCTGCTGTGCCGTTCGTGATCGGCATTGCCGGCAACGAACCGCTCGCCAGAGAACTGGAGCGCATCACCGCCGGTCGCAGCGTGAAGGACAGGCGGATAGCGGTACGCCGCATGCGTCCCGACGAACCCTTGACCGGCCTGCACCTGTTGTACATAGGGCCGGGCGATAGCGCGCGCCAGATGCGCTTGCTGAAGCTGGCGCAGCAGCGGCCGATACTCACTGTCACCGATACCGATACCATGGGCGCGACCGGCATCATCCACTTCAGGGTAGTCGACAATCGAGTGCGCTTCGAAGTCGCGCTTGACACCGCACAGCGCAGCGGCCTGCAGCTCAGCTCGCGGCTGCTATCGGTGGCGCTGGCAGTACGGACGGGAGCGCCGTCATGAGACGCTCGATCGCACGTTCGATTTCGCGCAAGGTGATGCTGGTGGTACTCGCGACCACCTTCATGGCGCTGCTGATTTCCGGTGTCGCGATGCTGCTGTACGACGTGCATGCGTACCGGAGCGAGGCACTGCGCGATCTCGTGACCCAGGCCGACATCCTCGGCCGTTCTAGCGCACCGACGCTACAGTTCAACGACCCGGCGACCGCACGCGGCAATCTGCTGCTGCTGCGGGTGCGTCCGAATATCGTCGAAGCTGCGATCTACACCAGCGACGGCAAGCTGTTCGCGAGTTATGGCGGCAAGGACGGCGTCAACCGTTTTCCGCCGGCGCCGAAAGCCGAGGGCTACCGCATCGAAGGCAACACGATCACGATCTCGCATCGCATCGTCGAGAACCACGAAGTGGTCGGCACGCTGTACCTGCGCGGGCACTACGAGGTGCGCGAACGGCTGGAAAACTACCTGATGATCCTGCTGGCGGTGATGTTCGGCAGCCTGCTCATCGCCACCGTCATCGCGGCCTGGCTGCAGGCGGGAGTCACCGCGCCGCTGCTTGAAGTGACCGGCGTGGCGCGCGAGGTGATGCGGCGCCGCGATTATTCGCTGCGCGCGAAAAAAACCACCAGGGATGAAATCGGCGTGCTGGTCGATGCCTTCAACGACATGCTGGGCGAGGTCGAGCGGCGCGCCGGCGCGCTGGAGCAATCGAACCGCGACCTGGAACGCGAGATGCGGGAGCGGCGCGATGCCGAGCACGCGCTGCGCATCGCGGACCGGCGCAAGGACGAGTTTCTCGCCACGCTGGCGCACGAACTGCGCAATCCGCTGGCGCCGCTGTCGAACGGTCTGACCTTGCTGCGGCTGGCCGGCAACGATCCGGCGATCGCGAAGAATGCACGCGATATCATGGAGCGTCAGCTGACCCAGATGGTGCGGCTGGTCGACGACCTGATCGACGTGTCGCGCATCTCGACCGGCCGGCTCGCGATCATGAAGGAACGCGTCGAGCTGCAGGCGGTGGTGCGCAACGCGGTGGAAATCGTCGCGCCGTTCATCGAGAAGCGCGGCCATGCGCTGCAGATCGAGTTGCCGGCGCAGCCGGTCTGGATCAATGCCGATCCGACCCGCCTGGCGCAAGTGTTTTCGAACCTGCTGAACAATGCCGCCAAGTACACCGATCAGGGCGGACGCATCGCGTTCCAGGCGACGCTGGACGACGCCGGCGTGATCGTGCGGGTCCAGGACAACGGCATCGGCATTCCGGCGGAGATGCTGGCCACGGTGTTCGACATGTTCACCCAGGTCGACAAGTCGCTCGAACGTTCGCAGGCCGGGCTCGGCGTCGGCCTGACGCTGGCACGCCGGCTCGTCGAACTGCACGGCGGCACGCTGGAAGCGCATAGCGGCGGGCACGGACAAGGCAGCTGCTTCGTGATACGGTTGCCGCTGGCGTCCGATATCGCGTGCGACGACGGCCAGTCGACGGGCACTGCTGAAGAACCGTTGCTGGTATGCCATCGCATCCTGCTGGCGGACGACAACATCGATTTCGCGCTTACGCTGGCAACACTGCTGCGCGGCCTCGGCCACGAGGTTCTGGTCACGCATGATGGTGAACAGGCGCTGCAGGCGGCGGACGGATTCCGGCCCGATTTCGCGTTTCTCGACATCGGCCTGCCGAAGTGCAACGGCTACGAACTCGCGCGCGGCCTGCGCGAATCCGCGGCCACGGCGCGCAGCATCCTGGTCGCGGTGACCGGCTGGGGCCAGGAAAAGGACAGGCAGCTCGCGGCGCAGGCGGGTTTCGACCATCATCTGGTGAAGCCGGTGCAGCTGGCGCAGATCCAGGAAATCCTGCGCCAGCGACGACGTTAAGGAAATCAGGAAATGAGACTGTTGCTTGTTGAAGACGATACGATGATCGGCGAAAGCGTGCGCAAGGGTTTGCGCCAGGACGGCTTCACCGTCGACTGGGTGCAGGACGGCCGCGCCGGCGAAAGCGCGCTCGACAGCGCGGTGCACGACCTGCTGCTGCTCGACCTCGGCCTTCCGGGCAAGCAGGGCCTCGACGTGCTGAAGTCGCTGCGGCAGAAAGGCAACCGGATCCCGGTGCTGATCCTGACCGCGCGCGACGCGGTGCCGGACCGGGTGGCCGGCCTGAACGCCGGCGCCGACGATTACCTAGTCAAACCGTTCGACCTGGAAGAGCTGGCCGCGCGCATCCATGCGCTGCTGCGACGCAAGGACGGGCGCGCCGACACCGTGATCCGGCACGGTGCACTGACGCTGAACCAAGCCACCCATGAAGCATTTGTCGGTGATCAGCAACTCAGCCTGTCGGCGCGCGAATTCGCGCTGCTGGAAGCCTTGCTGAACCGGCCCGGCGTGGTGCTGTCGGTGCCGCAGCTGGAAGAAAAAATCTACGGCTGGGACGACGAGGTCGGCAGCAACACCATCGAGGTCTACATCCATTCGCTGCGCAAGAAGATCGGCGCCGACTTCATCCGCAACGTGCGCGGCGTGGGCTACATGATTCCGAAACTGCCATGACCATGAGATCGATCCGCCACACCATGCTGCTCTGGCTGTTCGCCGGCCTGTCGCTGGGCATGGCGATTGCCGTCTGCGTGCTGTACGTACAGGCGCGCGAGGAAGCGAACCAGATTTTCGATTACCAGATGAAACAGCTTGCCGCGTCCCTGCCGAGCCAGCCGTTCGCGCCGGTCTATCCCGAGAGCGACGACAAGGGCGACATCGAGCGCGACATCGTGATCCAGATGTGGGACGGCACCGGCCTGCGCATCTACCATTCGCACAAAATGCCGAGCCTGCCGCAGCGCGCCGAACTCGGCTTTACCAACGTCTATGCCGGCGGTGGCGCGTGGCGGGTGTACAGCCAGCAGCGCGGCAATACCGTGGTGCAGGTGGCCCAGCCGTTGAGCGCGCGGAGCGAGGTGGCGGCCGACATGGCGCTGAAGACGGTCGCGCCGCTGCTGCTGCTGTTTCCGCTTCTGGGGCTGTTGATCTGGGTCACGGTCGGACGCGGCCTGAAGCCGGTGAAGCGGGTGGCGGCCGAAGTGCAGGCGCGCGGCGCGAGCACGCTGACGCCGATTTCCGACGACGACATGCCGCAGGAAATCCAGCCGCTGACGCATGCGCTGAACGACCTGCTGGGACGCCTCGATCATGCGCTCGACGCGCAGCGCGCGTTCGTCGCCGACGCCGCGCACGAACTGCGCACGCCGCTGACCGCGCTCAAGCTGCAGATCCAGCTCGCCGAACGCGCGACCGATGAAACCGAGCGCAAGGCCGCATTCGCCGAACTGAAGCAGGGCTTCGAACGTGCGACCCACCTGGTGCAGCAGTTGCTGACGATGGCGCGCCAGGAGCCGGGCGCGTCGCCGATGGCGCGCGAACCGGTCGAGCTGGGCGCGCTGGCGCGCGCAGTGCTGTCGCAACTGGCGCCCGCCGCCCATGCGCGGCAGATCGATATCGGCGTCCAGGCCGATGTGCCGGTCAGCGTCACCGGCGATCCGGATGCGCTGCGTGTGCTGCTGAACAACCTGGTCGAGAACGCGATCCGCTACACGCCGGAAGGCGGCAAGGTTGACATCGCGGTGCAGGCCGACGCCGCGGCCGCGCTTGTGACAGTGCAGGATAGCGGCCCCGGTATTCCGGCAGAGGAACTCGATCGCGTGTTCGACCGTTTTTACCGTGTGTCCGGCACCCGCGCGTCCGGCAGCGGCCTCGGGCTGGCGATCGTGCGCCAGATCGCGGAGGCGCACGGTGCGCGCGTGACGCTGGAAAACACCGGCGACGGCTTGCGCGCGACCGTGTTGTTTCCGCACGCGCCGGGCTCGTCTGCGGCAAGGGCGCACGGATGAATCCGTTGCCGAACTGGGTGCTGTTCGCACTGGGCTCCGCTTTTTTCGCGGCGCTGACCGCGATCTTCGGCAAGCTCGGCGTGGCCGGCATGAATTCCAATCTGGCAACGCTGATCCGCACCGTGGTCATCATCTGCGTCACCGCCGGCATCATTTCGCTGCGCGGCGAGTGGCAGAAGCCGGCTTCGGTCGCGCCGTCGAGCTGGCTGTTCCTGGTGCTGTCCGGCATCGCGACCGGCCTGTCATGGCTCTGCTATTACCGTGCGCTGCAGCTCGGCCCGGTGAGCAAGGTGGCACCGATCGACAAGCTGAGCGTGGCGTTCGCGATCGTGCTCGGCGTGCTGTTCGCCGGCGAAAGCCTGACCTGGCCGGTCGCGCTGGGCGGCGCGCTGATCGTCGCCGGTTCTATCGTCATCATCGTGTTCTGACCTGCCGCGTCAGGTAAATCCCACCAGTTTCGAGATCAGCTCGATCACCGACTTCACCTTGAATTTGCGGATCACTTTCGCCCGGTGCGCTTCCACCGTGCGATAGCTGATCGACAACATCTTTGCAATTTCCTTGCTGGTCTTTCCCACGATCAGCAGCTGCGCGACTTCGCGTTCGCGGGCGGTCAGCGCGACGGCGACCGGACGCTGTATCGAAATATCCTCGAACGACCACACCGCAAACGCAAACGGATCGTCGAGGCTGGCCGAACGGCCGACCACGTGGCACCAGAACAGCGAGCCGTCCTTGCGCAGCATGATGCGTTCGTCGCTGTAGCGGCCGGTTTTCTGCATCTCGGACAGGCCGCGCGAGCCGGTGTTTTCAAACTCTTCGCGCGACGGATACAGGCAGGCGAGCGAACGTCCTTTCAGCTCTTCCGACGTATAGCCGAACATGTCGCCGAAAGCTTGGTTGCAACGCTGGATCACCCGCTCGCGCGAGATGCACAGGCCGACGCCGGCCAGATCGAAGCCGAGCGCGATATCGTCCGCCTCGGTGTGTTGTTGTCGCAGCCGCTCTGTCATGGGCTGTTCCCTGTCGATGAACTCGTGAATGCCGCCAGTATACGTAGACCCACCTAGCGTAGTCATACGAATTACCCTGGAAAAATCGTGTTTCTATACTGTCATAAAACCTTTGACAACAATATATCCGAGAGGAGCAACATGAGCACCTGTATCGTTGGCTGGGCCCACAGTCCCTTCGGTCGCTTCGACCAGCTTGACCTCGAAGCCTTGATCACCGGTGTCGCGCGCGATGCCATCGCCGATGCCGACATCGGCGCCGCCGACGTCGATGCGATGTGGCTGGGCAATCTGAACGGCGGCTTCGTGCCCGATATTTTCTGTTCGTCGCTGCTGCTGCAGGCGGACCCGGGATTGCGCTGGAAGCCGTCGACTCGCGTGGAAAACGCCTGTGCCTCCGGCGCTGCGGCGGTGTATGCGGCAATCGATGCGATCGAGGCGGGGCGGGCGAAGATCGCACTGGTGGTCGGCGCGGAAAAGATGACGGGCATCAGCGGCCCGGAGGTGACCGATGTGCTGGGCCGCGCCAGCTATGTGCGCGAGGAAGCGGCCAGCGGCCTTACATTCCCCGGCATTTTTGCGCGCATTGCGCAGGCGTATTTCGAGCGCTACGGCGATCATTCGGCGACGCTGGCGCAGATCGCGGCAAAGAATCATGCGAATGGCGTGCGCAATCCGTATGCGCAGATGCGCAAGGACCTGGGCTTCGATTTCTGCAACACCGTGTCCGACAGGAACCCGATGATTGCCGCGCCCTTGCGCAAGACCGATTGCTCGCTGGTGTCGGACGGCGCCGCCGCGCTGGTGCTGGCCGATGCCGACACCGCGCGGGCCATGCGCAAGGCGGTGCGTTTCCGCGCCCGGCGCCAGGTCAACGATTACCTGCCGCTGTCGCGCCGCGATGCGGTCGCCTTCGAAGGACCGCGCCGCGCATGGCAGCAGGCATTCGACGATGGCGGCTGCACGGTGCGCGACCTGTCGCTGGCGGAAGTGCACGACTGCTTCACCATCGCCGAACTCCTCAGTTATGAAGCGATGGGCCTGGCCGAGGCCGGGCAGGGCGCGCGGTTGCTGCAGGACGGTACCGTGATGGCCGACGGCCGGCTGCCGGTAAATCCGTCCGGCGGATTGAAGGCGAAGGGCCATCCGGTCGGCGCAACCGGCGTTTCGATGCACGTTCTGGCGGCGATGCAGCTGTGCGGCACGGCCGGCGAGATCCAGGTGCCGGATGCATCGCTGGTCGGCGTCTTCAACATGGGCGGCTCCGCAGTCGCCAGCTATGTGAGCCTGCTTGAGCGCATGCGATGAATCTCGCGCAACTACTGGTACGTACCGCGCAAATCCATCCCGATGCACCGGCGCTGGTTCACGGCAATGAACAGCTTTGCAATTACCGTGAACTGGCAAGCCGCGCCGCCCGCATCGGCGGCTTTCTGGGCGACGCGCTCGGCCTGCGTCCCGGCGAGCGCGTGGCGCTGTTGCTGCACAACGTGCCGGAATATCTGGAAGTGCTGTACGGCGTTTGGTTCGCCGGGCTCGTGGCGGTGCCGATCAACGCCAAGCTGCATGCGCGGGAAGTCGAATTCATTTTGCACGATGCCGGCGCTGCAGCGTTGTTTGCGAGTGCCGACCTGAAAGCCGGCCTCGATGCGATAGACGCGACGCCGGCGCGGGCAGTGTTCGTGCCCGGCACCGCGGAGTATGCGGCGCTGGTCGACCATGCGCCGATGGCGCAGCCGCTGCAGCGGGCGCCGGACGATCTTGCTTGGCTGTTCTATACCTCCGGTACCACCGGCCGGCCGAAAGGCGTGATGCAGAGCCATCGCAATCTGCTGGCGATGACGATGTGCTATTTCACCGACGTCGACAATGCGCAGCAGCAGGACGCGATCGTGTATGCGGCGCCGATGTCGCACGGTGCCGGACTGTACAACTTTGCGCATGTGCTGGTCGGCGCGCGCCACGTGATTCCGTTGTCCGGCGGCTTCGATCCGGCCGAGCTGCTGGCGCTCGCGCAGCAGCATCGGCAGGTGTCGCTGTTCGCCGCGCCGACCATGGTCAGGCGCCTGGTCGAGCATATCGAGGCGGAGCGCGCCGATCCATCCGGCTTCAAGACCATCGTGTACGGCGGCGGCCCGATGTATGCGGAAGACATCCGCCATGCGATCGCGGTGATGGGCGACCGTTTCGTGCAGATCTACGGCCAGGGCGAAAGCCCGATGACGATCACCGCGCTGGCGCGCAGCCAGCTGGCGGATAAAAACCATCCGCGCCATGCGCAGCGGCTTGCGTCGGTCGGCGTTGCGCAGAGCATGGTCGAGGTGCGGGTGGCCGGCGCCGACGGCAACCCTCTGCCCTGTGGCGAGATCGGTGAAGTGATGGTGCGCGGCGATACGGTGATGCAAGGCTACTGGAACAATCCGCAGGCGAGCGCCGCCGCGTTGCGTGACGGCTGGCTGCTAACCGGCGATGTCGGCAGCCTCGACGGTGACGGTTTCCTGACGCTGCGCGATCGTTCGAAGGACGTGATCATCAGCGGCGGCTCGAACATCTACCCGCGTGAAGTGGAAGAAGTCCTGCTGCTGCATCCCGCGGTGCGCGAAGTGTCGGTGGTCGGCCGGCCGCATCCGGACTGGGGTGAAGAGGTGATTGCCTTTGTCGTCGCGGCTGCGGAGATGGCGCCGGAGCCCGCGGAGCTCGATGCGCTGTGCCTGCAGCATATCGCCCGTTTCAAGCGGCCGAAGGTGTACCGCTTCGTCGACGCACTACCCAAGAACAATTACGGCAAGATTCTCAAGACCGAGCTGCGGCGCCTGCTGGACGGCGCGGCCGGATGACGAAAACACGACGCGGATTCGCCCGGTTTCCGCAGCGCGGCCCCTTTAAGTTTTGCTTAAGTTTGGCCTCCTACCATGCTCTCCATACGGGGAAACCCGACCTTCCAGGAGAGCAGAATGAAACGAGTTCTTGCCCGCAGCGTGATCGCTGCTTCGATCGCTGCCGCGTCGATCGGCAGCTACATACAATTTGAAAACGGCCATTGGGGCAACGCCGACGCGGCGGTGCTCGGCCAGGCACAGCAGCCGCCTACCGCGGTTGTGACCGCCGTGCCCGGCATGGCGTCGGCCACCGATTTTTCCGGCATCGTGAAGCGCTATGGCCCGGCGGTGGTGAACATCAGCGTGGTCGGCAAGGCCGAGCAGACGCCGGCCGTCGATGATGCGCCGCAGCTCGATCCGAACGATCCATTCTCGGATTTCTTCCGCTTTTTCGGTCCCCAGGGCCCACGCCCGATGCCGCGCGGCGGACAGATCATGCGCGGTGAAGGCTCGGGTTTCATCATCAGCCCGGATGGCCTGATCATGACCAATGCGCACGTGGTCGACGGCGCCGACCAGGTGACGGTGAAGCTGACCGACCGCCGCGAATTCAAGGCCAAGGTGCTGGGCGTCGACAAGAAATCGGATGTCGCGGTGATCCGTATCGATGCGAAGAACCTGCCGACGGTGAAGCTGGGCGATCCGGATGCGTCGCAGGTCGGCGAGCCGGTGCTGGCGATCGGTTCCCCGTACGGCTTTGAAAATTCCGCGACCGCCGGCATCATCAGCGCCAAGTCGCGTTCGCTGCCGGAGGATACCTACGTGCCTTTCCTGCAGACCGACGTGGCGGTGAATCCCGGTAATTCCGGCGGCCCGCTGTTCAACCTGAAGGGCGAGGTGATCGGCATCAACTCGCAGATCTACAGCCGCACCGGCGGCTACCAGGGTTTGTCGTTCGCGATCCCGATCGATGTCGCGTCCAACGTCGAACAGCAACTGGTCAAGTACGGCAAGGTCACGCGCGGCCGGCTGGGTGTTTCGATCCAGGAAGTGACGCAGGCGCTGGCCGATTCGTTCGGGCTGGACAGGGTGCGTGGCGCGCTGGTGAGCTCGGTGGAGAAGGGTAGCCCCGCCGACCATGCCGGGCTGGAGCCGGGCGATGTGATCGTCAAGATGGACGGCCACGAGATCACCCGGTCGGGCGATCTGCCGGCGCTGGTCGCGTCGATGAGCCCGGGCACAAAAGCCAGGATCGAAGTGTTGCGCAAAGGCTCGCCGAAAACGCTGAACGTCACCATCGGCCAGATGAAGGATACGAAGGTCGCACAGAGCAAGGGCGTGCGTCCGGGCGAAGGCCGGCTCGGCCTCTCGGTGCGTCCGCTGGATCGTGACGAGCAGCGTCAGGCCGGCGTATCCGGCGGCCTGTTGGTGGAAGATGCGTCCGGCCCGGCCGCACGTTCTGGCATCCAGCAGGGCGACATCGTGCTGTCGATCAACGGCAGGCCGGTATCCACACCGGAGCAATTGCGCAGCCTGGCCGAGAAGGTCGGCAAGCACGCCGCGCTGCTGGTACAGCGCGACGAAAACAAGATCTTCATCCCGATCGATCTCGGCTGATGCAGCAAGGCGGCCGGCTCATGCAGCATCTGCGGCCGGCCGCCACGGCATCCACGTCCGGCAACGCGCCGGATTTTCGGTCAGAATAGGCAGCCAGCAACAACCGCCTGTTCCAGGTATTCCAGGATGCCTTCCGACAACGCCGCAACCGGTTCCACTCTCTCGATTCCGTTTCTCGCCGTGCCGCTGCTGTCGCTGGCCGCATTTGCCAGCGGCATTTCGCTGCGCGTGACCGATCCGCTGCTGCCGCTGCTGGCGCATGAATTCGGCGTGTCGCTCGGTGCGGCGTCGCGCGTGGTAATGATGTTTTCGATCGCCTACGGCGTGTCGCAATTGTTCTTCGGCCCGCTCGGCGATCGTTACGGCAAATACCTGGTGGTGGCGGGTGCATCCGGTGCCTGCGCGCTGACCGCCGCGTTGTGCGGACTGGCACCGAGTTTTCCGCTGCTGCTGTTCGCGCGCCTGCTGGCCGGCGGCACCGCCGCCGCGATCATTCCGCTGTCGATGGCATGGATCGGCGACGTGGTGCCTTACGACCAGCGGCAGCCGGTGCTGGCCCGTTTTTTGATCGGGCAGATTCTCGGCTTGTCGGCCGGCGTGCTGGTCGGCGGCGTCGCTGCCGATGCCGGCACCTGGCGCTTGCCTTTCTTCGCCATTGCGCTGGTTTTCGTGTCGGTATGCATCGGCCTGCTGCTGCTGAACCGGCGCCTGCCGCCGCATGCGCTGGCCCGGCATCATGCGCCGGGGTCGGCATTGCGGCGCATGATCGGCGAGTTCCGCCAGGTGCTGAGCCGGCCGTGGGCGCGCATGGTGCTGCTGACCGTGTTTCTCGAAGGCGCTTTCCTGTACGGCTCATTCGCCTTCATCGCCACCCATATCTATCGTACCTTCCATATGCCGCTCAGTTCTGCCGGCGCGCTGGTCATGCTTTTCGGCTTCGGCGGGCTGCTGTTCGCGATTGCCTCCGCCACGCTGGTGCGGCGGCTTGGCGAAACCGGCCTGACGCGCTGGGGCGGCATCCTGCTGTCGCTGGCGCTGCTCGCGATTGCGTTGGCGCCGGTGTGGTGGTGGGCGATCCCCGGCTGTTTCGCCGCCGGCCTTGGCTTCTACATGCTGCACAACACGCTGCAGATCAACGCGACACAGATGGCGCCGGAAAGGCGCGGCGCGGCGGTCTCCGCGTTCGCCTCGTGTTTCTATCTGGGCCAGTCGGTCGGCGTCGGCATAGGCGGCGTATTGGTCGGGCGAACCGGCACAGCCGCCATCATTGCCATCGGCGCCGCCGGCGTGCTGGCGCTGTCGCAGAATTTCAGCATTCGATTGAAAACAAAATGAAAACAAACGCGCCCTGAAGCATAAAGCGCGCGAACAACGAGGAGACATCCATGACAGAAGACAATTTGCGCCCCCTTTGGACGCCACGGCCGGAACGCATCGCCGCCACCCGCCTGCATGACTACATGCAATGGCTGGCACGCGAGCGCGGGCTGCAATTCGACGATTACCACGCGCTGTGGCAATGGTCGGTCGATCATCTCGGCGATTTCTGGGACTCGATCTGGCGCTATTTCGACGTGCGCAGTTCCGCGCCGTACACGCACGTGCTGGACGCCGAGAAAATGCCCGGCGCGAAATGGTTCGACGGCGCGCGGCTGAATCTGACCGAACAGGTGTTCCGCTTCCACCAGTCCGGTCCCGAGGCGGAACAGCCGGCGATCATTTCACGTTCCGAGCTGCGGCCGCTGACGGAAATATCGTGGCGCGAGCTGCGGCGCCAGGTCGCATCGGTCGCGCATGCATTACGCGCGATGGGGGTGCAACCCGGCGACCGCGTGGTGTCGTACCTGCCGAACCTGCCGGAAACCGCGATCGCGTTCTACGCCTGCGCCAGCATCGGCGCGATCTGGTCCAGCTGTTCGCCGGACATGGGCACCGCCAGCGTGATCGACCGTTTCAGCCAGATCGAGCCGAAAGTTTTGCTCGCCGTCGATGGCTATCGTTACGGCGGCAAGGACTTCGACCGGCGTGACGTGGTCGCGTCGCTGCGGCAGTCGCTGCCGACGCTGCAGCATGTGGTGCTGCTGCCTTACCTGGACCCGAATGCGACGCTGCCCGATACGCATCTGTGGCAGGAATTGCTGATGCACGACGCGACCATGCGGTTCGAGCAATTGCCGTTCGACCATCCGTTGTGGATCGTGTATTCGTCCGGCACCACCGGCATGCCGAAACCGATCGTGCACGGCCACGGCGGCGCACTACTGGAAAGCCTGAAAGGCCACGCGCTGCAGCTCGATATCGGCGAGGGCGATCGCTACATGTGGTTTTCCACCACCGGCTGGATCATGTGGAATTCGCAGGTCACCGGCCTGCTGGTCGGCGCCGCGATCGCGCTCTACGACGGCAATCCCGGCTATCCGGACCTTGGCACGCTATGGAAATTCGCGGCCGAAGCGAAGCTCACCGTATTCGGCGCCGGCGCCGCGTATTACGCGAACTGCATGAAGGCCGGCATCGAGCCGCGCAAACTGGCCGACATCGGCGCGTTGCGCACAGTCGGTTCGACCGGTTCGCCGCTGCCGGCCGAAGCCTTCGCATGGATCTACGAACAGATCGGCGCCGACATCCTGCTGGCATCGATCAGCGGCGGCACCGACATCGCCGCTGCCTTCGTCGGCGCCTGTCCGATCCTGCCGTTGTACGCGGGCGAGATGCAGGCGCGCGGCCTCGGCATCGCGGTGTATGCGATGGATGAACAAGGCAAGCCGCTCACCGACGAAGTCGGCGAACTGGTGGTCACCAAGCCGATGCCGTCGATGCCGCTGTATTTCTGGAACGATCCCGAAGGCCGGCGCTATCACGACAGTTACTTCGACGTCTATCCCGGCTGGTGGCGCCACGGCGACTGGCTGCGCATCACGCCGCACGGCGGCGCGATCATCTACGGCCGCTCCGACACCACGATCAACCGGTACGGCATTCGCATGGGCACCAGCGAGATCTATCGCGTGGTCGAGAACCTGCCGGAAGTGATGGACAGCCTGGTGGTCGATCTCGAGTACCTCGGTCGTGAATCGTACATGCCGCTGTTCGTCGTGCTGCGGCCGGGTGCCGTGCTGGACGCGGCGCTGATCGAACGCATCAGCGGCAATATCCGCAGCGCCCTGTCGGCGCGCCATGTGCCGAACGATGTGTTCGCGGCACCGGAGATTCCGCGCACGCTGAGCGGCAAGAAGATGGAACTGCCGATCAAGAAACTGCTGCTTGGGATGAAGTTCGACGAAGTCGCGAACCCGGATGCGATGAGCAATCCGGGCAGCCTCAAGTATTTTGTCGAATTCGCACGGCGGCGCGCGACGGCTTCCGGCGCGAGCTGATTGCATGGAAGGGGACACGCGGATGCGCTTGCGTAGTAACACGGATTGCCTGCCCATTCTGCATTACGTATCTTGAGCAAACCGTTCAGAGCGAAATCCGTTCTCAACGGTTGTACGTTGTCTCCTCCACCACCGTCTTGGGTGGTTTGCCCCCTTCCTTTGATGGAGGGGGGATTTTTCAAAATAATCTTTCGCCGATATTCGCCTACACTGGGTGCATGCACCGTGTTCTCCGTGGATACCCGGTTCCGCACGCGCCTCTTGGCAGAACACGGAATTGACGGAGCGGACAACTGACTCCCCTGAAAAATTCCGTACATGTTTTCCACGACGCTGAACGCACTCGCGAATTTCCCCGACCAACTGCAAGCGCACTACGCGGCGGTCCCGCCCGCGTTCACGAACTGGGCGCCGCCATCATGGGACGGTGTTCCCAGCGAGCCGTTCACTGCCCTCGAACAGGTGTGCCATATCAGGGATATCGAGGTGGACGGCTATCATGTCCGCTTTCACCGCGCGCTGCATGAAACGAACCCGGTGCTGTTGTCGATAGACAGCGAAGCGCTCGCCAGGGAACGTGCTTACGGCGCTGCCGACGCGGATCAGGCACTCGCCGTCTTCCGCATCGCGCGGGCAAGAACCGTTGAACTCATTGCATCCTTGAACGACGAGCAGTTCGGGCGAATCGCATCGTTCGACGGCTATGGTGAACTGTCCGTGCGCGGCCTTGTGCACTACCTGTGCAGTCACGATCAACAGCATCTCGCCGGCTTGCAGTGGCTGCTCGGGAAAATAGATGCGTCGCTTGCGAAAGCACGAAGCTAGCGCGAAACCAGACAGCCACGGAACCCATTGCCGCGATTTCGTCGGCGGCCATTAATTCAAGAACGCACGATGTTTTCGGGAGATGTATGGAGCAAGGTTTGACATTGGCGGTAATTCAATGCGTTTCAATCAAGGGCGATATTGCCGTGAATGCGGCACGCCATCTTCAACTGGCGCGGGCCGCTGCGAAACAGGGCGCCAGCGTCGCGTTGTTTCCCGAGCTGTCGCTCACCGGCTATGAACCCGCGATCGCGCATGAAAACATGATCGATGGCGACGATGCGCGGCTGCGCGCCCTGCGGATGCTTGCGCGTGAATTCGACATCACCATCATCGTCGGCGCACCGGTCGCAGGCAGCAACGGCAAGCCGATGGTCGGCGCGCTGTCCTTCAGGCCGGACGATTCCTGTCCGGTGTACACCAAGCAGTACCTGCACTCCGGCGAGAACGATTTTTTCGCGGCGGGCACAGGCGGCGCGTGGCTCAACGTCAGCGGAGAAAAACTGGCGATCGCGGTGTGCGCCGACATCCTGCAGGCGGAGCACGCCGCCCATGCGGCCCGGCACGACGCGTCGATTTATGCGGCCAGCGTGTTGATCACCGCGGGCGCCTATGACACCGAGACCGCGCTATTGCGTCAGTACGCGCAGACGCACGGCATGCCGGTCATGATGGCCAATCACGGCGGCGCGACCGGAGGCTGGGACCCGGCGGGCCGCAGCGCGATCTGGGATGCGGCCGGCAATGAGATTGCCGCCGCGCCCGGCACAGGCGAATGCATCGTGCTGGCGCAACGAAACGTCGCCGGCTGGCAGGGGCGGGTGTTATCCGATTTGTCCGATATCGGCTAAGCGATATCGATGCTGCCGCGGCCAAGTTCAATCACTCTGCCGCCGACCTGGATCGCGCGATCCGCCGTCACGCCCAGCATCAAATGGCAGGGACGACCGATCGCTTCGCCCTGCTTGACCCGATAGTGGGCGGGAAGCGCCTTGCCGGTGCCGATCAGCCAGCCGCCAAGGTTCGCGCAGGCGGAGCCGGTGCCCGGATCCTCGGCCATGCCGCCGCCGGGCATCGTGAAAAAATAACGTGCGACCACTTCCCGCGTGCTGCCGCCTTGCTCGTCCAGTGCGAATACATACGCGTTCTTGCGGCCGATGCTACTGAGCGGCCATTGCGCCAGCAACTCGGTGGCGACGGCGACGCGCCGCACCGCCTCCACGCTGCGAACCGGGATCAGCAGTTGATCGGCGCCGGTATCGACCCAGACCGGATCGCCCAGCAGATCGCTTTCGTCCAGGCCGACCAGCCGCGCGACCAACGCATTCGGCGCACCCGCCGCGCGCATCGCCGGCACGCCGCTGGAAGGTGCGGTGAAGGTCCAGACATCGCCGTCCGCAGTCACCGGCACCACGCCGGCCTTGAACTCCAGCTGCAGCCTGTCGCCCCGATTCAGCAGTTCGCGCACCACATGTGCGGAACCGAGCGTCGGATGGCCGGCAAAGCGCATTTCGAACGCCGGCGTGAAGATGCGCACCTGCGCATCGGCTTTTTCGGATGGAAACAGAAAGGTGGTTTCCGACAGGTTGAACTGCTGCGCCAGCGACTGCATGACTTCGTCGCTCATGCCGGCGGCATTCTCGAACACGCATAGCGGATTGCCGCCGAAGGTGGATTCGGCGAAGACATTCACGATGCGGAACTGGTAGCGGGACATGGCGATCCTTTTCATAAAGAGTGGCGACACAATACCGCGCGCCGGAAAAAGGGAACAGATACAGATCGTGCGGTGCCGGCCAGAACAGATCCGGCCACCTGAACCGGATCAGGGCAATGCGCTTCCATCCTTTAACGCGTCGGACAGATGATCGGCCAGCGCCGCGGCCGCCTGGTTCTTGCTGCGCGGCGCGCGATGCAGCGCAATCTCGAACGAGGGCAGAGCGGGCATGCCGTCGTCCTGATCGAGCACCACCAGCCCGCGCGGCACGGTGCGCCCCTTTGACACGATCACGGCCAGACCCGCGACCGCCGCGCCCGCCAGCGCGCTGAGGCTCGGTGATACATAAGACAGGCGCCACGGCCGCTTCGCCTTGTCGAGGGCGGTCAGCGCCGCCTGCCGGAACTGGCAGCCGGCCGGGTGCAAGGCCAGCGGCAATATCGGCTGCTCATGTACCGCATGCTGGCGTGACCCGGCCCATACCGCGCGCTCGCAACGCAGCTTCTCACCGCGGCCGCTGCCCTTCGGATGCATCGCCAGCACCAGGTCGAACTTTTCGCCCAGGCCGGCCAGCAGCGGGGACGTGAGGCCGGTCTCCATTTCAAACGCCACATTCGGATGCGCGGACATGAAGCCGGCAAGGATCTGCGGCAATGCATGCGCGGCGTAGTCCTCGATCGCGCCCAGCCGGACCGTGCCGGCCAGCGACTCGCCGCGCAGCTTGCCCAGCATCTCGTCGTTCAGTGCCACCATGCGCCGCGCATACGTGAACAGCGACTCGCCCGGCCTGGTCAGGACAACGTTACGCGAATTTCGTTCGAACAGCGTGCTGCCCACCGTGTCTTCCAGCCGCTTGATCTGCATGCTGATTGCCGATTGGGTGCGGCTCAGCGAACGCGCCGCGGCGGTAAAACTGCCACTGTCGGCAACCGTCAGAAAGGCACGCAACAGGTCGATGTCGATATTGGTATTCATGGTTGGGGCATCGTTTTCAATAATCAAAATGTTTGATTGATTCTATTCCATAAATTCGTTTTCGTTATTCTCTTGATGCCTCTATCATCGATGTCAAGATGGAAGCAGGAGAGGGTTCATGGCTGCAAGAGACTGGTTTCTGACTGCGCTCGCGCCGGTGTTGTGGGGCACGATGCCGGCTGCGGCGGCGCAAGCGTTCGCGCCGGGTCACCCGTTGCTGATCGCGGCCGTGCGCAGCCTCGGCGCGGGAATCGCCATCCTGCTGGTATGCCGGCAGCCGGTGCCGCGCCACTGGTACGCGCGCATCGTGGCGCTCGGCGTCGTGAACATCGCGCTCACCTTCTCGCTGTTCTTCGTGTCGGCCTCGCGCGTCGGCGGAGGCCTGATCACGATACTGATGGCGCTGTCGCCATTCTGGGCGGCGCTGATCGGGCTGCCCCTGCTGGGCGAGCGGCCGCCGACGCAACGCTTCTGCTGGATCGCCGGCGGACTGGCCGGTGTGGCGCTGATGGTCGGCGCGTCGCCGGTGCGGCTCGATGCGCTCGGCATCATTGCCGGCATCGGCGCATCGGTCTGCATGGGCTGCGGCGTGGTGCTGTTCAAGAAGTGGGGCAGGCCGGGTTCGCTGGTCGTGTTCACCGGCTGGCAATTGCTTGCGGGCGGCATGTTTCTCGGCGTGCTCGCGCTGGCGCTGGAAGATATGCCGGCGCAGCTGACGAACAGGAATATCTCGGCATTGCTCTATCTGATTGGCGCCAGCACGATTCTCGCCTATACGCTATGGTTTCGCGGTATCGAACGTCTCGGCGCACAA
This sequence comes from uncultured Noviherbaspirillum sp., assembly GCA_966211585.1. Lineage (GTDB taxonomy): Bacteria > Pseudomonadota > Gammaproteobacteria > Burkholderiales > Burkholderiaceae_D > Noviherbaspirillum. The sequence goes on along the minus strand of CBIHNU010000001.1, from coordinate 407,038 downwards.
CGAACCTCGATGCTGTTGCTGCTGGTTCCCGTCGTCGGCCTGGCGGTCGACGTGCTGTTTCTCGGCAAGCAGCTTTCGAATTTGCAATACCTCGGTGGCGCTGCCGTACTCGCGTCGCTGCTGCTGGATGCGATGCCGGCGAACAAGCCCGCCGCAATCAAGACTATCGTGAACGTTCAAGGAGAACAGGGATGAAAATCGTAATCGTAGGCAGTGGCGGCGTAGGCGGCTATTTCGGGGCCCGGCTTGCGCGGGCGGGTGAAGACGTCACCTTCGTCGCGCGCGGCGCGCATTTGCAGGCGATCCGCGAGCATGGCATGCGCATTCGCTCGGCGGTCGATGGCGAGTGGAGCGTTCAGGCTCGCGCGGTGGAGACGCTCGAAGGCCATGCGCCCGCCGACATCGTGCTGCTGTGCGTGAAATCCTATGACACCGAGCAGGCCGCCGAGCTGATACGCCCGGTGGTCGGCGAACACACCGCGATCCTGTCGCTGCAAAACGGCATCGACAATGAAGGCAAGCTCGCGCACCTGTACGGCGATGATCGCGTGCTCGGCGGCGTGGCCTACATCTTTGCCAATATCGAGGCGCCCGGCATCATCGCGCATCACCAGTTGGGACGCATCGTGTTCGGCCGGCTCGACGGCCAGGCGTCGGACCGAGCTACGGCTTTTGCCGATGCCTGCAATCGCGCCGGCATCACCGCCGAGATCAGCCCCGATATTCGCAAGACGCTATGGGAAAAATATGTGTTCCTGGTTGCGCTTGCCGGTACCACCACGGTGACCCGTCTGCCGGTTGCGTTCATTCGCGAGGTGCCGGAGACGCGCAGGCTGTGGCAGTTGCAGATCGACGAATTGCTGGCGTTGGCCGAAGCGGATGGCGCTGCGCTCGACGCCGAGGTGAAAGCGCGCTGCGTCCGGCTGATGGAATCACTGGCGCCCGGCAATTACTCTTCGCTTTACCAGGATCTGATGAACGGAAAGCGGCTCGAACTCGATGCCTTGCACGGCTACGCAACGCGGCTCGGAGAAAGCCTCGGCGTACCGACGCCGACGCTGTTCGCGGTGTACGCGGCGTTGCGGCCGTATCTGGCCGGCGCACCGAAAATCGGATAAATCGGCTGGGCTCAACCCGCAATCGCCACCCGCAACGCCAGCGCGATGCCTTGCGCTGCCTGGGTGATCTCGTCCAGCGTCGGAAAACTCGGCGCGATCCGGATATGGCTGTCGTCCGGATCTGCGCCATACGGGAACGCAGCGCCGGCCGGCGTCAGTGTGATGCCAGCGTCCTTCGCCAGCGCCACCGTGCGCTTCGCGGTGCCGGGCGGTCCGACCAGGTCGATGAAATAACCGCCTTGCGGCCGCGTCCAGCGCACGCCCGACACGTCGGCAAGAAAACTGTCGAACTGTGCCAGCACCGCATCGAATTTCGGTTTCAGCAACTGTCGGTGCCGCGCCATCAGCGCCTCGACATGTGCGCGGTCCTTCAGGAAGCGAACATGCCGCAACTGGTTGATCTTGTCCGGACCGATGCTGCGGATCGACGCATGGCGCTGCCACCATGCGATGTTGGCCGGCGAAGCGGCCAGTGCCGCCAGCCCGGAACCGGCCAGCGTGATTTTCGACGTCGACGCGAACACCAGCGCGCGATCCGGATTGCCGGCTTTCACGCATTCGTCGAGCAGGCTGCGCACGGCAGGTTTTTCCTCGCCGAGATGATGAAAGCGGTAGGCATCGTCCCACATCACGCGGAAATCGGGCGCGGCCGCCGGCATCGCCGCCAGCCGCCGCACCACGTCGTCCGCATACACCGCACCGGACGGATTGCTGTACTTCGGCACGCACCAGATGCCCTTGATGCTCGCGTCGTTCGCAACCAGCTTTTCCACCGTATCCATGTCCGGCCCGTCATCGGTCAGCGGCACATTGACCATGCGGATGCCGAGCGCTTCGCAGATCGCGAAATGACGGTCGTAGCCGGGTACCGGGCACAGGAAGGCGATCGGGGACTGCGCGATCCACGGCTTGTGGCCCGGCACGCCGTGCAACAGCGCGTATGCGATAGCGTCATGCATCAGCGCCAGGCTGGCGCTGCCGTCGACCGCCACCTGCGCCGCCGGCACGTCAAGCAGGCTGCCGAACAATGCGCGGGCCTCCGGCAGCCCGAGCGGACCGCCGTAATTGCGCACGTCGCTGCCGTCCGCTGCCCGCCAGTCGCCGAGCGCGCCCAGCAGCGCATTCGACAGGTCGAGCTGCTCCGGTGCCGGCTTGCCGCGCGACATGTCGAGTTTGAGGCCGAGCTGCCTGAATGCTTCGTATTGCTGCCGTACGTCTGCCGCGTTCATTATTGTTTGCCCTTTGATTGTGATGACGGATGCGCCTGCCGCGCGACGATCTGCCCGAGCCGGCGCAGCGCGCGGTCGAGTTCGCTCGAATACGGTGTGCCGCAATTGATGCGCAGGAAATGGTCGAACTGGTTCGAATTGGAAAACATCAGGCCGGGCGCAATCAGGATGCCTTCCAGCAGCGCGGCGCCGAACACCCGTTCCGACGACAGCCGGTCCGGCAGTTCGACCCACAGCGTCATGCCGCCGTCCGGCAGCGACAGCCGGGTGCCGGGCGGAAAATAGGCGGCGATCGCTTCCGCCGTGCGCTCGCGCTGCGACCGCACCAGGCTGCGCAGGCGCCGCAGATGACGGTCGTAGGCGCTGGACGCCATGAAATCCGCCGCAGTGATCTGCGACCATTCCTCGTTCTGCCGCGACTGCGCGAATTTCAGCATCTCGGCCCGTGACTGCCACTTGCCGCCGGTCATCCATCCCAGCCGCATTCCCGGCGCGAGAATCTTGTGCAGCGATGCGCAATAAATCACGTTGCCGGTTTTGTCCCAGGCCTTGATCGCGGTGAGCGGCACCTCGCCGTCGGCCAGTTCGCTGTAGGTGTCGTCCTCGATCAATGGAATACCGCTGCGTTCGCATAGTTGTGCCAGCCGGATCTTGTGCGCATCCGGCATGATGCTGCCGAGCGGATTCTGCAGGTGCGGCACCACAACCACGGCCTTGATGTTGTCGTATGCCTGGATCGCCAGCTCGAGCGCCTCGATCGAGATGCCGGTATGCGGACTGGTCGGGATTTCGAGCGCGCGCAGGCCGAGGCTTTCGAGGATCTGCAGCAGGCCGTAGAACGTCGGCGACTCCACCGCGATCGTGTCACCCGGTTGCGCCACCGCGCGCAGCGCCAGGTTGAGCGCCTCGATGCAGCCATGCGTGACCAGCACGTCGTCCGGCGCGATCGCGAGTCCGGCCGACACCGCGCGTTTCGCCAGCACCGTCTTGAACGCCGCGTTGCCGTTGTGGCTGGCGGCCTTCACCAGCAGGCCGGGGTCGCGCCGCAGTGCGCGCAGCGCGGCGTTCTTCAGTTTTTCTTCCGGATACAGGGCCGGTGCGCCGCGTGCGCCGGCCAGGTTGATTGCGATGGGATGCTGGCGACCACGCGCAATGAAATTCGATACCCGCGCATGCACGCCGACGTATTGTGCGGGATCGGGCGGCGCGACGATGACCGGTTCCTCGACCGGCGCGATCGGCACCCGGCGCGGCTGCTTCACGAAATAGCCGGAACGCGGCCGCGCTTCCAGCCAGCCCTCGCTTTCCAGCTGGCGGCATACCTGCAGTGCGGTCGACAGGCTCACGCCGTGCAGCCGCATCAACGCGCGCACCGATGGCATGCGGTCACCGGGCGTCAGCGAGCCGGCCCTGATCGCGCCCAGGTAATGGTCCGCCCAGCGGCGGTAAAGAGGTTGTGGCTCCATCCCGGCATCATCCATTTTCGTCCCGCTGTTGAATAGATATAGATTGGCGAAAATTGCACGATAACAGATGCCGGAAAACACAACTGTTGCGCTTCAGATTGCGCTTTCTGTCGCTGTTGCGCGGCTACGGCGCTGGCTACTATCGATCCATGGAATCCACAGGAGAAACGCCATGCAAGCGCAAACAGCCACATCGCAAACCACCTGTCTTGCGGCGGGACAGTCGTTCCATCTTCAGGCACGAGCCGGCACCTGCATCGTCGTGAAGAGCGGCAGGATCGACGTTGCCGAACGCTCCGTCTGGCTCTGCGACCGCTTCGTGGTGCAGCGTAGCGTCGTGCGCGACGGCGAACAATACACGCTGCGGCAGTCGGGCTGGATCGCACTGCAGGCCCGCGAACCCACCGTGCTGTTCTATATGAAGCCGGCGAAAAAAGGCGGCGTTCTTGCCGCGCTACGCTGCGGATGGGTGAGCATGACTGCCGGTCTGCGGCGCCTGCTGCCGGGAAGTCCGGCATGAAACTTCCGGCGTCGAGCCTGGCCCAACGAGCCATGCTAGACTTTCGCCATGAATCGCGTTCTGAAAATGTTTCTCTCGCTGCTACTAATGCTTGCACTGCCGATGCAGGGACATGCAGCCGCGACGATGTTTTTCTGCGGCACGGCACATACGCCTCCCGCCAGTGCGACCGATGACAGCTTGTCCATGCACCATGCACTTCACGAAGCTGCCGGGGCCTCGAATCATCACCATGCTTCGATGCAGCATATTTCCTATTCTCATGATTCCCTGCATCATTCCCAATCCGGAAAACACGCGCATTCGTCGTGCAGTACCTGCGCGGTATGCTGCGTCGGCATTGCACTGACCCCGACCGTTCCAGGCTGGCATCCGCCGCATGATGCAAAGGAATCGCGTTACATTTTCCTCGCCGTCTCGTTCCCGGGGCATGTTCCGCCCGGCATCGACCGTCCTCCTCGCGCCATCCTCGCCTGATTCGCACGGCTGAGTTGGTGCGCCGCACTGGCACAGCCGCAGAATATGCACGCCTTGCGCGTGCCTGTCCCACCGAATACAAGAAGCCTATGAATACCGGATATCTGATCACGATTGCCGTAACGGCAATCGTGCCTGTTGCCGCCGGCGCGCAGCCGCCGGCAACCGATCCCGCCAACCCAGCCGCAGCCGCGAGCGCGCCGCGCTACGAATCGGCATTTCGCGATTACCGGCAATGGCGCGAGCCGCAGCAATCGCCGGCGAAAACCTGGCGCGCAGTGAACGACGAGGTTGCCCGGGCAGCCGAAGGCATGCCGGCGATGAACGCCGACATGCCCATGTCTGATGGCGGCATGCTGCATCGACACGATGGCCACGAAGGGAAATGAACATGCCAATACGACATCATTTGGCGAAGCCTCCAGCCATCGCGCTGACGACGCTATTGCTGGCCGGCTGCGCCGGTTTCTCTCCCGACGGCGGACTCGATGCGGTTTCCGCGCTCACCCGCGAGCGGGCCGGCGTCCCGGTCAGGCTGCAACGATTGGACGCCGATGCCGACGCGACGCAAGCCGCTGTCGCGCAACTGCTGGCCACGCCCTTGAGTGCCGACAGTGCGGTGCGTATCGCATTGCTGAATAACCGGGGCTTGCAGGCATCGCTGGCCGAACTCGGCGTGGCGGAAGCCGACCGCGTGCAGGCCGGCCGCCTGCGTAATCCCGGTTTTTCCTTTTCCCGTTTGCATGGCGTCGATTCGGAAATCGATCGCGGCGTGATGTTCGATCTCGCCGGCCTGCTGACACTGCCTGTTCGAAGCGGCATCGAACGCCGCCGCTTCGAACAGGCGAAGCTGCAAGCCGCGTCCGACGTATTGAAACTCGCTGCCGAGACCCGCCGCGCTTACTTCAATGCGGTCGCCGCCGTACAGACGAAGCAGTACATGGAGCAGGTCAAAACCTCGGCCGAAGCGGGTGCCGAACTCGCGCGCCGCATGGCGCGGGCCGGCAATTTCAGCCAGCTCGACGCTGCGCGCCAGCAGGCGTTCTATGCCGACGCCACGACCCAACTCGCGCATGCCGCGCACCAGGCCGCCGCGACGCGCGAGCAATTGACGCGGCTGCTCGGCCTGTGGGGGAAAAATGCCGCATTCAAGCTGCCCGAACGTCTGCCCGATCTGCCGAAGGCGCCGCGCGAAGCAGGCGATATCGAAGCCCAGGCAATGCAACAGCGGCTCGATGTGCAAATGACGAAGCGCGACGCGGAAGCGACCGCTAGCGCGCTCGGCCTGACGCGCGTCACGCGTTTCGTCAACGTGCTCGATGCCGGCTACATCAACAAGAGCCAGAACGGCGCGCCGCGTGCCAACGGCTATGAAGTCGGCATCGAGCTGCCGCTGTTCGACTGGGGCGATGCAAAACAGCGCAAGGCCGAATCGCTTTACCTGGCATCGGTCGACCGGGTCGCCGACACGGCGATTCGTGCCCGCTCGCAGGTGCGCGAGCGCTATTCCGCATACCGCACCAGCTACGACGTGGCGCGCCACTACCATGACGAGATCGTCCCGCTGCGCAAGCAGATCTCGGACGAAATGCTGTTGCGCTATAACGGCATGCTGGTCAGCGTGTTCGAGCTGCTCGCCGACGCGCGCGACCAGGCGAACAGCGTGAACGCCGCGATTGAAGCGCTGCGCGACTACTGGCTGGCCGATACCGATCTGCGGATGGCGATCAGCGGCGGTGAATGAATTGAAAGGAAAAACAATGGTTTCTCGAAGAGGATTTTTGTCGGGCGCGGCCACCGCGATCGGTGCCGGCCTGGTCAGCAGGGCCGGCGCGGCGACACTGCCGGAAGCGCCGCTGATGAACACGGCCGCGACCCAGCCGCCGTTGGCGCCATCGAACGGCCGGCCCTACAACCCGGTCGTCACGCTGAACGGTTGGAGCCTGCCGTGGCGGATGAAGGACGGCGTGAAGGAGTTTCACTTGGTAGCCGAACCGGTGGTGCGCGAAATCGCGCCCGGCATGAAGGCCAACCTGTGGGGCTACAACGGCCAGTCGCCGGGACCGACGATCGAAGTGGTCGAAGGCGACCGGGTACGCATCTTCGTCACCAACAAGCTGCCCGAACACACGTCGATCCATTGGCACGGTCAGCGGCTGCCGAACGGCATGGACGGCGTTACCGGACTGACCCAGCCCGGCATCCGGCCCGGCAAGACCTTTGTCTACGAATTCGTCGCGCGCCGCGCGGGCACCTTCATGTACCACCCGCATGCCGACGAAACGGCGCAGATGGCGATGGGCATGATGGGCTTCTGGATCACGCATCCGAAAGATCCGAAGCTGCACCAGGTCGACCGCGATTTCGTGTTCCTGACCAATGTGTACGACATCGATCCCGGCAGCTACACGCCGAAGATCAACACCATGCTCGACTTCAGCTTGTGGACCTTCAACAGCCGCGTGTTCCCCGGCATCGATCCGATCGTCTGCCGCAACGGCGACCGGGTGCGCATACGTATCGGCAACTTGACCATGACCAATCATCCTATCCATCTGCACGGCCACGAGTTCGAAGTGACCGGCACCGACGGCGGCTGGATTCCCCAGTCGGCGCGCTGGCCGGAAGTGACGACCGACGTCGCGGTGGGCCAGATGCGCGCGATCGAATTCATCGCGACCGACGATGGCGACTGGGCCTTCCATTGCCACAAATCGCATCACACGATGAACGCGATGGGGCACAATGTGCCGACCATGATCGGTGTCGACCAGCGCGGCATCGCCGAAAAGATCAACAAGCTGGTGCCGGACTACATGGTGATGGGCGATCGCGGCGGCTCGATGGGCGACATGGAAATGCCGCTACCGGACAATACGCTGCCGATGATGAGCGGGCAGGGGCCGTTCGGCGGCATCGAGATGGGCGGCATGTTCACCACCGTCAAGATCCGAAAGGGTCTGGCGCGCAACGACTACAAGGACCCGGGCTGGTACCGGCAGCCGGCGGGCAGCCATGCGTACGAATGGGCCGGCGACATGCCGGCGGCGCCAAAGGCACCAGATGCAGGCGCGGCGGACCATACCGCGCCGGGCATCGAACTTGACGTGCGCAAACCACAAGAGCACAACCATCACTAACGCCATCATCAATCACATTTCAAAGGAGCCTCTATATGAAAGCATCGAAAAAAATCATTCTTCCCATGCTGTTCGCTATTGCCACGGCTGTCCACGGCATGGCTTGGGCACATGCCGCTCTCAAGAGTGCGACGCCGGCGAAGGGCGCCGAACTCGCCAGCGCCCCCAGCGAAGTGACGTTGCGCTTCAACGAGAAACTGGCGGCCGCGTTCAGCAACATCAAGGTGGTGGACGGCGCCGGCAAGGTAGTCACGACCGGCAAGGCGGCGCTGGATGCGGCCGAGCCGTCCGTGATGAAAGTGGCTGTGCCGGCGCTCGCTCCCGGCAAGTACACGGTGCGGTTCATCGCCGTCGGCGACGACGGACATCGTCGCACGGGGTCTTACTCGTTCACAGTGAAGTAAGCAATGGAATTGCCGCTTTCGCAGGTGTTCGCAACCACGCTGGTCAACCTCAGCCTGGCCTGGATCGTCGGCGTACTGGCGTCCAGGTTCTGGCTGATGACAGCGACGGTGCGATGGCGGGAGTCGGTCCGCAAGCGGCTGTCTTTTTCGATGACGGCCGGCCTGCTTGCCTGTGCGCTTGGCAGCGTGCTCTCCGCATGGGCGGCAGCGGCTGCCATGGCCGACGTTCCGTGGCTCGATGCGGGGTCTGCATTTTCCGAAATGCTGATATCCACACACTACGGACATGCAGCACTGGCGGCTTTCGGTTTCCTGGTGCTCGCCATCGTCGTTGACCGGCGTCTTGCACGTACCCGTTCCGATATCCGCTATCTGGGCAGCATTGCGGTGCTGGTCCTGCTGGTCGCCGCCGCGCGCGTCAGTCTCGGGCATGCGTTCGAGCGCGGGCCGATGAGCATGGCGGTCTGGGTGGAATTACTGCACATCCTATTCATGTCGTTGTGGACCGGTGCCGTGTTCGTCTCCGGCTGGATCGTGCTGCCGGCAGTCGCGGCCGCCGGGCCGTCCGCCGCCGACGGACGCGCGCGCTACCTGGCGTCTTTATCGAACTGGTCAACAGCGGCGCTGGCCGGGATTCTCGCAACTGGTATTTACAACTCGTACCGGGTGCTTGGCAGCCTGCGCGACCTGATCGAAAGCGACTACGGACATGTGCTTGTGTTCAAGCTGTGTTTCGTGCTGTTCGCGATTGTATTGGGCGGGTTCAATCGCTTCTGCGGCCTGCCAGCGGCGACGTCCAGGGGCGAACCGCTGCGAGCGCAGCGCGGCTTGCAGCTCGTCATCGCTGCCCTGCGCGTCGAATCAATCGCTCTTCTGCTGGTGCTGGCGGCGGCCGCCGTGCTTACCGGCAGCGCACCGCCGGAATAGCGCTACCCGGTTTTTCAATGTGCATGAGCCTCAACCTGAAAATGGAAATCATCATGAAGCCACTCCTTAAAGCAGCATTCGCCGCCGCCGTCATTCTCTTACCGGCTGCCGTTGTCCACGCACAAGCAGCACAAGCAGCACAAGCAGCACAAGCAGCACAATCCGGTGCAGCGGCATCCGCAGCGATGTCTTCCGGCGAAGTCAAAAAGGTCGACAAGGACGCCGGCAAGATCACGATCAAGCATGGTCCGCTGGCCAATCTCGGCATGCGGGGCATGACCATGGTGTTCCATGTGGCCGACCCCGCGATGCTGGACCAGGTGAAGGCCGGCGACAAGATCGCCTTCATCGCGGAGAAGCGCAATGGCGCGCTGGTCGTGACGAAAATGGAAGCGGCGAACTGAACATGCATTGAACTGAAGGACAATTGGAAAGCGGATTGCTGCGGCAAGCAGAACACCGTTATAATGCCGATCCTTTTTGCCGAACGGCAATACGATTTTCTTTCCCGCCCAAACCGCTCCTTCACGAAATATGCATTGTCGTCGTTTACCGGCCCGCCGAATCGGCCCGCCGCAAGCACGCATGTTGGTGCTTGCAAAGAATCGTCTTGCTTCTCTCCCCGCCTGGCGCCTGATGGCGTATGCCGCTTCCGGCATGGCACATGGATTGAGTCGGCTGACCTGATTCTTTTACGATGAACGACAATCTGAAGACCCTGACCCTGTCGGTCCGCACCCCCAGGCCGACGACTGCTGCGCCCGCATCCGAACCGTCCGATGCCGTTTCTTCCGGCACGGCGCCGAACCTGCCGATCGAGTCCGACGCCGCGCAATCCGCGGTCGCCGTCGTGACCAAGCGGCGTTCCCGTTTGACGCTGCAGCCTGCCGCCGCGCCTGCGCTCACCCCCGTCGCAGAGCCGGCCACGGCAGCGGCCAATGATGTTTCTTCCGCCGCGGTGCAGCCGGTCGTGATACGCAAGGAGCGGCGCTTCACTGTCGCTCCAGCCATCGCCGAGGTCGCGAAACCGGCCGTTCCGGCACCGATCGTCACGGCCGTGCCGGAATCCGCCGTTACTGCGCCCAAAGGCAAGGTGCGTGTACTGGCGAAGCCGGTTGCCAGCAGCGCAATGCCGGCAGCAGCGGCATCGACCCCGGCTCCGGTCAGCCGCGCCGGCCGCAAGCCGGCATCGCCCGCACCCGAGAGCGACGAAGTCGCGGAATGGAACGCCGCCGAGCATGCGGAATTGCGTGCCGCACGGGCGCGCAAGAGCAACCCGAAGGCGGCCGTCAGGCAGTCGGCCGAGAGCCTGGACAAGCGGCGCAAGCAGCTGGCCGCGCTGATCACGCTCGGCAAGGAGCGCGGCTACCTGACGCAGGCCGAGATCCACGACCAGTTGCCGGATGACGTCACCGATCCCGACGCGATCACCGAGATCCTACGTGCCATCGGCGACATGGACATTACCGTGTATGAACAGGCGCCCGACGATGCGATGCTGCTGCTGTCCGACCGGGTGGCGTCCGGCGCCAGCGAAGACGAAGTGGAAGCGGTGGCCGCCACCGCGCTTGCCGCGGACGATGGCGACTACGGCCGCAGTACCGATCCGGTGCGGATGTACATGCGCGAAATGGCGGCGACGCCGCTGCTGACCCGCGAAGGTGAAATCGAGATTGCCAGGCGCATCGAAGACGGCCATCAGGAGATGATCGCCGCGATTTCCGCGAGCCCCGCTGCGATCGGCGAAATCCTGGCGCTCGCCGCGAAGATCGAGAAGCGCCAACTGGCTGTCGACGACGTCGTCGATGGACTGGCCGAACTGGAAGACCGCTCGTCGTCTGTTGCGATGGCGGCCGACGCCGAAGATGATCAGGACGACGAAGATGAAGACGATGCCGAGCCGGCCGCGGATGAAACCGCGATATCGGCCGAACAGCTGGCGCGAATGACGCAGCTGGCGCTGGCAAAGTTCGCATTCATCGCTGCGCAGGCCGACATCATGCGCGCCGAGCGCGGCAGCCTGCATGGCGCGCGCTACAGCGCCGCGCAGCAGGCTGTCACGCAGACGCTGCTGGGTATCCGCTTCACCGCCAAGATCGTCGGCAAACTGTGTGCCGGCGTGCGTCAGCAAATGGACGAAGTTCGTGCGATCGAAAAGAAGATCGGCGCCATCGTGGTCGACCAGTGCGGCATGCCGCGCGAGCGCTTCATCCAGGCTTTCCCAGATAACCAGACCGATCTCGACTGGGCCCAACGCGAAGTCGATTGCGCATGGCCGTACAGCGACGTACTGGCGCGCCAGGTGCCGGCGGTGCGCGAATGGCAACTCAAGCTGGCGGACCTCGAGGTGCGCGCCGGCCTGCCGCTGCCCGAGCTGCGCAAGGTCGGCAAGCGCATGCTGGCCGGCGAACGGCGCGCGATGGACGCCAAGCGCGAACTGACGCAGGCCAACTTGCGGCTGGTGATTTCGATCGCGAAGAAATACGTCAATCGCGGCCTGCAATTCCTCGACCTGATCCAGGAAGGCAATATCGGCCTGCTGCGTGCGGTCGACAAATACGAATACCGGCGCGGCTTCAAGTTTTCCACCTATGCGACCTGGTGGGTGCGGCAGAGCATCACGCGCGCGATCGCCGACCAGGCGCGCACCATCCGCGTGCCGGTCCACATGATCGAGACGATCAACAAGATGAATCGCTTCATCCGCCAGACCGTTTCCGCCACCGGCACGGAGCCGGACGTGGCCGCGATTGCCGCGAAGATGGGCCTGTCCGAACAGAAGGTCGAGGAAGTGCTGAAGATCGCGAAGGAACCGGCCTCGCTGGATGCGCCGGCCGGCGACGACGGCGAAGCGATGCTGGGCGATTTCATCAGCGACGATACCACGCTGTCGCCCGAGGCGGCGGCGATGCGCGCCAGCATGCAGCGCACGATCGCCGAGATGCTGGAAGACCTGACGCCGAAGGAACAGAGAGTGCTGCGGATGCGTTTCGGTCTCGATACCGTCAGCGACCACACGCTGGAAGAGGTCGGCAAGCAGCTCGAAGTGACGCGCGAACGCGTGCGCCAGATCGAGATGAAGGCGATGGCCAAGCTGCGCCAGCCGTCACGCGCGGACAGGCTGCGCGCGTATCTCGACGGGCACGGTTAGTCAGGCCATCGACCGCCTTTTGGCTGGAGACCTGAGCAAAAATGCATTGGTTCTGTCCATCGCCAAGACGCCCGGATCGCCTTGACCATCCGCCAGCCGTTTCTCCTATGCGGGCAAAAACAGCCGGTAGCCGATAGCGGTTTCCGTTAGCAGATAGCGGGGCTGGGCAGGATCATCTTCCAGCTTCTGGCGCAGATGGCGCATATAAACATGCAGGTAATGGCTACTCTCCGAGTGCGACGGCCCCCAGACATCGAGCAATAGCTGCCGGTTTGTGACGACCTTGCCGGCATTTGCAGCCAGTACTGCCAACAGGCGGTATTCGGTCGGCGTCAAGTGCACGACTTGGCTCGTCTTCGTGACGAGGCGCGATTTGAGGTCGAGCACCACGTCGCCGAACTGGAAGCGATCGCTGGCACCGGCAGCCGCCGGATGCAGGCGTCGCAAATTGGAACGTACGCGCGCCAGCAGCTCGCCGACACCAAACGGCTTTGTCAAATAATCGTCCGCTCCGGCGTCGAGCGCGCGTATCTTGTCGTGTTCTAGCGTACGTGCCGACAGGACAATGACAGGCACGCTCGACCACTTCCGCACGTCGGCCACGAAATCGACGCCGTCGCCGTCCGGCAGTCCGAGGTCGAGGATGACCAGGTTCGGTTTGCGCGTCGCGGTATTGGTCAAGCCGTGCCGCATGGTTTCCGATTCGAAGACTTGCCAACCTTCGTCTTCCAGGGCCAGGCGGACGAAGCGCCGGATCTGCGGCTCGTCCTCGACGAGAATGGCAACGGGGGCAAATTCACTCATGACGCATCGATGGTATCGCTATCTTCAGCATTCGGTATGGCAGGCGGCGTGCCAAGCGGCAGCGTAAAGACAATGCAGGTGCCGCCTTCCACCGAGGATCCAGCGCGAATGGTGCCGCCGTGTGCCTCGACGATGGCGCGGCAGATGGCTAGGCCAAGCCCGACGCCAGGCGTCGCCGATTCGTGTGCGCCACGCGTGAATTTCTCGAAGATCGCCTCTTCCTGACCGCTCGGCAAGCCGGGGCCATTGTCATGCACGGACACTTCGAGATCGCTCCCGGTCGTACGCGCGGCAACGACGATGCGAGAGCCCGGCGGTGTGTACTTGGTCGCATTCTCGATCAGGTTGCAGAGCACGCGCTCGATCAGGACGGCATCGAAGCGCACCAACGGCAGATCGGCCGGAATGCGGGCTTCGGTCTGGTGTTGCGCAAGCAGCATGCCGCAGGCGCGCAAGGCGCTGCCGACAATGTTGTCGACATATTGCCATTCGAGATTGAGCTTGACCTCGCCGCTCTGGATGCGCGCCATGTCGAGCAGGTTCGACACTAGGTTGCTCATCCGAAGCATTTCATTGTGCAAATCTTGCGCCAGTTCCTGCTGCGTTTGCGGCAGGGGCGGCCTGGCGCGCAGCAGCGATTCGGCCAGACCGACCAGCGCCGTCAATGGCGTGCGCAAGTCGTGCGACAGTGCCGCCAGCAGGGAATTGCGCAAGCGTTCGGACTCCATGCGTATCAACGCGTCTTGGGCGATCTCGATGTAATGAACGCGTTCGAGCGCGATCGCAGTCAGGGTGGCGAAGGTGTCAAGTTGCTGGCGCTGCTCGGGGATCAGGATCCAGCGCCGGTGTTCAGGCAGAATCACCAGCACGCCGCGCGTACGCATCGGCGCCACCAGCGGCAGGTAGAAATAGGCATTGCCGGGCAAGGTATCGGTGCCCATGCCGGCCGGCGTTGCCCGATCGAACGCCCATTGGGCGATGCCGAGATCGAGTACCGAAAGATGCACGCTGCCGGCAGAGCCTTCGGCCGGCAGCGGTAATTGCAATCGCCCATGCTCATCCGGCAGCAACAGCGTTGCCCTGGCACGGAAAGTCCGCTGCACGAAGCTACGCGTGATATCGAATATCTGTCCGGACTGCAAGGCGCTCGACAGGGCCCGGGAAAACTCGTACAAGGCGCGCGCCCGGCCTTCGCGCAGGGAGGCGATCTTGGCCTGGTAGCGCAAGCCTGCCGTCAATTGGCCGCCGATCAGGCCGACGATCAGCATGACGACGAAGACGACGACGTATTGCAAGTCGCTGACGGCAAACGTCAAACGCGGCGGGACAAAGAAAAAATCGAACGACGCGACGCTCAGGAAAGCCGCAAACACCGATGGGCCGCGACCGAACCGGATGGCAACCAGCAAGACCGTCAGCAGGAACAGCATGACGATGTTGGCCAGGTCGAAATGGCCCAGCATTGGCGTGGCAATCAGCGTCGTGAAGAGGACGGCGCCTGCGGTCCAGATGTAGCGCCAATGATGCCCTTTGCGGCCGGTGCCGGGTTGCAAGCCTTCTTCGACGGTGTCGGTTGTCTCTGGCACAGACGGCTCTTCGCGTTGTTCACCGACGCCGGTTTCCAGGATATCGATCGCAGGCGCGTAGCCGGCGATGCGTTGCAGAAGCGGCTTGTGCCACGGCCAGCGCGAATGCCGACGCCCAATGACGAGGCGCGAGAAATTGTGGCTGTAGGCATAGTTGACGATTTCGCGTGCCACGTCGCTGCCCGACAGCACGGCTGTCAGGGCGCCGAGGCTTTGTGCCAGCTTGAGGACGTTGAGGATGCGTTCGCGCCTTGCCGCCGGCAGGCGCTGCAAGTGCGGCGTTTCGACATAGACGGCGTGCCATTCCGTATTCAACTGCGTTGCCAGGCGGGCCGTGCTGCGAATCACATGTTCAGCGCTGATGTCCGGCCCGACGCAGGCCAGGAGCGCCGTATCGGTTTTCCAGACCGTGCCGATCGATTGCTCGACGCGATACGCCTGGACATCGTCTTCGACGCGTTCCGCCGTGCGCCGCAACGCCAACTCGCGCAAGGCGATCAGGTTCCCCTTGCGGAAGAAATTCTTCGACGCGCGCTCGGCTTGCGGTGCCTGGTACACCTTGCCAGCCTGCAAACGTGTCAGCAACTCGTCCGCCGGAATGTCGATCAGGACGACTTCGTCAGCTTCGTCGAATACCGTATCGGGCAAGGTTTCGGACACCCGGATGCCGGTGATGCCGCCGACAACATCGTTGAGACTTTCCAGATGCTGGACATTGACCGTGGTGTAGACATCGATGCCTGCGTTCAGCAACTCTTCGACATCCTGCCAGCGCTTCGGATGGCGCGAACCGGCGGCGTTCGAATGCGCGAGTTCGTCGACGAGCATCAGTTCCGGCTTCCTCTCCAGCGCGGCATCGATGTCGAACTCGGTGAGGGTTCGGCCGCGATACTCGATTGTCTTGCGCGGCAAGACTTCCGACCCTTCCAGGAGCGCGTCGGTTTCGCTGCGGCCGTGCGTCTCGACGATCCCGATCAGCACCTTGCGGCCATCAGCCACCGCCTTGCGGCCGGCATTGAGCATGGCGTAGGTCTTGCCGACGCCGGCCGACGAGCCGAAATAAATGCGCAACTTGCCGCGCGCGGCGCGGCGTTCCTGTTCCTTGACCTGCGCCAGGAGCGCATCCGGATCGGGACGTGGATAGTCGGTGGGCGGCATCAAGTCGCTCGTTCAGTCTCGGGTATTTCCCATTGTGGCAGGTTCCGGGCCGATCTTCGCGGGAATCAATGGATCTGGTCCAGGGCAAGATTCAGCGCCAGCACATTGACGCGCGGCTCGCCAAGGAAATCCGTGGCGCGGGATTCCTTGAGTTTGTCGATCACAGCGCGTACCTGTCCCACGGCAAGCTTGCGCTCGCGTGCCACCCGCGGCGCCTGGTAGTAGGCCGCCGCCACGCTGATGTCGGGGTCAAGGCCGCTGGCGGATGCCGTCACGAGATCGACCGGAATCGGTGCCGTATTGACTGGATCGGCAGCCTTGAATGTTTCGACACGCGCCTTGACGGCATCCATCAGTGCCGGATTCGTCGAGCCGAGATTGGAACCGCTCGATGCAGTCGCATTGTTCGGCATCGGACTGGTTGCCGAAGGGCGGCCCCGGAAATACTTCGGCGACGAGAACGCCTGGCCGATCAGCGACGAGCCGATCACCTGGCCGTCGCGCTCGACCAGGCTGCCGTTGGCTTGCCATGGAAAGGCGGTTTGGCCGATGCCGGTCACCAACGCCGGATAGAGTCCGCAGCAAATCAGCGTCAGCGCGGCAAACATGACAAAGGCGGGACGAAAAACAGAGTTCATGACATTCCTCAGATAGCGGTTAAACAAGATGCAGGACGCTCAGCACGACGTCGATGAGCTTGATGCCGATGAACGGTACGAGGATGCCGCCGAGGCCATAGATCAAGAGATTGCGGCGCAACAGCAGCGCGGCACCGACCGCGCGGTAGGTTACGCCTTTCAACGCCAGCGGGATCAGGACGACGATGATGAGCGCATTGAAAATCACGGCCGACATGATGGCCGACGACGGGCTCGCCAGATGCATGACGTCGAGCGCCTTCAACTGTGGATAGGTCGTCACGAACGCGGCCGGGATGATCGCGAAATACTTGGCGATGTCGTTGGCGATCGAGAAGGTGGTCAGCGAACCGCGTGTCATCAGCATCTGTTTGCCGATCTCGACGATTTCCAGCAGCTTGGTCGGGTTGGAATCGAGGTCGACCATGTTGCCGGCTTCCTTGGCCGCCTGCGTCCCGGAATTCATTGCGACTGCCACGTCGGCTTGCGCCAGCGCCGGCGCATCATTGGTGCCGTCGCCGGTCATCGCGACCAGGCGGCCCTGGTCCTGGTAGCTGCGGATCAGCTTGAGCTTTTGTTCCGGCGTTGCTTCGGCGAGAAAGTCGTCAACGCCAGCTTCGGCGGCGATTGCGGCCGCCGTCAGTTGGTTGTCACCGGTAATCATCACGGTCTTGATACCCATGCGGCGTAGCTCGGCGAAGCGTTCACGGATGCCGCCCTTGACGATATCCTTCAGCTCGATCGTACCCATCACGCGGCCGTTATCGACCACGACCAGTGGCGTGCTGCCGCGGCGGGCCACGTCGTCGACGGTTTTCTCTACCTCAACCGGGAAGCCCTTGCCGAGAGATTCGACATATTTCTTGACCGAATCGGCAGCACCCTTGCGGATCGCACGCTCACCGAGATCGACGCCGCTCATGCGGGTCTGCGCGGTGAACGGCACGAACACGGCATGCATTGGTTCCATCTCGCGTTCACGGATATTGAAGCGCTGCTTGGCCAGCACCGTGATGCTGCGGCCTTCCGGTGTCTCATCGGCCAGCGATGCCAGTTGCGCCGCGCTGGCCAATTGCTGTTCGGTCACACCCGGCGCAGGCAGGAAGGTTGACGCCTGCCGATTGCCGAGCGTGATGGTGCCGGTCTTGTCGAGCAGGAGCACGTCGACGTCGCCCGCCGCTTCGACGGCGCGGCCGGATGTCGCAATCACGTTCGCCTGCATCATGCGGCTCATGCCGGCCACGCCGATGGCGGACAGCAAGCCGCCGATGGTGGTCGGAATCAGGCAGACCAGCAAGGCAATCAGCACCGTGATCGTGATCGGCGTGCCGGCCCTGGCTGCCTCGACCGAATACAGCGAGAACGGCAGCAAGGTGGCGGTCACGATCAGGAAGATGATTGTCAGCGCGACAAGCAGGATCGTCAGTGCGATTTCATTCGGTGTCTTCTTGCGCTTGGCACCTTCCACCATCGCGATCATGCGGTCGATGAAAGCCTCGCCCGGATTGACCGCGATACGAGCCACCAGCCAGTCGGACAGCACCCGCGTGCCGCCGGTGATCGCGGAGAAGTCACCGCCCGATTCCCGGATGACCGGTGCGGATTCGCCGGTGATTGCGCTTTCGTCGACCGTGGCGACGCCTTCGATCACTTCGGCATCGACGGGAATGATGTCGCCGGCCTCGATCAGCACGACGTCGCCACGACGCAGTTCCGTAGCCGGTGTCGATTTCCATGTGCTGCCATGTTGCGGCTTGTCGAGTTTCCTGGCTATCACGGTTTGTTTCAGCGCGCGCAGCGATGCCGCCTGCGCCTTGCTGCGACCTTCGGCAAGCGCCTCAGCGAAGTTGGCGAACAACACGGTGAACCACAGCCAGACGGTCGTCGCCAGAATGAAGCCCGGATGCGCTTCGCCTTGGCCGGTGAGTGATTGAATAAACAATAGCGTCGTGATGATGCTGCCGATGTAGACCACGAACATCACCGGGCTGCGCAGTTGCGTGCGCGGATCCAGCTTCTTGAATGCATCGACGATGGCAGGGCCGATCAATGCAGAATCGAAAAGCGTCAGGCTTTTGCGTGTCATGACTGGCTCCCTGTCAGTGTGCGAAAAGTTGCAGATGCTCGACGACCGGCCCGAGCGCCAGTGCCGGCACGTAGTTCAACACGCCGACCAGGACCACCGTCCCGACTAATAGCGCAACGAACAACGGACCATGCGTGGGCATCGTGCCGGCCGTGACTTCCAGCCGCTTTTTCCCCGCGAGGGAACCTGCCACCGCGAGAATCGGGACAATCATCGCGAAACGGCCGAACCACATCGCGATCGCCAGGAGAATGTTGTAGAACGGCGTATTGGCGGACAGGCCGGCAAAGGCGCTGCCATTGTTGTTGGCCGCTGAACTGAACGCATACAAGACCTCCGAGAAGCCGTGCGCGCCGGGATTGGCCATGCCGGCCTTACCTGGATCAAGCATGACGGCAATGGCGGTGCCGGCGAGAACGAGGATCGGCGTGACCAGGATGGCGATCGAGGTCATTTTCATTTCGTATACTTGGATCTTCTTGCCAAGGTATTCCGGCGTGCGGCCGATCATCAGGCCGGCGATGAATACCGCGAGTATCGCGAAGATCAGCATGCCGTACAGGCCGGAGCCGACGCCGCCGAACACGACTTCGCCGAACTGAATCAGCGTCAGCGGCACCAATCCACCGAGCGGCATGAATGAGTCGTGCATCGCGTTAACCGCGCCGCAGGAGGCGGCTGTCGTGATTGCCGCAAATAGCGTCGATGCGCTGATGCCGAAACGCGCTTCCTTGCCTTCCATGTTGCCGCCAGGCTGCAAGGCGCTCGCTGCCTGGTCGATACCAAGCGATTGGTAAGCCGGATGCACTTGCTGCTCGGCGACCATCACGACCATCGTCATCACGACGAAGATCGCTGTCATCGCGCCCAGCACGGCCCAGCCTTGCCGCATGTCGCCAACCATGCGGCCGAAGGCGAAACACAGGCCAGCCGGAATCAGGAAGATCGACAGCATCTGGACAAAGTTGGATGCCGGCGTCGGATTTTCATAAGGATGCGCGGAGTTGGCATTGAAGAATCCGCCTCCATTGGTGCCGAGCATCTTGATCGCTTCCTGCGAGGCGACTGGTCCCATTGCCAGGGTTTGCGTCTTCGTGGTCACGGTTTCCAGCACCGGGTTGCCCTTGTCGTCTTTCAACGGCTGACCGTCCGGACCGTTTTTCGGCTGCTGGTAGGTGACCGGGTCGAGCAAGGTCACATCCTTGTAGCCGGAAAAATTCTGGATCACGCCTTGCCCCATCAGGAAGATGGCCAACAAGGTCGAGATCGGCAACAGCACATACAGTGTCGAACGCGTGATATCGACCCAGAAATTCCCGATCGATTGTGCCGAGCGCAAGGAAAAGCCGCGGATCAGCGCATAGGCGACGGCCATGCCGGTAGCCGCGGAAAAGAAGTTCTGTCCGGTCAGCGCCAGCATCTGCGTCAGATAACTCATCGTCGACTCGCCGCCGTAGCCTTGCCAGTTAGTGTTGCTGGCGAAGCTCACGGCCGTATTGAATGCCGAGTCGGGATTGATGTTGGCAAAGGCTTGCGGATTGAGCGGCAGCCAGGCTTGCAGGCGCTGGATCCCATACACAAACAAGGTGCCGATAGCATTGAAGACCAGCAGCGCGACGGCATAGGATTTCCACGACATGCCGGTTTTTGGATCGATGCCGGCGAGGCGGTACAGGAATTGCTCGGCCTTGGCCATCCAGTTCCAGCCGCGCATACGCGAGCCATCGCCGACCTTGGCCAGATACAAACCCATTGGATAAGCCAGTGTCAACAAGACAGCCAGATAAACGATCAGCAGCGTCATCGATTGCGAAGTCATTTACAGATCCTCCGCTTTCAAGAGTGCGACCACGAGATACACCAACAGGCCGGCAGCTACGACGGCGCCGATCACATAGAACGTGTTCATTGATGTTTCCTTAGCTTGTCGCAGCCGATGGCAAAGGCCACGGTGACAAGCAATAGTGCCGCGATAGCGGCGACATACACGACATCCATCATTGCTCCCGAAGTGGTTAGTTGGGATGATGGAAGATTAGAGAAAACGCCCTAAAATTATCGTTAAGATTTGGGGGATTGGTCTAAATGAAATCTAAAAATTGCAGGGGAATGGGCAAAAGGGAAGTGATTTACAACGCCGGACACGATTTCACTGCATCCTTCATGAAATCCCGAGTGAAGCGACGCGGCGGCCACGACGCGCACGCCGACTGGAAATGCACGCTGTGCAGCAACGCTACGCATGTCTCGACCATCATCGACGGCCAATCGGGCCTCGTGATGGTGATGGGTGCGCTCGTTCGAGCGTACGCCGGATTGGCACCGGAAGACGGTGGGTGCCGACATATCGCGGACTGCGCCGGATTGATCAGCATTTCAAGCTGATAATGTTGGCCAACAAGTCATGTCGAATGGCGTGAGTACAGAACAGTATCGGCAAACAAGCAAAAAGCGCAGTACTTACACCAAAAGTCAGTGTGGACCATGCAGCGATACGTCACATCATGGCGAATTTCAACCGCCCGTTAAACAATCCGGTTGAACCACAGCAGCGACAGCAGCGCCGACAGCACCGCGAGGCCGGCCGCGCCGGCCGCGAACAGGGCGGTGGTTTCGGTTTCCTTTCTTTCCAATGCGATCTTCGAGTTGAGCGACCGGTAGATGCGCGACAGGTCGTTCGCCGTGCCGGCATAGAAATATTCGCCCCTGGTGGTGTTGGCGATTTCCTTCAGCGCGTCTTCATCGAGGACGCTGTGAAAGGCCCAGCCGTCGCCGGTGATGATTTCGCCGCCCACCGTTCCGACACCGATGGTGTAGACCCGCACACCGCGCTCGGCGGCCATCTGCGACGCGATCAACGGGTCGGGGCCGGTCGTGGTCTGGCCGTCGGTGAGCAGGATGATCGCCGCGGCGCCATATGAGCCGGGCGGCACCGGCTTGAAAGAAGCGCTCGCATCCTTTCCGTTGCCCGATGTGCCGCCACCCAGCGGTTGCGCGCCATCGCGCTCGCTGTTCTCGGTTATGCGCGGATCGGACGAGCTCAGGCTGAATTCCAGGTCGGGGAAAATCGCCTTCAGCGAAACCAGGATTCCGCTGCCGACAGCGGTGCCGTACTGCAATTGCAGGCGATTCAGCGCATTCAGCAAATCTTCGCGGTTGACAGTAGGCGGCTGTATGACGCTCGCCGAACCGGCGAACGAGATCAGGCCCACGCGGGTATTGACTGGCTTCTGGTCGATGAAATTCTTTACTGCGGAAATGGCGGCAGCGAAGCGACTGGGCAGCACGTCGTGCGCCTTCATGCTGCCGGAAACATCGATGGCAAGAATCATCGTCTTGTGTTCGTAGGGCAGGGTCACCACGGCGACCGGTCGTGCCACGGCGATCAGCATCAGCGCCAGCGCCAGCAGGAACAGCGCCGGCGGAATATGCCGCTTGAAGCGCTGCGCACCGGTCATCGCCGCCTTGATCGTCGAAAGCCCCGCATATTGCAGCGCCAGTTTCTTGCGCCGGCGCAGCATAACGACATACAACAGGATCAGCAGCGGCAGTATCAGCAGCAGCCACAGCATCTCCGGCCAGAGAAACTTCATGTCGGCCTCCCGGGTTGTGCCGCGCCGCCGGTGGCAAGGCGGCTGGCATTCTTGCGCAGGCTGGAAAAACGGAATAGCGCATCGACGATATCGTCTTCGGTCGACAGTTCCAGCACGTCGACCCCGGCGTGCGACAGCCCTTCGTGCAACGCATCCTCGCGCTCGCTGACAGCGGCGGCGAAACGGCTGCGGAATTTGCGGTCGTGGGTGTCGACCAGCAATTGTTCTGCCGTCTCCGCATCCTGGATGGTAAGCAGGCCCAGATCGGGCAGCTCCATTTCCAGCGGATCGTAGAGGCGAATCGCGATGACGTCGTGACGCTGCGTCAGCGCCGCCAGCGGCTTTTCCCATCCGGGCTGGGTAATGAAATCGGAAATCACGAACACCAGCGAGCGACGCCGCACCACATAGGCCGCCGTCTGCAGCAAATCCTGAAGCCGGGTGGATGTGCCTGGCGTACCTGGCGTGCCATGCGCGGCCCGGTTGCGCATCCGGTGCAGTAGTTGCAGGATCTGCTTGCGCCCGGCGGCAGCGGGGATCACGGTGTCGACATCCGTGCCGTAGAACAGCGCGCCGAAACGGTTGCCGTGCCGGTTCAGCACGCTGGCAAGGATGGCGGTCAGTTCGATCGCCTGGCCGCGCTTGCTGATCTCATGCGAGCCGAAATTCTCCGATAGGCTCAGGTCGAGCAGAAACCAGGCGACCATCTCGCGCTCTTCGAAGAACTCCTTGACGTAAGGCGTCTGCAGCCGCGCGGTGACATTCCAGTCGATATGCCGCACGTCATCGTGATACTGGTATTCGCGCAGGTCGGCCAGATCGATGCCGAGGCCGCGAAACAGCGTGTGATAGTCGCCGTGCAGCAGGCCATCCAGCCGGCGCAGCACGGTCATTTCCAGGCGGCGCAGCGTCGCCTCAAGCAGTGGCATCGACGCGGACATGGCTTTCAAGCACCTTTTCCGGTGGGGGAAATTGTTTGAGGATGCGCAGGATCAACTGGTCCGCCGTCATCGCATCGGCAAGCGCCTCGTACGACAGCGACAGCCGATGCCGCAGCACGTCCGGCACCAGGTCCACCACATCTTCCGGGCGTACGTGATTACGGCCGCGCAATATCGCCAGCGCCCGCGCGCCTTCGATCAGGTGAATCGATGCGCGCGGACTGGCGCCCCAAGTCAGGTATTTCGCCAGCTCCGCCATCTGGTGCCGCGCCGGATTGCGCGTCACGGCGACCAGCCGCACCGCGTAGCGCACCAGCGACGGGTCCACGTAACACTCGCGGCATTGACGTTGCAAAGCCGCCAGGTTGTCGGTGGTGGTGACCACCGCCACTTCCTGGTCGGCACCGGTGACGCGGTTGACGATCACGATCTCTTCTTCCTCGCTCGGATAACCGACCAGCACCTTCATCATGAAACGGTCGACTTGCGCCTCCGGCAGTGGGTAGGTGCCCTCGGTCTCGATCGGGTTCTGCGTCGCCATTACCAGGAAAGGTTCGGGCACCCGATAGGTGACGCCGGCGATGGTCACCTGCGATTCCTGCATCACTTCCAGCAGCGCGCTTTGCACCTTCGCCGGCGCGCGGTTGATTTCATCGGCCAGCAGCAGGTTGGAAAACACCGGTCCCAGCGAGGTGCTGAATTCACCCGTCTTTTGGTTGTAGATGCGCGTGCCGATCAGATCGGCCGGCACCAGGTCCGGCGTGAACTGGATGCGATGAAAGCTGCCGTGCATGGTCCGTGCCAGTGTCTTCACGGTAAGCGTCTTGGCTAGGCCCGGCACGCCTTCCACCAGCAGATGGCCGCCGGCAAGGATCGCCACCAGCACCCGTTCCAGAAAATGATCCTGCCCCACGACAACGCGTTTCACCTCGTAGAGAATGCGCTCCATGCGCTGCGCGATGTCGGAGGCGTGATCGTCGAAACTGTCTTGCACGTCGTTCATGTCGTTCATGTCGGAGATTCCTTTGTGCGCTCACTGGTTTCAGAACGGCGGCTCTCCGGCCGCGCTTGCCGCAGTCTCGATCGGCACGGCAAACCCGATGCCGATGAAGGTACCCTGTTCATGCGGACTGAGAATGGCCGTCACGATACCGACCACCTCGCCGTCCATCGTGATCAGCGGGCCGCCCGAATTGCCCGGGTTGGCCGCCGCGTCGAACTGGATCAGGTCCTTCAGCACCTTGTCGTCTTCCGGCGAGCCATAGGTTCGCTTGAGCCCGGATACGATGCCCGATGATGCCGACGGACCGATGTTGAACGGAAATCCCACCGCCACCACCTTGTCGCCGGTCACGAGTCCGCGCGTCGAGCGCAGCGTGGCCGGCATCAGGTCATCCGGCACTGTCATGGTGCGGATCACCGCGAGGTCGTTTTCAGGCTGGCGCACCAGTACGACGGCCTTGGATTCAAAGCCGTTGGCGAAGCGGACCCGCAAATGATCCTCTCCGCCTTCAATCACATGCAGGCTGGTGAGGATCGTGCCGTTGTCCACCAGCACCACGCCCGAGCCCACGCCTTTCAGATCGTGGTGCCCGTCGCGATCGTCCTCCTGGACGACGCGCACCACCGACGGTCGAATTTTCTCGAAGGCCCGGGCTTCCGGCGAGGGCAGGGTTTTGGTCTGCAGCGTATGCATCACCGCCGTGTCGATGTCTTTCTGGGTCAGGTGCTGTGCCGGCACCGACATGAAATTGAAATAGGCAACAAAGCCCAACGCGGTCAGCAGCGCCGACGAAAAGGCCAGCATCGCGCGTTCATGCCGGGTGACAAAGGCGCGCACACCCGGCAGGCGCTTGCGGGGAGCCTGAGGCGCCTGCTTTGCAGGCGTGCCGGAATTTGCCGGAGGCGGGCGATTGCCGGTGGCGTCGGCGGCGCCGGTGGTATTTGTGGCCTTGTCGCTCGATTCGTCGCCAAAGATGTTGCGGCTGCGCTGCCGATGGGCAGAGCGACTGTAGATCGGTGTTCTCTTCATGAAATGCCACCTCTCCGCGAATGCCTTGCGGCTGTTCCTGCAGAATGCGGTCTTGTGCCGACTGCCGCCTCTGCATAATTAAGATGCGTGGCAAGCGCGTGAAGTTCAGTCCGCTTGCCGTGGTAATGCAAAAGCAGGGCGGCAGTGACGTTAGTGCCTGGCGGCAGCGGCGAGCTGGCCGCTGTCCGCCTGCCGGATTGCTGCTGCGTGAAAGCATCTCTTTCGTCCAGCCCCGATGCATCAACAATGTTCCGCCCACTGTGAAAAGACCCGCTGTTCCTCTCAATTATTCCTCCATCGCACAGCGCTTGAGCTGCCTTAACAAACGGGGAAGTCAACACGACGCGCACCTTGAACAGCGCGGGCTGGTGTCATAAAAATCCTGATGCTTGTGCGGTCGCCACTCCATCCAGAACAGTCGGCCAGGGAGTTCTATTGCCCTCGCAAAAAGACTTGAACGCTTGAAAGAGGTTTACATGCAAAACACCCCGATTTCTGCCGTCGCAATGCATGGGAAGACAGGCGGCACCTTGGTGGGCATTCAACTGCTTCGCGGGATTGCGGCATTGCTCGTGGTCTTCGAGCATTACGTCGGCACGTCGGTGGAGCGCGGTTTTGCGATCGACGGTTTGCAGGGGACCGGTGTCGGCCATGTGGGAGTGGATATTTTCTTTGTCATCAGCGGCTTCATCATGGAGCACACCTGCGGCGGAAAACCGTATCGCTTCGGCGACAGGTCCGTATTCATCCTGCGCCGCATGATCAGGATATTGCCGCTTTATTGGGCGATGACCGTTCTCGCCTTTGCCATCACGCTGATATTCAGCAGTGCCGTGCATTCTCATCCGACATGGAACCAGCTTCTGATGTCGATGCTGGTGCTGCCGGGCAGAGACGCGACGGGGGCTTACGGATACGTGATCACCATGGCATGGACGCTCACTTACGAGTTCTATTTCTATATTCTCTTTTGTCTTTTTCTTCCCATGCCGCCGCGTGCGCGGCTGCTTGCCATGGCAGCGCTGTTCGGTTTGACTTCGCTTGCCGGCCAGGTGTTCACGCCGGTAAATCCACTGCTCGGCATCCTGACCAATCCAATTGTTTTTGAATTCCTGCTGGGCTGCCTGCTGGCGCAACTTTCAAGAGCAGGAAAATCGATCAGCATGTTGACCGGGCTTGTGTCCGTGGCGCTGGCAATCGGCCTTCTGCTTCTCGAACTGAAAGCGACGACCAACAATTCATGGGTTCGCCTGGCTCTTTGGGCGACGCCGGCTGCATTGCTTGTGTACGCCACCGTTCTTGTACGGCCAGGATCGGCTCGGAGGACGTTGCGATCTTTTTTCGTGCCGGCCTTTGAACACGTGGGCAACATTTCGTATTCGCTTTACCTGTCCCATTTCTTTGCGATCGCTGTCTTCGTCAGGCTGTATGGTTCGCTATCCAGGCACTTCGATATCAGCCCGTGGCTTGCCGGCGCGGCGCTTTTCGCTGCGTGCATTCTGGTAGCGCAAATCTGCTATCTGCTGATCGAACGGCCGTCGCGCGCGGCTTTGCAGGCCCGTTTGGTGCGGATACGGGCATCGGGTTTGCAAACTGCGGTGTGAAAGCTCGGCAATTGTTCTGGCAAGCTGGTTTCGTGGCCGAAGATTTCGCTTTCGAACACCAATTCAAGAAGAGCGCCGCAGTTGAATCGGGCGCGGCAGCTTGCGCCGTGCTGCGCTCTCGAAGTCGTTTAACGAAAGCATTCGTTCGACGCTTTTTGAAATCGGCACTGCGTTGCGCCGCCCCGGCCGTAGCCGTACGTTTGGCCAGATAGTTGCGCGAAGGCCTGTTCATATATGCTCTTCCGAAGCCGTGAATGGAACTGGAATGTCCCGACTTTAGGCGCATCGGAAATTTCAAAAGAGCGAAATTTCAATAACATTGAATTTCGCTTTTTCGAAACAAGAGAACCGAGATGACCTTGAAGCAACTGGAGGCGTTCTACTGGGCTGACGTGGCAAGTCGCCCGCGCCCCTCCGCCAGCTCATCCAGAATCGGACACTCCGGCCGCTGATCCCCATGGCAGCAATCCGCCAGATGCTGCAACTCGTTGCGTATCGATTGCAACTTTTCGATATCCGCATCCAGTTCGCGAATGTACTGCCGCGCGAGCTTTTTCACATCCGCGCTTTTGCGGCTGCGATCGTCCCACAGGCCGAGCAGGGTCTTGATGCGTTCGAGCGAAAAGCCGAGGTCGCGCGAGCGCTTGATGAAGCGCAGCGTCTGCACTTCGTTGTCGGTATACCGGCGATAGCCGGCATCGGTGCGCGCGGCCTGTGCGATCAGGCCGACGCTTTCGTAATAGCGGATCATCTTCGCGCTCACGCCGGAAGCGTCCGCCGCCTGTCCGATATTCATGCGTTTTCTCCTTTTGCCTGTTGCGCTTTCCAGCGCC
Organism: uncultured Noviherbaspirillum sp.; assembly: GCA_966211585.1. Taxonomy (GTDB): domain Bacteria; phylum Pseudomonadota; class Gammaproteobacteria; order Burkholderiales; family Burkholderiaceae_D; genus Noviherbaspirillum. Next base: position 379,331 of record CBIHNU010000001.1, on the reverse strand, counting down.
GCAGCAGCAAGGCGTTTGATACCACGCTGACGCTGCTGAACGCCATCGCAGCACCGGCGATCACCGGGCTCAGGTAGCCGAAGGCGGCGAGCGGAATGCCGATGATGTTGTAGCCGAAGGCCCAGCCAAGGTTCTGCCGGATCTTGCGGTAGGTTTTCTTCGAAATGTCGATCGCATCGGCGACCAGCAGCGGGTCGCCGCGCATCAGCGTGATGCCGGCAGTGTGCATCGCGACGTCGGTGCCGGTCGACATCGCGATGCCGACGTCGGCTGCCGCAAGTGCCGGCGCGTCGTTGATGCCGTCGCCGACCATCGCGACCTTGCGGTCGTCGCGGCCGAGTTCGGCCACCACGGCGGCCTTGTCCGCCGGCAGCACGTCGGCGCGCACGTCGGCTATGCCGGTGGCAGCGCCGACCGCATGCGCGCTGCCGCGATTGTCGCCGGTCAGCATCACGCTGGTGATGCCCATTGCGGCGAGGCGCGCCACCGCGTCTTTCGCACTCGCCTTGACGGTGTCGCCGAAGGCGAGCAGGCCGGCCAGCTCGATGCGCTTTCCGGTATTTACCGCGAGCCAGGAAACCGTGCGGCCGGTACCTTCATGGCTGGTTGCGATGGCGTCGAGTGCGGCGGTTTCCACGTTCATTTCGTGCATCAGGCGCTTGTTGCCGAGATAGACGGTGCTGCCTTCCACATGCGCCTGCACACCGCGGCCGGGCAAGGCTTTCGCATCGGTCGCTGCGAGCAGCGCAGTGTTGTGCCGCGCTGCTTCTTCTGTCACGGCTTTCGCAAGCGGATGATCGCTGTACTGCTGTACCGCGCGTGCGAGTTCCAGCACGCGCTGTGCCGGTTGCGCGGCGGCTTCGATCGCGACGACCGCGGGCTTGCCTTCGGTAAGGGTGCCGGTCTTGTCGAAGGCGACCATGCTGACCGCATGCGCGGTTTCCAAGGCCTGCGCATCCTTGATCAGGATGCCGTATCTGGCCGCGACGCCGGTGCCGACCATGATCGCGGTCGGCGTTGCCAGGCCGAGCGCGCACGGGCAGGCGATCACCTGTACCGCGACCGCGTTCAGCAAGGCCAGTTGCCAGTCGCCGGTGAGCAGTCCCCAGCCGACAAAGGTGATGGCCGAAATCGCCAGCACGACCGGCACGAATACCGCGCTGACCCGGTCCACCAGCCGCTGGATCGGCGCCTTGACCGCCTGCGCGTCTTCGACCAGCTTGATGATGTGCGACAGCATGGTCTCGCCGCCGACCGTGGTCGCTTCGACCACGAGCAAGCCGTCCGCATTCACCGCGCCGCCGGTGACATTGGCACCGACGGTCTTCGCGACCGGCAGGCTTTCGCCGGTCAGCAGGGATTCGTCGAGGTGACTGCTGCCTTCGATGATCTTGCCATCGACCGGCACCCGGTCGCCCGGTCGCACGATCACGATATCGCCGACCTGCACCTGCGCCACCGGCAGTTCCTGCTCGGTGCCGTCGCGGCGTACGATCGCGGTGGTTGCGCGCAGCGATTCGAGTGCGCGGATCGCGGACACGGTCTGGTATTTTGCGCGCGCTTCCAGCCATTTGCCGAGCAGCACCAGCGTGATGACTACTGCCGACGATTCGAAGTACAGGTGCGGCATGCCATGCGCGCCATGCGTGAGAAGCAGGTAGACCGACAGTCCGTAGGCGGCGCTGGTGCCGATCGCGACCAGCAGGTCCATGTTGCCGGTGCGCGCGAGCAATGCTTTCCAGCCCGCGCGATAGAAGCGCGCGCCAAGCCAGAACTGCACCGGCGTCGCGAGCACCAGTTGCACCCAGCCCGGCAGCATCCAGTCCTGCCCGAACAGCAGCCCGAACATCGGCGCGAACAGCGGAATGCTGAGCAGCGCGGATACTGCGACCGGCCACCAGGTCGGCAGAACCGTGCCGGTTTGCGGCGGTGCTGCGGCCTCGGTCGGCACGGCGGCGTGATAGCCGGCCTTTTCCACCGCTGCGATCAGCGCTTGCGGCGGCACGTCCGCGCCGGCCGTTACCTGGGCCTTCTCGGTGGCAAGGTTGACTGAGGCTTCCTTCACGCCCGGCACTTTCAGCAAGGCCTTTTCGACACGGGCAACGCAGGACGCACAAGTCATGCCGCTGATGTTCAGAGATACCGTTTCTTCCGGTACCGTATAGCCGGCTTTTTCCACAGCGGCTGCAAGCGGGCCGAAGCCGGTGCCGGCATCGGCTTGTACGGTGGCCTTTTCGGTAGCCAGGTTGACGGACGCGCTTCGCACGCCCGGTACGGCTTTCAACGCCTTTTCCACGCGCGATACGCAGGAAGCGCAGGTCATGCCTTGCACCTTGAACGTCAGGTCGGTCGTGGTGACAGGGGTTTTAACGGTGGTATCCATTCAGTTTCTCCAGAAACCATACCGTCAAGATAAACCTTCCAGTGATGGTAATGTCAATGGAGCGCTTGAAATTTTTTGCTTGACCTTGCTATCGCTGGAAGGTCTACAGTCATGCCTGTGTTCATTGCGGCACAATGTGCCCGGCAGGACCGGGCAACGGTTGGCAACGGTTGGCGGCAAGCCGGCTATCGAATCTTGTTGAAGGAGTAATGAAGATGGAAATTCGCGTGGACGATATGACGTGCAACCATTGCGTCAGCACAATTACCAAGGCGGTCAAGGATGCCGACGCGAACGCGTCGGTCGATATCGACCTGAAAAATCACCAGGTGCGGGTGGATGGCGCCGCCGATGCGGACGAGATCGTGAACGCGATCCGCGATGCCGGTTATACACCGGTGCTGCAGGGCTGAAAGGAGGCGAAGCCGTCGCTGCAAGCGGATTACGACGCTGGCCTGGCCGGCATCGCGTGCGGCGCCGGTGCCAAAGGCGAACGTTCAGTGCCGTAGGTCTTTGAAAGATAATCGACCAGCGCCGGAATATCCTCATCGGGGAACTGCGCGCCGAACGGCTTCTGCATTTTCCTGACCGTCGCTTCCCAGTACTTGCGAGGCGACGGCGGCTGTGTCGAGACATACTGGGCGGAATGGCAGGTCATGCAATTGCGTTGCGCGAGCTGGTAGCCGGGCAGGTTGCTGGGCTGGAATGTGGCGGTTTCCGGCGGAATCGTGATATCCAGCGCGAGCGCGCTGTCAACCGCGATCAGCATGCCGGCGGCCGACAGAAAGCGGGCGATGCCTTTTTTGTCGATGCGCATTTTCACTCTCCTTACACGGCCACGATGCGCGTGGTTTCGACTACGTTGCGCATGTAGCCCGGCGGATTCCACAGCGCGCTCAGCGGCTGGCTCTGGCCGATGCGATTGACCGCTCGCACCTTCAGTTCATACGGTCCCGTGCTTTGCGGCCGGAACACCGCAGTCCATTCGCGAAACGAATAGCGGCCCAGGTCCTTGCCCAGTTTCGCTGCCAGCCAGCTCTGGCCGCCATCGACCGAAAGCGCCACCTCGGCGATGCCATAACCGCCATCGAACGCAATGCCGCGCACCATGACCTCTGAACCGGCACGCACCTGCATGCCGTCTGACAGGCTGGTAATGAAAGAGCGCACATCGAAGCGGCCGATCGGCCTGGACTTCGCCGGTGTCGTGCCCGGCGCCACGCATGCGCATGGATTGTCCGGAATGCGGTAGGCGCTGCTCATCCAGAAACCGTCGAACACCTTGTCCAGCACCTGGATGTCGGTGACATGCTTGACCCAGTAGGTGCCGTAATAGCCGGGTACGATGAGCCGTACCGGATAGCCGTTCAGCATCGGCAGGTCGGCGCCGTTCATCTGCCAGGCCAGCATCACTTCGCCGTCCTGCGCATGGTCGATGTCGAGCGCCTTGATGAAGTCGGGGCCGTTGCCGACCGGCGGCCGGTCGAGCCCATTGAACGCCACCTGCACCGCGCCGGCCTTGACGCTAGCCTTCTCCAGCACTTTTTTCAGCGGCACGCCGGTCCAGCGCGCATTGCCCATCGCGCCGTTGGCAAGCTGGCCGCCGTTGACGCGCGGCGTGAAAAAACCGCGGCTGTTGCCGGAACACTGGTTGACCGCAACGAGTTCCACCGGTTCGGCGAGCTGCTTCAATGCATCCAGCGACAGATCGAGCGGCGTGTTGACGCTGCCTTCCACGCGCAGCCGGTAGCTACGCGGATCGATCGATGTCGGTATGGCGCACCAGTGATAGCGCACGAAAAACGCGTCGTTCGGCGTGATCAGCCCGTCATTGAATATGCTGAACGGGGTCTCCAGTTGCGGCGGGCGGCTGGTCAGCAAAATCAGCGGCCGTTTCTGCGGATACGCCACCAGTTCGCGTTCGCCGTTCTGGAACGGCAGCAGCACGTGTTCGGTTCCGGCGGCGAGTGCCGCGAGCGCATTGCCGCCGAATGCGGACGCAATGCCGATGCTGCCGGCCTGGCGCAGAAAGGTGCGCCGTGGGCGCGAGTCAAGGCGAGGCTCGGTTCTTTTATTCACGACGTCGTTCTCCTGAGGCCGAGATGCGGTCGACCATGTGCGGCAAATTGCGTCGCGTTGACTGCGAAGCGCCGCACCGGCCTGTTCACCAGTGTCATCCTTGCCGTCGGCGCGATGTTGTTCTGGATCAAAACAGCGCGGTAACAGCCGGCCGCATTGCTGCCATGGATTCAGAGAAACAGCTTGACGACATGGTTGATCGCGGCGCCGCCGACGATCAACCATGCGAACAACAGCGTTGCCAGCAGCAGCGGCTTTACGCCCGCGCGACGGATCGCGGATACATGAGTGCTGAGGCCGAGCGACGCCATTGCCATCGCAAGCAGCAGCGTGTCGATATCGATCGCTTGTGCAACGATCGCGTGCGGAATCAGCGCCGTCGAATTCAGCGCAACCATGCCGATGAACGCGAAAGCGAACCACGGAATCGTCACGCGGCGGGTGATCTCGGTTGCGTCGGTTTGCTTCTGCCGCGCGAGATACGCGGACAGCATCAGCAGCACCGGCGCCAGCATCATCACGCGCACCATTTTCGCGATTACCGCGGTGTCGGCCGCTTCCTGGCTGATGGAACGCGCAGCCGCGACGACTTGCGCGACTTCATGAATGGTGGAGCCGGCATAGAGGCCGAATGACGATGGCGAGGGATTGAGAAATTGCCATTGCAGGTTGAGGTGATACAGCAGCGGATAGAGCGCGATCGCCAGCGTGCCGAATACCACCACGGTCGATACCGCCACCGTCACCTGCTCGGCGCGGCCGCGCACCACCGGCTCGGTCGCCATGACTGCCGCGGCACCGCAGATCGAACTGCCGGCACCGATCAGGATCGCGGTGTTGCGCTCCAGCTTGAACAGTCGCGTGCCGAGCCAGACCGCCAGCAGGAAGGTCGAGCCCAGCACCAGCGCGTCGATCAGCACGCCGGCCGCGCCGACCCGGCCGACATCGGCGAAGGTCAGGCGAAAACCGTACACGATGACGCCGAGGCGCAGCAGCGTCTGTTTCGAAAATCCGACTCCCGCGCCGCAAGAGGATGCGAGGGCCGGATAGACGGTATTGCCCAGTACCATTCCGAGCAGGATCGCGACTGTCAGCGCACTCATCCCGTGCGTCTGCAGCCATGTAATTTTGCCAAGTTCGATTGCACTGCCGGCGAGCACTGCGCTGAGCGCAAGGCCGGGCAATAGTCGATACAGGCCGGCACCCGGCGTCCGGCGCGGTCCGGCGATGTCTGGCATGACGGGCATGTGCATTCTCATTTTCCCTGTGAAAGACCGGAAGGGGCCGAATGAGCGTCAGTGTAGGTCTGTGCTGTTAAAATATAAAACGACTTGTTTTTGTATGATCAAGTGATAAAACAGGTATAGAAAAAATGCCAATCTCTCTCAGACAACTCCAGATCTTCGTCGCGGTCGCCCATACCGGCAGCACCACGGCTGCCGCCGACCGGGTGGCCTTGTCGCAATCGGCGACAAGCGCCGCGCTGAACGAACTGGAATCGGCGCTGGAGACGCGGTTGTTCGATCGCATCGGCAAGCGGCTGCTGCTGAACGACAGCGGCCGCCTGCTGCTGCCGCAGGCGAAGCAGATGCTCGACGCGGCGAACACCATCGAACAGCAGTTCTCGGCGGCGGCCGCATCGAACGTCGGGCTGCATATCGGCGCCAGCACGACGATCGGCATCTATCTGTTGCCCGCGATCCTTGCTGCATCGGCTCCGCCGGATGCTCGTGAGCATCCGCGCGTGCTGATCGCGAATACCGCCGACATTGCCGCGGCCGTCGCGAATTTCGACATCGACATGGGATTGATCGAAGGGCCCTGCCATGAACCCGGCCTGCAGGTGGAGGCCTGGATACGCGATGAATTGATCGTGGTCTGTTCGCCCGAGCATCCGCTGGCGCACGGCAAGGCCTCGGTGAAGGCATTGCGCGATGCTGGATGGCTGATGCGAGAGCTGGGCTCGGGCACGCGCGAAGCGGTCGAGCAGGCGCTGCTGCCGCATCTGCATTACCGGCGCACTGCCGGCGAATTCGGCAACTCCGAAATGATCAAGCACGCGGCGGCGGAGGGCCTGGGCATCGCCTGCCTGTCGCGCTGCGTGGTTGACGATCTGCTTTCGGTCGGCCGGCTGGTGGAAATGAAAACCACGCTGCCGGTGCTGAGCCGGACCTTCTATCTGGTCTACAGCAAGCGCAAGGTGATGTCGGCGCGGCTCGCCGGTTTTCTGGAATTTTGCCGCGGCTGGCAGGTGTGATTCAATGCTTCAGAAACCGAACAGCCACAGATACACGAGGCCTCCGGCAACCAGCAGGAATGGCAGCGAGAACGCGTGAAACGCGATCCATGCGGCGCGCCGGTGCGCGATGCGCAGCGCGATGATATTCGCCAGCGAACCGAGAATGAAGCCGAAGCCGCCGACGTTCACCGCATAGGCGATCAGCCGCCAGTCCTTCGTGTATTCCGCCAGCAGGATGGACGCCGGCACATTGCTGATCACTTGCGACGCAGCGATGCCGGCGAGGTACAGCCGCCGCGTGTCGCCCAGGCCGGCGCTCTCGACCAGCGAACGCACCGCCGGCAGTTGCGCAACCAGCCGCAGGTCGATGAACATCAGGATGAACACCAGGATCAGCGACCAGTCGACCCGTATCAGCACGTCTCGGTGCAGCAGCAGGAAGATCGCCGTCACCAGTGCCAGCGCCGGCAGCGCGTGATGCAGGTCGGTGAGGATCAGGAAGGGTAGGTACAGCACCAGCGACAGCAGCAGCAAGCGATCGTGTATTGGCGCATGATCCGCCTGCAGCGGCATGCGCAGTGCACGGCCGGGGAAGGCGACGGCGGTCAGCAGCAGCAGAACGGCCATGACGATCGCGACCAGCGGCAGCATCGCGGCCACATAGCCTTCAAACGGGATTTGCGACAGGTGCCAGAGGAACAGGTTTTGCGGATTGCCGATCGGCGTCAGTGACGAACCGGCATTGGCTGCCAGCGCCTCGAACACGACCAGCCGCGTGATCGGCAGCGATCCGGCCTTGTGCAGGCCGACGGTGAGCGGCACCACCACGAACAGCGCGACATCGTTGGTCAGCGCGGTCGACAGCAGCGCGGTCGCCAGTACCAGGAACAGCGCCAGCGCGCGTTCGGTCGGCATCATGCTGATCAGCCGATGGCCGAGGTGTTCCAGCGTACCGCTCAGCTCGACACCCTTGGTCAGGATCAGCAATCCGCTGAGCGTGGCAATGGTCGGCCAGTCGACCAGCGCCGGATATGTCGCGACTTTTTCCGGCGCGATGGCCGTCAGCAGAACAAAGCCGATAAACAGCGCCCAGAAAAAATAATCGCCGCGCAATGCGGCGAGCAGCGAAGGCGACGCGGGCAAGTCGCCGACAATCGGCTGGCGGGTAGTGTTGTTCAATTGATTGGCGGTCGAGTGGGCGCGGCTGACGCGGGTACGAGGAAATTCAGTGGCGCGGAAATTCAGTGGCGATATCATACCCCGGCCGGGTTGAATCCGCGCCGCCGGCACGCCTGCATCATTCGCGCAGCAGGCCGACCAGCATCGCGCCATTCAGCGCCACGATCAGCGCCGCCACCGCCCATGCCAACGCAGTCAGCCAGCGCGGATTCGCCAGCGCGCCCATCTTCGACCGGTCGCTGGTGAAGCGGACCAGCGGGATCACCGCGAACGGCAATTGCAGGCTGAGAATCACCTGGCTGAAGATCAGCAGCCGCGCGACGCCGCTGTCGCCGTAATACACGGTGGCGAACAGCGCCGGGACGATCGCGACCAGGCGCGTCAGCAGCCGCCGCAGCCAGGGGCGCAGCTTCAGCTGCATGTAGCCTTCCATCACGATCTGGCCGGCGAGCGTCGCGGTCAGCGTCGAACTCTGGCCCGATGCCAGCAGCGCCAGCCCGAACAACAGACTGGCAGCGGTGCTGCCGAGCAGCGGCGTCAGCAGATGATAGGCATCCTGGATCTGCGCGACATCGCGATGGCCGCTGCCGTGAAACGCCGCGGCCGAGGTGATCAGGATCGCCGCATTCACCGCGAACGCGAACGCCAGCGCGATCACGACATCGATCGTCGCATAGCGGGCCGCGTCGCGCCGGCCCGGTTCGGTCAGTGCGAAGCGCCGGGTCTGCACCACCGACGAATGCAGGTAGAGATTGTGCGGCATGACGGTCGCGCCGATGATGCCGATCGCGATGTACAGCATCGCCGGGTCGCTGACGGTCCGGCGGTTCGGAATGAAGCCGGCCGCGACCGCCAGCCATTGCGGCTGCGCCAGCACCAGATTGGCTGAGATGCAGACGAAGATCGTGGCCAGCAACGCCAACACCAATGCTTCCAGATAGCGAAAGCCGTGCTGCTGCAGCCACAGCACCAGCAGCACGTCGGCCGCGGTCAGCAGCACGCCCCACAACAGCGGCAGGCCGAACAGCAGATTCAGCGCGATCGCGGTGCCGATCACTTCCGCCATGTCGGTCGCGCAGATCGCGACTTCGCACAGCAGCCATTGCGCGATCGCGGACGGGCGCGAGTAATGCTGCCGACAGGCTTGCGCGAGGTCCATGCCGGTGGCGATGCCGAGCCGCGCGGACAACACCTGCAGCAGCATCGCCATCAGGTTCGACAGCATCACCACCCACAGCAACGCATAACCGAACGCGGAGCCGCCGGCCAGGTCGGTCGCCCAGTTGCCCGGGTCCATGTAACCCACTGCGACCAGGTAGCCGGGACCGGCGAAACCGAGGAAACGGCGCAGCCAGTGGCCTCGCTCGGTCACCGGGATGCTTCTGTGGGTACCCGTTGTTTCCGGCTCGGGCAGCACTTCAGCGCACGCGCCTGGGGGAGGGGGCATGTGCCGACTCTGCTGCTGCTGGTGGGATCGCGCGCCGCGCCGCGTTCAACGGCATGGCGCGCTGCCGCTGGCGACGAATGTTCATGTCTTGCGTGCGGTCGTCGATTTGTTGCCGGCAGAACCGAGTTCCGCGCCGGTGGTCGGATCGGATTGCGGATCGGACGCGGTTCGTTGCGCCGCGTTTTGCACCGCCGACATCTGGTCGGGCTGCAGTTGCACACTGGCCATGCCGTCGCCGCCGTCGACCGCCATCTGCTCGTTGCGATCCGACACGAATTGCCATTGCTGGCCCTGGTTCCACGGGCCGCGCGTATCGCCATCGCCTTGCGACATGTTGAAATAGACATTGGCGAAGCGCTGCTCGCCTTGCAGTTTTCCGGGCGGGAAATTCGGCTCGATCGAATACAGCGCTTTTTCAAACGACTTCTGGTGCGAGATTTCGCGCGTCATCAGGAAACCGAGAGCTTCCTTCACGCCCGGATCGTCGGTGCAATTGATCAGGCGTTCGTAGATGATTTTCGCGCGCGCTTCGGCCGCGATATTCGAGCGCAGGTCGGCGGTCGGCTCGCCGATGGTATCGATATAGCCGGCATTCCACGGTACGCCGCCGGAGTTCACCAGTGCCGGGCCGCCGCCGTACAGGACCTGCGTCAGGTGGCTGTCGTTGCCGGCGCCGGTAATCGAACGATACGTGTCCGCTTCCTGTTCCGCGCCTTCCGCCAACTGGCCTTTGGCCCCCTTGTTCAGCATCGCGACAATGCTGCCGATGACTTCGAGATGGCTGAGTTCTTCCGTTGCAATGTCGAACAGCATGTCCTTGCGGCCGGGATCGTCTTCGGCGATCGCCTGCGTGAAATAACGACAGGCGGCGGCCAGTTCGCCCTGCGGGCCGCCGAATTGTTCCAGCATCAGATTGGCCAGGCCGGGATTGCTTTCGCTGACGCGGACGGTGTACTGCAAACGCTTGTTGTGTGAAAACATGTTGGCTCTCCAGGTTGAAGCGCAGGATGCGGCAGGGCCGGCACCCTTGCTTGCATTGATCGGAGCCCTCCCCATGCAAGCGATGTACCAGCCGTCGCCCGCGACAGACCTTGGGTGGCACGGGTGGCGCGGCGGCCGGCAGCGGCGCTGGCATTTTTTACAGAGAGCCGGTAGCTTCGTCAGCGACTGCGGGACTGGATGCGGCGGCGCCTCGTAACCAGGGCAATGGCATGAAGCCACTCCGCGCCATCCACGAAAGATACGAAAAGCACGAAAGAGACGGGCGCGTCGAACGATTCGCCGGGTTGGAACGCCGGCCGGGATGCAAACGCGGGTGTGTTCGTGTATTTCGTGCACAAAATGCGATGTCACTCCACTCAAGCCTTCGTGCAATCGCCCTGCGGCCAAACGGCTCATAATGCATCGCAACATGCAGGGGTAAAATACCGAACCTCCGGCGCCGCGTTACGCGAACAGTGCGCAAAATGGATCACGATTGCGCTCCCTTTTTCGATTCAAATTATCGTCATGAACACCATTCCCGAAATCAAGCCCGGCCAGTCGCTCGAACTGCTGAAGGCGCTGCACATCCTGACGCGCGACGGCAAGATGAACCAGGACAGCCGGCGCAAGCTGAAGCAGGTGTATCACCTCTACCATTTCATCGAGCCGCTGCTGCAGGAAGTGCTGCAAGACCATCCGGACATCACGCTGGTCGACCACGGCGCCGGCAAGTCCTATCTCGGCTTCATCCTGTACGACCTGTTTTTCAAGACGCTCGCCGGCCGGCCGCACATCTATGGCATCGAAACGCGCGACGAACTGGTGACGAAATCGCAGGAACTGGCGCGGAAACTGGATTTTCCCGGCATGTCCTTCCTGAACCTGTCGGTGGCCGAGTCGATCGAATCGCCGCTATTGCCGGCGACAGTAGACGTGGTTACGGCGCTGCATGCCTGCAATACCGCGACCGACGATGCGATCCGCTTTGCGCTTGCGAAGCAGGCGCAGTTCATCGTTCTGGTGCCGTGCTGCCAGGCCGAGGTGGCATCGGTGCTGCGCAAGAACAAGGGCAGGGCGATCGCAAAAAGCGCGCTGACAGAAATCTGGCGTCATCCTTTGCACACGCGCGAATTCGGCAGCCAGGTCACCAATGTGCTGCGCTGCCTGCAGCTCGAAGCGCACGGCTATCAGGTCAACGTCACCGAACTGGTGGGCTGGGAGCACTCGATGAAGAACGAGCTGATCATCGCCAGCTACAAGGACTTGCCGCGTCACCGTCCGGGCGAACGGCTGAACGAGGTGCTGCAGACGCTGGGCCTGGAAGAAATGGGGCAGCGCTTCTTTGCACCATCCAACGGCGCGCGCTGAGGCTGCGCATATCCACGAAAAGCACGAAAAAAAAGAAGCTTGAGCTGAACGTTGCCGCAATCATCGCGCCGGGCCAAGTTCTGGCGGGTTCAGTGACAACCGTCGTCATGTGAGCCGATTTTCTTCTGCCGGTCGGCGTCGGTACTTGCCAGCTCCTGCAAGATGCCGCAATCCTTCGCCGCTTGCGTGCGATGGCAGCGTGCACGCAATTCCTTGAGTTGGGTTTGCAATGCCTTCAATTCTGCAATGCGCGCGGCTACGTGGCCGATATGTTTATCCAGCAGGATATTCACCTCGCCGCAGTTTTCTTCCGGCGCATCCTTGAAATGCAACAGATTGCGGATTTCGTCGAGCGTCATGTCGAGTGACCGGCAATGCCGGATGAACTGCAAGCGCTCCACATGAGCCGGTCCATACAAGCGGTAATTCCCCTCGGAACGTGCCGGCGCCGCCAGCAGACCCTCGCGCTCGTAGTAGCGGATCGTTTCCACCAGGCAGTCGGTACGTCTTGCCAGTTCGCCAATTTTCAGCAGGTTCATCGTGCATTTCTTCGCAGGAGTTCTTGACCCTATAGTAGGTACAGGGTCTGTAATAGGCAAGTCCGAACCCAAGGAGAACACGATGTCCGCCTGCTGCGCTGGAAGCTGCCATTCCGACAAACCGCCCATCGATCCGCGTTATCGCCGCGCGCTGTGGATTGCCCTGGTAATCAATGTACTGATGTTCGGCGTCGAATTGGTTGGCGGCTTCAAGGCCGGCTCGGTGTCGCTGCTGGCCGATGCCGTCGACTTTTTTGGCGACGCGGGAAATTACGCATTGTCGCTGTTCGTCCTCGGCCTGGCGCCGATCTGGCGTTCGCGTACTGCGCTGATCAAGGGAATCACCATGGGGGGGTACAGCCTGTTCGTGCTCAGCCAGGCCGCCTGGAGTGCCGCAACGGGAACAATGCCGGAACCGGCCACGATGGGCATGATCGGCTTTCTGGCACTGCTGGCCAATGGCTCGGTGGCGTTGCTGCTGTATGCGCATCGCAACGGCGACGCCAACATGCGTTCGGTATGGCTCTGCACGCGCAATGACGTGATCGGCAATCTCGCTGTCATGCTCGCGGCGTTCGGCGTGTTCGGCACCGGGTCCAGTTGGCCGGACATTGGCGTTGCTGTTGCCATGGGGCTTCTCGGCGTCGTCGCCGCTCGCAGTGTCATTGCGCATTCGCGTTCTGAACTGACGCTTGCGCGCCGGTCTGCACCGCAACTGTGATTGCCGTACCGCCGGTTTTGGTGATGGTGGGATTTCGAGACAGGCCGCGCAAAATTGTTGCGTGACATTGCGATTAATCAATTTCCGTGAGTCTAGGAATTGCTGTGCCGCAACTTTCGTGTTCCAATGCATTTTACCTGCCGTTCAACGGATCGATTTCGATTTATGCATAATAAGCAACGTTGCAGTTCGAACAGGTCTGCCTGCCCACGGGAACCGCATGAACAGATCCTTGTTTCTTCCAGCGCGAAATCCTTGCCGCAAGCTGGTACACAAGCCGGTATTCAGCGTGCTTTTCGGCACCGCGCTGACTTTCTTTTCGCTACCGGCATGCGCAGCCTCATCGTTGATCAACTCTCTCGCGGAGATGTCGATCGAAGACCTGGCCAACATCCGTATCACCTCGGTATCGAAGAAGCGCGAGCGGCTCGCCGATGCTGCGGCTTCGATCTACGTCATCACGGCGAATGACATCCGGCGCTCGGGCGCGACCAGCCTGCCCGACGCGCTGCGTCTTGCGCCCAACCTGCAGGTTGCGCAAACCAGCAATAGCGGCTACGCGATCACCGCACGCGGATTCAACGGCAGCAACAACAGCGCGCCGAACAAGCTGCTGGTATTGATCGACGGCCGCTCGGTGTATACGCCGTTGTTCTCCGGCGTTTTCTGGGACATCCAGGATGTGATGCTCGAAGACGTCGAGCGCATCGAAGTCATCAGTGGGCCCGGCGGCACGCTGTGGGGCACCAATGCGGTCAATGGCGTCATCAATATCATTACCCGGCCAGCCGGGGACACGCAGGGCGACCTGGCAACACTTGAAGCCGGGAACAAGGGCGGCGACACGGCATTCCGTCATGGCGGGACGCTGGGTGCCGGCGGCAATTATCGTGTCTACGGCAAGTATTTCAACCGCGGCCACACATCGACGGAAAGCGGCAGCAAGGTCAACGATGCCTTGCACCGCAGCCAGGCAGGATTCCGCACCGACTGGGACCGTGGCGGCGACCGTTTCATGGTGCAAGGCAATGTGTATACCGGCGCGGAGGAGCAACCGGAACCCGGTTCGATCTCGATCTCCGGCACCAATCTCAAGCTCGGGACGATCGACGTATCGGGTGCGAACCTGACCACGCAATGGGGACATTCGCTTGACGGCGGCGGCAAGCTGGACTTTCAGGCGTATTACGACCGGACCGAACGCACCGTTCGGCCGACGTTCTCCGAAAAACTGGACATCGTCGACATGCAACTCCAGCATTCGTTACAGCCGGTCGGCATGCATGCCATCGTCTGGGGCGCGGATTACCGCTACAGCATGGATCGCGTCGACAATACCAGCCCGATCTTTGCCTTCCTGCCAGCCGACGTCAATCAAAAATGGGCGAGCCTGTTTGCGCAGGATGAAATGTCGCTGCGCGACGACTTGCGCCTGACCATCGGCGCGCGCTTCGAGCACAACGACTATACCGGCACCGAGCTGTTGCCGAACGCGCGGCTGGCATGGAAGCCGGCGCCCGACCATCTGTTGTGGACCGCGGTATCGCGCACCGTACGGGCGCCGTCGCGGCTCGACAGGGACGCCTACAGTCCGGCCACACCGCCGTTCGTGCTGAACGGCGGCCGGGATGCCATTTCAGAAGTGGCAAAAGTGTTCGAGGTTGGCTATCGCGGGCAGCCGACGTCCCGGATTTCCTATTCGATCACCGCGTTCCATACGGTCTACGACGATCTGCGCACGCAGGAGATCGATCCCGGCGGCACCTTCCTTGTCTTTGCCAATGACATGGAAGGCACCACGACCGGCATCGAAACCTGGGGCACCTACCAGGCATCGCCGAAGTGGCGTCTGAGTGCCGGACTCAGCGCTCTCAGGGAGCGTCTCAGACTCAAGCCGGGTAGTAACGATATTGCCGCGCCGAATGCGGCCGGCAACGATCCGTCATATACATGGCAATTGCGCTCGTCTTCCGATATCGGACCGGGCCGCGAGCTTGACCTCATCCTGCGCCATTCCGCCGAGCTGACAAAGAACAATGTGCCGGCCTATACCACCGTGGATGCGCGTTTCGGCTGGAAATTGCGGCGCGACCTTGAATTCTCGGTGACGGGGCAAAACCTGCTCGGCCGTCATGCCGAGTACGGCACCATCACGAACCGCACCGATCTCTCGCCCGGCATTTTCCTGAAACTGCTATGGCAAAGCTGAGCGGCGCGCCGTCCGGCAGGTGTCGCTCCTTTGCAAGGCGATGGTTGCTGCCGATGTGCCTGCTGGCTTGCATGCTGCTCCAATACTACCCGGTGGATGCGCAGACGGCTGTCATGCATGAGGCCACCGAGCGCCAGGTCAAGGCAGCATATCTGTCCAAGTTCGGCAGCTACGTCCGATGGCCCGATCAGGCATTCGCAAAACCGGACAGTCCCTTCAGGATAGGCGTCCTCGGCGCCGACCTGCTGGCCGACGACCTGGTACAGCTGGTTGCCGACCATACCGTCAACGGCAGGCCGGTGACGGTACACAAGCTGCACCATGGCGATTCGCTTGCAGGTTTCAACGTGCTTTTCATCGGCCGCTCCGAAAGCGCTCGGCTCGCCGATATCCTGGCTGCGACGAAAGGCCTGCCCATGCTGACGGTCACCGAATCGGAAGATGCCCTGACGCTTGGAAGCACGATCAATTTCGTCGTCGTCGAGGGCAGGGTGCGTTTCGAAGTGGCGCCCAAAACAGCCAGCCTCGGCAATCTCAATATCAGCGCGCGCCTGCTTGCCGCCGCCTATAAAGTGGCATCGGGGGCTTCATGAAAATCGGGATGCATACCATTCGGCAGAAACTGCTCGGCGTCGTACTCCTGACGACGCTGGTGGCGCTGGTGGTCGCCCTGGGAGCGACCGTCAGCTACAACTTGCGCACCTACCGGCAGGCCCTGATCGCCGACATGACCACACAAGCCGAACTGCTCGGCCACATGACCGCGCCGGCGCTGACGTTCGACGACAAGCAGCTTGCGATGCAAAACCTCAGCCTGTTGCGCCTGCGCCCGATTGTACGTGCCGCCGCGATTTACAACGCCAAGGGAAGGCTGTTCGCGACCTATGCGGCAAGCGGCGAGAAACCACCGCCATCACTTCCCGAAACAGAAAGCATACACGTAGAAGCAGGCAAGCTGATCCTGTTCGAGCGCATCGTCAACGACGGCGAGATTCTGGGAACCGTTTACCTGCGTGCCGATTACAAGTTTGTCGATACCGTTCTTGACTACCTCGGCATCGCGGTCATCGTCATTTTCGTGGCGATGCTGGTGGCCTTCCTGCTGTCGGTACGTTTGCAGAAAATCGTCACCGGCCCGATTTTTGCGCTTGCGAAAATTACGCGCGAGGTGGTCGAACAACGCGACTATTCACGCCGCGCGAAAAAGACCAGCAATGACGAAATCGGCATGCTGATCGATTCGTTCAACGACATGCTGGCCGAAATCGAACGGCGTACCGGCGATCTGGAAGCATCGAACCAGGAAATCGTGCGCGAGGTCGGCGAGCGAACCCGCGCGCAGCAAGAGATCATGCAGCTCAACGAAAAGCTGGAATTGCGGGTGCGCGAGCGCACCGCCCAGCTCGAAACGGCGAACGAAGAGCTGGTTGCCGCCAAGGCGGCCGCGGAAAAGGCAAATCAGGCGAAGTCGGCCTTCCTGTCGAGCATGAGCCATGAACTGCGGACGCCGCTCAATGCCATTCTCGGCTTCGCACAATTGCTGGCATCCGATTCGTTGCCAACGACAGAGGAGCAGAGAAGGGAATTCACCGAACACATCCTGAAGGCCGGCAGGCATCTGCTGGTGCTCATCAATGAAATTCTCGATCTGGCGAAGGTCGAATCCGGGACACTGACGCTTTCGCTGGAGCCGGTCGGACTGACGGAAGTACTGCAGGAATGCCAGGAAATGATCGGGCCGCTCGCGGCCAGGCGCGACGTCCGGGCCTTGTTCCCGCAGGCGGAAGGTTTGCACATCGTGGCGGACAGGACGCGGCTCAAGCAGGTGCTTCTCAATCTGCTGTCCAATGCCATCAAGTACAACCGCGAGGGCGGCACGATCATCCTTGGCTGCAGTACCGTCGCTCCCGACCGCGTCCGCATCACGGTGCAGGATACCGGTGCCGGACTGCGGCCCGAACAATTGGAACAGCTGTTTCAACCATTCAACCGGCTGGGGCAGGAAACCGGCACGGAGGACGGCACCGGCATCGGCCTCGTGGTGACCAAGCGGCTGGTCGAGCTGATGGGCGGTGAAATCGGCGTGACCAGCACTCCTGACGTCGGCAGCATGTTCTGGATCGAGCTCAAATCTACCAACGGGACCCTCTATGATGCCGGCCACGTATTCCCGGCCATCGTCGCCGAACCGAAGAGAGCGCAGCCGGCAAACGCACCGCAGCGCACGCTGCTGTATGTGGAAGACAATCCGGCCAACCTGAAGTTGATCCAGGTCATCGTCACCTACCGCAGCGACTTGCGCCTGCTGACCGCGTCCGATGCCAATCTCGGCATCGAACTTGCGCGCAGCCATCAGCCGGAAGTGATCCTGATGGACATCAATCTGCCAGGGTTGAGCGGCACCGACGCGATGGTCAAACTGCGTAACGATCCGGCTACCGCGCACATCCCGGTGATTGCGTTGACCGCCAATGCGATGCCGCGCGATGTCGCGAAGGGCATGGCGCTCGGATTCTTCCGCTATCTCACCAAGCCGATCAACATCAACGAATTTTTTGAAACGCTGGACACTGCGCTCGAATTCGCGGAACAGCAAAATCGGGGCAACGAATAAAGGGATGTCATGGCTATTTCATCCAGAATCCTGAATGCGCGGATACTGATCGTCGACGATTCGGAAGTCAACGTGAAGCTGCTGGAATACATGCTTGCGGGCGCCGGATATGTATCGGTATCGTCGACCACTGATTCGCGCCGCGTGTTCGAGCTGTACAAGGAGCATCGTCACGACATCATCCTGCTGGATCTCAACATGCCGCACATGGATGGCTTCCAGGTGATGGAAAGTCTGAAGACGATCGAAACGGAAGGCTACCTGCCGGTCCTGGTGGTGACCGCCGAACCCGGCCACAAGCTGCGGGCGCTGCAGGTCGGCGCAAAGGATTTCGTCAGCAAGCCGATCGACCAGACCGAGGTGCTCACGCGTGTCCATAACATGCTGGAAATCCGCCTGTTGCACAAGGACTTGCGCAATCGCAATGAAAGCCTGACGCTGCGGGTCAGCGAACAGTCGGCCGAGCTGCGCGCCGCTGCGGAGAAGGTCAGCTATCTCAGCAACTTCGACAGCGTTACCGGTTTGCCCAACCGGATACTGTTGAGGGACCGGGTCAGACGGACAAAGGAAAGGATCGAACACACCGAAGACGTGATGGGATTTCTCGTCGTCGACCTCGCGCGCCTGCCTCTGATCCGGGGCAGCCTTGGCATCAAGGCAGAGCAGGATGTGCTGACGGAAGTCGCGACCAGGCTCGGAACATGGACCCGGCCGGAGGACACTGTCGCCCGTTTCGGCGATGACAGCCTTGCCGTTGTCGTGGTCCGCTCTGCGCCGGAAGATCTCGCCGCGGCCGCCCATCAGATTGTCGCGCTGCTCGATAAATCATTCCATTTCGACGATCAGGAACTGCATGTCGAAGCCTGTATCGGCATTGCCATTTTCCCGAATGATGGCGACGATTTCGATTTTCTTGCACAGGCGGCGGAGGCATCGGTACGTACCGCTGTCGAAAGCAAGACCCAGCGCTGCCTTTTCTATACGCCGGAACTCAACCGGCATGCGAGCGACCGGCTGAAGCTCGAGAACGCGCTGCGCCGGGCGCTGGAACGCGATGAACTGTTGCTGCATTATCAGCCACAACTCGATCTGACCAGCGGCGCAGTCATCGGATTGGAAGCGTTGATCCGATGGCAGCATCCAGAACTCGGCCTGGTCCCGCCCGGTCGCTTCATCGGTTTGGCCGAGGAAACCGGATTGATACTGCCGATAGGAGAATGGGTCCTTTTTCACGCGTGCCGCCAGAACAAGGCGTGGCAGGACGCCGGACTGCCTGCAATACCGGTGGCCGTCAATCTGTCATCCAAGCAGTTCAGCGGCAATATCGCCAGCCTGGTGCAGACAGTTCTTGTCGAGACGGGACTCGATCCCAGGTATCTCGAACTCGAACTGACGGAAAGCCTTTCGATGGAAGATCCGGAAAGCACGATCGGGATTCTGCGCGAACTGAAAAACATGGGCGTGCGCCTGTCGATCGATGATTTCGGCACCGGCTATTCGAACCTGAATTACCTGAAGCGCTTCCCGGTCGACAAGCTGAAGCTGGATCAGTCCTTCGTTCGCGAACTCATTTCCGACCCGGACGACCTGTCGATTGCGCGCGCCGTGATTGCCATGGCGCACAGCCTGCGTTTGAAGGTGATCGCCGAAGGCGTCGAGACGGAAGGGCAACTGGCGCTGCTGGCGCAGAACGGCTGCGACGAGATGCAGGGCTACCTGTTCAGCAGGCCGATCGATGTCACTGCCTGTGCCGCGTTGCTGCAGCAAGGGAAATCGCTTGCGCTGGACCGGATAGCCCGTCTTCCCTACGCGCGCACCTTGCTGTTTGTCGATGACGAAAAAAACATGGGTGCGGCAATCCATCGCGCTCTCAGAAACAAGGGCTACACGGTCCGGATTACCGATAATGCGGCCGAGGCATTTGAAATACTGGCCACGAATGAAGTCGGCGTGATTCTGTGCGACCAGAAAATGCCGGGCATCAGCGGTACGGAATTCCTGTCCCGGGTGAAGCACATGTATCCCTCAGCCGTACGGATGGTATTGAGCGGCTACACGGACTTGCAATCGGTCACCGATGCGGTCAACCACGGCGCCATTTTCAAATTCCTGACCAAGCCCTGGGAGCAGGAAGAACTTTTGAAGGCGCTGGACGATGCATTCCGGAAGTACGAGTCGTAGCCGGCACGCGCCGATGCGAAGCATCCATCCTGCCCGTACTGCCGAATTTCCTTTTGGTCAACGCTTTCTGCGTGATTGACCGTTTTCCGCACGGAGCGGGTTGAATGCTAATTCAATCGCAGCGCCTGCATCGGCGCCTGTGGCATCATGTCGTACCGGGTCAGCGAAACAGTGTTCCGTGCGCTACCACACCGATTGCCGGACACGGCAGACCCTTCTCCCCCTCGTTGAACAAAGGACCTCGCATGGCCAAACCCAATTACGCATTCGAAAAGCGCCAGAAAGAGATTGCCAAGAAAAAGAAGAAGGAGGAAAAACTGCAGCAGAAGGCGGCGCAGCAAAGCGAGCGGACGCAGCCGGAACCGCAGCAGGCGACCAAGGACGATACCGGCGGTACGTGATGCCGCCAGTTCATCGCACATGGAAAAATGAATTGAAACGTCAAAAAGACGGGGTCAAAAGACGGGATTTCACCGCCTTTTGAAAGGGACACAAAGGAACACCACAAAGCGCCTGTTTCGGCACTTGCCTGGCAGCGTTACTTCGCAGCGGCGTCCGCTTTTTCTTCCGCTGCATCCGCTTTTGCTTCGGCTTTTTCCTTCTTCGCCTTGGCATCCGCCTTCGCTACTTTCTTGCTGGCCTTGGCATCGGCCTTCACATCCGCGCTGGTTGGCGGCGTCGCGACATCGGCAGATGTTCTGGAGGAAAGATTGACCGATGGCGTGGTGGCAGGGACGTTTGCTTGTGCAAACACGGAGGAGGCGAACAGGCCGGTAATCAGAGCAGCGATCAGTTTATGCATCAGAGTCCTTTCGAAAATAATAAAGATGACATCAATGTGTCACTGGTTCAGACCATGAAAGCCCCAAAAATTCATTGCTTTAGTGTTAATAAATGTAACAGCAACAATATTTGCTCATGACAGCACCTCTGTTTCCCGACAAGACGCAATGCCGCGTGCGCGCGATGCTGATTGGCGAGCGACTCAGCCTGAAAAGCATCGAGGCCGGCAGCAGCCTGGCGTTGACGCCGCTCGTCGTCGCGGTGGATGGCTGCGATGGCATCGCGGTACTGTTTCGTTATGGTGCAGTGGTTTTTTTCGGTGTCAACGATGCGAGCCAGGCAGCGTTCCTGTCGCGATTGCAACCGCTGGTAAAAAGTGCCTATCCAGTGCCGGTGATCGAGGAAATGGAGGTGCGCATCGATGCGCACAAGCCGGCCGAAATCAAGGGCACCACGATTTTCCTTGTCGCCGGCACGGTCGAACGTTGTCAGGTCATCGCCGATGTCCTTGCCAAGAGTGCAGTGCTGACGTTGTATGAATCGAAGATCGCCGTCAGCTTCGACCAGATCGAGCCGGTTGCCGCGGCGCTCAAGCGCGACGGCCAGATTGGCGGCCGCAGCAAGGAACTGGTGCGCCACATCGGCACCACCTTGCTGTCCGAGCACATGATGGTGGGGCGGGTGGCGATCGCGGAAAAGCCGGAAGTGCTTTGGGAAAACGCGGCGCTCGAAGGCCTGTTCATCCGGCTCGAAGATGAATTCGAAATCAAGGAGCGCCACGATGCGCTCGAACGCAAGCTGAATCTGATCACGCGCAGCGCCGAAACCCTGGTCGATCTTTTGCACAACCGGCATTCGACACGGCTCGAATGGTATGTGATCGCGCTGATCGCGCTGGAGATTTTGCTCAGCCTGTACGACCTGTTTCTTCGTTGAATGCGCTGTGTCGTCCAGCCATGCCGGCGAATCTTTTCGGAGCCGGGCAGTCGTAATCTGGAAGCGGACTGCATTCCTGCGGTTTCCACCCGGATTCTTTGGGGCCAGGCGCTGCATCACTCCCTGAAAAAGGATATGCATCATGGAAAAAAGAAAATTGGGCGCGGGACTCGAAGTGTCGACAATCGGCCTCGGCTGTATGGGTATGTCCGAGTTCTACGGCGGGCGCGATGACGATGAAGCGGTTGCAACGATCCAGGAGGCAATCGATCTCGGTGTGAATTTTCTCGATACCGCCGACATGTATGGCGTCGGCCGCAATGAAGAGCTGGTGGGCCGCGCGATCAAGGGCGCCCGCAACCGGGTCATCGTCGCCACCAAATTCGGCAATATGCGCGGCGCGGACGGCAGCTTCCTGGGCATCAACGGCAAACCCGACTATGTGCGCCAGGCATGCGAAGCCAGCCTGAAGCGGCTGCAGATCGACGTCATCGATCTGTACTATCAGCATCGTGTCGACCCCGATACGCCGATCGAGGATACCGTCGGCGCGATGGCGGATCTGGTCCGCGCGGGCAAGGTGCGCTGGCTCGGTTTGTCCGTGGCGGCGCCCGCCACCGTGCGGCGGGCGCATGCGATCCATCCGATCGCCGCGTTGCAGACCGAGTATTCGTTATGGAGCCGCGATCCGGAGCAGGAAATCCTGCCGACGCTGCGCGAACTCGGCATCGGCTTTGTTCCGTACAGTCCTTTGGGCCGCGGATTCCTGACAGGCCGGATAAAGACGATCGATGACCTGGAGCCGGACGACTATCGGCGTAACTCGCCGCGCTTTCAGGGTGAAAACTTCCAGAAAAATCTCACGCTCCTGAAAGAGATCGAAACGATCGCGGCCGACAAGAACTGCACGCCGTCACAGCTGGCACTCGCCTGGGTGCTGGGGCAGGGGCAGGATATCGTCCCGATACCGGGAACCAAGCGACGCAAATATCTTGAGTTGAACGTCGCCGCAGTCGATCTGAAACTGACGCCGGAAGACATCGCGCGCATCGACCGCGTGATGCCGACAGGCGCGGCAGCCGGTACCCGGTACGCCGCTCCGCAAATGGCGGCATTGAACCGTTAAGCCCTTCAGACCCCTCAGGAACAAGTTGCACATCCCGGCGCCTGGCGCCGCAGTGTATTGCCGGTAACGCCGCTGCAATTCGTCGCGGTGCGTTGCCTGGCGTTCCGAATCACGACCCTGCGCAGATCCGGCTGCATGTGGCGAAAGCACCCGGCATCCCTCAATAATAATTGCCCCATAGCAATACTTCGTGGTTCAATACGTTATCTTCACAACTTCCGCAGTCGCAACCAGTCAGTGTGTGATCCGAGCTTTCCACACGGAGTTTCCGGCAATCGCATCACGAGGATCGTATGGACAAACCGCTATTGGGTCGAGAACGGCAGTCCGGTTGCCCTCCACGCAAGACGCATTGCCCGCGCCGATTCGTCGACCGCACCGCTTTCGCTGATGCCTGCAAGCTCTCAGTGCCGTCCATCAGGTGAATTCCATGTTAGGTATTCGTCTACGTACTTTCATCGCAACTCTCTCGATTTCGGCGCTCGCCACGTTGCTGATTGGCCTGCTTCTTACGGCCGCACTCTTCTCCAATATCAATGCACTTGAGCATCAGAAGATCAGGGCCGATTTCGAACGGCGCGCGGCGAACCAGATCAATGCGGTAAGGGACGGCCTGGACGAGGCCGTCGACCAGTTGTCAACCGTCAACCGGCTGTTTACCACGATACCGTCGGTCGATCTCGACCAGTTCCGGGCGTTCACAAGGCCGATACTGGCGCGCAATCCGTACATTCGCGTGCTGACCTATCAGCGGCTGGTTTCCAATGCCGGGCGTTCCGCGTTCGAAGCCGCGCGACCGGGAGTCCGGATCTCGGAAGTCATCGATGGCAAGCTGGTCCCAGCCGGCACGCGGAGCCAGTATCGCGTTATTGATTATGTCGAACCGTTGTCGGGCAACGTAGAGTTGCTCGGCCTCGACACGTCCTCGCGCAGTGCCCAGGACGCAGCCAGCCGGCGTGCCTGTACAAGCGGCCTGCCGTCGATGACGGGACTGTATCCGCTGGTGCAGAAAAGCGTGCAGCGCGGCGTGGTCTTGTTGATGCCGGTTTACCGGCAGGGAGCTGTTTCGAGTGACGCCGCATCGCGCTGCAGCGCCGTCGTCGGTTACACCACGGCAGCGTTCAGCAGTACGGACCTGGTTGAAAAGACGCTGGCGACAAGAGACTTGCTGGCGCCTGACGGCGGCACTGTACGTGTCTATGCGGACCGTTTTGCAAACGCGCGGAATCTTGCCTATCCGGTTGGCGAGGCACGGCAGGCCGGAGAAACGGCCTCGGCTTCTTTTTTCACACGCATTTTCGGGGACGGCGGAACCGGCCTTGCGCAAACATTTGAAGTCGCCGGTCAGCCATGGCATATCGAAGTTTCGCCGTCACCGTCCAGCTCGTACAGGAACCATTTCGGCTCGCTGCTGATGCTGATCGCCGGAACCCTGGGCAGCTTTCTGGCAGCCGCGTACATGCAGACGCTTGCATCGCGCTCGCGTAACGTGCATCGCATGGTGGCCGAACGCACCGATGCCTTGATACGCGCAAAACAGGCGATCGAAGCCTGCACCAACGGGATCATCGTCACCAGCGCAACCGGGCCCGACTATCCGATCGAATATGTAAATCCGGCATTCGAGAAAATGACCGGCTATTCGGTGAACGAAGTCATGGGAAAGAGCTGCAGCTTGCTCTGGAGCGGCGACGCTGCGCAAGACGAGATCAGGAAGATCGTTTCCATGGTGCGCGAAAAGCGCGAGGTACACGCCACGATGCGCACCTACCGCAAGGATGGCACGCTCTTCTGGTCGCAAGTGCATATCGCGCCGACTCGGGACAGTGCCGGCGAAGTCGAGCATTTTGTCGTGGCCCATTACGATATCACCGACAAGAAACGCTACGAAGAAGAGCTGGTGTACCAGGCGAATCACGACAGGCTGACGGGGCTCCCCAACAGCGCGCTGCTGCGGGAACGGTTGATCCAGGCGACAAGCCAGGCCGCGCACACCGGCCGCGCGGTCTGGGTGATGTTCGTCGACCTCGACCGCTTCAAGTTCATCAATGACAGCCTGGGGCATCGGGCAGGCGATAAATTCCTCAGGGTGATGTCGGACCGGTTGCTATCGGCGGTGCGGCCGACCGATACCGTTGCGCGGCTCGGCGGCGACGAATTCCTGCTGATCCTGCCGGAGTGCGAGGACGACCAGTTGACGACACTGGCGGTGCATCGGATCATGGACACTGTCGCGGAGCCGGTGAGCATCGACGGGCACGAGTTCTTCCTGAGCTGCAGCGCGGGCATCGCGTCGTATCCGGCGGACGGAGAGGATCTCGACAAGTTGATCGAGTTCGCGGACATGGCGATGTATCGCGCAAAGGAACTGGGACGCAACAATTTCCAGTTTTATACGCCGGCAATGAACGAAAGGGCGCAGGAGCGGCTGCAAATCGAGCGCGCGTTGCGCTATGCGCTCGAACGCGCCGAATTGCTGCTGCACTACCAGCCTCAACTGGATCTGGCCACAGGTGAGATAGTGGGCATGGAAGCGCTGCTGCGCTGGCAGCATCCGGAGCTCGGCAGGATCTCGCCCGAGCGGTTCATCAGCCTTGCCGAAGAGACCGGGCTGATCGTGCCGATCGGTGCGTGGGTGCTGCGCACCGCATGTACGCAGGCCAGGGCATGGCAGCTGGCCGGCCTCGGCAATTTCCGCATTGCCGTCAATCTGTCTGCACGCCAGTTCGGCCAGGCCGATCTGGTGCAGATGGTGTCCAGGGTGCTTGAAGAAACGGAGCTTCCCGCGGATCGCCTCGATCTCGAACTGACGGAGAGCTTGGTAATGACCGAGGTCGAGCGCGCGATCGACGTGTTGAACCAGCTCAGGGCATTAGGCGTGAAACTGTCCATCGATGACTTCGGGACCGGTTACTCCAGCCTGTCGTATCTCAAGCGATTCCCGATCGACGTGCTGAAGATCGATCGCTCGTTCGTCCGCGAAATCTCGCAGCAGTCCAACGACGCGGCGATCTCGGACGCGATCATCTCGATGGCGCACAGCCTCGGCATACAGGTGATTGCCGAAGGCGTCGAAACCGAGGCGCAATGCGAATTCCTGTCACGGAACATGTGCGATGCGATCCAGGGTTTCCTGTTTTCGAAGGCGCTTGCCGCTGATGAGATGACGCTGTTCCTGAAGGAAGGGCACCGCTTGCCGAAGCATCTGCTGCGTCTGCACAAGCGGCCGCGCACGCTGCTGCTGGTGGACGACGAGCCGAACATCCTGGCCGCGCTGAAGCGCCTGATGCGCAGTGCCGGCTATCAGATCCTGACTGCAGGCAGCGGCATGGAAGGGCTGGAGGCGCTTGCGAAGCAAAGCGTCGATGTCATCGTGTCGGACCAGCGCATGCCCGGCATGACCGGGGTCGACTTCCTGCGCACGGTCAAGACCATGTATCCGGATACGGTGCGCATCGTGCTGTCCGGCTTCACTGAATTGAAATCGGTCACGGACGCCGTCAACGAAGGCGCGATATACAAGTTCCTCACCAAGCCCTGGGACGATATCCAGTTGCGCGAACACATTGAAGAAGCGTTTCAGCACAAGGAGATGGCGGACGAGAATCGCCGCCTCGGACTGGAAGTGCGTGCCGCCAATTACGGACTGGCGCAGGCAAACCGGCAGCTGGAAGAGGTTCTGAAGCAAAAGCAGCAGCAAATCAAGCATGACGGAATCACGCTCGAGATCGTGCGCGAAGCGCTGCAACATGTGCCGTTGCCGATGGTCGGCCTGGACGAAGAGGAGATCGTCGTGTTTGCCAATGCCGCGGCGATGGGGCTGTTCAGTGACTCGGGCCTGCAACTCGGCAGCGAGGCCGAACTGTTCATGCCGGAAGTGTTGCGCGCACTGTGCGGCGTCGAAGACGGGGAGAAATGCCTGGCCGAACTGTATGGCGTATCCTTCGAAGTGGTATCGCGCAGCATGGGCAAGGGAACACAATCGCGTGGCAAGCTGATTACCTTCATCCCGAGAGACGCCGCATGATGACGACGACTGCCGGGCGGCCTGCCGCCGGACGATCAATCTGAAAGAACGGAGATCATGGCTGAACTGGACGAACAGCGCAATCGATTGACAGTGAAACTGGTCTATTACGGCCCGGCCTTGTCCGGCAAGACCACCAATCTGACGCGTCTGCACGACCTGCTGTCCGCCGAACTGATCGGCGACATGATGACGCTGGAGACGGAAGGAGACCGGACCTTGTTTTTCGATCTGCTGCCGGTCGGTTTTACCGCGCCGTCCGGCCTGCTGCTCAAGTTCAAGGTGTTCACCGTGCCGGGGCAGGTGGTGCACGACGGCACTCGCAAAGCCGTGCTGTCGCGCGCCGATGGCATCGTCTTTGTCGCGGACTCGCAGCGCAATCAGGCGGTCAACAATGGCGTCTCGTTTGAAAACCTGATGGCAAATGCCGGCACGCTGGGCATGGATCCCGCCACACTGCCGCTGATCGTGCAATTCAACAAGCGCGACCTGCGCGACATCCTGACTGAGCAGGAAATCCGGCAGCGCTGGTCTTCCGCGCCGTGGCCGCTATTCTTTGCTTCCGCACTGGAGGGCAGCGGCGTAATCGATACCTTCGCCGCTTTGCTTGGCCGGGTGTACGATCGGCTCGACACCCAGTTCTCGCTGGAAGCGGCACATCAACTGCCGCGCGCAGCCTTCATCAAGGAGGCCGGGGGCGGATCATGAACGACAAGATTTTGGCATTCGATCGCGACGTGTCGCTGGCAGAGATGCTGAGCGCGGTGCCGCGCGCCAGACTGGAAGCGGCATTGAAACAGACCGTCGGCGACAGATGGCGGCTCGACGACGTCGACGGCAGGGCGCTGTGGGAATCGGGCGCGGAGCTGGATACCGCCGGCGTTGCGGTGCCACTGCATGTCGATATCGAAGTTGTCGGCCGGCTGTGCGCACCCGAGGCGCGGCATGCGCATGCACAAGTCGCTGCGAAGTGGCTTGAAATGGTGCTGACGAGCGCTAGCCGCTACCGGATGGCAGCCGATCTGCACCTGGAAACCGTGCATGCCGACTATGAAGCGCTGCAAGGCAAGCACGCGGCGCTGCTGGAGTCGGAAGCCCGCTATCGCGAACTCGCGTCGCAGCTCGAACAGCGCGTCAAGGCGCAGGTCGAGGTCATCGAACGCGCGCAACGCCAGTTATACCAATCCGAAAAAATGGCTTCGATAGGCAGTCTTGCCGCGGGCATGGCGCATGAGATCAACAACCCGATCGGATTCATCCGCAGCAATCTGAGTACCGCATTCAAATATGCGGACAAGATGTGCAAGACGCTGCGCGCTTTCCGGAACGGCGATGCGAACGAGGCGGACGCCGCCTGGCGTGCGCATGACATCGATTTCATACTGGAAGATTTTCCCGGCTTGCTTGCGGAATCGACCACCGGTGCGGATCGCGTTGCGCGCATCATCGCCAATCTGAAAGCCTACTCGAACATCGACTATGTGGCCATGGACGCGGTCGACCTCAATGATGCAGTGCGCGCCGCCATCGGCATGATCGCCGACCAGCTACCCGAAACCATCAGGCTTGAAACAGATCTGCAACTGCTACGCAAGATCACCTGCGATCTCAGTCGCATGAATCAGGCAGTGTACGCGCTGCTGCAGAATGCGCGACAGGCGCTCGGCGCAAACGGCGGACTGATTCGCGTTGCCACCAGCAGCGTCGGCAACGAGATCCGGATCGCAATCAGCGACAACGGTTGCGGGATTGCTGACGAGATCCGCAGCCGCATCTTTGATCCCTTCTTTACCACGCGCGATGTCGGAAAAGGCATGGGGCTCGGCCTGACTGTCAGCCATGACACCGTGAACGTCTATGGCGGCCGCATTGAAGTCCAGACCGCCGCAGGCAAGGGCAGCACCTTCACCATCTGCCTGCCGTCTGACGGCGCAGCGGAACTCCCGGATAGACCATGATGAACTTTACCCATCTCTTTACCGGCGAAGCCGGACCACCCGGCGACCTTGAAGCACCGCCACAGCGTTATCGAATATTGCTGGTGGATGATGAACCGAACGTACTGGCCGCGCTCAAGCGCGTGTTCCGCCAGGAGAATTATGAGCTCGTCGGCTGTGCTGATCCGCGCGAAGCGTTGAAGCTGCTGGCAAACGAGCCGTTCCAGCTCATCATCAGCGACTACATGATGCCGGGCATGAACGGCGGCGAGCTATTGCGACAGGCGCGCGACGTTCATCCCGACATCATTCGCATCATGCTGACCGGGCATGCCGACGTCAATGCCGTGGTCGGCGCAGTGAAGACCGGCGCGGTTTACAAGTTCATTCTCAAGCCGTGGAATGACGATGACCTGCGCGTCACCGTTGCGCTGGCGCTGGAACAGCACGAGCTGAGGCGCAGGAATGATGCGCTGAAACGCGAAACCGTGAGCAAGACCAGGGAAATCGAACATCTCGCGAAATTCAGTGTCACCAACCGCAGTCAGCTTGCCATGCTGCTGAACAAGCGCGGTCTGCTGAGTGTCCAGCAGGTGCAGGAACTGATGCGGATACAGCAGCAACAGCAGCGCACGGACGCCACGATCAAGCTGATTGTCGACCGCGGCTGGGTCAGCGAAAAGGTGATCCACGATCTGCTCGCCAAAGAACTGTTGATCCAGCATGTGACGCTGGAAGAATATGCGGTCGACCTTGCCGTGGCGGCGCTGGTGCCGGCCAGGCTGTGCCAGCGCCAGCTGATCGTGCCGCTCAGGATAGAAGGCAAACGGCTGACGCTTGCCATGGTCGATCCGCTGGATTCAGGTTTGCTGCAAGACTTGCGCTTCGTCACCGGGCTGGAGATCGTGCCGGTATTCGCATCTATCGCCTCGATCCAGGCCAAGATCGCGGCAGTCTACAAGACCGACGGCGCCGATATTGCCGACGTCGAGTCGGTGTACGGCTCGCCCGACCCGTATGAAGGGATCGAGATCGTCATCGAGGACGACGATGCGCAGGGGCTGGACGAGCTGCTGCAAGGCTCGGACGAGCCGCCAGCAATCCGCCTCGTCAATTCGATCCTGCTGGAAGCGATCCGTCTTGGCGCGTCGGACATTCATATCCAGCCGCGTGCAAAGAACGTGATGGTGCGGCTGCGGATCGATGGGGTACTGGTGGACAAGATGCAGATTCCGCACAACATGCATCAGTCCATCGTGTCGCGCATCAAGGTCATGGCCGAGCTCGACATCTCGGAACGCCGGCGGCCGCAGGACGGCCGCCTCGCGGTGAAAACCCCGCAGCGCGTGGTTGACCTGCGGATTTCCTCGCTGCCGACCATCAATGGCGAAAAGATCGTGATGCGTATTCTCGATCGCAATTCCGCCGTGCTGAATATCGATGCGCTCGGCTTCGGGCCGCGGGATCTGATGAAGATTCGCCACGCCAGCGACAAGCCTCAAGGCATCGTGCTGGCTACCGGGCCGACCGGCAGCGGCAAGACGACGACGCTCTACAGCCTGCTGCAAAGCAATGCCACGTCGGAAAAGAACTACATCACGATCGAAGACCCGGTCGAATACTATCTCGACCCGGCCGGGCAGGTGGTGGTGCGCGAAAAGATCGGATTGACCTTCCCGCTGATTCTGCGCGCCATTCTGCGGCAGGACCCGGACGTGTTGCTGATCGGCGAAATCCGCGACTTCGAAACCGCCGAGGTCGCATTCCACGCTGCGCTGACAGGCCACCAGGTGTTTTCGACGCTGCACACCAATTCGGCGATTGCGACCGTTTCGCGGCTATTCGATCTCGGCCTCAAACCCTTTGTCGTGGCAACCGCGCTGGAAGCGATCATCGCGCAGCGACTGGTGCGTAAGACCTGTGAATGCTGCCGCTCGCCCGCGGTACCGGACAACGAACTGCTGCAACGGCTGGGCAGCCGCTTCGCCTCCGAGCCGATACGCGTATTCAAGGGCACCGGCTGCAATGTCTGTCATGACACCGGCTACAAGGGGCGGCTCGGGTTGTATGAAGTCTTTGTGCCCGACAACCATCTGCGCCATTTGATCGCGACGGAGGCGCCCATCACGGAGATCACCGAATATGCGCGCAAGCAGGAATTCCTCACCTTGCGCGAGGACGCTTTCGAGAAAGTACAGAATGGGCAGACCACGCTGGAAGAAGTATTCCGGGTATTGGGGCCGGAATAGGCGCGCATGCAATCCAGCGCGAGCGCAACCATCGCGGATAGCGCATGGAACAGCCTGACTATCGACAGTGCCGGCATCCGCCGCGTGTTTCGTGAAACGGAATCCGAATTCGAGAAAGCGTGCCAGATCCGGTTCCGTGATCCCAGCCCGACGAGGTGAAAATGCATACCGAACCCGAAAACCCGCATCCGAATGAATCCATGGACGCGAGCCGCCTGGACGAGCTGGAAGAGCTGGTCGCCAGGCGTACATCGCAACTGGAACAGGCCAAGCAGCGGCTCGAAGACGACATCCGCAAACGGGAGGCGGCGGAAGCCGAACTGCTGCGACGGAACAACGAGCTGACCGACCTGAATGCCAAGCTGTCGATGGCGCAGGAACAGCTGATGCAGTCGGAAAAACTGGCCTCGATAGGCCAGCTCGCTGCCGGCGTCGCGCACGAAATCAACAATCCGATCGGCTACGTATTCTCCAACTTCGGCACGCTGGAAGGCTACATCGCGAACCTGCTGGAAATGCTCAAGACCTACGAGGATGCCGAGTCCGACATCGGCGCGCCCGACGTGCTGGCAAAAGTGAAGTCGGTGCGCGAGCGCATCGACCTTGCTTTCCTGGTCGAGGACATTTCGCATCTGATGGCCGAATCAAGGGAAGGCATTGTCCGCGTCCGCAAGATCGTGCAGGACCTGAAAGACTTTTCGCGAGTCGACGCGAATCAGGAATGGCAATGGT
This sequence comes from uncultured Noviherbaspirillum sp., assembly GCA_966211585.1. Lineage (GTDB taxonomy): Bacteria > Pseudomonadota > Gammaproteobacteria > Burkholderiales > Burkholderiaceae_D > Noviherbaspirillum. Next base: position 347,598 of record CBIHNU010000001.1, on the reverse strand, counting down.
CGAATATCCATGACGGTATCGATTCGACCTTGAACATCGTTAGCAACGAGGTGAAGTACAAGGCCGATGTGGTCAAGGAATACGGCGAGATCCCCGAAATCGAATGTCTGCCGTCGCAGATCAATCAGGTGATCATGAATATCGTCGTGAACGGCGCCCATGCGATTGGCCCCGAGCGCGGCCGCATCACGATCCGTACCGGCACCAACGGCGACCATATCTGGATCGAGATATCCGACACGGGTGCCGGCATTGCGAAGGAAAACCTGTCGCGTATCTTCGATCCGTTCTTCACCACCAAGCCGATCGGCAGCGGCACCGGGCTCGGCCTGTCGCTATCGTATGGCATCATCCAGAAACACAACGGCCGCATCGAAGTTGAAAGCGAGTTGAATCGCGGTACCGTGTTCCGCATTTCCCTGCCTGTCCGGCATGAAGAAGCACAGAAAGAGGGCAGGGATCAATAAACCTGATTCAGGCGCAAATTGATTACGACGTGGTGTTCTTCCACGTAGCTTGCATTGCTCAATTGCGCCATTGCCACGCGAGACAAGGCCGTTATTGGCGCCTGCGAGCGGTTTGGCGTCGAGTAGTTCAGTCCAAGCCTGATTGCGGAAACACGATCACCTTGCCGGTCATCACGCCAAGCCGCTGACGCACCGGCTGCATGCCCATCTGTCGCATCATTTCCACATGCTCCATGCGCTGCAGCCGGATGATTTCAGGCACCCACCAGGGCATTTTTTTGGCGCCGGACAGCCAGTCGCGTACGGACCGTTCTGAACGGCGCAGCTGGCGCGCCAGCATGCGCACGCGCTCTTTTTCTGGGTAAAACTGGGTGTAGAAGGCAAGCGCGGCCGGATCGCCGTAGCGCAGGTTTGGGTATTTCATGCATTTCTCCAGAAAGTAAAAGGCCCGGATACTTTGTTCGGGCCTGCGGTTTTTCGATCGATGAAACAGCGTGGTGGTTGGGGTTTCAGGTTAGATTTGTATTTCGCATAATTTGTATTATGTAAAATTGAAGAAGAAAATCAGCGGCAATCGACGAGTGACCGATAACGCTCAATTCGATGAGATGCGAGACCTTGCCTCGTGCGGCCGTAATGGCAGCAACCGGCGCGGCGACACCGATCTGACTCATTGCTCAAGCCTGTCCCGACTTGATGAGCGCCGTGAGAGCCGTTCATCCCGTCAAAGCGGCCGCCACGTTCGGTGAATGTAGTGATTGAAGCAACAGGTGAAATACACCATGGAGCTCCGGTTAGCAGTTCACAGGTCAGCGCTTCTTTTTCCCATGAAGCGCGCTGATAAAGCGAGCGTGATTGTGATGAAAGCCAAGCCCACGACCCTCTGAGGCAATGTGGCATCGCCCTCGAACCATAAAAAAAATGCCGACAACACCGAGCCCAGAATAAACAAGGGCACCACCAGAACGCCGCTTTCCCCTCGTGGCGCTTGCTCTTTTTTTCTTGAGCCCGCGGCTTTCGCGATATCGCTCGCTCTCAGCGCCGCAGGTTGCCATGAGGGGTTTGCGAAAAAACACTTCCATAGCTCTGCGAATCCTTTCGCATTCTTAACCTTGTCGAGCAAGTCGGTAAATACGGAAAATATCGCTTGAAGAGGATTCCAGCTATCCAAGGGCTTCGTGGTGCCATAGACGCATTTTTCCCCCTCCTCCTTGAAGGTGCCGAACATGCGGTCCCAGATCACAAACACCGCGCCAAAATTCTTGTCGATGTATTGTTCATTGACGGCATGATGGACCCGGTGATTTGATGGTGAGGAAAAGTAGCGGTCAAACCAGCCCAGCTTTCCGATGTTTTCAGTGTGGATCCAGAACTGGTAAATCAATACTGCGAGCGAAACGATTGCATATTGATTCGGGGAGACGCCAAAAATGGCCAGCGGAAAAAAGAAGAAACAACCGACAATCGGGTAAAAGCTTTCCTGTCTAAGCGCAGTCGTCAGGTTGAAGAACTCGCTTTGATGATGCACTACATGCGCGGCCCAGAAGAAGGCGCTTTGATGACTAACCCTGTGCAACCAGTAATCGGCAAAGTCATATAAAACGAAGGCTAAAATCCAACCGTACCAGTGTCCCCAGAACGAGATCAGATGCGAGTTTGCGTGCCTTGCGAAAATCATCCGGTACGCGCCAATCTGAAAAAAGGGCGTGCACGCCGCCACCAGTTGGCTGATCAGTCCTTGGCTCAAGCTTGAAATTGAATCCTTGAGCTCATAGCATTTCCTGCCTTTTTTGATGCTGTAAAAAATCTCTGCTGCAATCGTCAGCAAAAAGAATAGCGAAGCTATAACCACTATTTTTTCTTCCATCTAATGCCCTGTTTCACAAGTTCGTTGCAAAAATAAAAGTGGTCATCACGACTTGCCATTGCAAACGGCGCCGCCGGAGGTTATCACTGTAGTGTGAGAGCGTCCATGCTGCCCGGCCATGCCCTTCACCCCATCACCTGCTCCGTCGAATTCAAAAGATTGGCCGGATCCCGGCCCACTTCGTCAATGATCCACTGCCGGAACAACTCCACCTCGGGTCGGGGAATCTCGCTTGCCTGAAGCAGCCAGTACGCGTAATCGGCTATCTCCGCGGTCGGGCCCGGATAGGCAACCAATTTGCCGCTGCCCAGCATCGGTTCGATCAGCGGCACGCGTCCCAGCGCGATACCCTGCCCCTCCACGGCCGCCTGTATCACCTGATCGTACTGGTTAAAGTGAAGAAAGGCTCTCGGCTTCGCATCCGGAAAACCGTTTTTCTCCAGCCATCCGGACCAGCTCAGCCACGGCATGCCCGGTTGTTCCAGTTCGATGAAGACTTCGTCGAATATCCGCTCCCGCTCCGCAAACGCTTTTGCGGCAACCGCGGGGCTGGCCACCGGAAGAATCCGTTCCGTGAAGAGTCGCGTGGCGCTTTCTGCGGAACTCGGGCCGCTGGAGTAGCGGATGGCGAGATCGACACCTTCGTAATTCAGGTCGACCACCCGATTCTGGGCAGCTATCCTTACATCGACATGCGGGTATGCCGCCTGAAAGCGGCCGAGCCGCGGTATCAGCCAGAGGGCGGCGATGCCTATGCTGGTGGTAATGGTGACTGGCCGGTATCTGCGCTCGTCCTTTACCGAAGCCGAATATTCGGCAAGCCGGTCCAGCCAGGGCGACGCCAGCCGGAACAATTCCTCGCCCGCGTCGGTGAGCGCAATGGAGCGAAATTTCCTGACGAAGAGCGGCGTTCCCAGAAAGTCTTCAAGCGCCTGGATCTGCCGGCTGACGGCCGATTGCGTCAGGCAAAGATCCTGCGCCGCCAACGTGATGCTCATGCGCCGCGCCACCACCACGAATCCGCGTATCGCATCGAGCGGGGGAAGCTTCAAAAGGTTGGTGCTCATCGGATTCCCTTATGCCGTGTCCGGATTATGCCGTGTCCGGAATTCGCGCTTGATCATGCGCCTCCCGTTGCCCGGCGCTCCGCGTTAGCCGCGGCGGCGGTAGGTGCTGTCGCCATGAGGGGCGGCGATGAATTCCGGAAGGGCTTCGGCCTGGGCGGAAAAGGCGGCCAGATGCGGATAATCGGCGGCCGGCACAAGTTCGGCATGCATCTGCTGCGTGAAGTGCCATGCGACGGCCGCACTAACGCCCGCCTGGGTGATGGTCGAACTTGTGGCTGCGAGCGGGGAAGCGGCAAGCTCCTGGTCGAGCGCGCGACAGGCGGCGTGCAACTGGCCGGTCACGCGCGTCAGCCACGGTTCATGCAGCTTCTCGGATGGCCGCAGGCCGTGTTCGTAGACGATTTGAACGCTCTTCTCGCAGGCAGCCATCGCCAGCCCGACGATCCGCAGCGCATGCTGAAGCTCCTTGACGCCGGTTGGCATCAGCGTTTTGCGCGCAACCGCTTCCGCATATTCCAGGATCAGGGTGGAGTCCATCAATACGTCGCCGTCGTCGCAGATCAGCGTCGGCGCCTTGACCACCGGGTTCACCTGCTGGAACTGCGCGAACGTGCTGAAGACGGATAGCGACCGGTGCTCGAAATCCAGGCCAAGCAACTGCATCGAGATCGCTGTCCGGCGAACGTAAGGTGAATCCAGCATGCCGATGAGTGTCATGAGCGCTCCTTTCCGAAGATGGTCGACGTTGCGGTATATCTGATTGAAACCGTTTCATGCTACTACGGCTTCTTCCCTCTCTGCTGAACCGATTTTGCCAATATCATTTTTCCGAGGAGTTCGATTCTGGGAAGCGGAAGCGCGGGGTGCATGGCGGCGGCAACGCGGACCATCTCCAGGTTCAGGAAATCCATTTCCGTCTGTCTGCCGCTTCTGATGTCCTGAAAGGTGGAGATCAGTTGTCCATCCGACGCCCTGCTGATTCGCAGTATCTGTTCCATCAGTTCGGCCTCGCTCAATCCCAGACCCAGCCTCCCGGTCAACACGACACACTCCGACACCACCTCCCGCGCAAGATTGGCAACCGCTTCATCCCGGGCGAATATGCCGTTGTCGACCTCCAGCAGCGGGCAGATGGAATTGAAGACCGCGTTCGCGATCGCCTTCTTCCATATTTCCCGTTGTATGTTTGCCTCCGGGCGAAACGGGAAGCCTTCGGTGTTCAGGCTTTCAACGCATTCTTCAAGGCGCGATTCGTCGCCGCGAATCACGCCTATCGGAGAAGCAGTGACCGGGCGCACCGCGAATTCGTATTCGGATATCGCCTGGCTCGTGATGTAAAGAACGCATCTGTAGACCGACCGGAACCCGGCATCGACAAATGCTTTCTCAACCCCGATGCCGTTCTGCAGGATGACGACCGGGCCGGTCGCCGACTTGTCTTTGAGCTGCCGGGCAATCGCTTCATTGGCGTATGCCTTGCTGGCGATGACTATCGTTCCGTGAAGGGACGGCAGTTCGGACAGGGAGACTGTCTCGATCGGCGTGCGTATCTGGCGCTCTCCGTTACGCATGGCGATCGTGACGATGCTTTTCGGTATGTCCGTCCTGCTGGTCCGCACGGCAACCGCGTTTCGTCCTGCATTGGTCAGGCAGGCAGCGAGCGGAAAACCGATTGCGCCGGAACCCAGTATGTATATCGTTTCCTTTGGTTTCATCCGTATCCCTCAAAGAACATGATTGCCGGACCGCGCAAACGCAATCGCGTCTTCGAGCCGGTCGTTCCCCCAGAACATTTCTTCTCCCACGAAGAATGTCGGCCCGCCGAAGATGCCGCGCCGGCGCGCTTCGGCGGTCTGCTCACGCAGCTTCAGCTTGTTGGCTTCGCTTTGCGCCTGCGCGATGATGCTGTCGGCATCCGGCACGATGCCGGCCAGCGCCTGCCGCACGCACTCCGGTGTATTGATTGCGGAATCCTCGACCCAGTTCTGGCGCATGACGTTCCTGCAGAACGCGCCCATCCACGGCTGCTCCGCGCCCAGGATCGCAACCCGCATCGGCAGGATGGATGCTCGCGGAAATTCGGACGGCTGCCGGAACGCCAGCCCGTACTTCTGCGCCTGACGCTGCATGTCGCGCCAGACGTAGCGCCCCTTTTCCTGCTGCAGCACGAATGGCGAACTTTCCCAGCCCAGTTCGCGGAAAATCGGGCCGAGCAGGAACGGCTTCCACACCAGGCGAACGCCAGCTTCACGCGCAAGGTCTTCGATGCGCATCGCGCTGAGATAACTGTAGTTGCTTCCGAACTCGAACCAGAATTCCAGGGCTGGCATGTCGACGCTCTTTGGGTTGCTTTGCACGTTTGTCCTTTGTCGGTTCAGTTTATCCATATCGGAAAGCCGACGCCGCGGCAATCCATGGCTACTCCAGGATGACGAGACAGCGGATCTCGATGCTGCGCCGAAGCGGCGCATCCGCAGGCGCCGTGGGATCGTCGAATGCGCAATGCGGCGTCATGCGTGCCGGCACGTCGAGGCGGGAGTCGTAGGTTTTGAAAACAAGAATTTCGTCGGGCTGCATCTGCGGGTAGTAGTACCAGCGATGCGCATCCGAATGCCTGCCGAGGTGGATTTCTCCGGTGCGCGTCGGGTAGATGGTGTCGCATTCGACCCAGTCATTCGCCGAAAAGCTGCGTGCATCGCAGACCGCCAGCGGTGTATCGATCGCCGGATTCAGCACCGGCCGCCAGAGATTGACGATGACGAACGGATGGTCCGGCGCCGCTTCCGGAAACACCATCTCCAGCCGGCGCATGCCGGAAGTCTCCGTGTAGTCGTTATGCACCCGTCCCACGGCCGCAGGCCTGCTGCCGTCGCCATGGCGCCCCATCGTGAGCGACGGCCGCCCTTCTTCGCGCTGCCTCAACTGATGATCGAACACCCGGGCCTTGATGCCTCCCGTCAGGCCGAGGGCGATCTGTTCCGCCTCGCGGTAATAGGTTTCAACGACCTGCCGCTCGTCGTGGAAGTCGGTGACCGAGGTCGGCGCTCCGAGCAATTCGAAGCCTGTGCTTTCTATCGACAGCGTGGACGCTACCTGTCGCGCATCGACGATCCGGCAGGCACGGAAATCATAGCCGCAGTTGGTCTGGGCAACGCCGTCCGCCGGTTCGTACATGTACTGGTATGCCCTGCCGGGCGGCGGGGCAAGATAGCCGATTTCGCCGGTTACGTAGCTGGTGGATGTTCTCGTGTCCATGAATTTATCCCTGGTCATTCGCATACGGAAATACGCCCATCACTCTTCCACAATGCCGGAATGATTTTCACCTCGAGCCTGCCGCTGCCGGCACCGGCGCCGTCAGCGGATGCGATCTCCAGCAGCGTGTCCTCTCCGGCGGTGGCCACCGCGACGCCCGGCATGGTCAACGCCATCGAGTCCGGTCCGTGCAGCAGATGATCAGCCGAGTCGTGATGCTGGGTGATCCACAACGTGCCGCTCAGGCAGTTGATGGTGTACCCGACACCGCTGTTTATCCGGACCGACGCCCTTGGCGTCAGTCTGATGCGCAACCTGTCAGTCATGACTTCCATGAAATATTCTCCTTCGCGACCTGCTCCGCGCACGGCCGGACCGGGCGCTGAAGTCATTATCGGAACGCGCCGGGAACGTGACAAACGACATTTGGTAACAACAGGCATGCGCTGTTCTCATGGGTGGATACATGATTCCGGTGCATGGAACAGGCGAAAAAGTCTCATGCGCGCGCGTTCGATTCCATGCGAATATGGAGATCGCCTGCTTTGCTTACGCTTGTTATTGGAGGAGCCCTCGATGACTGCTGCCGGGAAACGAATTCAGACCTTCTGCGAACGCTTCGGCCTGCGCGTTCCCATCCTGCTTGCGCCGATGGCCGGCGCTTGCCCGCCGTCACTGTCGATCGCCGTGGCCAATGCCGGCGGCCTCGGCGCATGCGGCGCGCTGTTGATGAAACCCGATGAAATTGCCGCCTGGGTGGCCGAAGTACATAAAGGGACCAACAGCGGAACCAATGGCCCGTTCCAGATCAACCTGTGGATTCCCGATCCGCCGCCGAACCGCGATGCTGCCAATGAAGCAGCGGTGCGGGCGTTTCTTGCGCAATGGGGGCCGCCCGTCGCGCCGGAGGCCGGCGATGCGACGCCGCCCGACTTCAAAGCGCAATGCGACATGCTTCTTGCCGCCAGGCCGACGGCGGTGTCGTCCATCATGGGCCTGTATCCGCGCGACTTCGTGGATCGCCTCAAGGCCCACGGCATTGCCTGGTTTGCGAACGTGACGACGGTGGCCGAAGCAAAGGCTGCGGAAGAAGCCGGCGCCGACGTGATCGTGGCGCAAGGCATGGAAGCCGGCGGCCATCGCGGCAGCTTCGATGCGCGACTGGCCGAGCGGCAGCAGGTCGGCCTGTTCTCCCTGTTGCCGGCGGTCGTCGATGCGGTAAGGCTGTCGGTGGTCGCCACCGGCGGCATTGCCGATGCGCGCGGCGTGGCGGCTGCGCTGGCACTGGGCGCGAGCGCGGTACAGGTCGGCACCGGTTTTTTGCGCTCGCCCGAGGCGAAGCTGCATCCAGCATGGGCGAAGGCGCTGGCGGAAACACTCCCTGAACGCACGATGCTGACCCGCGCCTTCAGCGGACGGGCCGGCCGCAGCGTCGCAACGGATTACGCGCTGGCTGCGGCGGCGCCGGGCGCACCCGTGCCTGCGCCTTACCCGGTGCAGCGCGGATTGACCGCCGCCATGCGCAAGGCGGCGCAGGAACGCGGCGACATCGGCGCGATGCAGGCATGGGCCGGACAGTCGGCGGCGCTGGCACGCGCGCTCCCGGCCGCCGAGATCGTGCAATCCCTGTGGGACGGCGTCGTTCTCGATCACCCCGCCGGCAAGACAGAAACGGCATGATTGCCTGGCTTCAGACCGCCAGGCTCCATCACGACAACAACGCCACGTTCTTCGACACCCGCTCCGTCAGCATCCGCCGCAAATTCGCGGTGAGCATCGGCGCGGCTTGATCAAATGCCGATCCGATCCGGGCCAGCAACGCATCCAGATGTTGCCCCGCCTCTTCATGGCTGCCGAATCCGAAGCGAATCGCGTCGGCCAATAGCGTTGCGCGCGTAATGGCGTGCGTGCCCGCGGAGACCTGCAGGGTCAGGCGTGTGGGCGTTTCATCCGGGTTCGGCACCACATCGAAGGCCGGCGACAGCCGCCAGCGGCGCGCCGCCGGATCGAATATCGCCGCGTGGTTTCTGGGATGGTCGTCGTCGTTGCCGATCACGGCATTAAAGACCATGCGGCCGAACAGCTCCTTTCGGTCTTCGTCCGGCGCGCCGATGCGGCGCAGTTCTTCGGCCAGCCGCGGATAACTCCAGCGCGACGCCTCGGCCGGCACCATGCCGGGATATTCGGTCTGCAACAGCGACGCGCCGCTGATGGTCATGCGGCGGCGCTCACCATGCCTGTCGAAGCGCAATACGCGGACCACGCTCAGGCCGTCGCTCAGGCGATGCAGGATCGTGCCGGCAAAGTTCAGTCCCGCCAACCGGCCGCATTCATGCGACACATGCTCAAGCAGCGGGATGTCCGCAATATCGGTGGGCAGGTAGGGCTTTACCAGCCAGAAGTCCTGGCCGTCCCGGATCGTCGCTTTCGGGCGGGCGCCGCCCAGGCTGGGAGTGGCGACCAGCCGCTTTCGCAGCTTTGCATCGATCGGCGGACGGCGTTCGGCGATCGCCAGCAGTTCCTGCGACAGCGCCTCGAGTTGCTGCAGCCTGGGGCTTTTCAGGTTGGCGACAGACGGGCTTTTCGAGGTGCCGACCGCCAGCGCGCCCCAGCGGTCCGCATTGTTGGCGAGCAGCAGGTAGCGCGATTCATGCGCGTCCGGCGGCAATTGATGCTCTTTCTGCAGAAGCAGCTTTCCCCATGCATCGGGATTGGCATCGCGCAGCACGTCGTGCAATCCGCGGTAGCGCGGTGCGGTGTATTCATGGCCCGGAATGAGCGGCAGATTGACGGGGTCGATCGGCCACGGCAATCCGGCCGCGAAATAGCTCGGCGCATAGAGAAATGTGCCGACGCTCTTCTCGCTGTCCAGGTTGTAGCGGCCGACCGTGACCCACTCGCCGTTGTCGGGGCACTGCAAATAGATGTAGATGGGTTTAGAAGTCATTGTCCTGGGCATGCGCGTGGCTTGTTCGAACCCGCCTGCTTGCGTTCGCCGTATGCAACAAATGCGCCGGCAACAGCGGCGCCGCGATGTCCAGCGCACCCAGCACCATCAACGCGGACAAATAGAGGCCCGCGCCGGCACCCGGATCGCCTTTTTCAAGCCGGCGCAGCGTGGTGTGCGTGACGCCCATGCGCGCGCAAAGATCGCTCACGCGAATTTTTTGCGCGAGCCTCAGGTTTTTTACGGCGGTTCCCCAGGTCTGAAGACGCTCGGCGACAAGGGAAGGAACCTGGTCGCCATGCAAGCGTTTCCTTGGCATGGGAACCTCCTTCAGGTGTGAATATAGATGCTCCATTATCTTTCTTAAAGGAGCATCTATCAACATTTTTATTATTGAATGTGTTGATAGATACTCTTTTATTTAATTTAAAAGAGTATCTATGTTAGGACGTGCGGCATGTTTTCGCGCTTTTCATAAAAGGTGAATGCGCAGCTCCGTGTTCGCGCCTTGCGGTGCCGGTGTGAATTTCAGGTACTCAGCCGATCAATGACATTGCGCGTGATGCGGTCGATACGCGCATCCTGCCCGGTGCCGAGCACCTGTGCCCAGTCCGTCGTTCCGGTCGTAAACACCGTTCCGTTGCGCGAATGGATACCCATTACGGCCGCATGAATTCCCGTATTCGCGGCATGCGTCTCGCGCGGCGGACGCTCTTGCCAGCCGCTGCCGAGCAGTCCGGCGGCCAGCACGCGAAAGCCGGGCGGCGTTCCGCAATGTGCCGCATCGGATGAAAGAAGCGCCAGCCCGCTTGCCGCGTCGAACTCCTGCAGCGGCGCGCCGTCGCATTCATAGCCGACCAGCGGCGGCGAGCTGTCCTTGCCGAATGCCTGCCCGGCCTGCAAGCCGGTGCCGGCGAATACCCAGTGCTCCGGTTCCTGCACAATGAAGCCGCCGGTCTCGCGTGGGCCGTCCCACCATCCTCCGCCATGCCGGTAGCTGACGCCGGTCAGCGCGTCTTCGGGACGGCCGGCGCCGGTGGGTGGCCACCAGTGATCCAGCGCGCCATGCGGTCCGCCCTGATGACAGACCATGGCAGCGCCGTCGTCGACCAGATGGATACGCCACCAGCAAAGATTGGCGCCGAAGAAAGCGAGGTTGCCGCCGCCGGCCACATAATCTTCCATCCGGTTGCGCGTGGCCTCGGTCCAGTATTCGTCGTGCCCGACGCTGAGCAGCAGGCGATAGCGGCTGCTCAGCGCGGGATCGGCATGCAGGTCGAGATCGGTACAGAATTCGGGCGCGTAGCCGTTGCGCAGCAGCCAGCGGATGAAGCGCGCGTCCCAGTGCGCGAAGGTCTGGCGCGGCGAACTCGTGTCGTAATGATCGAGCGCGCCCCAGGTTGCGCCGCCGATGCCGCCCCCCGGACGCCGCAGCGACACCCGGGCACCAGGCGGTGTCTGCGAGCGCGGCGGATCGACATAGAAGCAGCCGCCGCCGGTGCAGTTGTACGCGTGGTAGGTGGCGAGCGGAATCTTGTAGAGCAGCTTGCCGTGTCCGTGGCCGCGTATGACGAACAGTGCGGCAGCGGTGGTCATCGCCGGATGGAAGTCGGCGCCGCCGGATTCATCCAGGTGCGCAACGTAAACCGCAGAAGGCCAGTCCTGTGGAATCTCGAATTCATACGGCGGCCATTGCCAGTCGTCGGCCGCACCACGCGGCGCGGCATGGCGCCCCGGTAGCCAGGCGGTTTCGCGGGCCGGCACAAAGCCGTCGCCCCAGCGATAGAAGATCACGCGGAAACGCGCTGCGTCGGTCGCGATATGCAGCACCAGATGCTCTCCAGGCGCCACGCTTGCGCGTGCGGGATAGCCGCTGATCACCTGAGGGTCCGTTCAGGAAGCGGGTTCGGGCTCGACGCGCTTGCGCACCAGCCAAGGTGGCATCGCAAGCGCATGCATCGGCGTGCGGCGGAACGATTCGAGCGCCTCGGCCGGCGTTTCGACGATCGGTTCCTCCTTGCGATTGAACGAGGTGTTCAGCACCACCGGCACGCCGGTGCGCGCTTCGAATTCCTGCAGCAGCGCACGCAGAAACGGATCGTCATGCTCGCCGACCGTTTGCAGGCGCGCAGTGCAATCGACGTGCGTGACGGCGGGGATGATCTTCGCCGCTTCGGGCCGCACCGGCGCGGCGAACTGCATGAATGGCGACGGACGACGAATGTCGAAAAATTCTTCCGCGCGTTCGAGCAGCACCACCGGCGCCAGCGGGCGGAACCATTCGCGTTCCTTGACCCGCGCATTGATCCAGTCGCGCATATGGGCGTGGCGCGGATCGCCGAGAATGCTGCGGTGTCCGAGCGCGCGCGGCCCGAATTCGCTGCGGCCCTGGTACAGCGCCACCACCCTGCTCTCGCACAGCAGGTCGACCACGCGCGTGCATAGATCGGCCGGGCGTTCGATGCGTTCCACGATCAGGTCGCCGGCGTCGTTCAGTGCAGCTTCGATATCGGCCAGTCGCGGTTCCAGGCCGAGGAAATCGTTTTCCCAGCGATAGTCACAGCGTTCGCCGGCAAGTTCGGTCAGCCCGTATATCGCGCAGCCGAGCGAGGTGCCGGCATCGCTCGGCGCCGGCGGAATGAAGACGTTGCGAAACGGCGTCTCGCGCAGCAGCCGGTCATTGGTCGAACAGTTGAGCGCGGTGCCGCCGGCAAAGCACAAGTTTTCTGCGCCGGTACGTTGATGCAGCCAGCGCGCGACTTCCAGCACCGCGTCCTCGAACGCGCGTTGTCCGGCAGCGGCCAGATTGGCGATGTCGGCAAAGCGCGAGAGGTCGCCGCTGACATAACGGAAGCGACCACGTTCGTGCAGTATTCCGGTCCAGCGCACGGGAATCGTCACCTGCGCGCCGTCGACGTCGAGCGGCGGCAGGCCGAGCGCATACGGGTCACCGTGCGGTGCCAGCCCCATCACCTTGCCCTCGTTGCCTTCGCCTGGAAAAATCGCCTGCGTCAGCAGGAAGTAAAACATGCCGAGCCCGACCAGGCGCTGCTCGTCGCGGTCCCACAACTGCTTGCTGACGCACTCGATGCGCTCGCGGTCGGCGCGATAGAACGAGGAGACTTCACGCCAGGCGCCGGGCAGCTTGTCCGCGCCGCTCCATTGCTCGGTGAATTGGGATACCGGGCTGCCCTGGCCGTCGATGATCATCACCGCCGCGTCCTTGAACGGCGACGGATGAAACACGCTATACACATGCGACAGATGATGCGAGATGCGCGCCCGCCGGCAGCCGGGCGCGAAGTTCAGCTCCTGCTCCAGTTCCTGCTGGTAGGCGGCAAGGTTTTCCGCTTCGGTATCCGACGAATAGCATTCGACCAGCACATCGATCGGTTGGTCGAAACCGGCCAGCAGTGGCGCATACAGGTTGCGGAAGTCGTCGAGACGGCCCCAGTGGTGTTTCTGCCGCGTCAGCCGCTCTTTCTGGATCGCGAACACGATGCGCGATCCGTGCATCAGGCAGATGCTCGCATCCTGCGTGCGGTTCACACCGAGCACGACCGGTACATCGCTCATGGTGTTCTCCATTGTTATTGTTCAAGCGCCGTACCAGGCGCTGGCGAAAAATTGGAGATGCCTGCGGCGCGATTAGTTCGACGATTTCGGAAAATTTCTGCCCAGCTTGTCGGTGGCGGAATCGATGACGTGGCGAAAGAACGCAAGCAGCGCCGGCGCATGATGATCGAAGGTAAACAGTGGCCGCTGTCGCCAGACCTGCGCGCGCACGGCTTGCAGCGAGGCGCGGTCGCGCAGCCGCGCGCCGAGCTCTTCAATCGTATTGAAAAACAGGCCGATGTCGAGTTGCCGCGCCAGGGTTTGCGTCGCCACGATCGCGCCGCTGTTTCCCTGCTGGATCATCGGCAACCCGGCTGCCGCCAGTGTTGCCATCCGTGCCGGATAATTCAGGTCATCCCAATTTGCGCGACGAATTTCACCGTCGTTCTCGCTGGCAAAGAAATGCAGCCAGCCGGCGTCGTAGCGGGAAAATTCGGACACCCAGCACGTCTGGTCGACATTGCTGTGCAAATGCAAATGCGCGGGAGCCCGTCTCTGTGTTTTTTCGATCCACTGGCGCCATTGCCCGTGCGTAAAGTCGCCGTAGAAATGCAGGTGGATGCGTTGTTTGGCGAGATCGGCGACGGTCTGTGGATGCAAGCCGATCGGCCTGCCCGGCACCACCGTGTGGATTTCGCCGTCGGCCTCTGACAGCAGCAGCGCAGTCGGCTGGTCGAACCAGTCGCGCTTGGGCAGGTCGCCGTCCAGCACATGGGTCGGCTTTGCGTCCGACAGCCCGGGAATCACGGTATCGAACCAGTCGCGCATTTCAGGGCTGGTGAAGATCTGGCCGTCGGAATAGCGATACAGGTCGATCAGTTGCGGCCAGCTGCCCTTTTCCAGACAGATGAACGGTCCTTCCTTGAAATGCCAGACAAAGGGAATGCCCGAGGTCGCCATCAGCACTTCGTGCGCGAACGGCACTGCCTGCCAGTTCAGCAGCGCGTAAATGATGTCCGGCTGGATGCGCTTGATCGCTTCGCGCCAGTTGTCGCGCGGCAGATCTTCAACGTGCCCGAAAGGCAAGGGGCCGATGGTGTTGTACCAGTACGGCCCCGGCATCCACAGCCCGTACAGCTTGTGCCCCTGCTCTTCCAGCGCCAGCACGCGGTCGGCGTTATAAGCGAGTTCGCCGACCAGCAATATTTTCAGCCCGTCAGCCGCAAACGGCGTATCCGGCCGCTCGCGCATCTGCCGGTATTGTTCGACTTCATCGATATGGTTGCCGACAGTCGTGTGAAAACGCAATGGTTGCGTTATCCGGTAATGGCGCCGGAACGGATTGATGCCGCCGACCGGTTCCTGCATCAGCTTGTGCCGCTGCATCGGATGATCGACCCATTCGCAAGTGAGCTTGCCGCTGCCGACAAAGGAGCCGGACTCGCGCAGCCTGGACCAGAACAGGCGTTCCAGATCGTCCGATTCCAGTTCCGCGCGCTCGATCCAGCGCGCGCCGGTCTTGCGATGCAGGCACTGCACCAGCTGCAACGGGAAACCGGCGATCTGCCCATCGGATTTCCGGCTGTAATGATGGCGTACCCCGGCATAGGCGAGCACCGCTTCCGGCTCGCTTTCCAGACATGCGACAAGGCTTTCCAGATGCTCGCGGTAATACACGTCGTCGCTCGGCAGGTAGGCGACGAGTGGCGCTTTCGACTTCGCGAGTCCTTCGTTCAATGCCTTGCCCAGGCCCTGGTTTTCGGCAAACCTGGTGTAGCGGATGCGAGGGTCGCCGGAGTAGGCCAGCACCGCCTGCGTCGTCTCGTCACCCGAACCGTCGTCGATGACGATGGCTTCCCAATTGATCAGAGTTTGCGCCAGCAGGCTCTCCAGCGCGCGTTCGATGAAGCGCGATTGCCCATAGGTCGGGATCAATATGCTGACTGCCGGATATTCCGCCCCCTGCATTACGCCGCGCCTCCGCCTGTGGCAGACGGAAACGACCGGCGCCGGGAACGACGGGTACGTCATTGCTGCCGTAACAAACATCCGCTGGTCGCGACACAGGGCGGCAACGCGGATTGCCTTCGATGAGAGGGCATCCTCGTACGCGTAGCTACCTGCCGATTGCAACGAGCTGTTTGCCCAAGCTTAAGGGAGCCTCGTTAGCCGTGTCTTGATTTTCAACACAGTCACTTTGCGTGCAGGCTGTCGTGCCATGGTTGCGTTCAGGGCTGCAATTTTCTGTCCGGCTTTGTCCTTTGCGCCTATGCCCCTGTGCGGAACATCGCCCCGATCGCCGCCGTCAGTGCCATTGCAAGCGCACTCCAGAACGCCACGCGCATCACGCCTTTCGCGACATTTGCACCGCCGGCCTTTGCCGCCAGTCCGCCGAGCACGGCGAGGAAGAACAGCGAAGCGATGGCGACGAACGGAATCAGCATGTTCGGCGGCGCCAGAATGACGATCAGCAACGGCAGCAGCGCGCCGGTGGAAAAACTGAGGGCCGACGCCAGGGCCGCCTGCAGCGGTTTGGCGCTGAGCGCTTCGGTAATGCCGAGTTCGTCGCGGGCGTGGGCACCGAGCGCATCATGCGCCATCAGGGCACTGGCCACCTGCCTCGCCAGCGTCACGTCGAGACCGCGTGCCGCATAGATCGCGGTCAGTTCCTGGTGTTCGCTTTGCGGATTGTCTTTCAGTTCGGTGCGCTCGGTGGCAAGCGCCGCTTGTTCGGTGTCGGCCTGCGACTGTACCGACACATATTCGCCGGTGGCCATCGACATTGCACCGGCAACCAGGGCCGCAACGCCGGCAACGAGAATGTTCTGGTGCGTTGCATGCGCGCTGGCAACGCCGAGAATCAGGCTGGAGGTCGATACGATGCCGTCGTTCGCGCCCAGCACGGCTGCGCGCAGCCATCCGACCTTGTCCATCTTGTGTTGTTCGCGGTGGCGCTTGAACATTTTTTCGGCCCCTTTTCTTTCGGATATCCATACGGAACAGCCTATCATGCCGCTATTTTTTCAACAGGCCGCCTGCGATACCCGCCGGTGTCTTCGCCATCTTCAGCCCGGATCAGCCCGGCCATCCTGGTCGTTGCAGGTCTCGGGCAACAGCAGCACCGGACAGGATGCATCGCGCAGCACCGCCTTGACCATGCGGGCTCGGCCGGAGCCGAACGCGCAATGCCAGGGCAGAACGATCAGATCGACCGATTCCTCCTGTGCGACCCGCAGGATCTCCGTTGCAGGATCGCCGCTTGTCATCAGCAACCGCAGGCCGGAAGCGCCCGGGCTTGTTCCCATGCCCGTTACGCGGTCGAGAAATTCCCGGCCCCAGGCTTCCCATTCATACTGCGGATGATCGACGTAGCGCGGCGTGGGAAGGCTCCCCGGTTCGGCGGGCTGGCCGACCCGCACGCCGGCAACACGCAGCACCAGGTTCTCTATCCCCATTTGCACGGACCGGTCGATGAATTGTGCCAAGGCAGTGGCGCAGTTCGGGGTGCCATCCTGCGGCAGCAATTCCTTGCGTAAATGCCAGTTGCCCATGTCCCTGTCCGGCGCAACCACCAATACCGAACCGGTAATTTTTTCCAGTACCTGTCGTGCAATCGCGTCCTGCGTTTGGACGTCGTTCGGGGCTGCTTCACCACGAAGGCGGATCGCGAGGATCACCATGGCCTGCTGCAAGGTGCCGGCAATCCGTATCGTTGCATCGGCCAGGTTGCCGGCGGTGTTTTCGATGACGACGTCGTCCAGTTGTTCCATGGGAACGGACAGTTGTCGCGCAAGATCCTGTGCTGCCGGCGTTGTCGCACCGGCCATTGCTATGTGCAGGGATGCCTCGAAGGTATCTGCGAGAGCTCGTGCAACCTGGAATCCGCTGCGCTCGCGGGCCGGATCGACTATCGGCAACACCAGATGCCTTGTGTTATCCGTTTGCATGTGCGGTCTCCTTCCAGCGTCCTTCTGCCAGCTCCCATCGCGTGCTGTAGCCCGCTTCCACACGGACTGCCGGTGCATCGTCCACCGACACCGGCACCACGGTGCCGTCCACGATGTCGATTTCCAGCAAGGACGATTCGATGTACACCTGTAATTTCTGTCCGCGCCATTGCAGAACAAAGCGAATCGAGTGCCAGCCGGGCGGGCAATGCGGCAGGAAACCCAGCCCGTCTTCGTTCAAGCGCAAACCGGCAAAGCCGAACACGATCGCCTGCCACATGCCGCCCAACGACGCGATATGCACGCCGCCTGCTGCATTGCCCATGTTGTTTGCCAGATCGATCTCGCGCGCCTGCCGGAAATAACGCAGCGCCATGTCCAGATCGCCCAGCCGCGCGGCGATCAGCGCATGTATCGCGGGGCTGAGCGAGCTGCCGTGCTCGGTGCGCGGCTCGTAGTAGCGGAAATTGGCCTCGCGCATCGCGGCGGAGATGCGCGCCCACTGCAAATGCAGCAGCATCACCACATCCGCCTGCTTGATGATCTTGCCGGCCTGCGTGCGCTCCCTGCCGAGGATGACGTCGATCGGCAGGCTGCGCGGCGCATACTGCGTCGGATCGATTTCCGTCAGGCGATGGTAGCCTTCGAATTGCTCGATCAAGCCGCTGGCGGCATCCGCGCCGGTGTACATTACCGCGGCGAACGCCTGCCACTCGGCCGGTTCGTTTTCATCCAGTTGCAGGCATCGGACCAGCCGCTGCCACTGTTCCGGGAAACGCTGCCGCAGCAACTGCGCTGCAGCGGCTGCGCATTCCAGATTCCAGCGCGCCATCCAGTTGGTGTAGGCATTGTCGTCGACCGCGAGGTGGTATTCGTCCGGGCCGATCACTTCGCGGATGTGATAGCGGCCGTCGGCCTCGATTTTTCCTCTGCTGGCCCAGAAGCGCGCCGTCTCCATCAGTATTTCGCCGCCGGCATCGCACAGGAACCCGTCGTCGCCGGTCGCCTGCCAGTATTGCCAGACCGCATAGGCCACATCGGCGCTGATATGGTGGGCCTGCACACCGGTCAGTACCGGCACCACGCCGCCGACCGGCGTGATCGCATAGGGCGGCGTAACCTCTTCGCCGGTATCGGCCGATTCCCACGCATACAACGCACCACGGTAGCCCAGGCGCTGCGCCTTGTCGCGTGCGGCCGGGAGCGTATGGAAGCGGTACATCAGAAGCGCGCGCGCCGACGACGGATCGGTGAGCGTATAAAACGGCAGCAGGAAAATCTCGGTGTCCCAGAACACATGTCCCTTGTATGACGAGCCGGTCAGCGCCTTGGCGCCGATGGAGACGCGCTCGTCCTCCGGATTGGCCGCCGAGATCAGATGGTAGCCGGCGAAGCGGATCGCGCGCTGCGCGTCCTGATCGCCGCCGATCGCGATGTCGGCGCTGTCCCAGCGCGTGATCCACGCGTCGATATGGCGGTGCAGTGCGGGCTGCACACCTTCCTGCAGCAGCCGCTCCAGATGCGCGACCGCGGCGTCCGCCGGTTGCGGCACGTCGCGCGACGTATGGCAGACTCCCAGCCATTCGAGGCGGTAGGTTTTTCCGGCTTCCACGTCGAACTCCATCAGGTCGTCCATCTTCCCCGTGGTCCTGCGGATTTCCGGCGTGCGCGTGCCGGGCGTTTCCGCCGTGATGCGCGCGGCGACTGCAAGCGCGATGCGGATGCCGGTGCGGGTTTGTCCTTCAAGTAGCTGTACTGGTCCGGCCGCGGTTGTGCGGCTGGTGCCGACAGACGAAAGCGTTGCGCCTGCCGCCGTCGAGGCTTGCAGGAAGCCGGATCGTATCGCCAGTGGTCCGGCATAGTTTTCCGGCGTGCACAACGCGGATTGCAGCAGTACGTGACGATCCGCCAGCGACGCGATGCGCAGGAACCTGACGACGGTGGCACGCCCTGCCCGGTCGCTGAAGCGAAACAGCCGGCGGAAGCATCCTTGCCGCATGTCGAGTATCCGACTGTGTTCGTCGATCGTGAGACTTCCGGCCGCGAGCCACTCGCCGGCGATGCTCTGCGCCAGCAGCGTCCAGCCGGGAACGACCACCAGTTCCGGCAGCGCCGATGGCGGAATGACGTCGTATACGCCGGCGATGAGAATGCTGGCGTCCGATGACGGAATGCATAGCGGAATCGAGCCACGACTGCCCAGGTAACCGTTGGAAACGGCAAACAGCGATTCGAATTCGTGCTCGCGCGTCGCGGTGAATTCGTCGTCGATCATCAGCCACAGCGGATCGCCGGTCGGATCGAACACGTCACCGTGGGCTACAGCGACGAAAGACAGGTCCGGCACAACGACAGTGGCGCCGGCGCGCGCCAGCGCCTCGGCCTGGTCAAGGCGGTTGACGCCGATGACCGCCTGAAAACCGCCTGCCCGCCCCGCCTCGACACCGGCCACCGCATCTTCGATCACCACTGCGCGCGACGGGCTGACATGCAGGCGGCGTGCCGCCTCCAGAAACGTATCCGGCGCCGGCTTGCCGCGCAGCCTGCCCTGGGCCAGATCGATGCCGTCAACCCGCGCATCGAACAGTGCAAGCAGTTTGGCGGAGGCTAGAATTTCATGACAGTTGGCACTGGACGAAACTACGGCGATCCGGTAACCGTGGCGCCGCAGATCGCGAATCAGTGCCACGGTCGACGGATAGATTTCGACACCCTGGTGCCGAATCAGGTCAAGCAGCAGCCGATTCTTCCGGTTGCCGAGCCCGTGGATGGTTTGCGCTTCCGGCGGATCGCCAGCTTCGCCCTGCGGCAGTGCAATGCCGCGCGACGCCAGAAAACGCGCGACACCTTCATGCCGCGGCAGGCCGTCGACATGGCGCGCGTAATCGGCGACCGCATCGAATGCGCGCTGTTGCTGGCCGGTACGCTTGGTCCATTCATCGAGAAAGCGGTCGAACATGATTTTCCACGCCTGCGCATGCACACTAGAGGTCCGCGTGATGACGCCGTCGAGGTCGAACAGCACGCCGTCGATGTGCGCGCGCGTGAAGGTAAAACGCAGCTCGGGTTCAACTTCGGTACGCGCCGGTGTCGTTTGCATGCCGCGCTCCTTCGCACGCTGTCCGTGATGATCGTTAGACAAGCAATTGCGATGGCTGCTTCACCGATTTCCGGTGCAAGCACGATTTGTTACAAATGCCTGCGCTGGAATACATTTCCGTGCTTTCCACTTCGCGCTGCATAAATTACTCTATAGAAACGCCACCTTGATGGCGACCAGTCAAATTAACGAAACCAAACGGTCTTTCCATGTCGATCAAAATTTCTACTGCAATTGCATTGCTTGCCTTACCGCTGATGGTCCAGGCGACCGAATACCGTGTTGTTGAACGTCCGCGCCAGGAATGCTGGAATGAACGCGTGCCGGTTCAGTCCGCAGGTTCGGGATTCGGCGGCGCGCTTCTCGGCGGTATCGCCGGCGGCATCCTCGGCAATCAGGTCGGCGGCGGCAACGGCAGGACCGTCGCTACCGCAGTCGGTGCCGCAACCGGTGCCATGGTCGGCGATCGCATGTCGAGCGGCGGCCCCTCCTACCAGACGGTCCAGCGTTGCCGCACGGTGATGGACCAGGTCCAGGTACCGGTAATCCGCGAGCAGGCTCCGGTTGTCATCGTGCAGCAACCGGTACCGGTGGTGGAAGAACGGGTCTATTACATCGAAGGTAAAAAACATCGGCATCATCACGAGCATTGGGATCGCGGCTGGCGTGACCGGGACCACTATCGTTATGACGATTGATCGGGCAAGGCGCACCGAGCGCAAGCCGGATCGTCGTGACACCTGTCAACGCCGCGCACCATGTGGTAGCGCGGCGTTTTCATTTGAGGGACCAACCGACAGCCTGACAAATGTAACAATTCAGGGATATTTCTTGACCTTGCAAACGAGAATAGTTATTATTTGCGTTAATAACAGCAACCCTTCTCGCCACCATGAAAAACCGCTCACTCCATCTTCTTCTCGCGTTCGCTTTACTGCCGGTTCTGGCATTTGCCGCCACGCCGGAAATCAACATCGTGATCAAGGATCATCGTTTCACGCCCGCCGAGGTGAAGGTGCCCGCCGGCCAGAAAGTCAAACTGATCGTCGACAACCAGGATGCGACGGCCGAGGAATTCGAGAGCCACGAACTGAATCGGGAAAAGGTCATCGCGCCGAAGTCGAAGGGCACGATTTTCATCGGCCCGCTGAAGGCCGGCCGCTATCCCTTCGTCGGCGAATTCAATGAATCGACCGCCAAAGGCGTAGTCGTCGCCGAGTAATCGATCATGTTCGGTTCGGCCGTCATCGTTTTTCGCGAAGCTCTGGAAGCGGCGCTGCTGATCGGCATTATCGCCGCATCGACGCGCGGATTGCCACATCGCGGCCGCTGGCTTGCGGTGGGCATCGCGGCAGGCCTTGCCGGTTCCCTCGTGGTCGGCTGGATGACCGAATCGATCGCTGAAATGGCCGGCGGCGCCGGCCAGGAACTGTTCAAGGCCGGCGTGCTTGGCATCGCGGTATTGATGATCGGCTGGCACAACATCTGGATGTCATCGCATGGCAAGCAGATGGCCGACAAGGCGAGAGGCATCGGCACCGGAATCCGCAACGGCACGCAGGATCTGTCGGCGATCGCGATCGCAATCGCCTTGACGGTGCTGCGCGAAGGATCGGAGGCGGCGCTATTTGTGCAAGGCATGCTGGCGAGCACGCCGAACAGTACCGGACTGGTATTGCTCGGTGCACTGCTTGGCCTGGCGGCAGGCGCCGCGCTCGGCGTCGTCACTTATCTCGGCCTGCTGCGCATTCCGCTACGCCGCTTCTTCTCGGTGACGGGCGTGCTGTTGCTGCTGTTGTCGGCAGGCCTTGCCAGCCAGATGGCGAAATTCCTGATCCAGGCCGACCTGATTCCTTCGCTGGCGACGCCGCTTTGGGATACCTCCTGGCTGCTCTCGGTCAGTTCGACGCCGGGCTCGCTCCTGTACATCCTGCTCGGCTATGAAGACAAGCCGTCCGGCATGCAGGTGATTTTCTATCTCGTTACGTTGGTATGCATTGCCGCCGGTTCCTGGTGGACGCAACGACGTTCACGTCTTTCTTCCTACAGACTCAAATCAGCATGAAAACAATGATGAAAAAAATCGGCGCTGCGAGCGTCGTGGTTTCGGCCGCCCTTTGCATGCATGCGGCGATCGCCGGACCGGCGGATTATGTGTACACGCCGCACGTCACCGCCGGCGAACGCGAAATCGATTTCAAGTTCGGCAGCAGGGACAAGTCCGGAGCTGCCAGCGAGAGCGCAAGCTCGCTCGGCTTCGGCTATGGCGTAAACGATTACTGGTTCACCGAGTTTTACGGCAAGTACAAGCGCGAGGGCGGAAAGGGAACGAACTTCGATGCATTCGAATGGGAAAACAAGTTCCAGCTGACCGAGACCGGCAAATACCCGGTGGACTTCGGTTTCATTACCGAGATCGAGCGTCCGCAGGATCGCAGCGAAGGCTATGAAGTCAAGTTCGGACCGTTGATGCAGACCGAGTTCGGCAAGACGCAGCTGAACCTGAACGTGCTGTTCGAGCGCAATTATCGCGCCGCGGAATCCAATCCAATGCAGCTGGGCTACCAGTGGCAGGTCAAGTATCGGCTGATGCCGGTGTTAGAGTTCGGAGCGCAGGGTTTCGGCGATCTCGGAAAGTGGGACAACTTCGCGCCGAGACGGGAACAGTCGCATCTATTCGGTCCTGCAGTGTTCGGGAAGATCGATCTCGGCGGCGGTCATGCGATCACCTACAACGCCGCCTATCTGATCGACGCGAACAATGCCGTGCACAGCAATACCCTCCGCGCCCAGGTCGAATACGAGTTCTGAGCGGCGCTGTCTGAAGCGCGTGAGGTTTGCGATCTGTTCGCACAGTTGTGCCGTATCCTGATGTCGAGGCTGGCGAAAGAAGGGCCTGTCCATGCAATCCGGTCAAAAAATCGTCGGTCCGCGAGATCGGTTTTCGCATGCCGTTTCCAGGCGGACTTTTTCGATCAATCTCGCATTCGCCACCGTTTTTGATCTGGATTAATCGCCTCCGCTATGTTCTGCGACAGGAAACGGCATATTCTCTGATCAGCTTACAATTAGCGGATTAGTGGAAACCCGCGATCAAAAACCTTCATGCGAACACCCCGCACTTCCGCCAACGCCCTCGCACTCAGGCAACGCGACGACGCGTTGCAAGAGCTCGCGACCAGCAATGAAAAGCTGCGGCTGGCGACCGATGCCGCGCAACTCGGTTTTTTCGAGCATGACTTGCAGACCGGCGAGATCAACTGCAGCAAGCGAACGATGGAGCATTTTGGCTTGCTGCCGGACGCCGTCGTATCGAAGGACATGTTCGTGCCCGCTTTTCATCCGGACGATCGCGAACGGATGCGACGGGAAACGGAAGCGTTCTTTTCAGCGCCCGGGGACGGTTACTATGAAAGCGAATACCGCACGGTCAGCCTGGCGGACGAGCGCGAACGCTGGATCGTGGCGCGCGGCCGCCTGTTCGTCGACGAGACCGGCCGGCCGTTGCGCCTGGTCGGCACGACCATGGATATCACCGAGCGCAAACAGGCCGAGCAACGCGAACGGCAGGTCGCGGCAAAGGCGCTCGCGGCTGCGGAGGCGAACGCAAAATTTCGCACGTTCTTCGAACAGGGCTCGTACTTCGCCGCGGTGATGATGCTCGACGGCACGGTGATTGAGGCCAACCGGCTTTCTCTCGACGCATGCGGCTTCACGCGCGACCAGATCATCGGCAGGAAATTCTGGGAATGCGGCTGGTGGAATCGCTCGGAAGAGCTGGCGGAAATGGTCCGGCACGGCTCCCGGCTGGCGGCGGCCGGCCAGTTGTTTCGGCGCGAGACTGTTTACTTTGTCGCGGACGGCAGTCAACGCGTGCTTGACCTGGTCATTGCTCCCGTGACCGACGACACCGGCCGGGTTCTGTTCATCGCGCCGACCGGCATCGACATCACCGAGCGCAAGCAGGTCGAGGAACAGCTCCGGCTGTTGGACCGGATGAGCGAGGCCACGCGCGCCGCGGCGAACCCGAAATCCATCATGATGCAGATACCGCGGCTGCTCGGTGAATACCTGCATGCGACACGCTGCGCCTATGCCGACGTGGAGCCGGATAACGATCGGTTCACGATCCACTACGACTGGATGGCCGACGGTGCCGCCAGCACCGTCGGCAGCTATTCGCTGAACCTGTTCGGCGCGCGTGCCGCCGCCGCCATGCGCCAGGGACGAACGCTGGTCCTGCACGATGTGCAGCGGGAACTTGCGTCCACCGAAGGCGACGACAGCTTTATGGCCATCGATGTCGGGGCCATCATCTGCTGTCCGCTGATGAAGGATGGCCGGCTGATTGCAATGATGGCCGTTCACCAGAACCGTCCGCGCAACTGGACCGCAAACGAGATCCAGCTGCTGGAAGAAGTGGCGGAGCGTTCATGGGGGCATATCGAGCGCTTGCGTGCCATCGACGCCTTGCGCGAGGCCGATCGGCGCAAGACCGAATTCCTGGCGACGCTGGCGCATGAGCTGCGCAATCCGCTGGCGCCGATCCAGACCGGCCTTGACGTGATGCGCCTGGGCGGCAGCAACCCTGCCGCGATAAGCAAGGTACGCGACATGATGGAGCGCCAGCTTGGCCACATGGTTCATCTGGTCAACGACCTGCTGGACGTCTCGCGCATCACGCGCGGCCAGGTG
Source organism: uncultured Noviherbaspirillum sp. (assembly GCA_966211585.1). GTDB lineage: Bacteria > Pseudomonadota > Gammaproteobacteria > Burkholderiales > Burkholderiaceae_D > Noviherbaspirillum. Next base: position 322,698 of record CBIHNU010000001.1, on the reverse strand, counting down.
GATCTGAAAAAGGAGCTGGTCGCGCTGAAGAGCATCGTCGCGAGCGCTGTCGAAACCAGCATGCCGCTGATCGAAGCCGGCGCGCATCAGTTGAACGTGGATGTGCCGGGCGAGCCGCTGCAGCTTGATGTCGACCCGACCCGCATGGCACAGGTCCTGAGCAACCTGCTGAACAACGCCGCGAAATACACGCCGAACGGCGGCCGCATCGAACTGTCCGCACGCTGCAACGGCAACGATGTGCTGATTTCCGTGACGGATACCGGGGTCGGCATTCCGGCGGAATCGCTGGCGTCGGTATTCGAAATGTTTGCCCAGATCGGCCAGTACAAGGACCGCGCCCAGGGCGGGCTCGGCATCGGCCTGACGCTGGCGCGGCGGCTGGTCGAACTGCATGACGGCCAATTATTGGCCAGCAGCGAGGGCTCGGGGAAAGGCAGCCGTTTTACGGTGAGATTGCCGCTGGCAAGCGACGGCAGCGCAGAGCGGCTTGTCGCCGGCAGCAAGCGAGGCGCTGCAAACACTGGCCGTGCCGGCGGCGTGCGCGTACTGATCGTCGACGACAACGTCGATGCGGCCGAGAGCCTGTCGGTGCTGCTGGAAATCGGCGGCCATGCAGCCAGGATTGCGAACGACGGCTATCGTGCGCTGCTGCTGGCACAGGAGTTCAGGCCGCAGATCGTTTTCCTCGACATCGGCATGCCGGGCATGAACGGCTACGACGTTGCGCGCCGGCTCAGGAAGCTTCCGGGAATGGCGCAGGTGACACTGGTCGCCGTAACCGGCTGGGGCGCCGAGAATGACCGCTTGCGGGCCAGCGAAGCCGGCTTCGATCAGCACCTGACCAAGCCGGCTGCGCTGTCGGATGTGAACGCGATTCTGTCGACGCTTTTCAAATCCCAATCAATTGACACGGCCACTTGATGGCAGGAAACCGCCGTTTTTCGCTGCGCCATTTCGATGGAAGGCAGGGTGCGCCCTGCGCAGCAGCATGCTGGCGGCGGTATTGGTGCGCGGAGCGCCCCCTACGGTGATTCGAAAACTGCTTTAATTTCACGACCCGGCCGACAACGGAGCAAGCATCCGCATCGCATACTTGCCGGCAATCGCTTTCAGAACTCCATTAGAATGGACAGACGATCAAACTTTTCGAGAGGCAGGCAAAACGATGACAACGCCGACAAACGAAAACCCGGCTTCGCAAGTTGCGCAGCACGCGGAGTTCAGCCTGGAACGTATCAGCCGCCTGGTTTCCGAGCTGGAGAAGGAATTGGCCAACGCGCCTTCGGATCTACCGAATGCGCAGGAACTCAGGGAAGAAATCGCATCGCTGAAAACCGCGCTCGCATCGCGCCATGATGAAGAGGGCTGGATACGCGAACGCCTGCATGCAATCCGCGGCACGCTGCAGAACGTCTCAGCGGAAGTCGAAGGCGAGCTATTAAAGGATACGCAGTACATTGCCGAGATCGGTCGCATCCTGGGCATGGTGTAACAACTGCCTTGACGCGTGCGGGGATGGCACGCCTGTCTTATCCGAAAAACCAGTAGCAGACGCCGATCGACGCCAGTACACCTGCGGCGTCGGCCAGCAGCGCGCAACCGACCGCATGTCTTGCACGTTGGATACCGACCGCGCCGAAGTAGACCGCCAGCACATAAAACGTGGTTTCGGTGCTTCCCTGCACCGTGGCCGCGAGCAGTGCGGGAAAACTGTCCACGCCGTGCGTCTGCATCGTCTCGATCAGCATTGCTCGCGCGGCGCTGCCGGAAAACGGCTTGACCAGCGCAGTCGGCAATGCGTCGACAAAGCGGCTGTCCCATCCGGCAGCGTCGACCATATGGCGCAAGCCGCTCAGCAACAGGTCCAGCGTGCCGGATGCGCGCAATACGCCGACCGCGCAAAGCATCGCGACAAGATAAGGCAACAGGTTGCGCGCGACCTCGAACCCTTCCTTCGCGCCCTCGACGAAACTTTCGTACACCGGCACACGGCGCCACGCGCCGAACAGCAGGAACAGCAGGACCAGGCTGAACAGCACCAGGTTGCCGAGCAGCGAAGACAGCGCCGCGAGCGCGTTGGCCGACAGGCCGGCGAGCAGCGCCATCAGGCCGCCAAGGCAGAGCGCGATGCCGCCCAGCCATGCGACAACGACCGTATCCCACAAGCGCAGCCGCTGCATGAATGCCACCGCCAGCAAGCCGGCCAGCGTGGACGCGCTGGTGGCGAGCAGGATGGGGAGGAACACCAGCGTCGGATCGGCGGCGCCCTGCTGCGCGCGATACATGAATATCGTCACCGGCAACAGCGTCACCGACGACGCGTTAAGAACCAGAAACAGGATTTGCGCATTGCTTGCGCTGCGCGGATCGGGATTCAATTCCTGCAGCGCGCGCATCGCCTTCAGGCCGATCGGCGTGGCGGCATTGTCCAGGCCGAGCGCATTGGCGGTAAAGTTCAGCGTGATCAGTCCGAGCGCGGGATGGCCGGCGGGAACCCCGGGCATCAGGCGCCGGAACAACGGCGACAGCAGCCGCGCCAGCACTTCCACTAGGCCGGCTTTTTCGGCGATGCGCAGGAAACCGAGCCATAGCGTGAGCGTGCCGAACAGCACGATCATCACATCGACCGACAGCTTCGCCATCGTGAACAGGCTTTCCACCATGGCCGCGAACACGCCGGCATCGCCGCCGATCATCCAGCGCGCGAAACCGCTGATGGCGGCGACGATAAAAAATCCCAGCCAAAGGCCGTTCAGCATGCTCTCCCCTTTTTACTTGCTCTTTCACTCATGTTGGCTTGCCGCAGCAAAGTTTACGCCAGGCAAGCGCGAGTATAACCGGCGATAGCCGGCGAATTTGGCGCACCGCCTGCGACAGGCATTGACCAATGGCGATGCCTGTCCCGATTGGAACGAAAGCCGCCGATGCATCTCAAAAAACTGTGCTCCCCCATTCAGGAATGCCATGGCCGATTCCGTACATGTTGTCTGCCCGCATTGCGATACCGTGAACCGCGTGCCGTCCGCGCGTCTGGATGACGGGCCGGTATGTGGCAACTGCAAGCAAGCGATGTTTTCCGCGCATCCGGTTGAACTGGACAGTGCAAGATTCATCAGGCAAATCACGCGCAGCGACCTTCCGGTGCTGGTGGATTTCTGGGCGCCGTGGTGCGGACCGTGCCGGACGATGGCGCCGGCATACGAGCAGGCAGCGCGGCAGCTCGAACCACAGATGCGCGTCGCCAAGATCAATACCGAGGAAGCCCGTGATATTGCAGCCCGTTACGCGATCCGCAGCATACCGACGCTGGCACTGTTCAGGAACGGGCGCGAAGTGGCGCGCCAGCCCGGCGCCATGGATGTTCAAGGCATTGTTGCCTGGGCGCGCGCCAATGCCGGATCGGCATGACGCGCGGACCGGAGGCGCAGCTGGATGTCGCTTGAGAAACTGGCGCGTTTGTTCCGGCGAACCCGGCGAAGCTTCTTGCGTCTTTTGCCAGACACTTGGCTGAATGATCTTGCCGCTTCCAGCCGGATGTCGTGTCTGGTGGAGGTTGCGAAATTATTTGGCGAAAAACAGGGAATTATTTCTCGTCGAAGGCAACCATTAGTCCTGCCCTCTGTCCTACGAGTGCTCAATAGAAACGTTGCGCCCGGCACATTTTGACAATAGGACGTGATGCGGCGCGCTTACTACAACAGGATTTCTTGATGCCTAGTTTTTCCAAAGTTTTTGAATTCACAAAAAATAATTATGTGCGCGCGGCGCTTGCATTGGTGCTGGTCGTGACCGCTGCCGCCGTAACCTGGTGGCCGGCGGCGCATCCGGAAACCGAGCCCGTCGTGCAGTCGCAGGACATTTCCGAAATCATTCGCCTGGGCGCGAACCGCGACCGGCTCGATTACCTGCTGGTCGCAAAACCGCTGTCGGATTTTCCGCGTTATGTATTCAAGTACAAGGATTCGCCGCAGATTCACGTGGTGAAAGTGCCGAGCACATCGCAGGCGAATCTGGAACGCGAAGTGCTGCTGAAGAACGGCATTCCCTATGCGATTGCAAAGGACGATTACCTGGCCGCGCACAAGTCGGTGCTGCAGGATGACGAAGGCGGCAGCGGCATGCTGTCCGACGTCGGCATGTTCCTCGCGCGCAATGCGCTCGGCATCGCAATGCTGCTGTTTCTCGCGGTCGCGGTGCGCAAGGGCATACCCGGCATGAACGCATCGGCGTCGCTGGTCAAGCCGGACAGCCTTCGCGGCAGCATGGATGACCTGATCGGCATGGAAGACATCAAGCAGGAAGTCGCGCACCTGGAGGAAATGATCGTCAACCGTGATCTGTATCGTTCGCACAATATCGACAAGCCGTTCAATGTAATGCTGACCGGCCCGGCCGGTACCGGCAAGACCAAGCTCGCCGGCTACCTGGCAAAGAAGTTGGATATTCCGCTGATCCAGGCATCCGGCTCCGGCCTCGAATCGGGCTTCGTCGGCGGTGGGTCGAAGGCGCTGAACGCGATTTACAAGAAGGCATGCAAGCAAGGCAAGTGCATCATCTTTCTCGATGAAGCGCAGAGCCTGTTCATGCCGCGCGGCCGCGGTGAAAAGAAATGGGAAGACGATACCGCCAACACCCTGCTCGGCCTGCTCGATGGCATCAAGAGCGACGAAGGCACCGGCGTGATCTGGGTAGTCGCCTCGAACTTCGACGACGCCACCAGCGAGATGGACGAAGCGATGCTGCGTCGCTTTTCGGTGAAGATCAATTTCCGGCTGCCGAACAGGGCCGAGCGGCGCGAGCTGCTGCAGGTTTTCCTGTCGAAGAAGGACGAAGGCTGCGTCGACTGGACTAACCTGAATCTGGATTACGTCGCGGAAATCACCGCGAATCTGAGCCCTGCCCTGCTGGAAACCGTGGTCGACCGCGCCAGCATGATCGCGATCCAGGAATCGCTGGTGATCAATACCGACGTGCTGTTTCGTGCGTTCGAGCGCGCATCGATCGGCTTGACCGACCGTGCCACCACCGCCGAAAAGAACAAGGAGCGCGAGCGCGTCGCGTTGCACGAACTCGGCCACTTCTTCATGCAGATCGATCCCTTCCTGCGCCAGGGCATGCGCTGGAAGGAAGTGAAAAGCAAGGCGAACCTGCTGAAGATCAGCACCGAGTCGGTGTCCAAGATCGGCGCGCTCGGTTATGTCTTGTCGGCAGCCAGCGACGTGTCGTTGCGCACGCTGGAGGAAATGGAACAGGACGTAATCCAGCTCTATGGCGGTGTCGCTGCGGAAGAATTGTTTTACGGCGCGCGCGGCATCTCGACCGGCAGCCAGAACGACATCCAGAAAGTGACCGCAATGCTCGACCTGATGGTGAACCGGCTGTCGATGTACTCGCGCTCCAAGCTCGACTACACGCAACTGAAGCGCGAAGGTTCGCCCGAAGAAGCGCTGAAGCAGGTCGAGGCAAAAGCCGACGAACTGTACACGCGGACGCTGGATGCGATGAAGGATTACCAGCAGTTGATCGTGGCGTTGAAGGACACCTTGCTCGAACGCTATGTGCTGTCGAAGGATGAAGTGTTCGCGCTGCTGGAAGAAATCGCGCAGCCGCAACTGAAGGTGGCTTGAAGGCCGGCCGGCGCGTGTCTGCTGCTCCGCCGGCGCTCTCTGCGCTCCGGGAGAGATTTGTACAACGGTCTGTGCCTACTCTGTCCGCCGTCCAAAAAACGGATAGCCCGGATCGTTGTAGCCAGGCGTCGACGCATGCCCCGGCCGCACCAGGCTGTCAACCAGCGCTTCTTCATCGGCCGTGATCGCGACATCGAGCGCCGGATAGTAATCCTCCAGCTGTTGCAGCGTGCGCGGACCCGCAATCACCGAGCTGATCACGCGGTTCGCCAATACCCACGCCGTGGCGAACTGTCCCAGTTTCACGCCGCGCACCTCGCTATGTTCCTTGAGCTGCTGCGCGATCCGCAGTGACTCTACGCGGAATTCCGTTTCCATGATGCGCTTGTCGCCGCGTCCCGCGCGGGTGCCTTCCGGCGGCAACTGTCCGGGCGGGTATTTGCCGGTCAGGACGCCGCGTGCGATCGGGCTGTAAGGCACCACGCCGATGCCGTAATGCGCGCAGGCCGGCAGGATCTCGACCTCCGGTATCCGGTTCAGCAGGTTGTAATACGGTTGGCAGACGACCGGCTGCGGCACTCCGGCTCTCTCGCACAGGCGTATCACTTCGGCGATGCGCCAGCCGCGGAAATTCGACAGGCCGAACGCGCGAATCTTGCCTTGGCGGATCAGGTCGCCGACGCTACGCACCGCCTCGTCCAGGTTTTCTTCGTGATAATCGCGATGCAGATACAGGATATCGAGGTAGTCGGTATCCAGCCGGCGCAGGCTGTTTTCCACCGCGGTAACGATCCAGCTGTGCGAGTAATGCGACTGGTTCGGCCGATCGCTCATCGCATTGCCGAGCTTGCTGGCGAGCACCCATTCGTGCCGGTCGCTTGCCAGCAGCTTGCCGACGATTTCTTCCGCCCGCCCCTTGCTGTACACATCCGCGGTATCGATGAAGTTGATGCCATGCTCGCGCGCCGATGCCACCATGCGCTGCGCCTCGCCTGCATCGGTCTGGTCACCGAACATCATCGTTCCGAGACAGAGCGCGGAAACCTTGAGGTTGCTGTTGCCAAGGCGCCGGTATTGCATCGCTTTATCCTGTATTCAGCGTGTACAAAGTACGGAGACGGAGCCAAAACGCAGATGGCGTGAAACGGATGCCGGATGCGCCGCGCATGGCGGCTCGTCCCGACTTCCTTTTCACGCCATCCGGCCCGCCGTATTTTTTTATCCGGGCATTTGCGTCTGCCCTGCGGTCTGTCAGTTGCTTATTTCAGGTGGTTCGAAATCAGCTTGGTCATTTCGAACATCGACACCTGCTTCTTGCCTGCAAAAACCGTTTCCAGCGCGGCGTCGGCATTGATCATGCGACGGTTTGCCGGGTCTTGCAGATTGTGCTGCTTGATGTAGTCCCATACCTTTTTGGTCACTTCGGTGCGCGGCATCGGTTCCGCGCCGACGACGACTGCCAGTTCTTTCGACGGCGTCACCGGCTTCATGAAGGCGGCGTTCGGTTTGCTTTCTTTTTTTGCTGCTGTAGCCATCAAATACTCCAGGGAATCAGGAATTCAATAAACACGAAACCCCGCTGGCGATTTCTCGTGCGGGGCTTGCCATGAACGCCGCGGAAGATCCGGGCGTGGGAACAATTTTAACCCAGTTCCGCCGGCAGTCGGATGCATCCGGCCCGCAGGCAAAAAAATGACGATTACCAGCGACGATTTTCCCGGTAGCCCCAGGTCGGCGCATTTCGTGTTGTGTCGGCATCGGGTTGCATCGGCATGCCGCGCCTGGACTGGTTTCCCTCCTCCCGCCGGTCGTGCCAGTCGCGATCCCTGTTTTCCCGCTCGCGCGAGAACCGGTCGCTGCGGCCATGCTGTCCCCAGTCGCGCCAATCAGGCCGATCCCGCTCGTCCTGCTGCCTGTCCTGCCATTGGCTTTCACGCCACTGGCGTTCCCTCCATTGGCGCTCTCGCCATTGCTGTTCTCTCCACTGCTGCTCCTGCCAGCTCTCTCCCATGCCGAACGGCGGCTGTCCATATTGCGGTGATTGCTGCTGCGGCACTTGCGGATACAGATAGGGAGAGGGATTGATCTGCAGGAACGGCCCCGGCGGCGTTATGGATGTTGGTGGCGCGACATCGTGTCGGCCGGTACCTCCGGCGTGAATCCAGTATGCATTGGCAAAGGCGGACGATGTGCCGATCAATGACACGACAACAAATCCGACGGCAAGAAAAGGATGCGCATGCATGATAGCTCCTTGACTCATATGTTTCCTCACATGCCTCCATTAAAGGCCAAAATCGCATCGAGCGTCAAAAAGCTTGTAACAATGTCTGTCCGCGTTGCACCGCCGATAGATTTGCCTGCGCAGGGAACAGCAACGCAGCATGCAATCCGGCTAGAACAGAAACAGATCGCGCTGCGCGCCCGTTCCCCGCGCCGCCGGGCGTCGGAAGCATGACGCATCCAGCGCGCCGAAAACCTTCGCACGCGCGCCGAAGCCCAAGCGTTTGGCGGCCTTGTCGAAGCGCTGCCGTATCAGGTCGGCCCACACGCCCTCGCCGCGCATCCGCTTGCCGAACGTGGCGTCGTAATCCTTGCCGCCGCGCATGTCGCGCACCCGATTCATCACCCGCTGCGCGCGCTCCGGAAAATGCGTGTGCAGCCATTGCTCGAACAGCGGCCTCACCTCCCACGGAAGGCGCAGCACGATGTAGCTCGCGCTGACGGCGCCCGCCTGCGCCACCGCTTCCAGCACGCGTTCCAGATCCGGTTCGGTCACGAACGGAATCACCGGCGCGATGCTGACGCCAACCGGAATGCCAGCCTCCGTCAGCGTGCGGATGGTGCGCAGCCGGCGTGCCGGCGCCGCAGCGCGCGGTTCCAGCGTGCGTGCGATCTGCGGGTCGAGCGTGGTGATGGTGACCGCGACCGCCGCCTGCCGTTTGGCGGCCATCGCGGCCAGCAGGTCGATGTCGCGCTCGATCAGCGAAGACTTGGTGATCAGCGCGACCGGATGCTCGCATTCATGCAGCACTTCCAGCACGCGCCGCGTCAGTTGCAAGCCGCGCTCGCATGGCTGATAGGCGTCGGTGTTGACGCCGAGCGCGATCGGCTCCGGCACGTACGAGGCTTTGCCCAGTTCATTGCGCAAAAGTTCCGGCGCATTGATTTTCGCGAAAATTCGGCTCTCGAAATCGAGCCCCGGCGACAGGCCGAGATAACTGTGCGACGGACGGGCGAAGCAGTAAATGCAACCGTGTTCGCAACCGCGATAAGGATTCAGCGACACGTTGAACGGGAGGTCGGGAGAGGCGTTGCGTGTCAGGATGCTTTTGGCGTGCTCCTCGGTGATGCGGGTTTTCGGAGATGGTGGGTCGTCCACCTCGTCACCTTCCGGCCAGCCGTCGTCGAGATATTCCCGCGCCTGCAATTCGTAGCGGCCTTGCAGGTTCGATACCGCGCCGCGCCCCTTTCGCGCTTTCGACGGTGGCTTCTGGTGGTCTTCGGAACTTGGCATGGGTTAATAATACTGTATGTAAAACCAGTATATTACCCATCAATTCCAATTGCCGTCACCGCGATAGATCCGCGCTTATCCGATCTGCCGCCAAGGCAGCGCGCCGGACTGCCGCCAACCGCGTTCCGTATGAAAGCGCCATCGCCGTTCCGCCTCCACGCCGCCGGCCTGGTCGGCGGCGTTCCATAGAATCTCGGTTCTGCCCTGCAGATGCAGCAGATCGCCGTTTGAAAAATCGACGAACAGCAACGCCGCTCGCGGTTCGAGCAGCATGTTTCCCAGCGTGTTGAAGTAGCGATTGCCGCGAAAGTCGGGAATCGTCAGCGTATTGCCGCGGATATCGATGAAGCCTTGCGGTCCGCCACGATGCGAGATGTCGACGCCGTGGTGTGCTCCATTGGCCGCGCCGGAACTGGTTGCGACAAAGAAGGTATCGGCGGCGGAAATCTGTTTGCGTGCTTCTTCGTCCAGTCCGGAAAACGCGGCTGTCGGCATTGCCGTTCCGGCTGCGGCCGACACATGATGCAATTCGCGTGGGTGGATGTACTTCGGGCAGTTTCCGAACGACTGTTGCACCGCGATCCGCAGTCCGCCGCTGTCGACGCTAGAAATTACACCGTTCGCCCGGTTGCGGCGCCGGGTGTGGAGCTCGATGCCGAGCAGACCGATCGACTGCCCCGGTCGCAGCAGCGATGCAGCCGGCCCCTGCACCGTGAACCCCGGATGTAAATGCAGGCGGCGCTCGTCAGGGCTGGACACGAACCCGGCGGGGCCGGAGACGACGCCTGCGACCGGTGCGCCCTCGCTGTCGACAGTCGCCAGCAGCAGGAACGGCAGGCCGGCGAAAAAATCCCGATGCTGTTCCGGCATGAAATCGCGGATCGCCCCGCCGGAAGCACCGCCGCCGGCCAGCGCCTGTGCGCGCAGCTCGCCTGCGTGGAACGGTCCGGCCGTCGTCGAGCCGTCCATCATGCGGCCTTTGCTTGCGAGCGCGGCATCGGCTTGAAGTTCGGCAGTGCTTCGATGCGCGCCAACCATTCGCACAGTGCCGGATATGGATCGAGCAAGATGCCGCCTTCCGGCGCATGCGCGACATACGAATAGCAGGCGAGATCGGCCAGCGTCGGATGGTCGGCGGCAAGGTAAGTGCGATTGGCCAGATGCGCTTCCATGAACGGCAGCAGCCGGTTGGCGATCTCGATGGCGCCGGTGCGATCGGCCCCGCCGCCCCACAAGGCTGCGATCCGTGCTGCGGCCGGGCCGTACTTCAGTTCGCCGGCCGCGATCGACAGCCAGCGCTGCACCTGCGCGGCTGCAATTGCATCCTGCGGCAGCCACTGGCTATCGGGCGCATAACGCTTGACCAGGTACACCATGATGGCTCCGCTGTCGCACAGCACGAGGTCGCCGTCGGTCAGCACCGGAATCTGGCCCAGCGGGTTCAGCACGCGAAATTGCGCCGATGCACGCACCGCTGCCGGCGCTTCGATAACGGTATAGGGCAGCTTGAGCATGGACAACAACAGTTCGACCCGATGGCAATGTCCCGAGAGCGGCGTTGCGTAAAGCGTGATGGCGGTTTTGGTCATGGCGGCTTGCTCCTGTAAGAATGGTCATGACGATCTTAAGCATTCCTCCTGGTGATGTAAATTACCCATATTTGCAATTCAATATTCCATTGAATGGAATGGTGAAATCATGGACCGCCTTGAAGAACTCGAAATATTCATTGCCATTCTCGATGCCGGCAGCCTGGCCGGTGCCGCGCGCAAGCTGCGCCGCTCGCCACCGGCGGTCACCCGCTCGCTGGTCGCGCTGGAGGAACGGATCGGCACCCGTCTCGTCGAACGCACCACGCGGCGCCTGGCGCCGACCGAAGCGGGAAAGCGGCTGGCCGAGCAGGCGCGCCGCGTGCTGGCCGACTACACGGCGGCGGTTCACGAAGATGCCGCCGCGCCGTTGCGCGGCTTATTGCGGGTCACGGCCCCAGTCGTGTTCGGACGCCGCCATGTCGCGCCGGTGGTGAACAGCTATCTCGATCGCTATCCAGAGATGCAGGTGGAGCTGGTGCTCAACAACCGTAATCTCGACCTGATCGACGAAGGGCTCGATGTCGCGGTAAGGATAGGCCGGCTACCCGACGCGGGCCTGGTCGCGCGGCGCGTCGGCGAAGTCAGGCGCGTGCTGGTGGCGAGCAACGCCTACCTGGAACGACGCGGTACGCCGCAGACGCTTGCCGAACTGGCGCAGCACGACATCATTTTCACCTCCGGTCTCGGTGCGCTCCCCGAATGGCGTTTCCAGCATGGCGGACAGGACCGCGTGGTGCAACTGATGCCGCGTCTGATGGTGAATGAAGTGGACGCAGTACTGCTGGCGGCAAAGGCCGGACGCGGCATTGCGCGGATGCTTTCCTATCAGGTGGCGGACGATCTTGCACAGGGGGATCTGGTGCGGCTGCTGCCTGAATTCGAGGCGGCGCCGTTGCCGGTGCAGCTGGTGGTGTCTAGTGCGCGGCATATGGCGCCGAAGTTGCGGGCGTTTTTAGATCATGCGACTTTATTGCTGGAGGGGCTGGCGGTGATTCGGGCGGGTTGAATGGTTGAGTTTGTTGGCTTGCGCTGTTGGGGTTTTGCGCTTTGGTGATGCAATGCGGTTGGCACTTCGTGGTTAGTAGCCGGGACTGGCCCCGGCGGGCCACTCCCTTTCTTTGCTTCGCCAAAGAAAGGAAGCAAAGAAAGGCGACCGCGGCTCGCTGCCCCTTCGGGGTTCCCGAACCAATCCGGCACGAAGCGGGAAGCGCAAAAACTCGCCTGCGGCTCAAACATTTGCGCTTCTGTTTCCGCTTCCCACCGGATTGGTTCGGCAGCTCACAGCGGAACTGCCCAAAACCAAACCCCAAAACCAAAAAGCAAAAGCAAAACCGCCAGTGCGATCGGCATCGCCAGTGCTGTTCCCATGATCCCGCGAAGAATGGTCTGAGGATCGGTGTTGCCGTTAAAACCCCTTGGGACGCTGCCGAAAAAAGGCAGTGCAAAGCGGATCAGAAATGAAATCTGTCTGAGCACCGAGCGCAGCGAGGGCGAGTTATTTCATTTCCCGCTTTGTGCTGGCTTTTTTCGGGAACCCGAAGGGCAGCGTCTGGGGTCGCCTTTCTTTGCTTCCTTTCTTTGGCGAAGCAAAGAAAGGGAGTGGCCCGCCGGGGCCAGTCCCGGCAAGCCTCCACGAAGTGCCAACCGCATTGCATCACCGGAGTGCAAACTGTATCGAATCATCGGAGCGCAAACTGTATCGAATCACCGGAGCGCAAGCCACCACACCCATACACCGAACTGCTAAGGCGCTGCAATAATAGACCCCACATCCTGCCCCGTCCTCGCCCGCCACTCCGCATAACTCAACGGCTCCCCGTTATAGTTCGCGAACACCGCCGAAGAACTCTTGTAGCTGTTGTTGTCATAGCTGCCGAATTGCGCAACCGACGTCGTCCCGATATCGCTGCTGATACGATAAGTCTCTTCTCCCTTCCTCGCCACGAAGGTATTGCCCGTCACGGTGTTGTTGCGCACGCTGGCGGTGCTGCCGCTTTCCGACATCTGGATATGCGCCTGCGTGCTGTCGGAGAAGGTATTGCCGCTGATGCTGTTGTTGAAGCCGTCGAAAATGTTCATCCCGTTGCCGTTGCCGGCGATGATGTTGTCGACCACCGTGGTGCCGTTTGCGTAGTCGCCCAGATAGATCGCCCAGGCCAGCGTTTGCGCCGGCCCGACATTCCTGACCGTGTTGCCGTCAATGCGCGTGTTTAGTGCCAGCTTGTCGCGGGCGGAGGTGAACAATCCGCCGCAATCGGTAAGTACGGCGCAGGCAGTGTCGATCGTGTTTTTCGAGACAACCGCGTTGCGGAAAAACCGGATGCCGATGTAGCCGGAATTGGTCACGCTGTTGTTGAGAATGTGCGAACCGTCGCCGACCGTCAGGTCGATCGCGGCGCGCGCATTGGCGGGCATGCCGATGACGCCGGATGCGTCGATGCTTGAGTTGCTGATCGTCTCGCCACCGCCGCCCCAGTGCACCGAGATCGCGTCATGCCGCGAATTGCGGATGCTGCTGCGGTCCACCATCAGACCTGAACCGCCGGAGTTCTGTATTCCGCTTTCCGATGAATTGACGATGTCGACATTGGATATGCCGAGCTTCACTGCGCCGATCGCGTTGATGCCGTTCGCCGCGCCATACACGCGCACGCCGTCGATCGCAATGCCGCTGGAGTCGGACGCTTCGATCGCGTTCTGGTCCGAAGCCGCCCATGCGCGGCCTTCGGGCGACTTGCCGTCCGGCGTCCACACATACAGCCGGCCATTGCTGACCGCCCATTCACCCGGCTCGTCGAGCATCCACAACTTGCCTTCGACGTAGAAGTCGACCGGGCCGTTCAATGCATAGCCGTCGTAGGCCGGGTTGCCGGTTGCGCTGACGGCCATTGCGCCATTCGCGTAGCCGGTGATGTTGCGCGCCTCGATCGCCCAATCGTAGGGACGAAAGACCAGCGTCGCTCCCGCCAGGTCCGCATTCGGCATTGCGTAGCTGAGACTGTTCGCGCTTGCGCTGCTGGCATTGGCCCAGGTTTGCGGCCGGTTCGGCCAGTGCGCCTGCGCGACCGGCTGGCTGTCGATCAGCAGCTGCGCGGCGGCGAACGAAACCGGCGCCGAATAGATATTGCCTTGATATTGTGTCCATCCGGTGATTGCCTGTCCTGGCGTCAGCACGGCCTTGCCGCAAGTGCCGACGGTGCGCACGGTCACGTTCGATTTCCCCTTCAAATCCAGCGTGCCGCGATAAATCCTGCCGCATTGCAGTTCGACGACGCTACCGTTCGCAATGCCGGCTGGCATGGGTAGCACTGGTTGCGTCGCATCGGGCGCCGTCACAGGCGGCAACGCGGCGACGGTGGCTGACGTTGTCGTGCCGCTGTCAGCGATCGATGCGGAGGCGGATTGGGTGGTGCCGGATTTTTCCGAGCCGCCGCACGCGGCAAGCGCAAGCGGCAGGCACAGTGCGAATAGTCTCCTCTGGCTGCAGCGATATGTTGAATTCGTCATTGACTTTGTGGCACTCGGCCCTGGCTGCAAACCCTGTTAGGAGCTTGCCGGGCTGAAAATAGTTCCACAAAGAATTATCGAATTTGAAGTGCGTGATGCGTTTCCTGCAATGCTGCAATCGGACCCGAGCGCAGTGCTCAGATTCCCGCATACCACTCGTAGCCCTGGTCTTCCCAGTAGCCGCCGTTGCCGTCGCCGATATGCGCGAAGCTGTCGACCAGTTCGATCGCCATCACGTATTTCGCCATCTTGTAGCCGAGCTGGCGCTCGACCCGCAGCCGGATCGGTGCGCCGTTCGCCACCGGCAGCGGCCTGTCGTTCAGCATGTAGGCGAGCAGCGTCTGCGGATGATGCACATCTTCCATGTCGATGCTTTCGTAATAGCGCGTGCCGCTCGCATCCATCGGGTCGGCGCAATAGAACACGGCGTAGCGCGCGCCGGATTGCAGGCCGACGCTGTCGAGCAAGGCGCCGAGTTGCGCACCTTTCCACTTGCCGATCGCGCTCCAGCCTTCGACGCAATCGTGCCGCGTGATCTGGGTACGGCTCGGCAGCGCCTGCAGTTCGGCGAGTGAAAAACTGCGCGGGCGATCAACCAGTCCGCCGACTTTCAACCGGTAATCGGAGAAGCCGTTCGCCGCCAGCGCCTGGTATTGCGGATTGTCGGGATTTGCGGTGCCGTTGCTGCGAAAGCTCGGCGACAGATCCGCTTCGCTGAACTCCTGCGCCATCGTACGGCGCGGCGTCACCAGATGCTGCGCGCGTCGGGTCAGGCCTTCCGCACTTTGCAGCAGAGCTGGAAACCATTCTGTGCGCGACAAGCGGTCGCAGCCGGCCAGCAATCCCGCACCGCCGAGAGCCAGTGCGCGCATGAGAAAGCGACGGCGCCGCGCTTCAATGCGGTTCATGTGGTGCCTCCCCGGTGTGGATGCGATAGCGGCCGGTGATCATCGAACGCAGGTTGTTCCAGAAGCCGCTGATGATCGCTTCGAACACATGGATCAGCACGAAGCCGACCAGCAGCCATGCGAGCACGAAATGGATCGTGCGGCCCGACTGCCGTCCGCCGAACACATCGATCCAGCCGGGAATGATGGTGTCGAGTCGCGGCGACATCGACCAGCCGGTCAGCACGATCAACGGCAGCAGGCCGAAGATCACGATCAGGTAAGTGAGCTTCTGCAACACGTTGTAATGCTTTTCGGCTTCGCCCTGCGGATGGCGCAGCAGCAGATGATCCTTGATCGATTGCCCGATCGAGCGCCAGTCGGTTCTGGTCGGCGCGAGATCACGCGCGAGATGACGGCTGAAGATCGAATACAGGATGAAGGCCGCGCCGTTCAGCACGAATATCCAGGCGAAGAAAAAATGCCAGCGGCGTCCCATCGACAGCCACTGCGGCCCGGGAATCGTGACCCATGCCGGAAAGCCGCGCTCGACCAGTTCGCCGCCCGGGCCGCGCGATGCGCCGAGCACGCCGGTAGTGACGAACGGATGACCGAGCACTTGTGTGACGCCGATGATTTTCCCGTCCGGCATCTGGCTCGCTCCCATCTGCAGCAGCGGCGGCTTGCCGTCGTAAGACGACTTTCCCCAATTGAGCGCGGGGTGCGCATTGAAGATCTGCAGCCCACTCATCAGCAGCATGAAAAATGCGAGGACGTTAATCCAGTGCATGATGCGTACCGGCAAACGATGGCGGTAATACAACGCTGCATTACGGTCGGGTTCGGACTCAGGCATCGGCGGCTCCCATCGGTTGCACCTCGAACGCCGGAAGGACGGTTCGCTGCAAACAGACGCAGCCGCGTCAACGGAATCCGGAAGACAGCCTCATTCTAGATTGCCATGTCGTTGCGCATTTGAGCGTCCACAAACGAGATGAAAAAGCGCAGCGGCACGAACGCGAACGATCGTTGAACTGCAAGTTAATGCGGCAGCGCTACAAATAATTCCATCGCTGCCATATTCGCTGCATGCAGCACAACCGCGCACCCGCGCGCCGCAAGTTTTCATTCATTCAATTCTCCCGGCTTCGACGGATTCGCATGGATCTTCGTTGAGGCAAAGTATTTATTTCCGCGTTGAACTTTATTTGAAGAAACACATTCCAATCGGCTCTATTAACGAAAGGAAAGTCGACCTGCGGGCGGCCTTCCTTCTTTCTGGGGATGATAGGAATGACGTATTCATTGGCTTTCAAGCCAACTTTGCGCTGTGCACTCGGAATTGGTCTCACGGCGATACTCACCGCTTGCGGTGGTGGTTCCGGAGATGGTACAAGCGCGAGTGCCGGCGATACGGCCACTGCCGACGGCACGACGGTGATGGCTGGAAAAAAATTCAAGATGCCGCGCAATACCTCCACTAGCACCACTACCACCACGACAGCGCCAACAACAACGCCGACCGACAGTACGAGCAATAGCACGAGCACGAGCAACCCGACGCCGATCACCGGCCGCATCGTGCCACCGGAATTCTTCGGCATGCATCTGGCTGCACAGAGTGCGGACGGCTGGCCGTCGGTGAAGTTCGCGACGCAGCGCACCTGGGATTCGTGGCCGGGCGTGTCGTGGGCCGATATCAATCCGTCGCAAGGCACTTACAACTGGGCGAACCTGGACACGCTGGTCAACGACTCGCTCAGTCATGGCGTCGAGCTGGTGTACACCTTCGGCTATGTTCCGGCATGGGCATCGACCAACGCCGGCGGCGCTTGCGACGGCGGACAGAACGGCAGTTGCTATGCGCCGCAGATGCAGGCCTGGACCGACTTCGTCACGCAGATCACCAATCGCTACAAGGGCAAGATCAAGTATTGGGAAATGTGGAACGAGCCGAATGCCGGCAACTTCTGGAAAGGCACGGATGCGCAGCTGGTCGCGATGGCGCGGGAAGCATCGACGATCATCCACAACACGGGCGGCACGGTGCTGTCGCCGGCGCCGCAGGGTACCAATTCGCATGTGTGGATGGACGGCTATTTCGCCGCCGGCGGCGCGCAGTACACCGACATCACCACCTTCCACGGCTACCTGTACAGCGCGCCGGAAGCCATCACCACGCTCGCCGACAACATGCATTCAGTGCAGAACAAGTACGGCTTGAGCGGCAAGCCCTTGTGGGATACCGAGCATAGCTGGGGCGACAGCAGCTGGCCGATGGGCGCGGATCAGGATCAGCAGTCTGCGTGGCTGACACGCTATATCGTGCTCAGCTTTTCACAGGGCATCGATCGTTCGTTCTGGTACGGTTGGGAGCACTTCAATTGGGGCACGCTGTACGATCGCACGACCAAGCAGATTCTCAAGCCGGGCATCGCCTATGGCCAGGTGTATGGCTGGCTGGTCGGCGCGGGCATGTCGCCTTGCACGAACAGCGGCGGCATTTACCAGTGCCAGCTGTCGCGCGCTAACGGCTACCACGGCACGATCGTGTGGAATGCGAACGGCCAGTCGAGCTTCACGGTCCCGGCCGGCGATACCCGGATGCGCACCATCGACGCGCAGAGTACGTCGGTCGGTGCCGGCCAGTCGGTCACGATCGGCATGAAGCCGGTGCTGATCGAGAACCAGGCGATTTAACCTAGCCTGGCTGCCTTGCGGACGGCGGCGTCTGGCACCTGCTGCGGCGGCGCGAACGCATGCGTGCTGCCGACGATCGGATCGAGAAACGTATCGAGAAAATCGGCCAGCCGCGTGGCGGCGACGTCGGTCTGAAATTCGCGCAGGAAGCGGTTTCGCGCCGCCGCAGCGGCATGCGCCAGACGCTCGGGCCGGTTCATCCATTCGATGATCCGGCCCGCCGCAGCTGCCGCATCGTCGAGCGGCAGTACGCGTCCTTCCACGCCGTCGTCGAATATCTCCGGCACGCCGCCGACCGCCGGCGCAAACACCGGAACCGCGCGTGACAGCGCCTCGATCAGCGTGAGCGGCATGTTTTCCAGCCGCGCCGCATGCACATATGCGCGGTGCCTGCCGAGCGCATGCGCCGCATCGCGCACGAATCCGGGAAATCTGACCAATGCCTGAAGATGAAGGCTGCGCGCTTTTTGTTCGAGCGCCGCCCGATCGGGTCCGTCGCCGTACAGCGTGAGCCGCAATGGCCTTCCGCGGTTGCGCGCGGCGGCGACGATGTCGAGCAGATAGCCTTGGTTCTTGCGCGGCTCCATTGTTCCGATGCTGATCAGATCACCTTCCGGCAGGCTGCGCGCCGGCAGGCCGGGATCGTCGACGAAATTCGGCACGATCGCATATGGCAGGAACGAGATCGCGGGGATGCGGGCCAGCAGACAATTTCGCATGAATGCCGAGACGAATACCAGGCCGTCGAGGCGCGGAAGGACGTCGGCTTCCATGTTGCGGATCGCGCGAAACAGCGGACCCTCGCTCGCAATGCTGCCCTTGGCTGCCCATTCATCGGCTTCCGACAGGTTGAAATGCACCGCCATCACTACGCGCTGCAGAGGCGATACGCGAGCCCGCAACGCGGCTCTTGCCGCCATCGGACATTGCGCATACACGATGGCCGGTTCGCCGTTGCGCAAGCGCCGCCGCAGCATCTGTTCCAGGAAATGCGCATGCCAGTGGCGATACCACCAGACGCTGGCCGGGCGGCTGAGCGGATCGATCAGCCTGCGCAATCCGAACAGCGGATAAATTTTCCAGCGCCGCGCGAGATACGGCGTCATCAGCGCGCAGGAGCGCCCGCTGCGTATCAGCGCCGCGAGAAAGGTCTTGAAATGCGTCTGTATCCCGGTTTCGCCTTCCGGGCGCATCACGCTGGCAATCAGGATCGTGTGGCGCATTGCTGTTTTCCCTTAAAACGTATCTCAGTGCATATCTCAGTGCAGCGGCCGGTTCTTTTCTTCGATGGCCTGCCGATAAATCGCCAGCAGCTGTTCGTAATTGCTGCCCGGTGTGTATTTCGCCGCATATTCTCCACGTGCGTGGTATCCCATCAACCGCATCGCATCCGGATTTTTCTGCGCCCAGCGGATTTTATTTGCCAGGTCTTCGGCTGAGCCGGGGTCGAACAGCAGGCCGGTCCGCCCGTCGTCGATCAGCTCCTGCATCGCGCCGAGCCGGCTGGCGATCACCGGCAAGCCGCAGGCGAACGCCTCGATCACCACCAGCGCAAAGGTTTCATACCAGATGCTCGGCATCACCAGATAGGCGGCGCTCTGCATTCTGGCCAGCACGCGATCATGCGTCAGCACACCCACATGCCGCGTGCCCGGGTGCTGCCGCATGCGCTCCATCTCGGGGCCGTCGCCGACAATGTCGATCACCGTGCCGGGCAGGCGGTCCAGCGCCGCCAGCAGCAGGTCGATTCCTTTTTCCTGCGCCAGGCGGCCGACGAACAGGCCGCCCGATCGCTCCTTTTCGACGGTATGCGGAATGTCGACGAAATTCGGCTTGATCGAGATGCGCTCGGCCGGCAGGCCGCCCTCGATGAACTTGTCCTGGCAGAAGCGGTTCAGTGCGATGTAGCGCGTCACCTTGTGCCGGTAGGTGCCGAGCGCACGATGCAGCATCAGCATGCCGGCCAGTACCGCCGACTCGGTTGCCGAGTCGTGATAGCAGCGCCGCACCACGCTGCGCCACGGCGTCGCACCCAGGCAATCCTCGCATACCTGGTTCTCGCGCAGGAACATCGCCTGCGGGCACAGCAGGCGAAAATTATGCAGCGTCTGCACCACCGGCAGGCGCTTGCGCGCGGCGACCCAGAACAGTGACGGCGAAACCAGCGGGAACGTGTTGTGGACATGCACGACGTCCGGCCGGAAACTGACGATGCGGTCGCTCAGGTCATCGGTCGTGCGCGACGACCACAGCGTTTCCTGCGCTACCGCCATGCGCGGCATCGCACCGATCACATCGTTGTTCCGGCTGTAGGTTTCCACTTCATGGCCGTGTGCGCGCAGCAGCGCCACTTCCGCCTCGGCGACGATATCCTCGCCGCCAGGCCATCGGTATCGGTTATGTACCACCAGAATTCTTGGAAGTGCATTCATTTTTCACTTCTCCCCTGATTATTCGTTTCAGTGTCGGCACGGCTTGCAGATTCCAGTCGTCGATTCCCGCGCAGGCAGATGCGACCAGTCCGGCGCAAGGTTGCCGTGCTCCAGCGCCAGCGCGATTCCGCTATCGATCGCGGACGGCACTACGATGGAATGCAAATCCTGCGCCTGCGTCGCGCGCCAGCGATCGATATCTTTCCTGTCGGCGCGACTTGCCGGCCAGCCCATCGAAAAATAGAGCCGGCCTTCGCGCTGCAGGAAAACATTCGTATCGGATTGATTCGCGAAAGCAGCGCCGGGCAGGATGACGGCCGCGCCGTCGTTCCATGCAAGCGTGTTGGCAAGCACCTGGTTGTCGTACGGCCGCAAATTCAGCTTGCCTTCCGGATCGGTACGGCCTTCGTCGACGATCGCGATGCCGTCCAGTCCGTTCGCTACGACCAGGTTCCGCACGACCACCGAGTCGCTGCTGTGCGGCAGGTAGATGCCGCGCTGCCGGTTCGCGAATACCTGGTTGGCCACGATGCGCGCGCCGGAGCTGGCTTCGTAATGGATACCGAACCCGTCGTTGTAGGCGACCACGTTGTGTTGCACCGTATTGTCGCGGTTGCCCCAGTCAAACCAGATGCCGTCGCCGTGGTTGTGATGCACGCGGTTGCCGGCCACCACGGAATCGCGCAGGCCGCCGCCGCCGATGAATTTCATGCCGCCCGCTTCCCACCATTTGTTGAAGCCGCGAATATTGTTGTCGCTGACCTCGTTGCCGACAATCCGGTTGTATCTGCCGCGCGCCTTGATGCCGAGATAGCCCGAGCGCGTGACCACGCAATCGGCAATGATGTTGCCGTCGCCCGCGACTTCGATGCCGGCGCCGTCCATGTCCTCGACTGTCAAGCGCCGCAAGCGGTTGCCATTGCCGCTGAGCGTCAACGCGCCCTGCCGGCTCAGCGTCGAGGTATTGGCGTGCCGAAAACGGATGTTGCTGACCGTAATGCCCGCAACCTCCCGGCCCAGCAATAGATAAGGCCGGGTCGCCACTTCGACATCGCCGTCGCGCAGAACCTTCGCGTCAGTGCGAATCACCAGTGCGCGGCGCGCCGCATCATAGAAAAAACTATCGATCGGCATCGGCGCCTGGCGCGGCGCGATTCGGGTCGGCCAGATGCCGCCCTGCTGGCGGTGCAGGCCGGCCAGCGGATGATCGGGGCGTTCCGGGTAGCCATCGAAAATCGTGCCGCCGATCTGTGTCAGCGACCGATGCTTCAACAACACCTGCTGCGGTTGCTGTTGCCACGGCTGCTTCACGAACAGGCCGTTGGCCTGCCTGGTCCAGCCGTTCACGATGTCGGTGCCGAGCAGCGTGACGCCGCCACGCTCGCCGATGATCAGGGTCGGCTTGTCGACGGACCATGCGCGCGCGGGAAGAATCAACGCTTCGCGATAGGTGCCGGCGGCGATACGCAGCGTATCGCCGGGCATCAGTTGCGACATTGCATAAGCCAGCGTGCGATACGGCTGCGCGCGCGTACCGGCACCGGCATCGACCGCAGTCGGGTCACGCGGCGCGACCAGGCGCTCCGTCGCTTGGGCGAAACCGGTTGCGCAGCACAGCAGCACGATACCGGCCGTCAGCCGGGTGCAGCGCCGTTGATGTGCATTTCGCGCGGGCCACATGTCATGGCTCCAGTCCATACGTGGCGTGCGCGTCCAGCCAGGGGATCAACTCGTCCGGCACCGACGCGGTATAACCGCCCGCCGCCGCTTTCTGTGCCACCCGCAGCAGGCGCGCAATGACAGCCAGCATCGGCCGCAACGGTTGTGCGTTCGCGATCCGGCTACCGCGCAGCATCACCGATCGCCCTTCGCGGCGTCCGGTCGGGCGCATGCCTTGTGCGTTGGTTTTCTGTTCCGCGTAGTAGCGCATGCAGGACAGATAGAACGGGATGTGCGCGATGTGCGTCCGCGCGGAAAATTTTTCCCACAGATCGTTATCCATCGCGATCTGGAAATCGGCGTTCAGCCCGCCCACTTCGTCATACAAATTGCGGCGCCAGAACATCGATGGCTGCGGCACATAGTTGTAGTCGTGCAGGAACACGAAACGGTTGAATCCCATTTCGCGCTTCGGCCGCAAAGGCTGGCCGTTGACGTCGATCCAGATCGAATCGCCGTACACCGCGTCGACCTCCGGATGCGCGGCGAAGTAGCGCCCCACCCGCTCCAGCGCGCCGGGCAGCAGCAGGTCATCGGAACACAGCCAGCCGCAGACATCGCCGCTCGCGCGTTCAAAACCCTTGATCAATGCATGGGTCTGGCCCCGGTCCGGCTCCGACACCCAATACGCGAGCGACGCGGCGTACCGTTCGATGATGGCACGGCTGCCGTCGCTGGAGCCGCCGTCGATCACCAGGTATTCCAGCGCCGGATAGTGTTGTGCCAGCACCGAGCGCAGCGTGGCGTCGAGAAAGCGCGCCTGCTGATAGGAGCAGGTAACCAGCGAAATCGACGGAAGCGGCGCGTTCATCTGTTTTCTTTCCTGCTTATCGTGACCGCTGCGCCGGATTGTGCGAGCAAGGCAATGCCAGTCAGGAAGCCAAGATTGGCCCACAATAGGAACGCCTTGCACGGTTGCAGCAGGATCGGGTTGAACGAATACGTCAGCACGCCGGCCAGCGACATGCAGGCAAACAGATGCGCATATGGCGCCAGCGGATGCTGCAGCGCGCCGGCATGCAGGATCGAGCGAAATGCCAGCCGCGCGATGCGCAGCAGCGCCCAGAGCCACAACAATATCGCGAGCACGCCGCCATTGGCCATCAGGTCGAGCACGTCGCTGTGCGTCGGCAGGATATTGTTCGAGACGCCGGTATTGAAGCCGGTGAATTTCTCCGAGCCTGGCGCGGCGAACCAGGTGCCCCAGTACGGCGATGCGAGGAAACGTTCCCACGCGCGCTGATAGGTCAGCAGGCGAAACTGCGGATTGCCGCTCGGCAGATAATGGGTCCGATTGGCGAGAAAGAAAGCCAGCGCCGCAGCGGCCACGAGAACGCCGATCACTGTCCAATGCACCAGCGTCAGCCGCTGTACCGCTTGATGGCGGCGCCAGCGCGGCCAGACGTAGAAAATCATCAGGTAGACGACCGCAATCAGACCCGACAGATAGCCGGTGTTCTTGTGGAACAGGAAGGCGCACAGCAGGAAGAACAGCAGGCCGAGCCAGCGCAGCCAGACGCGTTGCGCGGCGAACACCACCAGCACCGCGAGCGGCGGGAACAGGTACTCCAGTTCATGGTAGATCTGGCGCACGCCGTAATTCACCGCGAGCCCGACGAAGACCACTACCGCCATCAGCAGCAGCATGATGGTATAAGCGCGCATCAGGCGCAGCGGATCGCCGCTGCGCAGCAACACTGCTGCCGCGATCGGCGCAGCCAGCATGTAAAGGCCGGCATCCAGGAAACTGTTCTGCACATACATCAGGAAACGTGCGTAGATGCTTCCCGCGAGGATGAGTGCCGCAAGGCCGAGCAAGGGCAACAGCGGCGACACCACGCCGGGCAGGCTGCGGCGCCATTGAAACACCCGGCTGCCGACCAGCGCCAGCGCCAGCGATGTCAACGCCAGCACCAGCGGCAGATGCTTGACCACGGCAATCCGCTCCAGCACCAGTTCCAGCGGATCCACCGCGACGAACAGCGCCAGCGCCAGCGCGGCGAGAAGCAGGTAATCGGTCATCATCAGGCCGTCGAGTCCGCTCGCCTGCGTTGCCGGGCGCGGCATTAGTGGTATTGCGGCGGGCATGTGCAGCGCTGCCTGCCGCGGATTTGCGGCTCGGCTACGCACGCGACCTCCCGGAATCGGACAGGCGGTTGAAGCGCCGCCACACCAGCATGGCCTGCAGCGTCATCGAGGTAGCGGTGCTCAGCGTTGCGGCGATTGCGGCTCCGTGCAGTCCCTTGGTGTGAATCAGCCACGCGCCGGCACTCAGTGCGACACAGGTCGCGCCCAGATTGGCCAGGAAGGAAGCACGCGAATCTTCCATCGCCAGCGAATAGGCGCCGAGCACCGCGCCCAGCAGCGTGAACAGCGTGGCCAGCGTCAACATGCGCAACAGCGACACTGCGCTGTCGTAGCGCCCGCCGTAGGCCAGATGCATCAACGGCTCGGCGGCCAGCGCGATCAGCAGCGCGAACGCCAGGCCAAACGACGTCGCCTGCAGCAGCGTTCGCAGCAGGTGGTTGCGCAATGCCGTCTTGCCACGCCGCTGCAGCAAGGCCGCCGCACGTACCGGCAGATAGTTGCCGACACTCTGGATCATCACGCCGATCGCATTCAGCAGGTTGCGGCAGGCGACGTACGACGCCACCGCAACCGGTCCCAGCGCTGCCAGCAGGAACGGATAGAGCTGGCTGCCTCCCCACATCGCCAGCACGGTCAGCAACAGCCAGCGGGAAAGAGGCCAGTGCTGCACGGCCAGCAGACGCAGCGAGCATGGTTCATGCCGGCGCACTGTCGGCATCGGCTCCATGCGCCACAGATCGAACAGGAATGCCGCGAACGACGCCGCGCCCATTGTCGCCAGCGCAATCCCGCCATCGATCCTGCCGCTCGTTGCCAGCAGCGCCAGCGCAGCCAGTTGCCCGCCATAGCTGATGATGTCGCTGGCGATGGCACGTTCGACGCGGTGTACCGTGTACCAGTAGCGGCGCGACGTTTCCTGCAGATAGAACCCGGTGATGTAGCAGATGGCGCCGAACAGCAGCACTGCCTGAGGGAAGAAGCGCAGCGACAGCAGCAGCAGCAGCAGTGCCGCCAGCGGGATCGCCAGCAGTTGCGCGCGCAGCAGCACCAGCATTCTGGCGGTGACGCAGTGCCGCGATTCGGCGGCGCCGAGTATGTTCATCGGCTGCGTGAAGGCCGCGCGATGCAGGTTGGCCAGGAATAACAGACTCATCATCGCAAGACTGAACAGACCGAATTTTTCCGCCGCTAGGTGCCGGGCGATCAATAGCAGGCTGAAGAAATTTCCGGCCGACACCAGGGTCTGATCGGCAAAGGCCAGCACGCCGGGTTGCGTGATTGCCGATCTGATTTTGGCGGCGCGCATCATGCCGCTTCCCGCATCGATGAAGGGGTGCACGAAAATGCGCATGAAAACAGGCAAGCCGCCGTTATCCGCGCAACACCATTGCGCGTCCGGCGCGCCGTCTGCATTGTCGATTCTGTCCATCGCAGTGCTTCGGTTCCTGTTGCCTGTCGCATGGCGGCAGCGAGCGTGAATCAGATATCGGCCAGGATCGAGCCAACCACCTGGATTCCTGCGCCATCGAGTTGCCGGTTGATCGCGTCCAGATCGCGCAGACGGGCCTTGTCCTTGCGCACCACCAGCAACGCGCCGCCAGCGCGCCGCGCCACTTCGAAAGCATCGGCGCCGGCAGTGAACGCAGGGGCATCAAGCAAACCGATGTCGAAGCGATCGGCGAGGCTGGCGTGCAAGTCGGTGAACGGCATGTTGCTGAGCAGCTCGTGCGGGTTCGGCGGCACCGTACCGGCAGGCAGCACCGACAGGTTGACGAATGTATCGGTCCGCACCAGCGCTTCCATGCCGACCCGGCCGACGATCAGATCGGATAGCCCTTGCCGGCCCTTCAATCCGAAAATGCGATGCTGGCGCGGCCGTCGCAGATTGGTGTCGATCAGCAGCGTCTGTTGCCCGAGCTGCGCGAACACGATCGCAAGATTGGCGCAGAACAGGCTGGTTCCTTGCCCGGCATCGACACCAATGACGGCCAGCGTCTTGCGCCTCGCGTCGAACCAGCGCGCCATCAACTGGCTGCGCACCGTACGCAGCATTTCCGTTTCACGGCTGAACGGCTGATAGGCGGCAACCAGTTCGACCGGATAATCGCCTTCGCCGCTGCGCAGGTAGCGGAAACCGAACTGGCGCGCCAGCGCATGCTGCACATCGTCGTCGCTGACCAGGCCCAGCCGTTGCGCCGCCTCGCCGAAACGCAGGCCTTGCGCGTTCTGCAGCCGCAGCACCCGCTCGGTGTCTTCCACCCGCAGCTTGCCGAGCTCTACCAGCATGTGGCCAATGGCCGTTTCAGCCGTGCCCCTTTGCCGCGCAGGCATCGGCAGAATAGGATGACTCATATTGCTTCTCCGGTCATGTAACAGGTGTCGTTCAATGCGGCCCGGTTATCGTTGCAAACCCGTTTGATCGGACAATAATCGTTGCGCCTCGAACCAGCGGCGCAGGCGGATACGGCGCGGCGCCGAAGCTTTCCACGAAAACGCGCCCAGTACCGGTGCCTGCAGCACCTCCGCCAGATCCGCCGCCGAGCGCACCTGGCGATCGCCGACCTCTGCCAGCAATGCCAGGCCGACGCCGAGCAGTCCGCCGGCCATCAGCGCCAACAACAGATTGAGCAACAACTTCGGGCTCGCCTGCTTGAATGGCGGCAGTGCCGGATTCAGCAGCGCCACTTCCGACTGCTGCGACTGCCCTTCCAGGCTGGTCTGCGAAAACCGTTGCGTTGCCGTGTCGTACGCGCGCTGCGCGCTCTCGACTTCCTTGCCGAGCACCGCTATTTCGTCGCGCGCGAGATTCAGATCGAGCACCCTGGCTTTTTGCGCGGCCAGCGCGCTTGACAGCTCCGCTTCGCGTCGCTGCAGAATGCTCATGCGATTGGAAACGCCGTTCGACGCGGCATGTATGCTGCGCCTCAACTCGGCGCGGCGCCGATCGACGTCGGCCTTCGCTTCCTCGTAGCGCGGATGTTCGGGCGTGAAGCGCTGCGCGATTTCCGCCAGCTGCGCCTGCGCCTGCACCAGCGCCGCCTTCAGGTTCTGGATCAGCGGATCGGCCAGCACGTCGGGCGCTTCCGCCGCGCCGGCGCCCTGCGCGCCGCGCTGCCGTGATGACGCATCCATCAGCTCTCCCTGCACCGTGACCAGCTGGCTTGATAGCTCGTTGAGCCGGACCGTCTCGACGTCAAGCCGGTTGTCGGTGCTGGAAATGCCTTTTTCCTTCTGGTACGCGGACAGTCTGTTCTGCGCCGTTTCAAGCCGGTCGCGCAAGTCCTTGATCTGCGCGTTGAAATACGTCGAGGCGGCCTTCATCGGCTCGACCCGCAGGCGCATATTGGTTTGCTGATACGCATGGGCAAACGCGTTCGCCGCGTCCGCGGCGAATTGCGGCGTATCGCCCTTGAAGCGGATATCGACCACATTGCTGTCCTGAGAAGGCGCGACGTCGAGCTTCTTCAGCAATCGCTCGGCAAGCCAGTCGCGGATGGTGCCGCTACCATCGTTCACGCTGGCGAACTTTTGCTGCAGCTTCGGCTGCTGCGCCAGCTTCAGCTGCTCCACCACATTCAGCGCGACGCTCTTGCTTTTGATGATGTCTACCTGGGTTGCCATATACCCGGGAAGCAATTGCGCAGGCAACGCGAATCCGCTGACCGGATCAATGCCTTTCGAATTGACCACCACGGTAGCGATCGCCTTGTAGGTTTTCGGCAGCACCAGGCTGAACGCCAGCGCGATCGCAACGGCACACAGGATCGTGTACACGATGATTCTGCGGCGGCCGCGCAGGATCAGCAGCAACTGAGACAACGACATGCGGGATCTCCCAAAAACTCTGGACTGCATTCATCGCCGCGTCCTGTTCCATCGCGCCATCAGATTACCGGGCGGCGACGTCAGGATCGATAAACGGCAAATCCATTAAACACAGCCGGCGCAAGTCTTCGCTTGATAAAGCACAAACGCATCAAGGCTTTTCAGTCGTGCGACAACACCGTGAATTTCGCGATCTCGAACAGGGATGTCGTAATCTGTATGCGGCTCTTTACGCGAATTTTTCGATGGATTCCCGTGTGCTACTACGCAGCGGATATCCCGGCGAAGCGGTTGCGGATTTTTGCGTTACGGCGCACCCGCTCATATGCGGGTGGGCGTTACGATGTCGGGAAGTGATCGGTGCGCGAACGCCTGACTTGCCGGCCGGACCATGCTGAAAGATGCTGCGATGAACCGGCGCGAGCGTCGGCATCCGCTTTTGATGTGCTGTCGGCAGATGTACAGTTCATGTACATTGCCGCCAAGGGCAAGGAATTGCAGGCCATGATCGCGACACGCGATCATGTCATCCGGCATCGCCGGACCGACGATGCCATTCATGCGCCTCGATCTAGGCGGCAATACGCTGCGCGATATGCGCCAGCGCTTGTTCCACCTGATCGACCAGGATCAGGCACAGGTCGCCTTCGCCCAGTCCGGCCAGCGCGGTGTCGATCGCGACAAATTCGCCGTTGATCTCCTCGATCTCGCTGGCGCGCCGGGCGCCCGCCAGGCCCTGACGCAGCAAGGCCAACACCTCGCCATCGGCACGGCCGCGCTGGCACTGGTCCTGATACAGGATCACGCGGTCGAACGCATCGCCGAGGATTTCGGTCTGGCGCCGCAGATCGACGTCGCGCCGGTCGCCGGCGCCGCTGATGACCACGCAGCGGCGTTTTGCCGGCATGCTCTCGACCGCCGCCACCAGCGCGGCGATCGCATCCGGATTGTGGCCGTAGTCGGCGATCAGCGTCGCGCCGCGATATGAAAACAGGTTGAAGCGGCCGGGCGCGGTACTGGCGTCGCTGACGAAGCTGCGCAGGCCGTCACGCACCGTGTCCCAGGCGATGCCCAGCGCCCATGCCGCGCCGATCGCCGCCATCGCATTCTCGACCTGGAAACCGATGGTGCCGTTGCGCGTCAGCGGTATGTCGGCCAGCGCGATGCGTTGCCGGAATTCGCCTTCGCATGCAACGATGTGCTCGCCGTCACGGAATACCACGCGACGGCCCTTGGCGCGATGCGTCGCCATCACGATCTGCTGCGCGTCCTGCGCGAAGAAGGTCACCATGCCGGGGCAGGTCTTGGCCATGCTCGACACCATCGTATCTTCGGCATTCAGCACGGCGGTGCCGTTGACCGCGAGATTCTGCACGATCACCCGCTTGACCACCGCGAGGTCTTCGACGGTGCTGATGAAATTCAGGCCGAGATGATCGCCGACGCCGATGTTGGTCACGACCGCGACATTGCAGCGGTCGAAGCCGAGACCTTCGCGCAGGATGCCGCCGCGCGCGGTTTCGAATACCGCGGCATCGACATCCGGATGCAACAACACATTGCGCGCGCTGCGCGGGCCGCTGCAATCGCCGCTGTCGATGCGCTGGCTGCCGACAAACACGCCGTCGGTGCCGGTCATGCCGACCCGCAAGCCGCTGCCGGCGAGGATATGGCCGATCAGCTTGGTGGTCGTGGTCTTGCCGTTGGTGCCGGATACCGCGACCACCGGAATGCGGCCGTCTTCGAGGCCGGGATACATTACGTTGATGATCGCTTCACCAACTGCGCGCCCCTTGCCGAACGAAGGCTGCAGATGCATGCGCAGGCCGGGCGCCGCGTTCACTTCAACGACGCCGCCGCCCTGCTCTTCGAGCGGCTGGATCACGTTTTCGCACACCACGTCGACGCCGCAGATATCGAGCCCCACCATCTGCGCCGCTTCCACCGCGCGCGCCGCGACTTCCGGATGGACGTCGTCGGTGACGTCGGTGGCAATGCCGCCGGTGCTGAGATTGGCATTGTTGCGTAACGCGACCTGCCTGCCCTTGGCCGGCACGCTGTCGATCGCGAGGCCCTGGCGCGCCAGCGTGGCGATGGCGATCTGATCGAGCCGGATCTTGGTCAGCGAGGTTGCGTGGCCATCGCCGCGCAACGGATCGCGGTTGACCCGCTCGACCAGTTGCTGCACCGTGTGTTCGCCGTCGCCGATGACCTGCGGCGGCGTGCGCCGCGCGGCGGCCACCAACTGGTCGCCGACCACCAGCAGGCGGAAATCATGACCAGGCAGATAGCGCTCGACGATTACGTCGGAACGGAACGAGGCCGCCACTGCATAGGCTGCCATCACTTCCTCGCGGCTGCCGATGTTCACCGCGACCCCCTTGCCCTGGTTGCCGTCGCGCGGCTTGACCACCACGCGTCCGCCCAGCTCGCAGGCAGCGGCCCACGCATCTTCGGCATCGGCCACCGAGCGTCCGCGCGGCACCGGCACGCCCGCCGCATGCAGCAGCATCTTGGTCAGGTCCTTGTCCTGCGCGATCGATTCTGCAATCGCGCTGGTGCCGTCGGTTTCGGCGGCCTGGATGCGGCGCTGCCGGCTGCCCCAGCCGAACTGCACCATGCTGCCCTCGGTCAACCGACGATACGGAATGCCACGCCTTACCGCCGCATCGACGATCGCGCCGGTGCTCGGACCAAGGCGCACATCCTCGTCGAGTTCGCGCAACCGCGCCAGCGCCTGCGCCAGATCGAACGGCTGGTCGACGATCGCGGCCTGGCACAAGGTCTGCGCCAGTTCGAATGCGAGCCGTCCGACCACCTCCTCGGTATATTCGACGATCACCTGGTAGGTGCCGCTTTCCACGGTTTCGACGGTGCGGCTGAAGGTCACCGGACAGCCGGCCTGGGCCTGCAATCCGAGCACCGCGGCTTCCAGTACGTGCGCCAGCGACACAGGATGCGTTTCATCGCCCGGCAGCAGGAAATCGATTTGCGGAAAACGATCGCGCAGCCGCGCTTCCAGGCCGGCCATCGAGGCCAGCGAGCGTTCCGCCTCGCCGCACGCAACGATCGCTTCGATGGCGGTATGCCGGCTCCACAGGTTGGGACCGCGCAGCGCCCTGATCCGCGAAATTTCCATGAACAGAATTCCCTTCTTGCCCGGGCTGTCTAATGCAGCCCGTTTCGATTAGTTGGTTCGGGCTGCCGCACCCGGTAGCTGAGAGGTGGCGAGGCCGGCGCGTATCATCTCGGCCCGCAGGCCAAGCGCCCATGCCGCGCCGACTGCGGCCAGCAGGCTTTCCAGCCGCTGGCCGCTATACGAGAACGGGATCGAAACCAGCCTGGTTTTGTCGCTGCCGGTTGCGAGAACCAGTTGCCCCGCATCGCTGAACACCGCACGGCCACCGGCCGCCAGATGTTGTGCCAGTGCCGGAATATCGGCTGTCGCGCCGAACAGCATCACTTCGCCGTCGCACAGGCGCGCAAGCTCCGCCACGCGCGCATCGCCGCCGTTCAGCACCGCCACGCCGCCGTCCAGCACCACGTCGACCTGGGTGCGGATCACGTTCGTCAATTGATCCGCATCGTCGATATACAAATCCGGCAGCGTCGCGGCCGGATCGATATTGGTCACCACACCGACCTTGCAACGGTCGTAGCCGAGCCCCTCGGTCAGTATCGCGCGCGCGCCGTTCTCGATCACCGCGACTTCCGATGCCCGGTTTATCAGGACGCGCTGTGCCGACGCCCAGTTCGCGCAGTCCGTCTGTTCGATCTGCCGGTCGTTCAGGAACAGGCCGTCGCTGCAGGCCACGCCGACATGGGTGCCATGCACTTGCAGCATGCGCGCCAGCAAGAGCGCGACTTCGGTGTTGCCATGGCTGCCGCTGATGCCGACCACCGGAATGCGTCCGTCTTCCTGTTCCGTGAACAGATGATCGACAATCGCGCGCCCCACCGGACGCGGCTCGCCATCAGCCGGCTTCAGATGCATCAGCAGACCGGGCCCTGCATTGATCTCGACGATGGCGCCGCCCTGCTCGTGCAGCGGACGGCCGATATCTTCGGCCACCAGGTCCACGCCGGCAATATCCAGTCCCACCACCCGCGCCGCCAGCGCCGCAGTGGCGGCGACGCTCGGATGCACGCGGTCGGTCACATCGAACGCGACATTGCCGTTCCGCTGGACCAGCACCTGCTTGTCTTTGGGAGGCACCGACTCGCCGCTGTATCCCTGGCGCTGCAGTTCCAGCACCACCGCCGGATCGTCTTCGAGGCGCACCAAGTTCAGCGGAAATTCCTCGGTGGCGCCGCGCCGCGGGTCGGTATTGATCTGGCTGTCGATCAGTTGCGTGACGGTCGATACGCCGTCGCCGACGATGGACGCGATTTCGCCGCGCGCCGCCGCAACCAGCCGTCCGCCGATCACCAGCAGCCGGTGCTCGTCGCCCGGAACGAAACGCTCGACCAGCACTTCGCTGCCTTCGACCACTGCCAACCGGTATGCGGCTTCGACTTCTTCGCGCGTGTTCAGATTGGTGGAAACGCCGCGTCCGTGATTGCCGTCGGAAGGTTTGACCACAACCGGCGTGCCGATGTCGCACGCCGCTTCCCATGCGTCTTCCGGGCTGTCGACCGCCCGGCCTTCCGGCACCGGCACGCCGCAGGATTGCAGCAACCGCTTGCTCAGGTCCTTGTCGCTGGAAATGCTTTCCGCGATCGCGCTGGTGCGGCTGGTTTCCGCGGTCCAGATGCGGCGCTGCTGCTTGCCGTAGCCGAGCTGTACCAGGTTGCCGTCATTGAGACGGATCGCCGGAATGCGGCGCTCGGTGGCGGCATCGACGATGCAGGCGGTGCTGGGTCCGAGACAGAGCGAATCGACCATCTCGCGCAGTTGGCCGACGATCGCATTCACGTCGCAAGGCCGGTCTTCGATCGCCGCCATCACCAGGTCGCGCGCCGCATACAGCGCATGGCGGCTGACCTGCTCATGGCGCGCGCGCACCACCACCTTGTAGACGCCGCGCTTCGACGTCTGCCGCGCCTTGCCGAAACCGGTCTGCATGCCGGCCAGGTTCTGCAGCTCGATCATCACATGTTCGAGGATATGACCGGGCCAGGTTCCTTCGCGCAGCCGCTGCAGGAATCCGCCGCGCTCGCCGATACCGCAATGGTGCTCGATCAGGCCGGGCAGCCATGCGTTGAGTCGTTCGTAAAATCCGGGGATCGTGTTGGACGGCGCATCTTCGAGGTCGCCGATATCGACCCAGGCTTCAAGTACCGGTCGATAGGTCCAGATGTTCGGGCCGCGCAGGGATATCACATTGATAATATCAATGTATTTTTTAGTCATGGGTACAGTACGGCAGTAAGTAGCAGCCCGAAATTATAGGTTTTAATTGGAAACAACGCGCCATTCAATTTAATGGTTTACCTTCGGGCAAAAGAATTTACCGAGCGGGTAAAATGATATGTTCGCTCACCCGATGCGGTATGCATGCAGCGAACAGCCCCGAAAAACTCGACGACAGGCACTCCGTCACGTTCCTGTCGCCATGCATTTCCCGTCTACCGAACATCTACAGTAGCAACAAAACCAACAACGTCAATGTCGTTACCGAACCACGCCCTGCCCGACGCCTGGCGCGCCGATGTGCAATCCCGTTTATCGAACCAGGAATCCGTGCTGGCCGCCGTCGAGATCGATCTCGATGCGCAGCTGCGTTTCCGGCCTGGCCTGCTAGCCGTCACCGAACACCGGCTGCTGGCGAAAGCGCCGGGCGGTGCCGGCTGGAGCGAATGGCCGCTGCAGCCGGGCCTCGAACTCGTTCACCATGACCATGCCGGGGTTGGCAGCCTGGAACTGCATGACCGCAGCGGGCGGCTCGTGCACTGGCGTTACACGCTCGGCCACAATCCGGCCGCGCTGCGGCTGATCGCCCAGTTCGCGCAGCAATGCGACGCGCTGGTGTCCGGCAAGCCGGTTGAGGCACCTGAAGTGCCCGTGTGCGACAGTTGCAAGGCGCCGCTGCCGCCGGACCAGGATGAATGCCCGATCTGCACGAAAGAGATTCATACGCCGCCGTCGACCTGGACACTGTTCCGACTGTGGCGTTTCGCCAAGCCTTATCAGGGCCGGCTGCTGGCTGGCTTCCTGCTGACACTGATCTCGACCGCCGCCAACCTGGTGCCGCCCTACCTGACGATGCCGTTGATGGACAATGTGCTGATTCCTTATCAGAACGGCAAGTCGATCGATGTGCATCTGGCCGCGCTGTACCTCAGCGGCCTGCTGGCGTCGGCGCTGTTTGCCTGGGCGCTCGGCTGGGCCAAGACCTATATCCTGGCGCTGGTCAGCGAACGTATCGGCGCCGATCTGCGCACCACCACTTATGAACACCTGCTGCGGCTGTCGCTCGAATATTTCGGCGGCAAGCGCACCGGCGACCTGATGACGCGCATCGGCTCGGAGACCGACCGCATCTGCGTATTCCTGTCGCTGCACCTGCTCGATTTTGCGACCGACGTGCTGATGATCGCGATGACGGCGGCGATCCTGGTATCGATCGATCCGTGGCTGGCGTTGATCACGCTGCTGCCGCTACCGTTCATCGCATGGATGATCCATGTCGTGCGCGACAAGCTGCGGCACGGCTTCGAAAAGATCGATCGCATCTGGTCCGAAGTGACGAACGTGCTGGCCGACACCATTCCCGGCATTCGCGTGGTGAAGGCGTTTGCGCAGGAAAAGCGCGAAGCGGCGCGTTTCCGTGAAGCGAACCAGCACAACCTCGCGGTCAATGATCGCGTCAACAAGGTGTGGTCGCTGTTCTCGCCCACTGTCACGCTGCTGACCGAGATCGGCCTGCTGGTGGTATGGGGCTTCGGCATCTGGCAGGTCGGCCATGGCGACATCACGGTCGGCGTGCTGACCGCGTTCATTGCCTACATCAGCCGCTTCTACACGCGGCTCGATTCGATGAGCCGCATCGTGTCGGTTACGCAAAAAGCGGCGGCCGGCGCCAAGCGCATCTTCGACATTCTCGACCATGTGTCGAACGTGCCGGAAGCGGCCAATCCGGTTCGCCTCGGGCGTGTGCAAGGCAGGATCGAATTGCGCAATGTCGGTTTCCGTTACGGCAATCGCGCGGTGATGCGCGGCGTCGACCTCGCGATCGAACCCGGCGAAATGATCGGCCTGGTCGGCCACAGCGGCTCAGGCAAGAGCACGCTGGTCAACCTGATCTGCCGTTTCTATGACGTATCCGAAGGATCAATCCGGATCGACGGCACCGATGTCCGTTCGCTGCCGATCGCCGAATACCGGCGCAACATCGGCCTGGTGCTGCAGGAGCCGTTTTTGTTTTTCGGCACCATTGCCGACAACATCGCCTACGGCAAGCCGGACGCGACGCGCGAGGAAATCGTCGCCGCCGCGCGCGCCGCGCACGCGCATGAATTCATCCTGCGCCTGCCGCACGGCTACGACTCGCTGGTCGGCGAACGCGGCCAGACATTGTCGGGCGGCGAACGCCAGCGCATCTCGATTGCCCGTGCGCTGCTGATCGATCCGCATATCCTGATCCTCGACGAGGCGACCTCGTCGGTCGACACCACCACCGAGCGCGAAATCCAGAAAGCGCTCGACAACCTGGTGCGCGGCCGCACCACCATCGCAATCGCGCACCGGCTGTCGACCTTGCGCCGCGCCAGCCGGCTGGTGGTGCTGGATCGCGGGCAGATCGTCGAAGTCGGCAATCACGATGAATTGCTGGCGCGCGAAGGTGCGTATTTCAAGCTGCACCAGGCGCAGGTGCGGCTGGCGGAGAACGAGCAAGCGATCGAGATCGCGCAGGACCAGGAGTTTGCGGCATGAACAATTTCTCGTTGACGCGCAATGCGTTCGGCAGGCTGGTGTTTACCTCGGCGGACGGTTCCGAAGTGCATGAAGGCGTGGTGCCGGTACGCGCCTTCCCGATCGCCGCGCCCGAGCAGGGTCTGGCGCTGGTGGACGGCGACGGGCATGAGCTGGCATGGATAGAATCGCTGGCGGCACTACCGGAGGGCGCGCACCAACTGATTGCCGAAGAACTGGCGAGCCGTGAATTCCTGCCGGAGATCCGGCGCATCCGCCACGTGTCAAGCTTCGCTACCCCAAGCACCTGGCAGGTCGACACCGATCGCGGCGACACCGAGTTCGTGCTGAAAGGCGAGGAAGACATCCGTCGGGTCGCACAATCGACGCTGCTGATCGCGGACAGCCACGGCATCCAGTTCTTGATCCGCGATTTGCAGACGCTCGACAAGGCGAGCAGGAAGATACTGGACCGGTTTCTTTAACTTTGACCGGCAGGGCGGAAAGCGAAGCGCCTTCCGCCGTTTTCTCTACTGCGCCAGCGCCTTCTCGACATCCGCAACGAAGTCCTTGTCGTCGGGCTTCGTCAGGCTGGAATACGACTGCACCACCTTGCCGTTGCGGTCGATCAGGTACTTGTAGAAATTCCATTTCGGCCGCGTACCGCTGACTTTTGCGAGCGTCTTGTACAACGGGTTCGCATTCGCCCCGATCACCGACGATTTCGAAAACATCGGAAACTTGACGCCATAGGTGTTGTAGCAGAAATCGGCGATCTGCTTGCTGTCGCCCGGCTCCTGGCTGAAATCATTCGATGGAAAGCCCAGCACCACCAATCCCTTCGGCGCATATTTCGCGTACAGCGCTTCCAGCCCCTTGTACTGCGGCGTAAAGCCGCAATAGCTCGCGGTATTCACGATCAATACCGCCTTGCCGGCATACTGGCAAAGGTCTTGCGGCGCTTCGTCCTGCAAGCGGTTGAAGTGGTAGTCGAGAATCGCGGGACAGGATTTCGGTACTTGCGCCCATGCGGCGCCAGCAGACAGGCTGCACAGCGCGGCAAGAACAAGATGCTTGAACATGCGAACCTCCGGAAAATCGCCTTCCCTTCAATCGAAATCGAGCATGTGCCCGAGTTTGTCCTTCTTGGTGCGCAGATACTTGATGTTGTGCTTCGTGTGCCTGGTCTGCACCGGTACCCGCTCGGCGATATGGATGCCGGCAGCTTTCAGCTTGGCCAGCTTGCCGGGATTGTTGGTCATCAGCCGGATCGATTTCACGCCGAGATGCGCGAGCATCTGTTCGGCCGCCTGATAGTCGCGGGTATCGACCGGCAGGCCGAGGTCGAGATTGGCTTCCACCGTGTCGCGCCCCTGGTCCTGCAGCGCATACGCGAGGATCTTGTTGCCGAGGCCGATGCCGCGCCCTTCGTGGCCGCGCAGATAGACAATCGCGCCGCTGCCAGCCTTTGCGATGCGGGCCATCGCGTCATCGAGCTGCGCGCCGCAGTCGCAGCGCAAGGAACCGAACACATCGCCGGTCAGGCATTCGGAATGCACGCGCACCAGCAGTTTTTCCTGATCGCGCAGATTTCCCATTGCCATCACGACATGCTCGACCGGCGTCTGTTCGCGCGACCGATAGACGTGGATATGGAATTCACCATGGATCGTCGGCAGCAGCGACGAGGCGATGTAGTCGATTGCGTCTTCACCGGCTTTTTTTTCAGTGTCAGTCATTTTCAGTTTTATAGTGCGGGGCCTGCCCGCCATTGCTGCACGGCTAGCTGAACGATTCCGCCGGTTTCGGTTCATCCGGAAGCGGAATCCATTCGGTTTCATCCGGTATTGCACCGAAGCGCTGTTGCCGCCAGCGTTCCTTGGCTTCGGCGATCGCGTCCTTGCTGCTGGCCACGAAATTCCACCAGACGAAACGGTCGCCGTCCATCGGTTCGCCGCCGAGCAGCATCACACGGCATGCCGTTAAAGCCTCTATTGTAATTTCTTGTCCGGAATCAAGCACGGCCATGTGTTGCGCCTCAAGCGCAACGCCATCGACCGACACATCGGCATCGACCGGATAGACGGCCCGTTCCGGATACTCGGCCGGCAGCATCAGGCGGGCGCCCGCATCCATTTCGGCAGCAATGTAGAACATCTTGGAAAACGTCGTCGCCGGCGCTTCCAGCCCGAAGGCCGATCCGGCGATCAGGCGCGCCCGGACGCCGGGGAATTCGATCTGCGGCAGCGTCGCCGCCGGATGGTGTTCGAATGCCGGCGCAGTGGTTTCATGCGATTTCGGCAATGCCACCCAGGTCTGGATGCCATGCAGCGCGCTGCCGCTTTTGCGCAAGTCTTCCGGCGTGCGCTCGGAATGCGCGATGCCGCGCCCGGCGGTCATCCAGTTGACGTCGCCCGGATGTATCGGCTGCACGGTGCCGAGCGAATCGCGATGCAGGATCGTGCCGTCGAACAGATAGGTGACCGTCGCCAGACCGATATGCGGATGCGGCCGTACCGCAATGCCCTGGTCCGGCGCGAAGGCCGCCGGTCCCATGTGGTCGAAGAAAATGAACGGGCCGACCATCTTGTGCGGATGGCCGGGCAGCAGACGCTTGACGGTAAATCCGCCAAGATCCTTCACATGCGGTTTCAACAGCGAAAAGGAAGCAGCGGTCATCGGTAGGCACTCCTGCGGATCGTAAACGGAAACAACGAATGGCGATATCGCAGTGTATCGCCATTCGTTTCAGCAGGTCGGATTACGACGCCGGCTGCGCGAACTTGCCGCTCTGGTAGTCGGCGATCGCCTGCTCGATTTCCTCGGACGTGTTCATCACGAACGGTCCGTATTGCGCGATCGGCTCGCGCAGCGGGCGCGCGGCGAGGAGGACGAAGCGCGCACCGCCCGCGTCGGCGGTCATCTCGATCCGGTCACCGTCGGACAGCACGCCCGCGGCACGCGTCTTCAACGGACGCGCGGCATCAGGCGGGCCGATCCGCACGCTGCCCTCATAGGCATAGAGAAAAGCCTGATAACC
This sequence comes from uncultured Noviherbaspirillum sp., assembly GCA_966211585.1. Lineage (GTDB taxonomy): Bacteria > Pseudomonadota > Gammaproteobacteria > Burkholderiales > Burkholderiaceae_D > Noviherbaspirillum. The sequence goes on along the minus strand of CBIHNU010000001.1, from coordinate 283,906 downwards.
AGGCTTCACCGGATGCGAAAAGCTTTTTCCGGCCGGCAGTTCGACATCGAAGTACAGCGGATCGGTGGTCAGCCCTTGTATCGGCCCCGGCGTCCTCGCGCCATCAAGTTCCAGCGTTCCGGCCAGCACCTTGACTTGCCCACCGTCCGGCAACGCGACCGATGGAATCTGCTCCGGCTGGATATCGCGATAACTCGCCGGCTTCATCTTTTCCTTCGCCGGCAGATTGATCCACAGCTGAAAGCCGCGCATCCGGCCCTGCTCCTGCTGTGGCATTTCGGAATGGATGATGCCGCGTCCTGCGGTCATCCACTGCACGCCGCCGCTTTTCAGTTCGCCAACATTGCCGAGATGATCTTCGTGGCGCATATGACCGTCGAGCATGTAAGTCACGGTTTCAAAGCCGCGATGCGGATGCGCCGGAAAGCCGGCGATGTAGTCGCCGGGATTGTCCGACGAAAATTCATCGAGCATCAGGAACGGATCGAGCCGCGTGCCCTGCCCGCTTCCGAGGCTGCGGCGCAGCCTGACGCCGGCGCCGTCGGAAGTGGCAAGCGAATCGATCACGCGTTGCAAGGTACGTGTTGTGGTGGTGATGGTATCCATATCAATTCCCGTCAATGCCGGGAGCACGCAGCTTACGCGGCCGCGCGTACCGGCGAAATTAGTTGCTGAATCGCAGTCTCGGCATTGCTCAGCGCCGACTGCTTGCTGGCGTCGCCCATGTTCAGGCCTTCCGCATAAACGAATTCGACATCGCTCAACCCGATGAAGCGCAGGAAGTCGCGTACATATCCGGTCTGCGTATCGAGCGCGGTGCCGCTGTAGACGCCGCCGCGCGCGGCAAACACATAAACCTTTTTCCCCGCCAGCAGGCCTTCCGGTCCCTTTTCAGTGTAGCGGAAGGTAACGCCGGCGCGAGCGATATGATCGAAATACGCTTTCAGCGAAGATGGCACGCCGAAGTTGTACATCGGCAGGCCGAGCGCGATCACGTCGGCATCGCGGAGTTCGTCGATCAGCGCATCGGAAAAATCGATCACGGCTTGCTGCTCCGCATTCCGTTCTTCCGGCTTGGAAATCAGCGCGCCGAAGCGTTGTGCTGTCAGGTGCGGCACCAGGTCGGCGCCGAGGTCGCGCAGCGTGACTTGGCCATCCGGATGCGCTTCGCGCCAGGTGGCGACGAACTGGTCGCTCATGCGGGTGGATTGGCCATTGCCGGAAAACAGGCTGGCATTGATCTGTAATAGGTTTTTCATTTGATTCTCCGCTTGATGGTGAATGAGTCGGTGGATGAGTCGTCGTGTGAGTCCATTAAACTATTTACTCGCCCGATAAAAAAGATCAATATTTAGCGTCTATCAATCTACTCATCCGATAATGACCGAGACTCAATACATCACGCTCGAACAATGGCGCGCCCTGATCGCGGTAGTCGACACCGGCGGTTACGCGCAGGCGGCGGCCGTATTGCACAAGAGCCAATCGTCAGTAACGTATGCGGTACAAAAAATTGAATCGCTGCTGGGCGTGAAGGCATTTGAAATCCAGGGCCGCAAGGCCGTGCTGACGCCAACCGGCAAGTTTCTGTATCGCCGCGCACTGGCCTTGCTGGAAGAATCCAGCGGCCTGGAACGCGCGGCGCAGCGCTTGTCCGCCGGATGGGAAGCGGAGCTGCGGCTGGCGGTCGAGATCCTGTTTCCCACCTGGTTGCTGCTTGAATGCCTGGAACGGCTGGGCGAGGAAAGCCCGCACACACGTATCGAACTGATGGAATCGGTATTGGGCGGCACTTCGGAAGCGCTACTGCAAGGCAAGGTCGATCTGGCGATCGCCGGCCAGGTGCCGCCGGGTTTTCTGGCCACGCCATTGATGCGGATGCGTGTCGTCGCAGTTGCCAGCCCGGATCATCCGCTGCATCAATTGGGCCGGCCATTGACGATGCGCGACTTGCGCGCGCACCGGCATGTCGTGATCCGCGATTCCGGCAGCAAGCGCGATATCAATGCGCTCACTGTCGAAGCGACGCAGCGCTGGACTGTCGGCCACAGCGCGACATCGATCGAAGCGCTGCGCATGGGCTATGGCTTTGCCTGGTTCCCTGAAGAAAAAATCCGCAATGAACTGGCGTCAGGCGCGCTGAAACCGCTGCCGCTGCGCAAGGGCGGCGAACGCTTCGTGCAGTTGTACCTGGTGTTTGCCGACCATGACAGTGCCGGGCCGGCTACCTTGCGGCTGGCCGAGATCATCGAGCAGGCGGTCGGCACTGAATGCCGCGCCCACGATCCCGACCTGACATCCGATTAACGCTGTTCCGTCACCGTCGACGATTCCATGATCCGCAGTGAATAATCGGTTGCCTTCACGTCCTTGGTCAGGCTGCCGATCGAAATCCGGTCAACGCCGGTTTCCGCGATCGCGCGCACCGAATTCATGTTGACGCCGCCCGATGCTTCAAGCACCGCACGCCCGTTGCTGAGCTTTACCGCATCGCACATCATCTGCAGCGAAAAGTTATCCAGCAATACCGAGGTCGCGCCAGCCTCCAGCGCCTGCTGCAGTTCAGCAATGCTTTCCACTTCGATCTGGATCGACACACCGGCGTTCAATGCCAGTGCCGCCCGCATCGCTGCCGCGACACCGCCCGCCGCCGCGATATGGTTTTCCTTGATCAGGATGCCGTCGTACAACGCCAGCCGCTGGTTGCGGCCGCCACCGACGCGTACCGCGTACTTCTGCGCCAACCGCAAGCCGGGCAGCGTCTTGCGCGTGTCGAGAATCGCCGCACGGGCGCCGGCAATCACGTCCACGTATTGCCGGGTGGCGGTAGCCACACCCGACAGCAGTTGCAGGAAATTCAGTGCCGGCCGTTCGGCGGTCAGCAGTGCACGCGCCGGCGCTTCGATCGCGCAGACTTCGCTGTCGGCCGCCATCGATGCGCCTTCCGCGTAACGCCACTGGATACGGATGCGCGCATCGAGTTCCTTCATCACGCCTTCGAACCAGGGGGCGCCGCAGAGCACCGCCGCTTCGCGCACGACCACGCGCGCTTTCACCCATTCGTTTTCCGGCACCAGACGGCCGGTCACGTCGCCGCTGCCGATGTCTTCGGTCAGCGCCGCGCGCAAATTGTCTTCGAATGCCGTCGCCAGTGCCGCATCGAACGGCGCAAACGGATTTTGCAAAGTGCTCATGCCGGTCCTATCCCCGCAAACAGTTTCTGTTCTTGCGCCAAGTCGGCGCCGGGGCGCACGCTGGCTTTTTGTTGCGCCGCGAACGCCAGCATGCGATCGATGCAGACATAGGCCTGACGCCCGGTTTCCACATCGACCCGAATCTCGTTGCGGCCGGATTCGAGTACGTCGGCCAGATTCTGCAGCCCGTTCATCGCCATCCACGGACAATGCGCGCAGCTCTTGCAGGTCGCGCTGTTGCCTGCGGTCGGCGCATCGATGAATCGCTTGCCGGGCGCCGCCATTTTCATCTTATGCAGGATGCCGTTGTCGGTGGCGACGATGAACTCGCGTGCGTCCAGCGACTGCGCGGCGGCGATCAGTTGCGAGGTCGAACCGATCACGTCAGCCAGCGCAACCACCGCTTCCGGCGATTCCGGATGCACCAGCACCTTCGCATGCGGATGCTCCTTCTTCAGCAACTCCAGCTCGATGCCCTTGAACTCGTCATGCACCAGGCAGGAGCCCTGCCACAGCAGCATGTCGGCACCGGTCTTCTTCTGGATGTAGCCACCGAGATGCTTGTCCGGCGCCCACAGGATCTTCTTGCCCTGCGCATGCAGATGCTCGACGATCTGCAGGCCGATCGACGACGTCACCATCCAGTCGGCACGCGCCTTCACCGCCGCGCTGGTGTTCGCGTAGACCACCACGATGCGGTCCGGATGCATATCGCAGAACGCGGCGAATTCGTCGGCCGGGCAACCGAGATCGAGCGAACAGGTGGCGTCCAGATCCGGCATCAGGATGGTCTTGTCGGGGCTCAGGATTTTCGCGGTCTCGCCCATGAACTTCACGCCGGCGACCACCAGCGTTTTGGCCGGATGATCACGCCCGAAGCGCGCCATTTCAAGCGAGTCGGAAACACAGCCGCCGGTCTCTTCGGCCAGGTCCTGCAAGTCTGCGTCCACGTAGTAATGCGCGACCAGCACTGCCTGTTTTTCTTTCAGCAGACGTTTGATGCGCGCCTTGAGTTCGGTCTTTTCCGCGGCCGATGGCGCGGCAGGCACACGCGCCCAGGCGTTCGCGGTACAACTGGTGCCCTCGTCCATTTGCGGACGTTCGAATTCGATGGTCTTGATCGGTTGAATCGGCATGATGTGTGAAGCGTTTGATTGGCGCACCTCGAAGGTCGAGTATGCACGATATGTTTCAGCAAATGGTCGGCGGTGATTTCAAGCTGGTCTCACGCATGCAGCATGCATCAAATGCATGCTTTCCGTTTTGCCAATATCCGGCATGTATTTACGCAACATGAAATAGGTAGCATACTGGGCGTGATAAAAAGCAATAACATTCGGCACCGTTTCATTATAAATGGGCAACGCAACAGATTGCCCTCCAGAATAAAAAACGATGAAGCGGCGGCGGAACCGCTGCCTGTCTTTTTCGATGGAAAACCATATTTATGAGTAATCCCGTTTTTGACAAAACAGAAAAAGGCCGCGAAGAGATCGCGACACGCAAACACCATCTTGCGCCCCGGTTGCGCACCTTGCTGGTTCTGATCGACGGCAAGCAGAGCAAGGAAGAGTTGCTGAAAAAAGTCGCAGGCATTGGCCTCGGCGAGGAAGGTCTCGAAGAGCTGACCAACAACGGCTTCATCGAAATCCCGGCCGCGTCACAAGCTGCTGCCATGCCGGGCTCTGCCGCACCGCCGGAAAAGCCTGCCCTGCAAGCGGAAGCAATCCTGCCCGAGGGCGAGAACCAGTTCCAGGCGGTCTACCATTTCTACACCGAGACAATCAAGAGCACGATAGGATTGCGTGGCTATGGATTGCAGCTCAAGGTCGAAAAAGCGTCGTCCATCGATGATTTCCGCGCCCTGCGCCAGCCCTATCTGGAAGCGGTACTAAAGGCCAAAGGAAACGAAATGGCGCGCAGCCTGCGCAGCCGGCTCGACCAGTTGCTCTACCTCGGCGAAAGCGGACCTCCTGATACAGCGATTCCCTGAACACCTTCCAAGCCTGGAAAGCGCAGCAGCGGCGTCAACCCTGCTGCGTTTTTTTCATCACTCGATACCCTGGCTCGCGAGGTATTCCTCGTAGCCGCCTTGGAAGTCGATCACTTCGCCGTTGCGCACTTCCAGAATGCGCGTTGCCAGCGACGACACGAACTCGCGGTCGTGCGACACGAAAATCAGCGTGCCCGCGTATTTGTCGAGCGCAATGTTGAGCGACTCGATCGATTCCATGTCCATGTGATTGGTCGGCTCGTCCATCAGCAGCACGTTGTGACGGCCCAGCATCAGCTTGCCGTACATCATGCGGCCCTTCTCGCCGCCCGACAGCACCTTCACCGACTTCTTCACGTCGTCGCCGGAGAACAGCAAGCGTCCGAGTATCGAGCGCACCGCCTGGTCGTCATCGCCTTCCTTGGTCCAGCGCCCCATCCAGTCGGTCAGGTTGTAATCGACCGCGAACTCTTCGGTCGGGTCCTGCGGCATGTAGCCGACGCTGGCGTTCTCCGCCCATTTCGTCATGCCGCTGTCCGCCGCCAGCCCACAGATATCGGCGCCACCGATACAGCGCAGCAGCGTGGTCTTGCCGGCGCCGTTGGCGCCGATGATCGCGATCTTTTCGCCGGCTTCGACCATCAGGTCGACATTCTTGAACAGCGTGAGATCGTATTTCTTCGTCAGTCCCTGCACCTCAACCGCCTGCCGATGCAGCTTCTTCTCGCCTTCGAAGCGCACGAACGGATTCTGGCGGCTGGACGGCTTGATGTCCTCGACCTTGATCTTCTCGATCTGCTTGGCGCGCGAAGTTGCCTGGCGCGCCTTTGATTTATTGGCCGAGAAGCGGCGCACGAAGTCCTGCAGTTCGGCGACCTTTTCCTTCGCCTTCGCATTCACCGACAACTGCTGCGCGCGCGCCTGCGACGAGGCCAGCATGTAGTCGTCGTAGTTGCCCGGATAGACCTTCAGCGTGCCGTAGTCGATGTCGGCCATATGGGTGCAGACCTGGTTCAGGAAGTGACGATCGTGCGAGATGATGATCATCGTGGAGTTGCGCTGGTTGAGCACGTCCTCCAGCCAGCGGATGGTGTTGATGTCGAGGTTGTTGGTCGGCTCGTCGAGCAGCAGGATGTCCGGATTCGAAAACAGCGCCTGCGCCAGCAGCACGCGCAGCTTCCAGCCGGGTGCGACGCTGCTCATCGGTCCGGTGTGCTGTTCGATCGGCACACCGACGCCAAGCAGCAATTCGCCGGCGCGCGCTTCGGCCGTATAACCGTCGTATTCGGCGAACTTCGCTTCCAGGTCGGCGGCCTTCATGTAGTCGTCGTCGGTTGCGTCCGGATTCGCGTAGATCGCGTCGCGCTCGGCCATCGCGGCCCACATCTCGGTATGGCCCATCATCACCACGTCGAGCACACGCATCTCTTCGAACGCGAACTGGTCCTGGCGCAGCTTGCCGAGGCGCTCGTTCGGATCGAGCATCACGTTGCCGGCCGACGGTTCCAGGTCGCCGCCCAGAATCTTCATGAAGGTCGACTTGCCGCAGCCGTTGGCGCCGATCAGGCCGTAACGGTTGCCGTCGCCGAATTTGACGGAAATGTTTTCGAACAGCGGCTTGGGGCCGAACTGCATCGTGATGTTTGCGGTGGAAAGCACTGAAAAAACCTTTGCGGAAAAATGTCGAGATAACCCGCGATTTTACCATCCCGCGCTGCAGCAATCGAGCTTTCCGCCCACCACCTACATCAGCTGTCTGAGCAGTTGTTGTCGTGCCGACATGAAAGCCTCGGCTGCCAGCCTCAGTTCGGCTTCACCGATGCGCGGCCGGTACAACTGGCTGCCGATGCCGAATCCGGTCGCGCCCGCGGCAACATAGGCGGCCATGCTGTGCGGGTGGATACCGCCAACCGGGAGCAAGGGCGTGTCTTCGGGCAGGATCGAGCGGATCGCCTTCAGCGTTGCCGGCAGAATCATCTCGGCCGGGAACAGTTTCAAGCCCTGCGCGCCCGCCTGCAGCGCGCGATACGCTTCGGTCGGCGTCGCCACGCCGGGCAGCGCGATCATGCCGCGCTCGACCGCATGCGCGATCACGTCCTCCGCGCAATGCGGCGACACGATCAGACTACCGCCGGCTTCCCGAACCGCTTCGACGTCTTCGACGGAAAGAACCGTGCCGGCACCGATGATTGCATCGCCGGGCGCGCCGTCGAGCAGCACGTGCATCGCGTCGATTGCGCCGGGGCGATTCAGCGGCACTTCCAGCATCCGGAATCCGGCAGCGAACAGAACACGCGCGACCATCGGCGCCTCGGACGGCGTCAGGCCGCGCAGGATCGCAACCAGCGGACAAGGGTAAGGTTTGAGAAACTCCATATGCGCCTCACGCATTGAGATTGAACAATGCGCGCAGCGCCGCGACATAAACCTCGTCGGGCTGCCACGCGCGACTGGCGATGCCGAGCATTTCGAGCGCGCTCAGGTAGCGCGCGGCCAACGCCGGACTGCCGATGACCTGGACCGGCGCATCGATATGGCGCCCGGTCCGCTGCAGTATGTGGTGCAACTCGGTGCCGATCAGCAGCCCCGACAAATACGAGGCCGTATGCCCGGCAGGCATCATGTCGGTAACCACCAGCGCGCGGCAGCAAAACGCCATGTGTGTGAACTCGCCGTTGCGCGCCGCGTGCAGCCCGGCCTCGAATGCAGCCGGACTCTGCTCATCCGACGCCATGACCCGGGACAGCGTGCCATGCTGCGACAGCAGTGCATACAGTTCGCCGGTCATGAAGGTCAGAAATTCAATAATCCGCCCGCCTTCCACTCGCACCCATTTGCTGTGCGTGCCGGGCAGCAGGAACCAGCCGTCGGCCGCGCTCAAATGCAGCGCGCCGAGCACCTGGGTTTCTTCGCCGCGCATCACATCCGGCAAGCCGTGCGGATCGAGATAGCGATACCCCGGCACCACGCGGCAACGCACGCCGGGCAGCGATGTTTGAATCTCCATCAGCACGTCATGCAGGCGCGATATCGGCTGCTCGACCGGCAGGTAAGGCGCTTCGCGCCAGCCGTTGCGGCTGCCCACCATGCCGGACATGACGATGTCGGCATGGTGCAGTTCGAGCGCGTCCAGCAATGCCTTCAGCGAGTTTTCGAAATCGCCGTCGACGTGAAGGATGCCGGCATCATCATTGCGCTGGCGCGCGAGCTTTCCCTGCGCGTCGAGCAGATAGGCGCGGCGGTTGCTGGTGCCCCAGTCGATACCCAGCTGCGGTGCGGTCGCTTCGTTCATGGCGTTTTCAGCGCTGGTCATGCCCAGCCGCCGTCGACGATGAATTCCTGTGCGGAACACATCGCTGCTTCGTCCGATGCAAGAAACAGCACCATGCGCGCCACATGCCACGGCATCACCCTGCCCTTCAGGCACTGGCTGCGATCGATCAGCTTTTCGCCCTCTTCATCGACCCACAATTTCAGTTGGCGCTCGGTCATCACCCAGCCGGGCGTTACCGTGTTGACACGAATGTTGTACGGCCCCAGATCGCGCGCCAGTCCGCGCGTCAGTCCACTGACCGCCGCCTTGGTTGTCGTGTACACCGGATAGCCGCCGTTCGCGATATGCCAGCTGGTCGAACCGAGATTGATGATGGAGCCGCCGCCGTGCTGCTTCATGCCTTCGGCGACTGCCTGGCAGGTGAAGAACATCGGCCGCTGGTTGATCGCGATCCGGTCGTTCCAATAGTCGACCGTCACTTCTTCCAGCGTGTGGCGCTGGTCGTTGCCGGCGTTGTTGACCAGCACTTCGAAGTCGCCGATGTCAGCAGCCAGTTCGCGAATGATTTCCTGCAATGCGGGAATATCGCGAATGTCACATTGCCGGAAAATCGGCTTTTCCTGGCCGTCGCGCGCAATCTCTTCGCACAACGCGAGGCTGGCCTCGACGTCGATATCGACGAATGCCACCCGCGCGCCCTGCTCCGCAAACGCGGCGACGATGTTGGCGCCGATGCCAGAACCGCCGCCCGTCACGAAGACTCTCTTCTCCCTCAGGCTGCCGTAGCTGGCCGATTCGCGCTGTGCCGCCATGATTTTTCTCCTGAACTTTCGATCCGATGATCAATCCATAGTGATGCTGAGTCGAAACCCTCTTCCCTCCCTCGCAAAAAATCCCCACGAGAACTTCATGAGCACTCCCCCTCCAAAACGCCGCAGCCAGGCGTGGTTCGGAAAACAGGATCGCGACGGCTTCGTGCATCGCAGCTGGACCGGCAAGCCGGGCCATCCGCAGGATGAATTCGACGGACGGCCGGTGATCGGCATCTGCAATACCTGGTCGGAATTGACGCCTTGCAACAGCCATTTCCGCGAGCTCGCCGATTTCGTCAAACGTGGTGTTCTTGAGGCAGGCGGATTCCCTCTGGAGTTCCCGGTAATGTCGCTCGGGGAAACACAATTGCGTCCGACCGCGATGCTGTTTCGCAATCTGGTGAGCATGGATGTCGAGGAATCGATACGTGGCAATCCGATCGATGGCGTGGTGTTACTGATGGGCTGCGACAAGACCACGCCGGCCTTGATGATGGGCGCGGCCAGTTGTAATCTGCCAACCATTGGCGTATCCGGCGGTCCGATGCTGAATGGAAAATTTCGTGGTCAGAATCTCGGTTCCGGCACCGGCGTGTGGATGATGTCGGAGATGGTGCGCGCCGGCGAAATGAGCCAGCAGGAATTCAGCGAAGCCGAAGTCTGCATGAACCGGTCGGCTGGCACCTGCATGACGATGGGTACCGCCTCGTCGATGGCGAGCATGATCGAGGCACTCGGCATGTCGCTGCCCGGCAATGCGGCGATTCCGGCACCCGACACGCGGCGCAACCGGCTCGCGCAACTGAGCGGACGCCGGATCGTCGAGATGGTCAAGGAAGAGCTGACGATGGACAAGATCATGACGCGCGAGGCATTTGAAAACGCGATCCGCGTGAATGCCGCGATCGGCGGCTCGACCAATGTAGTGGTGCACCTGCTGGCAATGGCGGGCCGCATCGGCGTCCAGCTGACGCTGGAAGACTGGGATCGCATCGGCAGCGACATGCCTTGCCTGGTAAACCTGCAGCCGTCCGGCGAATACCTGATGGAAGATTTTTATTACGCGGGCGGCCTGCCGGTGGTATTGAAGGAAATCCGGCATCTGCTGCACGAAAGCACGCTGACGGTGAACGGCCACACGCTGGTACAGAACATCGAAGGCGCACAATGCTACAACCGCGACGTCATCAAGAGCATCGACCAGCCTTTCAAGGAAAAGGCCGGCATTGCGATCCTCAAGGGCAACCTGGCGCCGGACGGCGCAGTGATCAAGCCATCGGCGGCGTCGCCGCATCTGCTCCAGCATCGCGGTCGTGCGGTTGTATTCGAAACCATCGAAGACTTGCGCAATCGGATCGACGATCCGGCGCTCGACATCGATGAAAACTGCGTGATGGTGCTGAAGAATTGCGGACCGCGCGGCTATCCCGGCATGGCCGAGGTAGGCAACATGCCGCTGCCGGGCAAGGTGCTGCAGAAAGGCGTCAACGACATGGTGCGCATTTCCGATGCGCGCATGAGCGGCACTGCCTATGGTACGGTGGTGCTGCACACATCGCCCGAAGCGGCGGTGGGCGGTCCTTTGGCGCTGGTGCGCAACGGCGACATGATCCAGCTCGACGTCGGCAAGCGCAGCCTGCATATCGAAGTCAGCGACGAAGAATTGCAGCGGCGCAAGACCGAATGGACTGCGCCGCCGATGCCGACACGCGGCTATGCAAAGATGTACGTCGATCATGTGCTGCAGGCGCATCTCGGCGCCGATCTCGATTTCCTGGTCGGCAGCAGCGGCGCGCCGGTCCCGCGCGAGTCGCATTGAGGAGTCGTTCATGAACACGCCCGAATGCATATGGAACGCGCACGCGCAGCTCGGCGAGGGCCCGTTATGGTCGGTCAGGGAGCAGGCCTTGTATTGGGTCGATATCCTGAATCATCGCCTGCATCGCCATTCGCTATCAGGCGGGCAACGCACCTGGCAGCTAGATCAGGAAATCACCGCCGTCGCGGAGCGCGCGGAAACCAGGGAGCTCGTGATTACGCAGCGGCACGGGTTCGCCCTGTTCGATCCGACGAACGGCCGGCTGGCGCCGTTGAAGCAGGAGGAAGCCGAGCTGCCGGGCAACCGCTTCAACGACGGCAAATGCGATCGGCTCGGCCGCTTCTGGGCCGGCACCATGGATTTCGACGCGGCGAAAAATACCGGCTCGTTATACCGGCTGTCGCCTGACCTGCAGTGCGTCCGCATCGATTCGGGTTACACGGTGACCAACGGCCCGGCATGGTCAATCGACTGCCGCACGCTGTATCACAACGACAGTGCGAAAGGCCGCGTCTACGCGTTCGACTTCGATCTCGAATCCGGCATCGTGTCGAACAAGCGTATTTTCCTGCAGTTCGGTCCGGAAGACGGCTCCCCGGACGGCATGACGACCGATGCGGAAGGCGGGTTGTGGATCGCGCATTGGGGCGCGGGCAAGCTGACCAGGCACGCTGCCGATGGCAGCGTGACGCGCACTGTCGAACTCCCTTGCAGCCAAGTGACGAGCTGCGCGTTTGGCGGCCCCGATCTGAGCACGTTGTACATCACTTCCGCCGCGGTCGGCCTGTCGCCGCAGCAGCGTGAACGCGAACCGCTGGCCGGTGGTCTGTTCGCGCTGGAACTCGATATCGCCGGCATGCCGGCCCACCCGTTTCAAGGATGACGGATCACCAATGACAGCCACTATCATTTCACTTGAATCCGATGTCCAGCGACTGCGGCTCGTTCCCGAACTCGGCGGTGCAATCGCCGCCTGGGAATGGAAAGCGGGCAACGCATGGACATCCCTGTTCCGTCCATGGAACGGCGCGAGCGAAGACCGTTATACCCTCGCCTGCTTTCCGCTGGTGCCCTGGTCGAACCGTATCACGCAGGGCGGCTTCGAACAGGACGGCACTTTCTATCCGATCCGTCCGAATCGTACTGGCGAAGCGTATCCGATTCACGGCGATGGCTGGCTGCAGTCGTGGCAAGTGGTCGAGCAGTCTGCAGATCGGATCAAGCTGATGCTTGAATCGCGCAACTTCAACGGCGATCCGTATCACTATCGCAGCACCGAAACGTTTTCATTGCTGCCGGAAGGCTTGCAGATCGACCTGACCGTCACCCATCTCGGCCCGCAGACACTGCCGTACGGCCTCGGCCTGCATCCGTATTTCACGCGCAATGCGACGACCCGGTTGCAGTCGAAAGCGGAAGGCGTCTGGCTGTCCGGCAGCGATCCGATTCCGGTCGAATATACGTCGACACTGCCGCCGACCTGGGACTACAACGCGCCCGCGCCACTCGATGGCCCGCTGATCGACAACTGCTTCAATGGATGGAACGGCAGATCGCGCATCGACTATCCGGATCGCGCTCTGTCGATCACGATGATCATGCCCGATTGCAACGGATACAGCCTGCTGTACCGGCCGCCGGGATTCGATTATTTTTGTCTTGAACCGGTCACGCATCCGATCGATGCGTTCCACATGCCCGAGCGACCGGGGCTGGCGCCGCTGGGCCATGGCGACGGTCTTGCGCTGCGCACGCGCTTCCTGGTTGCAGAATTACCCGCTGCTCGTCAGTGACGGATAGCCGCTCATCTCAAGCATCGCGGTTCCACCCTGCGACGACAGCCGCGCCTGGCAACCGACGGCAAGCGTGACCTTGTCGCGCGTATGGCCGAACGGCAGTCCGCTCAGGATCGGCACGCCGAGGCGGCCGCGTAGATAGTCGAGCATCGCGCCGAAGTCATAGCCGTTGTCGTAATCGCCGAGCCGGTAACCGGAAAAATCGCCGAACACGATCGCCTTCTGCTTCAGCAGGCCGGCATGCCAGAGCTGCAGCATCAGTCGCTCGATGCGATACGGGTGCTCGTTGATATCTTCGATGAACAGGATGCCGTCTTCGATATGCGGCAGATAAGGTGTTCCTGCCAGATGTGCGAGCATCGTCAGGTTGCCGCCCCACAGCACGCCGGTGACGTCGAGCGCGGGGTTGTCTTTCGCCTCGAACTCGATCGCATGCGAGACGCCGGTCAGACAACGTTGAAAGTGTCGCAGCGTGAAATCGCTCGGCTCCGGGCGCGAAAAATCGTCGCATATCATCGGCCCCGCAAAACTGATCGCTCCCGTCCGTGCCAGCAAGCCCATGTGCATGGCGGTGAAATCGCTGTGACCGACGAACAGCTTGCCGCTTTCGGCGAGCAGCGCGAAATCCAGCTGCGGCAGCAGCCGCGACAGTCCGTATCCGCCGCGCAATGCAAGCACGACCTGCACATCGGGGGCCGTTGCCGCCGCATGCATCTGCGCAGCGCGCGCTGCATCAGTACCGCCGAAGCGTTGATGCTTTGATGCCGCGTCATAAAAATTTCGCACCCGGCATCCGAACGACTCCAGCCGGGAGGTTGCCCGCGCAACCGCGGATTCGTCGGCCGCATAACCGCTCGGCGCAACGATCGCCAGCGTAACGCCAGCCATGGTTTGCTCTGTTGTCACTGCGTCTACCATGAAAATGCCGGGTGGGTTTGCAGATGGTTTACTTCCTGTAGCAGCTCGCCTCGGCAATGCGCACCGATCAGCGTAGCCAGCGTCTTATCCAGTGCCGGTGGAAAATCGTGGCCCATGCCCTCGATCTCGTGCAGCAACGCACCTGGAATCGCCCGCGCGGTATCGCGTCCGGCGGCAACCGGCACCAGCGGATCATCGGTGCCATGAATGACCAGTGTCGGCGCGGCAATCGTGCGCAGTTGCGCGGTCCGGTCGCCGGACGATGCCACTGCCAGCATCTGCCGCGTCGTGCCGCGTGCGCATACATTGCGCCGCACGCTGGCGGCAACCCGCTTACGCAGCAGCGCATCCGGCGTCGGATAGGCCGGACTGCCGATCGCGCGGAACAGCCTTACGAAATGATCGATCACGCTGTTCACGTCGCGCGTATCGTCCGGCCGCGAAAACAGCACCTTGCTGACTGCCAGCGTCGGACCCGGCAAGCCGATGCGGCCGGTGGTCGACATGATCGAGGTCAGCGTGCTCACCCGTTGCGGGTAGCGAGCAGCGATGATCTGCGCGATGATGCCGCCCATCGATGCGCCGACGATATGCGCTTCTTCGATACCGAGCGCGTCCAGCAGGCCGATAACGTCGTTCGCCATGTCGACCATCGTGTAGCCGCTGAACAGCGGCATCTGGAACATCGATTTGAAAAAAGCCAGAGGCAGGTTTGGCTTGCCGAAATGATCCATCTTGCTGGACAAGCCGCTGTCGCGATTATCGAAGCGGATCACCCGGAATCCCTGTGACACCAGCGTGGCGCAGAACTCTTCCGGCCACGAAATGAGCTGCAATCCCAATCCCGCGATCAGCAGCAGCGGCTCGCCATTTGGATCGCCCTGCACGTCGTAAGCGAGCTTGATGCCATTGGCTTGAATAATAGACAAACGCTACTCTCCACTAACGCCGGTATCGCTGACACGAAGCCCGGCATAATAAATTTTCAATTCCGGGAAAGCCGTCCCGGTCAACACGCCGCCCATCGCCATGCGACTGCTCGATCTGATCAGGCTTTCAGCAAACCGCGTGCCCGCTGCGATGGCCTGCCGAACATCGTTGGGAATGGCCTTCGCTATTTGTCGCGCATGGACCTTGCACAGCACGCCATACTGCCGCGCCCGGCCAGCAACAACCGAATTCGCGCCATGCCGCATTCCATAACATCGGAGGCGGCCCAGGACGTAGCCCCTGATCCTTGGCAAGGCAAGCATGGCTGCGCCGCGAAATGTAATTTCGTAATACCAGGATAGAAAAATCTCCCGTTGCCAAGCCGGAAAGTACCAGTACCGATCGGGCTTCTGGGTGACGTTTTTTGCGGATTGCATCATGACCGGCAAGATGGTGTGGAATGAATGCGCTGTGGCCAATCCATCGTACACGAGTCGCAAAATTCTTGCTTCCGGCAAAAGCAGCGATTCATCGTCGACACTGAATTGTCTGCACCAGACAGTCGGGCCGTGAAAACTATTCCGCCACTTGTCCGGTGGAACGTTGCGCCAGACGACGTCGGTCCGCGAAAAATTCCTTGAGCAGCGCGGCGCATTCGTCGGCAAGCACGCCACCAGTCACTTCGGTATGATGGTTCAGCTTCTGCTGGCCGAACAGATCGACAATCGAACCGCAGGCGCCGGTCTTGGGGTCGGCGGCACCGAACACCACGCGCGCGAGACGCGCATGCATCATCGCCCCGGAACACATTACGCACGGTTCCAGCGTCACATACAGTTCGCACCCGGGTAGCCGGTAATTGCCGACGATGCTCGCGGCCGCACGCAATGCCATCACCTCGGCATGCGCAGTCGGATCGTGCGTACCGATCGGCTGGTTGAAGCCGGTCGCAATCACCTGCCCGTCCTTCACGACCACCGCGCCGACCGGCACCTCGCCGAGCGCCCAGGCATTGTGCGCCTGCGCTATTGCCTGTCGCATGTATAACGCGTCTTGCATCCCTGTTCAGTCGGCTGCGGTAACTTCCGCCCAGCAATTGGGCGTCTCATGCAGCACCAGCTTATGCAGACGCAGCCCGGTGCCGTAATGATCGCGATACGCGGCGCTCAGAATGTCGAAGGCGGTCTGCGCCAGATTCTCCACCGTGGGAATGCTGCCGATAATCACGGTCTTGTGACCCGGGATACTATCGAGGAATTCGCGTACCACGGTATCCTTCTCGTAGGCAAGGAAGGCATGGTCCCAGACGTCGACAAGGTGCTGCTTGGCCAGCGCTTTCACATCGGAAAAGTCCATGATCATGCCGTTGTCGGAGCTTCCCTCCTGTTGGATCACGGCACCGATCAGCGTGATTTCCAGCGTATAGCGATGGCCATGCAAGTTGCGGCACTGGCTCTTGTGATCGGGAATCCGGTGACCGGCATCGAATTCCAGTTTGCGGGTAATGGTTATCATGGCAATCAGGGAATCTGCAGCAATTTATGGGTTTGCAAGCTCAGCTTCCACTTCGGGTTTTTCTTGCACAGCTCAATTGCCAGCCGCGTGTTGGCCTCGATATCGGGGCCGTCCATCGGCTGCAGGTAGAAATGCCGGAACGCGAGGGCTTCGTAATCCGCCAGTGCCTGCCCCTGTTGCGGAATCACCAGTTTCAATTCATGGCCTTGCCGGACCTGCAACTCGGCGCCGGTCTTCGGACTTACGCATATCCAGTCCACGCCGGCCGGCACCGGCAAGGTGCCATTGGTCTCGATCGCCACTTCGAAACCGTGTGCATGCATGCTGTCTATCAGCTGCATGTCGAGTTGCAGCAATGGTTCTCCACCAGTGAAGACGACGAATTTGCTTGCTGCATGGGTGGCCGGCCACAACGAATCGACAAGCTCGGCAAGGCTCGCGGCATCTGCGTATTTTCCACCCAGCTCACCGTCGGTGCCGACGAAATCAGTATCGCAAAAACGGCATACCGCGCTGGCACGATCACTTTCCCGTCCGCTCCACAAATTGCAGCCGGAGAAACGACAAAACACCGCGGGACGTCCCGCATGTGTTCCCTCGCCCTGGAGAGTGTAGAAAATTTCTTTAACGCTGTAAGTCACATCGATCCTGAAAATTGGCGCGTCCGCCACCGTGAATGTTTATTCCCACTCGATCGTCGCCGGCGGCTTTCCGGAAATATCGTACACGACGCGATTAAGTCCACGCACTTCATTGATGATGCGGTTCGACACCTTGCCCAGCAACTCGTGCGGCAGATGCGCCCAGTGCGCGGTCATGAAATCCTGCGTCTGCACTGCACGCAATGCCACCACGTATTCATAGGTACGACCATCGCCCATCACACCGACCGACTTGACCGGCAGGAACACCGCGAATGCCTGGCTGGTCTTGTCGTACCACGACTTGCCTTCGTCGTCGGTGGTCGCGCGCAGCTCTTCGATGAAAATCGCATCGGCGCAGCGCAGCAGATCCGCATATTCCTTTTTCACTTCGCCCAGGATGCGCACACCCAGCCCGGGTCCGGGAAACGGGTGGCGATACACCATGTCGTGCGGCAGGCCGAGCGCCACACCGAGTTCCCGCACCTCGTCCTTGAACAGTTCGCGCAACGGCTCCAGCAGCTTCAGGTTCAGCGTCTCCGGCAGTCCGCCGACATTGTGGTGGCTCTTGATCGTGTGCGCGGTCTTCTTGCCTTTCCCGGCGCTTTCGATCACGTCGGGATAAATCGTGCCCTGAGCCAGCCATTTCGCGTTCTTCAGCTTGCCCGCCTGGGCCTGAAAAACCTCGACAAACTCGCGGCCAATGATCTTGCGCTTGGCTTCCGGATCGGTGACACCCGCAAGATGGCCCATGAACTGTTCGGTCGCATCGACGTGAATCACTTTCACGCCGAGATTCTTGCCGAACATGTTCATCACCATCTTGCCTTCGTCAAGCCGCAGCAGGCCGTGATCGACGAACACGCAGGTCAGCTGATCGCCGATTGCGCGATGGATCAGCGCAGCAGCGACGCTGCTATCCACACCGCCGGACAAGCCCAGAATGACTTCATCGTTGCCCACCTGCTTGCGGATTGCCTCCACCGCTTCCGAAATATAGTCGGGCATGTTCCAGTCCGATTTGCAGCCGCAGATTTCATGCACGAAACGGCTGAGGATCGCCTTGCCCTGCAGGGTATGTGTGACCTCCGGGTGAAATTGCAGCGCATACAGCTTGCGCGCCTCGTCCGCCATGCCGGCGATCGGGCAATTGTCGGTCGATGCCATCAGCTTGAACCCGGATGGCATCTCGATGATCTTGTCGCCATGGCTCATCCAGACCTTCAGCATGCCGTGCCCTTCCGCCGTCACGAAGTCGCTGATGCCGTTCAATAGCGCGGTATGACCGCGCGCGCGCAGTTCTGCATAACCGAACTCGCGAATCTTGCCGTTTTCGACCTTGCCGCCGAGTTGCTCGGCCATCGTCTGCATGCCATAACAGATGCCGAGTACCGGTACTCCCGCTTCGAACACGGCTTGCGGCGCGCGCGGCGTATCGCCCTCTGTCACCGAATTCGGGCCTCCGGAAAGAATGATGCCGGCGGCGCCATAACTACGCACGAACTCGTCGCTGACATCATGCGGGAACACTTCGGAGAACACGCCGGCCTCGCGCACGCGGCGTGCGATCAGTTGTGTCACCTGGGAGCCGAAATCGAGAATGAGAATTTTAGAATGCATGGAAATGATCAAGTAGGTAAATCAGGATAAATCCGGGGTAGCCTGGATCACGCAGTTGCGCCCTGCGTCTTTCGCGGCATAAAGCGCGACGTCCGCGCGGCTAATCAGTTCTTCCGTTGTCGCGGACGGAAACAGATCGGTCGACGCCACGCCGGCGCTGATCGTCAGATTCAGTGTCGTGCCGCCGATTATTTCCGGTTGCGACGCGATCGCATGCCGCATGCGCTCAGCCACCGCCATCGCGGTCAGGTGCGATGAACCGGGCAATATGATCAGGAATTCTTCTCCGCCGTAGCGGCCGAGCGCCTCCTGTGGTCGAATGCATGAACGCAGGCGACTTGCAGCTTTTACCAATACCGTATCACCTGCGGGATGGCCATGGGTATCGTTGATTTTCTTGAAGTAATCGAGATCTGCGACGATCAGCGACAATGGCAAGCCCGCCTTGTCGCATCGTATTGCCTCTATCGTCAGTATCCGCATGATCGCGCCGCGGTTCCAGGTGCCAATCAATGGATCAATCAGTGATTTGCGGCGCAGGTTCTTGTTCTTTTTCTGCAGATCGAGTTGCGATGCATTGACGGAACGAAACGCCAGCTCGCGCTCGACCAGCGCCGCCAGATCGGCCAGCATTTGCCGGTCACCTTCGTCGAATGAGGTTCGCGGCGCGTAATCAATCAGCGCGATGGAACCGATCAGTGCCTTTTCCTGCGTATGGACGGGATGCGCCGCATAAAAGCGGATATGTGGCGCTCCGGTAACCAACGCATGTTTCGCGAATGCCTGATCCTGTATCGTATCCAGAACGACAGATGGTTCGCCATGCAACGGAATGCTGCGGCAAAAAGCCGTCTCGGCTGCCGTGGCAGTCGAACGATCGGCATTTGCAGTCAACGGATCAACATCTCCCAGCGTAATGATGCAGCTGTCGACATCGAACAGCCTGGCACCGATGCGCCGGATACGCGACATCTGCTGATCGACGTGTCCCCAGGCCAGGTCCGCTGGCTTCGGCGGAGACGCGGCGATCTCCGCCTGCCTGGCGCGGTCCGGCATGGTCATGGCATTCTGTTTGAAGAGAAGCAAAAGCGACGGTCAGTCCGCACGATAATTCGGCGCTTCTTTCGTGATCTGCACGTCGTGGACATGCGACTCGCGCATGCCCGCAGCAGTGATCTCCACGAACTCCGCCTTTTCGTGCAAGTCATCGATCGTCGCGCATCCGCAATATCCCATCGACGAGCGTACGCCGCCAACCAGCTGGTACAGGATCGCAAGCGCACTACCCTTGTACGGCACGCGCCCCTCGATGCCTTCGGGTACCAGCTTGTCCGCGTTGTTCGACGCATCCTGGAAATAACGGTCAGCGGATCCATCCGCCATTGCGCCCAGGCTGCCCATGCCGCGATACGATTTGTAGCTGCGGCCCTGAAACAGGATCACCTCGCCCGGCGCCTCTTCGGTGCCGGCAAACATGCTGCCCATCATCACGCACGACGCACCTGCCGCCAGGGCCTTCGACACATCGCCTGAAAAACGAATGCCGCCGTCGGCGATACACGGAACTCCGCTGTCCTTGAGTGCCTCGGAAACGTTTGAAATTGCCGTGATCTGCGGCACTCCGACACCGGCGACAATGCGCGTGGTACAGATCGATCCGGGACCAATGCCAACCTTGACGCCGTCCGCGCCGTGCTCGACCAGTGCCACAGCCGCCGCCGCAGTCGCGATATTGCCGCCGATGACATCCACCTGCGGGTAATTCGTCTTGACCCATTTGACGCGCTCCAGCACGCCCTTCGAGTGTCCATGCGCGGTATCGACCACGATCACGTCGACGCCGGCCTTGACCAGCAGGTCGATACGTTCATCATTGTCCGGCCCGACGCCGACCGCTGCGCCAACGCGCAGTTTGCCGTGCACGTCCTTGCTGGCATTCGGATGCTCGGTTGCCTTCTGGATGTCCTTTACGGTGATCAGCCCGCGTAACTCGAATGCATCGTCGACGACGATCACACGCTCCAGCCGATACTTGTTCATCAGCCGTTTCGCTTCGGCCAGTTCTGCGCCTTCTTTCACGTAGACGAGTTTTTCGCGCGGCGTCATCTTGGCCCGTACCTCGGCGTTCAGCTCTTCTTCAAAACGCAAATCGCGATTGGTGATGATGCCGACCACCAGCTTGCCTTCGACTACCGGGAAGCCGCTGATGCCGTGTTGTTCGGACAGTGCGATCACATCGCGGATCTTCATCGTCGGCGGAATCGTGATCGGATCGCGCACCACGCCCGACTCGAAACGTTTCACCTTCGCGACCTCGCGCGCCTGATCTTTTGGCGTCAAATTCTTGTGAATAATGCCGATGCCACCCTCTTGCGCCATCGCGATTGCCAGCCGCGATTCCGTCACGGTATCCATCGCAGCCGACAGCAATGGAATGTTCAACGTGATGTTGCGGGTAAGCCGGGTTTTGAGCGAAGTATCTTTGGGAAGAATGTCCGAATGAGCCGGAACGAGCAGCACGTCATCGAATGTGAGTGCTTTTTGGAGGAGACGCATAGTGATTCCTATAGGCGCAAAGCCGCATTATACAGAAATCTGCGAAATACGTCGGTTTCCGGTGACAGTCCAAGTCGCCAGGCGCCCCGAATTCATTGACAGCGCGGAGAAAGCGTGGCGAAATCCGAGCTACCTCTGGCTTCCTAGGATACCCGTGAAAAGTCCCGCTTTCCGCCGCATTGTTGCCACCGTCGCCACCCTGCTGGCCATCGGTTCGGCCGCCCCTTCGTTCGCCCAGTATGTATGGCTCAACGAGAACGGCGTAAAGCAGTATTCGGACATGCCTCCACCGCCGGCGATACCTGCGAATCGCATCTTGAAACTGCCGTCCGGCAGCGCCTTACCATCTGCAGGCAACGACACATCCGCACCGCCGGTTCAGACAGAGTCCGCAGTGGCGACAAAGCCGCCGATGACCACTGCCGAGAGAAACGCGGATTTCCGCAAGCGTCATGCAGAGCAGGCTGAAAAAGAAAAGAAAGCGGCTGAACAAGCCAAGGCTGCTGCAGAAAAAGCGAAAGCCTGTCAACGCGCACGCGAATATCAAAATGCGCTGGCCTCCGGTGGACGCATGACTCGCACCGATCAAAACGGCGAACGTTCGTTCTTGACGGACGAGCAGCGTGCACAGGAAATGCAGGACGTGAATCGCGTACTGCAACAATGCAAATGAGAGCAACGGTGCCTTGCCGGAGGCAGGAGCACTAGCGACTGGCCGCAGCATCCTTTTTCTGTGCCCGCTTGCGCCGCGACTCTTTCGGATCGGCGACCAGTGGTCGATAAATTTCAATCCGGTCGTGCTCCCGGAGCACCATATCAAGCGGTTTCAGCTTGCCGTAAACGCCAATGCGACATGCTGCCAGATCGATCTCCGGCGCGTCACCCAGCAAGCCGCTACGCTCGATCGCCGCCTGCAACGTGGCTCCTGCCGGCACCGCCACTTCGCGCAACAACGACTCGCCTGGTCGCGCATAACAGACCTGTACTCGAATCTCAGCCATATACAGTTTCAGCCCGCTTGCAGAAGGAATCGACAAAACTGTTCGCGATCATGCTGAAAACGGGCCCAATGATCTTTTCCAGCATCTTGCTCGAAAATTCATACTGCAGATCGAACTCGACCTTGCAGGCGTCCGTACGCAATGACTTGAAGCGCCAGGTGCCGTGCAAATGCTTGAACGGGCCTTCCACCAGCTCCATGTTGATCGATGCCGGAGACACGTTGGTGTTTTCAGTGACGAACGATTGCCTGATTCCGTGATAGTTGATTGTCAGGGCTGCAAGCACCTTGTCGCCCTCGCGCTTTCGGACTTCCGCACCACCGCACCATGGCAGGAATTTGGGATATGCCTCAATGCCGTCGACCAGCGCAAACATCTGTTCTGCGCTATACGCGAGCAATACTGACTTGTGCACTACTGCCATCGGAAATGAACCGTTTGATAGAATACAAAGTTGAAATTTTAACCGACCCGCCCTGTTTCCCGAATCGATGAGCATTGTTGACAATAAAAAAGCCTTCCACGACTACTTTATCGAGGAGCGCTACGAAGCGGGTATGGTTCTCGACGGTTGGGAGGTCAAGTCTATCCGCGCCGGACGTGTGCAACTGAAAGAAGCCTACGTCATCGTCCGCAACGGGGAAGTATTCCTGTTCGGCGCGCATATCAGTCCATTACCGACTGCATCCACCCACGTCACTCCCGACCCGGTTCGTACCCGCAAGCTGCTGCTGAACGCAGAAGAAATCAAGAAACTGATCGGCAAGGTCGAACGTGCCGGCTACACGCTGGTGCCGCTGAATCTGCATTACACGAAAGGTCGCGTCAAATGTGAAATCGGCCTCGCAAAAGGCAAGAAGCAGCACGACAAACGTGATACCGAAAAGCAGCGTGACTGGCAGCGCGAGCAACAGTCGATCCTGAAACAGAACCGGCGCTGATTGCGCTCCAGGCTCGCGCTATTGCACTTTCTGGGTTTTCACCACCTGCATCGCGCTGGCTATCAAGCCCCCGATATCGCTCATGTTGGCCGGGATGATGATGGAGTTGTTGGTTTTCGCCAGCTGCCCGAACGCGCTCACATACTGCTCCGCGACTTTCAGATTGACCGCATCGGAGCCTCCGGGTTCACGAATCGCCGCCGCCGTTTTGCGCAACGCCTCGGCGCTCGCCTCGGCGATCGACAGAATCGCCGAGGCCTGTCCCTGTGCCCGGTTGATGGCAGCCTGCTTGTCACCTTCCGATTTCGCAATTGCCGCTTCACGCTCGCCGCTGGCGATATTGATCTGTTCCTGCCTGCGACCCTCGGATGCGGCGATCAGCGCGCGCTTCCCGCGCTCCGCGGTGATTTGCGCCTGCATGGCATGCAGGATTTCCTTCGGCGGCGTCAGATCCTTGATCTCGTAGCGCAGGACCTTGACGCCCCAGTTTGACGCGGACTCGTCGATTGCACTGACGATGCTTTTATTGATGTGATCGCGCTCTTCGAAGGTCTTGTCGAGTTCCATTCGCCCGATCACCGAGCGCAGCGTGGTTTGCGCCAGTTGCGTGATGGCGGCGATGTAATTCGATGAACCGTACGACGCACGCATAGCGTCGGTCACCTGAAAATACAGAATTCCGTCAACCTGCAATTGCGTATTGTCCTTCGTAATACACACCTGGCTCGGCACATCGAGCGGTATTTCCTTCAGCGAATGCTTGTATGCAATCCGGTCAACGAACGGCAATACGATATTCAGCCCTGGCCCGAGCGTCGCATGATACTTGCCCAGCCGCTCGACTACCCAGGCGTGCTGCTGCGGTACGACATTGATCGTCTTGATCACGAACACGATCACCACGATCAAGAGAACAAGGCTGAGATTTCCGAAACTGAATTCCATGTGCGTCCTTTTTTGGTCAGTTAATGGTTGAATCGCGTGAATCGCTGTTCGCAACTACCAGATGGCTGCCGCGTACCTCCCGGATCACAAACGTTCCCGGGATCGCAACACTGCCGTGCTGCAATTCTACGTCCCACATTGCCCCGCGGTATTGGACGCGTGCAACAGGGATTTCCCCTGCCGCTGCGCTCCAGTTGTCGACGAACAGAGTCTGTCCGATGTCCAGATTGACATTCGGATCACGTGTCGCGTCGCGCTTTGACAAACGCCCCAACCTGCTGTGACGCAATCCGTAGACCGCAATGATTCCGACGATCGCCGCAGCCAGGAATTGCGACGCACTGTTTGCACTGGCAACTGCAGCCAGGCCGCCGGCCCCGCAGCCGATGGCAATCGTCAATAGATAAAACGTGCCGGTAAACATTTCCAGGATCACCAATATGCCGGCCAGCACAAACCACATCATCCAGTCTGTCATCGTGAATTCCTGTTGTTACGCTTGATGCGCTTGCTGAAAAAACAAAACCCCCGATGCCTGGATGGCAACGAGGGTTCAACACAACTGGATACTGCTGTTTTGATTTGTTGTTGTCTCTTGAAAAGTTGCCTTAAGTCTAATCGAAAATATGACAACGTCAAATACTTTCCGTCCTCGATTGGCCGGAGTACAACAGATTGCAGTCGCAAAGGCAGTGTCGGTGTAATTCCGGCCTTATGCAGCCGGCGCACCGCGCCGCCTTAGCCAACCGATGCCAGCTTCTGCCAGGTGTCGATGACGGTGTCGGGGTTCAGCGAAATCGAGCCTATCCCTTCCTTCATCAACCATTCCGCAAAATCCGGATGATCGGACGGCCCCTGACCACAGATGCCGATGTACTTGCCATTGGCGCGGCAGGCTGCAATCGCTTTCGAGAGCAATGCCCGTACCGCTTCGTCCCGCTCGTCGAAGTCGGCGGCGAGCAGTTCCATGCCGGAATCGCGATCAAGACCAAGCGTCAGCTGCGTCAGATCGTTGGAACCGATCGAGAATCCGTCAAAATGCTCGAGGAATTGGTCTGCCAGGATCGCATTGGACGGCACCTCACACATCATGATCAGACGCATGCCGTTTTCGCCGCGCTTGAGGCCGTTTTTAGCCAGCAAATCGACCACTTTTTTCGCTTGTCCCAAGGTGCGGACGAACGGCACCATGATCTCGACATTGGTCAAGCCCATGTCGTTGCGCACCCGTTTCATTGCCTGGCATTCCATCTCGAACGATTCGGCGAAGTCTTCGGCAAGGTAACGCGCAGCACCGCGGAAACCGAGCATCGGATTCTCTTCGTCCGGCTCGTAACGCGATCCGCCGATCAGTTTCTTGTATTCGTTCGACTTGAAGTCGGACAGACGCACGATCACGGGCTTTGGCCAGAAAGCCGCGGCGATCGTCGCAATACCTTCTGCCAGCTTGTCCACGTAAAATGCCTTTGGTGACGCGTGGCCGCGGGCGACCGATTCGACCGCTTTTTTCAGGTCCGCATCAATGCCCGGATACTCCAGAATCGCTTTCGGATGCACGCCGATATTATTGTTGATGATGAATTCCAGACGTGCCAAACCGACGCCCGCATTCGGAATCGACTGGAAGTCGAATGCGAGTTGCGGATTACCTACATTCATCATGATCTTCAGTGGCAGCGTCGGCAGTTCTCCGCGCATCAATTCCGTTACCTCGGTTTCCAGCAGACCATCGTAGATTTTGCCTTCGTCACCCTCGGCACAGGAA
This sequence comes from uncultured Noviherbaspirillum sp., assembly GCA_966211585.1. Classification (GTDB taxonomy): domain Bacteria; phylum Pseudomonadota; class Gammaproteobacteria; order Burkholderiales; family Burkholderiaceae_D; genus Noviherbaspirillum. The sequence goes on along the minus strand of CBIHNU010000001.1, from coordinate 258,186 downwards.
ACGGTTACGAGGGTGCCGTCTTTCAGCATGTCGGTCGCATTGCCGCAGCCAACCACCGCAGGGACACCGAGTTCGCGCGCGATGATCGCCGCATGGCAGGTTCTGCCACCGCGATTGGTAACGATCGCGGAAGCGCGCTTCATTACCGGCTCCCAGTTGGGGTCGGTCATGTCCGCCACCAATACGTCGCCTGGCTGCACCCGTTCCATTTCTGACGGATCGTGGATTACGCGCACCGGACCGGCACCAATCTTCTGGCCGATTGCGCGCCCCGATGCCAGGATCGTGCCGCTGCCCTTCAGCTTGAACCGTTGCTGTACGTCGGTTGCCTTCTGCTGCGACTTCACGGTTTCCGGACGCGCCTGGAGAATATACAACTTGCTGTCGCGACCATCCTTGCCCCACTCGATATCCATCGGGCGACCGTAGTGTTTCTCGATGATCACCGCGTACTTCGCCAGTTCGACAATTTCTTCATCATTCAGCGAATAGCGATTGCGCAATTCGATAGGCACATCGACGGTCTTGACCGAGCGCCCGGCCTTCGCTTCGCCGGTGAATTCCATCTTGATCAGCTTGGAGCCGATATTACGACGGATGACAGGCAGCTTGCCCTGCTCCAGCATCGGCTTGTGCACATAGAATTCGTCCGGGTTGACCGCACCCTGCACCACTGTTTCGCCGAGGCCATAGCTCGACGTGATGAATACCACGTCCTTGAAACCGGATTCGGTATCGATGGTGAACATTACGCCAGCGGCCCCGACATCGGAGCGGACCATGCGCTGCACGCCTGCGGACAGTGCGACTTCCGCATGCGTAAAGCCTTTGTGCACACGGTAGGAAATCGCACGATCGTTGTACAGCGAAGCAAACACGTGCTTGATCGCTTCCAGCACGTTGTCGATACCGACCACGTTCAGGAAGGTTTCCTGCTGGCCGGCGAACGACGCATCCGGCAAATCCTCGGCGGTGGCCGAAGAGCGGACTGCAAACGACATTTCGCTGGAAGAGTCGGCGACCAGACGCTGATAGAATTCGCGGATCTCCTGTTCCAGCCGGGGCTGAAGGGGTGTATCGATAATCCATTGACGGATATCGGCACCGGCCTGCGCCAAGGCACGTACATCGTCAACGTTAAGTGAGGACAGGCGATCGGCAATACGCTGAGCCAGCGTCGGCCCACCATTGACACTATGCGCAAGAAAATCGCGAAACGCCTGTGCCGTCGTGGCGAAGCCACCAGGAACACGTACTCCAGCGCCAGCCAGTTGGCTGATCATTTCGCCGAGAGATGCGTTCTTGCCGCCGACGGACTCGACGTCCGTCATTCTGAGATGCTCAAATGAAGCTACGTAAGTAGCCCCCTGGGTAACCCCGGTCTGTGCTGCGTTGGACATGACAACCTCTAGTTTGATGATAAGAAATCTTCATATGCACGCTGATCAGCCTTTTCTTTTGTTATTCTTCTTCGACAGCCGACACGTTAGGTAATTTGTTGAGCGCCATTTTACAGTGTGCAACTGCATCCTGCCATGCACAATGCAGGTTTTTCATGATTCATGGTTAACATTATGCCAGAGCTACCAACCCACCTTTTGCCGCCTGCGGACCGTACTGTATTCTTCGTTTCCGACGGAACAGGTATTACTGCAGAAACTTTCGGCCATTCTGTTTTGACTCAGTTCGAATTGCGTTTCAAGCAAATCCGGTTGCCGTTTATTGATACGTTGACAAAGGCGCATGATGCAGTGCGTGAAATCAATCAAGCCTGCGAGAGCGACGGCAAGCGACCGATCGTATTTTCAACGCTGGTCAAGGCAGAACTGTCATCCCTTGTGCGCCAGTCGAAAGGTCTGCATATGGATTTGATCCAGACCTTCGTCGACCCTTTGGAACAAGAGTTGGGCGTTAAATCAACGCATACGATCGGGCGCAGCCACAATATCGCCGATTCCGATGATTACAAGAACCGAATCGAAGCAATCAATTTTTCCCTGGCTCATGACGATGGCCAATCGGACCAGAATCTGGCGGCAGCCGATGTGATACTGGTCGGAGTCTCGCGGTCGGGCAAGACGCCCACCAGTCTTTATCTGGCGATGCAATATGGGGTAAAGGCAGCGAATTATCCGTTGATCCCGGAAGACTTCGAGCGCGGCAAACTGCCGACAGGATTGCTGGCTTACAAAAAAAAGATTTTCGGCTTGTCGATTGCGCCCGACCGGCTTTCGGAAGTTCGCAATGAACGACGCCCAGGCAGCAAATACGCGTCTCTGGAAAACTGTCGTTACGAGATCAACGAAGCTGAAAAAATGATGCGGCGTGAAGGCATTCGCTGGATGTCGTCGACCGCAAAATCCATCGAGGAAATCGCAACAATGATCTTGCAGGAAATCAAGTCGGACCGGCGCGCATACTGAATTACCTCCACCCCTAGCCCGGCCTTGAACTGAGTCAACCACAAAAGACCTTACGGAATCCTTACAAATTTATTATAAAGAAGAATAAGAATGAAGGAGTCGGTCATGAATGTCATGCTGATCGAATTGCTATTGTGGGTATGTCTGCTGCTGTTCTTTTGGGCAATGAAGGATGGGTTGAACAATATCGAGTCCGATATCGAATCGTTGGGCTTGCTGCGCAATTCACCTCGCGGCCTGCCCGCACAGCAAGGAATGCGCTATTGCCGGCCGCAAACGGTGGCAGAACCAATAGGAAGCTATCGTGGCGAGCAAATCTACCGATACGTGGTTATTGAAGGACGACGTTACCAATTCGACCGGATATGTACGGCAGAAGGTGCCGAAGCCATCAATGACGGCGAACGTTGTGTAGAGCCGGGTTTGGTGTATCTCGAGTGTCAGGGATCGGGGCAAATCTCTACGTCAGGATGATACGGGTGCGGAGCTTGTTTGGCGGACCTGTTCAAAAAAGCAGATTGCGGCGCTTGCTGCAACGTTAAGCGACTCGACGGCGCCGACATGCGGAATCGAAACCTGGGCGGTTGCGCGCTTCAATAGGTGTGCCGAAACCCCTTGCCCTTCATGACCGAATAGCCAGCCTATCGGCTGATGCAGGTCAACATCGTACACATGCGCCTGTGCATGAGAACTGGTGGCAAGTATCGGCACCTTGCTGTGGTCGATGAGTTGCTCAAGGTCGACGTTCTCGAATATCTCCAGTAAAAAATGTGCACCCATCCCCGCGCGCAAGACCTTGGGCGACCATGCGAAGACTGTTCCCTTACTGCAAAATACCTGCTTCAGGCCTGCTGCCGCTGCACTGCGCAATATGGATCCCATATTGCCCGGATCCTGAAGGTTGTCCAGCAACACGGCCGATTGCGTCAAATCTTCCGGCTGTTCAAGTCGTGGCGTATCGACGACGAACAAGAGTCCGATACCGTGTTCGACCTGGCTCAAGGCCGCATAAAGCGGCTCGGGCATGACGATGCATTGCACATGGGCGAGTTCACAGCGCTCAATGATCGCAGCGACTTCCGTGTGGGTCACCGAATTCTCGCTTGCCACACATATCGGCGGAATACCTGCATGCTGCAGATAAGCATCACACAAATGGATTCCATCCAGCAGAGTCCGCCCAGCCTTACGTCGCGCTTGGGAATTGGAGGCGAGTAATTTGAGTTCCTTGTAAAGCGGATTATCGCGCGAGGAAATAATCTTCATCCGCACTCCGGCTCGTCCAGGTTCCTGCCGAGCAATGCACGTATCGGCGCATACGATTTCCGGTGCACTGGAGAAACGCCATGCAGACGCAGCCTTTCAAGATGCAAGGGCGTAGGATATCCCTTGTGCCGATCGAACGCATAATCCGGATATTGCATATGCAGCTGCATCAGCGCCGCATCACGCGCGGTTTTCGCGAGGATTGATGCCGCCGAAATGGCCGGAACAAGATCATCTCCCTTGACGATCGCTTCTGTGCGCAACGCCATGACCGGACAACGATTGCCATCGATCAGTGCGAGCGTCGGAACTGTCCTCAGACCCTCGATCGCCCTGCGCATGGCAAGCAACGAAGCCTGCAGGATATTCAAGGTATCGATCTCTTCTTCCGAGCATTGCGCAATCGACCATGCCAGTGCATCCGACTTGATACGGACCGCCAGCATGTCGCGCTTCGCTTCCGTAAGCTTCTTGGAATCGCGCAAGCCTAGAATAGGCCTTGCCGGATCGAGTATGACTGCGGCCGCAAATACCGGCCCCGCAAGGGGGCCACGTCCGGCCTCGTCGACACCGCAGATCAGCTCACCCGCGTAATCGAAAAGCGTCATGGTTTTGTTGGCCATCTTCATCGTAGTCACACCGCGGATGCGTTCAAGAGATTCATTACCGCTTGCGCGCTTTCCTTGGCCGTATCGCGCAGCAGAGCATGGTGCATGTCGGTGAATCTCTGCCGCAATGAAAGGCGATGCGTTTCGTCGCTCAGCTCTATCCAAAGCGCGTCGGCCAGTGCCTGGGGCGTCGCGGCGCCCTGTAACAGCTCGGGCACAAGAAACTCCCGGGCGAGAATGTTCGGCAAACCTACCCAGGGCTGGTAAGCCATATGCCTCATGATTTCCCACGAGGCGCGCATCATTCGATAAGCGATCACCATCGGCTTCTTGAAAAGGGCGACTTCAAGAGTGGCGGTACCGGACGCAACCAGTACGGCATCGGCTGCGGCGATTACGTCGTGCGAGTGCCCTTCAATCAACTGGATCGGAACATCTTGCAACCCTGCTTTTGCTACCAGTTCGCTGAAATAATGTCGCTGCTTTTCACCCGCCATTGGCGCAATGAATCGTATCGAACCGTCCCGACGGGAAAGAAGCCTGGCGGCTTCGACGAATGCAAGCGTGTTGTACTTCAGTTCGGAAATCCGGCTGCCAGGCAGAATCGCGACTACAGGCGCACCTGCGGGCAAGCCTAGTGCTGCACGCGCGGCTGCAACATTAGGTTCCATGGGAATTATTTCGGCCAGCGGGTAGCCGACATAGGTAACCGGAATTCCCGCCTTCCGATAAATTTCTTCCTCAAACGGGAAGACGACCAACATGTGGGATACAGCACGTGCAATCTTCTTGATGCGTCCGCCGCGCCACGCCCAGATCGACGGGCTGATGAAGTGCATGGTCGGAATGGCGGCCTGCTTGAGTGTACTTTCCAATCCAAAGTTGAAATCCGGCGCATCAACGCCGATAAACACTGCGGGTCTTTCCGCGAGCAACTGGTCGCGCAGCGCATTCTGAATGCCCTTGATCTCTTGATAATGCGCGAGAACCTCGAACAGACCGCGCACTGCGAGTTTCTCCATCGGCCAATCGCTGCTGAATCCGTAGTCGGCCATTTTCGGGCCACCGATGCCATGTATGCGGGCATTCGGCAATTGCGGCCGCAGCCCTGACAGCAAGCGACTCGCCAACAGGTCACCAGACGTTTCACCGGCGACCATCGCGATCGACATGTTAGCGGACGATGCCACGGGTCGTACTGTCGAGAAATTGACGCATCATCCGCAGATAATTGGCTGAGTTTGGCGCATCCGCTTCTTCTTTCAGCAATGTAGCCTTTGCCTCGTCCAGTGTCAGCCCGGACTTGTAGATCAGCTTGTATGCATTTCGAATATCGCCAATCTGTTCGCGTGTGAATCCGCGGCGCTTGAGACCCTCGATATTGATTCCATGTGGCTCGGCCGGATTACCTGACAACAAGACGAAAGGCGGCACATCCTGCGTCAGGCTGGTGTTCATGCCGATGAAGGCGTGCGCGCCGATTTTGCAGAATTGATGGACCGCGGCAAAACCGCTGACGATCACCCAATCGTCAACGTGGACATGACCACCCAGCGCCGCATTATTGGAAAAAATCGTGTTATTCCCAACCTGGCAGTCGTGTGCCAAATGGACGTATGCAAGGATCCAGTTATCGTTGCCCAGTCGAGTGACGCCGGCATCCTGCACGGTGCCGAGATTGAAGGTGCAGAATTCACGAATCAGATTTCTGTCGCCAATTTCAAGGCGAGTCTGTTCACCGCCGTATTTTTTGTCCTGCGGCGCTCCGCCGATCGACGAAAATGGCGAGAAGGTATTGTCACAACCGATCGTCGTATGCCCGTCGATCACCACATGTGGTCCGATCTTGGTTCGGGCACCGATCTTTACGTGAGGTCCGATAATCGAATAAGGGCCAATCTCGACCGAATCGTCCAGCTCTGCGTTCGAATCGACAATGGCCGTCGCATGAATGATCGTCATTACTGTCCTGCAGGTTGACTTGCATCCGTCGCGCTGCGCATCGTGCACATCAATTCCGCCTCGACCGCGACCTGACCGTCAACAACCGCCTGTGCCTTGTATTTCCATATGCCGCGCGCCGTACGCAGAATTTCGACCTGCATCCTGAGCTGATCTCCCGGTTCGACCGGACGCTTGAAGCGGGCGCCATCGATTCCCACGAAATACACCACGCTGTTTTCGTCGGGCTTTTGGCCCATTGTGAGAAAAGACAATAATGCCGCCGTCTGCGCCAGCGCTTCGATCATCAAGACACCAGGCATTACCGGTTTGTGCGGAAAATGGCCGTTGAAAAACTCTTCATTGGCAGTCACGTTCTTGATCGCCGTGATCGACTTGCCGGATTCCCACTCCAGTACGCGATCCACCAGCAGTAACGGATAACGGTGTGGAAGATATTCTTTGATCTGATTGATATCGAGACTTTTCATTACTGTTTTCCGATGAGGGACTTGATTGTTTTTTCGAGCTCGCGGATTTTCTCACGCATCGTCCCCAGATTGCGCACGATCACGGCCGACTTTTCCCAGTCCGCATTCTTGGCCAGCGGATAAAAGCCCGTGTACTGGCCGGGTTCCAGTATCGAACGCGAAACCATGGTACCTGCGGAAATATGAACGTGATCCGCAATGGTCAAATGCCCGAGCACCATCGCCGCTCCGCCGAACATGCAATACTTGCCAATTTTCGCGCTGCCGGCGACGCCAACGCAACCCGACATCAGCGTATGCGCACCAATATGGCAGTTGTGTCCGATCTGAATCTGGTTGTCGAGCTTGACTCCGTCTTCAATGATCGTGTCGGCCAGCGCGCCCCGGTCTATCGATGTATTTGCACCGATTTCCACGTCGTCGCCGATCACCACCCGTCCGGTTTGCGGAATTTTGATCCATACACCATTGTCATTTGCAAAGCCGAAGCCGTCCGCACCAATGACAGCACCTGAATGGACGATGCCGCGCTGACCGATTTCGCATCCGGCGTAAAACGTGACATTGGCAAAGAAATGCGTATCGGCGCCGACCCTTGCATCTCTGCCGATGAAACATCCGGGATCGATTACTACGCCGTTATCGATCACGACATCAGCCTCGACAGTGACATGGGCACCTACACAGGCACCTGCTCCGATGCGCGCATCCGGATGAACATTGGCGCTCGGATGAATGCCGGGGACGACTGGCGTCGCGTTCTGTCGGCTGAACAGTTGGGCAGTTCTGGCGAAATAAGCATACGGATTTTCGACAACGATACGCGCACCGCGAAACGTCGCGCTGACGACTGCATCATCTGCCGCAGACAGGATCATCGCCGACGCCTTGGAATGGGCGGCTTTCGTGCGTAGCTTGGGGTTGGAAAGAAACGTGATATGGGATGCGTCGGCAACATCCAAGGGGGCGATACCGGACACTTCCGTGTCCTCATCGCCTATCAATCGGCCTCCCAAGCGTTCGACCAATTTTCCTAGCCGAGTGCTCATTGCGGCCCTTGTCTGCTATTACTTGTTGAGCGCTTTGAGCACTTTTTCGGTAATGTCGATGCGCGGGCTGGCATATACGGCATCCTGGAATATGATGTCGTACTTTTCAGACTCGGCAATTTGCTTGATTACCTTGTTGGTGCGATCGAGCACCGTTGCCAGCTCCTCGTTGCGGCGCTGGTTCAGGTCTTCGCGGAATTCGCGCTGCTTGCGCTGAAAATCCTTGTCCAGATCGGACAATTCTCGCTGCCTTTTGATGCGGTCCGATTCAGTCAGGATTGCGGTGTCCTTGTCGAGCTTCTCGGACATCGACTTCAGCCGCGCGGCCATGTCCTGCAAATCCTTGTCGCGACGGGAAAACTCCTGTTCGATCTTGGCTTGTGCCGCCTTGGCAGGCGCTGCTTCACGGAAGATACGCTCGGTGCTCACAAATCCAATCTTGGATTCCTGTGCGTGCGCCGGCGCGAGCGGGAGCAAAAATACGCCAAGCAACACTGCGCGCTTGAGCGCTATCGATGCTGTAGTAAGAGACTTCAAGGTCATTCTCCGCAAATCAAATTAATATTATGCCATCGGCTTTTCAAAAGCCGGTACCCAACTGAAACTGGAAGCGCTGCTCCCGGTCCCCCGCTTTCGCATTCAGCGGTTTGCCGAAACTCAACTTCAACGGTCCGATCGGCGATACCCAGCTGATACCGAGACCGGCAGAGTAACGCAGATCGGACAACTGGATTTTCTGGCCTTCGGCATAAACGTTGCCGGCATCGACGAACGTAAACCAGCGCAAAGTGCGATCGTTGCCGGAACCCGGGAATGGCAACTGCAACTCCGCATTCGCGATGATACGAGACGTGCCGCCCAGCGGATCGCCGCTGACAGGATCGGTTCGTCCCAGCGATGAGCCTTCGTAGCCACGCACCGTGCCGATACCGCCGGCGTAGAAATTCTTGAAGACCGGATATGGCTTGCTGCCGATGCTGTGCCCGTAATCGAATTCTCCATTCAGTGCCAGCGTGATCGTGCGGAACATCGGTTTGAAGTACTGGTGCTGATACATCGCACGATAGTATTTCAGGTCGCCCACCGGTGCGATATCGAAATTAAAGCGCTGATAACGTCCTTTCGTCGGCACCAGCGCGCTGTCACGGCTGTCGCGCTGCCAAGCGACAGTCAGCGGCAGGCTGGTCGTGTTGGCACTGTGCGTGCCGGGGTCGCTGATGCTGGTGGCGTTGCCGAAATCAGTTACATACTGCCGGTAGAGTTGCGGACTGTCGTTATGATCGGCAACGGACAGATAGGTTTCTACTTTGGTCTGCTCGACTCCGGCGCCGAAGAAGACCGTATCGACTTCCGAAAAGGGCACGCCGAATTTCACGTTGGCGCCTTTCGTGGTGACGACGTAATCACCGGTATTGATTTCCGGCGGACGGTTCGTCCTCAGGAAAAGCTCATAGCTGCGACTGACGCCATCATCGGTGAAATACGGCGTTGTCTGCGACAGCGCAATCGTCCGATACTGTTTGCTCGTGTTGACATCGAGGCCGAGCGTATTGCCACTGCCAAACGCATTGGCTTGCTGAATCGAACCGGTAAGAGACAGTTTGTCACTACTGGAAAAACCGGCGCCAAGCAGGATATTGCCAGTCGGTTTTTCCACAACGCCCATGTTCACGTCCACCTGGTCGGTGGTACCGGGAACTTCAGGTGTCTCGATATTCACTTCCTTGAAATATCCGAGGCGGTCAACGCGATCGCGTGAAAGGCGGATTTTTTCGCCGTCATACCACGAATCCTCGAACTGGCGGAATTCACGTCGAATCACTTCGTCGCGCGTCTTCGTGTTGCCGGCCAGATTGATCTGTCGTACGTACACTCGTTTGCCCGGATCGATCAATACCGTGAAGCTGACCACTTTCTTGTCGCGATCAATTTCCGGATTCGCGTTCACATTCGCAAATGCATAGCCGAAGTTACCCATCCGCTCCGAAATTTTCTTGATGCTGTCAGCCAGCTTTTCACCGGAATAGACGTCGCCCTTTTTCAGTTGCATCAAGTCTTTCAGCTCTTGCGCACGTCCTAGCATCTCGCCTTCAAGCTTGACATCACCGACGGTGAACTTGTCACCTTCGTGAATGTTGATGGTGATGTAAATATCTTTCTTGTCCGGCGTGATCGACACCTGCGTCGATTCGACCTGCATTTCCAGGTAGCCGCGGTTAAGGTAAAACGAACGTAGTGTCTCTATATCACCACTCAGTTTTTGCTTGGAATACTGATCCGCTTTGGTATACCAGGTGAACCATCCGGGCGTTGACAGGTTCAGCAAGCCTCGCAACTCGCTATCCGAAAATGCCTTGTTTCCGATGATATTGATCCGCTTGATCCGTGCAACATCACCTTCATCCACAGCGAAAGTGATATTGACGCGATTACGTTCAATCGGCGTCACCGTAGTTGTGATCTGGACGCCGTACAGGCCGCGCGACAGATATTGGCGCTTCAGCTCCTGTTCCGCACGATCGAGCAAGGCCTTGTCATAAATGCGCGATTCACCAAGTCCGATATCCTTCAAGGCCTTGGTAAGCTGGTCCTTGTCGAATTCCTTGGTGCCGGTAAAGTCGACGCTGGCAATCGCCGGACGCTCCTCGACCGAAACCACGAGGACATTCCCTTCCACCTCGATACGAACATCCTTGAAAAATCCGGTTGCGTAAAGCGCCTTGATCGCGGCTATGCCTTTTTCATCGGTGTAAGTGTCGCCCACGCGAACGGGCAGATAGCTGAACACGGTTCCTGCTTCGGTTCGCTGAATACCTTCGACGCGGATATCCTTGACAGTGAAAGGTTGAACTGCTGCAGCATGGCCAGCACAGAGTGTAAAAGCAGCGGTGGCGATAAGTCGGCGTGAAAACAAAGGCAGGGAAAATCGCTCGGAAATTAATTTCATCGGTTCTATTGTTATCTATGTACTTGTCGGTCCCTTGGAGAGCCGCCAGGACTCAGGAAATCAGCCGAACGATGTCATTGAATACGGCCACCGCCATCAATGTCATCAAAATGCCTACTCCGGCGCGCTGAGCAATTTCACCCAGCCTCTCTGGAATTGCTCTGCCGGTCAAAACTTCCAGCGAATAATACAGTAAAAGCCCCCCGTCAAGAACCGGGATGGGAAGCAGGTTCATGACTCCCAAACTGATACTGATGAACGCAATGAAAGTGAGATAACTGATGGCGCCGATACGTGCGGTTTGTCCAGCGTAGTCAGCAATGGTGATCGGGCCGGTAATGTTCTTCCAGGAAACTTCTCCGATGAGCATTTTACCAAGCATTTTGAGAGTTAGAGTACTGGTATCCCAAGTCTTTTTCGCCGCTCGCGCGAGAGCGGCGAGCGGTGGGTCGCTGGCGACAACCATCTCGGGCATCATCGGCACTTCTGCGCCGATCCTGCCGAATTGCTGCGGGCCTTTCGAAATCGCTTCCGGCGTAACCATGACGCTGAAGTCGATTGACGCACGACGGCCATCGATCCTCACCGGTTTGCCGGGAGAGGCACGCACCTGTTCTATGAACGCCAATCCATCACGCACCGGCACATCGTTCACTTTCTCGATCAGATCCCCCTCTTTCAGGCCGGCACGCATGGCGGGCCCGTCAGGAACAATCCGGCCCAATATGGCCGGGGGGCGGGCGAGATCAATGCCGAGCTTCGCAAGAAAATCACCTTCCAGGTCCTCGGTTGACAGATCGGTCGTCTGCAAAGTGACCTTTTTCTCACCGGCATCACCAGACTGTTGCAAGCGCTCCGCCGGCAGAATGCCAAGTCGCACCGGCGCATTCTCAATTGCCGCTTGCATCAGCTTCCATCTCAGATCAGACCATATCCGAACCGGATCGCCGTTCACCGATGTAATCAGTTCTCCGCCGCGCAAACCGGCATCAAACGCCGCAGTATGTTGCGCCACTTCGCGTAGCCGAGTAGCAGGTTCCGGGATGCCATGGTTATAAAGGCCTGTAAAAATGGCGATGGCGAGCAGAAAATTAGCCAGCGGTCCGGCAGCGACAATTGCAATCCGTTTCCAGACGGTCTGCCTTGTGAACTCTCGCTTCAATTCCTCGGCGGGCAAGTTGTTCAAATCCTGCTCACGAGCATCAAGCATTTTCACGTAGCCGCCGAAGGGCAACATCGAAAGCGCCCACTCGGTTTGATCCGGGCCGACACGCCGTGAAAAAACGACTTTCCCCATGCCGACGGAAAATCGCAGAACCTTCACGCCGCACCAGCGAGCCGCCCAATAATGCCCCAGCTCGTGCACTACAACGAGGACGCCAAGCGCCACGAAAAAGGCGAGCAGGGTTTGCAACAGACTCATGTCAACATCCGATGAATGAGAGATTCGGTCGCGGCGCGTACGTATCGATCGCATTCCAGCAGCGACTCGATATCGGTAATTTCGTCACAGGTGGATTTGTCCATGACGTCCGCAATCAAGCGATCGATCATGCGGAAGCCGATCTTCCGGTCGAGAAATGCTTGGACAGCAATTTCGTTGGCCGCGTTCAGTATGGCCGGAGCCGTGCCCCCCGCTGCCAATGCGTGATAGGCGAGTTTAAGGCACGGAAACCGATCAAAATCAGGCCGGGCAAACGCAAGTTGGCCGATCTGCGCCAAGTCGAGCGCGGCAACACCGGAGTCGATCCGATCAGGATATGCAAGTGCATGTGCGATCGGGGTACGCATATCGGGATTCCCTAGCTGGGCGAGCAAGGAGCCGTCGACATACGAAACCATCGAATGAATCACACTCTGCGGGTGGATCACGACATCGATCTGCTCGGCCGGCGCACCGAACAGCCAATGTGCCTCGATCACTTCCAAGCCTTTGTTCATCATGGTGGCGGAATCAACCGAAATCTTGCGACCCATGACCCAGTTAGGATGCGCGACCGCTTCATCCGGCGTGACGCTATCCAGTGTTTCCACCGCGCGGTTAAGGAACGGGCCGCCGGATGCGGTCAACAGGATTTTTGCAATTCCATGTTCGGAAGGCGATCGGCCATAGGTCCGCGGCAGACATTGAAAAATCGCGTTATGTTCACTGTCGATCGGTAGCAAAGTGGCGCCGCTGCGGTCGAGGGCGCTCATGAAGAGCCGCCCCGACATTACGAGCGCCTCCTTGTTCGCAAGCAGCACTTTCTTTCCAGCCTCGGCTGCAGCAAGCGTCGGCGCAAGGCCGGCCGCGCCGACAATCGCGGCCATCACGGTATCGACTTCAGGCGCACTGGAGACCGCGCACAATGCCGCTTCGCCAAACGCAACCTCGGTCTTGACACCTTTTACGCGCAGCAGGTCTTCCAGCACATGCGCTGCCTGTGCCGATCCCACGACGGCTACCTGGGGCCGGAATCTGACACATAGCTCGGAGAGTTCGTCGACGCGGCGCTGTGCCGTCAGCGCGTACACCTGATAACGGTCAGGATGGCGAGCCAGTACGTCGAGCGTCGACGCGCCTATAGAACCAGTTGCGCCGAGAACGGTAATCTGCTGCATGCTGCTGCCACCTATGTTAGAGCCACGCATCGAGCAGTACTGCAAGAGGCAGGACAGGTATCAGTGCATCGATGCGATCGAGAACGCCGCCATGCCCCGGCAACAGGCTGCTGCTGTCCTTCACTCCAGCCCGACGCTTGAGCTGTGATTCAAACAGATCACCCACGACGCTGGCGATGACCAGCAGCGTCATTACGGCGACGAGTCCGAGCGGCCCCCATGCCATAAAAACGCGTACCGGGAAGGTGTCCTGCAAAAACGGGAGCAGCGTCGACGTCCCGGACAAAATCAGGACTGCGATCCAGCCACCGATCGCCCCCTCCCAAGATTTGCCAGGGGAAATGGAAGGTGCAAGCTTGCGTCGGCCAAATGCTTTTCCCGAAAAATAAGCACCAATGTCAGCCACCCAGACGATCGCCATTGACGAGAGCAGATAAACCGGCGAATGCCGGAATAATGCCGCGATCGCAATGAAGCATCCCAGCACCGCGATCCCATATATACCGTTCAGAAAACGGTTCGCGATACCGTCGAGAGCAGGCAAGCCGGTGGCTAGCGACGGGCCCAGACGAATCGCCCAGATCGCGACACACAGAGCGAATAGTGGAGTGGATCGGGAAAGGTCGCCCTTGAAGACCAGGAATGCGAAAGCGGCCGTCCACAAAGCCGCGCCGACCAACGGGTGCTTCCCATGAAACAGACGAAAGCTTTCCCAGGCTGCGGCCGCGAAAAATGCCGCGGTGACGATAAAAAAGACGGCAAATGAATTCGAGAACAGAGCCGACAACAGCACGACCAGCAACACCAACGCAGTGATCACACGCGTTTTCAGCATCACGACGCCTTTTTCTGATCAATCAGCTGTGCGCTGGTCCGACCGAACCGTCGTTCGCGCTGACAGTAAGACTCGATCGCCAGATCCAGAGCGGCTGCATCGAAGTCGGGCCAGTAAGTGTCCGTGAAATACAGCTCAGTGTAGGCCAGCTGCCATAGAAGGAAATTGGAAATGCGCTCCTCGCCTCCGGTACGAATGAACAGATCGGGCTCCGGCGCATATGCCATTGCCAGATACGGAGCCAATTGTTCTTCACTGAAATCGGTCGTGCCCGGGTTCGCTGCAATCATCTTGCCGACCGCCTGCATCACATCCCAGCGTCCGCCGTAATTAGCGCAGATTGTCACGGTCAAGCGATTATTGTTTGCCGTTCTGCGTTCCGCACTTGCAATAAGCTCCTGCAGCTTGGCATCGAACCGACTCAGATCCCCGACAACGCGAAGCCGGACACCATTGACATGCATTTTCGATACTTCGCCACGCAATGCCGTAACGAACAGCCGCATCAGCAAGGACACCTCTTCGGGCGGGCGGCGCCAGTTCTCCGAGCTGAAGGCGAACAAGGTCAGATACTGGATGCCGCGTTCGATGCATGCTTCAACAATAGTCCTGACCGCATCAACGCCCTTTCCGTGACCGGCAACGCGCGGCAGGAAGCGTTTTGTCGCCCAACGCCCATTGCCATCCATGATGATGGCGACGTGACGCGGCACTGAAGAGATGTTCGGTATGGCCTGCGTGGAACTCAAATGCGTCATGGGTTGGCTAACAACAAAATAGGATCTCCGGATGCCCGCGATGAGTGCATGCAGGCATGCCTATCGTACACCATGTCAACTACCGGGGCGTTTGCACGGCAGTTCAAATCAGGCCGACGACGAGTTCTTCCGCGCCTGGTGACAGCGGCATTGTTGAGGACGCAATCGTCAAACGGTCAGAAGCTCTTTTTCTTTTTCGGCGATAAGCTTGTCTACCTCTGCCACAAAGCGGTCGGTCAGCTTTTGAACCTCATCCTGTGCACGGCGCTCTTCGTCTTCAGAGCAAGCCTTGTCTTTCAGTAGTTTCTTCAGCACCTCATTTGCATCGCGACGAATATTTCGAATCGCGATTTTTGAGTCTTCACCCTCGCCTTTGACCACTTTGACGATTTCCTTGCGCCGCTCTTCGGTAAGCGGAGGCGTGGGCACGCGGATCATATCGCCCTGGGTTGATGGGTTCAGACCGAGATCGGACTCCCGGATTGCTTTTTCCACGACCGCAACCATTTTCTTTTCCCATGGCTGCACACCGATGGTGCGGGCATCAATCAGCGTAACATTGGCGACCTGGGTAAGCTGGGTCGGCGTGCCGTAATAGTCGACATGGATATGGTCGAGTATTCCGGTATGGGCACGGCCGGTACGCACTTTCGCGAGATCCGCCTTCAGGGTCTCGATCGATTTTTGCATTTTTTGTTCGGCATTTTTCTTGACGTCAACGACTGTCATGCTGCTCTCCTCTTTGCTGCGAGTAGGAATGGGGGTTATACGTGAACCAGCGTACCTTCATCATCTCCCAGGATGACATTTTTGAGTGCTCCCGGCTTCACAATTGAAAATACCTTGATCGGCAGCTTCTGATCACGGCATAGCGCGAAGGCAGTTGCGTCCATTACCTGCAGATGTTTGGCGATCGCCTCATCGAAGGTGATCGTCGAGTAGCGGGTTGCGTTGCGGTCCTTGTTCGGATCCGCACTGTATACGCCGTCCACCTTGGTTGCCTTCAGCACGATCTCCGCGCCGACTTCCGAGCCGCGCAGCGCTGCTGCCGTATCGGTGGTGAAGAATGGATTTCCGGTGCCGGCAGCGAAAATCACGATCTTTCCTTCTTCGAGGTACTGCAATGCCTTCGGTCGAACATACGGCTCGACTACCTGCTCGATACTGATCGCGGACATGACGCGCGCGGTAATGCCGACCTGCCGCATTGCATCGGCCAGTGCCAATGAGTTCATGACTGTCGCCAGCATGCCCATGTAGTCCGCAGTGGCCCGATCCATGCCTTGGGCACCTGGTGCAACGCCGCGAAAAATATTACCGCCGCCAATGACGATTGCCAACTCCACGCCAAGACTTGCCACTTCAGCGACATCGGCGACCATGCGCTCGATGGTGGCGCGATTGATGCCATATGCATCGTCGCCCATCAGCGCCTCACCGGAAAGTTTGAGTAGCACTCGCTTATAAGCTGGTTTTATCATTGGAATGATTCCTTGTCCTTGTCCGGTTCAAGACGGGTAATGTTCTCTTGCGGGATTCCAGCGTCAGTCGACCATCGTGAGGCCAAGATTCAATGAAATCCGGTACTGCCACAGCGCCGCGATATTGATAAAGCATAGGAACAAATTCTGTTGCAATATCTGCCCAGCCGCAAAACTCGTTACGCCCCGTTACGCCGGCAAATATCAGATCCCAGAAAAACGGGCCTTTCGGCCCGCTTCACTTTGCTTATGCCTGCTTCGCCGCAGCCACTTGCGCAGCAACTTCAGCAGCAAAATCATCCTGCTTTTTCTCGATGCCTTCGCCGACCACGTACATCGTGAATGATTTCACGGATGTATTGGCGGCCTTCAGCATCTGCTCCACCGTTTGCTTGTCGTTCTTCACGAACGGCTGATTGAACAGCGAGACTTCCTTCAGGTACTTTTGCACGCTGCCTTCGACCATCTTCGCGACGATATCGGCCGGCTTGCCAGATTCGGCAGCTTTTTGTGCGGCGATCGAACGCTCTTTCTCGATCAGATCGGCCGGCACATCGTTCGCAGACAGCGCAACCGGCTTCATTGCCGCGATGTGCATCGCGACGTCCTTGCCGACCTGCTCATCCGCTCCGTCGAATTCGACCATCACGCCGATGCGCGTGCCATGCAGGTAAGAGGTCAGCTTGGCGCCAGTCTCATAACGCTTGAAGCGGCGAATCGACATGTTTTCCCCGATCTTGCCAACCAATGCCGCACGCACCTCTTCCAGCGTCTTGCCGTCGAGCGGCAGCGCAGATAGCGCTGCCACGTCAACCGGATTGTTTTCCGCGACCAGCTTTGCACATGCATTTGCCAGCGTGATGAAATCATCGTTCTTGGTCACGAAGTCGGTTTCGCAGTTGACTTCGACGATCGCACCGATACCGCCGGAGATATATGTCGCCACGACGCCTTCCGCGGTAATGCGGGAAGCCGCCTTGGACGCCTTGCTGCCCAGTTTGACGCGCAGAATCTCTTCGGCGCGGCTCATGTCGCCGTCGGCCTCCGTCAGCGCTTTTTTGCACTCCATCATCGGCGCATCGGTCTTTGCGCGCAGTTCGCCCACCATTGCTGCGGTAATTGCCGCCATGTTCTTCTCCTAAATTCAAATAGCGCCCAATCGGACGCGCTTAATCAAAATACGTTCAAGCCGGCTAAAAAAAAGGGGCGAACCGCTGTTGCCCCTTTTTGAAGCCCGACACATCGGGGCGCAGGCACTCAAGCCTGCTCGCTGACCTCGACGAATTCGTCTGCGCCACTCTTGACCGCTTCGAGCACCTCGTTGGTTGCGTTCGCACGTCCTTCCAGGATCGCGTCAGCCACGCCGCGCGCATACAGCACGATGGCCTTCGAGGAGTCGTCGTTACCCGGGATCACATAGGTAACGCCATCCGGGGAGTGATTGGTATCGACCACGCCGATGACCGGAATGCCGAGCTTCGATGCCTCGGTGATGGCGCCCTTGTGGTAGCCGACGTCGACCACGAAAATAGCATCGGGAATGCCGCCCATGTCCTTGATGCCACCGATCGACTTCTGCAGCTTCTCCATCTCGCGCTGGAACATCAGCGCTTCTTTCTTGCTCAGCTTCTCGACCGAACCGTCTTCGATCGCGGCTTCCATGTCCTTCAGGCGCTTGATCGAAGTCTTGATGGTCTTGAAGTTGGTCAGCATGCCGCCCAGCCAGCGCTGATCGACGTAAGGCATGCCGGCACGCTGTGCTTCGGCTGCAATGATGTCGCGCGCCTGGCGCTTGGTGCCTACTAACAGGATGGTGCCGCGATTGGATGCGAGCTGGCGGATGTACTTCATCGCCTCCTGGTACATACCCAGGGTCTTTTCCAGATTGACGATATGAATCTTGTTGCGATGGCCGAAAATGAACGGGGCCATCTTGGGGTTCCAGAAGCGGGTCTGGTGGCCAAAATGGACACCGGCTTCCAGCATTTCGCGCATAGTAACGGACATAAAGTTCTCCAGGGTTGGGTCTGGAATCCGATCGGTCACTCAACAGCATTGCTGATGAGCACCCTTTTCGACCGGATTCGCGATTTCAGTCAGGTTTCACTTGAAGACATTCCAAGCTAACCCAAGATTCTACCCTAAAGCACCGCCATTATTCAAGTCTGGAACCGATTTTGCTTAGGCGAATGTCACGGGCCTCAACTATAATTTCGGATTAAACGTATTTTTAGCGCTTTCTGGCGCAATCAGGTTTGTCATGACATCCATTTCCATTAAAACCGAAGACGATATCAAAGGCATGCGTGTGGCCGGTAAGCTGGCCGCAGAAGTGCTCGATTTTATCGCACCGCATATCAAGGCCGGCATCACGACCGGTGAGCTTGACCGTCTTTGCCATCAATACATGACAGACGTGCAAGGAACCATTCCCGCGCCACTGAACTACTGTCCGCCTGGCTATACGCCATATCCCAAAGCGATCTGCACGTCGGTCAATGATGTCGTCTGTCATGGAATTCCCGGGGACAAGGCACTGAAGAACGGCGATGTCATCAATATCGACATCACGGTAATCAAGAACGGTTATCACGGCGATACAAGCCGCATGTTTTTCGTGGGTGAGCCGTCGATTCTGGCCCGTCGCCTTACCGACATCACCTTCGAATGCATGTGGCTCGGAATTTCGAAAATCAAGCCGGGTGCGCACCTCGGCGACATCGGTTTCGTGATTCAGCAGCATGCTGAAAAAGCCGGTTACAGCGTGGTTCGCGAGTTCTGCGGCCACGGCATCGGCAAGGTATTTCACGAAGAGCCGCAAGTTTTGCATTACGGGCGCCCGGGCACATTGGAAAAGCTGGTTCCGGGCATGATTTTCACCGTTGAACCGATGATCAATGCCGGGCGCCGCGAAATTCGCGAAATGGGTGACGGCTGGACGATCAAGACCAAGGACCGCAGCTTGTCGGCCCAGTGGGAACATACTGTGCTGGTTACTGAAACCGGCTATGAAGTACTGACAGTATCGGCGGGCATGCCGGCGCCGCCGTCCTTCATCCAGACCGAGAGCACAGCACATATCGCTGCAGCCTGAGATGCCACCCCTTGCGTTGATTCTCAAGGAGCAGCTGAAGGCTGAGCGGCAGGCAGCGATCGCCTCGTTTCAGGCAGACGGCAAACCTGAAAGACTGCTGATCAAGCTGCGCCAGAATGTCGATGCAGCACTGACCCGCGCATGGCAGAGTTTTCGCCTGCCACCGGAAGCCGCCTTGGTCGCGGTCGGCGGCTACGGCCGCGGAGAATTGTTTCCGCACTCCGACGTCGACGTCTTGATACTGCTCGACTCAACTGCCGATGCTGCATTGCAAGGCAAACTGGAGGAACTGGTCCAGCTTTTCTGGGATATCGGTCTTGAAATCGGCCACAGCATTCGTACCGTCGACGAATGCCTGACCGAGTCGGCTGCAGATATCACGGTACAAACGAGTTTGCTGGAAGCGCGCCTCATCACCGGCAACCGGAGGCTGTTCCACTTGCTGCAAGAACGCTGCAATGCCGCGATCAATCCGCAGGCATTTTTCCAGGCGAAGACGCTGGAAATGCGACAACGGCATGCAAAATATGAAGACACGCCGTACAGCTTGGAACCAAACTGCAAGGAAAGTCCTGGCGGCCTCCGCGATCTGCAGGTAATTCTATGGGTCGCCAAGGCAGCCGGGCTTGGCGGCTCCTGGCGCAAGCTCGCGGAACGAGGATTGATCACGTCGACCGAGGCGCGCCAATTGACGCAAAAGGAGCGCGCGTTCAAGGATATCCGGATCCGGCTGCATATCCATGCCGGACGACGCGAGGACCGACTGGTGTTCGATGTGCAGACGCCGATTGCGGAGACTTTCGGCTTCAAGACGACGGATACGCGGCGCGCCAGTGAATATCTGATGCAGCATTATTACTGGGCGGCGAAGGCCGTCACCCAGCTCAATACCATCCTGCTGCAAAACATTGAGGCGCAACTCTTTCCGCAGCAAGGAGAGCCGCAACCGATCAATGCGCATTTCAATGAGATTAACGGCTTGATCGACATTGCCCACGACGACACGTTTGCCGTCACGCCATCGGCAATGCTCGAAGTATTTCTGGTGTTGGCACAGCATTCGGAACTGAAAGGCATGACGGCTCGAACGCTGCGAGCACTCTGGCACGAACGCTTCAAGATCGACCGGAAATTCCGCCTCGATTCAGCCAATCGTGCGCTATTCCTTCAAATCATCCAGGCACCGCAAGGAATTACGCACGCCTTGCGCGGAATGAACCAGACCAGCATCCTGGGCCGCTATCTGCCGAATTTTCGCCGCATTATCGGGCAGATGCAGCACGACCTGTTTCACGTCTACACGGTAGACCAGCACATACTGATGGTAGTCAGAAACGTGCGCCGCTTCACCATGACCGAGCATGCGCACGAGTATCCGTTCTGCAGCCAGCTGATGGCCAACTTCGCGCGGCCATGGCTGCTGTACATCGCAGCACTATTCCACGATATCGCCAAGGGCCGCGGCGGCGATCACTCGCAATTGGGCATGGCAGATGCTCGCCGTTTTTGCAAGGAACACGGACTGACGAAGGAAGACGCCCAATTGGTGGTCTTCCTGGTTGAGCATCATCTGACCATGTCGCAGGTCGCCCAAAAACAGGACCTGTCCGATCCGGATGTAATCCGGCATTTCGCAAATATCGTCAGGGACGAACGCCACCTTACCGCCTTGTATCTGCTGACGGTAGCGGACATTCGCGGCACTAGCCCGAAGGTATGGAATGCGTGGAAGGGAAAATTGCTGGAGGATCTGTATCGGATGACCTTGCGCGTGCTCGGCGGCGAAGATCCATCGGTAGAGCACGAACTGAAAAACCGACAGGAAACGGCGCTCAAGACGCTGAGACTGTACGGGCTGCCGGACAGCGCACATCAACGGTTATGGGAGCAACTTGATGTCGTGTATTTTCTACGGCACGATGCAGCCGATATCGCATGGCAGACCCGGTCGCTGTACAACAAGATCGACAGTGACAAGCCGGTAGTGAAATGCAGGCTTGCACCGATCGGCGAAGGGGTTCAGGTTGCCGTGTATGTGAAGGATCAACCCGATCTGTTCGCTCGCATCTGCAGTTATTTTGACAGAAAAAACTTCAGCATTCTTGATGCGAAAATCCATACGACCAGGCATGGTTATGCGCTGGACACCTTCCTGATCACCGAGCCGGCTTTTGCCAACAACTATCGCGACATCATCAGTCTGATCGAACATGAACTGACACAACTGCTTGAATCACATGCCGCGCTGCCCTCACCGAGTAAAGGCCGGCTGTCACGACTGTCGCGCACCTTTCCGGTCACGCCGACAGTGGATCTGCGGCCGGACGAACGGGGTCAGTACTATCTGCTGACCATCTCCGCCAATGACCGCAACGGCTTGCTCTATTCGATCGCAAATGTCCTGGCGAAATACCGGGTAAATCTGCATACCGCGAAAATCATGACGCTGGGCGAGCGCGTCGAAGACGTGTTCCTGGTAGACGGTCCGGTCCTCAACCACGCGCGCAGCCAGATTCAGCTGGAGACCGATCTGCTGGAAGCGCTGCGCGTCTGACACCTATTGATTGCATCATGACTGAACCAATCCGTCTTTCCAAACGCATGTCCGAACTCGGCCTCTGCTCCAGAAGGGAGGCCGACGAATGGATCGCACGCGGCTGGGTGCGTGTCGACGGCATCGTGATATCGGAGCTGGGCAGCAAGGTCTTGTCGCATCAGCGCATCAGCGTCGAGCGTCAGGCCAGCGCACAACAGGCGCGCCGGGTAACGGTGTTGATCAACAAGCCGGTCGGCTATGTCAGCGGTCAGGCCGAAGATGGATACAAACCTGCGGTCACGCTCGTCAGCGCCGAGAACCGCTGGATGGAAGACAAGATGCCTCTGCAGTTTCACCCGAGCCAGCTGCGCAGTCTCGTCCCGGCGGGCAGGCTCGACATCGACTCGGTGGGACTGCTTGTCCTGACGCAGGATGGCCGCATTGCGAAGCAGCTGATAGGTGAAGATACCTCGATTGAGAAGGAATATCTGGTCCGGGTGCAATACTCCAGACCGGGCAAGCTGCCGGACGCAGATCTCAAACTGTTGAACCACGGTCTGTCGCTGGACGGAAAGAGGCTGCTGCCAGCAAAGGTGCGCTGGCAAAATGACGATCAGTTGAGCTTCGTTCTGCGCGAAGGAAAGAAACGACAGATCAGGCGGATGTGTGAAGCGGTCGGTCTCAAGGTGCTGGGTTTGAAGCGCGTACGGATCGGCCGCGTTACCCTGGGTAATCTGCCAGTCGGGCAATGGCGCTACCTGGCGCCCAACGAGAAATTTTAGCGCTTCGCCGGCAATCGTGGCGATAAGCGATCAACTCACTCTGCGCCAGCGTCGAGCCCGGGAAACAGAACGTCGACGAAGCCGAAGCGCGAAAAATCCTTGATCCGCATCGGATAGAGAACGCCGGCCAGATGATCGCACTCATGCTGGACTACACGCGCATGAAAGCCGTCGACATCGCGATTAATCGGCTGGCCGTATTGATCCACACCTTCGTAGTGAAGTTTGGTCCAGCGCGGAACCATTCCGCGCAGCCCGGGCACCGACAGGCAACCTTCCCAGCCCTCTTCCATTTCATCTGAAAGCGGCGTCAGGCGGGGATTGAGCAGCACTGTTTCCGGGACCTCGGGTGCATCCGGGTAGCGCGCATTTTGCTGAAAACCGAAAATGACGAGCTGAAGGTTTACGCCGATTTGCGGTGCAGCGAGACCGGCGCCATTGGCGGCATGCATCGTATCGAACATATCTTCGATCAATGCCTGCAATTCCGCCGTCGCGAACTCGGTAACCGGTTCCGCCTGACGCAAAAGCCGCCCATCGCCCATCTTGAGAATGTTACGGACAGTCATTTGCGTTGATCCAGATATTCTGCGAACGCATCGCCCAGTTGCGGGTGCTTGAGTCCCATCGCTACCGTCGCTTTCAGGTAACCCAGCTTGGAACCGCAATCATAGCGACGGCCCGCATATCGATACGCCAGCACCTGCTCGGATTTCATCAGTGCAGCGATGCCGTCGGTAAGCTGTATTTCACCGCCGGCGCCCTGGCCGAGTCCTTCCAGATAGTCGAAGACGCGATTGTTCAATACGTAACGGCCGACTACCGCGAGCGTCGATGGCGCTTTCTCCGGTGCCGGCTTTTCGACGATGCCGTTCACCAGTTCAAGGCCAGGTTTATAGGCTGTCGCGCTGACAATACCGTACTGGCTGGTTTCCGCGCGCGGGACATCCTGCACCGCGAGGATGCTCGATCCCTCGCGCAAATAGACATCGGTCATTTGCGCGAGTACTGGCAACCGACCCTCGTCGACATCCATGAAATCATCCGCCAGCAACACCGCGAACGGATCGTCGCCGATGACCGGCCGCGCGCACAGTACCGCATGGCCCAGACCGAGCGGTGCGGACTGCCGAATGTAGATGCAGTTGATGTGCTTGGGTACGGCATTGCGCACGATCTCCAACAATGCCGTCTTGCCGTTCGCTTCAAGTTCCGTTTCCAGTTCGTATGCGGTATCGAAATGATCCTCTATCGCCCGTTTGTTGCGACCGGTGATGAAGACAAGATCGGTAATGCCCGCAGCAACCGCCTCTTCCACCGCATACTGAATCAGCGGCTTGTCCACAATAGGCAGCATTTCCTTTGGCTGCGCTTTCGTCGCGGGCAGAAACCGGCTGCCGAGTCCGGCCACCGGGAAAACCGCTTTTCTGATTTTTTTCATTTTTCCTCCAGCAAATGAAGCAGGCCTGCTTCGTCGATGATCGCAACGCCCAGTTCCTGCGCCTTTGCCAGCTTGCTGCCGGCCTCTTCACCGGCAACGACATAGCTGGTTTTTTTCGACACGGAACCGGCTACCTTGCCGCCAGCCGCTTCGATTTTTTGCGCAGCTTCGTCACGCGTCAACGTCGGCAGTGTTCCGGTCAGCACGAAAGTCTTGCCTGTGAAAATACCTTCTCGCACAGGCTCGTCCGGTAGGTGGCTCAACAATTCATTGCGGAACGCGTCGAGACTGCGCAGTCTTTCCCGGTTCGCCGTGTCATCGAGCCATGTGGCCAGTGCATCGGCAATATCGGTCGGCAACCCGTACGAATCGATGGCCACGCGGTCGGCTCGAGCCAGCGCATTCAAATCGATGCCTCGCTCCTCCAACTGACGCGCGCGTACCTCGGTAAGTTTCGGAATATTCAGCTCAGCCAGCAGCGTGGACGGCGTCAAGCGCTCGCGCAGCTTGGCCGAAGGTGCGCCCTCGCCCTGGATCTGCAGCTTGCCGAGCAGATCATCCAGCGCCCGCTGGTTCTTTTCCTCGGAAAAGAAATCCGCGATCGCTTCCGCCACTGTCGCGCCGATATCGGGCAACGCGCACAGCATTGCGTCCGGCGTCCGGCGAACGATTTCCATGCTTCCCAGCCAGTCGGCCAGCGTCTTCGCGGTCGCCTCGCCGACGTGTCGTATGCCGAGCGCGAACAGCAGCCGCGGCAGCTGCGGCCTGGTGCTGGCCCGGATGCCGTCGATCAGGTTTTCCGCCCACTTGGTCGCGATCTTGCCCTTCTGTACCGTCTCCGGCACGACGCCGTCGCGCTCCTCGGCGCGCCGCTTCATCGCCAGCAGATCATCCACCGTCAGCCGGTACAGATCGGCCAGGCCGTGCACATAGCCAAACTCGACCAGGCTGTCGACATAGCGCTCACCCAGCCCGTCGATCTCCATCATGCGACGGCCCGCGAAGTGCGCGATCGCCTGCTTGCGCTGCGCCCCGCAGACCAGCCCGCCGGTGCAGCGCCAGTCGGCCTCGTCCTGCTCGCGGTGAATATGACTGCTGCACACCGGGCATTTGCCGTGCAGATGCCGAAACATGTCGAACGGCTGGCCGACCTCGGCAGGACGTTTTTCCAGCACTACGGCGACCACTTCCGGGATCACGTCGCCAGCACGGCGCACGATTACCGTATCGCCGACCCGCACATCCTTGCGCCGCGTCTCGTCTTCGTTATGCAGCGTCGCATTGGTGACGGTCACGCCGCCGACGAAGACCGGTTCCAGCTTGGCGACCGGCGTCAGCTTGCCGGTGCGGCCGACCTGCACGTCGATGCCGCGCACGATCGTCATCTGCTCCTGCGCCGGATATTTGTGCGCCACCGCCCAGCGCGGCTCGCGTGACACGAAGCCGAGACGGCGTTGCAGCGCATAGCTGTTGACCTTGTACACCACGCCGTCAATGTCGAAGGGCAGTGCATCGCGAATGGCAGCGACATGAGCATGGAATTCGACCAGGCCGGCGGCGCCCTGCACCACCCGACGCTCGGCATTGACCGGCACGCCCATCTTCTCCAGCGCATCGAGCGTGCCGCTGTGCGTGCCGGGCACATCCCAGCCCTGCACCTCGCCAAGGCCGTAGGCGAAGAAGCTCAACGGGCGCTGCGCGGCAATCGCCGGATCGAGCTGACGTACCGCGCCGGCTGCGGCATTGCGTGGATTGATAAAGGCTTTCTCGCCCTTCTCGCGCTGTCGTTCGTTCATACGCTCGAAGGCGTCGCGGCGCATATAGACCTCGCCGCGCACCTCCAGCACCGGCGCCCGGCAATCGGCAAGGCGCAGCGGAATCTGCCGGATCGTGCGAATGTTCTGCGTGACATCCTCGCCGGTGGCGCCGTCGCCGCGCGTCGCGGCCCGCACCAGCACGCCATCTTCGTAGCGCAAGTTAAGCGCCAGACCGTCGAACTTCAGTTCGGTCGCGTATTCGACCGGCTTCGCATTGGAATCAAGTTCAAGCTCGCGACGGACTCGGGCGTCGAAGGCGATCGCGCCGCCTTCGGTAGTATCGGTTTCGGTGCGGATCGAAAGCATCGGCACCGCGTGGCGCACCGGCATGAATTCCGGCAGCGGCTGGCCGCCGACGCGCCGGGTGGGAGAATCAGAGGTAGCTAACTCGGGATGCGCCTGTTCCAACGCCACCAGCTCGCGGAACATCTTGTCGTATTCCGCATCTGGAATAGTTGGATTATCGAGGACGTAATACGCATGGCCATGCCGGTTCAGCTCGGCCTTGAGCCAGGCTGCCCGCTCCTGCCAGCGGTCGGCAGTCGGTGGTATTCCGGTATCGGGAGGCAAGTTCTGGGTCGAAAACAGATCCGGATGCATCGTCAACTGAATAAACGCAATGCCCGTGTGGAGCCGGCAGGAATATTCGCCGCATCCATTTGACTGTAAAAGGAAGCGACCTGTTCGGCGATCTCCGCCAGCGCGCTGTCCGACAGAGGCTGGTTACCATCGTCAACTACCGTACCGTCCAGCCGTGCCGCAAGCATTTTTGCGCAGGCGATCATCGCACCGTAACCGTCACGCTGTCGCGCGACGCGCGGAACATCGAGCAGCAGTGTCAGGCGGGACGTCGTTTCGGCCGCCAGCGTTACATTGGTGGAAAGCGAGAACAGAATATCGCCGTCGCCGTCAGGCATGACCAGCCTGCCGTCCGGACGCAAATCGAATCCCTGCCGTTCCAGAGCGGCCAGCAAGGTGCTGATTGCCCAAGGAGCACCTTTCGACTGGATGTTGACGCTGAGCTGCGCGTCGTACTCGGCAACGAACTGATGCAGGGCTCGTGCGCTGGCGATAACTTCGGTCATGTCCGGCACCTCGGGCTCCGCATCGATTTCGTCGGCGATTTGCCGCAGTCGCGTGATCAATTCGGAGTATTCGAGTTCGTTCAATGCGCTGCTGCGATTGGCCAGTTGCACGCCGACCGCCAGCCCGTAATAAATCGTGCCGTGCCCGACCGGTTCCCAAGTGCCGTCATCGCGTTGTCCGACGAAGTGCACCGGCTTGTTGCCGACATGCCGGACGGTCTGCAATTTAGGCAAAAGCTTTTCACCACGCACCGGCGCTTCGAGTGCAAACTGAATCGTGCAATCGATCAGCTCGTCGACCGGCAATTCTTTTGGTTGCGGAGGCGCATCCTGCAGATTCGCAGGTTGTGCCTCTACGGATGTCGATGGCGCGTTTTCCCTTTCGGCAGCATCGGCGGAAACCTCGGCAACGAAATTCGGCTCCAGCCGCTCTTCCTGAACGAGCGGCGCCTTCATGTGCGGGTTCATCAATACATCGTCGTGCTCGGATGAGAATGCTCTCTGCACGGTTTTTTTTGCCTTGTATTCCTGCCACTTGTTATAGCTGATTACGCCGGCGACTATCGTGCCGCCGATTACCATCAGGCTCGCCTGGAGGTCTGTCATACCGCTGGTACCTCAGCATTGATACACGCAGCAAGATGTGCTGTGCGCGAAAAAAAGGAAATGCATGGCCAGCTTGAAGATGCAGTTCGGGTCATTGAGAAATCCAGTCAGAGATGGTCATTTCCGGGGAGAAGACACGAACACGATTCGGTGGCCATTGCGACGAATGTGCATACGATAAACCCGCTGCGACAAGGGGTTCAGGGTAGTGTCCCGAAGTAAACTTGTCAAGTTGAACAGCCCAACTATTCACTCTCACAAACATTAAAGTCATTGGTGCTTTTCGGAAAATATTTACTCCCGTTTGCGCGGCCCGTAGTGCCCGGCTCGCTGCGGTTGACCATCGTCAATACGCACCGATTGTCCTTGCTAATAGAATAACAACTACTTCGCAGCATTACTTTTTGCGACGAAATACCGGCAGGCTTGCCCTATTTTCCAGCCGCGTCACGGAAACATATTGGCATCGCCCCACTTTCTTTCCAAATGGAGGACCACATGAAATTTGATCGTGGAACCAGCGCAGCAATGTCAGCGACATTTGAGCCGCGCGACGAATCGCAGAAGCCGGACACACGTGAAACCAAACCCGGCAACACCCAACGAAACGAAAGAACAAACCAGAAGTCTCGCGCCGGCATGCCGCATGCCAAGAATGGATTGGACCTTGCCGGTTCGAAAGAATTCAAATTGCAAGAGCTGGCAATGCTATCCCTTACGCCGATTGTTCGAACGATCCAACGCTGGTGGCTGCATCATGCGGAACAACATTATCTGATTTGCGCCGATGTTGAACAGCAACGGGCGCGCGAAGCCCAGATGAATGTCGCTTATTACCAAAAACGCGCGGCATTGGCGCGCTCGGCGCGCAACTGATACCTAATCATTCTCCCTTAAGGCGCACACGCGTTTCATCGCTCCCGCCTTCGCCTAGCAGTTGGCATCGTCTGTTGACTCACGCCGCCTGTGCTTCCGATGCAAAATTCGCAGCCGACTCCATGTCGACCGCCACGATGCGCGACACACCCTGTTCCTGCATCGTCACACCGATCAGTTGTTGCGCCATTTCCATCGCAATCTTGTTATGCGAGATGAACAGGAACTGGGTCTGCGATGACATGCGTTTGACCATGTTGCAAAACCGTTCCGTGTTCGCATCGTCCAGCGGCGCATCGACTTCGTCGAGCAGGCAGAACGGCGCCGGGTTGAGCTGAAACATCGAGAACACCAAGGCTGTCGCCGTCAGCGCTTTTTCGCCACCCGACAGCAAGTGAATCGTCGCATTTTTCTTGCCCGGCGGCTGGGCCATCACCTGCACGCCGGAATCGAGAATTTCTTCACCGGTCATGATCAGCTTCGCGTTTCCTCCACCGAACAGCACCGGGAACAGTTCGCCGAAATGATGGTTGACCTTGTCGAACGTGTCCTGCAGCAGTTCGCGGGTCTCCTTGTCTATCTTGCTGATCGCGTCTTCCAGCGTGTTGATCGCTTCGGTCAGATCGGCATTCTGCGCATCGAGGAAATTTTTGCGCTCCGACGCCTGCGCCAACTCGTCCAGCGCCGCCAAGTTGACCGCACCCAGAGCGGCGATCGCATTGGTCAGGCGCGTCACCTCGCCCTGCAGGTATGACGGCCGCATGTCGCCGTTCAGCTTTTCAGCCAACACGGCCTCATCCGCCTGCGCCTCCGCAAGCTGCTGCGCATACTGTTCCTGGTTCAGGCGCGCGGCTTGTTCTTTCAATTGCAATTCCATGATGCGGTCGCGTTGCGGCTGCAGGCTGCGCTCCGCCTGCAGCCGTGACTCTTCTGCATGCCGCAATTTTTGGGTCAGTTGATCCAGCTCATGTCGTGCGTCGGCCAGCGCGCGTTCCTGATCGCTGCGCTTTTCCAGCAACGACTGCAGGCCCGCTTGCGCGGCCTGATCGTCGAGGCTTTCCAGTTCCAGATGCCCTTGCTGCATGCTGGCGAACAATTGCGCGGATTGTTCGAGCGCGGTTGCAATGCTGCGCTTGAGTTCTTCGATCTTGTTGCGATGGGATTTTTCGGCGAACTCGGCTTCCTGCGCCGTGCGCTCCAGTTCGCGCAGCCGCAGTCGCGCATCGTTGAGCTGCTGCTCGCGAGCAAGATAATCAGTCTGGCCGTTTTCGTGCTTTTCCTGCAACTCCGCCAGTTCGATGTCCAGTTGCTCGAACTTCGCTTCCGATTCCACCTTGACTTGCTGCTGCTCGGTCTCCTGCGCGGCGATTTCGGCAAGATCGGTTTCGATTTGGGTACTGCGTTGATTGAAGCGTTCCTGCACTTCCGACAGCTTCATCACATCGATTTGCAGCGCGTGCACTGATTGCGTCAAGCCATTGACGCGCTGGCGCAGCTCCTGCAGCCGCTGCGTTGCCTGCGACAATGCCGCCTCGGCACGCACCGCGCGCGACTTCGCTTCATCTGCGAGCATCTGTTGCGCCCGCAATTGTTTCGTGATGTTCTCGATTTCCTGCTGCCGGGCGAGCATGCCATCCTGCTCAGAGTCGGACGCATAGAAGCGCACGCTCGACCTGCTGATCAAATGGCCTTGCCGTGTCACAAAACATGCACCGACCGGCAGCCTGGCACGATCGACGAAGGCGGCGTTGGTGTCATCCGCCACGTAGACATCATGCAACCAGTCCTGCAGCAATGCGCGCAAGCCCGGATCGTTCAGCTGCAGCAGGTTCAGGAACGGTTTCAATCCCGCGGGCGGCTGCGTATCGGTCGCCGCAGCGACATCATTGGGCGTGAACAGTGCCAGTTTCGCCGGCGGAGCGTCATTGAAAAATGCCTTCGCCCAGTCCAGATTCGATACTTCAAGCGCCGAGGTACGTTCGCGCAACACCGATTCGAGCGCCGTTTCCCACCCCTGATCGATATGCAGCTTTTGCCACAGGCGCGGCAGTTCTCCCAGCTCATGCTTGTTGAGCCATGGCTGGACCTTGCCCTGCGTCTGCACGTTTTCCTGTAGTTGCTTCAGGGCGGCCAGGCGCGCTTCCAGCTGCGCATTATTGGCCGTCTCGGTATTCAGTTGTTGTTGCGCCGCGCGGCGCTCCTCTTCCAGCTTCGGTTGCTGTTCCTGCGCAGCCTCAAGCTGTTCACGCGCTTCTTCCAGCGTCGCCTGCTTTTCCTCCAACTGCATTTCGAGGTTCGACAGATGCGCGCTGTCCGGCATGCCCATTCCGTTTTTTTCCTGCAGCAGCCGGTCACGGCGTGCCGCAAGATTGGCGAGGATATTCGATGCATTGCGCTGATGCGCCGATTCCAGTTCGATCTGCTGCTGGATCTGCATGATAGTGCCGCGCGACTCGGTCGTTTTCAGCTGCGCCTCGCGCCATGCCTGCTCCAGCGCCGGCAAATTGTCGTTCTGCTGCTGCGCGGCCTGCTGCGCCTGCTCGACGCGCATGCCGTGTTCTTCCAGGTGCATTTCGGCTTCCGCCAGCTCGTCCTGGTGCTGCTGTCCTTGTCTCTGCCACTGATCGCGCTGTGCGGTCAGCGAATTGAGCTGCGACTGCAAGCGATTGCGCGATTCGATCACGAATTTGATCTGCGCTTCGAGGCTGCCGATTTCGGAATTGGTCTGATACAGATGGCCCTGGGCCTGATGCATACGGTCGCCGGCCGCATAATGCGCCTGTCGCATATGTTCAAGCTCGGTTTCGACATGGCGCAGCTTCGCAGTCTGCTCTTCCAGCTCGAGCTGGGCTTTTTCGATGTCGCGAAAGAATTTTTCCTGCTCGGCCTTCGCTTCGTTCTTGCGCAGCAGCCATAACAGCTTCTGCTTCTCGTCCTGGTCTGCCTGCAGTTCGCGGAATCGCTGGGCAACTGCGGCTTGCGCTTCCAGTTTTTCGAGGTTCGCATTCAGCTCGCGCAGGATATCTTCGACCCGGGTCAGGTTCTCCCGGGTGTCCTGCAAACGGTTTTCCGTTTCGCGGCGGCGCTCCTTGTACTTGGATACGCCCGCTGCTTCTTCCAGGAAAATCCGCAAGTCTTCCGGACGTGCTTCGATGATGCGCGAAATCATGCCCTGGCCGATGATCGCGTACGCACGCGGGCCGAGACCGGTGCCAAGAAAGATATCCTGGATATCGCGTCTCCGCACCGCCTGATTATTGATGTAGTAAGTGGATGTGCCGTCGCGGGTCAAGGTGCGTTTCACCGCGATTTCCGCATACTGGCCCCACTGGCCGGCGGCACGACCGTCGCTGTTGTCGAATACCAGTTCCACCGATGCACGCCCGGCCGGCTTGCGACTGGTCGAGCCATTGAAAATCACGTCCTGCATCGATTCGCCGCGCAACTCGGAAGCCTTCGATTCGCCCAGCACCCAGCGCACTGCATCCATGATATTGGACTTGCCGCAGCCGTTCGGACCAACCACGCCGACCAGCTGTCCCGGGACCTGAAAATTCGTGGGATCGACGAAAGACTTGAATCCCGATAATTTAAGAGATGTTAGACGCACGTTGTCGATTGTTCTACGCTAGTTTGAGCAAGCGAAGGCGAACGCTCCGCGAAAGGGCCTTATCATATCATTTCAGGTTCTTTGGCCGACGGTTTCCCTCATACAATGGCTGCCGCGCCGCTCGGGTGCGGACGGTATAATGCGGCGTTTGATCTTTTTGCATTCCCGCTCACTTCAACCTACCGTCCACGTGAATCTGCTCCTCGACAAGTTACAGCCCTATCCATTCGAAAAACTGCGACTGCTGTTTTCTGACGTAACGCCGAATTCCACCTATACCGCCATCAGCCTGGGCATTGGCGAACCGAAGCATCCGACCCCGGCTTTCATACAGAAAGCGGTGGCCGACAATCTGACGGGGCTGGCGAGCTATCCGACCACCGCCGGCAGCGACGGGTTGCGCGCCGCGATATCCGGCTGGCTCGAACGTCGCTACGGCTTGCCGAAACTGAATCCGGCCACCCAGGTGTTGCCGGTCAATGGCTCGCGCGAAGCGCTGTTCGCGCTGGCCCAAACCGTGGTCAATCCGATCGGAAATGCCTTGGTACTGTGCCCGAATCCGTTCTATCAAATCTATGAAGGCGCGGCGTATCTTGCCGGCGCTGAACCCTACTTCATGAATTCGGACCCGGCGCGCAATTTCGCACCGGATTTCCGCAGCGTCCCCGCCGATGTGTGGCCGCGGGTGCAATTGCTCTATCTTTGTTCCCCCGGCAATCCGACCGGCGCAGTATTGACGCTGGAAGATTGGAGAGAACTGTTTGTGTTGTCCGATCGTTACGGATTCGTGATCGCGGCCGACGAATGCTATTCCGAAATTTATTTCAATGCCGAAGCGCCGCTGGGCGGACTGGAAGCGGCACACCGACTGGGGCGCGACGGCTATCCGCGCCTGATTGCTTTTTCCAGCCTGTCCAAGCGTTCCAATGTGCCGGGAATGCGGTCGGGATTCGTGGCGGGCGATGCCGATCTGCTGAAAAAATTCCTGCTCTACCGGACCTACCACGGCAGCGCAATGAGCCCGTCGATTCAGGCGGCGTCGATCGCCGCCTGGAATGACGAACAGCATGTCGTGGAGAACCGCGCAAAGTACATCGAGAAATTCAAGCAGGTCACACCCATGCTTGCCGAGGTGCTGGACGTGCAATTACCCGATGCGGGCTTTTACTTGTGGGCTGGCGTCGACAAGTGCGGCGCCATCTCCGATACCGAATACGCGAAGCGCCTGTATGCCGAATATAATGTAACTGTCTTGCCAGGCAGCTATCTCGCACGCGACGCCCATGGCTGCAATCCGGGCCGCAACCGCATTCGCATGGCGCTGGTCGCCGAGTCGGACGAATGTCTGGAAGCAGCGCGCCGCATCGTTGAATTCACCAAGAAACTATCCTGACCCACCACTCAATCAACACATTCAGATGACTCAACAACTTCAACAGATCATTGATCAGGCATGGGAAGACCGTGCCAGTTTTTCGCCGAAGTCCGCGCCGGCGGAAGTACGCGACGCAGTTGCGCATGTATTGGCGCAACTCGACAGCGGCGCACTGCGCGTGGCGCAGAAAGACAGCGGCGGCTGGGTCGTCAATCAATGGATCAAGAAGGCGGTATTGCTGTCGTTCCGTCTGGAAGACAACCTGCCGATGCCTGCCGGCGGCAGCATGCAGTTCTTTGACAAGGTGCCGACCAAATTCGCCGGTTACACGGCGGAAGACTTTGCCAAGGGCGGCTTCCGCGTGGTGCCGCCGGCAGTCGCGCGACGCGGCAGCTTCATCGGCAAGAACGTGGTGCTGATGCCGTCGTATGTGAACATCGGCGCCTACGTCGACGAAGGCACGATGGTCGATACCTGGGCCACCGTCGGTTCCTGCGCGCAGATCGGCAAGAACGTCCACCTGTCCGGTGGTGTCGGCATCGGCGGCGTGCTGGAACCGATGCAGGCCAATCCGACCATCATCGAAGACAACTGCTTCATCGGCGCGCGTTCGGAAGTCGTCGAAGGGGTGATCGTCGAGGAAAACTCGGTGATCTCGATGGGTGTCTATATCGGCCAGTCGACCAAGATTTACGACCGCGCCACCGGCGAAGTCACGTATGGCCGCATTCCGGCCGGGTCCGTGGTGGTCTCGGGTAATTTGCCGTCGGCGGATGGCAAATACAGCTTGTACTGTGCGGTGATCGTCAAGCGCGTCGATGCGAAGACCCGCGCCAAGACCGGCATCAACGAGCTGCTGCGCGAAGCGTAAATTTTTCTGCTTGATCGAGGAGTGCCAGATGGCGATGGATCGCTTGTTCCAGTTGATGAAGGATAAGAAGGCCTCGGACATGTTCCTGACGGTGAACTCGCCGATCCATATCAAGATCAACGGCTACCTGCTACCGATCAATCAGCAGAAGATGGACATTCCGACCATCAAATCCTTGCTGGCGGAAGTCGTCTCTCCCGCGCAACTGGAGGAGCTTGCAGAACACCGTGAACTCAATATGGGCATTCCAGTAACGGGGCTCGGCAGCTTCCGCCTGTCAGCATTCCGCCAGCGCGGCACCATTTCCGCGGTATTTCGCTATATTCCGGGCGACATTCCACGCCTCGCCAATTTGAATGTGCCGCCGATTCTTGCGGACATCATCATGGAAAAGCGCGGACTGATTCTGGTGGTCGGTGCAACCGGTTCCGGCAAGTCGACCACGATCGCGGCGATGCTCGATCATCGCAATGCCACGAAGTCAGGCCATATATTGACGCTGGAAGATCCGATCGAATTCCTGTTCTCCAACAAGAAATCGATCGTGAATCAGCGTGAAATCGGCATCGACGCGGAGAATCTGGCGGTCGCCCTGAGAAACGCGCTGCGCCAGGCGCCCGACTGCATCATGATCGGCGAAATTCGAGACAAGGAAACGATGGCGGCGGCGCTTGCATATGCGCAATCCGGCCATCTGGTCGTGGCGACGCTGCATGCAAACAACAGCTACCATGCATTGAACCGCATCATCAATTTCTATCCGCTGGAAAACCGGCCTTCACTGCTCCCCGACCTCGCCGCCAGCATCAAGGCCATTGTTTCGCAACGGCTGGTTTCGACAGTCGACCAGACTCGTCGCGCAGCAGTCGAAGTGCTGCTGAATACCAAGCACATCGCCGAACTGATCGAGCAAGGCGAAATCGGCCAGATCAAGGAAGCGATCGAAAAGAGCATGTCGCCGGGTTCGCAGACTTTCGAACAGGCGCTGCTGCAGCTGATCCAGGACGGCGTTATTACACAGGACGAAGGACTGGCCAATGCGGATTCCGCCACCAACCTGTACTGGCTGCTGAACAACGCCCATTCCGCCAAACCCGTCGAGCCGGAACCGGAAGTGAAGAAAGACGACGGCCCGACTTTCACCGAATTCACGTTGAATGTATAGAAAAAATGACGATCAAGCTGTACGGCATTCCGAATTGTGACACCGTCAAGAAGGCCCGTAGCTGGCTGGACCGACAAAGCATCGCCCATACCTTTCACGACTTCAAGAAATCCGGCGTCAACCGTGAGCTGGTCAACGAATGGCTGCATGAAGTGAAGTGGGAGGTCCTTGTCAATCGCAAGGGCACTACCTGGCGCGGCTTGAGTGATCAGCGCAAGGCCGCCGTCATTGATGTGAACAGTGCCGCCGACCTGATTCTGGAATCGCCGTCAGTGGTCAAACGCCCGGTCCTTGCATTGGACGATGGCATCCACGTCGGCTTTTCCGATGAACTCTATCAACAGATTTTCAAGAAATAATTCATGAGCAAAACGCTTGCCCTGACGGAAGAACTGATCACGCTATCGTCGGTCACCCCCGACGACAAGGGTTGCCAGCAGCGTGTGATCGAACTGCTGACACCACTCGGCTTCAGCTGCGAAACGATACAGTCCGGCAGCGTCACCAATCTGTGGGCGCGCAGGGGCAATACGCAGCCACTGGTGGTTTTCGCGGGGCACACTGACGTGGTGCCGACCGGCCCGCGCGAACAGTGGCAGTCCGACCCTTTCACGCCGACGCAGCGCGATGGCAAACTGTACGGTCGCGGCGCCGCCGACATGAAAACTTCGATCGCAGCAATGATGGTCGCGGTCGAAGAGTTCACGGCGGCACATCCGGACCACAAAGGGTCGATCGGTTTCCTGTTCACCAGCGACGAGGAAGGCCCGGCCACCGACGGTACGGTGGTGGTTTGCAACAGGCTGAAGGAACGCGGCGAGCAGCTTGATTACTGCCTCGTCGGAGAGCCGACCTCGGCGCACGAACTGGGCG
Source organism: uncultured Noviherbaspirillum sp. (assembly GCA_966211585.1). Lineage (GTDB taxonomy): Bacteria > Pseudomonadota > Gammaproteobacteria > Burkholderiales > Burkholderiaceae_D > Noviherbaspirillum. The sequence goes on along the minus strand of CBIHNU010000001.1, from coordinate 221,655 downwards.
ACATGATCAAGAACGGACGGCGCGGCTCCATGTCCGGCAAGCTGACCGTCAAGGGCGTGCAAGGGCATATCGCCTATCCGCAACTGGCACGCAATCCGATTCACCTGGCCGCTCCGGCCCTGGCGGAACTGGCTGCCGAAAAATGGGACGACGGCAATGAATACTATCTGCCGACTTCATGGCAGATGTCCAACATCCACGGCGGCACCGGCGCATCGAATGTAATTCCGGGCGACGTCGTGATCGACTTCAACTTCCGCTTCTCGACGGCCAGTACTTCAGAAGGATTGCAAGACCGCGTGCATGCAATCCTGAACCGGCACGATTTCGAATACGACCTGCAATGGACTATCAGCGGTCAGCCGTTTCTGACCGCACGCGGCGAATTGAGCGAAGCAATCTGTGCCGCGATCAAAGCTGAAACCGGTATCGACACCGAGCTGTCCACCAGTGGCGGCACTTCCGATGGCCGTTTCATTGCGAAAATTTGCCCGCAGGTCATCGAATTTGGTCCGCCGAACGGCAGCATTCACAAGATCGATGAGCATATCGAATTGCGCTTTATCGATCCGCTCAAGAACATTTATCGCCGAACACTGGAAAATCTGTTGACCTGATCTGCTCCAATATCGTCGTTCCACTCTCCCCCTTCATCCCTTTGCTCCGTAAATCAGGCGGATCAAGGGCCGCACCGCCAATCCACTTTTCCCGATGAAGCCACATACTTTTTCAACAATTCGCGACCTGCTGCGCTATGCAGTCAGCCGTTTCAACGACGCCGGCCTGTTCTTCGGGCATGGCAACAGCAATGCGTTCGACGAAGCTGCTTACCTGATCCTGCATACGCTCAAGCTGCCGCTCGACAGGCTTGACCCGTTTCTCGACGCCCGTTTGCTGCCGGACGAAATCGACGCAGTGCTCCAGGTCATCGAGCGCCGCGCCACCGAACGAGTGCCGGCCGCCTATATCACGCATGAAGCATGGCTCGGACAATACCGTTTCTATGTCGACGAGCGTGTGATCGTGCCGCGCTCGTTCATCGCCGAGCTGATTCCCGAGCAATTCTCGCCATGGGTCGCTCAAGCGGAATCGGTTACCCGCATCCTGGAGCTGTGCACCGGCTCCGGCTGTCTGCCGATCATGCTGGCAGACGCATTCCCGAACGCGCATGTCGACGCAGTGGACATATCGCCGGACGCGTTGCAGGTCGCGCGCCGCAATGTCGACGATTACGCGTTGCAGGACCGCATCACACTGATCGAGTCGGACCTGTATACGAAGGTGCCCGAGCGCCAGTACGATCTCATCGTCACTAACCCGCCGTATGTGAACGCCGGCTCGATGAACCAGCTGCCGCAGGAGTATCTGCATGAGCCGCAACTCGCGCTGGCTGGAGGTGAAGATGGCATGGATCTGGTAAGAAGGATCGTCGCAGGTGCCGCAAAACGCCTGACTGAAAATGGCATTCTGGTCGTCGAAGTCGGTAACGAACGCGGATTTGCGGAAGCCGCCTTTCCCGATCTGGAACTGACTTGGCTATCGACCAGCGCCGGCGACGACATGGTCTTCCTGCTGACCGCTGATCAATTGAAATCGCAATGATACGTTTTCAGCAAGTCAGCCTAATCCGAGGCATCAAGCCGTTACTGGAAGATGTCGACCTGACGCTCAATCCGGGTGACAAGATCGGCCTGATCGGCGCCAACGGCGCGGGCAAATCCAGCCTGTTCGCGATGCTGCGCGGCGAGTTGCACGCGGATCAGGGCTCGGTCGATTTTCCGACGAAGTGGCGCATGGCCTACGTCGCACAGGAAACACCGGCGCTCGATCGGCCGGCGCTCGAATATGCCATTGATGGCGACATAACGCTGCGGCGCCTGGAAACCGAACTTGCGCAACTGGAAAGCGCGCCCGAGGACGTCACCAACGGCACGCGCATCGCCGAATTGCATGCGGCACTGGCGGATGCCGATGCCTACACCGTGCGCTCGCGTGCCGAGCAATTATTGACCGGTCTCGGTTTTTCGCCGGCCCAGATGCAGCAACCGGTATCGAGCTTTTCCGGCGGTTGGCGCATGCGGCTGAATCTTGCACAGGCGTTGATGTGTCCGTCCGATCTGCTGCTGCTCGATGAGCCAACCAACCACCTCGATCTCGACGCCATCATCTGGCTGGAAGACTGGTTGAAACGTTATCCCGGCACGCTCATCATCATCTCGCACGACCGCGACTTCCTCGATGGCGTGGTCAACGTGATCGTGCATATCGACGAACGCAAGCTGAAACGCTATTCCGGCAACTACTCGGCATTCGAGCGGCAACGCGCGGCACAACTTGCATTGACGCAGGCAGCAATCGAAAAGCAGACTCGTCAACGCGCCCACCTGCAATCATTCATCGATCGCTTCAAAGCCAAAGCAACCAAGGCGCGGCAGGCACAGAGCCGCATGAAGATGCTGGCAAAAATGGAGGAACTGGCGCCGTTGCGCGCGGCATCCGAATTCTCGTTCGAATTTCGTGAACCGCTCAGCGCACCAAACCCGCTGTTGGTAATGGAAGACGTCAATGCCGGCTATCGAATCGAGAATCCGGAGGATCATCAGACAACCGAAAAAACGATCGTTTCCGGCATCAATTTCTCGTTGCAGACCGGCCAGCGGATCGGTCTGCTGGGCGTCAACGGCGCCGGCAAATCCACCTTCGTAAAAACAATCGCAGGCGAACTGGCGCCGCTCGCCGGCGATACCCGGTTCGGCAAGGGCCTGTCGATCGGCTACTTCGCGCAACATCAGGTGGAGATGCTGCGGCATGACGAGTCGCCGCTCTGGCACCTGGCGCACATCGCGCCAAATGTGCGCGAGCAGGAATTGCGCAATTTCCTGGGCGGCTTCAATTTCGGCGGCGACATGGTCACCAGCAAGATTGCCCCGTTCTCCGGTGGCGAAAAGGCACGGCTGGCATTGGCACTGATCGTCTGGCAGCGCCCTAACCTGTTGTTGCTGGACGAACCGACCAATCACCTGGACCTTGAAACACGTGAAGCGCTGACGATGGCGCTTGCACAGTTCGAAGGAACGCTGGTGCTGGTGTCGCACGACCGCCACCTGCTGCGAGCCACGACCGAACAGTTCCTGATCGTGGCCGACGGCAAGCTGCAGCCTTTCGACGGCGACCTCGACGATTACCGCGATTGGCTGTTCAAAACCAAGCTCGGAAAGGCAGACGCAGCCCTGCCCTCGACCGTGCAGAATGCGGACGAAAAATCGGTCGCCGTGCCGGCCAGCCGCGAAGAACGACAGGAAAAGCGCCGGCTGGAGGCCGAAGAGCGGCAGCGGCTTTCGAGTCAAAAAAAACCGATCGAGTCGCGCATCAAGCGGCTCGACGAACAGATCACCAAGCTGACGGCGCGCAAGAATCAGGTCGATGCGCGGCTGGCCGAGCCGACGGTTTATGATGACGCCAACAAGGAAGAATTGAAGGCGCTGATTCTTGACCAGGCCTACCTGGCGAAAGAGCTGGAGCAACTGGAAACCGAGTGGCTGGAGCAGCAGGACGCACTCGAACAGCTCGGCGCGTAAAGCCAAACCCAACAGGTGGACCGCATGGAACAGCCGATCGACAAGCCCTTGCAGGGAATCCGTGTTCTCGACCTGACCCGCCTGCTGCCGGGCCCGGTCGCTACGATGCACCTGGCCGATATGGGTGCTGAGGTCATCAAGATCGAAGATCCCGGCGTGGGCGATTACGCTCGCAGCATGGGCCACGTGCGCAATGAAGTGTCGCAGTTCTTCATCGCCGTCAATCGGGGCAAGCGGAGCATGCGACTGGATTTGAAAGATGCGGCGCAACGCGATGTTTTTCTCGATATGACGCTCACGGCTGACGTCGTCATCGAAAGTTTTCGCCCCGGCGTAATGGACAAGCTCGGCCTCGGCTGGAACGTGCTGAAGCAGCGCAATCGCAGGCTCGTCATGTGCGCGCTGTCCGGTTACGGGCAGGATGGTCCGCTTGCACAATTGGCCGGACATGACATCAATTATGTCGGACTGGCCGGAATGCTGGAACAGAACGTTGGACCCGATGGTGTTCCTGCATTACCCAATCTCCAGGTCGGCGACCTGCTGGGCGGCGCACAGGCGGCACTGCAAGGCATACTGGCGGCATTGCTTGGCGCCAGGACGAGCGGAATCGGGCGCTTCGTCGACATCTCGATGACCGACACGGTATTCGCGCACAACATCATGCCTCTGGTCGCGGTCAACAACTATGGCCGCACCGCGGCACCGGGACGCGATCTGTTGACCGGTGGCGTACCCTGCTATAACGTGTACCGCACCGGCGATGACCGCTTCATGGCGGTTGGTGCGCTGGAGCTGAAATTTTGGGAGGGATGTTGCGAGGTACTCGGATGCAGCGATCTGAAAACGAGACATTGGAGCCTCGGTCAGCAAATCGGCGGAGATGATGCAATGGCGGTCAAGGCCGAACTCGACGCAATCTTCGCGCAACAGACGCTGGCAGTATGGACCGAAAAATTCGCAGCGGCCGATTGCTGCGTCACGCCAATACTGCGCATGGATGAAGCGATCGATCATCCATTGTTTCGCGAACGAGCCATGATCCGCCGGACTACACATCCAACCGAAGGAGCGTATTGGGCGACCGGCGCAGCGGTAAAATTCCGCAATTGACGGCTACGCAAGTGCGCCTGGTCTGCTCGGGCAATCCAATGAAAGATTCATTTCCCCTGTTGAACACCGCGCGCCTGCGCCTGCGACAAATCACGCCGTCCGATGCCGAGGCGCTGTTCGCGATTCATTCCGATATCGGCTGGATGCGCTGGTATGGCGTCGACCCAGTGGTGGATCTGTCTCAGGCCGAACGGCTGGCGGAACTGTTCTCCAGCTGGTTCGTCGCCGGCACCGGCTTTCGCTGGGGACTGGAACGAGTACAGGATGGTCGACTGATCGGCACCTGCGGCCTGTTCCGCTGGAACAAGAGCTGGCGCAATTGTGTCGTCGGCTATGAAATCGCGCGCGACTGTCATGGCCAGGGTTACATGCGTGAAGCACTCGTCGCTACGCTGGCATTCGGTTTCAACGAGATGGGACTGCATCGAATACAAGCGGAAACGCATCCCGACAATGCCGCATCAATCGCTCTCGCGACGCGACTTGGATTCCAGTTCGAAGGCGTGCACCGCGAGCAGGCGTTCTGGGGGGGCTGCTACCATGACTTGAACTGCTATTCGCTGCTGGAGCGGGAATGGCGCACTCGAACGTACGAACGTTCCTCGATATAAAGGCGCGGAAAGCGAATGGCAGCATTACGCAAGACGCTCAGTATCATCGGGGGTGGCAACCTGGGAAAGACGCTCGGCCAATTATGGGCCAATGAAGGTTCCGTCGTGCTGCAGGACGTGCTGAATCGCTCTGTCGACAGCGCAGCGCGAGCCGTCGCCTTCATCGGCGCGGGACACCCTGTTTCAAGTCCGGCGGATTTGCGTCCTGCGGATATATTTCTTGTCGCCTGTCCCGACGACCAGGTCGCCGCCTGTTGTGATGCGCTGGCCGAAACCGGAATCCTGATGCCAGGCAACGTGGTATTTCACTGCAGCGGCGCCTTGCGCTCCAATGTATTGGCAGCCGCCGCAAATCGTGGAGCACTAATTGCCAGTATTCACCCGATCCGCAGTTTCGCCGCTCCGGAGCAGGTGGCGCGAGGTTTCTCCGGGACCTGGTGTGGCGCGGAAGGAGATCCTGGCGCAATAGCAATACTGGAGGACCTATTCACGGCGATCGGAGGCAAGCTGGTTCCGATCGATGCGGAAGCAAAAACGCTCTATCATGCCGCTGCCGTTTTTGCATCGAATTACCTGGTCACCATACTCGACGTTGCGCTCGATGCGTATGTGGAATCCGGCGTGCCGCGTGATACTGCGCTCAGGCTAATGGAGCCTCTGGTGCGTGAAACCGTGGATAATGTTTTCCGGCTGGGACCGGTAGATGCGCTTAGCGGCCCGATTGCGCGTGGTGACGTAAAAACCGTGGTAAGGCAATACCGTGCAATGAAGATGTGGAACAGGCGTCGCGGCGCGCTTTATAAACTCCTCGGCAAGCTGACGTCAGAAATTGCCAAACGTCGCCCGAGGAGCAGACGTTAGCGTCTTGGCGCGTAGATATCATGACCGACTTCGTCAATTTGCCGCCGAAGCGCGCGGCGCTCCTCCAAGCTCATGCGGCCCTGCCTGTGCGGATAATCGGAAGCATTCGCGTCCCGCTCGGCCTGCGCGCGGAAACCATTGGTTTCGGGCAAACCGAATTCTCGTTGCCGGCCTGCGTCGCCCTGCGTTGGAATCGGCTGATCCCGACGCACTTCATCACGCTCAAGCGCGGCATTTTGCGTATGAAAAACCGCGCCGCGCAATTCGTCGTGACGATTTCCATCGGCGCCGGCAAAACTGCTCGCCATGCCGAGCAACAGCACAAGGAATAATCCGAATTGTTTGAACCACATAGTCATAAGCTGCTCTTTCGCACAGTGCCCAGGGTCGATTCGCGTTCAGATTGCGATAGACTCCGCATACACTCCAAGCCGTCATATCGATATCGAAGTGTATGTCGCACGGTTTGCTGCGATAACAGGATTTCGGTAAAGTATGTAACACTTTGTAATGCTTCTCATCAAGAGTATGAACCGCCTGTTTTCTGACGTTACCATAGCGCCATGAATACGACAAATTCGACAACATCCGCTCAGCCCGCCAACGGCAACCACGCGAAAGTGCTGGTAGTTGACGACGATCTTCGCTTGAGAGATCTGCTGCGCCGCTATCTCGCGGAACAGGGATTCAACGTCGTGACCGCGGAAAATGCCCAGGGCATGAACAAGCTGTGGATACGCGAGCGCTACGATTTGCTGGTACTGGACTTGATGCTGCCCGGCGAAGACGGCTTGTCGATTTGCCGGCGCCTGCGTGGCGCAGGCGACCAGACGCCGATTATCATGCTGACGGCGAAGGGCGAAGATGTCGATCGCATCGTCGGCCTCGAAATGGGTGCGGACGACTATCTGCCGAAGCCGTTCAATCCGCGCGAGCTAGTGGCGCGCATTAACGCGGTTCTGCGGCGCAAGGGGCCGAACGAAATTCCGGGAGCACCATCGGAAACACCGCAGACCTTCCAGTTCGGCGATTTCGTTCTCGACCTCGGCACCCGTACCCTGAAGAAAAACAACGAGACGATCTCGCTGACCACCGGTGAATTTTCCGTTCTCAAGGTATTCGCGCGACACGCCCGCCAACCGCTATCACGCGAAAAATTGATGGAGCTGGCGCGTGGCCGCGAATATGAAGTCTTCGACCGCAGCCTGGATGTGCAGATATCGCGGCTGCGCAAACTGATCGAGCCGGATTCTTCCAATCCCATTTTCATCCAGACGGTATGGGGTCTCGGTTACGTATTCATTCCAGACGGACAACCACGCTGATTTTGACCTCATGGTCCATGCGCATGAAATGGATTAACGCCGGTACAGAACCGGCAAAAATTTCTGCAATCGACCATGGTGACGCGAAGCTTTCGCAAGAAGCGGCAACGTGTCGTACGGATGCGTTTTCCGGTTTCAACCGTCTGCCGCTGAAGGCAACCCGAATCCTGATGCAGACTATTCGAAATCGCCTGACCTGGCTGAAGAGCGGCTTGTTCTGGCGCACCTTCTTTCTGTTGGGCTTTCTTATCGCGGCCAGCCTGTTGACATGGGTAATGAGCTTTCGCGTGGTTGAACGCACCCCGCGAGCGGAACAAATGGCGGCACAGGTCATTTCCATCGTGACGATCACCCGCGCTGCGTTGACACATTCGGCGCCCGATTTGCGGCGCGAATTGCTGTTCGATCTGGCCAGCAACGAGGGCATTCGCGTTTATCCATTGGAAAAAACCGATATCGTCGAGCCCGCGCCAGATAGCGGGCTGATGCCCTTGCTCGAAGCGAGTGTGAAAGCCAGGCTCGGCAACGATACCCAATTTGCCGGCAAGGTGAACGACGTTGCCGGCTTCTGGGTCAGCTTCAAGATCGATGAGGACAAATACTGGCTCAGGCTGGACCGTGAACGGATCGAGCGCGTCTCGAACATCCAGTGGCTGGGCTGGGGTACCGTCACGCTGCTGCTCTCGCTGATCGGCGCAGTGTTCATCTCTCGGCTGATCAACCAGCCGCTCGCCAGCCTGACACAGGCGACCCGTGCAATGGCCAAAGGCCAGCAACCCAAACCTTTACCCGAGAAAGGCCCGACCGAAATCCGCGAAGCAAACCGCAGTTTCAATCAGATGGTGGCGGACCTTAACCGGATCGAGTCGGACCGTGCAATCATTCTCGCCGGCATCTCGCACGATTTACGTACGCCGCTCGCGCGCATGCAACTGGAACTGGAAATGGCAAAACTTGCCGATGATGCGCGGGAAGGAATGCAGTCCGACCTGACGCAAATGGATGCAATCATCGGCCAGTTTCTGGAATACGCGAAACCCGCGGATTCCGCCCAATTGACGCCGCTGGATTTCACCGCACTGCTGACGGATTGCGCGCGCGAAGCAGGCCGGATTTCGGACGTACATGTGACGACCGACATCGGCAAAGACATCGGTGTGCTGGGAAGTGCCGTCGATCTCAAACGCGTGATCGGCAATCTGATTGAAAACGCGCGCCGGTACGGCAAAACCGGCGATACCGGCATCGCGGATATCGGTATTGACTGTCACGTCGAAAGCAACCAGGCTGTGCTTGTGATTGCCGACGGCGGTCGCGGCATACCGGAATCAGAAATACAGCAGCTGCTTCGGCCCTTTACCAGGCTGGACTCGGCACGCAGCCAAGCCAATGGCGCCGGCCTGGGCCTGGCAATCGTCGAGCGGACCATCAAGCGGCACCAGGGCCGGCTGCGGCTATATAACCGCAAGGATGGCGGCCTTGCGATCGAAATCGCGCTGCCGGCAATCAAGTTCGTCTGAACAAGGCGCGCCGATGCGAAATCAGCGCAAATCCTTCACCAGCGAAGCCAGTGTTTCGACAGGCAGCTCTTCCAGGTGCGCCGGGTAGTTCGGATGGTCGCACCCGATCATCAGCTGTGCGCCCGCCTTCAGCGCATCCTTCATCGGTTGCGTCAGCTCGAAGCGTACGAAATGGACCGCTGAGGTTTTTTCTTCGTTCTCGCGATCCAGGTCTTCATCGGCGATCGCGTACACGCGCGGCTGCCCTTCCACCTGGATGAACAACCGGTCCTCGACGCCGATCAACTTCGCGAGCGCGACCTTGCGCTCGGCCTCATTCGCGTATTCGATCAGCACCGTTGCTTTCAGATTGCTGCCGTCCGGTACCAGCGGGTTGTAGGCATCGAGTTCCGACTGGATACCCTCTTCGTCGAAAATCTTTTCGATGCGCAGCATTTCCTGCACTTGATAGCGCACCGTCATGTCGTCTTCGAACAGGAGCGTCAGGTGATTGCCCAACTGCACACTGCGGAGTTTCTTGTGCTGAATGACTTCTGCGCGCAAAACGGGACGCGCCTTTGCATATGCTTCGAGCGTCATCAGGCTGTCGCGGGTAATCGTCATGAAAATTTCCTGTGTTGTCCGGTTAGTCTTCGTCGTCGTGATGGCCGGCGATCTCGCCGTCCTTGAACAGCACATCGCGCAATTCATGATCCAGCTTCGGATCGCGGCGCCGGATCCATTCCAGCACCATCGCCGCATGCTCCTTTTCCTCGTCGCGGTTGTGCTGCAGGATGCGCTTCAGTTCCGGATCGGTCGCCGCGTCCATGCGCTGGTTGTACCAGTCGACCGCTTCCAGTTCCTCCATCAGCGACGTGATCGCACGATGCATATCCATCGTTTCCGCGGACAGTTTTTCAATTGGTTCGTGATAGCCTTCGCTCGCCATATTTTCTCCTATAGCCCGTATGCTTTTCGAAGCAGCGCGAGAGGATGCGCCAGCTCCGCTTTTTTCAGCCCGGCTTCATCCATGCCCTGCTCGATATGATGTCCGGCGAGCTGGCAGTCGGATGAAATGTAATCGGGTTCGTTGTTGGCCATCGCCTTGAATACCGGTTTGCCGATCTTCATGGAGGTGGCGTGGAATTCCTTTTTCACACCGAAAGTGCCGGCATGGCCGGAGCAGCGCTCGACCACGTTCAGCCTGGTGTCGGGCACCAGTTGCAGTGTCTCGGCCGTTTTCTTGCCGACGTTCTGCACTCGTGAGTGGCACGGCACGTGGTAGGACACGTTCCCGAGCGGCTGCTTGAAATCTTTCTTCAGCAAGCCGTCGCGGTTACGCGCCATGAAGTACTCGAACGGATCCCACATCGCATCCTTGACCATCTGCGTGTCTGCGTCGTTGGGAAACATCAACGGCAGTTCCTGTTTGTACATCAAGGTACAGGACGGGATTGGCGTCAGGATCGCATAGCCTTCCCTTGCCAGCTTCGCGAGATGCGGAATATTGATGTTCTTCTTTTCCTCGACGCCGGCCAGATCGCCCTGCTCCAGCTTCGGCATGCCGCAGCAGGCTTCCTTCTCGACCAGCACATAGGGAATCTCGTTGTGGTCGAGAATCGCAACAAGGTCGTGGCCGATGCCGGGTTCGTTGTAGTTCACGTAGCAGGTCGAATAGATGGCTACCTTTCCCGGGGTAAGCGCACCGTCCCGGACAGGATGCGCTGCCGACGCCGGTGCGCCGCTGCGGAATTTCTTCGCCGCGAATTCCGGCAGCCACGCGTCCTTGTCGACGCCCATCGTGTTTTCCAGCATGCCGCGCGCCAGCTTCGTCTTGTTCACCGCATTGACAGCCTGCGTGACGATCGGGATGCCGGCAAACTTGCCGAGTCCGTCGGTATTGGACAGGAATTTGTCTCGCCCGCTGACCTCGCCCTTGCTGTACTTGAGCGCTTTCGCGCGCAGCATCAGATGCGGGAAATCCAGGTTCCAGGGATGCGGCGGCGTGTACGGACACTTGGTCATGTAGCAGACGTCGCACAGGTAGCATTGGTCCACGACCTTCCAGTAATCCTTTTTGTCGACGCCGTCGACTTCCATCGTCGCCGATTCGTCGACCAGATCAAACAATGTCGGGAATGATCCGCACAGCGACACGCAACGACGGCAGCCGTGGCAAATGTCGAACACTCGCTCCATCTCCTTGTTGAGCGATTCTTCGTTGTAGAAATCGTCGCTTTTCCAGTCCAGCGGATGCCGGGTCGGCGCTTCGAGATTGCCTTCGCGATTGGACATAGGGAATTTGTTGATTGGATTTATCGTTGGATGGTGCTCTTCCGGCAGCCGGAAGAGCCGGGATGAGGATGGGATCGCGGTGCCGCAAACCCATCCGCTTCCTGCCTCCTCGCCGAAACGAGGAGGAGAAATACGTTACGGCAGAACGGCTTAGTCGACCAGCGCGTCGAGCGCCTTCTGGTAACGATTCGCATGCGAGCGCTCGGCCTTGGCCAGCGTTTCGAACCAGTCGGCAATCTCGTCGAAACCTTCTTCGCGGGCCGCCTTGGCCATTCCCGGATACATGTCGGTGTATTCGTGGGTTTCACCGGCGACAGCAGCCTGCAGGTTCTGGCGCGACGACCCGATCGGCAAACCGGTAGCCGGGTCGCCAACTGCTTCCAGGTATTCGAGATGGCCGTGCGCATGCCCGGTCTCACCTTCGGCGGTCGAGCGGAACAGTGCGGCGACGTCGTTCTGACCTTCGATGTCAGCCTTGTTTGCGAAATACAGATAACGGCGATTTGCCTGCGATTCGCCTGCGAACGCGGCTTTCAGGTTGGCTTCCGTTCTGGAGCCTTTCAGGTTTGCCATGTGAATCTCCTAATGATTGTCACTTGTGGAACAGCTCGAGGTCTCGCGGCCGCTGGACGCGACGCGTCCTGACGCAAAATCCGAAACATACGCCCGGATTCTGGGTGCATTGTGGCGCCGGGTACGGTAAATCTCAAATTGGCAATTTCAATATGGAACATTGGCAAATACAATTGATCGCTTTATAAAAGCAGATTATTCCTATTGAGAACATGCAGGAATGACTGTCTTTACATTAACGAACGGTCGTTCGAATATAATGCATAATCAAGACCGGTCGGCCGATCAACAACCGGGGATGCGAAGAACGGCGAATCAAGCATCCCTGGCCACGATATGTTGCTTGCGTGCCGAACGCTTCGCCGCGCCGCTGCCTTCTTTCTTCAAACCCCGAACCTAATTTTGCAAGGGAGGCATTCCTCCTTTGTCCAATGATGCTAGCGAAAGGATTACCGATGTTGAACTTCGACTTCTACAACCCCACCCAGATTTTATTCGGCAAAGGCCGCATCGCCGATCTCGCAAAAGTCGTCCCTGCCGATGCCCGCGTACTGGTTCTGTACGGCGGCGGAAGCATCAAGAGCAACGGCGTGTTCGACGAGGTGATGAGTGCGCTGGCCGGGCGCAACGTACAGGAATTTTCCGGCATCGAACCCAATCCGAGTTACGAGACGCTGATGCAGGTGGTCGAACTGGTACGCAGGGAAAAGCTGGACTTCCTGCTGGCCGTCGGCGGCGGCTCCGTGATCGACGGCACCAAGTTCGTGGCGGCGGCAGCAAATTTTGACGGCGATCCGTGGACGATTCTCGAAAAGCGCGGGCGCAACATCACGCAAGCCTTGCCGTTTGGCAGCATCCTGACGCTCCCGGCGACCGGTTCCGAAATGAACGATGGCTCGGTTGTTACGCGCAAGTCCCTGCAGGCGAAGATGGCGTTTGCCAGCAAGCTGGTGTTTCCGAAGTTTTCGATTCTCGATCCGAGCAAGACTTTTACCCTGCCACCCCGGCAGATCGGCAACGGCGTGGTCGATGCATTCGCGCATGTGATGGAACAGTACATGACGTATCCGGTCAATTCGCCGGTACAGGACAGGTTTGCCGAAGGCTTGCTGCAGACGCTGATCGAAGAAGGTCCGAAGGCGCTGGCGAATCCCGAAGACTACGATACGCGTGCCAACATCATGTGGTGCGCGACATTGGCACTGAACGGCCTGATCGGCGCCGGCGTGCCGCAGGACTGGGCGACGCATATGGTGGGACATGAGCTGACCGCGCTGTATGGACTCGATCACGCGCAGACACTCGCGATCGTGCTGCCCGGCATGCTGCGTGTCCGCAAGGAGGGCAAGCGCGCCAAGCTGCTCCAGTATGCGAAACGCGTATGGAACATCAACGACGGCGACGATGACAGCCGTATCGACGCGGCAATCCGGCGCACTCAGGATTTCTTTGAGAAAATGGGTGTGAAAACGCGGCTGACCGATTATCGGCTCGGCGCATCGAACATCGACGCGATCCTGAAACACCTGGAAAACCATCGCATGGTGGCCCTGGGCGAGCAACGCGACGTCACGCTGGATGTCAGCCGCAAAGTGCTCGAGCTCAGCGTATAAGCTGTGATCGGTTTGCCGGGTATCGCCCGAACTTGAACTTCCTGACAGGCTGCCGATCTACCTCTGGCATGTTCAAAAATACAAGACGCGTGCCCCGGTCGGCGCGCGCCTTTGCCATGGTCAGGAGGTTTCATGACTGCATCGCCATCCTCCGGTACACCGAACAACCCCGCGCATCATCTGAAGCCAGGTGATGAAGCGGAACCGGGCACAGTCGGCACCGGCGAAGACATTTGCCAGGAATGCAGCGGAACCGGCAAGCTGGAAGACGGCAGGGAATGCCCGGCTTGCGAAGGGACCGGACGCATTGTTCAGGGCATAGGCGGCGGCTGAAGCTTACGCGTTCTCCGGCCGGTAGATCAGTGCGACCGCCTCGGCGGCGATCCCCTCTTCCCGTCCGAGATAGCCGAGCTTTTCGTTCGTCTTCGCCTTGATATTGACCTGCGTCGTCGGCACATCCAGGTCGGCGGCAATGTTCGCCGCCATTCCGGCAATATGCGGCGCCATCTTCGGGGCTTGCGCGATGATGGTCGCGTCGATGTTGCCGATCGCATAGCCGGCCGCATTCACCCGCGTCCGCGCTTCGCGCAGCAGCACACGCGAATCCGCACCGGCAAACCGTACATCGGTGTCCGGAAAATGGCGGCCGATGTCGCCCAGCCCGGCAGCACCCAGAATCGCGTCGGTAATTGCGTGCAGCAGTACATCGGCATCGGAGTGTCCGAGCAGCCCGGTCGCATGCGGAATCGTGATGCCGCCGATGATGAGCTTGCGGCCGGCCACCAGCGCATGGCAGTCGTAACCCTGTCCGATCCGGAATGGGGGAGGCTTCATGCTAGTCCTTTCAGATACAGTTCCGCCAGCGCGATATCGTGCGGCAAAGTCACCTTGAAGTTGCGCAGACTGCCTTCGACCAGTTTCGGTCGCAAGCCGAGAGCTTCGATTGCGCTCGCTTCGTCGGTAACGTCTGTCGCTTGCATCAGTGCGCGGCACAGCAATTCATAGGAAAACATTTGCGGTGTTTGTGCCGCCCACAGACTTGCGCGCGACACCGTCGCCTGAGCCCGTTGTTCCGCATCGCTGCGCTTGAGCGTATCGACGACCGGCAACGCGAGCAGGCCGCCTACCGCATCGTCATGCAAGCCGTTGACCAGCCGATCGATCAGAGCCGTTGTAAGCCCCGGACGCGCCGCGTCGTGCACCAGTATCCAGTCGTCGTCGCGCAGCTGTTCGCGCAGTGCGCGCAAGCCGTTCAGCACGGATTGCTGTCTGGTCGCGCCGCCGTTCCGGAGAATCGTGGCCCGGCTGGAAAGATGCGGCGCGGCGGCAAGCACCCCGTCGATATGACCGTCGTCGGGGCTCACCACCACATAGGTGTGGGCAATCGTCGGCGATGCGGCGAACGTATCGAGCGCATGCAGCAGCATTGGCTTGCCCGCGATCCGCATGTATTGCTTCGGGCCGTCGCCCCCCATGCGCAGGCCGACGCCGGCGGCGGGAATCAAAGCGAAATGGCGGCGGGACATCAATTTTTGCATGGGAAATGCCGGCCGTGGCCGGGGAACGACGCCGGTTGAGCGAAGCGCCTTGGTTTATAATCTCCGCATATTTTCTCACAGTCAAAGTGCGCTGAAATGCAGATCAAGCCAGCGAGTTTGGCTTCATGACATTTCAGATGTCGGTACCTGATGTCGTTCGACCTAAAACAATCCCTCCCCAAACCCGGTAATCGTTTCGCTCTGCCCACCGTGCATGGTTCGGCCGACGCTTATGTGCTGGCGCAGGCCGCCGTCGCGCTCAAGTCGCAAGGCCGCATGCTGGCAATCGTCGTCGCGAACGCGGCCGACGCGCAGCGGCTGCTCGCCGAAATCCCGTGGTTTGGCAATAGCGGCGACATGACGCTGCGCTGCCACCTGCTGCCGGATTGGGAAACGCTGCCGTACGACGCCTTTTCGCCGCATCAGGACCTGGTATCCGAACGACTGGCGACGCTGCATGAAGTGCGCAATGCGCAAGCCGATGTGCTGATCGTGCCCGCCACGACGGCCCTGGTGCGGATGGCGCCGCCATCGTTTCTGGCTGCCTACACCTTCTTTTTCAAACAGGGCGAAACCCTCGACGAAGCGCGGCTTCGATCGCAACTGACGCTGGCCGGATACACCCACGTGACGCAAGTGATGTCGCCCGGCGAATATTCGGTGCGCGGCGGCCTGATCGACTTGTTTCCGATGGGCTCCGCACTGCCCTACCGGATCGACCTGTTCGGCGACACGATCGAGACCATCCGCACCTTCGACGCGGATACCCAGCGCTCGCTTTATCCCGTGCGCGAAGTGCGCCTGCTGCCGGGCCGCGAATTCCCGATGGATGAGGCGTCGCGCACTGCGTTCCGCAGCCGCTGGCGCGAGGAGTTCGAAGGCGATCCGAGCAAGTCATCGATCTACAAGGATATCGGCAATGGCATTGCATCGGCGGGCATTGAATATTATCTGCCGCTGTTCTTCGACGAGACGGCAACGCTGTTCCAGTATCTGCCCGATGACACGATGTTCGCGCTAGTGGGCGATATCGACGCGGCGATCAAGCGATTCTGGAGCGACACGCAATCCCGTTACCGGTTCCTGAAGGCAGACCGCGAACGTCCGTTGCTGTCGCCTGAGCGTCTGTTCCTGACCGACGAAGACTTTTTCACGCTCGCCAAGCCTTATGGGCGCTGGGTGGTCCAGTCCGGCGATAGCGCGTCCGAGATATCCGCGCCGATTCCGAACATCGCCGTGAACCGCCGGGTGGACGATCCACTCGTCAACCTGCGCGCCTATCTGCTGCAAACCGGCAAACGCGTGATGATTTGCGCGGAATCCGGCGGCCGGCGCGAAACGCTGCAGCAGTATTTCAACGAGTATGACCTTGCGCTTGCCCCATGCGAAGGGTTTTCCGATTTCGCCACCGCCTCTGCCAAACTGATGCTCGGCGTGGCGCCGCTGCATGCCGGCTTCGAACTCGGCGGCGCGCTGGGCGACCTTGCCTTCATCACCGAAACCGAGTTGTATGCCGGTTCCGGTCGCCGTATCGGCAGAAAAAAACAGGAAGGCGTCACCCAGGTCGACTCGATGGTGCGCGACCTGTCGGAACTGAAGATCGGCGATCCGGTAGTGCATATCAATCACGGTATCGGCCGCTACATGGGCTTGCTCAGCATGGATCTGGGCGAAGGCGAAACCGAGTTCCTGCATCTGGAATACGCGAAGGATACCAAGCTGTACGTGCCGGTATCGCAACTGCACGTAATCTCGCGCTACTCGGGTGCTTCGCCAGAAGACGCACCGCTGCACGCACTTGGCTCCGGCCAGTGGGAAAAGGCGAAGAAGAAGGCCGCGCAGCAGGTACGCGACACGGCGGCGGAATTGCTCAACCTTTACGCGCGTCGTGCCGCTCGCCAGGGGCACGCGTTCCAGTATTCGGCACGCGATTACGAAGCATTCGCCGAGAGCTTCGGCTTTGAAGAAACGGCTGACCAGAGTGCGGCAATCAGCGCCGTCATCAAGGACATGGCCGGCGGCAAGCCGATGGACCGGCTGATCTGCGGCGATGTCGGTTTTGGCAAGACCGAAGTCGCATTGCGCGCCGCATTCGTGGCAGTGATGGGCGGCAAGCAAGTCGCGATTCTCGCACCGACTACGCTGCTCGCGGAACAGCACGCGCAGACCTTTGCCGATCGCTTCTCCGACTGGCCGGTCAGAATCGCCGAACTGTCGCGTTTCCGTACCGGCAAGGAGGTGACGCAGGCGATCAAAGGCATGGCTGACGGCACGATCGATATCGTGATCGGCACCCACAAGCTGTTGTCGAACGAAGTGAAGTTCTCGCGCCTCGGCCTCGTCATCATCGACGAAGAACACCGCTTCGGCGTGCGGCAGAAAGAAGCATTGAAGGCGCTGCGCGCCGAAGTCGATGTGCTGACGCTGACCGCGACGCCGATTCCACGCACGCTCGGCATGGCGCTGGAAGGCCTGCGCGACTTTTCGGTAATCGCGACGGCGCCGCAAAAGCGGCTCGCGATCAAGACCTTCGTGCGTCGCGAAGATGAATCGGTGGTCCGCGAAGCCTGCCTGCGCGAGCTCAAGCGCGGCGGGCAGGTGTACTTCCTGCACAACGAGGTCGAGACGATCCAGAACCGCAAGGCGATGCTCGAAGAACTGCTGCCGGAAGCGCGCATCGCCGTCGCGCATGGCCAGATGCATGAGCGCGATCTCGAAAAAGTCATGCGCGATTTCGTGGCGCAGCGCTTCAACATCCTGCTTTGCACGACCATCATCGAAACCGGTATCGACGTGCCGACCGCGAACACCATCATCATGCATCGCGCGGACAAGTTCGGTCTCGCGCAATTGCACCAGTTGCGCGGGCGGGTCGGCCGCTCGCACCACCAGGCTTACGCCTACCTGCTGGTGCATGATGTGCAGAGCCTGACCAAGCAGGCGCAACGGCGGCTCGACGCGATCCAGCAGATGGAAGAACTCGGCAGCGGCTTCTATCTCGCGATGCATGACCTGGAAATTCGCGGCGCCGGCGAGGTGCTGGGCGAAAACCAGTCCGGCGAAATGCTGGAAATCGGTTTCCAGCTGTATTCCGACATGCTGAACGAAGCGGTACGCGCGCTGAAGAACGGCAAGGAACCCGATCTCGCCGCGCCGCTGTCGACCACCACCGAAATCAACCTGCACGTCCCGGCGCTGCTGCCGCAGGATTATTGCGGCGACGTGCACGAACGGCTTTCGCTTTACAAGCGATTGGCGAACTGCGCCGACCAGAACGCGATCGACGATCTGCAGGAAGAATTGATCGACCGCTTCGGCAAGATGCCCGATGCGGCGCGGGCACTAATTGAAACGCACCGGCTGCGTATAGCGGCCGCGCCGGCTGGCATTGTTAAAATTGACGCCCATGGTGAATCGGCAGTACTGCAATTCCAGCCCAACCCGCCGATCGATGCAATGCGCATCATCGAGCTGGTCCAGAAGAACCGGAATGTGAAGCTGAACGGCCAGGACAAGCTGCGCATCACCGCCGCCATGCCGGATCTGGCAGCACGGGTGACGCAGGTAAAGGCAACCATCCGCTCGCTGACCGGCTAAGCCGGCGCCATGAAGCACCAGACATTCAATTCGCTTTTGCCACATAACCAATAATGAACCTGATCCTGCAAGGCCTGACCACCGACCGCCCGACCATCGACCGCATCGCCGCGCTGGCCGATGCGCAGCGGATCGTGCCTATCCATGCAAATGCATTCCGCTGTGAAGGCGTCGGCCATTCGGACGGTGTGAAAGCACACGTCGCCAGCGAATCCCTGGCCGCGAAGCTCGATGCCACCTTCATCGAAGCGGGCCGCAAATTGAGCGAGTTCAAGCTGGTTGCGATGGACATGGATTCGACGCTGATCACGATCGAGTGCATCGATGAGATTGCCGACATGCAGGGACTGAAGCCGCAGGTGGCGGAAATCACCGAGGCGGCGATGCGCGGCGAAATCGAGTTTCGCGAAAGCCTGACGCGCCGCGTCGCATTGTTGAAGGGGCTGGATGCCGGCGCGTTGCAGCGTGTCTACGACGAACGTCTGCGACTGTCGCCCGGCGCCGAGCGCATGCTCGACGCGGTCAAGGCTGTCGGCCTGAAAACGCTTCTGGTATCCGGCGGATTTACCTTTTTCACCGATCGGATGAAGACCCGGCTTGGGCTCGACTACACACACTCCAATCTGCTGGAAATCGAAAACGGCAAGCTGACCGGACGCGTTGTCGGCGGCATCGTCGATGCCGATGAAAAGAAGAACACCGTCGAACGTGCCTGCAAGGAATTGGGTATTTCGACACGGCAGGCAATCGTGATGGGCGACGGCGCCAACGATCTGAAAATGATGGCTATCTCTGGCCTGTCCGTGGCATTCCGCGCCAAGCCGGTTGTGCGTGCACAAGCCGATGTTGCCTTGAATTTTGTAGGATTGGACGGCATCTTGCCCTTGTTTGAATAAATCGTTCAAACAACTGTTCAAAGGAGCCGCAATGAACCAGGAACTTGTTTTCGATTCAGAATTGCAGGCCGACAAGCGCCTCGTATGGTGGCTGTATCTGTTTCACGGTGCCAGTTTCGTATTTTCGCTCGGCGCGTTTTCCTGGATTCCGCTCATCCTCAATTACCTGAAGCGCGGCGATGCAGCCGGCACCTTCGTTTACAGCCACCACAACTGGCAAATCCGCTCGTTCTGGTGGTACCTGTTCTGGATGGTAATTGGCGGCATTCTGTTCGCCACGGTTGTCGGCATTCCGTTCGCATTTCTCGTGTGGGGTGTCGCATGGATATGGAAGGCATACCGGCTGGTCAAAGGCATGCTCGACCTGAACGATAACAAGCCGATGCCGGTTTGAAAATGTAACTTCCTTTTGCGGATTTCCGCACAGACGGGTGCGGATAAAACATCCTGTATTTATGGGTAGGCATTCGGTTGCGTTCGGAGTAATCTGATGCAAAATTGCAATGCATGCTTCCCGAAATCCGATACATTGTGCCGCCCAACCCTATCCTCCTGCATCAGCTGACCCAACTCGGCATCGATCCCGCCGGCTCTCCACCTGACAGGGAAAGGTGGCTGCGATTTCTCGACCAGGTTGATCAGGCTTACACAGAAGCAGGCGCAAAGTGCAGTTTGATGGAGCACACGCAGGAAATTTCATCCCGAGAACAGCAGGAGTTTTACGCCCGTCTGGAAGAAACGCAGCGTATTACTGGCATCGGCCATTGGTCGTATGAATGGCGCGGGTGCGTTGCTCATTGGTCTGAAGAATGTTTTCGTATTTTTGATATGGAAACCGCTTTGCGACCACCCGGTTTACGCGACTTCCTGAGACGCGTGCAGAAGCGGGATCTGCCGATGTTGATGCAGTCGGCGAAGACGGCACTACGCAAGGGCGAGGCCTTTGAAATCGAATTTCGCCTGTACATGCCGAATCGGACCGGATGCTGGGTACAGGTACGCGGCCAGATGGTAAAAAGCGCGCAGGGAACGATCGGTCGACTGCACGGTACCGCAGTAGACGTCACGCGACGCAAGCAAGTGGAGTTACGCCAGAACGTAGAACATGCGGTGACCCGCGTGCTCGCCGATTCCGATGCGCTCGAGGAATCGATGCCGCGAATCATCCAGATTATTTGTGAAGCGATGGGCTGGCCTTGCGGTTCGCTATGGGTGCTCGACCGATCACAAGACCGCTTCGAGCGCCGATTCTCATGGTCGGTGCCCAATTCTCCAGCGTGCCAGTTTTTCGAGAAATCGAAAAGCACGATCCGGCTTCCGGCCTGCTCTGGCCTTATCGGTCGGGTACTGAAAAGCAAAGAGACGGCCTGGATCGCCGATGTCACGCTGGATCAGCATTTCCCGCGAGCGGAAGCTGCGACGGCAGCGGGCCTGCGGGCGGCATTTGCATTCCCCATCCAGGCCGGTGGCAACATTGTTGGCGTGATGGAGTTTTTCAGCAAACACGCCCAGGGCACGGACCAGGAGATGTTGCAGAGCGCGCATTTTATCGGGCGTCATATCGGGCAGTTTTTTCAGCGCAAGATGGCGGAACACGCATTGCGCGAAAGCGAAGCGCATTTCCGCTCGGTGGTGGAACAGGCGTCCGACAGTTTTTATATCCATGACGGCGACGGCAGGTTCATCGATGTCAACCAGCATGGCTGCAACAGTCTCGGCCATACCCGCGAACAACTGCTGTCAATGTCGTTTCTGGACATTGACGTGGATCTTTCCTCCGATGAACTGGCGCATTTGCAAAGACAGGTAGCAAACGGCGCACCGATCGTGGTCGAAAGCCGGCATCGGCGCAGAAATGGCACCACTTTCCCGGTCGAGATCCGCATGGGCCCAATCAAGATCGACGGCGAAGAGCATCTTCTGTCGCTGGTACGCGACGTCAGCGAACGCAAGGAGCTCGAAGAACACATACAGCACCTCGCCTTTCATGACTCACTGACACATTTACCCAATCGGGCGATGTTCAATCGCCAGTTACAACACGCAATTCTGCAAGCCCAACGCCACAACAAGCGGTTGGCAGTGCTGTTCATCGATCTTGATCGCTTCAAGAATATCAACGACACGCTCGGCCATGACGCAGGCGATCGCCTGCTGCAGGAAATGGCGCGGCGCCTCAGTGCGAGCCTGCACGGTAGCGACATCGTACAGCGACCGGCTGGCATCGGCATGGTCGCACGGTTGGGCGGCGATGAATTCGTGATCCTAGTCGAGGAAGTGTGCGATACCGGGCAGGTCAGCGAAATTGCGAACAGGCTCCTCGCCACGATGGTCAAGGAATACCTGCTGGAAGGCCAGCTGATTCATATGACGGCAAGCATCGGCATCAGTGTTTTTCCGGAGGATGGACACAACGAGTTTTCACTGATGAAGCATGCCGATATCGCGATGTATCGGGCGAAGGCAAGCGGCAAGAATGCGTTCCAGTTTTATTCGTCGCAGATGGACGTGCATTCAGCCAAACTGTTGGCACTGGAATCCGGTCTGCGACGCGCGATCGAACGCGATGAACTGGCATTGCACTATCAGCCGAAAGTCGATGTGCATACCGGACGCGTCAGCGGAGTGGAGGCGCTGGTACGCTGGAAGCACCCGGAGCTGGGGTTGGTATCGCCGGCACATTTCATTCCGCTCGCAGAAGAGACCGGATTGATCATACCGCTATCGAAATGGGTACTGCAGGAAGCGTGCATGCAAAGCATAGCTTGGCGCAAGCAGGGCTTGCCGCCGGTGCGCATTGCAGTCAACCTTTCCCCGCGTCAATTCACCGACGACAATCTGGCTGAGGAGACCGCGAAAACCCTGCGGGAGACCGGCGTGGATCCGGCACTGCTCGAATTCGAGATCACCGAGAGCATGATGATGTACAACACCGACAAGACCATTGAAGTCCTGTCGGCCTTTCGCAGGCTGGGTATCTGCATCGCGATCGACGATTTCGGCATCGGCTATTCATCGCTGTCGCATCTGAAGCAGTTCCCGATCAACATCATCAAGATGGACCGCTCATTCGTAAAGGATATCCCCGCCGATCAAGCAGATGCGGCGATCGCCGATGCCATCATTGCGATGGGCAAGCGGCTCGGCATCCGGGTGGTAGCCGAAGGTGTCGAGACTCATGCACAACTGGTTTTCCTGCGCGAACGCGACTGCGATGAAATCCAGGGCTATTACTTCAGCAAACCGCTGGCGGCGAACGAGTTCGCTCATTACCTGCAGCACAACCTGGCCGGCGCCTCGTCCTACGCAAAGGCAGATTGATTACAATGCAGCAAACGCCCGCTCGATATCCGCAATCAGGTCCGCAGGATCTTCCAGTCCGATATTGAAACGCACCAGTTGCCCCTGGTCTTTCCAGTTTTTTCGCATCGACTGGATACGATACGGCACGCACAAGCTGTTCGCACCGCCCCAGCTGAACCCGATCTTGAACAATTGCAGACTGTCGACAAAACGGTCCGTCTGCGCTTCGCCGAAACGTTCATCGAACACCACTGAAAACAAACCACCGGCACCGGTAAAGTCGCGCTTCCATGTTTCATGTCCGGGGCAATCCTCGAACGCCGGATGCAGCACTCGCGCAATTTCGGGACGAGCCTTGAGCCAGGCCGCGACCTTGCGCGCAGCGGCATCATGCGCTTCAAAACGAAGCTTGAGCGTCGGCAGGCCGCGCAGTACCAGGTAGGCATCGTCCATGCCGACGCCAAAGCCGATCCGCATGTGCGCCATTTCCAGGCGATGAATCAATTCCCGATCGCGTGTAATGACCGCACCCATCAGCACATCGGAACCGCCTGACTGATACTTGGTGAGTGCCTGCATCACGATATCGACGCCATGCTCGAACGCGCGAAACCCGATGCCGGCGGACCAGGTGTTATCGATCGCGGCATGAATATCCTGCCCACCGGCCCGCTTCTGCCGCACGGCGGCACAGATCGCAGGAACATCCGGCACTTCCATCGACACCGAACCGGGCGCCTCGGTCCAGACCAGCCTGGTGTTCGGCTGAATCAGCGCGCCGATTCCGGAGCCGATCAATGGATCGTAAAAGCGCGCGCTGATGCCGAAGTCCTGAGCCATCCAGCGTGCCAGCTCGCGGTTCGGGTTATAGACATTGTCCGGGATCAGCACATCGTCCCCGGACCTGAGCAAAGCGAAATTCACCATCGCGATCGCAGCCAGACCGCTGGGCGCAAGCAGGCAATGCTCGCCACCCTCTATCCGTGCAAGCCGCGCCTCCAGTGTGAACGTAGTCGGCGTGCCATGCAGGCCATAGGTATAAGCGCTCTTGTCCTGCCAGTTACGCGAACGCATCGCTGCGACATTCTTGAACAATACTGTGGACGCGTGATGTATCGCCGCAGGAAACGCGGCAAAACCTTCGGGGGCCACGTAATCCGAATGCATCAGGGAAGTCTGAAGTGATTTTTGCCTTGTCACGTCGCCCCCAGATTGTTTTATTGGCCAGCCTTGCCGGAAGCCCTGAACACGGAACGCGCCGGCTGGGTTGCGCTACGAACGATTTTCATCGTAAATGGTTTGGTGACCAATCCATCGGCGGACTGCCAGGTGCCGCTGGCAACATCTCCATCCAGCTTTCCGTTCCATTGCCCGGAAACGTCGGTGCCGTTCACAGATTCTTCCATGAAAATATCGTCGCCGTCGATCTCGCCGGCCAGAAGGACTTTCTGCGAATGCCCAAACAGGAAGTAGTCGCCTTCGAATCCCTCGCCGATGTCGGCCTTCGCGCGCAAGTTTGCCTGAAGCTGATCTTCGCCAAGCGTGCCGCGAAAA
The DNA here is from genome assembly GCA_966211585.1 of uncultured Noviherbaspirillum sp. Classification (GTDB taxonomy): domain Bacteria; phylum Pseudomonadota; class Gammaproteobacteria; order Burkholderiales; family Burkholderiaceae_D; genus Noviherbaspirillum. Next base: position 197,299 of record CBIHNU010000001.1, on the reverse strand, counting down.
AAAACCGGCCCGGCTTGCAGCAGCTTTTCGGTCGCGGGCCGGCTTTTTGGGCTAGCGTTTGCCATCTGCGTCTGCGCCATTGCCAGGCTCTGCATCGCATCCTGCGCAGCGTCAGCCGCATTGGCGTTTGCACCCATCAGCAATGGCAGTAGCCAATACCAGCGCAGGCGAAGCATCATGCTTCCGCCCATAGATCGTGCGCATCGGCAGCCGTCACTTTCACGTCGACGAACTCGCCGATCTTCAGCTTCAGATGCGGTTCATATGGCGGCTTCACATAGACCACGCCATCGATTTCCGGCGCGTCCGCGACCGAGCGCGCGACGCCGCCGCTGGCATCGACAGCATCGATCAGCACGCGCATGGTCTTGCCGACCTTTGCCTGCAGGCGCTTCTTCGAAATGCCTTCCTGCAGCGCCATCACGCGCGCGCGCCGCTCTTCGCGCACCTCCTCCGGCACTGGATCTGGCAAGGCATTCGCTGTCGCGCCTTCCACCGGCGAATAGGAAAAGCAGCCGAGCCGGTCGATCTCCGCTTCCTGCAGAAAGTCGAGCAAATACTGGAATTCCTGTTCGGTCTCACCGGGAAAGCCGGCGATGAAGGTGGAGCGGATTGTGATATCCGGGCACAGCTTGCGCCATCCCTGGATGCGCTCGATATTCTTTTCGCCGTTGGCCGGACGCTTCATGCGCTTCAGCACATCGGGATGTGCATGCTGCAACGGCACGTCAAGATAAGGCAGTATCCGGCCCTCGGCCATCAGCGGAATGATGTCGTCGACGTGCGGATACGGATAGACGTAATGCAGGCGTACCCACGCGTTGTATTGCGCGGCCAGTTCGCCGAGCGCGGTTACCAGTTGCGTCATGTGCGTGCGCACCGGCTTGCCGTTCCAGAAGCCAGTGCGGAACTTGACGTCGACGCCGTACGCGCTGGTATCCTGCGAAATCACCAGCAACTCCTTGACGCCGGCCTTGAACAGATTCTCCGCTTCCAGCATCACGTCCGCGATTGGGCGCGACACCAGATCACCTCGCATCGAAGGGATGATGCAGAAGCTGCAGCGATGATTGCAGCCTTCCGAGATTTTCAGGTATGCATAATGTTTCGGCGTCAGTTTGACACCTTGTGCCGGTACCAGGTCGAGGAACGGATCGTGCGGCTTCGGCAGATGCGTGTGCACGGCCGACATCACTTCAGCCACTGCATGCGGACCGGTCACTGCCAGCACCTTCGGATGCACGCTCTGGATGATGTCGTTACCGGCGGCGTCCTTCTTCGCACCAAGACAGCCGGTGACGATGACCTTGCCATTTTCGGCCAACGCCTCGCCGATCGCATCGAGCGATTCCTGTACCGCCGCATCGATGAAGCCGCAGGTATTGACGATGACAAGATCCGCGCCGTCGTAGGACTTCGCGGTGTCATAACCTTCGGCGCGCAACTGGGTGAGAATTTGCTCGGAATCGACCAGCGCCTTGGGACAGCCAAGCGACACGAATCCGACTTTGGGAGATTGGGAAGACATAGAAAAAGGGTACAAGGCGAATCCGCCATTGTACCCTTTCAGCGCCGTTTTCTTGTCCGTTGCAGGAAAGGCGCCTGTCTTTAAAACATCGTTTACTTCTTGTTCTTGTCGCCCGCGACAAACGGGAATGTGCCGAACATGTTCTTGGTCTGGCTCTGCATTTGCTCCTGCATCTGCATGAACAGGCTCTTGCTCTGCTCGATGTAGTTGCTCATCATCCCTTGCATCATCGGCCCCTGGACATTCATGAACTGGGTCCACATCTCCGGACTGAAGGGCTTGCCTTCGTAAAAACCCTTCGAATTTTCAGCCAGCTTGTTCTGAATATCAATGAAGGCCTGGATATTCTTTTCCAGATAAGAGCCCATCATTCCCTGCATCGCATGTCCGTAGTAGCGAATGATCTGCGACAGCGCACTGCTGGAAAACATCGGCGTGCCGCTCGCCTCTTCTTCCAGAATGATCTGCAACAGGATGCTGCGGGTAAGATCTTCCTCGGATTTGGCATCGACGACGGTGAACTCCTCGTTGTCGAGCACCAGTTGCTTCACGTCCGACAAGGTGATGTAGGAACTGGTCTGCGTGTCGTAAAGCCGACGGTTCGGGTACTTCTTGATCAGGCGCTCGGAAATCTTTTTTGCACTATTCATCGAATGTTCCAGTTTATTGCGTCGCAACGCATCAAGCCTTTTTTGCAAAAAAGCGAACATGCGTTCGCCTTGCCGTCTTGTATTATAGTGCGAAAAAACAAAGATTTACGCACACTTTCCCCAAGTTTTTGCATTCATATTGCAATGCACTTCGGCAATTCTGATCTGCCAAGGTACCCTCTCATCGTCATGGAGGTGAACGACGCTACTCGGCCTTCACCTTGACATAACGACCAGGTGCCGGCTCGATGGGCTTGTGTCTGGCGTTTCCGAACTTGCGCGGCGCCCGCACTTTTTCCCCTGCATGTTTCGCAAGAAATTTGCTCCATTCCGGCCACCAGCTGCCTGGATGCTCTGTTGCGCTGCTCAGCCAGGCCTCGGCATCGGCGACCGGCTTGTCGTTGACCCAGTAGCTGCGCTTCTTTTTCGCAGGCGGATTGATGACGCCTGCAATGTGCCCGGAGGCTCCCAGCACAAAGCGATTGCGGTTGCGCTTCTTCGGATTCACCAGGTTCATCGATTCATATGCGGCCGCCCAAGGCACAATATGGTCTTCACGCGAACCATAGACAAAGGTCGGGGCGTCGATTTTCGACAGGTCGACCGGATCACCGGCGACACTGAGCTTGGCGGGTCGGCGCAGATTGTTCTCCAGATACATGTTGCGCAGATACCAGCAGAACATCGGGCCCGGCAAATTCGTACTGTCCGCATTCCAGTACAACAGATCGAACGGGGGCGGCTCTTCGCCTTTCAGATAATTCGACTTCACGTAATTCCAGACCAGATCGTTTGGTCGCAAGCTGGAGAAGGCAGAGGTGAAGTCACGCCCCGGCATCAGTCCGCCCTTGCCGATCGTCTGCTCGCGCATGGCCACCTGGGCTTCGTCGATGAAAACGTCGAGCACGCCGGTGTCGGAAAAATCCAGCAACGTGGTCAGCAGCGTCAAGCTGGCAACCGGCCTTTCGCCGCGGCCGAACAGCAGCGCCAGTGCGGTCGATAGCAACGTGCCGCCGACGCAGAATCCAAGCGCGTTGATCTGTTCCTGTTTCGAAATCTCTTGCACGACATTGATCGCGCACATCACGCCGTCCTTAATGTAATCGTCCCAAGTGACATGCGCCAGCGACGCATCCGGATTGCACCAGGAAACGAGAAACACCGTGTGCCCCTGTTCGACCGCATAGCGCACCAGCGAGTTTTCCGGCTGCAAATCCAGAATGTAATATTTGTTGATGCAGGGCGGCACCAGCAGCAGCGGGCGCTCGTAGACAGTCGTGGTGAGCGGCTTGTATTGAATCAACTGGAACAGGCTGTTCTCGAACACGACCATGCCTTCGGTGGTCGCCACGTTGCGCCCTACTTCAAACGCGGATTCGTCAGTCTGCGAAATGCGCCCCTTCTGCATGTCTTCCAGCATATGGGCGATGCCTTTCGCAAGACTCTCCCCCTTGGTCTCGATGATCTTTTGCTGTGCTTCCGGATTGGTGACGAGGAAATTGGCGGGCGACATTGCATCGACCATCTGCTGTACCGCAAAGCGGATTTTCTGCTTCGCGCGTGGCGTCGTTTCAACTGCATCGGCCATCGCCATAAGGAAACGTGCATTCAACAGATACGCGGCAGCATTGAAAGCAAAAAGCGGGTTCGATTGCCACTCCGGCGCAGAAAAACGCCGATCCGCGACTGCGGGTGTTTTCGAAGCCAGGAAGTCCTGCCACAACGCGGACAACTGTTGCATGTAATTGTTTTGCAGTTCGGTAACAGCCTTCGGATCCAGAGCTGCGCCGAATTCCTGCATTGCCGCAGCGACAGGCTTGGTGTCGATCTGCGGCGTTTTCAGCCATGTCTGCCAGGCATTCGGATCGGCAAACTGGGTCAGCCATGTGTTGGCGCCTGCGTCGGGTGGAAACATGTTCATGCTTGCATCTCTGTTTTGACGTATCGTCATGGTTTGATTTGCTGCTCAAGCGTTATGCACATCGTCGCCCTCGCATGGATTTACGTCGTATTGATGATGTCGATTACCGAAACCTCGGTCGTCGCCGGCATTGCTACTTTTCTGCTGTACGGCATACTGCCCTTGTCGATCATTCTATACTTGACCGGCACGCGGCAGCGCAATCGACGACGTATCGAACGCGAAAAATTACTGCGGCGTGCCGCTAACGAATGTGAAACGGCTGCCTTCGAACAGGAAGGCAGTGGACAGTGACCCCGCAAGCCGGCAATGCGACGAACAGCATTCTCGGCCACTCTGTTGCAAACCTACTTAATCCAGATCAACGATGCCATGCGGCCGGTCTTACCGTCGCGACGGTAAGAGTAAAAGCGCTGCGCATCGGTCGCCGTGCACAAGCCGCCTCCGGCAATCCGGGTCACCCCGGCCGCGGCGAGCGTTTTCCGCGCCAGCAGATAAATGTCTGCCAAGTACTTTCCCTGATGCGATTCGATCGGCTTGAATGCACTCGCCATGTCACTATCGCGCGCGATGAAAGCATCGAATACGTCCGTCCCCACCTCGAATCGCTGTGGTCCGATCGCCGGTCCCAGCCACGCAAGCAAGTCTTCGGCCCCGGCATCGCGCATCCTGGCCACGGTATTCTGCAGAACTCCATTTACCAGCCCACGCCATCCGGCGTGGGCAGCGCCAACAACCCGGCCACCGGCATCACATAACAGCACAGGCAGACAATCGGCGGTCTGAATCGCACACACGACACCGGGCCGGGTCGAAATCGAAGCATCGGCGCGGGACGCTGGTCCGATCATATCGATATCCAGCACATCGGTGCCATGCACCTGCATCAGCCAGGCCGGTTCGGCCGGCAACCATGCCCGCAGTAACGCGCGATTCCGCTGCACGCACGCCGGATCATCACCGACATGCACTCCCAGGTTCAGTCCGCCTCCACCGCTGCTGTCGTCGTATGGGGCAACGCTCACTCCCCCGCGACGGGTGGTCGACAATACGCCGACATTCACAGGAAGACTGGCCCAGTCGGGAATGATCGGTTCCATCGCACTCACCGGCTCAGGCCGCCACAGCGCAATCGATGCCGGCATGTGTCAGCAGCCCCAGGAAATCCAGCGGCAATTTGGCATGCCATTCGCAGGCAGATTTCAAAACAGGATGCAGCAGTCCCAGTCGCTGTGCGTGCAACGCCTGCCGTGCGAAGACGGAAGCCAGATGCGGCTTGCCGTACAGAGGATCACCAACCAGCGTAAAACCGATCGATTGCATGTGAACCCGGATCTGATGGGTACGGCCCGTTTCAAGCGTGCAACGCAACAGGCTTACTGCTCGCCCGTCGAACATGCCCGTTGCCAGGCGTTCGTAATGCGTGATCGCCGGTTTTGCGGAGGCATGGTCGGACACCGCCATCTTGATCCGGTCACGCGGATGACGGCCGATTGCCGCATCGACCTTGCCACTGATTTGCGGCAATCCCCAGACCAGCGCCAGATATTCGCGCTTGACGGTACGCGCCTGCAACTGCCGCACGAGGTCGGTCTGGGCTTCCAGCGTTTTTGCAACCACCATCAAGCCGCTGGTGTCCTTGTCCAGCCGGTGAACGATGCCGGCACGCGGTACGCCGGCGATCGACGGGAGGTAATGCAACAGGCCGTTGAGCAAGGTGCCGGACCAGTTGCCTGCTGCCGGATGCACAACCAGTCCCGCCGGCTTGTCGATCACCAGGATCGATGCGTCTTCATGCACGATCGACAGTGGGATCGGTTCCGGCGTGAACGCCTGATCTTCCGGAGCCGCCTGCGGCCGGATCACGATAGTCTCGTCGCCGAACGCCGTGGTTTTTGCGCGCGCCGGAGCGCCGTCAACCAGTACATCGCCGGATTCGAACCATTGCTGGAGGCGGCTGCGGGAATACTGCGGAACAAGCTGGGATACCACTTTATCCAGGCGCATGCCGCAAAAATCGGAGGTTAGTTTCAGTTCGATGTGTGAAGCGGCCGGCATTGCGCCGTCGTCTTCGTCGAGATCGTCAATATCGGTTTCGGGTAAGGTCTTGGTCAAAATCCACAGTCCGGTTGGCATCGTTGCAAGTGCGATCGGCTATAATCTGGCTCTTGTTCAGATCCCTGAAGTGCGCCTGCAAACGTCATGCAAAAAAAATCGTTGAAATTCGCTGCCGCTGTCCTTGCGCTGTTGTTGTCCGGCTGCAGCCTGTTGCCGGAAAAAGTCGACGAAACCAAGGATTGGTCAGCATCGAAATTATACTCGGAGGCCCGCGATGAATTATCAAGCGGGAATTACGAGAAGGCCGTGCAGTATTTCGAAAAGCTCGAGTCGCGTTATCCGTTCGGTACCTATGCACAGCAGGCGCAGATGGAAGTCGCCTACGCATACTACCGGCAAGGTGACCAGCCCCAGGCGCTGGCCGCTGTCGATCGCTTCATCAAGCTGCATCCGAACCATCCGAACGTCGATTACATGTACTACCTGCGCGGTCTGATCAACTTCAACGACCGGGTCGGCTTCCTTGATTTCCTGTCGAAGCAGGATCCGAGCGAGCGCGATCCGAAAGCCGCCCGTGAAGCCTTCGATTCGTTCAAGCAACTGGCGGAGCGTTTCCCGGACAGCAAGTACACGAAGGACGCCGTCGCCCGAATGAAATATCTGGTCGATGCGATGGCGCAGTACGAGGTCCACGTGGCGAATTATTATTACCGGCGTGGCGCGTACCTGGCGGCCGCCAATCGCGCCCAGCTCGCCGTCAGCAACTACCGCGACGCCCCCGCCATCGAAGAAGCCTTGTTCGTGATGGTGCGTTCGTACGATGCGCTCGGGCTGACCAAGCTGCGCGATGACGCAGAACGGGTAATGAAAAAGAGTTTCCCGAACAGCGTCTACTTCAGAGGCGGCCCCGATCGTAGTGCTCCGTGGTGGAAGATCTGGTAGTCGGCCATTCTGCAAACGCTTCATCAAAAAAAGCCTCACGACGTGAGGCTTTTTGTTTTGTGAGATTTTTGTGAGATCAATCGGTGATGCGGCGCCGAAACAGCCAGCGATGTTCGCTCGATCCGTTTTCGACAAACGCGTAACCCTCGGCATCAAATGCCTTCAGCTTTTCCACTTGGATAATACGTTTGACGGCCGCGTAACGCGCCATCAAGCCACGCGCGCGCTTCGCATGGAATGAAATCACCTTGTACCTGCCGCCTTTCCAGTCCTCGAACACCGGGGTGACGATGCTGGCATTCAGGTGTTCCGGCCTCACCACCTTGAAATATTCCTCGGATGCGAGGTTAACGAGCACTTCGGATTTCTGCAGAGCCGGCACCTGGTTGAGCGCGTCGGTAACGAGATTGCCCCAGAAATCGTACAGATTCCTGCCACGCGGATTGGTGAGGCGAGTCCCCATTTCCAATCGGTACGGCTGCATCAGGTCCAATGGCCGCAAGACGCCGTACAGCCCCGACAGAATCCGCAAGTGCGCCTGCGCATATTCCAGCTGCCTGGCGTTCAGCGACAGCGCATCGAGCCCCTCATACACGTCGCCGTTGAACGCAAGCACCGCCTGCTTCGCGTTCTTCGCGTTAAACTTCGGCCTCCAGGAAGCAAAGCGGCCGGCATTCAATGCGGCCAGCGAATCGGAAATCTGCATCAGGCTGCCGATTTGCGCGGGAGACAGCTCACGCAAGCTGCCGATCAGCTTGGATGAATGTTCGATGAAATCCGGGAGGCTGTGGACGTCGGTAGTCGCAGGCGTGTCGTAGTCGAGGGTTTTGGCGGGCGAAAGAACAATCAGCATGTCGAACAGATTTTAATAACGAAAGAATTGCCGCAATGATACCGAAGCGCATCGTGATTGACACGAACGTATGTCTGGACCTGTTCGTGTTCCGCGATCCACGATGGCACGCGCTGCTTGCCGCGTTGACCGAAGGCCGGTTCGAAGCGGTGACACGTGCGGACTGCCGACAGGAATGGCTGTGCGTGCTCGAATATCCCCATCTGCCACTGGACGCGGCGTCGCGGCCCGTTGCCTCCGCCGCGTTTGATGCGCTGATTCATTGCTTCGAGCCGCAGACCCTGGCGCCGCGCGTCGATGTCCGGCTACCGGTATGCAGCGATCCCGACGATCAGAAGTTTCTCGAACTGGCGCGCGATGCCAACGCGCAGACGCTGGTCACCAAAGACAAGGCCTTGCTGAAGCTCGCGAAAAGAACGGCGCGCGCGGGCTTGTTCAATATCGTTTCGCCGGACCGCTGGACATCGGACGAATAATCGCTCAGGCAACTCCTGCGGCAGCGGAAAATTTCAGTGCCACGCAAATTCCCGCAGCGATGTATAAAATGCAGCTTTAGCCTACTCGTCGATTCCTCACGCCGCCATGCCTATTGCTCCCGCCGCTTCGTCTCCGCAACTACAGTCCAGATTGCCGCAAGTCGGCACCACCATATTCACGGTCATGTCGGCACTCGCAGCTGAAAAAGACGCCGTCAACCTCGGTCAGGGCTTCCCGGATTTCGACTGCGATCTCGCGTTGGTGGATGCGGTTTCTGCGGCGATGCGAAACGGCTTGAATCAGTACCCGCCAATGATCGGCATACCTGCGCTGCGCGAAGCGATTGCCGCGAAGATCGCGACGCTTTACGGATATGAATACAATGCCGTATCCGAAATCACCGTGACGGCCGGCGCCACCCAGGCGCTGCTGACGGCGATCCTGTGCAGTGTTCATCCGGGCGACGAGGTGCTGGTGATCGAACCGGCATACGACAGCTATGTGCCGGCCATCGAGCTCGCCGGCGGCAAGCCCGTATTCGTGCAGATGGAAGTCGGCCCGCAAGGATATTCGGTGCCGTGGCAAAAAGTCGCGGCGGCCGTCACTACGCGCACGCGGCTGATCATGATCAATTCGCCGCACAACCCGACCGGCTCGGTGCTGCGCGAAGCGGATATCGAAGCGCTGGCGCAGATCGTGCGCGGCACGAACATCCTGATCCTGTCCGATGAAGTGTATGAACATATGGTGTACGACGGGCGCCGGCATGAATCCGTCAGCCGTCACCCCGAACTGGCGGCGCGCGCGTTTGTCGTCTCCAGTTTCGGCAAGACCTATCACGTGACTGGATGGAAAGTGGGCTATGTTGCCGCTCCCGCTGCCCTGACGGCCGAATTCCGCAAGGTTCATCAGTTCAATGTGTTTACCGTGAACACCCCGGTACAGCATGGCTTGGCGCAATACATGGCGGACCCGGCGCCGTACCTCGGCCTGGCCGCGTTTTACCAGCACAAACGCGATCTGTTCCGTGATGGCTTGGGGAAAACGCGTTTCAGATTGCTGCCATCAGACGGCACCTATTTCCAATGTGTCAACTATGCGGCAATCTCCACCATGCCGGAAACCGAGTTCGCAAAATGGCTGACCGCAGAAATCGGCGTGGCGGCGATTCCGGTTTCGGCTTTTTATAATCAACCGCTTGAATCCGGTATCGTGCGTTTTTGTTTCGCAAAAAAAGACGAGACCTTGGGCCGGGCACTGGAAAGACTTGCCGCCCTCTGAAAACTGCCTTAAGTTAGTCTCAGGTCGCAGAAAAAACGACCGTTAACAAAACAGGACTATTGCAACATACCACTCACAATAACAATAACGGCTGCAGTGTAAGCCGTACCGCGCAGTTTTCGTATCCAGGCATCGGGGAGGCGCGAAATGGATCAACGTCGTCTCAGCATTTCGGACATCGTCATCGGCGAGCCGTTGCCGTGGGATGTGTATGAGCATGGAAACCGGCTGCTGTTGCGCCGGGGGCATGTCATCGAGAGCGTGCACCAGGTCGAAGAGTTGGTGGCGCGCGGCCTGTTCATCGACGGCGGCCAGGCAGACCAGCTGGCGCGCGCCAGGAACGAACAACACGTAAAAAAAATCGAAATTCCGTCCGCGGTACGCTTCATCAATCTAGCCAACAAGCGGCTCGAACGCCTGCTCTACAATCTCGGCAACGAGGCGGACGCCCAGAACAAGATACTGGAAGTCGTCAAGGCCCTTGCCTATGCAGCCGACATCAATCCGGACATTACGCTTGCGTGCATCTTCCTGAATCAGACGGCGGCCAATTACGCAGTGCGCCATTGTGTTGATACAGCGCTGCTGGCACTGCCTGTTGCACGGGCGATGAAAAAAACACCGGAAGACATCCAGTCGCTCATGGCAGCGGCGCTGACAATGAACATCGGCATGCTGCGGCAACAGGACCAGTTGCAGGACAAGCAGGAGCCTCTCACCGAGAAAGAGCTCGAAGTCATCCGGAACCACCCGAATGAGAGCGTCGGTATCCTGCAGCAGGCCGGTGTCACGGACGCCACCTGGTTATCCTACGTGCGACTGCATCATGAAAACGACGATGGTAGCGGTTATCCGTTAGGCAAGGTGGCCGGCGAAATTCCGCAAAGTGCAAAGATCCTCGCGATGTCCGACCGGTATTGCGCATCCGTCGCTCACCGAAAATATCGCAAGACGCTGCTGCCGGGTGCTGTGCTGCGCGATGTATTCCTTGCCGGCGGCAAGGCCAGCGACCCGATGCTTGCCGCGTACTTCATCAAGGAGCTCGGCACCTATCCGCCGGGAACCTTTGTGCGACTGCAAAACGGAGAAATCGGCGTAGTGACACGCAAGACCAAATCCGCTACCGCACCGATCGTGCATGCGCTGATCGGACCACGCGGTGCACCGCTGTCGTTTCCGATCCAGCGCGATACCGCAAAGGAACTGTACGCAGTCCGCGAAGCAATATCCGGTGAGCAGGCGACGCTGCGCTTCAGCATGCACCAGTTATGGGGAGACGAAGCGGCGTTATGAAAGCGGCGCCGACCGAATCTCGCAACAGCGTCACCGCAGCGCTTTTGCTTTTATATACCCTGCCTTTTCTTCATCAATTCCTGATTTGCCTTGCGATCTGCATTTACGCGCTGCACTGCAGGACGCTCGCCCAGCATCTTGATATATTCGCGCACCGGCAACTCGGCCAGCATATCCACGCCATAAATCGCTTTTGATGCCATGCTGACGAGCGGCAGATGGACCAGCCCGGCACAATCCGCCATCGAAAATTCCGCACCGGCGACAAACGGGGAAAACTTCGCCAGCTTCGCAAATGCTTTCGCGTTGCGTGTCAACAGTTTCTGCGTGCGCGTCTTGATTTCATCGGACACCTTGCCGCCAAAAAACGCTTCCGGATACAGCTCGCGCGCCACCAGTTCCAGATGCAATTCCATGAAGGTGATCAGTTCGCGCACCTTGGCTGCGGCAAGGGGATCGGGCGGCAGCAGCGGATTTTCTGGATATGCGTGTTCGACGTATTCCAGCATCACCTGAGATTCGCACAGCGTACCGGCGTCCGTTTCGAAGAACGGTATCTTGCCCAACGGCGATTTGGCGAGCAGTTCCGGGGAACGATCGGCCCATACCAGTTCTTCCTCGAAAGGAACGCCTTTTTCCAGTAGCGCGAACTTGACCTTGTTGTAGTAATTGCTGGTAGCAAAGCCGCATAGTTTCAGCATCTTGTCTCCTCGGTTATTGGTTTTCCCCGCGCAAAGCTTAGCGCAGGACGATTTTGTCTGCAGCGTCTCGAAGCCGCAAATTCCGCAAACCGTCTTTTCTCATTTCGGCAATAATAGGGAACGAATACGCCCAATGGCCGCGTCTTCGACGGGCCGTAAATCGGCGCTCTTCGACTTCTTCCACCAATCCATAAGCATAAGCCTTCCCATGTCCGCCGAACTCCAAGCCTCCCGTCGCGACGCGACACTGATCCTGACGCTGTCCAATCCCGGCGCAAAGAACGCGTTGCATCCCGACATGTACGCCGCGGCAATCGAGACGCTGTCGACCGCCGAGCGCGACGACACGATTCGCGCGGTCGTGCTGACCGGCGCCGACGGTTTTTTCTGCGCCGGCGGCAATCTGAATCGCCTGCTCGAAAATCGCAGCAAGGACAAATCGGCGCAGGCGGAATCGATCGATAACCTGCACGGCTGGATCGAGGCAATCCGCGACTGCCCGAAACCGGTAATCGCGGCAGTCGAAGGCGCTGCGGCCGGCGCCGGATTTTCGCTGGCACTGGCATGCGACCTGATCGTGGCTGGCGCATCGGCGAAATTCGTGATGGCGTATGTGAACGTCGGCCTGACGCCGGACGGCGGCGGTTCCTGGTTCCTGGCACAAGCGCTGCCGCACCAGCTCGCCGCCGAAATCCTGATCGCGGGCAAGCCTGTGCTCGCCTCGCGGCTGCACGAACTCGGCCTTGTCAACCGGCTGGTGGCCGACGGCGCCGTGCTGGATGCTGCGCTGGATTGGGCCGATGAACTGGCTGCGCTGTCGCCCAATGCCGTCGAGCGCATCAAGGCACTGACTCACGAAGCACAACACAGCACGCTGGCACAGCATTTCGAAGCGGAAAAGCGCCACTTCGTCGAAAGCCTGCATCATCGCGACGCGCAGGAAGGCATCAGCGCGTTCCTGGAAAAGAGAAAGCCGCATTACAAATGACAGCACACAAACGTCGCCGCATTTACCTGATGCGGCATGGGAACGTCACCTACTTCGACAGCGAAGGCAAACCCTTCCTGCCCGAGCAGGTGCCGTTGAACGAACTCGGCCGCGCACAGGCGACTGCCGCCGGCAAGGTATTCGCGGCAGAGAATATGCATTTCGACCGCGTGATCGTGTCTGGGCTGCCGCGCACGGTTGAGACGGCTTCTCTGGTGCTGGCGGAAACCGGGCAGCAGATCGAACTGGAGCGCTGGAGCGAGCTCGAAGAGCTGCGCGGCGGCAAACTGTCGGCCATTCCCGATGAAAGCCTGAAGGAAGCCTTCGTCGGCGCTTTCGACGGCCTGGTGCCAGAGCACAGGCAGTTCCTTGGCGGTGAAAGCATCGGCCAGCTGATGGATCGCGTGCACCCGTGCATCGACCGGTTGCGCGCCGATAAATCGTGGGACACGGTATTGCTGGTGCTGCATGGCGGCGTCAACCGCGCGATCCTGTCCTACGCATTGACCAATCAGCGGCTGTTTCTCGGCAACCTCGCGCAGACTGCCGGCTGCATCAACGCGATCGATGTCGGCGACGCGCATGCCGACTGGGTCGTACGTATCGTCAACTACTCGCCAATATCGCAGCTGCAAGGCGAATCGCGATACACGACGATGGAAGTGCTGCTCGACCAATACAGGAAATCGCGCGGCGTCTGAGGACGGCAAGCGCGAGCAAAGGCACTCGGAAAAGCCGGTTAAAATAGTACGCTCGTGCGTTTTTATGATGTAAAATCATTCAACCCGATTCCGCCCTTTTCCAGAGGAGACAAGATGTACGAAGAATTCATGGGCACCCGGCCGGTCTCAGAGCGCCAGAAATTCAATGTCGATGCGCTGCAGGCATACATGCGCGCGCATGTCGAAGGCTTCTCCGGCGAGCTGAGCGTCGAACAGTTCAAGGGCGGCCAGTCCAATCCGACTTTCAAGCTGAGCGCCGGCGACAACCGCTACGTATTGCGCACCAAACCCGGCCCGGCTGCCAAGCTGCTCGCCTCGGCGCATGCGATCGATCGCGAATTCCGCGTGATGGATGCGCTGAACAAGGCAGGCTTTCCGGCCGCGAGGCAGTACGCATTGTGCAACGACGAGGCCATCATCGGTCGCGCGTTCTACATCATGGAGTTCGTCGACGGACGCGTGTTGTGGGACCAGTCGATGCCCGGCATGAGCAACAGTGATCGCGCCGCGCATTACGATGAAATGAATCGCGTCATTTCGCAACTGCATACCATCGATTATGCAGCGATCGGACTGGCGGACTACGGCAAGCCGGGCAATTATTTCATGCGCCAGATCGATCGCTGGAGCAAGCAGTACAAGGCATCCGAGACGGAAAAGATCGATGCGATGGACAATCTGATCGACTGGCTGCCGAAAAACATTCCGCCCGGCGACGCGACCAGCATCGTGCATGGCGACTATCGGCTCGACAACATGATCTTTCATCCGACCGAACCGCGCGTGCTGGCGGTGCTTGACTGGGAGCTGTCGACGCTCGGCCATCCGCTGGCCGACTTTTCCTACCATTGCATGAGCTGGCACATCCCGCCGGGGCAGTTCCGCGGTATCGGCGGTCTCGACCACAAATCGCTCGGCATTCCGACCGAAGACGAGTACATCGCGAAATACTGCGAGCGCACCGGCATGACGGTTCGCAAGGAAGACTTCAATTTCTACCTCGCCTACAACATGTTCCGCATGGCCGGCATTTTGCAAGGCATCATGAAGCGCTACGTGGATGGAACCGCATCCAGCGAACAGGCGCTGAAATCCGGCAAGGCCGCACGGCCGATGGCGGAAATGGGCTGGCGTTACGCATCCGGCGAAAAATAATACCGTCGATCGACGACACACAAGGAGACATCATGGAATTCGAATATTCGGATCGCTGCAAGGCATTGCAGGAAAAACTGTTGACGTTCATGGATGAACACATCTATCCGAACGAAAAGGCCTACAAGCAGGAGATCGACCGCAACGGCCATGAAAAGGGCAATCGCTGGCTGGCGACCACCATTATCGAAGACCTCAAACCGAAGGCGCGTGCACAAGGATTGTGGAACCTGTTCCTGCCGAAATCGACGCGCGCGCCGGAAGGCCTGTCGAACCTGGATTACGCGCCGCTGTGCGAGATCATGGGCCGGGTGCCCTGGGCGGCTGAAGTATTCAACTGCTCGGCGCCGGACACCGGCAACATGGAAACCATCGAACGCTACGGCAGCGAGGAACACAAGCGCCAGTGGCTGGAACCGCTGCTGCGCGGCGAGATCCGCTCGGCGTTCGCGATGACCGAGCCGGCGGTGGCGTCGTCCGACGCAACCAATATCGCGACCCGTATCGAACGCGACGGCGACGACTACGTGATCAACGGCCACAAGTGGTGGATCTCGGGCGCCGGCGATCCGCGCTGCAGGATTTTCATCCTGATGGGCAAGACCGATCCCGATGCGCCGCGCCACTCGCAGCAGTCAATGATCCTGGTGCCGTCGGACGCGAAAGGCGTGACGATCAAGCGCCCGCTGAACGTGTTCGGCTATGACGATGCGCCGCATGGCCATTGCGAAATCCTGCTCGAGAATGTGCGGGTGCCGGCATCGAACATCCTGCTCGGCGAAGGCCGCGGTTTCGAAATCGCGCAGGGCCGGCTCGGCCCGGGACGCATCCATCACTGCATGCGCGCGATCGGCGTCGCGGAACGCGCGCTCGAATACATGTGCAAGCGCCTGAACGAACGGATTGCTTTCGGACGCCGGATTTCCGAGCAGAGCATCTGGCACGAACGGATCGCCGATGCCCGTATCAAGATCGATACCGCGCGATTGCTGACGTTGAAGGCCGCCTACATGATGGATACGGTCGGCAACAAATATGCGAAAGCCGAGATCGCGATGATCAAGGTACTCGCGCCGAACGTCACGCAGCAGGTGCTCGACTGGGCGATTCAGGCGCACGGCGCCGGCGGCGTGTGCGACGATTTCCCGCTTGCGTATCAATGGGCGGGCAATCGCACGCTGCGCCTTGCCGACGGTCCCGACGAGGTGCACCGCAATGCGATCGCCAAGCTGGAGCTGGCGAAGCACATGCCGATCCCGAAGGCGGAACTGGATCTGCCGGTGACGCGCTCGTAGGCCAGTCCATCATTCTCCGCGGAATGCAGGGAATTTCCCGGCGCTGCATAATGGCGCAGTACCGGGAAATTCCACACCATGCTCACGCAGGAGAACAATAAATGATTGACGTCTATTCGACCGCCACGCCGAACGGCCACAAGGTGCATATCATGCTGGAGGAATGCGGTCTGCCCTACCGCGTTCATCACATCAACATCGCCGAAGGCGACCAGTTCAAGCCGGAGTTTCTGGCGATCTCCCCCAACAACAAGATTCCCGCGATCGTCGATGCCGACGGTCCCGACGGCAAGCCGATGTCGCTGTTCGAGTCAGGTGCGATCCTGGTTTACCTGGCCAGCAAAGCCGGCAGATTTCTCGGCAATACCGACCGCGAGAGATTCGTCACGCTGCAGTGGCTGATGTTCCAGATGGGCGGCGTCGGGCCGATGCTGGGTCAGGCGCATCATTTCCGCATTTACGCGCCCGAGAAGATCGACTATGCGGTCAATCGCTACACCAACGAAGCGAAACGCCTGTACGGCGTGATCGACAAGCGGCTGTCGCAGAGCTCCTACCTGGCGGGTGATGAATACACCATCGCCGACATCGCCACATTTCCATGGCTGCGCTCGGCGAAGAATCAGGGAATCGATTGGAATGACTACCCGCATGCCAAGCGCTGGTTCGATGAAATCAGCGCGCGGCCGGCGGTGATGCGCGGCGTCGAGGTATTGGCGAACCTGCGCAAGCCGCTGACCGACGACAAGGCCAGGGACGTATTGTTCGGCAACGCGCAGTACCAGAAGCGATAGGCTTGCAAGCGGCATCCCGGCATCGGCCGGGACGCCGGCTCACCAATCGGCTCACCAATAGCGACGCGCGATCGATTCGGCGACACACACCGGCTTGTCGCCGCCATCGCGCTCGATCGTGACCTTCCACATGATCTGCGCGCCGCCTTCGATATCTTCCACTTCCAGCAGCGTCATGCGCGCACGCACGCGGCTTCCTACCGGCACCGGCGCCGGAAAACGTACCTTGTTGAGACCGTAGTTCACGCCCATTTTGCAGTTCGGCATGCTGACCGCGCTTTCCATCAGCATCGGCAGCAGCGACAGCGTGAGGAAACCGTGCGCGATGGTCCCTCCGTATGGGGATTCCCTTCGGCTGCGCTCCACGTCGAGATGGATCCATTGATGATCGCCGGTTGCCTCGGCAAACATGTTGACTCTTTCCTGGCTGACATCGACCCAGCCCGTGACCGCGACTTCCTGGCCGATCAGTGCCTTCAGTTCTTCCACTGATGCGATAACCCGCATGCTGACTCCCCGTGAGATTCTAGGATGATGAAGATGGCGCCAGCCACGCTCAAGCCGGGCGGCGCTGGAACAAGCCCATGCCCTTGACCGTCGCAACCAGCTCGCCGTGCTGGTTTTTCGCCTGCCATAACGTGACGATGATGCCACGATCCGGCTTGCTGGACGATGGCCGGGCTTCGAGTGCGGTTGTCGTCACATGGAGCGTATCGCCGCCACGCACCGGCTTGACCCAGCGAATTTCATCAATGCCGGGCGAACCGAGGCTGGCCGCTTCGCGGAGAAAACCGTCGACCATCAACCGCATCATCAGGCCGCAAGTATGCCAACCGCTGGCGATGATGCCGCCATAGATCGATTTCGCGGCCGCTTCCCGGTCGACATGAAAAGGCTGCGGATCGAACTTTGTCGCAAAGTCGAGGATTTCTTCTTCGCTGACGGTGCGACTTCCCACCTCGATGGCTTTACCGACCTCGAAGTCTTCAAAGTACCACTTCAATTGCGACATGCTGATCCTCCCCGTTAAAGTCAGGCTGCCTTCCTGAAATCCGGCTGTGCCGCAAAGCGTGCCAGGTGATGATCGGTGTCGCCCAGCGTCAGTTCGATCATCGTCAGCCGCTTGAAGTGATGCGCGGCCGGCAGCTCGTCGGTCACCCCCATGCCGCCATGCAATTGCACCGCCTGCTGGCCGACAAATTTCAGCGCCTGGCCGATACGCGCCTTGGCCGCCGAGACCGTGCGGCGGCGCTCGTTCGCATCATTCGATGTCGCCTTGACCGCTGCCAGCGTCGCCATCGAACGCGCCTGCTCCGTCTGCATGAACATATCCGCCATCCGATGCTGCAAAGCCTGGAATTTACCGATCGGCACGCCGAATTGCTGGCGTGTCTTCAGGTATTCAAGGGTCGCGCCGTTCAGCGCATCCATCGCGCCGACCGCTTCCGCACACAGCAGTGTCGCGCCGTAGTCGGCCGCGGCGTCGAGGATGTCCCAGCCGGCGCCTTCCTTGCCGAGCAAGGCGGATGCCGGCACCTGCACGTCCTTGAAGCCAATGTCGGCTGCGCGCTGGCCATCAATGGTGCGGTAGTCGCGACGCGTTACGCCGGGCGCATCGGCTGCAACGACGAACAATGAAATTCCGCTGGTATCGCGCTGGCCACCGTCGGTGCGTGCCGATACGATGATGCGATCGGCTTGCGCCCCGTGCACGACCACGGTTTTGCTTCCATTGATGACGTAGCCGTTACCGACCGACTTTGCCGTCGTCGTGATGTCGAACAGATCATGCCGCGACTGTTTTTCGCCCAGCGCCGCCGCCAGTTTCAATTCACCGGCAGCCACCTGTTCCAGCATGGCTTCCTGCCCGCCTGCCAGTTTCAGGAACTGCGCGCCCAGCACTGTCGCGAAATAAGGCTCGACGACGAGGCCGCGCCCCAGCTCCTGCATCACCACCAGCATGTCGACCGCGGAGCCGTTGAATCCGCCCTGCTCTTCCGGGATCGGCAATGCGGTCATGCCGAGTTCGGTCAGCGTGGCCCATGCCTGGTCCGAAATGCCTGATTCCGAATGGATGATTTTCTTGCGTTGCTCGAAGCTGTAATCCTTGTCGATGAAGCGGCGCAGCGCATCGCGGAATTGTTGCTGCTCTGGTGTGTAGTTGAAGTCCATGGTCGCCTCACAGTCCCAGGATCATCTGGGTGATGATGTTTTTCTGAATCTCGTTGGAGCCGCCGTAAATCGACGTCTTGCGATAGTTGAAGTAATACGGCGCGAGCGGCGCGGCATCGTCGTCCTGCGTGACGCTGTGCTCATGCTCGCCTTCGAGATAATCGGGGTCGAACGGCATCGCGTACGGACCGATGGCTTCGACCATCAGCTCGGTCAGCATCTGTTGCACTTCGGTCCCCTTCACCTTCAGCATCGAAGCTTCCGGGCCGGGACCGCGCTTCGCGCCTTCCTGCGACAGCACGCGCAGCACGGTGATTTCGAGCGCCATGATTTCAATTTCGAGGCTGGCGACCTTGGCTGCAAACAACGGATCTTCCAGCAGCGGCTTGCCGTTTTTTTGCTGCTTGTTGGCGACGCGCTTCAGGAACAGCAGCTCGCGCTTTGCGCGCCCGACCGCCGCGATATTGGTACGTTCATGGCCGAGCAGGTATTTGGCGTAGGTCCAGCCCTTGTTTTCTTCGCCGATCAGGTTTTCGACCGGCACTTTCACGTTGTCGAAGAACACCTCGTTTACTTCATGATCTTCATCCAGCATGATGATCGGGCGTACCGTGATGCCGGGCGTATGCATGTCGATCAGCAGGAAGGAAATGCCTTCCTGTTTACGCACGTTCGGGTCGGTGCGCACCAGGCAGAAAATCATGTCCGCGTGCTGCGCCAGCGTGGTCCAGGTTTTCTGGCCGTTGACGATGTAATGATCGCCTTGCCGTTCGGCGCGGGTCTTCAGCGATGCGAGATCGGAACCGGAGCCCGGTTCGGAATAACCCTGGCACCACCAGTCGTCACAGTTCAGGATGCGCGGCAGGTAATGGCTCTTTTGCGCCTGATTGCCGAATGCCATGATGACCGGCGCTACCATGTTGACGCCGAACGGCATGATGGGCGGGGTGCCGACGGCGGCACACTCCTCTTCCCAGATATGCCGCTGCACCGGCGTCCATCCGGTGCCGCCGTATTCAACCGGCCAGCCGGTGCCGACCCAGCCCTGTTTGGCGACGATCTTGTGCCAGCGGACGATGTCTTCTTTCGACAGGCGCTTGTGGTTAAGGACTTTTTGCTGCAGGTCTTTTGGGAGATTCGCATCCAGGAAGGCGCGAACCGTATCGCGGAAGGCTAAATCCTCCGCCGTGTAATTCAAATCCATGCTGTCTCCTTGTTGTCCCGGCTGAATAGCACGACCGTTCGAAAAAGATTATACAGCGGATTCCAGCGATGTGTATTGAATAAACAGGAAGGAAACGCCGCAGCGAAATGACGGCAAAACCCGTGGCTTTTGCCGACCCTGCACAGGGCCGGCCGAACGCCGCGTATTGGCAGCGTTCGATGAAGATTGCCGTATCAGAGCGGCACCGGCAGAAACGCCATGCCGCTCACGAAAATCAGATCATTGCTTGAACTCGAACTGCTGCTGGGCGCGCTCCAGCAGGTCCGGCAATCGCTGCGCTAGCAACACGGCTTTTGCGCGCCGCCGTGCGTTATGCGCTTCGATGGTGCCGGCCAGCCGCTTCACATTCGCCTTGATCTCCATTACCTGCTCCACCTTTGCCAGCCGTACCAGGTTGCGCAGATTCTCGCGGTAAATGTGCTGCTCGCGCGCGGACGCGTCCTCACCAAGCGTAGCAGCAAGCAGTTGTTCAATCAGAGTATTGGTGTCGAGCTTGTTTTTCATGGCGTGGCAGAAAGTGACGGGCGGAATTTTCTGAACAGCAAGTATCTCGAATAGTCCGCGGGCAATACTTGAGGAATCTCAATCGTCGCGCAAATAGACTGGACCGGCAACAACATATGTTTTCATGTCGGCGAAAAAAATGCCCGTGTGGCTTGCGCGACACGGGCAAATACTTCCTGGGAGGCCTTAAGGGACCGAGTTCATGATAGATCTTGTTTGCCGGAACAAGTTTGCGTTACCTCAAGGAACCCACCGAATTTGATTTTGCGCAAAGTTACCCACAGCAACTGTGGTCAAGCCTGTGGATAAGGGTGTGAACGAGTCACCAGAGCCTTGATTCCAAAGGCAATTTCCATAGCGGCGCCAGATCCGGCAATATCGCGCCACTCAGGCAATCATTCGATCGTCGCGAGCACCTGCTTCGCCTGCAGATCCGCGTGATACGACGAACGAACCATCGGTCCGGAAGCGACATGGGTGAAACCCATCTTTTCGCCCGTGACGCGCAATGCGTCAAACTCTGCCGGCGTCACATAGCGCTGTACCGGCAAATGATGCGCGCTCGGTTGCAGGTACTGGCCAAGCGTCAGCATGTCGATATCGTGCTTGCGCATGTCCTGCATGACCGCCTCGATTTCGGCGATGGTTTCGCCCAATCCCAGCATCAGGCCGGATTTAGTTGGTATCTGCGGATGACGCTGCTTGAACTGTTGCAACAACTGCAACGAATTCGCGTAATCGGCGCCGGGCCGTGCCTGACGGTACAGGCGGGGAATGGTTTCCAGATTGTGGTTGAACACGTCCGGCGGCGCACGGCCGATGATCTCCAGTGCGGTGTCGACGCGGCCGCGGAAATCCGGCGTCAGGATCTCGATCGTGATGGCCGGGTTCAGGCTGCGCGTCTGTTCGATACAGGCGACGAAATGCGCGGCGCCGCCGTCGCGCAGATCGTCGCGATCAACCGACGTGATCACCACGTACTTCAAGCCCATTGCCTGGATCGTGCGTGCGAGGTTCTTCGGCTCGTCAGGATCGAGCGGATTCGGCCGGCCGTGGCCGACGTCGCAGAACGGGCAGCGCCGCGTGCAGATGTCGCCCATGATCATGAAGGTCGCGGTGCCGCTCTTGAAACACTCGCCGAGATTCGGGCAGTTCGCCTCTTCGCATACCGTGTGCAACTGGTTTTCGCGCAGGATGGCTTTCAGCCGCTGCACTTCTTTCGTGCCGGTGAATTCCGCGCGTATCCACGTCGGCTTGCGCAGCATCTGCGCCCGCTCGGTCGGTATGATCTTGACCGGGATGCGTGCCATCTTTTCCGCGCCGCGCAGTTTCTCTCCCGCCTGCACCGGCCGTTGGGCGACCGGTTTTTCCGAAGTGGATTCGCTCATGGGTTTCCTTCAACCGCGGTAATAGCGCTGTTCTACAAACGGCGTGCGGGCCACTTCCACCGGCACCGGCTTGCCGCGCACAATCGCCTGCAACGCGGTGCCGACCTTCGCTTGCGCCGTCTCGACATAGCCCATCGCGACCGGGGCACCGACCGTGGGGCCGAATCCGCCGCTGGTGACCTTGCCAACCACGCGCCCTTCGGCATCCACCAGCTCCGCGCCTTCACGCACCGGCATCCTGTCCTTGACCAGCAGGCCGACGCGCTTGCGTGCGGCGCCTTCGGCAAGCTGGCGCATGATGATCGCGGCACCGGGATAGCCGCCGGCACGCGCGCCGTCCGCCCGCCGGGCTTTCGACAGCGCCCATGCGAGGCTGGCCTCGACCGGTGTGGTGGCACTGTCCATGTCGTGCCCGTACAGGCACAGGCCGGCTTCCAGCCGCAGCGAGTCGCGCGCTCCGAGACCGATCGGCGCGACCTCGGGCTGCGCCAGCAACAGGCGCGCCAGTTGTTCCGCCTTGTCCGCCGGCACCGATATCTCGAAGCCGTCTTCGCCGGTATAGCCGGAGCGGCTGATGAAGCACTCGGCGCCGGCCAGCGTCACCGTGGCCGTGTTCATGAAGATCATCGCCGCCGTTTGCGGCGCCAGGCGTGCCATGACTGCGGCAGCGGCCGGCCCCTGCAATGCCAGCAATGCACGGTCGCTCAACTCCTCGATGCTGCAGCGCTCGGCAAGATGTGCGCGCAGATGTGCGGTGTCCTGCTGCTTGCAGGCCGCATTGACCACCACGAACAGATGGTCGCCGCCATTCGAGACCATCAGGTCATCCAGAATGCCGCCCTGCTCGTTGGTGAACAGCGCATAACGCTGCATGTTGCGCGGCAGGTCGACGATATCCACCGGCACCAGCGTTTCCAGCGCGGCGGCAGCGCCGCTGCCTGACAGGCGCAACTGGCCCATGTGCGACACATCGAACAGGCCGGCCTGCGTGCGTGTATGCGCATGCTCCTTCAGCACGCCGCTCGGGTACTGCACCGGCATCTGGTAGCCGGCGAACGGCACCATTTTTGCGCCAAGTTCGAGGTGCAGATCATAGAGCGGCGTACGGGCCAGGGTTTGGGTGGTTTCCATTGACGGCGATTCCTTTTTTGTCAGCTGCAAATAAATGGCGGCTTCAGCATTCGATGACGTTCACCGCCAGCCCGCCGCGCGCGGTTTCCTTGTACTTGATCTTCATGTCCGCGCCGGTCTCGCGCATGGTCTTGATCACCTTGTCGAGCGACACGAAATGATGGCCGTTGCCGCGCAAGGCCATGCGCGCGGCATTGATCGCCTTCACCGATCCCATCGCGTTGCGCTCGATGCACGGCACCTGCACCAGTCCGCCGATCGGGTCGCAAGTCAGGCCGAGGTTGTGCTCCATGCCGATTTCAGCGGCGTTTTCCACCTGCTCCGGCGTGCCGCCCATCACTTCCGCGAGCGCACCGGCGGCCATCGAACAGGCGACGCCCACCTCACCCTGGCAGCCGACCTCGGCGCCCGAGATCGACGCATTTTCCTTGTACAGGATGCCGATCGCGGCTGCCGTCAGCAGGAAGCGGATCACGCCGTCGTCGCTCGCGCCGCTAATGAAGCGGTGGTAGTAATGCAGCACGGCGGGGACGATGCCGGCGGCGCCGTTGGTCGGTGCGGTCACCACGCGGCCGCCCGCGGCATTTTCTTCATTGACTGCCAGCGCATACAGGTTGACCCAGTCGAGCGTGGTCAGCGGATCGCGCAGGCTGGCTTCCGGCTGGCTGGCCAGCTTGCGGTACAGCTCGGCGGCACGACGTCTTACCTTCAATCCGCCAGGCAGGATGCCTTCCTTTTCGCAACCGTTCCTGACGCACTGCTGCATCACCCGCCAGATTTTCAGCAAGCCCTCGCGGGTCTCCTGCTCCGGACGCCAGGCGCTCTCGTTTTCCAGCACCAGCTGGCTTACCGACAAGCCGTGTTCCCTGCATTGCGCGAGCAGTTGCGCTGCGCTGCCGAACGGGTAGCGCAGCGTGGTCGTGTCCGGCACGATGCGATCGGCGCCGGCGGCATCCTCGTTGATGACAAAGCCGCCGCCGACCGAGTAGTAAACCCTGCTGCGGATTTCCGCGCCGGCTGCGTCGTATGCGGTAAAGCGCATACCGTTCGGATGGTGAGGCAGGGATTGCCGCCTGTACATCAGAAGGTGTTCGCTTTCGACGAATGGAATGCTTTTCTCGCCCAGAAGATTGAGCTGTCCGGTGGTGCGGATCTGCGCCAGCTTGCTTTCCACCGTGTCGGTATCGACGCAATCCGGCGCCTCGCCCTGCAGCCCGAGCAGCACCGCCTTGTCGCTGCCGTGCCCCTTGCCGGTCGCGCCCAGCGAACCGTACAGCTCGGCTTTCACCGCGGCTGTCTGTGGCAGCAAGCCCTGTTCCTTCAGGCCGGTTGCGAACTGCAACGCAGCGCGCATCGGTCCGACGGTGTGCGAACTGGACGGACCGATGCCGATCTTGAACAGTTCAAAAACGCTGATCGCCATGAAATTTCCTTGCCGCCCCGGACATGCCGGGCGGCGTCTTCATTCCTGTTCGTAATCCGACATCGGCGGGCACGAGCAGACCAGGTTGCGGTCGCCGTACACGTTGTCGACGCGACCGACCGGCGGCCAGTACTTGCCGCCCTGCCGCAGCGAGCGGACCGGGAACACCGCCTGCTCGCGCGAGTACGGACGATGCCATTCGCCGGCGATATCCATTGCGGTATGCGGCGCATGGCGCAGCGCGCTGTCTTCGACGGCGAACTCGCCGCGTTCGATCGCGCGGATCTCGTCGCGGATGGCGATCATCGCATCGCAGAAGCGGTCGAGTTCGTCCTTTGCTTCGCTTTCGGTCGGCTCGATCATCAGCGTGCCCGGCACCGGGAACGACATGGTCGGCGCGTGGAAGCCGAAATCCATCAGGCGCTTCGCCACGTCATCGACGGAGACGCCGGTGTCCTTCAGCGGCCGCAGATCGACGATGCATTCGTGCGCGACGATGCCATTCTCGCCCGCGTACAGGATCGGGTAATGCGGCGCCAGACGCCGGGCAATGTAGTTGGCGTTCAGGATCGCGACTTGGCTGGCTTCCTTCAATCCTTGCCGTCCCATCAGCTTGATATAGGTCCAGCTGATCGGCAGGATACTCGCGCTGCCCCACGGCGCCGCACACACCGGCGCGGCATGGTTCTCCAGCATCCGATGGCCCGGCAAGAACGGGGCGAGATGCGATTTCACGCCGATCGGCCCGACACCAGGGCCTCCGCCGCCATGCGGAATGCAGAAGGTCTTGTGCAGGTTCAGGTGCGATACGTCGCCGCCGAACTTGCCCGGCTGGCACAGGCCGACCATTGCATTCATGTTGGCGCCGTCGATGTAGACCTGGCCGCCGTGCGCGTGCACGATGTCGCAGATCTCGCCGACCGCTTCCTCGAACACGCCGTGCGTGGACGGATAGGTGATCATGATCGCGGCGAGGTCGGCCGCGTGCTTTTCCGCCTTCACCTTCAGGTCGGCGACGTCGACGTTGCCGCGTTCGTCGCACTGCACCACCACCACCTGCATGCCGGCCATGTGCGCGGTGGCCGGATTGGTGCCGTGTGCCGAACTCGGAATCAGGCAGATGTTGCGATGCCCTTCGCCGCGGCTCTGGTGATATGCGCGAATCGCCAGCAGGCCGGCGTATTCGCCCTGCGAGCCGGCATTCGGCTGCAGCGATACCGCGTCGTAGCCGGTGCAGGCAACCAGCATCTGTTCCAGCTCCTCGATCAGTTGCCGGTAGCCTTGCGCCTGGTCGAGCGGCGCGAACGGGTGCATGCTGCCGAACTCTTTCCACGTCACCGGGATCATTTCAGTGGTCGCGTTCAGCTTCATCGTGCATGAGCCGAGCGGAATCATCGTGCGATCGAGCGCCAGATCCTTGTCCGCCAGCGCGCGCAGGTAACGCAGCATCTGCGTTTCCGAATGATGGCTGTTGAATACGGGGTGGGTCAGGAAAGTGCTGCTGCGCGCCAGCGCCGGCGGCATGCGATCGCTTGCTGCCGCTTCGCAGGCGTCGAACGCCGGTATCGCCGCGCCGCTGCCGGCAAACACCGTCCACAGGCTTTCGACATCGGCGCGGGTGGTGGTCTCGTCGAGCGAGAGCCCTACCAGACCGTCGCCGATCACGCGCAGATTGATCGAGCGGCGTCGCGCCGCCTCGTGAATCTCATTGGCCCGGCTGCCGACACGCACGGTGAGCGTATCGAAGAAAGACGCATTGCGCACTTCGCAGTCGAGCTTGCGCAGTCCTTCGGCCAGTGCTGCTGTCAGCCGATGCACGCGCTGCGCGATCGTCTTCAGTCCGGCTGGTCCGTGATACACCGCATACATGCTGGCGATGTTCGCCAGCAGCACCTGCGCGGTGCAAACGTTGCTGGTCGCCTTCTCGCGGCGGATATGCTGCTCGCGCGTTTGCAGTGCGAGCCGGTAGGCCTTGTCGCCATGGCTGTCGACCGATACACCGACCACGCGCCCCGGCATCAGACGCTTGTTCGCGTCGCGGGTTGCGAAGTACGCGGCATGCGGGCCGCCGTAGCCGAGCGGCACGCCGAAACGCTGCGCGGAACCGATCGCGACGTCGGCGCCGAATTCGCCGGGCGGCGTCAATAGCGTGAGTGCCAGCAGATCGGCCGCAACCACCGCCAGCGCATTCTTTGCATGCACCCTGGCGATGGTGTCCGCGTAATCATGGATTTCACCGTCGAGCGCAGGATATTGCAGCAGCACGCCGAAGCAATCGAGGCCGTCCAGATCCTTGCGATGATCGCCGACGACGACATCGATACCGATCGGCGCCGCGCGCGTGCGGACCACGTCGATGGTTTGCGGGAAGCAGTCTTGCGAAACGAAAAAGACGTTGCTCTTGCTCTTCGACACGCGCTGGCAAAAGGTCATCGCTTCGGCCGCGGCGGTCGCTTCATCGAGCAGCGAGGCATTGGCGATTTCCATGCCGGTCAGGTCCGTCACCATGGTCTGGAAATTCAGCAGCGCTTCCAGTCGGCCTTGCGAGATCTCGGGTTGGTACGGTGTGTACGCGGTATACCAGGCAGGATTTTCCAGCAGGTTGCGCAGAATTACCGTCGGCGTATGGCAGTTGTAATAACCCATGCCGATATACGATTGGAACACCTGGTTTTTCGACGCGATCTGATGCAGCGCTTCCAGCACTTCCGGTTCGCTGCGGGCATCGTCGAGATTCAGCGCTGCGGTCGACAGGATGGCGCCCGGAATCACTTTCTTGATGAAGGCATCCATCGACTCGAAGCCGAGTGACGCAAGCATCGCGCTGCGATCCGTTTCGGCCGGTCCGATATGCCGTTCGATGAAATCCGTATGCTGCTCCAAATCGGAAAACGCAGCCCGCTTTTGAATCATGATTGCCTCTTGAAACTGGATTGATATGGTTTTGCCTGCCGCCCCTGCGACGCGCCGGCAGATGCTGCCGGCGTTTGGAGTCAGCCGATCAGCCGAGCGTGTCGAGATAGGCGTGGTAGCCGGCTTCGTCCATGAAACCGTTCAGGTCGGCTGCATCGCCGGCCTTGAATTTGAAGAACCAGCCCTCGCCCAGCGGATCTGCATTGACCTTGCCGGGCTCGTCGGCCAACGCGGCATTGGCCTCGGTAACCGTGCCGGCTACCGGCATCAGGATCTCGCCGGCGGTCTTCACCGATTCGATCACGGCGGCTTCCTCGCCCTTGGCGATTTCCTTGCCCGCTTCCGGCAGTTGCAGATACACCAGATCGCCCAGATGATCCTGTGCATAATCGGTGATGCCGACCGTGACGACGCCGTCGTCCTCGATCCGCAGCCATTCATGCTCTTGCGTGAATACGGTCTTCGTCATTTGCTCCGCTCCTTGGTAAGTTCATGTCAAATTAGCGCGAAACAGGCGGCTGCCGGCCCCGCAAGGCTGCGCCAGGCATCGTTCCGGACATGCAGGAACCCTGATTCTCCATGCGGCATGATTTTAGAGGGTTATAGATTTTTGATGTGTTCAAATGGCGAAGAGAAAAGCCGAAAAATGAAATTTTCAAAGCTTTATTTTTGCAAAATAAAACACGATATCAGATTGCTTTTTTCTTTTTAAAAATAGCTGATATGGCATCAAAGCGCTGTCTCAAGAGAGAGGCCCGGGACAGCTCGGGGGACCTGCGCAAGCGGTGCGGCAGCGCAACTTGCATCGACGTCAGGCCGAAACGGAGGCCGGTCGAGCCTGCGCAAAACGGGAATCATTCGAAATGCTGAATACGTTTTCGCCCGAAAAAACAAAGTCCCTGTCCAGCCGCGAAATTTCCCTCAGAAAGCTTTGCGAAGTCGCTTTTCCGGGGAGCAGCCAGTCATGCAATTCGATGATAACCAGCGGAAATTCGTTGATCCAGTCAACGTTTTTGGAGAACAGTTCGCTCTCCGCGCCTTCGATATCGATTTTGATAAGAAAGGGGGAAACGCCTGCCTGCCTGGCTTCTTCCAGAATGGACGGAATGGACAGCATCTGCAGACTTCCTTCCTGGTCTTCGGTCACCCGATAGCCGCTGTTTCCCAGGCCCGGATCCACCAGTTTCCCTTTCATTTCACTGCTTGCAACAGCCGCTTGCCTTATCGTGACGCGCTCGGGATCGCAGTGCTTGCGCATCTGAACCACGTTGCCCTCATCCGGTTCGACAGCGACAATTCTTGCCTCCGGATACACTTGGGAAAAGTATTTTGCCGACAAGCCGATGTTTGCTCCGCAATCAATGATCAATGGCGTGCGCCCTTCCTGCAGCAGCGCCTGGTAATAGCGCTCCATATCGGCGTACCGCGCCAGCTTTTCGATGTCATAGTCTTCGACGATATAGATCTGCGATAACGTGATCCATTCCAGGACGTCGCGGATCTCCAGCGAGAAAAAAGCCTTGCTGCGCTTGTTCCATACGATGGTCTTTTTCACACGAGGCGGAGTCACGACCAGGAATCGTCCTCGTTTCAAAAACATGTTCTTCCCGCTGTAGACAATCCATTTCGCATAAAACAGGACTGTGTGCCACAGCGTGAACCTGGCTGGATCGGCACCGTTTGCACCGACATTTTCCATGTCAATGTTCGGTTCCTGTACGGTAGATGACATCGCGGTTCTCCATAAGAGGTCAAGGTGCATGTTGATGCACTACTGCTCAACTGGATCTGTGCCTACTCTAGCAGCACGACCGAAACGACCATAGGCCGGCAAGGCCTTGAAGCCTCCTTAATGATCGGCCCATTGATCGCGCACAAAGGCCGCTGTGCGCATCATTCCGGAACGCAGCGCAGATGTTCTTTTCCGGCAGCGCGATGTGTGGCGCAAGCAATTCGCGCCGGATCATCCGCTGACTTCGCGGAACGGATCGAGCGCAAGATCGATTACCCGCCGCTGGCGGACCACGATCTCCGCGGTCGCCGTCATACCGTAGCGTAACGGGTAGCGCGTGTCGCCCACCATGTAATAGTCGCGCCCCAGTGATACGCGCCCCTCGTACACCGGCTGCTTGGTTTGCGGCGAAGGCTTGGTGGCGGGCGAAATGGAATCGAGCGTGCCGTCGATGAGGCCGTAACGCTGATACGGAAACGCATTGAATTTCAGTTTGACCGGCAGGCCTTCGTGCAGGAATGCGCGGTCATGTTCGGCGATTTCGATCTTCAGGATCGGCCGCGCATTCTTCGGCGCGATACCGCCCAGCGGCGTGTTGGCCTGGATCTTGTCGCCGGGCTGCGTGGAGGTGACGTCGGTGATCACGCCGTCCACCGGCGCGACGATCAGCAGGAAATTGTCCTTGTCGATGTTTTCGAAGCGGATGCGGGCGGCGGCGTCGGCGACCAGGCGCGCCGTCTGCAATTGCAGCCGCAATTTCTCTTCGGTATTCGCGACTTCCTTCGTCGCCGATTCGTACTGCAGTTGCAGCTTGGTGAACTCCTGGCCGCTGGTTTCCAGTTGTGCCCGGGCCTGCGTCGCTTCCTGGGTTTGTCGCACGCTCAGTTCGCTCAGTTTCGCCTGCGCGACGCGCAATGCATTGTCGGCGGCCTGCAGCGCGTTCTTCTTGCCTTCGACCTGAAGCTGCGAAACCCCGCCGCCGCCGGGCAGCGCGAATAGGCGCGCATATTTTGCCGCTTCATCCTTTGCCGCGTCGCGCGCGCGCCGCGCCTCCTCGACATTGGTGCGCGCTTCCTGCAATTGTGCTCGCTGGACTTCCGCCAGCCTGCTCGTTCCCTCGGTGATGCGCTTGGCGCTCTGGTATTCCTCGACCTCCATCGCCTGTTTCAAGGCGGCGACCTTGCGCTCCAGCAGCGCTTTCTTTTCCGGGAACTCGCGCCATTCCCGCTCCGCATCCTCCAGCTTCAATTGCGCTTCAAGCGCATTTTTCGCCGCCTCGATAGCGCCGCGCGCATTGAGCCGTGCGAGCGTGTCGCCCTTCGATACCGGCTGCCCTTCGTCCATGTACAGATTGGCCAGCTCGCCATCGATCGGCGCGTAAAGACGGCGCACTTCCGACTCGGGCTGCAACGCGCCCTGCGCCGTCACGATCACATCCGCGCTGCCGACGAACGACCACACCAGCGCCGCCAGCACCAGCGCCACCATCGTATAGATCGCCGCCTGCGTGAAGCGCCACGGCTCGGAAGTCAGTATCGCAATGCCTTCGGCGCTGTGATCTTCCAGCGCTTCGCTCAATGGCTTAAGGCGATTTTCGTTCGTCATCGCTCTGCACTCCTATCAGCACCAGTTTTTCCTTCAGCAATCGGGGCTCCAGAACCATGCGCAATCCCTGCAGCGCGCGGCGCTGCTCGTCCATTTCGGCATCGATCTCTTGCCGGACCTTGACCGACTCCGGCGGATAGGCCGTTTTCAGTTGCTGGTAGATGCGCGCGCCCTGCTGCGCGCCGTCATACGCTTCGGACAACAGGCGCGCCTGGCTGCGGAACTTGCTTGAAATCTCCGATTCGAGCCGCTGCGCGCCTTCGATGCCGCCGTTCTCCCGATACTGGCGCCAGCGCTGCTGTGCCCGATCGGACAAGGCTTGCGCCCGGTCGAGCGCCTTGCCCCTGTATTGCGCGACGTCGGCCTGGATCGCATGGATGAAGTAGGCGTCTTCCTCGGGTTCCAGCGCACCGTAAAACGTCAGCAGCCGCTCGTCGTAACCCTTGCTGTCGCGCGACTTTTGTAGCGCGTTGAATTGTTCCAGGATCGATTTCTTGTGCGCGAGCTCTTTCGATGCCGGCTCTGCCCACGGGCCCGCGCCGATCTGCCGCAAACCGGCGAATGCCTGTTCGGCATCGCCACCATGCCATGCGCCGGACGCGGCCTGATACTGGCGAATGACATCTGCCGGAGGAAGCCGGTTGCCCGATCGCAGCGCGCGAAACTTTTCCTGGAACGGCGGCGTCGAAAACTGCGCATGGGAAAGCCGCCTGACGAGCGGCCCCAGCCTGCCGGCGCGCGCGTCGTTGTCGATATCAATGTACTGTCGCAAATCGCTGCGCAGCGCATCCAGCCCGAGCCGCGGGTACTTCTCCGCATAGTCCTTCAGCACCGGTTCCAGCGCTTCCGGCTGATCCTGGCCCAGCTCGCTGCCGATGTTCGCTTTCAGGCGCTCGATCGCGGCCAGATACACGGCATTGTCGCTCTGCAGTTTGCGCAGATGGCTGAGTGCTTCGGCATACGGGTCCCGGAACGTCGGTACATAGGCCATGATCGTGGTGAAGGCTCTTTGATGCGCCAGATTGTCTTCGTTCCAGTAATTCAGAAGCTGCCTGATTTTTTCTTCGTCCGTATAGATCCGGATCGGCGCGTCCGGTCCACCTCTTCCCATCACGAACTGTTCGAGGCTGCCCATCCACTCGAGCTCGCCCACCAGCGGCAGCAGCTCAGGATTATTCCGGCCGAGTTCTTTCATGCCGTTCAGTACGCCGGACGCGCGTTCGAAATTGCGTGTCTTCAACAGCGCGAGCCAGCCAGGCACCTGCGCCTTGAGCGCGGACTCGGTGCCAAGCGCCCTGATTTCCGCATTGTCGGGATGGCGTTGCAAGGCCTGGCTGGCAAGCGTCGCAGCACGTGCGTAGTCACCGTTGTCAACCAGGGTATTCAGGTCGCGCTCGGGCGCTCCTATCCAATACCACGCGCCGCCGGCCAGCACGGCCAGTACCACGAGCGCCATCGCCCGGCGCGCCGCGCGCTTCATGCCGCGCCGCTCTTTCCCCGCGAATGCATCGCTCAGCTCGGACAGGAAGATTGCGAAGCGGCTTCGTTTGCGTGGCTTGTCGACAGGCTTTCCAGCATTGACGGATTGCTTTGCGTCTTCGTCGTTGACTTCGTCGTCCTGCTTCTGCGCGTGGTCGATACAGAAAATGTCAAGAAAGGAGTCGGCAGCCGCGACGAAGGTGGTCTTGTCGATATCGCCGGCCGCCGGTGTCGCATTCGGCTTGGCCGAGGCCAACCGGGTCACCGTCGGGTCGATCTCGGCCTGCTCTTTCTGCAGGCTCACCTTGTAGACGAAATGATGGCCGCCGAACGCGAGCGTCTCGCCGTCATCCAGCGGAACGGCGCGTTCCTCAAGTCGGTTCCCGCCGACGAAGGTGCCGTTGGTGCTGCCGAGGTCTTCGATGAAAGGTGAACCGCTCTTGAGAAAAATATGCGCATGGCGGCGCGAGATGTAGTTCACCTGATGCGGGTACTCGTCCTTGTAGCGGGAAAAAGCGGCGTCGGCCTTGCTGATCAGGAAAGGAAATTGCGCAATGACGATAGGCTGCAGACCGAGGTCGTCCCGCTCCGGCGTGAGCGTCAGGCCGATCAGTTTTTCCGTCTGCTGCAGCACCTCAACCACAGCGCCGAGCTGCACCCGATATGACAGCGCTTTGCCGAAGCAAATCTCGTCGCCGTCCTGCAAGCGGGTAATCTTCTGCTGGACATTGACGCCGTTGACCGTCGTGCCGTTCTTGCTGTCGAGGTCGGCGATGTAAACCGCGCCGTGTTCGGCAAAGATGCGCGCGTGCCGCCGTGACAGTTCGGCGACGACGTCCGGCGCATACGACTCGAACGGCGGCTCGGTGCGCCCGATCGCAAACAGGTTGTCGTCGATACGGATATTGCCCAGTTCCGGATGCGATACCGGCTTGAGCACGATCACGAACCGCCGATCCGCGGCCACGCGCGAATCGGCAACCGTTGCTTCATCGGATTCCATATGTCGATCCAGCATTCATCGGCTCGCATTTCCGACCTGGACGGTAGGCCAGCCGCCGCCAAGCGCCTTGTACAGCGTTACCGTGTCGGAAAGTATCTGCTGGTGATTCGCCAGCAAGGCCAGTTGCGCGGACAACAGCGAGCGCTCGGTTTCAAACACTTCCAGTTGCGACACCACACCTTCCTTCAGTTGCGCATCGACCTGCGCGGCGACCTCCTTCAGATGATCGACCTGCTGCTGCAATTCGGTTCGCTGCCGTTTGTGCGCGTCCAGGTTCACCAATGCGTTTTCAACCTCTTCGAACGCGCCGATCACCGCGCGCCGGTACTGCTCTTCGACCACTCTGGCCTGCGCCTCGCTGGTTTTGACATGGGCCTTGATGCTCGGATCGAACAGCGGGATGTTGATGCTCGGGAGCAGGCCAAAGGTGAAGGATTTCAGCAGGTCGGTCAACGCAAAACTGGAGCTTCCACCTCTGCCGGTCAAGCCAATCGACGGCAATTGCGCCAGCTTGGCCTGTCCCACCAGATCGTAGGCTTCCAGCACCCGATATTCGGCGGCGACAATGTCCGGGCGGCGCTTCAGCAAGTCCGACGGCAGGCCGGTCGGCACCGCCGGCAGCTTGACCCTGTCCTCCAGCGAACCGGCGGGAATCTTGAAGTCGCCCGCCGGCACGCCCATCAGCGTCGCCAGCGCATTGCCCGCAAGATCGCGCGCCCGATGCAATTCGACCAGGTCGTTGGTCAGGCGATTGATCTCCGCGCGCTGCTGCAGCACCCGCGTGTACGGCAGCAGGCCGTTCTTCTGCATGCCGTCGTAAATGGTCAGAATCCGGTTGCCCTTGTCGAGCGCCTTTTGCTGCTGATCGATTTGCTCGTCCAGTTGCAGGATCTGGAAATAGGTTGTCGACACGCTCGACACCAGCAACAGGTAGCCGGCGCGCCAGTCCGCTTCGGATGCGCGGAACTCGGCGGTCTGCGCCTGCGCGCCCTTTTCGACCTTGCCCCAGACATCGGCTTCCCAGTTGACCTGGGTGCCGAGGTTGAATTGCTTGGAAAATTTCTGCCCGGTGCTCTTTTCGAAACTGGCGCCCGCGCCGGCACTCAGCGACGGCAGCGCGCCCGCCCGCGCCTCGTCAATCTGCGTGTTCGCCACCCGGGTACGCGCGGCGAGAATCCTGATATCGAAATTCCCCGCAATCGCCTTGTTCACCAGCGCATCCAGATAGGGATCGCGGAATTCCTTCCACCAGTCGGGCGCGATCGTTTCGGCCGCCGTCACCGGCGCCGATTCCGGCTGCGACCAGGATGCCTTGACCGGCGCTTCCGGTGTCTTGTATGCGGGCATGCTGACGTCGGCGCAACCGCACAGCAAGGCCAGGCAGATGCCGGCAATTGCCGCATGGCGGATCGACGCCCAGGTCTTTCCTTGTTTCAGAACCAGAGCTGCTGATGAATCGTTTGAATGCATTTTGCTACTGCCACCGATAAATGATTAGCTTGCAAGCCGCGCCGTCGACCAGACCTTCGATTCGACGAATACCTTGAACAATGCGGGATCGAGGTGCCCGGCCTGGCACTCCGCATCCATCAGATCCAGCGCCTGCTCCACCGGCACCGCTTTCTTGTACGGCCGATCGGTCGCGGTCAGCGCGTCGTAGATGTCGGAGATCGTCAGGATCCGGGTTTGCACGCTGATCTGGTTGCCGCGCAAGCCCATCGGATAGCCCGAGCCGTCCAGCTTCTCGTGATGACCGTGCGCAATCGCGGGAACGCCGGCCAGATCGCGCGTCCATGGAATCAGGATCAGGAAGGAATAGGAATCCACCACATGCGATTCGATCTGGCGCCGCTCTTCCGCAGTCAAACAGCCCTTGGGCAGGCTCAGGGCCGAGAATTCGCATTCGTCCAGCAAGCGCGCCGTCATGCCGTCGGCGTCGTGATAGGTGTAATCCAGCACGCCGCTCAAATCGGTCACGCCTTCGGCATAAGAAATTGCAGGCTCGTTCGCGCGGCGTATCGCTGCCAGAAAGTCCTCCAGCCGTTCGAATTCCTCGCGCAGATGTTCGTCGATATGCTGCATTTCTTCCCGGAATCGGGCGATGCCCAGTTCGTGTTGCGCATGCTGCTGCGCCAGACGCCGGTAAGCGTCGCGCTCCAGGCAGGTGCGCGCAAACTTGAAGCGCTCCTCCAGCATTCGCATTTCGAAATGATGCAGCTTTTTCTCCTTGCGCAGCACATGCTCGCGCACGCCCAC
Source organism: uncultured Noviherbaspirillum sp. (assembly GCA_966211585.1). Classification (GTDB taxonomy): domain Bacteria; phylum Pseudomonadota; class Gammaproteobacteria; order Burkholderiales; family Burkholderiaceae_D; genus Noviherbaspirillum. The sequence continues at coordinate 161,810 of CBIHNU010000001.1, read as the reverse complement.
CTTGCCGAAATCGTGCAGCAGCGCCGCATAGCGGATTTCGCGCAACTGGTCGACGGTGAACGCGATGTTGCGCACGTTCGGCGCATCGGCGCGATCGACGGCAATGGCCAGCTGCTCGGCAAAACCCGCCACGCGGAAGGAATGGCCGGCCGTCACCGGATCGCGTTCTTCGATCGCCTGCACCGACGCGCGCACGAAACCGTCCAGCAGGCGCTCGATATCGAAATACAACTGGAAGTTTTTCAGCGCGACCGCCGCTTCCGCGCAGACGCCGGTCAGCATTTCCAGGTCCTGCTCCTTGAATGCGTAAGGATCGGAAGAGGTGTCCACCTGGATCAGCCCCAGGCACTCGTCTTCCAGGATCAGCGGCACGCACATGACGCTGCGGATCGCCTGTGAAATGATCGATACCTGCGACCCGAAATGACGATCCGACAAGGTATCGACCGAGAGTATCGACTGCTTCCTGTTCAAGACCTCGTTGACGATGGTGCGCGAGATCGTGACGCGTTCGGGATCTTCGATGGTGCCGTCGCGGCGGCGTGCGGCAACCGGCACCGGTGCCTGGCCTTCCTGCCGTTTCAGGAAAATGAAGGCGCGCTCGGCCAGCGGGAACAATTCGAAAATGAAGTTCATGATCTTTTCGGTCAGCGTGGCCTGGTCGGTCACCACGCCCAGCGCAATGCTGACTTGCGCCATCGCATGCAGCTTTTGCACGGTCTGCTGGATATCGCCGCCGGAAGTGCTGGCGGCGCTGGCGGTGCTATCCAGCATTCTTGTCATTTCCACCGCATCGACCGAACGGGTGATGATGGTTGGCATGCTCTCGCGCGCCGGCGCCACCAGCGAATGAAACACGATCTGCGCGGACGACACGCTCAGTTCGTCGCCGTCGCGGAGCGGATGCCATGCGCCCGGCGGCAATCGTTTTCCGAGAACAAAGGTGCCGTTGAACGAGTGCAGGTCTTCGACAAAATAAGTGTCGCCGCGGCGCCGGATGCGCGCATGGCGCCGGCTTACCGTATGTTCCGGGATGCAGAGAAAGCGATCCGACGCCAGCGAGTCCTGCGGATCGCGTCCGATGACGACTTCATCATGAATCGGAAACACGATCGGCTTCTCCGAACCGTCGCCAGTGACTTCGAGATACGCCGTGACCGCATCGGCCGGTTCGGCGAAATGTGTTGCGTCCATCTCATGTTCCTTCGCGCCGCTCCGCTGCATGAAAATCACGTGCGTTCATTCAGTATGTGCGGCACTGATCCCAGTTGCCAGTTTCCGCATCGCGCCTGCTTCCGTTGAACCGGATTGCCACTCGATCATCGACAACCGACGGCTTCGGCCCGATCGCATGACAGAAGCAAATGCCGTGCCGCTGTTCGTGTCGATACCGAAAGCGGCCCGCGCGGCCGCGGCGCAGGCGTGTCACTTGACGAAAATCGTGATCTTCTTCGAATAGATCGGCGGATTGTGCGGAATGTGTTTGTCGTCACCCATCAAAAGCTGCAAGGTGTGTCTGCCCGGGGGCAACTCCAGCATCGTCTCGGTCTCGCCTGCGCCGAAATGCAGATGGTTCCTGTCCGACGGTATCGGCTGGTCCGGCGGCGGGAGGTCGGTATCGATCAATAAATGATGATGACCGGTGTTGGGAAATTGCACGTCCTTCGGCGCGACGCCCATGTCGCGCAAGCCGAACCAGACGCGAAACGGTTTTCCCGCCGCAATGACTTCGCCGTTGTTGGGCCAGCCGATATAGAGATACGCGTTGGGCGGCGCCGGCGTGCTGCCCGCGAAGGCGATGCCGGAAAAGAAGAAGACTGCGACGGCAGCGAATGCCTTGATCATGTTCGTGCTCCTCGCTGTTACATCAATGGAAAAATCACGTTTGCGCTGGCCAGCCTGCTCTCTCGTCAACGCACGGTGATCGAAATCTTTTTCGAATACACCGGCGGATCGAACGAAACATGATTGCTGTCGCCCAGCAACAACTGCAGCGTGTGTTTTCCTGGCGGGAGCTCGATGCGCGCCTCGGTCTCTCCGGCGCCGAAATGAAGATGGTTGCGATCGTTTGGAATCGGTTCGCCGGCCGGCGGCAAGCCCGTATCGATCAATACGTGGTGATGCCCGGTGTTGGGGACATCGACGCCTTTCGGCGCCACGCCCATGTTGCGCAAGCCCATGCGCAACCAGAACTTGCCGCCGTTGATGACCGCGCCGTCATGCGGCCAGATGATATAGACCTCCGCATCCTTCGGCGACGGCGTCGCGTCGGCCAGCAGCGGAATGCTTGCCCATGCCAGCGCCGAGAAAACGACAAGAATGAATGCTCTTGACATATTGTGTCTCTCCAGCAGGATGGTCCGCGTTGCCCTGTGCGCCAATGCGCAAGGGACTGATCCTGGCAGCAATCGCATCGAAAATCAGCGCATCGAAAACAGTGAAGAGCGGCCGGAGAATTTCCGGGGTGCGGCATTCCACGCCAGATTGCCCTCCGGATTTTGCCGGCGGTCAGAATCGAGTGCTCTCATTTTCGGAGAAGTTGTAGGCGCTCGTTTGTGTTTGCGCAAATCCCTTCTACTATCGCTTATCGATGATACTTAAAACTGCGCCGTCTGCTATTCGAGTTGCTTCCAGGCCTGCGGCGGCGCGGGGCTTTCCGACGAGGACCTGTACGTGTGGCAAAAATTATTCATCGCATGCATGCTGTGCGCAATCGCGTGGAATGCCGCACATGCCGGCAGCGTGACCCGCATGCCTGCCGAGCCCTTGCTGCGCTCCATTGCCGCCGGGGATAACGGCGAAGGCGCATCCGGGCCGGAGACCAGACGCATTGCGCTCATCATCGGCAATGGCGATTACGCCCGCGATCCGCTTTCCAATCCGATCCATGACGTGCGCGCCCTGGGCAAGCTCCTCGCATCGCAGGGGTTCGACGTCATGCGTTATGAGAACGTGACGGCGCAACAGATGAAGGCGGCGCTGCGTTCGTTCCGTGCGCGGCTGCATGCCGGCGGCATCGGCCTTTTCTATTTTTCCGGGCATGGGTTGCAGCTTGCCGACCGTACCCTGCTTGCATCCATCGATGCCGAAAGCAGTTCCCCTGCCCGATTGCTCGTGAACAGCATCGACCTGCGCAGCGTACTTGCGAGCATGTCGGCGCCACGCCCGGGTAAACGGAACCTGGTCATCCTCGATACCTGCCTGAACAATCCCTTCCATACCGGCGCAGCCGGCATGCCAAAGCCGCCCGAGCAGACGCTGATTGCCTACGCCGCCAGCCCGGGCGGGTTCGCCGCCGATGGCACCCGGCATGGCGTCTATACCGCCGAACTGATGAAATCGCTGGGTGTGCCGGGACTGGACGCTGCCACCGTCTTTGCGCGCGTCGCCGCATCGGTCGCACACAAGACCAGCCATGCGCAGGTGCCGCAGATGTCGTCTGCGTTGCGCGATGAAACCGTGCTGACGCAACGGCTTGTGCGATCGATGCCGATCCTGCGCGACGACACCATTGTCGCCTTGCAAAGCCGCGCGATCCTTCCCAAAGACAGTGCCGAACAGTACGAGCTTGCCTTCTGGGATTCGATCAAGGACAGCGACCACGCTGCCGATTATGAAGCGTATCTGCAGGCCTATCCGAAAGGGCGTTTCGCGGCACTTGCCAGGGCGCGCATCGAAAGGCTGCGCGCGGCCGCGCCCGGAAGCGCAGCGCCTGCGGCGCCCGCCACAAAGGAACCGGAACAGGCTCGTCCCAAACCGCCTGTGGTAAAAAAAGCCCCGAAAGAGCCGCCGCCGCAGGCCCAGCCGGCGCCAGCCGCGCCTTCTCCGGGAGCCAACTCAAAAGTGAGCGAGATCACCGACTGTTCGGCGTGCCCTACCCTGATCTCCGTGCCGGGCGGCGTGTTTACGATGGGAAGCAACACCAGCGACCCGAGCGAAAAGCCGGCGCACAAGGTATCGATCGCAGCGCCGTTTGCGATCGGCAAATACGAAGTCACCATCGCGCAGTGGAATGCCTGCGTGGAAGCCGGCGGCTGTTCAAAACCGGGCGCAGCGGCCAAGGGCGCACCGAACACGCCGGTGCGCGACGTCAGCTGGGACGATGCACAGCAATATGTAAAGTGGCTGTCCAAGATCAGCGGCAAACCCTATCGTCTGCCGACCGAAGCCGAATGGGAACTTGCAGCACGCGGCGGCACGTCGACGCGGTTCTGGTGGGGCGAGAAAATGCAGGCCGGAAAAGCCAACTGCAAGGATTGCGGCCCGCCGTGGACGCAGGAGGGACCGGTCGCCGTCGGCTCTTTTGCAGCCAATCCGTTCGGCCTGTACGACGTCAACGGCAGCGTGTGGGAATGGGTGCAGGATTGCTGGCACAGCTCCTACAAGGGCGCGCCTGCCGACGGCCACGCATGGGAAACACCGAGCTGCCGTGAACGGGTAATACGCGGCGGCTCCTGGCGTGAAGGGGCTAGCTACATGCCGTCAACGACACGCTTCAAATATGCGGCCAGCGTGCGCGACGGGCAGAACGGATTTCGGGTCGCGCGGAGCGTGAAATAAGCGGCAAGCGATCAGGATTTGCGCCCGCGCGTCGTGAGCTGAACGAAGTCGGCTGAAATCTTTTCGGCGCCGTACTTGTCCGTCAACTGTTTCAATCGGCTTTCCACCGCGTGCAGATAGCCGGATGTCGATTCGGATTCCGGGCGCAAGCCGTCGAACAGCGGCGCAGGCGTCACCAGCAGCACGATCAGGTCCGTGCCGAAAGGTTTCGATACCACCCAGTTGCCGAGGCCGCCAATGGTCGCCGTATAGCTGGGCGGCGCCTGATTTCCCTTGACGCGCGGACTCGGCACCATGTGCACCACGCCACCGCTGGCGGCGTAGTAATCGACGTTGACGTAGGAGTCATATGCAGGCGTCGTGATGTCGAGGACCAGATAGTCGCCTTCGGTCAATACGTTGTCCGGTTTTTTCGTGTGTATCGAAGCAGCCGCGCCAGCTTGCCGGTTCCCGACCCAGTAAGGCGCGAAAAGACTGATCACGCCGCATTTCTCGTCACCGACTTCCTGCACATCGAGGCTCACGGTTTTCACGCCGGGAACCGCGTTCAGGGTTTTCTTGAGGCGCGTATTGCCGAAACTCTTTCCGACATATCCCTGCACCGCAAGCGTGTCGCCGCGCACGGTCGGAATCAAGGCCGAACACGGCACGCCGGCGAGCACTGGTGCGACCGATGCGACAGAAAGTACAGGCGCGGGGGCCGGGACAGGCGCCGGGGCAGCGGCCTCGTTCGCCGGCTGCGGAGGATGGGTGATCGCCGGAGCCTGCTCCCGCGCCTGTTCATCAACAGCTGCGGGCGATCTCCACCAATCCCGGTCAACGGAAAATCCGATCAACGCGGCAAGCAGCAATGCAGCAACTCCCGCGCCGATATACAGCGCCGGTTTGCGGTCCGCCGTCATGCCCTGCATGAAGCGCGCAACGGACGGCGTCCTTGCTTCACGTTCGAATGCCAGTGCGGCTTTCAGCGCCCGCCATTGACTGTGTCCCAGGTTTTTCGGCCGCTGCGGTTTCAGCCCCGCGTTGCGCGCCTGGGTCGCGGACAAACGATCGAATGGATGCCGTCCGGTAAGCAACTCATAGGTGATGCATGCCAACGCATAGATATCGTCGCGCGGATCCGGCACGCGATGCTCGATCATCTCCGGACTGGCATAAGCCGGCGTCATCGCACCAAGGCTGCCCGGATCGAAAACGGTCGCCTCCACATCTTCTTCCTGCTTCTGGAACACGCGTGCGATGCCGAAGTCGATGACCTTCACATCGCCCTTGTCCATCAGGAACACGTTCGCCGGCTTCAGGTCGCAATGAACAAAGCCGCGTTCGTGCGCGTAAGCCAGGGCCTTGGCGATGCCGGAAATGATGCGCATCGTTTCCGCATAGCTCATTCCCTTGAAATCTGGCGAGCGCAGCGTCTGGCTCATCGGTTTTCCCGACAGGTATTCCATGGTCAGAAAAACCGTCGATCCGTCGCGGTCGAAATCGTAGACGGTGACGATGTTCGGATGTGCCAGCGCCTGCGCCTTCTTCGCCTCGCGCTGCAACGCGATCAGCGATTTCGGATGGCCGCGAAACTGGACGTTCAATACCTTGATCGCGATATACGGATTGCGATCGGATGCTTCCAGCTTGCGCAGGTCCAGCGCCCGATACACGGTGCCCATGCCGCCGAATCCGATGCACTCTTCGAGAACGAAGCGGCCGTTCAGCGTATCGCCGACACCCTTCATCCGGTCTGGCTCGCCCGGCGGGTGGGTATACATGTCGGGCGAGCCGGACGGCGTGGTGAAACGGCGCTGGCTCTGGCTGGTCTGAACGCGCGTCTCGTTGCCGTCGAAACCATGCTTCGAGCCGGTCACCTGCTCGACCCGCCGCTGCAGCTCGGCATACACATCCGGCGGCAACTGCACGCGGGTATGTTCATCGTCGAGAACCCGCGCCAGATAGGCGGAGTCGGCCTGGCCTCTTGCCAGCAGGCGATCGACCTGCGCGAAAAATTCGCTGTACGACATGCCGCCGCTCTGGAACGACCGGATCGCGTGCGTCAGGCTAGCCATGCTGTTCGATACTGTTTGACATTGAACTTTCAAGTCATCGCACGGTATCGATCAGGTTCGATATCGTGGAATCGTTTGGCGACTTCAATATAGTACAAATCGCCGTGCTTGAATCACGCGTTGCATAGCCGGCGGCACGGTATTTTCACGAAGGAAGATCCATGTCAAAGCAGGCATCGACAAGTGTCGGGACATGACGAACACCGAGCTGCGGCTGTTGGTCGCCGCCCACCAGTTCCGGCTCGCGGAGATTGCCGTTGGACATCGCAAACGCCAGCCGCCGGCGGAAACCGTCCACTTTTCAAGGGCTTGAACAAGGCCGCGAACGCTTTGCGATGCCGGCACGTTCCATGCATTATTTTCCGTGTGAATTTTCTTTATCTGATCCCAAGGAGAAAGCCATGGCCAGCATCGTCATCAAAGATCTGTTGGAGAGCGTTGAACTCGACCGCAAGGCGATGGTTGCGATCGTCGGCGGTGCACGTAGCAGCGGCGGCGCCCGCGCCCCGCTTGGCCGCACGATATTCCAGACCAATCGCATCGTCAGTTACCCGACCGGCTTTCCCGTTCAAGCGCGACGAGAAACGGGCAAGCCGAAGTAGCCAGCGAAGCCGGGCGCGTTATGGAATAATGCTCCCGCAGCACATGAGCCATCTTTCCATGCAATCAGCCGGCATGCCGTCATCGAAACGCCTGTGATTCAACCCGGAAGATTCCCTCGCAGCAGAGGAAAAAATTTTCTACACTCTGAACGTCGCAACGCAGATTTCAGAGTTCATTTTCAGAGGCATTCGTGACGGATACAGCCCAATTTCAATGGACATCGGCGTTTCACTCGCACGTCGGCCTGGTTCGCAAGATCAACGAGGATGCCTGTCTCGATCAGCCGGACAAACGGATGTGGGCGGTGGCCGACGGCATGGGCGGACACGCGCGCGGCGATTTCGCGAGCCGTTCGATCGTGGAATCGCTGAGCCGCGTACCCGCACCCGATAACCTGGCGGAATTCACTCGTACCGTACAAGACCGGTTGCAGTTGGTGAACCGCCATCTACGTGCCGAAGCGGCGTTGCGCGGCGCGCAGATCATCGGCAGCACGGTGGTGGTGCTGCTCGCGCACGGCCGCTCCTGCGCTTTGCTGTGGGCGGGCGACAGCCGGATTTATCTGCTCAGGGATGGTCGCCTGACACAACTCACACGCGATCACAGCCAGGTCGAAGACCTGCTGGCCAGCGGCTGCCTCAGCGCGGAAGCCGCGCTGAACCATCCGGCGCGCAACATGATCACGCGTGCAGTCGGTGCAGCCGACGAACTTGAACTCGACGTGGAAACAATGGAAGTCATTGACGGCGACGTGTTCCTGCTATGCAGCGACGGCATCAGCAACCAGGTCACGGAACAGGAAATGCGCACCGCGCTGGTCGGCAGCAATTGCCGACAGGCAGCCGAAGAACTGGTCAATATCGCGCTGCAACGCGGAGGTCATGACAACATTTCCGCTGTCGTGGTCCGTGCCGGCGATCCGGACAGCACGGAAAGAACCATGTTGAATCCTGCACTTTGACAAACATGTGGCGGCGACGCATCGCAGCCGCATGTTTTCATCGCACGACAAGCGCTGAAACCGCAAAAACCGCGATTCAGATCAACCTCTTCCCGCTTGATGCGACGATCATGTAACACCCCTCTCGGCAATTGATTGCATGCACAGGCAGAGAAGCCATTCCGCATGAACGCGCCATCCGAAATTCGTGCTCCTTTATGTTGCCGGCGATCGTGCCTGGCCAGTCCGGCTGTTCATCGAGACCTGGCACCAAAGGTGCTAGCTACGGCGATCTCTCCGCGTGACACGCATGACGCGAAAGTCATATGTCGCACGCGCATTCGGCAATGCAGGACAGACGATCGGCGAGCAATCGATCGCAACCGGGGATGCGGCGTGATGCCATGCCCCGACCTTGAAGATTTGGCAGGTTTCCATGACGAACGAAGACAATGCAAAGACCGTGGTACGCACCCGGAGAATGCCGTTCAAGCCGGGCCCGAACAGCGACCCCGGGCAAAGCGTGAACGTCCTTCCGATCGGCACGCATCTGGGAGAATTCGAAATCCTGAGCCTGATCGGCGAAGGCGGCTTCGGCATCGTGTATCTCGCCTACGATCACTCGCTGGAACGGCATGTCGCGCTGAAGGAATACATGCCGTCCGGCCTGGCGACGCGCACCAACAAGATGGCCGTCACGGTACGGTCGCAGCACAATGTCGAGACCTTCACCGCCGGGCTCAAGAGCTTCATCAACGAAGCGCGGATGCTGGCGCAGTTCGATTCGCCGGCGCTGGTCAAGGTGCACCGCTTCTGGGAAGGCAACGGCACCGCGTACATGGTGATGCCGTTTTATGAAGGCACCACGCTCAAGCAGGCATTGAAGGAACGCCGCATCACGCCGACCGAGTCCTGGATACGGCTGTTGCTGGCCGATCTGTTCGATGCCATCGAAACCATCCATCACGCACATTGTCTGCACCGCGACATCGCCCCGGACAACATCCTGCTGCTCAAGGACGGCCGCCCGCTGCTGCTCGATTTCGGCGCCGCGCGGCGCGTGATCGGCGACCTCACGCAATGCCTGACCGTGATACTGAAGCCCGGCTTCGCGCCGATCGAGCAATATGCGGACATTGCCGGCCTGCGCCAGGGCGAATGGACCGACATCTACGCGCTGGCCGCCGTGGTGTACTACCTGATCACCGGCAAGGCGCCGCCGCCCGCAGTCGCGCGCATGGTGCACGACGAGCTGGTGCCGGCACGCAAGGCGGGCAAAGGCCGCTACAGCGACGCCTTCCTCGCCGTGCTCGACAAGGCGCTGTCGGTCAAACCCGAACAGCGCTTTCGCTCGATCGACGAACTGCGGCGCGCGCTCGACATCATGGAAACCGTGCCGCGCACGATTCCGGGCGAATCGTCGCACTGGGCCACCACCGTGGTGCGGCCGACCGTCATGGCCGCTCGCAAGCCGGAACCCAAACCCGGCATACGGCAGGAAGCACGGCCGGCCGCGCAACCGGCACCGAGGCAAAACCCGAATCCGAAGCTGAAGGCGGAACCCTACATCGGCACCGTACCGAACGCGATACCGGACGCGCAGCCCGCGGCACAGACGGAAATCAAACCGCAAGCAAGGCCGCAAAACAAACCGCAGATCAAGCCGCAGATCCACCCATCCCCGCAACCGGCAACGCCGCCGTACAACGGCACGCAATATCGACCGCAAATGGCATATCCGGGCAGCGGCCGCGCAATGCATGGCAAACCGCGATGGCTGATACTCGGCCTGGTGCTTGCCGCCGGCATCGGCTCGGGCGTCTATGTCGGAACGCATCGCTCGTGGGATGAATCGCGCACCCCGGCCGTCACAGCGAGTAGCGGCGGCAGCGGACTGGAATCCTCCGGAGCAAGCGGAACAGCGGATCAGGAAACGCCAGACCAGGCAGCCGCAACACCACCTGCAACACCCGCTCCCGCGGCTTCGCCGCATGCCAACCAGACACCTCCGTCCACGGCAAATGCCGCACCGGCATCGCCACCGGCGGACGATACGCAAAGTGCCGAGGCAACCGCACGCCAGCTTTCGGAAATCGACATGTGGCGCGCGGTCAGCGCAGCCAATGAAGCCAGCGGCTACCAGAGCTATTTGCGCGAATATCCGCAAGGGCGCTACGCCACGCTCGCCAGAATCAGGCTGGAGCGCTTGCAGCCGAAGACGGCAATGATCGCGCCAGATGAGACCGCGCCGGCCAAAGCCGCACCGCCGCAACCGGATGAAGAAAAACCGAAGACGGTGCCCGGCACACCCAATGCCACGGCTGCGCCGAAAGCGGCAGCCTCGAAGCGGGAGGAACGGCTATGGTCGACCGTTGCCTCGATTAACGAATCGACTGCTTACGAGGCCTATCTGCACCAGTATCCGAAAGGGCGATATGCGCCGCTGGCGAAAGACCGGCTGGCAAGCATCAAAGCGCGGCGGCAGGCAGCATCAGCAGAAGCCAGCATCGCGAAACGCAAGAGCACGCAAGAGGTCACGCCCCCGACAGAAACCGCTGCCTCGGCAACACCGGATGCATCTGCCGCAAGCGCCAGTCCGCCATTGCCGGAACCGCCTCCGGCCGCAAGCACTGCGTCGAACATGGACAAGCAAGCGAGCATCAGACCGCCTGCATCGAGCGCACCTGCGCCGAATACGTTGTTGACGGAATCCACGCCCTCGCCCGCGCCGCAGCCATCGGTTGCCGGCAGAAAAAAGACCATCACGGTGGGCGACCAGGTCATGACCGGCGATTTTTCCATCGACCCGAAAACCGGCATCGTGTCGGGCACCGGAACAATCGTCTGGGCCAATGGCGACCGGTTTGAAGGAACCATGGTCAATGGCAAGAAAGAGGGAAAAGGCAGATTCATCTGGCACAACGGCCAGCGCTACAACGGCGACTGGGCGCACGATGTGCCCAACGGCAAAGGCTCGATCGTCTTTGCCGACGGCAGCCGCTACGAAGGCGATGTGAAAGATGGCATGCCGCATGGACAAGGCACGACGCGATTCAAGGATGGCGACGTGTATCGCGGCGCCTGGGTCCGGGGCAGGAGCAGCGGGCAAGGCCGCTATACCTGGGCCAACGGCAGCTATTGGGAAGGCGAATTCCGCGACGACAAGCCGACTGAAAACGGCACGATGGTGTTTGCAGGCAGGCCCGGTACTCGCGGCGCGCCGCCGGCGGCAATGAACACGGGGGCGAAAACGGAACGTGCGACGGCGGGGACGGGGACGGGGTATTAGTTGTCGATTGTTTGCGTCTGCGACACGGTTGAAGGTCTCGCCGGGCGATGTGTTCAAGCAGGTTGAAAATCGAGCGGACGGATCCGGCCTTTTATTTCGGGGAGCAATTCACGCTCCGCCATCCGAACGTCATACTCGGATTGCAGGTTCAGCCAAAAACGCGGCTCCATCTTGAAGTACACGCCAAGACGTACCGCCGTATCTACCGTGATCGGGCGCTTGCCGTTTACGATTTCGCTGATACGCGAGGTCGGGACATCAATATCCGACGCCAACCTTGCATTGGTAACCCCCATTGGCTTGATGAATTCTTCCAGGAGAATCTCGCCGGGGTGAATCTCATCCAGTTTCTTTGCCATCATTTACTCCTAGTGGTAATCCACAATCTCCACGTCATACACACCGTCATTCGTCCAGCGAAAGCATACCCGCCACTGATCATTGATTCGAATACTGTGTTGGCCCTTCCAATCTCCAGTCAGCGCTTCCAGACGATTCCCCGGAGGGACTTTCAATGTTTCCAGCGCCGTCGCTGCATGAAGCATCAACAGCTTTCGTCTCGCTACCCGCTCGATGTTCTTGAAACGCTTGACAGCGAAGCTGCCGAATAGCTGTTCGGTGTCGCGACATGCAAAAGATCGGATCATCTTGAAATCCATTTTAATCTGCGCCTCGGATTCCGTCAAACAGAATCCGATAAAAAGAATGCATCCAATGATAGCTGATGTTGCACTTAAAGAACACTGGTTGCACCAGGAGGTGTTGAACAGCTTTGCTGTCGCTTCCGCCTGATCGCCGGCAGGTCGATTCATGCCGCTGAAAAGCCGGATCACACAGCAGACCAGGGATGTGTCTGGTCCTTGCGAACAGATTCGATGAAATATGTTTGGCTTCGCCATACATCGCATCGCCATACATTTCGATGCGACTGTTCAAACAGGTCACTCTCGCCCCATAAACTCCTTTTTTTTCAACCGCTTACACGCATTTCGCCGGATGACATCCGGGCTGGCACGCCCCCTGCTATATACCTGTCGAGCCCAACTAAATGCTCACCAACCATCCAACCTTTAGGAGAACTGAAATGACACTGCATATCAAAGACCTGTCCCTCGACAAAGCGCTCGACCACAAGGAAATGTCCGCTGTGCGCGGCGGTCTGGCCAACCAGGCCAACGGCACGAATCAGGTCAACACGCAAGCACTGTTCGCGCCGGTATCGGTAGCCAATGGCGCCAGCTTCGCCGGCGGCCCGGTCAACATCCAGGTCGATTCGTACCCGACCCAGACCGCAAGCAACGACAGCACCAGCACGAACTCGCAAGGCGGCTTTCCGATGATGTACTGGCCCGCATAATTGCAGTCGCAATGGTCCCGATGGAGGCCTTCACGGCCTCCATCGGATCGGCAATAACGCTTATGTCGAGAATCGCTTTCACCAACCCATTTTCCGGCGCTGACAACAGCGCAATCTGATCAATACTGGAAACACATCATGGCGACCATTACCATCAAAGACCTGTGCACGGATCGCACGCTGGACCGCAAGGCAATGTCGTCCATCAGAGGCGCGAGCGCCGGCTGGCTCTACGGATGGATCTCGCCTTATATCGATGCAAGCCGCAAGGCCGCTTCGGTAATGAATTTCTACCAGACCAATAACATCTTCATTGCCGACCAGATGAACAACCAGATTCAGGCGATCGACGTTCACAACACCTCATCGAACGCGACCATCAATATCGCCCCGATCCAGACTGCCACCAACCAAAAGCAGTAACCGCTACGCACACCTGCAATGCGGGCCTGGCTCGATACGCCAGGTCCGTCGTCGGTTTCTTCGCGCGAATGATCTCCCGCGCTTCCGGCAATCCCCGTCGCCCTCTTCCTCGGGTTCGTCCAGCCGCCCTTGCACAGAAATCAAATGATCGCTCGCTGCCAAGTCATCGGCGACCAGAGCGCCTGCCTCGCGCAACGGCAGGCCATCCGGCTTTCCATCAGCGTCGTGAATTTCGGCCTGCTTCTCATTCACTTGGCGTAACATTCGATTCATTTATGCAAATGTGTTTCAGGAGATTTCAATGGGCCTCAAAGATCTGATTCTCGACCGGTTTTCCTCACTCAGCCCAAAGCTGCAGGCAGCGGCACGCTTTGTCGTGGATCATCCCAATGAGGTCGTCATTGCGTCGATGCGTACCCTGGCCGAGCGTGCTGGAGAACAACCGGCGACACTGGTGCGTCTTGCTCAACAGCTTGGCTACGCCGGGTGGCCTGAGCTGAAGTCGGCATTGGCACATGATCTTGGGTTGCATCAGGATGGCTACGGACAGCGCGCAAAAAATCTTGCCGCACGCGGGCGCAGCGTTGATCTGACGGGTGAATTGTTTATGGCGCAGCATCAAAACCTGAAGACGATTGAACTTCAGGGAACGGATTCCCTGCATCGCGGCGCGAGCTTGCTTCGACGTGCGGATACCGTGCATATCGCCGGTTTTCGGGCCAGCTTCCCGATTGCTTACGCGCTGTTCTACGGCTATCGGCTTTTCCGCAATTCGGTTCAACTGGTCGACGGCCAGAGCGGCGGTCTTGAAATGCAAATGCGCTTGTTCAATGCCAAGGACGTACTGGTAGTCACCAGCTTCGCGCCCTATTCTCGCGAATCACTTCTCGTCGCCGAGACGGCCAAGGCAGCAGGACTCCGTATCGTCGCACTGACAGATAGCCAGGCGTCGCCGCTCGCCTTTGTCGCCGACGTGTCCCTATTATTTTCGGCTGCCAGTCCTTCCTTCTTTCCTTCCGTGGTAGCCGGCGTGGCATTGACCGAAGCGCTGCTCGAACTGCTGGTGGCAGATGCCGGCAAAACGGTGGTTCAAAAAATCGAGCGCGCGGAACAGGATTTGTTTCACTCAGGCGCGTATCTGCAAGCGCCTGCCAAGCGTACTGGAAGCAAGGCCTAGTACTCCGACACGCGTTGATTTTCGGGTTGCGCATGCATCTGCTCCGTCAGGTCCCTTCCCCCCGCAAGGGGGAAGGTTGGGATGGGGGTGGTGCGGCTCAAGATCCAGCCTTCTGTCTCGAACGCACTACCCCCTCCCTAACCCTCCCCCTGCAAGGGGGAGGGAACCTGACGGTGGCGGCCCAAACGTAATCCGAAAATTCAAGCGTGCCGAGCTGCTAGGCCCTCCCTCGGCTTCCGTGTAATACCAGCTGATACAAACGGCGCAACCCGCTTCCGATTGGCGCATGATGCCAGCCATTGGAACAAATGTTTCCATATACTTGACATGGATTCATTTGTTTCTTACAGTCCAGCCTATGCAACAGAAGTTGCATTCATCCTCGCGATAACAAAAGCCGGAATTTCCGGGCTCGTGACTCGTAACGGGCCCCGAGTTCATTAATCCGTATAACTGGAGACACGCATGCGCCTTACCATTGCTCCCATTGCACTAAGCTTCGCCGCCGCCATCCTCACGCATGGCATCCCGGCGTCCGCTCAGCAGAAGTTCATCACGATTGGCACCGGCGGTGTAACCGGTGTGTATTACGCGGCCGGCGGAGCGATCTGCCGCCTCGTCAACAAGGACCGCGCCAGGCATGGCCTGCGCTGCTCGGTCGAATCAACCGGCGGTTCGGCCTACAACGTCAATACCATCAAGTCCGGCGAACTCGATTTTGGTGTCGCCCAGTCTGACGTTCAGTACAAAAGTTACAAGGGTCTGCCACCGTTCAAGGAGGCGTTTCCGGATATGCGCACGGTGTTTTCGATTCATCCGGAACCGTTCACCCTGGTCGCACGCCCTGATGCAAACATCAAGAGCATGGTTGATTTCAAGGGCAAGCGTCTGAATATCGGCAATCCGGGATCGGGCCAGCGTGCTGCCATCGGCGAATTGCTGACTGCGCTGAACATGAAGGTCTCCGATCTTGGGCTGGCCGCGGAGTTGAAGGCCGACGAGCATGGCGCTGCGCTGTGCGACAACAAGATCGATGGATTCTTCTACAGCGTCGGCCACCCGTCCGCCAATATTCAGGATCCGACGACGGCCTGCGGCGCCAAACTGGTGCCGATTACGGGGCCGGCGGTGGACGCGCTGGTGAAGAATAATCCCTACTATGCGCACGTCACCATTCCCGGCGGCATGTACGCGAACAATCCGCAGCCGACCGACACATATGGCGTGCTGGCCACCATGGTGACTTCTTCCAAGGTACCTGCCGACGTTGTGTATGCGGTGACGAAAGCCGTGTTCGACAACTTCGACGAATTCAAGAAGCTGCATCCCGCTTTTGCCAACCTTGATCCGAAACATATGGTCGTCGATGGCCTGAGCGCGCCGCTGCATGAGGGTGCTGCCCGCTACTACCGCGAAAAGGGCTGGATCAAGTAAGGATTGCCGTTACGCTCGCCAAGGCATCCGAAACATGTGCCGAGGCGCAGCCCTGACAGGCACGCCGCGCGAAACCTGGAGCAAGCAGGCTTCGCGCGGTCGCGGCCCGCACAGATGTTAACGCCGCTTCATTGAGGATCAGATGACCACCTCCGCTTCATCCCCCGCCAGCGTGGACCTGCAACAGCTTGTGCAGGAAGCCGACATGGGAGGCCGCAAGCCTTCCGGTGTCGCCAGGACCGTGCTGTTTGCCGCCTGCATTGCCTGGTCGCTTCTGCAACTGTGGTATGCCTCTCCGTTGCCGTTTTCGCTTCGGATCTTTGTGCTGAACGATACCGAGATGCGCGCACTGCATCTGGGCTTCGCACTGTTTCTCGCTTATACCGCTTATCCCTTCCGCAAGTCATCTCCGCGTAACAGGGTACCCGCGCTGGACTGGGTGCTGGCTGGCGCCGCGGCGTTCTGCGCAGCGTATCTTTTTCTGTTCTACCGCGAATTGTCCACGCGGCCCGGCGAACCAACCTTGCAGGACATGGTGGTTGCCGTTATCGGCATGCTGCTGCTGCTGGAAGCAACACGGCGCGTGGTCGGTCCGCCGATGACCATCATTGCCGCAATCATGCTCGCGTTTGCATTCGCCGGTCCGCACATGCCGGATGTTCTTGCCCACAAGGGTGTTTCGCTGACCAAGGCGGTCTCGCATTACTGGCTGTCGAGCGAGGGCGTGTTCGGTGTCGCGCTGGGCGTGTCCTCCAGCTACATCTTCCTGTTCGTGCTGTTCGGCGGCTTGCTTGAAAAGGCCGGCGCAGGCAACTACTTCATCAAGGTTTCCTTTTCGCTGCTGGGGCACTTGCGCGGCGGGCCGGCCAAGGCTGCCGTTGTGTCGTCCGGCATGATGGGCATGATTTCGGGCTCGTCGGTCGCCAACGTAGTGACCTGTGGCACCTTCACGATTCCGCTGATGAAGCGGGTCGGCTATCCGGCGCACAAGGCTGCTGCAATCGAAACCGCCGCCGGCGTCGACGGACAGATCATGCCGCCGGTGATGGGCGCGGCCGCTTTCCTGATGGCGGAGTATGTCGGTGTGCCCTACGCCGAGATCTGCCGCAATGCAGCCCTGCCGGCAGCGATTTCCTACATTGCCCTGTTCTACATCAGCCACCTCGAAGCGCTCAAGCTTGGCATCCAGGGCCTGCCCCGCGCACCGGGCGCGACCACGCTGGGCCGCCTGATCGGCCTGGGTATGACCGTCGCCGGAACCATCCTGTTCGCCAACGTCGTGTACTACACCCTCGGCTGGCTCAAGGAGCTGCTCGGCGCACACGCGATCTGGGTCGTCGTCCCCGCCATTGCGGCCGCTTACCTGGCCATCCTGCGGAGCGTGGCCAGGCAGCCGGATCTGGAGATCGACGATCCCGATTCGCCGATCCTGACCCTGCCGCCCATCAAGGAAACCGCTCTCGCTGGCCTGCATTACCTGCTGCCGGTGGTCCTGCTGGTCTGGTCGCTGCTGGTCGAGGAACTTTCGCCGGGCTTGTCGGCGTTCTATGCGACGGTCTCGCTGGTCGTCATCCTGCTGACGCAAAAACCTTTGCTCGCATGGTTCCGCGGCCAGGAGGAACCGCTCGCCCGGCTGCGTGAAGGCTGGCAGGACCTTGTGCAGGGCCTGGAACTCGGCGCGCGCAACATGATCGCCATCGGCATCGCCACCGCGAGCGCCGGCATCATCGTCGGCACCGTGTCGGTCACCGGCTTGGGACTCGTGATGTCGGAACTGGTCGAGCTGATCTCGGCCGGCAGCCTGATCGGCATGCTGTTTCTCGTCGCAGCAGTGTGCCTGATTCTCGGAATGGGCATGCCGACCACCGCCAGTTACATCATCGTCTCGACCCTGATGGCGCCGGTGATCGTCGAACTCGGCTCGCAGAACGGTTTGGTCGTGCCGCTGGTTGCGGCCCACATGTTCGTTTTCTATTTCGGCCTGATGGCAGACGTGACGCCGCCGGTGGGGCTGGCGTCCTTTGCCGCGGCGGCAGTCGCCAAGGCCGATTTTCTGAAGACTGGCGCCACCGCCTTTTTCTACAGCATTCGCACCGGGATCCTGCCGTTCATCTTCATCTTCAACACCGATCTGCTGCTGATCGGAAGCCAGTCGTGGTGGCATCTGCTCATGGTGGTGGTGACTGCAATCATGGCGATGCTGATGTTCGCCGCCGCGACCCAGGGCTGGTTCGTCCGGCGCAATCGCTGGTACGAGTCGGCGCTGCTCCTGCTGGTGACTTTCAGCTTGTTGCGGCCCGGCTTCTGGCTTGATCGTGTCTACCAGCAGTACCAGGTCGAACCGGCGACACGCCTCGTCGAACTCGCCAAATCCGCGCCGTCCGATTCGAGCCTGCGCGTCCGTATCGAGGGCATATCGCTGGAAGGCAAGGATGTGCGCAAGACGGTATTGCTGCCGTTGGGTAACGAAGGTGATGGCCGGCAGCGCATCGCCGCGTCAGGTCTGAGAATTTCCAGCCTGGGCGGCAACATCAACGTGCTGGCCGTCGGGCTGAAGAGCCGTGCGGCCAAGGCCGGCTTCGAGCAAGGCTTCACGGTCACCGGCATCGAAACGCCGGCGGATCGCCCAGCCAAGGAATGGCTGTACATCCCTGCGCTGCTCCTGCTGCTGATTGTGTACCTGTTGCAGCGCGCCCGACCCGGGGAGACGGCGACCACCCCACGCACTGCCTCGGCCTGACACTCGTTCAATGACTTTCCCTTATTCCTATTCGACATGAGCAATATCATTCATCGGTCATTGCGCACCGTGCCTCCGATTGCCGCCGGCGCCAGCGGCGTCCACATCATCGATCAACAGGGCAAGCGCTATATCGACGCCAGTGGCGGGGCCGCCGTTTCGTGCCTCGGGCATGCGCACCCGGACGTGTTGAGCGCGCTGCATCGGCAAATCGACGAGCTCGCCTACGCCCATACCAGCTTTTTCACCAGCGAAGTCTCCGAGGCGCTTGCCGCGCATCTCGCGCAGCACGCGCCCGCCGGGCTCGACCAGGTCTATTTCGTCTCCAGCGGTTCGGAAGCGGTGGAGGCGGCGCTGAAGCTGGCGCGCCAGTACTTCATGGAGATCGGCCAGCCGCAGCGCACACTGTTCGTTGGACGTCGCCAAAGCTACCATGGCAACACGCTGGGAGCGCTGGCGGTCGGCGGCAACGAGTGGCGCCGCCGGCAATTCGCGCCGCTGTTGATGGATGTCGGGCGCGTAGCCCCCTGCTATGAGTACCGCGACCGGCGCAGCGACGAGAGCCAGGATGCCTATACCCGGCGCCTGCTGGACGAACTGGACGCCGAGTTCCAGAGGCTGGGGCCGGAACGGGTGATCGCCTTCATCGCCGAAACCGTGGTCGGCGCCACTGTCGGCGCGGTTCCGCCGACACCAGGCTATTTCAAGGGGGTGCGCGAATTGTGCAACCGTTACGGCATCCTCTATATCGCCGACGAAGTGATGTGCGGGATGGGCCGTACCGGCACGCTGTACGCGGTCGAACAGGAAGGCGTGGAGCCCGACCTGATCACCGTCGCCAAGGGACTGGGCGGCGGCTATCAGCCGATCGGCGCGGTGCTCGCACGCAATACGCTGATCGAGCCGATACGGCACGGCAGCGGCTTGTTTCAGCATGGGCACACCTATATCGGCCATCCGAGCGCCGCTGCCGCAGCGCTGGCCGTGCAGCAGGTGATTCAGCGCGACCAATTGCTGCCGCAGGTGCGTCAGCGCGGCGATTATCTGCGCCAGGCGCTTCATGCGCGTTTCGATTCCCACCCGCATGTAGGCGATATCCGCGGGCGCGGACTGTTCATGGCCATCGAACTGGTCAGCGATCGCGCCACGAAAACGCCGTTTGCCCCGGAGTTGAAGCTGCATGCGCAGATCAAGGCCAGGGCAATGCAGAACGGCCTCCTGGTTTACCCGATGGGCGGCACGATCGACGGCCGTCTCGGCGATCATGTGTTGCTGGCGCCCCCCTATATCGCCAGCGAGACCGATCTGGATCAGATCGTGGAGCGTCTTGCGCTCGCGGTCGACATCGCCATATCGACCTCCACGCAGGCCGCATCATGAATCAGGATCGCTTGCCGCCGATTCCCGAGACGCAATGGACGCCCGAACAACGCACACATGCACGCGAGATCATCGAAGGCCCGCGCGGTGCGCTGATCTCGCCATTCGTGCCGCTATTGCGCAGCCCCGAGCTGATGACCCACGCGCAGCGCATGGGCGAGTATCTGCGCTATCGCAGCGCCATCGGCCTGCGCTTGTCGGAGCTGGCGATTCTGGTCACGGCGCGGCAATGGTCGCAGCAGGTCGAATGGGCGATCCATGCGCCGATCGCCGAACGCGAGGGTATTGCACCCGAAACGATCCAGGCGATCGCCGAAGGGCGAAGACCGGCCACGATGCATGACGACGAGGCGCTGGTGCATGACTTCTGTATCGAGCTGCACCGCAATCGTGGCGTTTCGGACATCACATGGTCCGCGACGCGAAAGCGTTTCGGAGAGCAAGGTGTCGTGGACCTGCTTGGCATCAATGGCTATTACACGCTGCTGTCGATGGTGATGAATGCTGCGCGGACCACTGTTCCATCATCGAGCGCGCCACGCCTCCCTGATCTGTCGCAATAGAGCAATTTCCTGTTGAGAGATTCGGCCGCCGCGTTGCGGCCGTCTTTCAATCCGCACTGCGTAAATTCATTTCCGCCTGCTCGCCGGCGGAATTCTTGTCTCTTCAACAGAAGTGTTCAATCTGTGCGAACAGATTCGATGAAATGTGTTTGGCGCTGCCGCACATCGCATCGCCGCACATGTCGACGCAGTTGTTCAACTGCGCCACCGAATCCCATAAATCCACATAGTTTTCAATGGCTTACGAGCGCCACGCCGGATGGCATCCAGGCTGGCACGCCCCCTGCTATATACCTGTCGAGCCCAACTAAATGCTCACCAACCATCCAACCTTTAGGAGAACTGAAATGACACTGCATATCAAAGACCTGTCCCTCGACAAAGCGCTCGACCACAAGGAAATGTCCGCTGTGCGCGGCGGTCTGGCCAACCAGGCCAACGGCACGAATCAGGTCAACACGCAAGCACTGTTCGCGCCGGTATCGGTAGCCAATGGCGCCAGCTTCGCCGGCGGCCCGGTCAACATCCAGGTCGATTCGTACCCGACCCAGACCGCAAGCAACAGCAGCACCAGCTCGAACTCGCAAGGCAGCGAGCTGGAAAAGGCTTACAAGGCGTACTGCTTCTAATCCCGGCATCCCGCCGATCACGATTCACTTTTTTGAATTCCATATTTAGGAGAACTGAAATGACACTGCATATCAAAGACCTGTCCCTCGACAAGGAACTCGGCAGCAAGGAAATGTCTGCTGTCCGCGGCGGCCTCGCCAACCAGGCCAACGGTACCGGCCAGAACAACTTCATGGGGATGTTCGCTCCCGTGTCGGTCGCCAACGGCGCGCAATTTTCGGGCAACGCTCCCGTCATCATCCAGGTCGATTCCTACCCGACCCAGACGGCCAGCAACAGCAGCACCAGCTCGAACTCGCAAGGCTTTGGCTGGGACGAAGGCTACCGCGATTACTGATCGCATCGATGAACCCGGTGGCGGCCTCGGCCGCTACCGGATGAACCACCCACAACGCAATTCAATCGTTATTTTTATCCAGGAGAATGACCATGACCGTACTCATCAAAGACCTGTCCCTCGACAAGGAACTCGATCGCAAGGAAATGTCCGCCGTGCGCGGCGGCCTCGCCAACCAGGCCAACGGCACCAACCAGGTCAACAACCAATCGCTGTTTGCGCCGGTATCGGTTGGCAACGGCAGCTACTTCGGCGGCGGACCGGTGAACATCCAGGTTGACTCATCTCCGACCCAGACGGCCAGCAACTCCAGCACCAGCTCGAACTCGCAAGGCGGTTTTCCGATGATGTACTGGCCCGCGTAATTCGCAGTGCCATTGATGTCGATGGCGGCAGCAGTCGTCACCGGACAAATACCCGCAACGCAATGCACTCTTTACTTTTATTCAGGAGAATTACCATGACCGTATTTATCAAAGACCTGTCCCTTGACAAGGAACTCGACCACAAGGAAATGTCCGCTGTGCGCGGCGGTCTGGCGAACCAAGCCAACGCCACCAATCAGGCGAACAAGCAAGCGCTGTTCGCGCCGGTAGCGGTTGCCAACGGCGCCTGCTTCGATTGCGGCCCGGTCAACATCCAGGTTGATTCGTACCCGACCCAGACGGCCAGCAACTCCAGCTTCAGCTCGAACTTTCAGGGCTCGGAAATGGAAAAGAACTACTCGGCGTCCTGGTAAGCTGACGCATCTGGTGGAGGCCGCGCCGGCCTCCACCGGACCAGCAAAATCCTGTACGGCGATCCAACCTTCGCTTCACGCGCTGTTCCCGCTTTGCGGCGGCGAACCCATCTTCCGAAAATCCTTCGACCGGATGCCGTGCTTCTTCAGCAGCATCTGCAGGTGCGAGCGGTTCATGTCACAACGCCTCGCCAGCTCCGCCACCGTGCCGCCGACTTCTTTCAAGCCGCGTTCCAGAAATGCCCGCTCCGCTTCGTCGCTCGCAGCACGCTTTGCGTCACTCAATGAGACGGGGATCGAAACGCCATCGCCCTCCGTAGCGGCGCGCAAACCAAACACCGGCGATTTGGGTCGGATGTCTTCCGGCAAATGTTCGATGTCCGCGATTTCGCCGGCCAGGCAGGAAATTCGGTAGATCAGGTTGCGCAGCTCGCGTATGTTGCCGGGAAACGAATAGCGCAATAAAAAATCGCGCAGCCGCGGCGTCATTTTCACCGGCGGCCTTTTCAGCGCTTCCGCGGCTTCGTCGCCGAAATACGCAAACAGCAAAGGCACCTCGTCCTTGCGCTCGCGCAGTGGCGGCAAGGTCACGTGAATCACGCTGAGCCGGTAAAACAGGTCTTCGCGAAACGTGCCCTCTTCGATCAGCCGCCGCAGGTTCTTGTTGGTGGCCGCGACGATACGCGCATCGACGGAAATGGTTTCATCGGACCCGACGCGCTGTATCTCGTGCGATTGCAGCACGCGCAACAGCTTTACCTGCCCCGGCAACGGCAGCTCGCCGATTTCATCAAGGAAGATCGTGCCCTTGTGCGCGCTTTCGAACTTGCCTTTTCTATCGTTGGCCGCACCGGTGAACGCCCCCTTCTTGTGGCCGAACAGTTCGGACTCCAGCAGGTTTTCCGGAATCGCGCCGCAGTTGACCGAGATGTACGGCTTGTCGGCGCGCGAGCCGTTGGCATGGATCACTTTCGCCATCAACTCCTTGCCGGTGCCGCTCTCGCCGTCGATCAGCACCGGCAAATCGGTCGGCGCTGCCTTCTCCGCAATCTCCAGCGACTCCAGCAGCTTGGGGTTGTCGCCGAAGGTCCCTTCAAAAACAAAACTGCGGTCGAGCAAGGCCTGGCGCCGTTCGCCAGACGATTGCGCGGGCGGCGACAGCTCGGCGCTCGCGGCCTGCACGAAGCGTTCCTTGTGCGACAGCTGCATCACCTCGTCGCGCAAGGCGCCGGATTGGCGCAGCAGTTTTTCGATCTCCGGTCGCTCCAGTTTCGACGCCCAGCGCAACGTCGAGCGAAGGATTTCGATCTTTTCCAGCAGCGCCGCATACGACACCGCCGAGCTGCCCTGTCCAAGCGGGTTATAGAGTTTCATGCCGCACTCAACTGTTTCTGCACGAGCTGGTAATACATCCCTCTCCGGGCGACCAGTTCTTCATGTCGTCCCTGCTCGACCACCGCGCCTTCGTACAGCACGAGGATCTTGTCGGCCCGCATGATCGTGCTCAGCCGGTGCGCGATGATGACGGCGGTGCGTCCCTTGAGAATCTCGTGCATGTTGCCGATGATGTTGCTTTCGGATTGGGTATCCAGCGCGGAAGTGGCTTCATCGAACACCAGCAGGCGCGGGTCGTGATACAGCGCACGCGCGATGCACAGCCGCTGGATCTGCCCACCGGACAAGCCCATGCCGCGCTCGCCGACGATCTGTTCGTAGCCCAAGGGCAGCTTCGCGATGAACGCATGCGCATCCGCCATCTTCGCCACCTCTTCAATGCGGCGCCGGTCCGGGCTGCCGTCGCCGCTGGCGATGTTTTCGGCAATGGTTCCCGAAAACAGCAGATTGCTCTGCATGACATAGCCGACCTGCGCGCGGTAATACTCCTTGTCGATCACCGCCATGTCGTAGCCGTCCACCACGATCTTGCCGTCGGTGGGCGGATAGAAGCCGACCAGCAGCTTGGCTAGCGTGGTCTTGCCCGAGCCGCTGCGACCGACGATCGCAATCAGTTCACCCGGCTTGATGTCGAGGCTGATGTTTTCGAGCACATAGGCCGTCTCGTTGCCGCCATAGCGGAAGAACACGCCTTCCAGACGGATCTCGCCCTGCAGGTCCGGCAGCACCACGCGCGACGGCAGGTCTTCCGGCTTTTGCTCCGGTTCCATGTCGAGCACGTCGCCCAGGCGCTCCATCGCGACCGCCGCATCGTTCAATCTACTCCATAACCCGACCAGCCCCATCAACGGCGCCAGCACGCTGCCCATCAAGGCATTGAACGCGATCAATTGGCCGATGCTCAACTCGCGCGCCAGCACCAGGTTCGCACCGACCCACAGGATCGCAATGGTGGTCGCCGCATTCAATATCTGGCTGGCGAGCGAGACCCAGATATTGAAGCGCTGCGCGCGGTACTGCACCTCCAATGCCTTCGCGTATTTCTTTTCCCATTTCAGCCGCACCGGCCGTTCGATGCCCATGCCCTTGACGGTTTCCACGCCGCCCAGCGTCTCCATCAGGAAGGCTTGCGCATCGGTGCCCGAGGTAAACGTCTCGCGTGCATAGGTCTTGATGCGCGGTGTCACCAGCACCGTCAATGCCATGATCGGAATCACGAAGGCGATCAGCACCAGCGTCATCTTCACGTTGTAGAAGAACATGATCGCGAAGTAGAGGAACACCATCAGCAGGTTCAGCACCGTGGTGACGGTCGATTCGGTCAGGAACGCGCGGATCGTGATGTTTTCCTGGAAGCGCGCGAGGATGTCACCGGTCTTGCGCTTGGCAAAAAAGGAAAACGGCAAGGACATCGTGTGCTTGAAAAAACCGGACATCATTGCGAAGTCCATGTTGCGCACCATGAAGTTCGCCAGCAGCGAGCGTACCGTCGACATCAGCTGCGTAAACAGATTGGCAATGATCAGGCCGACGATCAGCAGATGCAGCAGGCTCACGTTCTGGTGCACGATCACGCCGTCCAGAATGTTCTGGATGATCATCGGCGGCACGATGCCGAGCACCTGGATCACGAAGGTCGCCAGAAACAGATGCGCGAGAATCTTTCTATACGGCTGCAGGTAGCCGACAAAGCGCACCCACGGCGAACGCGACGCCGCCAGTTGCACCATGTCCTGGCCCGGCGTGAATACTAGGCAGGTGCCGCTCCAGCCTCGCTCGAATTCCTCCACGCTCATCTTGCGGAAGCCCACCGCCGGATCGGCCATCCACACCTGCCGCTTCGAGATGCCGTAGATCACGACATAGTGGTAGCCCTCCCAATGCACGATGAACGGCATCTCGAAACCGAGCAGCGCTTCATAAGTGCAATGCACACCGCGCGTGGTGAAGCCAAGCGATTCGCCGGCCCGCGCAAGGCTGTCCAGCGTCGCGCCCTGCGTCGTCACGTTCGCCAGTTCGCGCAGTTTTCCAAGCGTCATCGGAATGCTGTAATGCCTGCAGATCATCGCCAAGCAGGCGGCGCCGCAATCCATTTCCTCGGCCTGCTCGACCCATGCAAAACGCTTGATGATTTTCTCGCCCAGCTCGGGCTTCGATTGCAGGTCGAACCGGACCGGGCTCTTGCGCCTTTCCGCCAGCTTCTTCTGCCGATGCAATTCCCGCTCGACAATGCGAATCCGGTCTTCCAGCACTTCGCGCAATTTCGGATTGCGTTCCAGCACCTGGTGGATGGTTTTTTCCGGAATCACCAACAGCACCGTGTCGGTATTCGCGACGACCGACGCGATCTGCTCCTGCCGCACCAGGCAGGCTTTCTCGCCGAAGATTTCGCCATGCCGCAACGTTGCCAGCGGAAACTCGCCTCCGTCCTCGTTTCGCACAACGCGCACTTCGCCCTGGCGCACGACGTACAGCCGGCGGTCGTCGCGCGAATCCTGTTTCAGGATTTCCTTGCCGGCCGCAACCCGCTTCACGCCGACGCTGCGGACGAATTCCTCCAGCTCGTTCTTGTTCACCTTGCCGCGCAGGTCGAACAGCCGCGCAACGAATCCGCCCGCCGAACTGATCGCGACATAACTGGTCACGAATGCATACGCGGCCGGGTTGCGGGAAATGATCGGTTCAATCGCTTCGCGGGGGATGAACAGCAGTTCGGTCTTGGCCGAAGCCCGCACCGACGATTCGTGCCGATAATCGCGCAGCATCGCGATATCGGCAAACACCTCGCGCGCCTTGCGCACGCCCATGCTGATTTCCTTGCCGTTCTCCTCGGTAAACATGCGCACCGAGCCGGACTTGATCACGAACAGGCCGTTGGCTGCGTCGCCGGCGTTGCATACCGTGTCGCCAAAGGAAAAGAAGCGCGACTCCGTCTGCTGCGCCAGCCGCTCAAGTTCCTCCGGCTTGAACGGCGACAGGATTTCCACCGATGACAGAAATTCGGCCAGCGATTCCGGCTCCGGCGGCCGGTCCTGCGGTTTGGATGGCGCGTCCATCTGTCAGCAAACTTAGCGTGCCTCGATCACATGTTCCTGCGCGCGGGCCATCAACCATTCTTCACGCAGCAGGCGCCGTACCTCGGCCGCGGTTTCGTCATCCAGTGTCGCCGGATTTTTCGCGTTCACCGCAAAGATCTCGAAGAAGGTACGGTCGGGAGAGGGAAACGGCCCGAGCAGCTCGCCCTCGGCGGCGTTGAATACCTTGGCCTCGACATCGGTCTTGAGCGTGCCGCGCAACACCTTGCCGATCACGCCGCCCTGCTCGCGGGTATCGGCGATCGAATGCTCGCGCGCCATCTCGGCAAAGCTTTCCGGCTCATCGGCGAGGAAAGAAATCATCTCCTTCGCCTTGCCTTCGGTATCCACCACAATATGGCTCACCTCGATGCTGTCGAACTTGGGCGAATTCAACGTGAAGTAATCCTTCACCGCCTTGTCGCTGCACACTTCGGCCATCATCTTTTCCTGATACAGGCTGTCGGTGATGAAAGCCTCGAACTCATCGAGACTGACGCCGATCGCATCGAGGTAATTGTTCATATCCGCGGCACGATGCAGGCCGTGGACTCGCCGAAACTGATCGGCCCGCTCCTGTATCTCTTCCGGCAACACTCGCACGCCATGCTTTTTTGCCGCACGGACGGTAAGCTTGTCCCGAACCAGCTGCTCGACCAGCCCCTCGAATTGCCCGCTGAGTTTCAGTGTCCTTACGAAATCCTCAGTGCCGATGATCTCGTCATCGATTCGCACGATCGCCGTCATCATGTCCTCCTTGGCGTTGAATCCTTAATGCCGCTGCAAGGCAGTTAGATGAGTGGAACGGTGCGCGGGTTCAGGGCGGTTTTGCAGGGGATTGGAGAATGCGCAAGAGTGAATGCGATAGCGGCGAAACCACAACTTTTCTGATGGCATATTCCACAGGGATACAATGCGCTGCGCCGCCAGGAATCGACGCGCCTCAGTCCCAGGAATCCGATGAAGACCATCCACGCCTCTCCAGAAAACGACATTCAAGCCGCAGCCGAACTGATCGCCGAAGCCGATGGCCTTGTCATTACCTCCGGCGCAGGCATCGGGATTGATTCCGGCTTGCCCGATTTTCGAGGCGAGAACGGATTCTGGAATGCTTATCCGGCACTTGGCAGGCTGGGGCTGAATTTCACGGCGATCGCCAATCCGAAAGCGTTCAGATCACACCCTGAACTGGCGTGGGGATTTTATGGCCATCGCCTGCAGCTCTACCGGAACACGGTTCCGCATGAAGGTTTTCAACGACTGCTGAAGCTCGCCCGGAAAATGCTGAACGGGCTCCGGCACTTCACCAGCAACGTCGACGGCCAGTTCCAGAAGGCCGGCTTCGAGGCCGACCACGTCATCGAATGCCACGGTTCCATCCATCATCTGCAATGTACCGTCCAGTGCGGCCAGGAGCCATGGACAGCCGACAACTTTCACCCGGTGGTCGATACGGATGCCTGCCTTTTGCAATCGCCGCTGCCGCTCTGCCCGTCGTGCGGCGCGCTGGCCCGGCCCAACATCCTGATGTTCGGCGACTGGGATTTTGAAGGCCGACGATACGCGCAACGAGAGGCGCGTCTGCATGCATGGCTTGCACGTACCGGCCGCCCGGTCGTCATCGAAATAGGCGCCGGCACCGCGATACCGAGTGCCCGTCGCTTCGGAGAACAGATCGGATGCCCGCTGATTCGAATCAATCCATCCGAGTGGCAAGTCGGGCTTCGACGCAATATTGGCATTTCCCTTGGCGCGATGAATGCACTAATGCGCATCACCGATCTTCTCGATAGTTGATCGACAGGCCGGCACAAACGCCTTCTGCTTCAGCCGGCTTCGCATCCGCACAACCGAATTCGGCAATCCGTCTCGCGCTTCCAGTTGTAGTCGCAGGCAAAGACCTGCAGTGCCGGCAAGCACCGAATTTTAAAGACACGGATTCGGAAAGGAGATGAAACGAAATAAAACAGATGGATGGTGCCCGAGACCGGAATCGAACCGGTACGCCCCCTCTCGGGTAAGCGGCGGATTTTAAGTCCGCTGTGTCTACCAATTTCACCACTCGGGCTTGATGCGATTACGGATATCGCTCAAGTAAAAAAAGCGCGGAGAGCGCTTTTTTGAAAAGCTGCCGTAAGGAAGCCTTTCGAAATGCCGGGCCGGGCCAATTCTATTCGGCGGCGCATCTGAAATTCAGGAGCGCAAGTCTAGCACATTCCCCCCTTTGCGAGATCCCGCCCGGTCGTCGGATTCGGCGTTTCCGATGGCAGGTCGGCACCCGGTGCTCTGATGACGGTTGAGGAACAAGGATTGGCGTGATTTTCAACAGAAGGTAAAAAGCGGCTCATCCTTGCGGCGCTTCTCCTGCGCCTGTTCCCAGATCGAACCGCACCGCAATTTCGCGGACGCTACGGCTCCAGTAGACACCGAAGACGGAACACTTCCCCAGCCCTGCAGTCAATCCTGAAGCAATATGCGCCTCGCCAACAACGCGTCGCGCCAATCCTGTTTTTCCCGCAATCCACCCCAATGACACGCAAATCGTGCTGGCACTTTCATTGCTAGCCAACAGACGGAGGCATCATGCGTCACAAGATATTGAATGAAACCGGCGAGCGCACGCATGCGCTGATCTTCGATACGGAAAATGAACCCATGAGCCTGCTGCAGCGCTTTTGCGAAGAGCATGAAGTGATGGCCGCGCGCTTCACTGCAATTGGCGCGTTCCGCAGCGCGGTGCTGGGTTACTTCAACTGGGAACGCAAGGAATACGACCGCATTCCGATCGATGAACAGGTTGAGGTATTGAGCCTGATTGGCGATGTCGCGCTAAGCGATGGCAAGCCGAAAATCCACGCGCATGTGGTGCTCGGCCGGCATGACGGCAGCACGCGCGGCGGCCATTTGCTGGAGGCGCAGGTGCGGCCGACGCTGGAAGTGCTGCTGATCGAATCGCCGGCGTGGCTGAAACGCACGATGAATGCGGAGGCCAGGATTCCATTGATCGATATCGACGCGTAGCTGTTTTTTCTCGAATAACGCAAAGGATGGGCATGGAAGCAATCGGAAAGACCCGTTGGGCCATTGCGGAAGGCTATATCCCGCCGGGCAGCACCGGCGACACCCGCGAACTCGTCAGCCATGAGGCGGCCTGTATCCTGAATGCGGGCGATACCGAGGCAAGGATCGCGATCACCATCTTCTTCAAGGACCGTTCACCGGCCGGACCGTATCGCGCGACGGTGCCGCCGCAGCGCACATTGCATCTGCGCTTTAACGATCTGAAGGACCCGGAACCGATACCGCATGGAACCGATTACGCGAGCGTGATCGAATCCGACGTGCCGGTGGTGGTGCAGCATACGCGGCTCGATTCGCGACAGGCGGCGCTTGCCTTGCTGTCGACGATTGCGTTCGGCAGCGACTAGTAGTCCGACACACTTTTGTTTTCGGGCTGCGTTTGAATATGCTGCGTAAAGCTCCTTCCCCCTGCAAGGGGGAGGGAAGATTACGGCGATCTGCCAAAACGCAATCCGAAAATCCAAGAGTGTTAAACCACTAGTCCGCTGGCCGGCGCTCAACAAACCCAGGGGAACGCATGCGTCATCGACGCTTCGTCACCCTCCCAACCATCCAGCCAGATGCAGATGAACGATCCGCACATGCAGATGATGTACCAGCAGCATCTGAACAAGCTGTGGGTGCACTTCGGCGTGATCCTGCTCGGCTGCTGGCTGCTCGCATCGCCGGCGATGCTCGGCTATCTGGAGCCCGGCAGCGGGGGGCCGCAGGTGATGCGGGTCACGCAGGAGCGGCATCTGTCGCCGCCGGAATGGCGCGCATACGCGATGATGTGGAGTGATCTTGTCAGCGGCTGTCTGCTGATCGCGTTCGGCGCTCTGTCGGTATTCTGGCGGCATCGCTGGGCGCAATGGGGCGGCTGTTTCACCGGCATCTGGCTGATGGCCGCGCCGCTGCTGTTCTGGGCGCCGGACGCGGCGTCGACCAATAACGACATGCTGATCGGCGCGCTGGCGATCGCGTTCTCGATCCTGATCCCGATGATGCCCGGCATGAGCATGGCATCGATGAAGGCGGAGGAAGACATTCCGCCCGGCTGGGATTATTCGCCGTCGTCATGGTCGCAGCGGTTGCCGATCATTGCGCTCGCGTTCTTCGGCTTCTTCATCGCGCGCCATCTGATGGCTTACCAGATGGGCCACATCTCGACGGTATGGGAACCGTTCTTCGGCAACGGCACCGCGCGCATCATTACCTCCGATGTCTCCAGGGCATGGCCGGTTCCCGATGCCGGCCTGGGCGCGCTCAGCTACCTGCTGGAAGCGCTGTCCGGCATGATGGGCGGGCGCAACCGCTGGCGCACCATGCCGTGGATGGTCGGCATGTTCGGCGTGCTGGTGATTCCGCTGGGCGGCGTCAGCATTTTCTTCATCATCATCCAGCCGATCGTGATCGGCACCTGGTGCACGCCGTGCCTGATCACGGCGGCGGCGATGGTGGTGATGCTGCCCTATACGTTCGATGAAATCGTCGCGATGTTCCAGTTCCTGCTGCGGGCACGGCGCGAAGGCCAGTCGCTGTGGTCGGTGTTCTGGCATGGCGGTACCGTGCGCGATGCCAGTGTCGATCCGACACCGCCGCTGGAACCCGGCGCCTGGCATTGGCGCAATCTGAAGTCGCAGGCGCGCGTGCTGCCGAAAGCGCTGGCGCTGTCCGCGGTGATCGGTATCTGGCTGATGTTCACGCGGCTCACTCTAGGCAGCGGCGGCGCGCTGGCCGACAGCGATCATCTGGTTGGCGCGCTGGTGTTCACCTTCTCGATCGCGGCCTTTGCCGAAGTGGCACGGCCGCTGCGGGCGATCAATCTGCTGTTCGGTGCATGGCTGATCGTCGCACCATGGCTGCTGGCGGGCGCCGGCTGGAGCGGCATGATTGCCGACATGCTGGCCGGCGCATTCCTGATTCTGCTGGCGATTCCGCGCGGGCCGATCCGGCACAGCTATGGCGAATGGGATCGCGCGTTGCGCTGGTAGCGATTGCTGCAAACCAATAGCGTTGATCAGTCGCGACAATCACATTGCGCACATGCCCATCGGCATGTGCGTGCGCACGCCGGCTGCCTTGCCGATGTTCTTGCGCTCCCGGCCGAGAATGCCGGACAGGATCAATGCGACGCCGAGCCGCATCAGGACGTTGAGATCAAGTTGCATTGACAGACTGTGAGGCAAGAAACACATTCATCTTTCGCAGGCATGCATTTATTACAGCGGATCGGTAATTGCTGCGACAGGAAGGCCGCTCGCCGTACAGCGCTCCCGTGACGGACAAGCACGCCGTGGCTGGTATGAAATGTGCAACGTTCTCAATGCAACCTGCTGCGGTACGGCCTCGCCGGCCGTGCAGCCTTCGTTTGTCCGTGCCCGCCGCGAGCCGGGTCGGGCTGTGGCGACTTCCTCTCGTCAGCCATGACAATAAAGGAGTGAACATGAAAAAACTGACTTATCTTTTTACCGTTGCCTTCGCGGCTTTCCTGACGGCATGCGCGCCGACGCAGACCTCGCGCGGCACCGGTCAGGTGATCGACGACGCTGCCATCACGGCTCGGGTAAAAACGCAAATTGCACAGACGCAAGGGCTCGGTGAAGCAGCGGCCATCAATGTCGATACCTATCGCGGTGTCGTGTCGCTGGCCGGCTTCGTCGATAACGAACAGCAGGTTCGCACCGCGGTACAGGCTGCGGACAAGGTACCGGGCGTCAACAAGGTGGTCAGCAACCTGCAGATCAAGAGCAAGGGCAAGACCAGCAGCGGGCGTTGATCCAGGAGCGGCGGTACGGCTCGCTTCAATCGCGGCCGCGCCGCCGCGCTCTTCGCCCGCCGCCGTATGCGATTCCCGCATCCACCACCATGCAATAGCGTACGCGCTCCGATACTGATCAATCCCGCCCGGCGGTGCTTGCCTGTCGCCTCTCTCCATGAAGC
The DNA here is from genome assembly GCA_966211585.1 of uncultured Noviherbaspirillum sp. GTDB lineage: Bacteria > Pseudomonadota > Gammaproteobacteria > Burkholderiales > Burkholderiaceae_D > Noviherbaspirillum. Next base: position 129,109 of record CBIHNU010000001.1, on the reverse strand, counting down.
GATGAGAGTGCGACGCGCGCCGGAACTTGGCCCGCGAATCGCGGTCTTTTTGAGAAAGCATTCGCAAATCTGCCGCAGTGAAAAGGACAATCGGACAATCGTCGTCCACCTCGATCAATCTTGTCCAGGAGCCGTCATGGCCGAGTCCGTCATCTCGCAAGACGAAACCGATCCGCAACGTCGCAAGCTTCTGCTCGCAGCAACCACCGGCATGGGCGTCATCGGCGCGGTCGCTGTAGCGGTGCCGTTCGTGGAAAGCATGCAACCGAGCGAAGCGGCCAAAGCGGCCGGCGCGCCGGTCGAGGTGGATATCGGCGGCATCGGCCCGGGCAAACTGCAAACGGCGGAGTGGCGCGGCAAGCCGGTGTGGATCCTGCATCGCACGCCTGCGATGCTGTCTGAACTGAGCAAGCTGGATGCGCGGCTCGCCGATCCGGCGTCGAAAAAATCGGAGCAGCCGCCATACGCAACCAATCCCAGCCGTGCGCGCCGGCCGGAATTCTTTGTCGCGATCGGCATCTGCACCCATCTCGGCTGCGTGCCGACCTATCGTCCCGAACCGGGCGCGCCCGATCTCGGCCCCGATTGGCCGGGCGGGTTCTACTGCCCTTGCCATGGCTCCAAATACGACCTCGCCGGTCGCGTGTACAAGAATGTTCCGGCACCGCTCAATCTGGAAGTCCCGGAATACACCTATCTGAGCGACAGCAAGCTGCTGATCGGCTCGGACAAAAAGACCGGCTGACGCTGCTCTCCGGCTACTTCACGGCGGCAAGCAAAACGTGCGCTCCGCCAACCCGGCACCATGGCAATTGCCCCCGTGATTTCTCCGGCCGCAGCGCTCGATGTTTGGCTTCACGGTCACGCCACCACCACCACTTCCACATTGCCTTCCTTGCGCAGGATATTGACACCGACATTGTTCGGATAACGCTCCAGCAGCAGGTCCACCGTTGCGCTGCCGACCGAAAGGCGCCGGATCTCGACGGTATCGAGGAAAGGCGGCAACTGCGGATTGCGGAACCGGATCACATGCTTGTTCGCATCGAATGAAAGGCCCAGGCAGGCTTGCAGCAGATAGAAAACGCTGGCCGCCGCCCATGCCTGCGGTGAGCAGGCGACCGGATACAGTGTCGGCCCTTCGTCGGGGCGCTTCTCGAAACCACAGAACAGTTCCGGCATCCGGTGTTGATCGACGAACAGGCTGGCTTCCTGCAATCCGGTGAATATCTTCATCGCCTTGCCGGTAAAGCCGTAGCGGGCCATGCCGTCGGCGATCAATGCATTGTCATGCGGCCATACCGAACCGTTGTGGTAGGCCATCGGGTTGTAGCGCACTTCGCCGCAGGCAATCGTGCGCACGCCCCAGCCGCAGAAAAAATCCTCGCGCAGCAAGCGCTCGGCAACACGCAGCGCCAGCCCGGGATCGGCGATGCCGGCCCATAGCGCGTGCCCGGCGTTCGACGCTTCCACTGCACATTGCTGTTTCTTGCCGTCGAGCGCGAGCGCGTAATTGCCGATTTCCTCGCACCAGAACGCTTCGTTGAAATTCTTGCGCAGCAGCGCCGCCGCGGATTCCAGCTGCTGCGCCAGTTGCGTTTCGCCAAGCAGCCGCGCCAGCCGCGCCGCCTGCAGCTTGGCATCGTAGACATAGCCCTGTACTTCGCATAGCGCGATCGGCGCTTCGGCGAGCTGTCCGTCGCGATGGAAGACCGAGTCGTGCGAATCCTTCCAGCCCTGCTGCGCCAGGCCCTGTTCGGTATAGCGCGCATATTCGACAAAGCCATCGCCGTCGCGGTCGCCGTAGCGGTCTATCCATTCCAGCGCATTGCGGATGTTGCCCCAGATCGAACGGATGAAATCCAGGTCGCCGGTGCGTTCATAATAGGCGCCCGCCAGGCCGACGAACAGCGGCGTCGCATCGACCGTGCCGTAGTAGCGCCGGAACGGGATCTCGTCGAGTGCAGCCAGTTCGCCCATGCGTGCCTCGTGCAAAATCTTGCCCGGTTCGGCGTCGCGTGCCGGATCATATTCGGTAGCCTGATTGACGGCCAGAAAACCGAGCACGCCTTTCGCCATGCCGGGATCGAGCCACAGGTATTCATGCGCGGTCAGGATGCCATCGCGCCCAAAAGTGGTCGAGTACCATGGCAGGCCGGCATAGGGATACGGCCCTTGCGGCAGCATCGTGTTCAGCATGTCGAGGTCGGCGGTGGAACGGTCGAGCCAGTTGTTGAACAGCGGATTCGAAGTGGAAACGCTGCACCGGTTCTCCGAACACACCTTGTAATCTCTTTCAGTGTGGGTGAATGCAGCGAAATAGTTGCTTGTTTCCGGCTGCGGCTTGTCTGCCGGCTCGCAGACCGTGGTTACGTAAAAGTGCGATTCGCTTTTCGGCGCCAGTGCAATCCGGAAGTCGGCCCGTTCCGCAGTCAGCGCCTGTGGCGCAGGGTCGAACAGGATACGCGTCTTGCGTACCAGTTTGTCGAGGCCAAGATAGCCGAGCAGCAACTGGTTGTCCGACACCTGCGGCGGCAGATATTCGCCGCGCCGGTCGCGCTTGAAGCCGCGCACTTCGAAAATATCCGAGTAATCGGCGCCGAACTCCATCGACAGCGTCACCGCCAATGGCTCCAGGCCGTAATTGACGACGCGCACATGCTCGTAACAGGCGCCGTTCCATAGCAGTTTGGCGCGAAAAATGTGCAGGATGCCTTTCGGTATGTGACTGCCGCCATCCGGATACAGGTCCGGATTCATCAGCTCGATAACAAACAGCCCGCTGTCGTCCTTCACGGTCGAGTTGAGGAACATCGGCCGTACGCCTTCGATCAGCAATTCCTGTCTCGAAAGAAAGCAGGTATCGCCGTTATAGATGCCGGTTTCGCGCAACCCGATCGATTGGGCATCGCCGAACAGATCGAACACCGCGAAGGTGTCGTTGTATTTGAGAACGCGGCGACGCTCGTCGGAAGGCGATGAAGTTGCGAGGATGTACCACTGTTCGCCGAGCTGAATTTTTTCCATCATTGCAGTCTCTCCTGTGCGTCGCGCCGTCAGCCGCGTAGCTCGATCAAGTTCTGATAAATGCGCAGATAGCCTTCCGCCATATGCGCCGCCGTGAAGCGGCGATCGAATGCGTCGCGACAGCCTTTGCGCTCGATCGAATCGATCGCCTGCGCCGCACGCACGGCCTGTTCCTGGTTGTCCACGATGAAGCCGGTGACACCGTCTTCCATGATCTCGGGCACGGAACCATGACGGTAGGCAATCACTGGTGTTCCACAGCAAAACGCTTCGATCATGACCAGTCCGAATGGTTCTGGCCAGTCAATCGGAAACAGCAACGCGCTCGCACGCTCAAGCAATTCCCGCTTTTGCTTTTCGTTGATTTCGCCGATGTATTCCACCAGCGGGTCGTTCAGCAGCGGCTTGATGGATTCATTGAAATACGCCTCGTCCGCATGGTCGACTTTGGCTCCGATATACAGACGCTTGCCGCAGCGGCGCGCGATATCGATCGCGCGATCGATCCGCTTTTCCGGCGACACCCTGCCGATGAAAAGAAAATAATTACCAGGTTCGGACTGAAAAGAATACAAATCCGACGGCAGGCCGTGATACACGGTGCCCGCCCAGTTCGCCCATGGCAACGGGCGCCTCTGGCTTTCCGAAATCGAGACCAGCGGGCAGTCGCTGAAGCGGCGCATCAATGGCACCAGTTCCGGCAGATCCAGCCGTCCGTGCAGGGTGGTGACATGCGGTGTGCCGAACCTGCGCGCCAGCGGAAAATGCACGCAGTCGGTATGGAAGTGAATCACGTCGAACGAGGCCGCCAGATCGGCGACCATGTCCATCTGTATCGTCAGATAGCCCAGCCAGGACTGGCTTCCGACGCCCGGCCGTATGCTGTGCCCGGCCGCGGCCTGAAGCTGTGCGGCGGTGATCGAATCGCCGCTGGCAAACAGCGTCACTTCATGTCCCTCCCTGACCAGCTCTTCGGTGAGGTAGGAAATTACTCTTTCAGTGCCGCCATAGCCGCTCGGCGGAACCCGTTCAAACACTGGCGCTACTTGCGCAATTTTCATGTCGTTTCGCGACGCACCTGCTCATGCCGACAGGCCTCGCTCATGTGTTGAAACTTCATCGCCATGCAAGACACGTACCATTGCCGGCAGGTATGCCGACCAGCCAGCGACACGCTTTCAGCGCGCTCGGATCGATGCGCCGCGCGCCGCCGCCGCGATCGGATTGGCTTCTATATAAATTCGTTTCACCGACTGGTAACGCGCCCGGATGTTCTTTTCGATGCGACCCACCGCCGCCACCACGTCCGCCCCCGATACGCCGTGTTCGAATTCCACATCCAGCGTCAGCAAGATATTGTCGGGGCCGAAATACATCGTCAGCGGCGCTGCTGCCGAGGTGACCGACTGGTCATCCGTTGCAATCTTCCGTATCGCGGCCGCCATTTCGCGATCGACGCCTTCGCCGATCAGCAGGCCACGACTCTCATAGATCAGCAGCGAAGCCACGCCTGCCAGCAGCACGCCGATCAGCACCGACGCCGCACCGTCCAGCACCGGCATCGCGAGACGATGGCTGAGATATACGCCGAGCGCCGCGATCGCCAGCCCGGCCAGCGCGGCACTGTCTTCCGCTATCACGGTGAATGTGCTCGGGTCCTTGCTGTTGTGTAGCGCCTGCCAGAACGGCCGATTACCTTTTTTCTGCAGAACCGCATGCAGTGCGATCGAAAAGCTGATGCCCTCGAACACCGTGGCAAGGCCGAGCACAATGTAATTCCACCTCGGGTCATGCATCGGTTCCGGGCGCAGCATGTGCAATACCCCTTCGTAGGCCGAGATGCCGCCGCCGACGCCGAAGATCAGCACCGCGACGATGAGGCTCCAGAAATACAGCTCCTTGCCGTAGCCGAACGGATGACCGGCGTCGGGCGGACGCATGCTGCGCTTCATGCCGACCAGCAGCAGCAATCCGTTGCCGGTATCGACCGTCGAATGAATCGCCTCCGACAGCATGGCGGAACTGCCGGTGACGCCGGCGACGATGAACTTGGTGACTGCAATTGCGAGATTGCCGGCCAGTGCGCCATAGACCACGATCCGGGATTCAGCCATTTTTCTCGTTTTCTCGGGAGGAGTGCGAGTGCTTATCGGTTGTCAATCGACTGCCAATCGGCCATCACTGCATGTCCGGCATCGCATGTGAGTAAAATTTTCCGACTGCGCAAGCAGGCCACTGGTTCCCTTGCGCATCGCCATCATGCGGAGCTGATGGCTGGCACGTTATCTGCATCGACTCACAGATGGCTTGATTGTCTTAATGGGGAGCGATAATGATGCAGCACGAGGGAAAACCGACAGGCGAACAGAAACCTGCTGTAGCGGATCGAGTCGCGCCGCCGGCAAGCACTTCCGAGACGCAACCGGAGCCCATAGCGTGCGACGCCGACGAAATCACGAAACAGGAGGAAGCCTTGCTGGATGAAGCGATCGCACTGACCTTTCCGGCCAGCGATCCGATTTCGGTGCCGTCTTACGATGAAGCGCTTGAAAAATCAAAATGGCGCAGGGACCGCGCAACCCGGCGACCGGCCTGATGCGTGGCGCGCTCTGCATCGCATCGCTGTTCGCCGCAGCGCTGCTGCCAGTCGGCGCGTCGGCGCAGCAGCGCGCGCCGGACAGCCGCTATGATGCGATCGAGATCGTGCAGCCGCAGGATGAATCCACGGTGTTCGACAACAACGGCCATGTTGAGGTGCAGATTCGCGTGTCGCCGGCCGCCGAACTGGCGCCCGGCGACCGCATGATGCTGTTTCTCGACGAGCACGCCGTGGTGACGAAACGACAGGCGCTGGAACACGTCGAACGCGGCGAGCACCGTTTGCAGGCGCGCATCCTCGACAGCAGTGGCCGCAGCGTGATCGAATCGAAGCTGATCACGTTTTACCTGTGGCAGGCGTCGCGCAATTTTCCATCGCGCCGGTAGCGGTGCGATGGCGTGAAGCGCAGCCGCTCGGCTAACCGACCTTACTTCTTGTAGAAGCCGGACGAAATGATCACATCGTCCGCTTTTTCAAAGTAAGCGCTCTTGGCCTGGATTTCCTTGGTGACCGGATTCACCCATTTGTAGTCGACCCAGCCTCTGCCGCTGCTCGCCGCCTTGTCGACGATTTCCTTCATGAAGGATTTGCCATCCGCGTCCTTCAGATCGATGATGTCCTTGCCGACCATCCGCGCATTCGCGCCGTGCGCCAGCACCTTCGCATGCAGATCCCAAACACTCAGATAGAGATCGCGATCGACGAACTGCCCCTTGTTGTTGAGCACTTCTGCCAGCAGCTTCTCCTTGCCGTTGGCTTTCATGAAGGCCACGCCTTTCTTTACCATCGCGGCGGCTTCGTCCGCAGTACCCTGCTCCGCCGCCATTGCCGGCATCGCAAACGCGAACGCAGCGAATGCGAGCAGCATCCCTTTATTAAATATGTTGCGCATCAATGTCTCCAGTCGTTATCAGAATGTGTTCGGGGTGAATGATCGAGAATATCGCTCGCAGGCTGGCGGAGGCCGCCGTTCTGCGGCGATGATTTATCGTGAATCAATTGTTTCCGAACGTCAACTTTTTTGCGTGCGATTTGACGCCATGTTGCGCCGTCAACCACAACGGCCTGACGGACTACTGAGACAGGCTTTAGGCACCGGCCAGCAGCAAGCCCAGTAGCAGTAGCAGCACGATGGCCGCCGCCGCCATCGCCCAGCGATGCGTGGTCAGCCACAGTTGCGCGCTCCAGCCGATCGCCTTGCTGTCGAAGCGGCCGTGCGCGCCGTGGTCGCCCGCCACCGGTTGGTACAGGTTGTCGCGCCGGTCCGGGCCAATAGGCTGATCGCTTTGCTGGCCGTCGAATGCCTCGAACGCCAGTGTGCGATCGAGGAAACCGGGAATCGCGCGAGTGCCGAGTATCGCCTCGACCGCCGGCCATCCGATCCACAGTTCGCGACGCCGATGCGTGGCAGCCCAGTAGACGCCGCGTGCCGCAACCTCCGGCTGGAATATCTTGCCCAGCGGTTTTGGCTGCTTGCCCATGCAGGTGCGGCCCCAGTCGAACTGCGGCGTATTGAAGGCCGACAGCTGCACCATCGTCAGGTGCACCCGGCTCTTGTCGTGGATCAGTTCCGAGCGCAGCGAATCGGTGAAACCACGGATCGCGCTCTTGGCGCCGCAGTACGGCGCCTGCAGCGGAATCGAACGATAGGCGAGCGCCGAGCCGATCTGCACGATTGCGCCACGATTGCGCGGCTTCATTCGCCGCAACGCCGCCTGCGTGCCCCATACCGTGCCGAGATAGGTGACTTCCGTCGCGCGCGTGAAATCCTCCGGCGAGATCGACAGTGTTTCGCAAAAGATGGTCGCCATCGCGTCGTTGACCCAGACGTCGATCGGCCCCCATTCGCGTTCGACGCGCGCGGCTGCCGCTTCCACCTGTGCATGGTCGGCGACATCGGTCGCCACCACCATCGCTTCGCCACCTACCCGTTCGACGTCCTTGCGCGCGCCTTCCAGCCCGTCGACGCCGCGCGCCAGCAGCGCCACCCGCCAGCCATGCTTGCCGAACTCGACCGCGATCGCGCGGCCAATGCCGGCGGAGGCACCGGTGATCACTGCGATTTGTCTGGTCATCCTTTGGGGCGCCATCAATTGGTTTGCGAGTGTGAACGGATCGTATGCGTTGCAGGCCGATGTTGCCCTCTTCCCCGGGCTTTCTCTCGCTTGCGGGAGAAGGATGCGGTTATTGCACGCAATTTGAATGCCCGTCCTTGCATCGGGAAAATTTCCGAAGCGGCCCACGACTCAAGGCCACCAAGCCATGTGATTTTTACGAATCACCGATATTTTTTACATGGTCGAAAAGTATCTTCGCCGGTCGCCGGTATTTTGCCAAAGAGAAAATGCACGGTTGCCAATGCCACATGCAGGAAGGGCGAAAACCATCTGGCATATATCCTGCTGCCGGCAACGAAAGGGGTCGGAACAGGAGAACGACATGCAAGCGCAGCACACGGAACCGGATCCGCGGCGCGCGCCGCCGGAAATCCCGGTAGTGCCGAAGCCCGAACCAGAGATGCCGCCAGAGGAAAAGCCGGGACCGGAAATCCCGCAACTGCCACCGGACCCTGCCATCGCCCCGAGTCCGCAGGCGCCGGAAATCACGCCGGAACATTCGCCGGAAGAAATGCCCGTGCCCGGGCCGGAGCAGTAAATATCCTCGGTAAGCGCCGGTTTGAAATCCTGCGGCAAACTCTCAAACAGATTCTGCCCGGGAATCGAAACACAAAACCGGCAACGCATCAGTAGTGCGTCATGGCGCCACCGGATCGTCCGGATCGGGCTCGGGTGCCATATTTTGCTCGACATCCTTGCGGCTGAAACGGCGCGGCTTCTTCAGAACATCGTTGTCGTGCTGCTCGTGTTCACGATCGGTTTCGCTGTCTTGCTTGCCGCGATTCTTGCTGTCGTTCGGATCGGGCGAACGATTTTCGGCAAAGCGGTTCTCGGGAAAAGTCGGGGCATGGGTAGTCATGATGGTTCCTCTTTTTACGTAAAGGAAAGCGCTCGATAATCGCAATCGCGCCCCGCGCGGACGCACCGATACGCGCGCTGCATAAAGTTTGGTTGGTCTGTACGCCGATAGTTCCTCGACGATGGGTACCGCCTGGCAATCCGGAGTCAGGTGGCGCCGGCGCGCCCCGCCGGTGCGGCCTCGGCAGCGATCCAGTTGGTCGCGCGCTGCTCGCGCAAGCGTTTGATCAGCTCGTCCAGCAAGTGAAACAGGTCGAGCCGGTGATGCAGGAAAAACGGTGCTGCAGTGTCTGCCGTGCGCTCGATACGTACCGACAACAGATCCTGCCGGCCGAGACGGAACACTTCCTCGTCAGTCACATCGTCGCCGACGTAGATCACGCTGCGCGCGCCGCTGGCCGTCATCAGTTCATTGAGCGCGGTTCCCTTGTCGGCGCCATCCGGCGGCAACAGGTTGAATACGCATTTTCCCGCGATCACACGCGGTGCCGGAATCAGGCCGCCGAACAATGCCGCCAGCTGCGTCGAGGCCTGAGCATGATCGCGCGCCAGACGGTAATGCACCGACAGCGAATAGCGCTTGTCTTCGACCCAGATATTCGGATCGAATGCGTCGCGATCATCCAGCGCCGTTGCCAGTTGCCCCTGCCAGTCGCGGCACAGCCGCTCGAACGCCAGCGCGCGCGGTTCCCATCCCGGAATGCCTTCCAGTCCGTGATTGCCGACCGTGAAATCGGGTGCGAAGCCGAGCCGCGTGCGGATGTCGTCGAGCGAGCGCCCGGTGATCACGGCCACCGGCGCATGGGCCGACAGCTCGATCAGGCGTTGCAGAATCCCCAGCGGCAGGCTGGCCTTGTCCGGCTGCGTCACGATCGGCGCCAGCGTGCCATCGAAATCGAACGCACACAATAGGCCGGGCCCGACGATATCGTCGAGACACCGGGCTCCGGATTCGAATAATGGCAGGGACATTTTCATACTACGCGGCGTAATGAGCCCCGGCTGTGCGAACGGATCTTGCTCATCACCCGTTCACGCTGGCGCAGGCGCGCTGCATCGATGAGCATACGGCCCGCCCACCGGTACACGTTGAAATCCTTGACGAGCAGACGCATGCTGCGCATCCGCTCGCGCTGTTCCACCTCGGGCATGGTCAACGCGCGGTGCAGCGCGTCCGCTCCCTGCTCGATATGGTAGGGGTTGATGATCAGCGCCTCATGCAGCTCACGCGCCGCACCAGTGAACTGGCTCAGCACCAGCACGCCGCGTTCATCGTCGCGCGCGGCAATGAACTCCTTGGCCACCAGGTTCATGCCGTCGTGCAGGCTCGTGACCAGGCACGCGTCGCACGCACGGTAGTAGCGCGTGACCTGTTCCTGGTCGTGATGTTCGACTTTCAGGATGATGGGCTGGTATCGGCCCTTCGAAAAACGTTGGTTGATGCGCTGCGCGAGGCTGCGCACCCGCGCTTCGAAATTCTGGTATTCGTCAAGCGACGAACGGCTGGGTGCGGCGATCTGCACAAAGGTGAAGCGGCCGATCATGTTCGGATGCAGCTCCAGCATTCGCTCGACCGCCTGGAAGCGCTCGATAATACCCTTGGTGTAATCGAGCCGATCGACGCCCACCGCCAGCAGCTGATCCGCCGGCAGGCCGAGCTCCTGGCGCACTCCGCTACGGCAATCGGAAATGCTGTGCACGCTGCTCGCGTCTTCGTCCGGCCAGGCGATCGAGATCGGATAATGCTCGACCTGCGTCAGGTCGCCGCCATAGGAAATCGTCGATGCCTCGTATTCGATGCGCGTTTCCAGATAGCGATCGACCGTTTCGAGGAAATTCTTGCGATGGAATGGCGTGTGGAAGCCGAGGATGGTGCTGCCCAACAGACCTTCGAGGATCTGTTCGCGCCATGGACAAATGCCGAACGATTCCGAATTGGGCCAGGGAATATGCCAGAACGTAATGATGGTCGCTTTCGGCAACATCTCGCGCACCATGCGTGGCAACAGCGCAAAATGATAATCCTGCACCAGCACCACCGGGTCGTCGGTATTCGCTTCGGCCACAACCGCATCAGCGAAACGCTGGTTGACCTCGACATACTGTTCCCAGTCGCTCGACCGGAACACCGGCCGCACATGCGCAATATGGCACAACGGCCACAGACCTTCATTGGAAAATCCGTAGTAGTAGCCCTGCTCTTCTTCTTTCGACAGCCAGACCCGGCGCAACGTATAGCTGGGACGTGCCGGAGGTACCTGCACGCGATCGTTGCGGTCGACGACTTCGCGGTCGGCCGAACCGCTGCCATGCGCGATCCAGGTACCGGAGCAAGCGCGCATCACCGCCTCGACCGCCGTCACCAGGCCGCTTGCGGGACGGCGCACCTTGATACCCTCGGGCGTCGCGTCGTGAATGTACGGCTCGCGGTTGGATACCACCAGCACCTCGTCGCCGGCCAGCTCGGTATGCAATAGCGAGCGCAATTTTTCCGGCACCCATGCCTGCGATGCACTGTTCGCACCATGACGCTCGACGTTGTACTCATGCAGCAAGGTGCGCAGGTCGCCGATCAGCGGCAGCATCTCGGGTGGCGTTTTTTGCTGCGGACGCAGGAAATCGCTGCGCAACATGCCCTTGACGCCCTTGATCCAGCCACGCCAGCTCAGGTGCGCGATGACCACGGTGATCAGGGAGATCACCACCGCCAGCACGCCGAACAGCCAGATCACATATTTGCGCGTATCGGCGCTGCGGCGTTCGATGAAGCTCATGTCGTGCACCAGGATCAGCTTGCCCAGTTCCCGCTCATCGGACCGGATCAGGCTTTCCGACACGTGCACCGACCCTTGCGGAAAATGAATCAGCGATTGCTGCTTGCCGTTTGTTGCCGACTCGTTCCAGCAACCAAGCGACTCGGGATAGGTGCTGGTCTTGTATAGCAATGTGCCTGCCGGATCGCAGAACGCGAGCGCATATAGCCGTTCGTCCCTGATCGCGCGATCGAACAGGCGGACGATCTTTCCGCGCGACTTTTGCGGAACGTATTCCGCAAGGGAATCCTGCAGCGCGCTCGCCACCAGTTGAGAACGATTGTCCAGATCCTTGACAAACCACTGCAGCGTCAGCTTGTCCATCAACGGCACGACCGCGTAGGCGAATACCGCAAGCACCAGTGCGAGCGGCAACACGAAACGCAACGACAGGCGGAATGATCGGAACTGCATGCGTACCCTTTGTCAGTTCACGGACGCCGCACCCACACGACGAGGGGCCGGATCGAGCGCGGAAGTTTCCGCCGGCGCATTCGACGCGATATACAGTGTCTGCGTCGGGTAGGCAAACGTGATTCCGCGCTTGCGGAACTGCCGCAGCAATTCGAGATTGATGGCCTGCTGGATGTCCATGTACTTGTTGTAGTCCGGCACCAGCACGTAATAGACAACTTCGAACAGCAGCGCGCTGTCGCCGTAAGCCTTGAAGTGCGCACGATCAAAACGCGTATCGAGCGCGCCGTCGGTAATGATCGTCCGCACCATGGCGGGAATGCGCTCGATGTCTTCTGTCGCCGTTTCATAGGCAATCCCGAATTCGAACTGCACGCGCCGCTCCTGCATGCGCTTGTAGTTGCGGATCCGGTTCTTCAGCAGCTCGGTGTTGGAGAAAACGATTTGCTCGCCACCCAGGCTGCGAATGCGCGTGGTCTTCAGGCCGACATACTCGACCGTGCCCATGTAGCTGTCGACGACGATGAAGTCACCAATGACGAATGGTTTGTCGAGCGCGATCGAGACCGACGAAAACACGTCGCCGAGAATATTCTGCACCGCCAGCGCCACCGCGATACCGCCGATGCCCAGACTCGCCATCAGCGTACTGATGTTGAAGCCGAGATTGTCGAGCGTGACCAGCGTCGCGATCGACCACAGCACGATACGCGCAACCAGGCCGGCGACCATCAGGTGCGTGGCGCCGGAAGGGTTGATTTCGCGATGGCGCGCGAAAGCGCGTTGAACCCAGACCGAAACCATCTCGTTGGCCCAAAGCGCGACCTGCGATACCAGCACGATGATCCAGGCGAAATGCACCAACTTGTCGTAATGCGGCGTCAGGTCGAGCTGGCTGATGGCGGCAAGCAGCGCAACGCCGCACAGGAAAGGAAAGCGGGTGGCGTTGACGATATGTTCCGGATAGCCGAGCAGTTCCAGTCCCTGGCGCAACGCGAGCCGCCGCAGCTGGCGGGCGATAAAGGCTTTCACGATCAACAGCCCACCCAGCACCGCGGAAAACACTGTAACGGCGAGGATCAATTCATAAGGCGATAATTTGAGTGCGATCAATGTGGTTCCCAAGATAGCGAACTCTGCAGCACCACGAGCCTGTGATGATTTGGTTCAAGGGGCGCGGCGGCCCCAACTCCGCGCAGCGTGGGGCGCTGCGGGCACTACAGAAAAACATGCAAGAAAAAAGTCCCCCGGTGAAGGGGGACTGAAAAAGGCCCGAAAGACCTCATCACTGTCGTGCAACACTGTTGCTCTTTACACGGTGAAAGCCAATGACTGCAAGCCATAGCCATCATCCAATAGTCCGATACTGTTCAGGAGTCCCTGCAATCCTTCGTCAAGCTGGATCAGGCGCTCCGGGTCGAGCTGCCGCAGCGCCTCTGGCAGCACTCCGCGCGCCGGGCGCGGCGCCTCTGCCATCAAGCTGGCGCCGCGTTCCGAAAGGTGCAACTGAACTGCGCGCTGGTCGTCCGGGTCACGCTTCTTCACGGCGTAATCCCGTTTCACCAGATCGTCCACCAGGTTGCTGACCGTGGTTTGATGCACTGCCAATCGATGTGCAATCTCACCGATACGCAAGCCCGGCGACTCCATCAGTTCCTGCATGATCCACAACTGCGCGCCGCTGACTCCGCATTGTTTCTCTATCCATGCCGAGTGCCGCTGCGCGGAGCGAATCACCACCCGCAACTTCTTGAGAGTTGCTAGATACGCAGGCTCGTCTCCTCCTCTTTTGGTAGGATTACTCTCTTCTTTGTCCGTAACTTTTCTTCGCATAGCGAAAACTCCAGTGACATATTGCCCCAAATATACATTTGGTGCAATATAATTTGCGCAAATACACCTAAAATGCCTCCCACCCAGATGTCGTCAGCCCCTCCCGACCGCAGTGCCAAGCCCCGCCATTATGCCTACAGAAAGATGTTATCGAGAGCGCTGGGTTTCTGGCACCGAGGCTCTGCGTGGATACTGGGTCCGCTGCTGGTCGGCCTGGTTGCGGTGGGCATGGCTTTCGCCGCCGAGTACATCGCCGACATCAACCGGCGGCTGTTTACCGCATTTCCGTTCGTGCCCTTGCTTGTCCTTCCTCCGGGTTTCGCCCTGATTTCGTTCCTGACCCGGCGCTACTTCCCCGGTACCCAGGGCAGCGGCATTCCGCAGACGATGGCAGCGATCAATGATCTCGGCCCCGCCAAGCGAAGCGACCTGCTTTCGCTCAAGATCGCATTCGGCAAAATCATGCTGACGCTCGGCGGGCTGCTGATCGGTGCATCGATCGGACGCGAAGGGCCGACGGTACAGATCGGTGCATCGATCATGAACGTATTTCACGGACGCGGCCCGTTCAAGAGCATCGGCCAGCGCCGCATCTTTCTTCTCGCCGGCGGCGCCGCCGGTATCGCCGGAGCGTTCAACACACCGCTTGCCGGCATCATGTTTGCCATCGAGGAATTGAGCAAGAAGCATGTTTTCAATGCCAACAGTTCGACCTTGATTACCGTGATCCTGTCCGGCCTGATTTCGCTCGCGCTGCTCGGCAATTACACCTACTTCGGCTCCACCAGCGCGTATCTGGAATGGCAATCGAGCATTGCCGCAATCGCGGTTTGCGGCGTGATCGGCGGCGCGGCAGGTGGCGTATTCAGCCGCCTGCTGACCGCTGCGACATTCCGGATGCCTGCGCGCATCGCACGCTATGCAAAGCAAAAGCCGCTGGCATTCGCCGCCGCATGCGGCCTTGTGCTGGCGATTCTTGGGATGAGCACCAACGGCATGATATTCGGCACCGGTTATCAACCAACCCGGCTCTCGCTGGAAGACAGCGCCACCCTGCCTTGGTATTTCGGTGTGGCAAAACTGCTCGCCACGTTGATTACCTCCATCGCTGGATTGCCTGGAGGCATTTTTGCACCATCGCTCGCCGCCGGCGCCGGGATAGGTGACAATATTGCGTACTTGATGCCGTCCATTGCCGCGCACAGCGCGATCGTGCTGCTGGTCATGGCCGCCTATCTTTCCGGTGTGACGCGCGCACCGATTACCTCGTTCATCATCATGATGGAAATGACCGACAGCCACCACATGCTGCTGCCGCTGATGTCGGTATCGGTGATTGCAAGCGCCATATCGAAACTCATTTGTCCTACAGCACTCTACCAAGCGCTGGCAATGAACTTTGCAGTCGCACCGGGGATGCCGGCGGCTGCCACGGTCAACCGCGACGGAGCCGGCGAGCACACTCGCACTCCGCCGCCGTAATACGGAAAGGAAATATGGCACGGGAACAAATCCCCGACGACGTGCAGCGCTTCATTCTGGTGAGCGTCCCTTCGGTCCCGTATCTTGAGGCAATGCTGCTCTTGCGCAATGAAGCCGAGCAAGCCTGGAATGGCGTGCATCTGGCGCGGCGCCTGTACATGAGCGAGAAAGCCGCGAGCGAATTATTGTCAGATCTGTATGCGGCCGGTGTACTGCGACAGACGGTGGAGGACACGCCTTCGTACCGCTACGAGCCGTCGACTGGTGAGCTGCGGGAAATGATCGATCGCGTGGCCGAAACCTACACCAGGCAGCTCGTCGACATCACCAATCTGATCCACTCCAAAACCAGCAAGAAAGCGCAGCAATTCGCTGATGCATTCAAATGGCGAAAGGATCTGTAACGTGGCGCAAGCGATTTATATCCTCTGTGCATTGACCGCGCTCGCGTGCGCGTTCCTGCTGCTGCGCAGCTACTTCAAAAGCGGATACCGGCTGCTGTTATGGAGCGGTCTGTGTTTTGTCGGCCTGTCGATCAACAACCTGCTGCTGATGCTGGACAGACTGGCATTGCCCTCGATCGATCTTTCCATATGGCGCTCGGCCACTGCATTGATCGCATTGCTGACGCTGCTGTATGGCCTGGTCTGGGAAGATGAGTGAAACGATGATCAACCAGATACTGGCCGGGGCAATTGCAATGGCGTCGCTGACAGCGAGCCTGTTCTTCCTGCGCTTCTGGAAAACCACGCGCGACCGTTTCTTTCTGTTCTTCGCATTGGCATTTTTCCTGGAAGGCACTAACCGGATCGTGCTCGCGCCCAGCGCCGGTAGCGGGAACGACCTGCTCGATTACGCGTTCTACCTGCTCAGGCTCATATCGTACGGCTTGATCCTGTTTGCGATTCTCGACAAGAACCGACCGCACGGCAAAGACCATTAGTGGTCCGCCGGACCGCCGATTAGCCGCTCACCGCCTGTTCCGCAACGCCTGCTCCAGCCTTTCGATCCTGTCCAACAGTGTCAGCGCGACGGCGACGCCGCGCCGGTCCAGCTCAAAATCATCGCGCAAGCGGCGCGCGGTCTTTGCAGTCACGACATATCGGAGATAAAACAAAAACGGCTCGGCGGATTCCTCCACCGGTTCGATCACACCGCTCTCCACCAGATCGTGCAACTCCGCCAGCGACAACCCCGACAACTCTGCCAGATGCTCGATACTGCACACACCGGACTCATCGAGCCGTATTGACTCCGACACCACGATATTCATTTTTTCGCGCCCTCCGTGAAATGTCTACGTGGATCGAACGCGGATGCGCGCGCCAGTTGCTCGAACAGATCGCGCTCCTGCGCGGTAGTAACGGTCGGCACCTCGATGCGCACAATGGCAAACAGATCGCCGGCGCTGCCGTCCGCCGTTGGCAGTCCGCGCTTTGCCAGACGCAATTTACGACCGGCTGCAGTGCCCGGCTGTATGTTCAGTTCGACTTCTCCGCCCAGCGTCGGAATTCGTACTTTCGCGCCCAGGACGGCTTCCCAAGGCGCCAACGGCAGATCGATGCTCAGATCCCGACCGTCCACATGAAATAACGGATGCGGTGCGAGCGCCACCGTGACATACAGATCGCCCGCTCTGCCTCCGTTCACCCCCTGCCCGCCTTTGCCGGGCAGACGCAGGCGCTGACCGTCGGCTGCGCCTTTCGGCAGCTTGATGCGAAACGTGCGCGGCACCCGATGCAACAGACCATTCGCGTCGTAGTCCGGCAGTTCCACGCGCAACTCGACTTCGCCGCCGTGGTATATCTGCTCCAGCGTTACCTGCGCGGCGACTTCGTAGTCCTGGCCTGGCATCGGGAAATGTTCGGCATGCCGGCGGCCGCCATGTCCACCGCGGCGGAATGCAGACAGGATATCGGCCAGATCCACGTCTTCATAAAAATGGTTGCCGCCACCGAACTGCTGCCCCCATTCCGGTGGCGGCGTGAATTCCTCGCCCGGGCGGTGGCGTCCCAGGTTGTCGTACTCTGCACGTTTCTCGGGGTCTTTCAGCGTCGCATACGCTTCCGCGATTTCCTTGAATCTCTCTTCGCCTTTCGGATCCTTGGAAATATCGGGATGATATTTGTGTGCCAGCTTGCGATATGCCTTCTTGATGTCGGCGTCACTTGCGTCACGCTCGATACCAAGTATCTGGTAGTAGTCCTTGAATTTCATCTGAGCGACAAAAAGTTATCTTCACCGCATATCCGGATGAGGCTTGTTTATCTGGATGGACCATTAAGGCGCCGCCAACATCAAAGGATCGCGCAGGCGCACGACCTGGCGTACACCATCGCCATCGATGATTTCCATGCTTGAAAGACCCGCAACGGTACGGTCCACATATATTTCAGCCGGCTTTTGAATCATGTGATCGAGCCCTTCAAGCACGATTTCCAGCATGTCGGTTCGCGGTTCATAGGTCATGCCCAGCAACGGCAGCCAATTGGCTTCGATCTGGTTGCCTAGCGCCAGCGACTGCACCTCGATTTCCGCGCGCTTGCCGTTCAGCGCCTTCGATACGGTATCGAAGTAGGCATGCCACGACGCCTTGTCCAGTTTTTCGGTAGCCATGATGTAGTTCTCCTCGGTTGCAGATCCGGATCTCTTGGCGCATGCCATTGCCGGGCCGGCAGGACTGTTGCCGCGTAATGAAAATCAGCGAAATACGAGAACCGGGATGGTTGTGTCCGCAAGTACCTTCTGCGTTTCACTGCCGGCAAACAATCGGCTCACGCCCTTGCGTCCATGGGAAGCCATGAAGATCACGTCGCACTTCTTGTTGGTCGCGACATTGAGGATTTCCCCATGGGGTGTGCCAGACTGCACAATCACGGTTTCGCACGGCACGCTGGCTGCATGCGCCGCGTTGGCAATTTTCTGCACATTTTCGGCCGCGATTTCGCGGGCGTGGTCTTCGAACAAATGGCTCTGCTCGGTCATCGCGCGATCAGGGAATGGTGAGAACGGATAGTGCTCCACTACCGATACGCCCACAATCGATCCGCCCAACTGGTGTGCGAATTCCACTGCCGCTGCAATCGCTTTGTCGGATAACGGTGAACCGTCGGTTGGTACGAGTATTCTCTTGAACATCGATTCTCCTTTCTTGCCGCGAACCGGAGCAATACATCCCGATTATCTTGACCGCAGTGGATCACTGAAATTCAATGTATACGAAAGGATGCGAGCAGGCGCAGCGGCCGATTGAGCGGAATCAATGAAGCGAGTGGTGACGGGGGCCGCCAAGGAGGCGGAACAGCGGGAAGGTTTCGATCATGCCGCTGGCCGGGGCGACATAGTTGATTTGAGCGGCAGCATGATTTCCCTGGCATCAACGAGCAATGCCTCGTCGATGCCAAGAAAGGCAACGCTTATGTGGACGACTTGTTCTGAATGTAAATCTCTACCCTGCGATTCTGGCTTCTCCCCACGGCAGTCCGATTGTCGGCCACGGGTTTATCCGCTCCCTCGCCGCGGGTTTGTATGGTCGCCGCAGGAATGCCTTGTTTGACAAAAATATCCGCAACCGATTCCGCACGTTTCGACGACAACATCTTGTTGTATTGAGGCGCGCCAACATTGTCCGTATAGCCAACAATCTCGACATGGCTTTGCGGATAACGCTGCAATATCGCGGTTACTTTCTCCAGGGTTGCGATCTGATCGGCGCGAACCTCAGCGCTGCCGAAAGCGAAAACATTATCGCCCGCGAGACGTAACTGGATCGAATCATCGGGCAAATACTGGCTGTCGATCCCCTTGTTGTCGGAGAGCACTCCGGCCAGGTCTGAAAAAATGTTTTCCGATACTTTTTTTGGCTCGCTGGCGATGCTGGAGGTATCGACAGCGAGAGGCTGAGTTTGCACAGTCTGATCCGACGTTTCAGTCGAAGGAGGCGTGGCGCAACCTGCGATCAGGCAGCCAAGCAGGGCAATGACAGGAATAGTTTTCATACGAGCACCTCACTTTTATTGCAAAAAAGGAAATTATAAAAGTGAAATTGCAATATTGGCAATTAATTTGCTCATGAGCTTCATTGGAAAGCGTATTTCACCGGCGTGGGCGAGAAGCGCCAAACCCATGCGAGGCACTGCCTGAAGGTAATTGGCGATCCCTCCAGAGGGAGGCTGACCGATTATGCGATTCAGAACTACAAGGTCACGTACGGGGAGTTCGATACTCATGCATTGGCGAAGGGATTGCCGTTGCCATACATCAGCTCAACTGCTGGCCCTTTTGAGAAGGAAATTCGCCAGCATCCAAAAAAGCGCGTCGTTTCCAATCGGCGTTGATTGGTATCAGGCAAAAGACTATTGCGAATGGCTGGGCCGGCAGATCGGAAGAGAGGAACAGAGGGACACACTATTGCTTCAGAACGCGAAGCAAAAAAGCTGGGCGGAGGGCGGGACACCAAATCCAATAGGACTTTATCCGCCCAATCCGCCGGTATTTTATGACCTGGCCAAGAACGGTTTTGAATGGGTCTATGACTGGTACGCGGAAGACTATTACCGGCATTTGCCGATGCAAGACCCGCAAGGCCCGAGCACAGGCACGAAAAAGGTGCTCCGGAACCGGGAACCGGGGATTGAACAACCACTAGGGTTTGGCGCTCCCTCCTGTACCTGCCGAACCGCCGGAGCCGCCTGCTGCACCGGTCGTACCTTCACGAGGCACGGCACGTGCAGCCCCCGCGTCCGCGCCCATATCCGCCCCGCCCAGGCCAGTGCCTCCCGCAGCCGCCGCGCCCGCTGCGGCACTACCGCCGCCAGCTGTGGCAGTGCTGCCGCCCGGCTCGCCGGTACTGTCTTTCGCTGGCGGGCTGCCTGCCATGCGAGCGCCTGCCGCGGCATCCGTGCCGCCTGCGGCGCCCACGGCAGCGGCCGTACCTCCGACTCCGGTGCCGCCATCTGCGGCACGGCCGGCGCCGGGTTGCCGACCCCGCTCAGGCTGCGACTGCAATGCCGCACTGTCTGTCGCCGGCTTCCGGCCCGCATCGTCCTGCCGCTCAGGCGGCATCGCCTTGCCCATGGCATCGGAAGTGGGCGTGCCGTTATGACGTTCCGCGCTCGTGTCCTGCGGCATCTGTCCGACATGCCGGGTCGAACCGGCCGAATCGTTTCGCTGTTCCGCAGCGGTTCGCGCGGATGATGTGACCGGCGCCGTCGGCTCTTCCGTGCCGGCAAAGCCTTCCGATCCGGCTGCATAGCTCGACGTCGGCACGGGCGAATTACGGGGACTGCCGCGGCCTTCCTGCGGGTCCGCGCCAGTCTCCGTGCCGCGCGCCTCGATGAAATCCTTCAGACGCGCCAGATCCAGCTTGAGCCGCCGCGCCATGTCTTCCTCGCTATAGCCGGCCAGCGAACCCGGTACCTGCTCCGGCCGGGATTCAAGCGTGAAAACGACGCGCGACGTGTCCGGGCCGACCGGCTGCAGCTCCACCTTGCCGGCATTCGTCGGGCCGTCGACGTTGCGCCACGCAATGCAGCGGTCCGCTTCCTGCTCGGTGATTTCCGCATCCCATTCCACCGGGCGGTTTGACATGACGGTGGTCCAGTGCAGATGCGTGTCGTCGGTTTGCTGCACGGTTTCCACTTCATCCATGAAACATGGATAGTCTTCGAACCGGGTGAGCTGGTTGTAGGCAGTGTGTAGCGGGACCCTGATTTCAATCGATTGCTGAACCGTTGCCATAATAAATCTCCTTATCCTGTTTGCTCTGTTGCGGCCGTGCGGCCACAAGCGCTCCTGCGTGCGCCTTCCGCATTGAAATGGCCACCCACTCGGGCATCCGGCACGGGCTGCTCATTCGGGAGGAAGTCCGTCCTTTGTGAGGTCCTGACCACTGACGCCGAAATTGCGGCGCGGATCGCCCGTACCGGCGTCGGCTTGCGTATTCGCGCCTGTGGTGCCTGAAGCGCCGGCAACACTGCCGTGCCCCAGGCTGGAACCACTCTCGCCGGCCCGCGGAAGGTCGGTGCCCGCAGCCCTGCCGGAGCCAGCACCGGCTGCCGCAGTTCCTGCTGGCACTTCGCCTGTGCGGCCGGCAACATCGTTCGCCCCGGCTCGCGCAGAGCCCGGTTCCGATGGCGACGACACTATTTCCACGACTTGCTCCACATCCGCCTTCTGTGCACCGGGCGCCTTGGTTGCCACGTCGCCGAGCGACACAATGCCGATCAATTTATGCTGATCATCATGAGAGACCACCGGAACACGGCGAATCCGGTTGTCCGCCATCTGTATCATCACCTCGTCCAGAGGCTGGTCCTCGAAACACCAGTGCACGTCGGTGCTCATCACTTCATCGACATGCGCCTCCTGGGGCGATCTGCCGGCCGCGGTCGCGCGGATGGTGATGTCGCGGTCGGTGACCATGCCGACCAATCGCCCGTTCTCGCATACCGGAAGCGCGCCGACATCCAGCTCATCCATCATCTGAGCAGCGCGCTGCAAGCTTTCCTGCGGCGCCACGAACTTCGCGTCGCGTGTCATCAGTTCAGAAACCGTCTGCATCGCTCTATCCTTTCTTTCAGTCGTCCGAACGCGCAGAACTTCGATGTTCGCTTCCCGAAAATCAAAGGCCGCAGGCTCGAAGCCCGGGCCAATCTGCGTTCGTCAAAAAATCAGTCTAGTCGGGATGCCGAGGATAAAAAGGGTTTTGCATCATCCGCGCGAAAAGCGCATCCGATCGGAACCATGCGGCGCCCGGATATCTAAATTCTTAGCTTGTTGCAATCGAGGAGCCAGCAATGTCTCGTGATGCCCGTCTGCATGCCCGCCCCTCGTGCGTGACGGAACCTGCGTCGAAATCTGCGTCGACCGGCCGGCACAAGCTGGATGTCGGCAGCAAGCGGGACAGCTACATGTATGTCCCGTCGCAATATGACCCTGCACATCCTGCGCCGTTGGTCCTGCTGCTGCATGGCGCCGGCGGACACGCGCATCACGGGCTGGCCTTGCTGCAGCACTTGGCGGATGACAACGACATGATTCTGGTCGCACCGGCGTCGACCGCGCAAACCTGGGATGTGATTGTCAGCCGTGCATATGGCCAGGACCTGGCCCTGATGGATCAGGCGCTAGCGCAGGTATTCGGAGATTACGCGGTAGATCCGTTGCATCTTGCCATCGGCGGATTTTCTGACGGCGCTTCTTATACGTTGTCGGTGGGCCTGGCGAACGGCGACCTTTTCACGCATGTGATTGCATTTTCGCCAGGCTTCATTGCACCGCTGTCGTCACAGGGCCGGCCGAAGGTTTTCATTTCCCATGGCACAACGGACAATGTGCTCCCGATCGATCGGTGCAGCCGGACGCTTGTGCCGCGCCTGCGGCAGGCAGGATATCCGGTGACGTATGACGAATTCGACGGCGGTCATATCATCCCCGGCGAAGTGGCGCAGCTCGCGGTGAACTGGTTTCTGGAGCGGCTTTGAAGTGTGGATTCCGGGTGCGGACAACCGGGTTGCGTTTCAAATAATTAAGGCCCGATCAGATCTTGTAGTGCTGCAGTACGATGCGCGCCGATTCCGCCCGGTCGGCGCCGATCATGCTGATCGCCGGCTCGTCCTCCGCCGGTTCGCGTATTGCAGAATTCGCCGCCGCAGCCAATGCCGCCAGTTGCTTGCGGATGTGGCGGGACAGGGAAATGCGCTTTTGAGACTTGTTGAGCCGGTAATGGCCGTGATACCGGAATCCGTCTTCAAAAACGATCTCGAAATCACAGTCACCGTTTCCCACATCCGGCACATGGTCCGACCAGTGTTCGAGCACCGTATTGGCGGCCTCCATCGACGACACTCTTGCCGTCGCGGGAGCCCCCTCAAGACGCTGAATCAGAATACGGGAAATATCCACTTTCTCGCATGGTTCGACTTTCACTTCTGTATTCCACTCCGATGACATTTGCCAATATCAATAAATGGTGCTCCTTCAAGGCATTTTCAAGTCACACTGGTCTGTTTCCCGTGTGGTGGTTGAGGCATCTCGCAGGCCGGCTGGTCTCGCCTTGCATCCGGAAAATTGGAAAATCTCCAAGGCGTGCCGCGCTGGACGCCGTTTGCATCCAGCGCAATCAGTTCGCGTACCTGCTCATGAGCGTTGATGCCGCCGGCGACGATCAGTGGAATGCTCTTCAGCCCTCGCGTCCGTCGATGCGCGCCTTGAACAGGTAAGGACTGTAAACCAGCAAGTACAGCAGGAAGGCCGCCGACCAGCAGGCCGTGGTGACAAGCAGTGCCAGGTTGCGCACACCGCTGACATCGATTGCCGCAGCAAAGCGCGCGACTGCACCGATCTGTATCAGTGCATACATCGCAATTTCGCCGGCGTGCGCTTTCAGTGCGCGGCCGGTATGGCCGAGCGCGGTACGCGTGATCATGCCGATGATGAGCCCTCCGGTGGCGCCGATTGCCAGCACATGGATCGCCGCGCTGGCCGGCACCAGTTGCAGCGTCGCAAGACCAAGCAGGATGAAGCCGACCGGAATCCATGCGTACGATAGGTGCAAGATCCATAACAGCGGGTTGCGGAGCGTGCATTGCGGCTTCCATCCGGCCAGCCGTGTCAGTTGTCCGGCAGCGGCGGCGAATGCCAGCGACGCGGTCAGCGGCGCGGGAAAACTGCATACCCAGCCAATGGATGCAAGCGCAGTCAGTGCGATGCTGATCTTGTCGCGCTTCACATTCACGATCGGTTCGCTGCCCTGCACCGCGTTCTTGGTGAAGCCCGGAATCACCCGTCCGCCGATCACCGATTCGATCATCACGATCACCAGGATCGCCGCATGCAATAGCCGGATCGGCGACAGCGTTAGCCAGCCCAGCACCGACGCATGGAATAGCGCATTGGCGATGGCCAGCAATGCAAGCAGACCGACCAGGAACATGTTGCGCTTGTTGCCGGAGCGCTTCAGCACCCGGTATAGCGGCCATGTCGCCAGCGGCAGGAACACCACGTCGATCAGGGTCGCGAGCAGTGGCGCGGCGCACAGCATCGCGATGCGTCCGGCCAGCCACAGTGCGGCCAGCGCAGCCAGCGTCTTGCGGCGCGGCGTCCACAAGCCAGTCCAGTTGCGCCCGGCCGTATACAGGAAGCCGACGATGACCGCGATGATGAAGCCGAACACCATCTCATGCATGTGCCAGTTGAGATCGACATGGGTCAGGCCGTCGGCCCAGCCGAAATAACGCGCGATCCATAGCGGCACGCTGATCACGGCGAATGCCGCCGCCAGCAGGTAGAACGGGCGGAATCCGAGACGCAGGAACGAATGGTCTTCGAACGAAGGCTTTCCCTTGTGCGCAACGCGCGGCTCGTCAATGGTGATCAGTGCCATGCTGGCCTTAAAAGATATATTACAAATGAATCTTATATCTTGTCGCGCCGGCTGGCAAGCATCATTCGTCTGATCATTCTTTATGCCGCTTCAGCGCTCCATCACATAATTGCCGGGCGCCGCGCACAGCGGCAGGTAACCCTTGTCGCGCGCGCCGAACGGTGGCGGCGCGACGCGTTCGGCGGAAGCGCGCTCCAGCCAGTCGGCCCATACCGACCACCAGGAGCCGCCGACGGCAGGCGTTGCGAGATACCAGGTTTCGGGGTCGATGTATCGCTCCCCTGGCAAGCGGTGCGAGATCCGGTAGTGCCGGTTATTGTGTCCGGGCGGGCTGACGATGCCGGCGTTATGGCCGCCGCTGGCGAGAAGAAAAGTCACTTCGGTATCCGCGACCAGGTTGATCTTGTATACCGAGCGCCACGGCGCGACATGATCGCGTTCGGTGCCGATCACAAACATCGGCACGCGCACGTCACTCAACGCGACCGGCCTGCCATCCACCCTGTAGCGACCTTCGAACAGATCATTATTCAGGAATAGCTGGCGCAGATATTCGCTGTGCATCCGGTACGGCATGCGGGTCGCATCGGCGTTCCACGCCATCAGGTCGCTCATCGGCGGCCGCTGCCCCAACAAGTACTGGTTCACGATCACCGACCAGATCAGGTCGTTCGAGCGCAGTAACTGGAAGGCGCCGGCCATCTGCTGCGTATGCAGATAGCCCTGGTTCCACATGATGTCTTCCAGGTAAGCGACCTGGCTTTCGTCGATGAACAGCGTCAGCTCGCCAGCCTCGCTGAAATCGGTCTGCGCGGCCAGCAGCGTGACCGATTTCAGACTGTCTTCCCCGCTCTGCACGAGATACGACGCGGCAATCGACAGCAGCGTACCGCCCAGGCAGTAACCGACCGCATTCACCTTGCGGCCCGGCACGATCGCCTGTAACGCCTTGATCGCTTCCAGCACGCCGAGACGCAGATAGTCACCCATGCCGAGGTCGCGGTCGTTCGCATCCGGATTGCGCCACGAAATCATGAACACTGTATGGCCGCGTCCGACCAGATACTTCACCAGCGAATTTTTCGGTGACAGGTCGAGGATGTAGTACTTCATGATCCATGCCGGCACGATCAGTATCGGCTCGGGATGCACGCGCCCGGTTGCGGGCGCGTACTGGATCAGCTCGATCAGCCGGTTGCGATAGACCACCTCGCCTCTGGTGACCGCGACATCGCGGCCGGGCTGGAAGGCTTCGGCGCCCACCGGCGGCTTGCCGCCGATCGCGCGTTCCCAGTCTTCGACCAGGTTCGCCGCCCCGCGCACCAGGTTCAATCCGCCCTCGGCCAGCGTGGTTTCAAGCACCTCAGGATTGGTCGCGAGGAAATTCACCGGCGACACCATGTCCAGCAACTGCCGCGCGATGAACGACACCACCTGCTCATGGTGCTGCGATACGCCGCCGACGCCGGTAGTGGCGTTATGCCACCATTGCTGATTCAAGAGGAATCTCTGGTAGATCACGTTGAACGGCCAGTTCTGCCATGCGGCGCTCCTGAAACGCCGGTCCTGCGGCAAGGGTTCGATGCAGGGTTCGGGCGTCGCGCCGCCGGCGACCCGTCCGGCGTAGCTGGCAAGGCGAATCTGCTTGCGCATGGCCTTTTCGAACAGGCGCTGCCACTTGCCGGGCGACTGCGCGAGATGCAGCGCCCAATCGGCACCGGCGAGCGCGAGGCTGGCGGGCGAAATGCCCAGCGTGACGCGTCCTATGCTGGAATGCAGCGCGCGATCAATGCTGGCCGGCGGCTCGATATCGGTCCAGCCCGGCACCCGGGTCTTGCTGCCCGGTGCGATCAGGCCGCGGGTAGCTTGCAGATCATTGGCGACGTGCAAATCGGGACGTGGCTGCATGAAAACCTCCACCAGGGAACATGGTCAATTAACGTAAATGATTTATTCTTGCGCACTCGGTGCGGCAAAAAAAAAACGAACATCGGATCAAGGAAACCGCGATGCAAGCAGAGATGCATGCCGGCCTCAAACCCGATATCCCTGCCTCAGTAAATCGTCCAGCGCCTCCGCCGTGTCGGGCCTGGAAAACAGATAACCCTGCCCGTAATCGCAGCCGGCCGCCGCCAGCAGGTCGCGCTGCTCCGCGGTTTCCACACCTTCGGCAATCACCTTGATGCCAAGCTTGTGGCCCATCATCACGATCGCTTCGCACAGCGCAAGATCGTCGGAACCGGCCTGCATCTTCAGCACGAACGACCGGTCGATCTTCAGGTAGTCGATGTCGAATTTCCGCAGGTACGAAAGTGACGAATAACCGGTGCCGAAATCATCGATCGCGACCTGGATGCCGGCATCGCGAAACGACAGCAGCCGCTCCTTCACATCCGGACTGGCTTCGAGCAGCAAGCCTTCGGTGATTTCCATCACGATTTCCCCCGTTTCACCCATGTGCGGCAGCGCTGGCACCGGCAGCCGGTCGAGCCAGGTTTCGCCATTGATGCCATGATCGTGAAACTGGGTCGGAGACAGGTTGACGCTGATCTGGAATTGCGGATCGATTCCGGTCCGCCAGCAATCGGCCTGCCGCAACGCTTCCTGAAACACCCATTCGCTGATGTCGGCGATGGTGCCGGTTTCTTCGGCGATGGGAATGAAGTCATGCGGACTGATGGTGCCGCGCACCGGATGCTGCCAGCGCAGCAGCGCCTCGGCCTTGCCGATGCGGCCGGTCGCGAGCTCCACGATCGGCTGGTACAGCACCTGCAACTGGTTGCAATTCAATGCGGCGCGCAAGTCGTTGGCCATGCGCATCCGGGCCTGTGCCGCATACTGCATCGACGGCGTGAAGTAGTGGAAGCGGTTGCGCCCCATGTTCTTTGCCGCGTACATCGCCTGATCGGCGTTCTTCAGCAACGCTTCGATGCCGGTCGCGTCGCCCGGATACAGCGTGATGCCGATGCTGGCCGATACATAAACCGTTTCCAGCGACAGCTGGAACGGTTCGGCCAGCTTGCGCAGGATCTCGTGCGCCACCCGTTCGACGCTTTCCGTATCGTCCAGGTCGCTCATGATGATGGTGAATTCGTCGCCGCCCAGACGGGCCACCGTGTCCACCTGGCGGATGCTGCCGGACAGCCGCTGCGCCGCCTCCTTCAGCAAGATGTCGCCCATGTCGTGCCCCAGTGTGTCGTTGACTTCCTTGAAATGATCGAGGTCGATGAACATCAGTGCCAGCGACCGTCCGGCGCGGGCGACCTTCAGGATTTCATGTTCGAGCCGTTCGTGAAACATGCTGCGGTTGGGCAGCCCGGTCAGCAGGTCGAAATTCGCCTGGCGCCAGATCGTTTCCTCGGCCAGCTTCTGATCGGTAATCCCGGACAGCATGCCGACCCGGTGCCGGACGCCGCCGTATTCGTCGTAAATGGTATCGATCATCAGCCACTCGGCATGTTCTTCGCCGTCCTTGCGACGAGTCCATACCTTGCCTTGCCAGCGTCCCGTTTTTTCCAGGAAGTGCCGGACCTCGTCATCAAAGCCGTTACCGTTGCGCCCGGAGCAGAACAGCTTGATCGACTGGCCGATCACCTCGTGTTCCGCGTAACCGGTCAGCTGGGTGAATGCCGGGTTGACCGCGACGATCTCGTCCTGCGCATTGGCCACGATGATCGCGTCGCCGATTGCCTGATACACCATCGCCGCGAGCTGCAGTTCGCGCTCGGCTTTCTTGCGCTCGCGGATATCGGTGGAAATGCCGACGATGCCGATCAGCCTGCCGTTCTCGTCGCGGATCGGCGAGTCGCTCACATGCATCGGAAACGTCGTTCCGTCACGATGCCGGACCATGAATTCACCGGACCAGCTGTGTCCGGCTTTCAATTGCTTCATGATCTGTTCGGCCTGTTCCCGCGTCGCGTCGGATGGCGTGACATCGATGATATTGCGGCCGACAGCCTCTGCGGCGGACCAGCCATAGAGCTTTTCCGCGAATGGGTTCCAGTAGGTAATGATGCCGTCGAGATCGGTTGCGATGATCGCCTGTTCGACCGAGGCCAGCAGGTTGCCCTGGAACAGGATCTGGCTTTCCGCACGCTTGCGCTCGGTAATGTTTTCATGCGAGATGACCAGGTTCAACGGGGTGGTGCCGACGGCGCAGGCGATTCTCGCCTTGAACCAGCGAGGTTCATGCGGCGCGTGACACGAATATTCCAGCATCGCCGTTTCGCTCTGGCTTGCGAAGACTGCACGGATCGATGCAGCCGCCGTCGCCGCGTCCCTGCAGCCGCGTGCGGCGGCCCGATCGCACACCTCCAGATAATTCGCACCTTCGGATACCTGCATCGGATCGGCGCCATTGGCCGCCGCAAACTCGCGCCATGCCCGGTTCACTGCAACGATGCGGCCGGACGCATCGATGACTGCGATATGCTCGACCAGCGCATCGATGGTCACCTGATCGGATGGACGTTGATTCAGCCGTTTGCTTTTCATCGGCGTCATGGCGGAGTTGTCTCCACATCCGATATCAGACGCAAACGCAGGCGCATGGTTTCCGCCTCATCCGCCGGCACGATCTCGAAATCCAGCCGGAACACTCGATTCGGTACTTGCCGGTTGTGGCCCCGGCATTTCGGATTGACCGGAAAAATGGCGCCTTTGAAATTTTCCCAGGTGATGTTGCGCAACACTGTTTCACCGACGGCGTATGGCCGGCTGGAAGCATTGATTACGGCAATTGATTGCGGATGGAACAAAGGATCAAGGTCCCTGATGCTCATGAATGCGCTCCCCGGGGACGCCGGCGGCCAGACCGGAATGGAAGATTCGCTCAAGCCGCTCAAGCATATATACAGCATCGGATTGCGCCAACCGGCGTGCGGTGCGGCGCCCGCTTCGCCTGATTGACGCACCACAAACTTCAGCCAGAAAGACATCCCGCCTTTTGCCCGCATCTGGACTCTGCGATGGGTGAAGCGTAGTCTCGAATCGCCGTTTCTTCCACGATCAGGAGCGCTGCCATGTCCTATAAAACCATCCTTGTTCATGTTGATAACACAAAGAATGCAACGGCGCGCATCGAACTCGCGGCGCAACTGGCGATCGGCGAAGACGCGCATCTGATCGGTACCGCGCTGACCGGTGTTTCGCGCTTCCTGTATGAATCCGTGGCGGTGAGCCCGGACGATCCGGGCATGGTTCCCTACCTCGATATCCTGCGAAAACGTGCTGGCAACGCGTTGACGAAATTTGATGAAATCGCCAACCGGGCCGGCGTCGGCTCGGTTGAAAAACGCCTGACCGACGACGACGCCGCCGGCGGTATCAGCATGCAGGCGCGCTACTGCGATCTGGTCGTACTCGGGCAGTTCGACAAGGAAAGCACTTCCGTCAACAACTATGCGGAAGTGCCTGAATACGTGGTGATGAACGGCGGCACGCCAACGCTGATCGCGCCCTATGCGGGCAGCTTCAACAACATCAGCGAACGCGTGCTGATCGCGTGGAATGCGAGCATGGAATCGATCCGCGCGGTGCGCGGTGCGCTGCCGCTGCTGCGGCGGGCAAAGATCGTCGAAGTAGTGGTCTTCAACCCGGCCTCGCAGCCGGGCGCGCACGGTGCGGAGCCGGGCGCCGATATCGCGCTGTATCTATCCCGGCACGGCATCAAGGTGGATGTGATGCAGGAAAAAACCGATGCGGAGGTGGGCGAAGCGCTGCTGTCGCTGGCGGTCAACCTGAATTCCAGCCTGCTGGTGATGGGCTGCTATGGCAGCTCGCGCTTCAGGGAAATCCTGCTCGGCGGCGCGACGCGCACGGTGCTGGAATCGATGACGATTCCGGTGCTGATGTCGCATTGACAACCGCGAAACTTACACCGCCACCAGTTCGGTATGTCCGAAGCCTTTTTTGTAATCGAGCACCGACACCACCTGCGGCTCGATCTTCAGGAACAGCATCTCGTTCGCCCGATCGGTCGCCGCCCATTCGTTCATTTGCGGAAAGCGCTTCAGCATGCATTCGCCGGCATGCCGGATACTTTCCGGATCGCTGAGGACCTCCGCGATGGCGCTCATCGATAGTCCCTTGATGTGGTGCCAGTCATCGTAGTCGGTGTTGATCGTCAGCGACACCTTGTTGTTCTGGCGAATGTTCTGCGCCTTCTGGCTGTCCTTGCCCACGCCGATATACAGCGTCAGGCCCTCATGCGCGTAACTGACCGTCGTTGCTTGCGGATATCCGTCCGGCCGCACGGTCGCCAAGGTCAGGTCTTGTGCCCTGTCGATGATGTCCAATACAAATTCCCTGGTCGGCTGGTCCATTCTGGCTCTCCTGATCGTCGCTCTCTTCGAGTAGCTCTCTTTGGCGGCCGGGCTTGCGCATCGGTGCAAACCCGAACGCAATGAAAAAACCGGCTATTGAATCGAAAGCTGCTTGCCGCCGGTGCCCGGCTTTTTCGGCAGCGTCAGTTCAAGAACGCCGTCCTGGTATTTCGCTTCCGCTTTCTCGTCATCCACGTCCTGCGGCAGCGAAAAGCTGCGGTACTGCTGGCCGTAATAGCGCTCGCTGCGCAGCATGTTGCCTGTGGTCGTCTCTTCCTTCTTTTGCACTTCCGCACTGATCGTCACTTCATTGCCATCGATTGCGACCTTGATGTCTTCTTTCTTCGCGCCCGGTATTTCCGCCTTCACGACATAAGCCTGATCGGTCTCCGACATATCCATCCGGATGCGCGATTCCGGCTCCATGCCGCGCCAGCTCGGCATCATGCGGAAATCCTTGAAAAAATCATCGATGTTGCGAAACGGTTCGTAGCGCGCGATGTCGCCAAACGGGTCAAAACGTATTAAGTTGCCAGCCATGATGTACCTCTGTCCATTATCGAATTGCGGTTGCGAAAATGTGCAGTCGGTGCCGCCGGATATATGCGCTCCACCGGCCCGTCGACGCGGTCACAGGATTCGCCGATCCTGATCGAAGACCAGCATAGGAGCGATACCTCGCGTCGTTATGAGACAGGTCAATGCGCACGCATCTGTCCGGGGAAGTTTCCGTTGATCGACGTAGATTGGAATGAAGACTGATCGATGGATGCGGTGTATTTCAAAGCAATATTTCCGCTTCGCGATTACGCCGGATTCAATGGAGAAACCAATGCATCGCTACTGGCTGGCCGCTATCTGCGTCATATTCATGCTGGGCATTTCCGCATGCAATAAAAAGGAAGGCATGCTGCCGAAAACCGACGGCAGCCAGGCGTCGCAAACATCGACCCCAGGCGCAAGCCGGGGCGATTCCGCGGCTGCCGGAAAAACCGCGCCTGGGCAGCGCTAGCTGCTATTCGCTTTCACGGCACCGGGCATCGCAATGCACGCAGCACAGGCTCGGCAATTTTCCTGACGTCCGCCATTGCCATACCGGCTTCGGTATCGACAGCGATCACATGCTGCATTTCATTCGCCGCAAGTCGATCATGCTGCACCAGTTGA
The DNA here is from genome assembly GCA_966211585.1 of uncultured Noviherbaspirillum sp. Taxonomy (GTDB): domain Bacteria; phylum Pseudomonadota; class Gammaproteobacteria; order Burkholderiales; family Burkholderiaceae_D; genus Noviherbaspirillum. The sequence goes on along the minus strand of CBIHNU010000001.1, from coordinate 97,088 downwards.
TGCGTGAGAATTTCCAGTCCTGCATCGGAAGCATCCCTATCCATCCGCGCCCGCGCCGCAATGCGCTTGCGTAGCGCCACCTCGCTCGCCTGAATATCGAAAATGAAGAACGGCACGCCCAGCTCGCGCGCCAGCGCCTGAAACGGGATGCGCTGCGCGCTGTGCAAGAATGCGGCATCGACGATGACCGGCCTGCCGTTCTCGATGAGACGGCGCGTCAGCTGCAGCAACCGTTCATACGTCATGCGCGTGACGGCCGGATCGTACAGGCCCGTGTCCGGCGCGGCGCTCGCTCTCTGCGCCGCAGCCAGGCCGTGCAACCGCTTTCGTTCAACGTCGGAGCGCAGTTGAACGGCGCCGGCCAGTTCCACCACGCAGGCCGCAAACGTCGATTTCCCGCTGCCGGAATAACCGTGCGTGATCATGATCGCCGCCGGCGCCGGCGCGATGCATGCCGCTGCGCAGGCCAGATACCTGCTGGCCTGATTTTCCTGTTCGGCAGAGTGCTGGCCGCCCTGTTGCAACTGCCGTGCGCGCAACAGCGCAACCTTGCATCGCACCAGCGCGCGATGCAGCTGGTAATAGCGCAATACCGCCACGCCATCGTAGTCTCCGGTCATCTGCAGATACTGATTCAGAAACCGCGCCGCCAGATCGCGCCGATCATGGAATTCCAGATCCATGCAAGCGAAGGCGATGTCATTCATCACGTCGATCCACCGCAGGCTTTCATTGAATTCGATGCAGTCGAACACCTGTACCTGATCGTCGATGGTGAGAATATTCGCACTGTGCAAATCGCCATGGCATTCCCTGACCATGCGTTCCGCCTTGCGTTGCGCGAAGGCGTGACGCAACGCCGGTTGCTGCACGGCTTGCCAGGCAGTTATTTTCCGCAGCCGGGACGGCACAACGCCATCTTCATCGTGCATCGATGCAGCCAGTGTGCCCAGCGTTTCGTCGGCCGTCGCCTTCAGCGTATCCGGCGCGCCCCACGCGCTGTCCGGCTCTGCGATGGCCGCAGTCCGGTGGAATTGTGCAATCAGCGTTGCCAGCGAATCGATTTCCGCCGTGCTGATGCGATGCGCCGCGATCCGGTGGCTCCACAATGCCTGCTGCGGGAAGGTGCGCATCTTCACCGCGTATTCGATCGGCACGCCGAGCGCATCGATGTGCGGGTTTTCACTGCTGCCGGTAATGCGGGTCAGCCCAAGATAGAGTGCCGGCGCCAGACGGCGATTCAGCCTCAGTTCTTCGCGGCAGTAGAACTCGCGTGCTTCGAGCGTGGAAAAATCGAGAAAATCGAAATGCACGGCTTTCTTGAACTTGTACGCAAAATGTTGCGCCACCAGCACCCAGGAAATATGCGTCTCGAATACCTCGACGCGCGGGCTTTCTTTTTTCAGCAGCAAAACCAGGCGCTGCATCAGCGATCGTTGCGCGTTCAGCGCGTCATCATTGGTCATCGAGCATCGGCTACAGCCGTCCGGTATCGAATTTTTCATCGCCAGTTTGCCAGCATGTCTGCCATCGGCAATAGTGCAAAACGCAGATTCGCACGCGCCATTGACGCGGCACAAACAGGCGCCTCTCTGCTGGAATGGCGCGGACAAAAATTCATATGATGTGCGTGGAAGTGCGCATTGCACATACACCGCAGACAACAACACAGGCCGGTGCATCCGCGCGATGCGAAATCATGATCCGGTTACCAATGGATGTCCCCATGTCCCAATCCAGTCCGCAGCAACCGGCCGAGCAATCCCTGCTGGCCAAGGCACTCGCTTCCACTGCGAGCGCGATCTTCATCACCGACGGCGCGGGCCAGATCGTCTGGATCAACGATGCCTTCAGCCGCCTCAGCGGCTACGGTCCGGAAGATGCGATCGGGCACACGCCCGCCATCCTGCAGTCGGGAAAACAGAATTACGCTTTTTATACGCAGCTTTGGGAAACCCTCCTCGAAGGCAAGGTCTGGCAAGGCGAGATCATCGACCAACGCAAGGACGGTTCGCTGTATACCGTGGAGGAAATCATCACGCCGCTGTTCGACCAGCAAGGCCAGATTACGCATTTCATCGCGATCCAGCACGACATCACGCAGCAAAAACAGCTTGGCGCACAAGATCACCATCTTGCCTATCATGACGCGCTGACGGACCTGCCAAATCGCGCGCACTTCCTGAACATGCAGCAGCAGGCGATATCGCATGCGAAGCGGACGCAGCATATGCTGGCCACGCTGTTTCTCGACCTGGACAGGTTCAAGCCGGTCAACGACGACTTCGGCCATCACATGGGCGACCTGTTGCTGGCGGCGGTGGCGGAGCGTTTGCGCACAGCGCTGCGGCAGTCGGACGCGATCGCCCGCTTCGGCGGCGACGAATTCGCGATCCTGTTGACCAGCCTGCCGGATACGGAAGCCGCCGTCGCGCTTGCGCGCAAGCTGCTCGATGCGCTTGCGCGGCCGTTCGTGCTGCGCGGCCAGAAAATCGAGATCGGTGCCAGCATCGGCATCGCCATCTATCCGACCGACGGCGAAGACCCGGAAACCCTGCTGATGAACGCGGACAAGGCGATGTATCAGGCGAAATACCGTGGCGGCAACAATTACCTGTTGTACAGCGCGATCGCGGCCACACTGCACTGATGGCTGGCGTAACGCCTGGCGCGGCGCGCGCAACGATCACGCAGAGCCGTCTATCCACAAGGTTTGCTCGTCCCGCCGCACCTGCGTTCCCATTTCCCGGCACAGCGCCGTCATCCATCCGGCAATATAGTCGGCCTGCGCCGGATTCGCCGGCCGCGCCTGGCAATCCGCGATGAAGACCGGATGCAGCACGATGCGGCGCAGCGCATTGCTGTCCAGTTCGATTTCGAACAGCAGCTGGTGATCATTCCGGAAATCCGGGTCGACCAGGTAATCGTCCACCAGGTCGCCGGCCGCATACAGGATCGGGCAACCGCGATAGATTTCGATTCCCTGAAACACGTGGGCACTGTGACCGAACAGGATTTTCCAGCCCATGTCGATCGCCGCATGCGCCAGCCGGCGGAATTTGAGCGAGGGCCGGAACCGCATATTCGGCCCCCAGTGCAGCGACAGGATCGGCCAGTCGACCGCAACCTGCCGCAGCGCCTCCAGCGACCGGCGCAGCGTTGCGATGGCCGCGAACTCGTCGTCCAGGTCCAGATACGCGATTCCCGGCTGCGCCGTTTGCGCGGCAAAGTCGGCCTGATGATCGCAAAACGCCGCCATGCCGAAGCGCATGCCCTTGCGATCGACGAACGGCGCGGAATTCGCCGCAATCGCGTCGACGCCGGCACCCGCATGCTGGATGCGATGCTGGTGCAGTATATGGATCGTCTGCCGCAAGCCGTCGATGCCGAAGTCCAGCGCATGGTTGTTCGCCAGGCTCACCATATCGACGCCGGCGCCGGTCAGCGTATCGATTGCCTGCGGCGGCGCGCCGAAATAAAACGCCTTTGGCGCGCCCGGCCAGCGCCCGGTGCCGGATGTGATCGCGCATTCGAGGTTGACGATGGTGAGCGCCGTCGAGCGCATCAGCGACGCGACCGGTCCGAGCGGATAGTCGGCCCCGTATCGGAGGATATGCTGGCCGACGATGCGCCCAAGCATGACGTCACCGCCGAACATCACGCGAACGGTGCTTTGCTGGGCGGGGGTTGTGGGCGACATGAGATCTCCGTCACTGCGAATCTTCAATCGATGTACCGGCACTCAGGCCGGAACGTTCCGGCGGGTATCGGCCATTCGTGGCAAGCTGGTGGTCCGTCAATTTTCAGATTTCGGGTTGGGCCGAGTTGATCGGAGGCGAGCGCAAATGCTCGCCGGGGCGCCTCTCCCGGCGAGCATTTGCAACGCCTAATCGCCTTCGAGCAGCCGGCCCAACCATTGATACCAAGTGGTGCTTCACATATCCGATTGTTTGAATGCGGATTCGCACGGCAGTTCGGCGCTATCTTGCGACGCAGATCAGCAAACGAACTCCGTATTGCATTTCCACTCCAACTGCCTTTGCACAATGAAAAGGATTTTTACATGATGAATCACGACAACCCTGTCTGGCTGATCACCGGCTGCTCCACCGGCTTTGGCCGCGAACTGGCGAAGCTGGTGCTGGCGCGCGGCTGGCGTGCGGTGGTTACCGCGCGCGATGTGTCGAAGGTGGCGGACATCGCGGAAGCCTACGGCGACCAGGCGCTGGCGCTACCGCTGGATGTCACGCGGCACGCACAGATCATGGACGTTGTCGCGAAAGCGAAACAAAAATTCGGCCGCATCGATGCGCTCGTCAATAACGCCGGCTACGGTTATCTGGCGGCGATCGAAGAAGGCGAGGATGAGGCGGTGCGCGCGATGTTCGAAACCAATGTGTTCGGGCTGATCGACATGACGAAGGCGGTGCTGCCGGTGATGCGCGAGCAAGGCAACGGCCTGATCGTGAACGTGTCGTCGATCGGCGGCCTGATGAGTTTCGCCGCGACCGGCTATTACCACGGCACGAAATACGCGGTGGAAGGCATCTCGGAATCGCTGGCACTGGAAGTGCGGCCCCTGGGCATCGATGTGATGATCGTCGAGCCGGGGCCGTTCCGCACCAATTGGGCCGGCCCGTCGATCAAGCAGTCGGCGACGCAGATCGACGCCTATGCGGCGACGGCCGGCGAGCGCCGCAAGCAGACGGCCGCGCGCAGCGGCAATCAGGCCGGCGATCCGGTGCGCGCCGCGCAGGCCATCATCGACGCGGCGCTGTCCGAGAAGCCGCCGCTGCGCCTGCTTCTCGGCAAAATGGCGCTGGAACTGGCGCGCAAGAAACTCGACCTGATGCGCAAGGATTTCGATATCTGGGAAACGATAACCGTCGGCGCGGATTTTCCGAGTTAGGAAATCGAATGCCGTAGGTCAACGGCATCACCGAAACCAGCGACAGGGAATGCATCATGAACCGGATTCGGCGACTTGCCGCATGGGGTTACGGCGGCTATGCATGGCTGGTCTTCGGGCTGATCCTGCTGGTCTTCGGCAGCCTGATCGCGTTGTCGGGCCGGCCGGCCTTTGCAAGACCGATCGCCCGCATCGGAGCCCGGATCATTTTCTTTCTTGCCGATGTTCCGCTATCGGTGCACGGGCTGAACCGGCTGCCCGACCAGCCGCATATTCTGCTGGTCAATCACACCAGCTTCCTTGACGGCCTGGTGCTCGCCGCCCTGCTTTCGCCGCGTCCCGGATATGTATTTACCGTCAGGCAGCAATACCGGAGCCAGGCACTGCTATGGCCTTTGCTCAAGGCACTCGGCACGATCGTTTTCAAGCACGAGGAATCGCCACACCATACTTCCAACCTGGCGCTGCTGGCAGCTGCCTTGAAACGCGGAGAAAATCTCATCGTATTTCCGGAAGGCGGCATTACGATGCAAGCCGGGCTGAAGCCGTTTCATTCCGGCGCGTTCATCGTCGCCGCGACGGAAAAAACGCCGATCGCCGTCGCCGGCCTGCACGGTACAAGAGAAGCATTGAGACTGGGGACATGGCTGCCGCGCCGCACTGCGATCACACTGGAAATCGGATCGGTGCTGATGCCGGATTCCATCGCCGCACAATCGCCGCAGCAATTGATCGATGCGGCGCATGAGGCGATGCAACCGCTTACCGGAGAAGGCACTTCCGCAGCCTGAAAGGTTTCATTTCCGACTTGAATCAGACAAGCAGTATCGGATTGGCCGTGCGGCTTATCGCAAATTGCCCTTCCAGTTCGGCAGATGCAGTTGCCATAGTTTTTTCCAGGTCTGCCAGTCATGCCCGCCCGGAATCGCGTGCACCTGACTTTCCGGCAACAGATCGGCCAGCAATGCGTTCGCGCTTTCAAACATGTCGCGTTTGCCGTAACCGAGATAGATCGGCAGGCCGGTTTCGCTTTCGTTCAGGTCGCGCTTGAACCATGTCCACAACGCGCGCTGGAAATCGTTCTCGCCGACGGCTCCCGGCTGCCAGCTTCTGACGCCGCCCGCGGCGGCAATTTCACGCACCAGCCCGGCGCCGCCAAGGTAAGGCGCAAACAGCAACAGGCCGGCGAGGTCGGATGCATTGCGTGCCGCATAAGACGCCGCGCCAAACCCGCCCAGCGAAACGCCGGCCAGCCAGATCCGCTCGTAGCCGGCTTCACGCGCCGACGCAATCACGTCCTGCGTGATTCTTTCGTGAATCGCGCGCGACGCGTAATAACCGTAATGTGCATCGATGGCAACCGCGTCCGCCGTAATGCCATGCCGCCGCATCTCGGCGATAAAGCCGCGTCTCTCGAAATCTTCGGCCAGGTCGCCGATGCCGGGCAGGAAAACGATCAGTGTCCCGCTCTCTTCTTCGCCGGGATATTCGATCCGCATCAGCGGCGTATTGGTTTTCAGTATCGGATCGAAGCGGGGCGACAGCAGTGCCAGGCTGGCGAGCGTGCCGCGTGTCAGTCGTTTGAGTCGGTAGTTGAAACTGGAGCGCATGCGTTGAAGATGCGGACCCGGACCGGGATTGCAAGCAGCTCTGTGGCAAGAAAGTTGGCCGGGATTGCATTCCAGTCTACGAAGCGCACTTCACAGAGAGATGGAATTGGCAGGCTGGGGTGGAATCCCGGCACTCCGCTCAAGCGCCGCGCGATCCCATTTGCCAAGGTTTGCCGCTGCCTCGTAGGTGCTTTGCAGGAATGCAAGCAGCACTGCATCGGGCGATTGCGCCTGTTGCACGATCGCATACGGCAGGATGAATTCGCCGAAAGCCTTGTCATAGTATGCGGCATCCGGCTGCACCCGCGCCGCATGGAACCCGGGCGGCTCCGGATACGCGTATGCATAGAACACCGGATACGGCATCGCATCTCCTCCCGGCCAGAATCCGCAACTGCTGACTTCGTGCGAGTACGCTTCGCGCACGATCCAATCCGGGCAATTCGGAACCCCGCCCGCATGTGGCGGTGCGGGGCGCCCGGAAAACCGCGTGACTGCAAGGTCGAAGCTGCCCCAGAAAAAATGCACCGGACTGCTTTTGCCGATGAAGCCGGCACGGAATTGCTTGAACACGCGGTCCACCTGCACCAGCACGCGCCACAAGTCATGCGCATATGCCGCATCATAGGCCGCGTGCACCTGATCCTGCGCGAACGGAATCGCATCGACGACTTCGTTCGGGCGTGCATGAATTTTGATGTCCAGGCCAAGCTCGGCCAGCGACGCAAACAGTTCGTTGTAAAAGTCGGCAACCGAGCGCGGTCGCAGCGCCAGCGTCCGGCTCATGCCGTCGCTCGTCAGCACTCGCAGCTGATGGTCGATGAAGTCGAAATCGATTTCGAAGGTGCGCGTACCGCAAGGAATCGGCGACGTCGTCATGCCGCGCGCAGTCAGGTACAAGGCGACATGCCATGAGTGATTGAACCACGGCGTCTGAACCCGCCGGATCTTGCCGACGATCTGGGTCCACATATGCAGCGTGGCGCAGGTGTCCTTGCCTGCGTCGTAAGACAAGGCGGGCCAGGCGCGCCGCGGCATATTGTCCGATGAGATGTGCAGTGAAGTCGACATGGTCATTCGCATTCGATCGTTACGGCAGGTTTCGGTGTAGCGCCCGGTCGCGCAGCGATCCGGCTTGGCATGACTGCTTGCGGACTACTTGTGCGACTGCGCGAACCGGACAAATCCTTCGACAAATTTCCTGAGCTGCTGCAGGATCGCCTGATCGGTGATCGTGCCGCTGTCGTCGAATACGCTTTGCGCACGCGACACCAGCAGCCGTCCCCCGAACCACGGCTGCGTTCCCAGCGTGCGCAATACGGGCAGCCACGCATTCTGGCTGAGGATCGTGCCGAATCCGCCCGGCGAAGCGCCCATCACCGCGACCGGCCTGCCGGTAAAGACACGCTTGATATCGGCCGGCGGACGCGACAGCCAGTCGATTGCATTCTTCAGCACACCCGGTATCGAATTGTTGTATTCGGGCGTCGCGAGCAACAGGCCGTCTGCCGCCGCGATCGCATCCTTCAGCGCGCCGACAACATCCGGAACGCCATTCGCCGCTTCGATATCGCCGTCGTACAGTGGAAAGTTTTTTATCTCGCCGATGACCAGCTTCGAGCCATCCGGCATCATTTCCGCTGCGGCACGAAGTAGCGCCGTGTTGAAGGAATTTTTACGCAGGCTGCCTGAGATTCCGATCAGCGTGGTCATCATGGTCCTCGTCAACAAGAACAAATCGTTCGTGTCATTTTATGCGGGCCGGAAGAATGTTCCATCGGTTTGATCAATATGGACACCAAACAGAACTCTCACGCAGCAACCGCCTGTCCCCAGTAGTGATACGACAGCACTCTTGGCCCGCGGATATATTTCGACTGCACATCGATCTTGAAACCCGCTTCTTCAAGAATGCCCGGTATGTCCCGATCCAGTTGGCAGCCGCCGGCCATCCTGCTCCAGTACGGTTGCAACCGGGTCTGCCACTTGCGCACCTTCTCGTCCGGCGCGCGGCCATGTTCGCAGAACAGCAGCTTCCCGCCCGGCACCAGCACGCGCCGCATCTCTTTCAACGCAGCGACCGGATCGGGAATCGTGCACAGCGTGTACGTGGTCAGGACGGTATCGAAGCTCGCCTCCGGCAGCGGAATCGCTTCCGCCGACAAGCCGACCAGTTCCACGTCCAGCCCGGTCCGCGCAATGCGCCGCAGCGCGAGACGATGCATGCGCAGCGCAGGGTCGAGGCCGACGATGCGCTGCACCTTCGTGCGATCGTAGAACGGCAGGTTGAGGCCAGTGCCGATGCCGACTTCCAGCACCCGCCCTTGCGCTTGCGGCACCACCTTTGTGCGCTGCTGCTGGATCGGGCTGAGGCCGCAGGCGCAGTCGAGCAGATAAGGCAGGAGGGTTCGGTCGTACCAGGTTTCGGTCATGGTGGGACTCCGTGAAGAATGGATGATCATGCATTGGACGGGAGGCGCTTCGTTTTTTCGCCCTACTGTACTGGATAAACATGCGACGGAAGGCTACAACCCATCAGTGATGCACGAGTGCATGCACATAATTACAGCCGCACAACATTTTATGGCGCTCATCAGATGCGGAATCGATGCGATACCGCGCCGGCCAACGCTATTTCCCCTCTCGCCTGCACACCGGATTCTGCGACTCCTTGCACAACGGAGCGCTTTGAGCATTCGCAAATTCGCCCCATTCCCATCTGCTACCGTGAACCATCGCATCCATGCTTTTCATGCTTTTCGGAGCCGCTGCTGTGTACAAGAAAATCCTGATTCCGACTGATGGTTCCCCGCTTGCAAATGCCGCCGCGCAGGCCGGCATTGCATTCGCGGGCGAAGTCGGCGCGGAAGTCATCGGCCTGTTCGTTGCGCCCGACTACATGTACCCGATCTATGTCGACACGATTCCTTCCAACTACCCGACCCAGGAAGGGCATGAGGCGGCGATGCGCAAGGCGGGAGAAACGTATCTCGCAGACATGGAAAAAAGCGCAGCCGATGCCGGCCTCGCCTATTCCAGTGTCACGCTTTTTTCCGATATGCCCGCCGAGAAAATCGTGAAGACGGCGAAAGACAAGCAATGCGACCTGATCTTCATGGGTTCGCATGGGCGCAGCGGCTTGCGGCAACTGTTGCTCGGCAGCGTGACCACGAAAGTCCTGGCGACCTGCGACATACCGGTGCTCGTGTATCGCGCCTCCCGGGAAGCATCGCGGGCCTGAATGGAGAACCTATCATGCAGACATTCATTCTTTTGACGCGGATGATGCCGGAGGTGCTGAAATCGCCGGCAACGATGGAAGACCTGGAGAAACGCGCGGTCGAGCATATCGAACAGGAATGCCCGGACGTCAAGTGGCTGCACAGCTACGTGTTGCTGGGGCCCTACGATTATCTTGATATCTTCCGCGCGCCGGACTCTGATACCGCGCTGAAAGTATCGGCGATGATCCGCACCTTCGGCCGCGCCCATTCGGAAATATGGGGCGCGACCGAATGGGGAAATTTCAAGAACATCATTCATTCGCTGACGCATTGACCGATGACCCTGGCGCGCGCCAGGCCGCTTCCCTCTTGCCGGGTGAAGGTCGGAATGGCAAGCAGCGCGCGTCCGGCAACCACTGAATTCCCGGCAAATCGGTGCTGCACCATGCACACGACCGTCACCAGCCCTCCGCTACCCGTATCCGCCCTGGCACTCGAATCCAAAGTGGCGTTCCTGCGGCAGCCGAGCAGCTTTCCGGAACCGGCCTATCGGGTGGAAGCGGTCGAAACGCACATGTCATGGGTGTTCCTGACCGACGGCTTTGCGTACAAGCTGAAAAAACCGGTGCGCTACGCTTTTCTCGACTTCAGTACGCTCGAAGCGCGGCGCGGCTATTGCGACGAAGAGCTGCGACTGAACCGGCGCCTGGCGCCCGACGTGTACCTGGGACTGGTGGCGCTGGTCCTGAACGCCGACGGCCATCTGCAGCTTGGCGGCGAAGGCAGCGTGATCGACTGGCTGGTGAAGATGCGGCGTCTGCCATTGCAGCGCATGCTCGATTACGCGATCAGGCATGGCACGGTGAGCGCACAGGATATCGACCGGGTCGCGGCCCGGCTGGCAGGCTTTTACCGCCGCTGTGCGCCGGTCGCGATCGAACCGGAAGAATACCGCCGCCGCTTTCTCGCACATATCGATGCGCATCAACAGGAACTGACCCAATCCGTTTACCGCCTGCCCGCCGCCCGCATCAACGACGTGTGCGCGGCGCTACGCAAGGCACTGCGGGACATGGCGGCATCGCTCGACGAACGGGTCCACGCGGGAAAGATCGTCGAAGGCCACGGCGACTTGCGGCCGGAACACGTGTGCCTGAATCCGGAACTGAGCATCATTGATTGCCTGGAATTCTCGCGCGACTTGCGCACCACTGATGCCTGCGACGAGATCGGCTACCTGGCGCTGGAGTGCGAACGGCTGGGCGCGCGCGGCCTCGGCGAAACGCTGATGCGCAATTATCGCGACCTGTCGAACGATCGCCCCGCTGCCGCGCTGGTCCATTTCTACCAGAGTTATCGCGCCACGATGCGCGCGACCATCGCGATCCGGCATGTGAACGAAGATCAGTTCCGCTATTCGCCGGAATGGACGCGGCGCACGCTCGTTTACCTGAACCTGGCGGAACGCCATGTCGCACGCTGCCGTTAGATCATCATGCCGATGCGAGCAGGCCGGTGATCGAGCCGCCGCTGTGCAGCCTGTCGATCGCGTCGGCGAACAGCACGGCGCTGCCCAGCACGTCGACCTTGTGTTTCAGCGCACCGTGTTCGATGCGGAATGGCGGCACGGTATCGGTGACGACGATGCGTTCCAGCGCAGGCTCGGCCAGTATCGTTTCGGCGTCACCCATGAACAGGCCGTGCGTGGCCGCCGCGAATACCCGCGCCGCGCCACGCGCCCGGCAGGCCTTTGCCGTGCGCGCCAGCGTGGTGCCGCTGCTGATCAGGTCATCGATGATGAGCGCGTCCTTGCCGTCCACCTCGCCCACCAGCATGTCGCCGCTGACCACGTCGCCGCTGCGATATTTTTCCGCGAACGCGGCGCTCACCGGCTTGCCGAGCGCCTGCGCCAGCCGTTGCCGGAACTGGTCCGCGCGCTTGATGCCGCCGGCGTCCGGCGCGACCACGACCACCGCGCGCTGCCGCAGCAGGGGCGCAAAATGCGCAACGAACAAGCCGTTCGCCTCCAGGTGTTCGGTACGGCAGCGGAAAGCGTTCTGGTAGGCGGCCAGGTTATGCACGTCCATCGTCAGCACCGCATCGGTGCCGACCGCTTCGAACAGCGCAGCGACGTAACGCGTGGTGACCGGATCGCGCGGCTTGCTCTTGCGGTCCTTGCGCGCATAGGCGAGATAGGGAACGATGGCGGTAACGCGCGCGGCGGCGGCGTCTTTCAGCGCGCCGATGAAGAACAGCAGCCGGCACAGCTTGTCGTTGCCGCTTTGCCGCTGATCGGCATACAGCGAATGCAGTATGAAGACGTCCCTGTCGCGCACGCTGACCAGCGGCCGCGCCTTGTGTTCGCCGTCTTCGAACTCGCGCTCTTCATGCGGGCTCAGCGCAATGCCAAGCCGCGCGCTTACCTGCTCGCCGAACGCGCGACTGCCGTCGATTGCGAACAGCATCAACTGCCGGGTCGTGGCTGCCTGCTGAGCAGCGTCCGCCTCCTTCATTGACCTTACCTCCGCCATTCCATCATTCCATGACGCATTTCGATGTATTCAACGGCGACGCGGACGGCATCTGCGCCTTGCATCAACTGCGGCTCGCCGACCCGCGCGGCGCCGTTCTCGTCACCGGGGTCAAGCGCGACATCAGCCTGCTGGAACGCGTATCCGCGCATGCCGGAGATGCGGTGACGGTGCTCGACGTGTCGCTCGACGTCAACCGCAAGGCGCTGCTTGCGCTGCTGGAACGCGGCGTGACGGTCCGCTATTTCGATCATCACGGCAGCGGCGAAGTTCCGGTGCATGCCGGTTTGCAGGCGTTCATCGATACCGCGCCCGACGTGTGTACAGGCATCCTGGTCGATCGTTATCTTGGCGGCGCGCATCGGATCTGGGCGGTGGTCGCCGCGTTCGGCGACAATTTCGCGCACGCGGCGCGAATGCTGGCGGCGCCGCTGGCGCTGACACCGGCGCAGCTCGATGCGTTGCAGGAACTGGGCGAATGCGTGAACTACAACGCGTATGGCGACAGCGAAGCCGATCTCGTGATCCCGCCGGCCGCGCTGTATGCATTGCTGCACAGGCATGCCGATCCATTCGATTTCATCGATACCGAACCGGTGTTTGCCCAATTGCGCGAAGCGCGCCGGCATGACATGGAAATGGCGCGCCGGCTTCCGCCCGCGGTGGCACTGCCTTGCGGGAATATCGTGCTGCTGCCGAATGCGCACTGGAGCCGGCGCGTGCGCGGCACTTACGGCAACCTGCTCGCCATCAAGAACCCGACGCTGGCGTATGCGATTCTCACACCTGACCGGCGAAATGGCTATGTGGTCAGCGTGCGTGCGCCGCGTGCGACGATGCACGGCGCGGATCGCCTGTGCCGCCAGTTTCCGGGCGGCGGCGGCCGGCCTGCGGCGGCCGGCATCAATCATCTTCCGCAGGACAGGCTGCCGGCGTTCATTCGTGCGTTCGAGCAGGCGTTCAAACTCACGACGGTGAATGACGATGGCGCTGGCTGATGCATTCGCGATGCAATGCGCGTCTCATCGAACGATGCATCGGAAACTCGCGCAGGCAATCCGTGATCAAAACTTTGCCCGGCAATTTTCCGTCGACAGAAAAGGAGTTCAGCGATGGCCATGTGGAAGGATGAAGTCGCGCTGGTGACCGGCGCCGGTTCCGGCATCGGGCGTGCGGCGGCGCTGGCGTTCGCCGAAGAAGGTGCATCCGTCGTGGTCTCCGACGTGCACAACGAAAACGGCGAAGACACGGCGCGCATGATCCGCGACGCCGGCGGGAAAGCCGATTTCGTCGCGGCGGATGTGTCCAGATCGAGCGAAGCCGAGAACCTGATCCACCAGAGCGTCAGGCAGCACGGCCGGCTGGATTTTGCGTTCAACAATGCCGGCATCGAAGGCTTGATGGCAAGCACTGCCAACTGCACCGAGGAGAACTGGGACCAGACTATCGCGATCAACCTGAAAGGTGTGTGGCTGTGCATGAAACATGAATTGCGGCACATGCTGGAGCGCGGCACGGGCGTGATCGTCAATTGCTCGTCGGTCGCGGGCCTGGTCGGTTTTCCGCAGTTGCCCGCCTATGTCGCCAGCAAGCACGGCATTGTCGGCCTGACGCGTGCGGCGGCGCTGGAATATGCGCAGCAAGGCATACGCATCAACGCGGTCTGCCCCGGCGTGATCCACACACCGATGGTGGACCGCCTGCAACATGAGCATCCGGGACTGGAACTGGCCGCCGGCGAACCGATCGGCCGCATGGGCACGCCGGAAGAGGTTGCCGGCGCGGTGGTCTGGCTCTGTTCGGAACGCGCGTCGTTCGTGACCGGCCAGGCATGGGCGGTCGATGGCGGCTGGGTCGCGCAATGATGAGCGAACAGGCGTGAAGGCGCTCCTTATCGAAGCTTGCGGATCGCCCCCGCGCCGCGTCCCTGCAGCAAGGCATCCAGCCCCGCGCGATCGATCGTCTCCCTGCTCAGCAGCGCCTGCGCCAGCGCATCCAGCAATTCGCGCCTGGCGTTCAGCGTTTCGCGGACGCGCACATGCGCGTCGTCCAGCAGCTTCGCGACTTCCGCGTCGATGCTTTGCGCGGTGTGCTCGCTGTAGGTTTTTTTCTCCCACGCCGAGCCCGGTTGCAGCAGCGGCGCGCTGGCCTGTTCGAAGGTGGCCAGCCCCAGCGTCTCGCTCATGCCGTACTGCGTGATCATGTGGCGCGCCATGTCGGTCGCCAGCACCAGGTCGTTTTGCGCGCCGGTGGATACATCGCCGAATACCAGCTCTTCCGCGACCCGCCCGCCGAGAAAGACATCGAGCCGGTCCAGCAGCTCGCTCTTCTTCAGCAGGTAGCGGTCTTCGGTGGGCAGCTGCTGCGTATAGCCGAGCGCAGCGATGCCGCGCGGGATGATCGATACCTTCGCCACCCGGTCGGCATGGCGCCGGAATTCCGCGACCAGCGCATGGCCGGCCTCGTGATACGCGACCGTTTCCTTCTCGCTCTGGTTCATCACGCGCGTCTTCTTTTCCATGCCCGCGACCTGGCGGTCGATCGCTTCGTCGAAGTCGCTCATGTCCACCGCGTTCTTGCCGCGCCGCGCGGCCAGCAGCGCCGCTTCATTGACCAGGTTCGCCAGATCGGCACCGGCGAAACCGGCGGTGCGGCCGGCGATCACCGCCAGATCGACTTCCGGCGCGAGCGTCACCTGTTTCACGTGCACCGCGAGGATTTTTTCACGGCCCTTCAGGTCGGGCCGATCGAGCGCGATATGCCGGTCGAAGCGGCCCGGCCGCAGCAGCGCCGGATCGAGTATTTCGGGCCGGTTGGTGGCGGCGATGATGATCACGCCCTTGTTGGTATCAAAGCCGTCCATCTCCACCAGCAGCTGGTTCAGCGTCTGCTCCTGCTCGTTGTAGCCGCCGACCACGCCGGCCACGCCGCGCGCCTTGCCGAGCGCGTCGAGCTCGTCGATGAAAATGATGCACGGCGCTTTTCCTTCCGCCTGCTTGAACAGGTCGCGCACCCGCGCGGCGCCGACGCCGACGAACATCTCGACGAATTCGGAACCGCTGATCGAGAAAAACGGCACCCCCGCCTCGCCGGCCACCGCCTTGGCGAGCAGCGTCTTGCCGGTGCCCGGCGCGCCGACGATCAGCACGCCTTTCGGGATTTTTCCGCCGAGGCGGCGGTAGCGTTCCGGCGTTTTCAGGAACTCGACGACTTCCATCAATTCGCTTTTGGCTTCGTCGATGCCGGCCACGTCGTCGAAGGTGACGCCGGTTTTGTTCGCGACATAGATGCGCGCCTTGCTCTTGCCGATATCGAACAGCATGCCGGACGAGATGCCGGCCTTCTTCGCCAGCATGCTCCACAGCCAGAAAAACAGCAGCAGCGGCAAGATCCAGGACAGCGCGGTCGACAGCCAGTCGTTTTTCGGCTCACCGACGAAGCGGACGCCGGCGGTTTCCATTTCATGGACCAGCGACGGGTCGGCCACGCGCACGGTGGTAAACGGACAGTTTTGCCCCGCCGTGCATTTCAGGCTTTCGACCTTTTTCTTCGGCAGCACGCTTTCCAGTCCTTCGGTTTTCAGCGTCCCGCGAATTGCATCCTCCGAAAGCGTCACCTCGTTCACCTTGCCCGCATGCAGCAACTGCTTGAATTCGCTATACGCGAGCGGTTGTGCGGCCTGGAATGCGGCGATGGTTTGAAACAGCATGAAAACAGCGGGAATCAGCAGCCAGTACCAGAACGGCGGCTGCATGTTTTTTGTGACATCGTCCTCCGCTTTCACTCGCCCCCCGCATGATTTCTGCCATGCACCGGTTTATGCACCAGCACCGGCACCTTGCTGTGGTGCAGCACCTTCACCGTCTCGCTTCCCAGCAATTGCGCATCGTCGCCCTTCCAGCCATGCGACGCCATGTAGATCAGGTCGCAGCGCGTCTGTTCCGCGATCTTCAGGATCGCCTGCCAGGCCTCGTTCGCATTGACCTTGCGGCAGCTGCACGGCACCTCTTCGGCAAGCGCGCTGTTGGCGACAAACGCCAGGTATTCGTCGGCGAACTTGTCGAACAGCGCCTGGCGTCGCTCCGCGTAATGCGGATCGTGGTGCGTCCACGCCTCCAGCCTGTCTTCACGCAACAGCGGTATCACATGGACGCCGACCACGGTTGCGCCGGTATTCTTGGCGAACAGGATGCCGCTAGTCACGGCCTGCCGCGAGAGTTCGGAACCATCGGTCGGCAGCAGGATATGTTTGTACATCGGAAGCCTCGCTTTCACTTTCCTTCAGAACCCGGCATCGGCCGCCGCCTGCGCCTGCTGGCGCCGGTCCACTTCGCCGGCCAGCTGGCGCAGCCCCGGCGAAATCGCTGGCAGGCAAGGCACCGCCGGCGCCAGCAGGCGCAACTGCGGCGGCAGCGCGGCAAGCTGGGCTTGCGCGTAGGCGCGAATTTCCGACAGCGCCGGCACCGGTTCCAGCAACATGCCTGCGCGCATTACCGGCTGCAACAGCGCCTGTCCCGGAAGCACTTCTTGCCACAAGCCGAGCGTGTCGGACGCCAGCATGCCGTCCGCGTCATGCATGCGGAATACCTGCTTGCGGCCGGGCCAGGTCGCCTTGCCGGTCGAGCGCTTGCGCCGCGGCTGGCCGGCATATTCGACCAGCTTGTATGCGCAATCGAGATACGGTGCATCGCTGGCGGTATTCATGCGCGTGCCGACGCCGAAGCCGTCGATCGGTGCATTCTGTTTGACCAGCGACTGCAGCATGTGTTCGTCCAGATTGCCGCTGGCGAAAATGTCGATCTCGCGGCAGCCGCCGGCATCGAGAATGCGCCGCACGCTGGCCGCCACCGCGCCGAGCTCGCCGCTGTCGATACGTACCGCCTTGATGCGTGCTGCACCGGTTTCACGCAGCCGCTGCGCCAGCCGTACCACCCGATGCGCGGCCGCCTCGGTATCGTAGGTATCGATCAGCAGCGTCGCGTTGTCGGGAAAGGCGCGCGCGAATGCGGCGAACGCGTCGCTTTCCTGCTCGTGCGCCTGCACGAACGAATGTGCCATCGTGCCGAATACCGGGATGCCGAACAGCGGCGCGGCTATCGTGGTGGCCGTGCCATCAAAGCCGGCGAGATAACTGGCGCGCGCCGACAACAGCGCCGCTTCCGCGCCATGCGCGCGGCGCAGGCCGAAATCGATCAGCCGCCGGCCCGGCGCGGCGAGCACGCAGCGCGCCGCCTTGGAGGCGACCAGCGTCTGGTAATGCAGCAGGTTCATCACCCGGCTTTCGATGAACTGCGCCTCGCGCAACGGCGCGGTGACGCGCAGCACGGGCTCGTCGGCGAAGAACACGGTTCCTTCCGGCATCGCATCGACGTCACCGGCAAAGCGGAAATTCCGCAATGATGCGATGAACGCTTGATCGAAGCGGCCGCTGTCGTGCAGCCAGGCAAGATCGTCTTCGTCGAAGCGCAATTCGCTCAGGTAGGCAAGCACCTGTGCCAGCCCCGCCGCAACGGCAAAATTGCGTTGATCCGGCAGATGGCGCACGAAGAATTCGAACACCGCCGTGTCGTTCATGCCTTCCGAAAAATATGCCTGCAGCATCGTGATCTCGTAGAGATCGGCCAGCAACGCGCCTTCGCTGTAAGGTTTCATCGGGAAAACGCGACAATGAAAAGACAGAAATTCAGGTTAAGCGCCGTGCCTGCCACGGTTTTGAGATTGGTCAATTTTGCCCATGCCGCCGGATGCCGGCCCCGAAGGCAGCCGGAACGAAATTCGCTGCCGCCTGTCCGTCACACATGCCATGGATTTGCGAGAGATGAAACCATTTCAGCTGACACCCCACGACGCGTTGCTGATCGTCGACGTGCAAAACGATTTCCTGCCGGGAGGGAATCTCGCCGTGCCTGCGGGAGATGCGGTGATACCGGTGCTGAATCGCGCTATCACGCTGTTCGGATGGCATGCGCTGCCGGTCTATGCAACCAGGGACTGGCATCCGGCCGATCACTGCTCGTTCGCCGCGCAGGGCGGTCCATGGCCGCCGCACTGCGTGGCGGGCACGCCGGGTGCGGCGTTTGCGAGTTCGCTGGCGTTACCGCCGACGGCGCATATCGTATCCAAGGCGACGACGGCGGAGAAAGACGCCTATTCCGGTTTCGCGGGAACCGATCTGGCGGAGCAGCTTCGCGCGCAGCATGTGACGCGACTGTTCATCGGTGGGCTGGCGACCGACTATTGCGTACTGAATACCGTCAGGGATGCATTGGCGCAGGGTTTCCGCGTGGTACTGCTGCTCGACGCTATCCGCGCGGTTGAAGTAAAGCCCGGTGACGGACAGGCGGCGATCGACGAAATGGTCGCGCGCGGCGCCGAACCGGTTCTGTTTTCCGCTATCGAAAACGAGGCTCGCGAGAGGATGCCGCGTTACGTCGCCCGCAACGGGAGCGCGGCCAGCACCACGCGCACCTGGCGCGGGTAGCTCGCGAATACCAAGCTAGTGTCCTGAGTCAGAAGTTCGTTGAGAAATAAAATGGATGCAATGCGCGTCAGACGAGGCGCAAAGCGGAGCAAGGCCGGGTGCCTTGCGCGTATTTGCAACGAAGGATGGCGGGCATTTCATCGGTTTTATTCAACGAATTTCTGGCTCAGGACACTAGAACACCTTGCGTCCCTGCGAATCAATGACCGCTTCGCCGTCTTCCTTGGCGAACGGCCCCCGCTGCGGCAATGGCAGGATATCGAGCACCTTTTCCGAAGGCCGGCACAGCCGCACGCCGACAGGCGTAACGACGAAAGGCCGGTTGATGAGTATCGGATGCGCCAGCATCGCCGTCAGCAGTTCTGCATCGGACCGCGCCGGATTATCGAGGCCGAGTTCCGCATAGGGCGTGCCTTTTTCGCGGATCGCCTCGCGTACCGTCAGTCCGGCCCTGGCGATCAGGTCCGCGAGCACTTCACGGCTCGGCGGATGGTTCAGGTATTCGATTACCTGCGGCTCGACACCGGCATTGCGAATCAAGGCGAGCGTATTGCGGGACGTGCCGCATGCCGGATTGTGATAAATCGTGATGTCCATGTTCCTATGCTCCTGCTTCATACCATTGACGGGACCGGTTCACGATGCCGACGACCAGCAGCATGACCGGCACTTCGATGAGAACGCCGACCACCGTCGCCAGCGCCGCACCGGACTGAAAGCCGAACAGGCTGATCGCCGTCGCCACCGCCAGCTCGAAAAAATTCGATGCGCCGATCAGGCTGGACGGACCGGCCACGCAATGCGGCACCTTGAGCTTTCGATTCAACAGGTAAGCCAGCCCGGCGTTGAAAAATACCTGGACCAGGATCGGCAGTGCCAGCAGCGCGATGACGACAGGCTGACGGATAATCGCTTCCCCCTGGAATGCGAACAGCAGGACCAGCGTGAGCAGCAATGCGGAAATCGAGTACGGACCGAGCGTCGACACGGCCCGCTCCAGCGCGCCGCCGCCCTTCGCCAGCAGCGCCTTGCGTATCCATTGCGCCAGCAGGACCGGGACAATGATGTACAGGCCGACCGACGTGATCAGCGTCTCCCAGGGCACGCTGATCGACGCCAGGCCCAGCAGCAACGCGACCAGCGGCGCAAATGCCAGCACCATGATCGCGTCGTTCAGCGCAACTTGCGACAGCGTGAAATACGGGTCGCCCTTGCACAACTGGCTCCACACGAACACCATCGCGGTACAGGGCGCCGCCGCCAGCAGGATCAATCCCGCGATATAGCTGTCCGTCTGATCGGCCGGCAGCCAGCCGGCGAACAGGTGGCGAATGAACAGCCAGCCCAGAAACGCCATCGAAAACGGCTTGACCAGCCAGTTGATGAACAGCGTCACGCCGATGCCGCGCCACTGGCTCCTGACCTGCGCCAGCGCGCCGAAATCGATCTTGATCAGCATCGGAATGATCATCACCCAGATCAGCACGCCGACCGGAATGTTGACCCTGGCGATTTCAAGGCTGCCGATTGCCTGGAACACGCCGGGAAATGCCTGTCCCAGCAGGATGCCGGCGACGATGCAGAGCGCGACCCAGATGGTGAGATAGCGTTCGAAAAAACCGATCGCCGGTGCGGCGCCGCCGGCGACTGTCGTGGTGTGTAAAGTCGTCATTGCAAGAATGTGCGTGAAAAAATTCGGCCCGCCGCACCTGCCGGGCAGGCGGTGCGGCGCGGGCTGATCCCGGGACGCTGCATCAGCAGCACGATGAACCGGGCGCGGATGAGGCGGACGGTACGCCGCAGGATGTTCCGGCTTTATTCGCCGGCTGCGCTATCGGTACATTGATGGCGATCCCGGATGGAGCGGCGCTCTTCGATACGCCGAATACCGGGATGCTGTCGAGCGAGTGAAAGGTTTCCCATGCAATGCCGGACGGGTCGGATAGCCAATACTTGTCGGACTTTGCGTAGCAGCATTGCGCGCCCTCCTTCTTCTCGATGCCCGGTTGCAATGCGTCCAGGCGCGCCTGCATTTCCGACAGTTCGGCATCGGACTCGACCTGGATACCCAGATGGTCCAGCCCGGCTTTCGCACCGCGCTGCGAAATCGCGAAATTCATGTGCGGATCTTCCAGCTTCCATTTGGCGTAATCCGGCTTGGCCACCGTCGGTTCGGCGCCGAACATGCCGGAGTAGAACTTGATGCTGTCGGTCAGGTTGTCGACCGAGACATGGACGTGCAGACGTTTCATGTTGACGCTCCTTTTTCGGGACGATCGGGAATGCAAACGGCGGAGCAGTCATTGCCGCCGCAGCAGTTTTCACTCAGAAACGCGATCAGCGTATTCATCGTGTTGAAGTTCGCCGCGTAAATCAGGGATCGGCCGTCCTTGGTCTGCGTCACCATGTTCGCGTGCATCAGTTCCTTCAAATGAAAGGATAGCGACGACGGCGGCAAATCAAGGCGCTCCGCGATTTTGCTGGCGGCCAGGCCTTGCGGCCCCGCCTGCACCAGAAGGCGGAACACGGCGAGGCGCGAGTCTTGTGCCAAGGCGGCCAAAGCGGCAATTGCATTTTTCGTTTCCATGTTTCGATAATAGTAGAAATATAAAATATTTTCAAGAGCATTCTCGAAACCAAACGGCCGCAATTCGTCGCCGAGTGGTGCCAAGCAGACAGCGCTTCGGGTATTAATTTGCCGTACGGCAACGTTCAAGTAGAATCAAAAAAAGATCTTCTCCATGACATGAAGCCAACTTCCTCTCTGCCGTTGCTGCTTGCTCTCGGTGCCGTACCCGGCTTGGCATTTCCCCAACCGAACGCTGGCCAGATCCTGCGGGAACAGCAGCAAGCCCAGCCGCCGCTGCCGCTCGACAAGGCCCCCGATATCGGACTTGAACCGCAGCACAAGCTTCTGGCCCGGCCGCCGGCAGGCGCGGCGATCAAGGTGACAGCCTTTCGTTTCGTCGGCGATCTGGCCGAGCTGCACGACAGCGAACTGCAACGCGTCGTCCAGGCTTACACAGGCAAGGCGCTGACATTCATCGAACTGCAGCAGGTGGCCGATCTGGTCAGCCAGTACCTGCGCAACAAGGGCTACAGTTCGGCGCGCGCGTATCTGGCCAGGCAGGAGATCAAGGACGGCATCGTCGAAATCACCATCCTGCCCGGGCGCATCGAGGGCGATGCCGACGGCAGCGGCATCGTGATCCGCAATGCCGGGCTGGCGCTCAAGCTGGACACGGCGCTGCATGTGCGGCTCGACCGGAAGCGCAGCCGCAAGACGATCGCCAGGGCAACCGTTGCGCAATCGATGTACCTCAAGATGGATCGGCTGGAGCGCGGCCTGCTGCTGCTCAACGACCTGCCGGGTGTCCATGCGCGCGCGCAGCTCGACCCGGGCAGCGCGCCGGGCACCACGCGCGTCACTGTCGATGTCAGCGAGGAACCGTTGGTGAGCGCAAGCGTGTGGGCCGACAATGCCGGCAACCGCTATACCGGTTCGCTGCGGCTCAATGCGCAGGCCAGCCTGAACGACCCGAGCGGCAACGGCGACCAGGTGATCCTGCAAACCAGCGTGGCCGATCGGCTGCGAGTCGCGAAAATCGGCTACAGCCTGCCGCTCGGCTACGACGGTTTGCGCGCCGGTGCCAGCTATACCGGCCTGGACTACCGGATCGGCAAGGAACTGTCGGTATTGGGAGCCAAGGGTTCGGCCGGCATCGCCAGCGTCAACCTTGCGTATCCGTTCATTCGCACACGTCGCCACAGCCTGTTCGGCAGCCTGGTCTATGACAGCAAGGCCTTGCGCGACGAAAGCCTCGGCGCGGTGACGGCCGACAAGCGGGCGCAGGCATGGAGTCTCGTGCTCGACGGCAGCGAGACCGACGACCTGGGCGGCGGCGGTCTCGGCCGGTATGGCCTCACCATCAGCCGCGGCGACCTCGATCTGTCGCGCAATGCCGGCTCGGTGGCTGCCGACCAGTCGGGGCCGCACGCGCAGGGGCAGTACACCAAGTCCGGCTACAACCTGGCCCGCATGCAGCGGCTGTCAGGCAACTGGTCGGTGTTCGGCACCTTGAGCGGCCAGATCGCGAACCGGAATCTCGACTCTTCCGAAAAATTCCTGCTCGGCGGCGCCGCCGGCGTGCGCGCCTATCCGTCCGGCGAAGGCAGCGGCGACGAAGGCTGGATGAGCAATCTCGAACTGCGCTACGACCTGCCCGGCGCCGGCGCCATCGGAAGCTGGCAACTGCTCGCCTTTTACGATACCGGCAGCGTGCTGCAGCACAAGACACCGTGGGCCGGCTGGAATGCTGGCAATCCCGACCAGCCGAACCGTTATCAATTGAGCGGTGCGGGTGTCGGCGTCAATCTCGCGAAGAGCGGCAGCTATTTCGTCAGCGCTTCCTATGCGTGGAAACTGGGGAGCAACCCGGGCCGCAGCGCCGCTGGACTGGATGCGGACGGCAGACAGGACGACAGCCGCTTCTGGCTGCAATCGATGATTTTCTTTTAGCCTGGCAAGGGACGAAGAGCCCAAACCAGCAGGGGGGTGACCATGAATCGCAGCTATCGGCTGGTCTGGAACGAACGGATTGGCGCCTGGGTTGTGGCAAGCGAATGCGCGCGTGCGCGCGGCAAGCGCAGCGGCGCGGTCCGCGCGGCGGCGCTGGCTTGCTTGCTCGGCACATCGACTGCGTGGGCGGTCGATCCGGCGGCGCTGCCAAGCGGCGGGCAGATCGTCAGCGGCAGCGGCAGCATCAGCCAGAACGGCGCGGCGATGACGGTGAACCAGGGCAGCGACAAGCTGATCGCCAACTGGAACAGCTTCAACATCGGCAGCCAGGCATCGGTCAACTTTGCGCAACCGGGCGCCGCCAGCGTCGCATTGAACCGCGTGGTCGGCAGCGATCCCAGCTACCTGTTCGGCCATCTGACGGCCAACGGCAAGGTGTTCCTGATCAACCCCAGCGGTGTCATCTTCGGGCAATCCGCGCGGGTCGATGTGGGTGGGCTGGTCGCATCGACACTCGGTCTCGGCGATCAGGATTTTTTGAGCGGCAACTACCGCTTCATCAACGCGGGCGGCGCCGGCAGCGTGCTGAACCAGGGCCGGATCAGCGGCAAGGTAGTGGCCCTGCTCGGTCCGCGCGTGAGCAACCAGGGCAGCATCGCTGCGCCGGGCGGCACGGTCGCGCTCGCGGCCGGCGACCGGGTGAGCCTCGATTTTGCCGGCGACGGCCTGCTGACCGCGAACGTGCAGCAGGCTGCGGTCAACGCACTGGCGGAAAACAAGGGGTTGATCCAGGCCGACGGCGGCACGGTGGTGATGACGGCGAAATCGGCCGGCGACCTGCTGGCCACCGTGGTCAACAACGAAGGCATCATCCAGGCGCACGGACTGTCGCAGCATGATGGCCGCATCGTGCTCGACGGCGGCGATGTTGGCGTCACGCGTGCGGCCGGCACGCTCGACGTATCGAATGCCGGCGGCAAAGGCGGCAGCATCGTGGTCACTGGCGACAAGGTGCTGATCGACGAAGGCGCGCGGCTCGACGCGACCGGCGCCACCGGCGGCGGCGAGATCTTCGCGGGCGGCGGCTGGCAAGGCGGCGATCCGTCGATCCGGCAGGCGAGCGCGACCACCGTCGCGCGCTCGGCGCTGCTCGACGCCAGCGCAACCGGTAACGGCAACGGCGGCACCGTGGTCGCATGGTCCGACGTGCACGACGCGAACTCCGCGACGCGCGCGTTCGGCACCTTCCGCGCGAACGGCGGCGCGAACGGCGGCGACGGCGGCCGCATCGAAACCTCCGGCCACTGGCTGGATACGCAGGGCGCGCAGGGCTCGGCCGCCGCGCCCGCCGGCAAAAGCGGCAGTTGGCTGCTCGATCCCTACGACATCACGATCTCTACCTCGGCCTCGTCCAACGGCGCTTTCACCACGGGCAACTGGGCGCCCTCCGGGAGCGGCTCGACGATTCTCAATACCGACATCGATGCGCTGCTGAACGGCGGCACCAGCGTCGCGATCACCACCAGCGGCGCCGGCGCGGAGGCTGGCGACATTACGGTCAACGCGCCGGTGACCAAGAGCAGCGGCAGCAGCGACGTCACGCTCACACTGGCGGCGGAACATTCGATCCTGGTCAACCAGAGCATCACCAATACGGGAGGCACCGGCAAACTGAATGTCGTCCTCGACAGCAACAGCGCCGACGGCGGCAGCGGCGGCATACTGATGACGCCCGGCACCGCCATCGTCACCAACGGCGGCGACATTACGCTTTCCGGCGGATCGAATACCGCGACGGGATTCGCGCTGGGCGCCGCCAACACCGGCGACCGCGGCATCTGGACGCAGCAGAACACAGTGCTGGATGCTTCCGGTACGGCTTCCGGCGGCAACATCGTCCTGCGCAGCAAAGGCACGACGACCGGCGAGGGCATGCTGATCGGCTGGGGCGGCTCCGGTCCCGCTTCGACGATCAAGACCAACGGCAGCGGCACCATCAGCATGACCGGCACCGGCGGCGGCCAATCCGGCGGGCGCTGGGTCACCGGCGTGTCGTTATGGAACACCGCGATCCAGACCGGCAGCGGTGCGATCAACATCAGCGGCACCGGCGGCGCGGCCGACGGCACCGACGACAACTCGGGCGTGCTGCTCGACACCAACAGCGTCACGACCGACGACCGCATCGTTTCCGTCAGCGGCCCGATCAACATCACCGGCGTGCGCGGCACCGGCACCACGTCGCTCGGTGCAGGCATCTGGTTTAACTCCGGCAGCCATCAGATCGGCCAGGATGGCACGCTGGTCGGCAGTTCCAGCAGCAACATCACGCTGAAGACCGATACGCTGAAGATCGATTCCGGTTCGCTGCAATCGAGCGGTGCGCTCGCCATCCAGCCGTATACCGCATCGACCACGATCGGCGTCGGCGCCGGCAGCGGCACGCTGGCGCTGACGCAAGGCTATTTCTGGAACGGCAGCAGCGGCAATATCAAGGACGGCTTTTCCGGCATTACCATCGGGCGCGCGGACGGCACCGGCGCCATCGACGTGAACGGCCTGAGCTTCAGCGATCCACTGACGCTGCTCGGCGGCGCCGGCGTCAACGCCACGCTGGCCGGCACCATCGCCAATGCGGGCAGCGGCACCGCGTCAGGCAGCCTGACGGTGAAGGTCGGCGGCGACATCAGCAGCGCCGCCGCGATCACGACGCAGAACCAGGCGGTGCTGTTCAATGCGGACAGCGACGCCAGCGGCGCCGGCGCGATCGCGCTCAATGCCGGCTCGTCGATCACCAGCAACGGCGGCAATGTCACGCTGGGCGGCGGCGCCGACCCGACGCAAAACGCGGCAACGGGAACGGCATTCGGCGTTGCGCTCAACAGCGGCGCCACGATCAACGCCGGCGGCGGCAATATTTCAATGGTCGGCCAGGGCGGCACCGACGACACCAACGCCGGCGTCAACCTCAATTTCGGTTCTTCCGTTCAGACCACGGGCAACGGCAGCATCACCATCACCGGCACCGGCGGTTCGGCCGGAACCTACCGCAACGGCGTGATGCTCGACCGCGCCAGCGTCTCGGCGCAGAACGGCGGCATCAACATCACCGGCACCGCCGGCGCGGGCGCATCCAGCAATGGCATCACACAGCAGGTGAGCGGCAGCGTGACGTCGAACGGCAACGGCGCGATCAACATTACCGGCATCGGCGCCAACGGGATATTGACCACCGGCACCAGCCAATTCGGCGGACCGTCCGCCACGGGCGCGATCACGCTGAGTGCCGACTCGATGAGCCTGGCTTCCACCACATCGGTGCAAGGCACGGGCGCGCTGCTGATCCAGCCGCATACGGCAGGGACGACGATCGGCGTAGGCGACGGCGCCGGCGGCACGCTCAGCCTCGCCGGCAGCACGCTCGATGCGCTGGCGGACGGCTTCAGTTCGATCACGATCGGCAACGCCGATGCCAGCGCGATCGATGCGCGCGGCTATACCTTCAAGGATGCGCTGGCACTGCAGAACGGCAACAACATTTTCATCCGCGGCGCGCTCGCGACCGGCAGCGGCTCGCAGGCCGGCAGCATCACCGTTCGCACCACCGGCTCCATCCTGCTCGACAGCACGCCGGTCGGTTCGATCACCACGCAAGGCCAGTCCGTGGTTCTCGATGCGGACAGCGACGGCAACCAGAACGGCAACATCCGGCTTTTGTACGGCTCCTCGATTGCCAGCAACGGCGGTGCGATCACGCTCGGCGGTGGTGCCGACCCGGCAACGACGGCCGCGTGGGGCAACACCGCAGGCGGGCATGTTTCCGACATGAGCGGCGTGTATATCGAGCACACGACCATCAATTCCGGCGGCGGCGATATCGGCATCCGCGGCAGCGGCGCATCCGCCGGCGCGGTCGCCGATTCGGCCGGCGTGATGATCGAGAACGGCAGCACGATCAACAGCGGCACCGGCAAGATCGCGATCACCGGCATCGGCTCGCTCGGCGGCGCCACCGGCAACATGGGTGTCAACATCCGCTACCAGGATGCGTTCGGCAAGGCATCCGCCGGCGGCAGCACGATCACCTCGGCCAGCACCGCGGCCGATGCAATTGTCATCAACGGTATCGGATCGACCACCGGCGCGGCCAACAGCGCCGGCGTCACGGTGCAAAACGGTTCGTCGATCAATGCGACCGGTGCCGGCGGCGGCATCGCGATCAGCGGTACCGGCGGCACCGGCGCCGATGGCGCCAATCACGGGATTTTCTTCGATACCAATACCGCGCTCAACCTCAGCTCCGGCAACCTGGCGCTGACCGGCACCGGCGGCAGCGGCGCGCAGGGCCTGGACTTCACCGGCACCAGCACGATCGGTTCGGCGGCCAGCAGCGGCGCATTCACGTTCAACGCCAATACGATGAATTTCGGTGGCGGCGCGATTACCGGCACTGGCGCACTGCTGATCCAGCCGCTGACCGTGAGCACCAGCATCGGCATCGGCAACAGCGCATCCGGCACGCTCAACCTCGCCGGCAGCGAACTCGACAAGCTGGCCGACGGCTTTTCATCGATCACGATCGGCAGCGCTGCCGGCAGCGGCGCGGTCGATGTACGCGGCTACACGTTCAAAGACCCGCTGACGATCCGCACGCCGGCCGGCAGCGGCAGCATCGCGGTCAACGGCGCGCTCGCCACCGGCAGCGCTTCGCAGGCGGGCAGCATCGCGCTCACCGCCGGCGGCGCGATCGCATTCGGCGCGAGCGGCTCGGTGACCACGCAAGGCTCGGATGTCACCGCGACTGCGGGCAGCAAGTTGACGATGCCAACCGGTTCGGCAATCACGACCAACGGCGGCAATTTCAGCGGCACCTTCCGCGCGATGACAGTAAGCGATGCGATCAGCGGCAGCATCTCGACCGGTGCCGGCAATCTGTCGCTCACCGGAACCGATCCCTCGCACCTGCGCTTTGTCGGTGCCTCGCTCGGCACCACGACCGGCAATCTCAGCGTCAGCGTCGGCAATAACACCAGCACCGGCTCGAAGATTGAGCTCTACAGCGGCGCGTCGTTCACGACCCAGACCGGCAATATCACCCTCACCCAGACCGACTCCAACGGCTGGATCATCGTGGGCGCCGATTCCGGCGGCGCATCGATCGGCGCCACGGGCATCGGCAATATCACGCTGAACAACAGCTCCGGCTCCTACCTGCGCAATGGCGGCTCGATCACCGCGGCCGGCGGCGCGGTTACCCTTGCAGCGGTCGACCATGCATTCGCGGATATCGGTTCGTTCACGATCTCGAACCCTACCGGCACCGTCGCAATCAGCGGCGGCATCACCGAAGGCGCAAGCGGCTCGCTTGCCGCAGGCGCGCTCAAGCTCAGCGGCGCGGGCGCGTTCAACCTGGCCGCCGGCACCAAC
The DNA here is from genome assembly GCA_966211585.1 of uncultured Noviherbaspirillum sp. Classification (GTDB taxonomy): domain Bacteria; phylum Pseudomonadota; class Gammaproteobacteria; order Burkholderiales; family Burkholderiaceae_D; genus Noviherbaspirillum. The sequence goes on along the minus strand of CBIHNU010000001.1, from coordinate 68,387 downwards.
ACGGTCGGCACGCTGGCAGCGGCCGGCACCTCATCGATCAATCTCAAGAACAGCGGCAGCCTGACGGCAGGCAGCGTCGGCGGAGTCGACGGCGTAACGGCGAGCGGCGACATTACGCTGGAAGCCGGCGGCGCGACGGCCGATCTGACGCTCAGCAAACCGGTGACCACGACCAGCGGCACGATCATCGCGGCGGCCGGGCGCAACTTCATCAACACCAATGCCGCCAACACCGGCCTCGTACCCGGCAGCGGACGCTACCTGGTCTATTCCGCCAACCCGGCCAACAGCACCGAGGGCATGACCGGCTACAGCAAGCATTACAACCAGGCCTACACGGCGGGGAGCACGCCCGCTTATGCCGGCAGCGACAACTGGTTTCTATATAGCGTTGCGCCGACCCTGTCGGTCGCACCCGGTGCGCAGACCATCTCCTATGGCGATGCCGCGCCGGGCTTCACGCCTGCCTATTCCGGATTCATCGACGGCGATGCCGCCGGCAGCGCCGGCATCAGCGGCACTGCGACGTTCTCGATCGGCGGCACGACATCGAGTGCCGGCAAATACAGCGCAGGCAGTCATGACATAGATTATGTATCCGGCCTCGCCAGCAGTCTCGGATACCAGATCCAGAACGACAGCGCATCGACCGGTGAACTGACCGTCAACGCCAAGACCTTGTCCCTTTCGGGTTTCGCTGCCGACAGCAAGATTTATGATGGCGCGACAACGGCCAGCATCAGCAACGCCGGCGCGCTCAGCGGCATTGTCAGCGGTGACACGGTCACCGTTGGCAACAGCGGTGCAACCTTCGCCGACAAGAATGTCGGTAGTGGCAAGACCGTGACCTTGAACGGCGTCAGCCTCGGCGGTACCGACGGCGGCAACTACAGCATTGTCGGCAGTGCGACCGCTACCGCCGACATCACCGCGAAGACCTTGACGCTGTCCGGCTTCAGCGCCAACAACAAGGTGTATGACGGCACAACGACTGCCAGCATCGGCAACGTCGGCAGTCTGAGCGGTGTCGTCGCTGGCGACACCGTCACCGTTGGTAACAGCGGCGCGACCTTCGCCGACAAGAATGTCGGCAGCGGCAAGACCGTGACCTTGAACGGCATCAGCCTTGGCGGTACCAACGGCGGCAACTACAGCATCGCCGCCAGCGCGACCGATACCGCCGACATCACCCCCCGGCCACTGGCCGCGGGCCTGATCGGTAGTGTCACCAAGATTCAGGACGGCACTACCACCGCCGCGCTTGCTTCCGGCAACTTCAATCTCAGTGGTTTCGTCGCGGGGGAAGGAGCCGCCGTTAGCCAGACCGCCGGGCACTACGACAATCCGAATATCGGTACCGGCAAGACAGTGACAGCCGCCTTGGCCGCGGGCGACTTCCATGCCGGCAACGGCACACAGCTGTCCAATTACACACTGCCGGCCACGGCTTCCGGGGTGATCGGCTCGATCACGTCAACAGCGACGCTGGGGAATACGTTGAGCGATGCCACCGTCAATCAGGCGCATGCAGTCGATACTTCCGGCACTGCCGGTGCCGCAACGCATGCCGATATCGGCGCGAGCATGCAGTCCGCCGCGGGCGGATCGGGAAATCTGGTGATGAACAATACTCCCCGTCAATCCGGCGGCGGCATGACGCTGTCAACCAGCGACGGTGCACACCCGGTGACGTTCTCCGGATCCGGCGGCACCACGACGCTCAACTTTGGCGATGCTTCCGCCGGCGACATGCATAGCGAATCGCTGCTGCAGGTGTATATCGCCGACCACGGTCACGTCCAGCCGCTGAAAAGCTTCAGTGTCATCGACCAGGGCAGCAGCCTCGCGCTCGAACCTTCGGCGTCGCTGCAACAGGCTGTGCCTGATATCGCCAGTGTCCATGGCAGGACAACGACAGGATCGCTCGCTTTGCCCGATGGTGGCGAGCAGGAGTTTCGCCTCCAGTTGTCGCAAGACGGTGTCTTGCTGATCCGCTTGCCGAACGGCGGATTGCACGATCTGAAAGAGCAGCAGCTCGTTCTGCTTGCGCTGGCCACGGCAAAAGGAAACCTCGGCATTCCGCCCAGCCAGATCAAGGCGGTCGTGATCACCGGAATGGTTCGTTAGCGGGTGTCAAAAGCAGACAGGAAATGAAGCGGATCACATTTTCCGCGACGCGGAAGAGCCTGATAACTGCTCTTTCATCCAGTTGATCAATCCCCCATGGAGTATCAGCTGCACTTGCCGCGGCGACATGAAATGGCGTACCTGGAACGTGTGCTGGCGCGTGAGGTTTTCGACCGTCAATGCATTTCCTTCCGAGAGCACGTGCCGCACGCCGGTCAGGCGCAACACATCGTCGGCCTCGGTGCGATCGTAATCGGCGGGATCGACGAAGGTCAGCGGCAGCACGCCGAAATTGATCAGGTTCTGCGCGTGGATACGCGCAAAGCCCTTGGCCAGGACGGCGCGCAGACCGAGATAGTGCGGCCCCAGCGCGGCGTGCTCGCGGCTCGACCCTTGCCCGTAGTTGCTGCCGCCCACCACGACATGGCCTTTCACATGCTTGATGGCCCGTGCCGCATAGGTGGGATCGATGACGTCGAAGGAAAAATCGGCGATCCTGGGAATGTTGCTCCGGAACGGCAGCACCCGCAAACCCGCTGGCATGATCTCGTCGGTGGAGATGTTATCCCCCACCTTGAGCAGGACCGGCAGTTCAATCGCATCCGGCAACGGCTCGAACGCCGGCAGCGATGCGATGTTCGGTCCTTTTTCGAGTGCGGCTTGCCGCGCCGTTTCGTACGGCAACGGCGCGACGAACAACTCGCGGTTGATGATCGGGTCGTCGGGGTCCGCGACATGCGGATAGGGAATGCCGAGCGTGCGCGGATCGGTGATGACGCCGGTGAGCGCCGATGCGGCAGCAGTCTCGGGACTCACCAGGCAGACCTTGTCTTCGCGCGTACCGGAGCGGCCGGGGAAATTGCGCGGCACCGTCCGCAGGGACAACTCATGCGTGGCCGGCGCCTGGCCCATTCCGATGCAGCCGTTGCAACCGGCCTGATGCAGGCGCGCGCCGGCATGCAGCAGGCTGGCGATATGGCCATCGCGCATCAGCGTTTCGAGTTGCGCGCGGGACGTCGGATTGATGTCGAACGACACGCGTTCATGCACGCGCCGTCCGCGCACCATCATCGCCGCAACGGCGAAGTCGCGATAGCCGGGATTGGCCGACGAACCGATATACGCTTGGTAGATACGCTGGCCCGCCACTTCGCGCACCGGGCGCACATTGCCCGGACTGGACGGCATCGCGATCAGCGGTTCGAGGCCGGCCAGATTGATTTCCTCGTGCACGTCATACGTCGCGCCGGGATCGGCAAGCAATTCGATCCAGTCCTGTTCGCGTTGCCATGCGCGCAGGAAGCGGCGCACCTCCTGGTCGGACGGGAACACGGTGGCGGTCGCGCCCAATTCGGCGCCCATGTTGGCGATGACATGCCGATCCATCGCGGAGAGCGTATCGAGCCCCGGCCCATAGTATTCGATAATGCGGCCCAGGCCGCCCTGCACGCCATGACGGCGCAGCATTTCGAGGATCACATCCTTGGCGCTGACCCATTCCGGCAAGCGGCCGGTGAGCTTGACGCCCCAGATTTGCGGCATGCTCGTGAAAAACGGTCCGCCCGCCATCGCCAGCGCAACTTCCAGTCCGCCGGCGCCGATCGCCAGCATGCCGATGGCGCCGCCGGCCGGCGTGTGGCTGTCGGAACCGAGCAGCGTCTTGCCCGGCTTGCCGAAATTTTCCTGATGACACGGATGGCTCACGCCGTTTCCCGGCCGCGAATACCACAGGCCGAAGCGCCGGCAGGCGCTGCCGAGGAACAGGTGGTCGTCGGGATTTTTGTAATCTTCCTGGATCAGGTTGTGGTCGACATACTGGACACTGATTTCGGTCTTCACCCTGTCCAGGCCCATTGCTTCCAGCTCCAGCATCACCAGCGTTCCGGTCGCATCCTGCGTCAGGGTCTGGTCCACGCGAAGCCCGATCTCCTGGCCGGGCTGCATGTCGCCCTGCACCAGGTGCGACCGTATCAGTTTTTGTGCGACATTCAAGCTCATGGTTTTTCTCTCCCTGCATCAGGCGCGTACCCGTTTGAAAATGCTGCTGAATTGCAAGCTGCTTGCGGTCGGCCCGGCCGTCTTCGGCAGCTTCGGTCGCAGCACGCCAGAATGGGTCAATGCAGCAGCCCTTGCATCGCCCCTTCATCAAACATAGGAAAGATCGATTGCGCCGCTATGAGCCATGTCAATACGACCCCAATTGCCAGCCCGACAGGCATCAGGAAGAGGACACCGTTTTTTTGCGCAAAGCCGTCTCATATCTGACGAGTGCGGCTTCGAATTCAGGAAATTCCTTCAGCTTCATTCCATCCGCACGCCAAGCATCTTTCAGCGCTTCCAGGATCCGCGTCTTGTCGTGCATGCCTTTGGGGATGAAGCCCAGCTCCTGCGCCGCCTGTATTACCCGTTCGGTGGGGAGAGGCTCGGCCAGCGGCCATACGCCGCGCAGCTCGCGCAGGAAAATATTGACCGTGATGTCGCCTATCCCTTTGCCGAGATCCCGGAGGCGCTGTTCCAGATCGGACGCATCGCTGGCAGCGGCATGCAGCGTATTCAGATTGCCCCGGTATTGCTGCATCAGCGCACGGTTGACATTCAGCAGCTTAGTTGCAGTCTTGAAGTCGTAGCGGACGTAAGCGCCGCGATCGAGAATGCCGACCAGTTTGTCCCAGCCGGCATCGCCTATTTTTTGCGGGGACAGAAGATGGGCGCGTTCGAATTCCCGATAGGCTTTTTCCGCGACGGCCCCGGATATCCTCGCGCCAAACAGCAGCGATGCAAGAAACCATTTATAGATTTCGGCAGGTTTGCGATGGGACAGATCGATGCCCAGTTCCGTGGCAAACCTGCCGCCGGCTTCTTTCACCAGCATGGAGGGCCGCATGCGTGCCGCTATTTGCGCAGCCGCCCTTCCCGCACCGGCTGCTCGTCTATTGCGCCTGCCACCAGCGACAATTCGGTCGCCAGCAATTTGATGATGTCGTCGGCACTGACGATGCCGAACAAGGTGCCGGTATCAATGATGACCGGCATCCTGCGCACCTTGTGATTGCGCATCTGGCGCAAGACTTCGACGAATCCGGCATCCTTGGCAACCGTCGCGACAGGTGCACTCATCAGATCGCCTGTAGTGAATGCGCTCGCGTCCACATGCATTGCCGTGACTTCAATCACGATGTCGCGATCGGTCACGATGCCGACCGGCACGCGCAGCCCGCCCCTGTCTTCCACCACAATCACGTCGCCGACATGATGCTTGCGCATCAATGCGGCCACATCCGGAATCGGCGTGTCGGCGGTGCAGCAAACGACGTCGATGTTGCAGCATTCATCGATTGCCATGGCGGATTTCTCCTGTCATTCCCGCACTGCCCTCTTTTCCTCACGCCATCACCAGTTACGGTCGCATCACTGGTTCGGCGGGTGGAGTGAGCGGCTCCGAGGGCGGCGTCACCGGTTCTGCCGGTGGAGTGACCGGTTCGGATGGCGGTGTAATCGATTCGGGCGGAGGAGCAATCGGCTCGCGTGTTTGCTCTTGTTCCCGTATTTGCTGCTTTTCCCGGTTTTGCATGGCAACGCTCCTCTGCTCAACAAGTTCTGCACGCGCAAACTCCGCTACAGATTTCCCAGCAAGTGATGGGCAAGCGCCTTCCCTTCCTCCAATGCAGCATCGGCGGTGTCGGAGACATCCACGGCCCTGTGCATGATTTGCTGTTCATGGGAAGGGCCATCCTCATGAAAAAGCAAAACGATGCCTTGAAATTTTCCGCTCGCCAATTCCTCGAAATCCACTTCGGCTTTCCATTTTCCCTTGTGGTACGTCGCGGCTGCCATAGTTACCTCTTCTTCTTGTAACTCAAGCATGGGATTCGTAATCGTTTCGCCAGTTCCGAGAGCTCTGCACTTTTCTCCGGCCATGCCATTAAGAGCCTAAAGCCGTCTTTCCGGCTTTTGCGACGAAGGCGCTTCCGATGCCACCATGCTTAACTCGAAAGCTTGCATCTCCATGCCAAGCTCGGTCAAATCGATATTCGCTTGTATCACTTCCGGGAATAACACCTTCTCTTCGGTGTCCACGTGCATGGAAATGGCATTTTCCAATTGCCGGAGTACCTGGATCTTTGCGTCACCTTCTTCCATCGCGCGGATTTGCTGCATCAATTTTCTGGCGTGCTGATGTTCCACCTCGCATTGCTTGACCAGTTCCGCGTCCACGTCGCGCACCCTCGGATAAAAAACGTTTTCTTCCATCGACATGTGGCGGTTTAAACGCAACAGGATTTCGTCACTGATATCGCTCCTTTCGTCCATGTCATGCTGGATTTCCAGGTATCGATCAAACAGCTGTTTCACCAAATCATGATCCTTCTTGAGAGCATCCATTGGATGATCGATCGGAAATCCTGACGGATCGCGATGGGTATCAAGATCAATTGTCATGTCCAGCTCCTTCATCTAAAAATAACTTTGACAGCAAGATCCTGATTACGCTCTGACTCGCGCTGCAGCGCGGCCATGTTTTTTTCATTCATGAATTCATCGCATCGGCATGGACACCATCACTCATGGACACCGTCACTATTACGCTCCATCTTCTGGCAGCTTTATTCGCAGGAGGCATCATCGGACTAGAACGGAGCTTTCATGGCCGCCCGGCCGGTTTTCGAACGCATGCGCTGGTGTGCGTCGCATCAAGCCTGCTGATGCTGATCACCATGTATCAATGGGCATGGCCGTCCAGTCTCTCCAGCGACGTCATCAGGACAGACCCGACCCGGATGGCGCAAGGCATCATGACGGGCATAGGCTTTCTCGGCGCCGGCGTCATCTTCAAGGAAGGGCTCAGCGTACGCGGATTGACGACTGCCGCATCGATATGGATTACTGCGGCAATCGGCGTGCTGATCGGAATCGGCTTTTACTTTCCTGCGATCTTCGCGACCGCCCTTACCTTGGGCATTCTTTCCTTTTTCCGGAAGATCGAATCGTGGATGCCTTCCCTCGCTTATGCCCATCATTCGCTGCGCTTCGACAGGAATGCGGTATTGCCGGAAGAGCAGATCCGGAAAATCATGAAGGAGCATGGCTTCAACATCGCCAACATGAGTTACCGCATTACCGAGGATGGCTTGTATTTCGAATACCGCATGATTTTGCGATCCAGTAATGCCCGCAACATTTCTGCCCTCGCGGCATTTCTGCTCAATATGGAGCACGTAAAGAGCTTCCAGTTGTCGCCCACGGGCGATTGACGAAGATGCAGTCTTGATACGCATCAAAGCGATCGACATCCGCTGCTCCGGACAGCGGGCGCCGCGGTCAAAAGCTGCAGCATATGCGCGCTGTTTTCACCCTGAAAATGCATGATGGCTGCAAATCCACATCACGTTCAACAACGCCGGCTTTTGTCATTGGGAAGCATCAATGCCGACTTCCAGATCCGTGTCGACCACTGGCCGGGTATTGGAGAAACCGTGATGGGAACCGAATTTGCGCGGCTTGCCGGAGGAAAGGCGGCGAATGTCGCTTACCTTGCCAGTAAGCTCGGCATTGATGCCCGGCTATTTGCGCATGCAGGCGATGATGACCTGGCTGAGCAGGCGCTGGCGTCGCTGCGCACCATCGGCGTGGATCTTTCCGGAGTCAGGAAGATCGCGCACGCAAGCACCGGCGTCGCGATGATTGTCGTGCCGTCCGATGGCAATAAAGGTATCGTCTTGTCAGCCAATGCGAACGCGGCATGGACAGACCAGGATATGGATTCCGTTACGCAAGCGATCGATGATGCGCCGCCGGGTTCGGTATTGGTCGTCGATTGCGAACTGGCCGGCTTTGCGGTGGAGCGGGCGGTGCATGCGGCCAGCCGGTGCGGCATCAAGATTGTTCTCGATCCCTCTCCGGCAGATCGCGTTACCGACACCCTGCTCCGGCTGAGCGATTTCATTACGCCCAATGCCGGCGAAGCGAAACGCCTGACCGGCATTGAATGCCACGACGTGGCGTCAGCATTGCATGCCGCCCGGCGCCTGCATGCGCACGGCGCAAAAACAGCCTGCATCAAATTGCCTGACGGCGGATGCGTATTGGCATTGGCCGGCGATCGACAAGCCGCCCATATTCCTCCGCTACCGATCAATGTGACCGATACCACTGGCGCCGGAGATGCCTTTGCAGGAGCCCTGGCCGTGGCGATTCTTGAGCAGCGCTCTCTCATTGACGCCTTGCGTTTTGCGGTTGCCGCGTCACACCTGACCGTTACCCGCTACGGAGCACAACCTGCCCTTCCGACGCGGGAGCAAATCGATCAATTGGCAAAGCGCTTCGACGTGAATACGGAGATCACGCTCGCCAATCCATAACTGCCGATGCTTCATTTGCGTCGTTTAGCGATGCGTATTGCCCGTTGAACAAGGCTTGACCGGAACCCAACATCAAATCCTCCCTACAACAACCATCCAGGACTCCCGATAGTCGCGGACGGCAGGCTGCACTACATTGTGAAATCAGCTTGAGAGACCGCCGCTTGAGAGACCGGGCGAAAGGAATGAATCCTTGAATACGTCACCGATACAGGCGGTCAGCCTCTGGCCTCTGGTGGTTTATTTCTTTCTCGTCATTGTCCTGATGGCGGGAATCATGGCGCTTTCCTACGTCGCCGGGGAACGTCATACGGCAAAGGCGGCAGATGAGCCCTTCGAGTCAGGCATTGTCACGGTAGGCTTCGCGCGGCTGCGCCTGTCTGCCAGGTTTTACCTGATCGCCATGTTCTTCGTGATCTTCGACGTGGAAGCCCTGTTTCTTTTTGCGTGGGCCATCGCCGTGCGCGAAGCGGGCTGGGCCGGGTATATCGAAGCGCTGGTGTTCATCGGCATCCTGCTCGTTGCGCTGGCTTACCTGTGGCGGCTGGGGGCACTGGATTGGCGCGAAAGAACGCGCTGGCATGTTCCCCAGCATGGGAAGGAATCGGACAATGCGATGGTGGTTAAGCAAGGCAACGCCTGAGGCGTCAACGGGCCAGGAAGACGGCCGCATGGAACAAGCCGTGCGCCGTAGCGTGGTGCTGGCGCGCTTGCAGGATCTGGTCGCGTGGGGCCGCAAGAATTCGGTCTGGCCTTACAACTTCGGCCTGTCCTGCTGCTATGTCGAAATGGCCACCAGCTTCACCAGCAAGTACGATATCGCCCGCTTTGGCGCCGAGGTGATCCGCGCCACGCCGCGCGAGGCCGATCTGATCGTGGTGTCCGGCACCGTGTTCATCAAGATGGCGCCGGTATTGCAGCGCCTCTACGATCAGATGCTGGAACCGCGCTGGGTTATCTCGATGGGTTCGTGCGCCAATTCCGGCGGCATGTACGACATCTACAGCGTCGTCCAGGGCGTCGACAAATTCCTTCCGGTCGATGTGTATGTTCCCGGCTGCCCGCCACGCCCCGACACTTTCCTCGAAGGACTGAACCTGCTCCAGGATGCCATCGGCAAGGAAGAGCGTCCGTTGAGCTGGGTCATCGGCCCGCAGGGCGTGGAGAAGCCGGACCGGCCGTCGCAGCGCGACATCAAGCGCGCCGCGAGAGCGCGGGAGACGCTGCTGCGCTCTCCCGACCAGGTTTGAGTCCGAATGAATGCATCACCGGCTATCGTCCAGGAATTGCAGAACCGGTTCGGCGTGGCGATTGCGGCCGTCCAGGAAACCGGTGACGGCATTCCCACACTGTGGATCGCCAGGGATCAGGTGCGCGATGTGCTGCGCTACCTGAAGCGGGATACCGCGCAGCCTTACCGCATGCTGTACGACTTAAGCGCGATCGACGAACGCGTCCGCGCCCACCGCCAGGGCCAGCCGGCCAGTGATTTCACGGCTTTCTATCACCTGCTGTCGTTCGAGCGTAATGTCGATATCCGTCTCAAGGTCGCGCTCATCGCCGACGACCTGACGCTGCCGACGGTGATCGATATCTGGCCCGCCGCCAACTGGTACGAGCGCGAATTGTGGGACATGTTCGGCATCGGCATTCAAGGCCATCCGCACCTGCGCCGCATCCTGATGCCGCCGACCTGGCAAGGCCATCCGCTGCGCAAGGACCATCCCGCCCGCGCCACCGAGATGGAAGCATTTCGCCTGCCCGAGTACAGGGAGGAAGCCGAGCAGGAAGCGCTGCGTTTTCATCCGGAAGAATGGGGCATGCGGCTTTCGCGCGACGGAGCCGATTTCATGTTCCTCAACCTGGGGCCGAACCATCCCAGCGTGCATGGCGTGTTCCGTATCGTGCTGCAGCTCGACGGCGAGGAAATCGTCGATGCCGTTCCCGATATCGGTTATCACCATCGCGGCGCGGAAAAAATGGGCGAGCGCCAGACTTGGCATACCTATATTCCCTACACCGACCGCGTCGATTATCTGGGGGGGGTGATGAACAACCTGCCGTATGTGCTGACGGTGGAAAAGCTGGCCGGCATCGACGTGCCGGAGCGGGTGAAGGTCATCCGCGTGATGATGGCGGAGCTGTTCCGCATCGCGAGCCACCTGGTGTTCTACGGCACCTTCGCGCAGGACCTGGGAGCGCTGTCGCCGGTGTTCTACATGTTCAACGATCGCGAACGGATATTCGATATCGTCCAGGCCGTCTGCGGCGGCCGCATGCATCCGAGCTGGTTTCGCATCGGCGGCGTGGCGCAGGACCTGCCCGATGGCTGGGACCGGCTGGTACGCGATTTCCTCGACTATATGCCGCGCCGGCTCGCGGAGTACGACAGGATCGCGCTGGGCAATCGCATCCTGCAGGCACGCACGCGTGGCATCGGCAGCTATACGGTGGACGAGGCGATTGACTGGGGCGTGACCGGACCCAACCTGCGCGCCTGCGGTTTCGACTGGGACCTGCGCAAGCGCAGGCCCTATTCGGGTTATGAACAGTTCGAGTTCGATATCCCCACCGGCCAGCATGGCGATTGCTACGACCGCTGTGCGGTGCGTGTCGAGGAAATGCGCCAGAGCCTGCGCATCATCGAACAGTGCGTCAACCACATGCCGGCCGGCTCGTACAAGGCGGATCATCCGCTGACGACGCCGCCGCGCAAGGAACGCACGATGCACGACATTGAAACCCTGATCGCGCATTTCCTGAACGTGAGCTGGGGGCCGGTGATCCCGCGTGGCGAAGCGATGATCAGCATCGAGGCCACCAAGGGCATCAACGGGTATTACCTGATCAGCGACGGCGGCACCATGCCCTACCGGGTACGCATCCGCACGCCTTCGTTTCCGCATCTGCAAACGATTCCGCTGCTTTGCCGCGGGCTGATGGTGGCCGACCTGATTGCGATCCTCGGCAGCATCGATTTTGTGATGGCGGATGTGGATCGATGAACGCTATGCCCTACCTGGTTACCTGGCTGATTCCCGACGAAGGAATTGGTATTCATACCATGTTAGTGCCATGACAGCCAGGTCCAGCGCGGTGATCAATAGCAGCCAAAGTGAATGCGTAAAACTGAAGCGGTACAGCTGATAGACGACAAACAGTCCAAACACGGCGATCGCAACCGGGTAATACCACAGTTGCTTTCTCAGCAGCCCGATAATCAGCCATAGTTTCACGACACCATGACCAAGCAGGTAATAGGCAGCGAAGTGCTGTGTATTGCCCGTAAAGTGATTCACCGACTGCCTCAAAAAATTGGCGATCAAGCCACGCGAATCTTCTGCAAGTTCATCTTGGGTAATCGTGTAGACGAGGCTATGCAAAAGGCGCTGCGTAAAAAAATACGCTGCAATGCCGGCGATGCTCTCAGTCAGCGCGAAAGCGCCTTTGAGAAACAGGCCGATTCTGAACGCCAGATGCAAGCTATTTTCCCCAAAGAATTTACGCATATTCCCATCAGCACGCGTGTCACCCCAAGCGGCTTTCAGATGCACCCGGCCCGAAGTCCGCACGGGCGCGAAAAATCATGCCCCCTGCCTGGCTATGGGAGGCTGTCGGCAATGCCGGAGGACGGTGTGCGCAAATGGAAACAGATCGCAATCAGTGCGGACGGACGCGGGCGCCGGCCGCCGGTATGACTCGGCTCTCCAGTTCGGGCGCAGGCGGCAGGCCGGTGACCGCGAGGATTTCCTGTTCATCCAGGGTTTCCCGTTCCAGCAAGGCGCGCACCAGCGCATCGAGTTCCTTTCGGTGCTTGCGCAACAGTTGCATGGCTTCGTCATGGCACTCGTTGATGATGCGTTGCACTTCGAGGTCGACCGTGCGCGCAGTTTCCTCGCTGAACGGTTTGTCACCGCCGAAGCCGACGATACCGCTCAGGTAGGGATTCTGGTGCGGCGCCAGCTGCACCATCCCGAGCTCGTCGCTCATGCCCCAGCGCGTGACCATGTTGCGGGCAAGATTGGTCGCCTGTTCGATGTCGTTCTCCGCGCCGGTGGTCCTGGTGCCGTACACGACTTCCTCGGCCACACGGCCGCCGAGCATGCCGACGATCCTGGCCCGCAAATAGGCTTCGGGATAGTTGTAGCGATCCGTCTGCGGCCGTTGGTACGTGACACCCAGCGCCTGCCCGCGCGGCACGATCGTGACCCGGTGCACCGGATCGGCACCGGGCACCACCAGGCCGAGGATCGCGTGTCCGCTCTCGTGGTACGCGATCCGCTCGCGATCCGCTGTGCTCAACAGGATCGGCCGTTCGGGACCAAGCACGATCTTTTCCAGCGCATCCATGAAGTCCTTCTGGCGTACCTCGTTTTGTTCGCGGCGGGCCGCCAGCAGCGCCGCCTCATTGACGAGATTCCTCAGGTCGGCGCCGGACAGCCCTGGGGTCGCCGCCGCCAGTTCCGAAAGGCTGGCATCTTTGGCAAGAGGAACCTTGCGCGTGTGGACAGCGAGAATGGCTTCGCGCCCGTTCTTGTCCGGAAGATTCACGACCACGCGCCGGTCGAACCGCCCCGGCCGCAGCAACGCCTTGTCGAGCACCTCAGGCTGGTTGGTCGCTGCAAGTACGATGATTCCCTCGCGGCTGGAGAAGCCATCCATCTCGGTGAGGATCTGGTTCAGTGTCTGTTCCTGTTCGCTGGATCCGCCGAGCGCGACCTGGCCGCGCGCACGGCCGATCGAATCCAGCTCGTCGATGAAGATGATCGCCGGCGCATGCTCGCGCGCCTGCTTGAACAGGTCGCGCACCCGTGCCGCGCCGACACCAACGATCATCTCGACGAACTCGGCCGCGCTCATCGAAAAGAACGGCACGCCGGCCTCTCCGGCGACCGCCCGTGCCAGCAGGGTCTTCCCGGTTCCCGGCGCGCCGACCAGCAGGACGCCTTTCGGCGCAGTGCCGCCGAGGCGGGTGTATTTTTCGGGGTCTTTCAGAAAATCCACGATCTCGACCAGTTCGTTCTCCGCTTCGTCGATGCCGGCCACATCGTCGAAGGTAACCCGCGCCTCCTGCTCCTGATCATAGCGGCGCGCCTTGCTCTTGCCCATGCCGAAGAACGATCCTCCCATGCCGCCCTGCTGCGCCGCCCGGCGGTAGAGCCAGACGTAAAAGCCGATGATGAGCAGCGCCGGGCCGAAGCCGTAGAGCAGCGTGGCCCAGGCGCTGCCATTGCGGATCGGCACGGCGCTGATTTCGACCTTGTTGGCGATAAGGAATTCCTCCAGTCCGGGGCCAACGAAAGCGGGCAGCGTGGTCGTGAAGGTTTGCGCTGTCCGGCTTGGCGTTTCCGGGAGCGGTCCGGGGCGCTGCTCCGCGTTCTTGTTGCCTGGCGGCGGCCAGGTCACCGGCGCTGCGAAACGGCCCTCGATGCTTGCCCCCTGACTATAAATCGACTTGACATTGCCCTTTGCCACTTCCTGCTTGAAGACCGTATAGGGCACGGTGATCGGTGCGTTCCCCGCGGGAAAAAAGGTTTTCACAATCAGGTAATTGATCAGCAGGATGATCGCGAACAACAGCCAAGCCCTGCGTGGCGGCAGTTTGTTTGGTTCGGGGAGGTTCGGTCCGCCCTGCCCATTGTTTTTCGACGGGGCAGGTTTCAGGAATGGAGGGTTATCGTCGCGTTGCATATGGTGATTCGGCCTGCTCATCATATGTATAGTTTCTTCCGCGTCGATGACAATGGTTGTTTTAGCTCAAATGCCCGCTATCGGTGAAGATCGCTATGCGCGCCCGTTATCTGATGCGCGCTTGACATCTCGCTCACTATCACCGCGCATCCAAAGATCTTGCAGCGCGCCGTGTTACAACGCAGCGACACATTCCATCAATATGCAGTGCTCCCACTTGATAAGATTGATTCAAGGAAATAACCTTCATTAAGCTTTCTTCATTTCTCTTCTCTCCTGTCGTAAAGGACGGCGCGCCAGACCCGGGCGCTCAATGGTTTATTGAATATGTTTTTCAAATTCATGCCGTCCGCCCCCGCCGAGCGACCGTGCGAATGCAACCCTGTTGGCGACCGCGACGCCATCACGCCTGAAACAGGTGGCCTCTATTTCCACATCTGGCACTACGCTGCCGGTGCACGGCTCAGCCTGAGCCTGACATGGCTGATGCTGGTGGGCGCCGCCATGATGGAATTGCTATCGCCATGGCTGGGAGCCCAGGCCCTGAACGAACTGCAGAAGAACGGAACACACGCACTGTCGACCGCCGCCTATTACGGGGTTGCCATTCTGGCCGCTGCGGTGATTGCATGGTCATTACATGGTCCCGGCAGGGTTCGCGAGCGCAGAATCGCCCTGCTTGTTCGCAAGAATTTCACCAACGCCCTGTACGCAAAGCTGATGCGCCTTCCGCTGGCATGGCATGACCGTCATCATTCAGGAGAGGTGCAACAGCGTCTCAGCCAGGCATCGCTCGCCCTGCACAACTTCACGCAGAACCAGTTCCAGTACATCAAGACCGTTGTGCATTTGCTCGGGACAGCCGTTGCGGTCACGCTTTTCTCCCCGGTCCTGGGATTGATCGCCGTGGCTGGCTACAGTTTGGTCGGCCTGGTCATGGTCCGGTTTGACGTCACCTTGATGCGTCTTGCCAAGGAACAGAACGCCGCGGAGCGCAAATACCAATCCAGACTGCTCGATTTTCTCGGCAATATCTCAACCGTCATGTCCTTCCGCCTGCAAGACAGTTCGAGCCGTCTGGTCGATGCAAAACTGGGCGAAGTTTTCGTGCCGGCACGCAAGAGCATCACGCTGGTCGAGCTCAAGTGGTGCATCGCCGACCTGCTCAGCGTGGCGCTCACCTGGGGACTCGTTGCCGCAACGGCATGGATGAGCAGCCGCAACGGCGCAATCCTGATTGGGGGAATATTTCTTGTTCATCAATATGCGCAACAGGCAAGGATGGTCATGCTTGGCCTGGCGGACAAATTCCAGGCGATAGTGCGCGCCCGTACCGATCTGGCAAGCGCGAAAGCGATCTGGACCACAGCCGACCACCCTGCTCCCGGTGCTCCGATCCCGAAAGATTGGCGGAGCATCGACGTGAGCGGTTTGTGCTACGACCACCCGCCTGCCGATGCCATGACCTCCGCTGTCGACAGCGAGAGCAAAACACCCCATCCAGGGTCCGGCTTGAAGAAGATTGCCATCACGCTTGGGCGCGGAGACCGCATCGCCCTGGTTGGTCCCAGCGGCGCGGGGAAAAGCACGCTGATGCGCGTGTTGGCCGGACAATACAGCCCGCATGAGCAGCGGATAGAAGTCGACGGAAAGCACTGCCCGGCTACTCTCCACCTCGGCAGTATCACCATGCTGATTCCGCAGGAAGCCGATGTGTTCAATGCCTCTATCCGGGACAACCTGTCGCTGTCGGGCGAGTACAGCGACATCGAGATCAGCGAGGCCACCCATGCAAGCGCTTTCGACGCCGTCATGGCCGACATGTCATTGGGCCTGGATACGCTTCTGTCGGAGCGCGGTTGCAATCTCTCGGGCGGCCAGCGCCAGCGGCTTTGCCTTGCAAGAGGGCTGCTCGCCGCGCGCGGAAATTCCCTCGTTTTTCTGGATGAACCGACCAGCGCGCTCGACCCGATCACCGAGGAAACCGTGTTCGGGCAGATCACCGCGGCATTGCCCGACGCCTGCGTTGTGGCTTCCATACACCGCATGAATCTGCTGCACCACTTCAACAAGATAGTGCTGATGGCAAACGGCCGGGTTCAGGATATCGGCACTGTTGACGAACTGTTGAGCCGGCAGCCTGCATTTCGCGAAATGCTGAGGCAGCACGGTCGCGATCAACGCACGGCTGTGGTGCCGTCCATGAGCGGAACGTCATAACGAAGTGGAATCTTGCCGGCCGCTGCTTGCACCGCCCACGATGCGCGGAAATCGACCTATGGTGCTGAAAGGAGTTCGCGTATTGCATCTGGCAGGAAATTGTGAACATTTTTGCACCGCTTCGATCCAACATGCTTCCTCGCATAAGGAAAAACATGTTGAAAGCGACAAACGGCACGTCTGCTTCAGTCTGGATGGCATCCGCAGCGGTGCCCGAATTTCCCGCTCTGGCGGGTGACCTGAAGGCGGATGCATGCGTGATCGGCGCGGGCATTGCCGGACTCACCACCGCCTATCTTTTGTCGCGCGAGGGACGGCAAGTGGTGCTGATCGATGCGTTGGGGATAGGCGCGGGAGAAACCGGCCGCACGACAGCGCATTTCTTCCCGCCGGACGAATGGTATGTGGACGTGGAAGAGGGATTCGGAACCGATCAGGCGCGGCTGGTCGCCGACAGTTTTACGAAGGCAACCGATCTGGTGGAGTCCATCGTGCAACAAGAGCATATCGACTGCGGGTTCGAACGCCTCGACGGTTACCTCTATGCGCTTCCGGGAAACGGTTTCAAGGAACTCGACAAGGAGTACGAGGCGGCGCGTCGCGCCGGCGTCGAGGTTGAATTGCTGGAGCGGGTCCCGGGGCTGAGTTTTGATACTGGCCCCTGCGTCCGGTACAGGCAACTGGCGCAATTCCACCCGCTGAAATACCTGAGCGGCCTGGCAAATTCCTTCGTTCGCCATGGCGGAAAAATTTATTGCGGGACGCGCGCCGTGGATATCGATGGCGACAACGATATGCAGACCGTCCGTACCCCCGGCGGGAACATCGAGGCGAAAGCCGTCGTCGTTGCAACCAATACGCCGTTCAACGACCGTGTCGTCATGCACACCAAGCAGGCGGGATACCGCACCTATGTGATCGGCGTTCGTGTCCCCAAAGACGCCGTGCCGCGCATTCTGCTTTGGGATACCGGCGACCCGTATTACTACGTGCGCCTGCAAACACCCGATGCCGCCGCTGCGCACGACATTCTCATCGTCGGCGGCGCCGACCACAAGGTCGGACAGGATACGCACCCGGAGCATCGGTACGATGAAATCGAGCAATGGGTGCGAGAACATTTCCCGATGGCGCAAACCGTCGAATACCGGTGGTCCGGCGAAGTCATGGAACCTTCGGACGGCCCGGCTTATCTTGGCCGCAATCCGATGGACGACAGGAACGTCTACATCATCACTGGCGATTCCGGCAACGGCATGACGCATTCGACGATAGGCGCAATGCTGATAAGTGACCTGATCATGGGGCGGGACAATCCCTGGGAATCGTTCTACGCGCCGTCGCGCAAGGTCAAGCACGGCTTGTCGGACTTCGTCACCGAGCAGGCGAACGCGCTTTCCCGGTATGGAGAGTGGGCGCAAGAAGGCGCAGTCGAGTCGGTCAACGAGATCGCCGCCGGTGAAGGCGCGATTGTCAGGGAAGCAACGCGCAAGCTCGCCGTGTATCGGGATGAACAGGGCGAATTGCATGCACTGTCGGCAAAATGCACCCATCTCGGCTGTGTGGTGCACTGGAATTCCGCCGAACGCTCATGGGACTGCCCTTGCCATGGCTCCCGCTTTGATACGACCGGTGAGGTGCTGCATGGCCCCGCTGTCGCTGCGCTGGAGGCAACCACGGTTACTCCCGGCGGGCCGATGCCGCCGCTAACCGGCCACCCTGATTACCGGGACCAGAAACCTGGCCACTAGAGCGGATTGCGTATTGGCGGGCATGGTGTTTGTGCCCACGCAGACTCCGGATAAATTTCACCTTGTGTCATGGCGGGATATTGGCTCGCCACAATTCCAAATGAGGATCGCTATATGGACTGCCCTGTTTGCAGCAACGTCAGATTGGTAATGTCAGAGCGTCAAGGAATCGAGATTGACTATTGTCCGAATTGCCGCGGTGTCTGGCTGGATCGTGGAGAGCTGGACAAAATCATCGACAAATCGACGGAAGGCGCGCCCCAGCCGATCCAGCGACAAGAGCGGGATGACCGATACCGGGAGCAGCAGCGTTACCCGCAGGACTACGGCCAGGCGCAACAGTCCCATGGCTATCCTCAGCATGATCATCACAAGAAGAAGCGCAAAGGTTTTTTAGGCGATCTGTTCGACTTCGATTGACGACGATCCCGTCAAACACTCCCGACACCAAGCATCAAGGATTCCCGATAGCCGCAAACAACCGGCCGCTCTACTGTAGCGATTGAAGCGTCGTGTCGCGAAGGAGTCCCATGCTGAGCGAGCAGGAAAAACAGGAAATCGAAGCCGGGTCGCAACATTACCCGGATCGGCGCGCCTTGTGCATCGATGCGCTCAAGATCGTGCAGCAGCATCGCGGCTGGGTGTCGGACCAGGGCATGGCGGATGTGGCGGAGTTTCTGCAAGTGCCGGCGGCGGAATTGGAAGGCGTCGCCACGTTCTACAACATGATTTTCCGCAAGCCGGTGGGACGGCACGTGATCCTGCTGTGCGACAGCGTGAGCTGCTGGATCATGGGCAGCGACCGCTTGCGCGAACACTTGTCGGCACGACTGGGCATTGCCCCGGGCGAAACCAGTGCCGATGGCCGCTTCACCCTGTTGCCGAATGTCTGCCTGGGCGCTTGCGACCATGCGCCGGTCATGATGATCGATGACACGCACTACCAGGATCTGGATCCGTCCAGGATCGACCACCTCCTCGCCAACGATTGGCAAGAATAAAAGCCGATGGAAACGCCGCTTACCGGAAACATCCGGCCAGGAATGGAACCGCCCGATCTCCCGCAGTATGAAAAGGCGGGCGGCTACCGCGCGCTGCGCAAAACCTTGCAGATGGAGCCGAAGGAAGTGACGGCCCTGGTGAAAGAATCGAACCTGCGCGGACGCGGCGGCGCGGGTTTTCTCACCGGCTTGAAATGGAGTTTCGTACCGATGGGGGAAGACGCGCCCCGTCCGAAATATTTCATCTGCAATGCGGACGAGATGGAGCCCGGCACCTTCAAGGATCGCCTGCTGCTCGAAGGCGATCCGCATCAGCTGATCGAAGGCATGATCGTCGGCGCCTATGCGGTGCAGGCCGATGTGGCCTTTATCTTTCTGCGCTGGGCTTACAAGCGGGCGGCGCAGCGGCTGGAGAAGGCGATCGCCGAAGCATACCGCCAAGGCTACCTGGGAAAAAACATCCTGGGCTCCGGCTATAGCCTGGAACTGCAATTGCATGTGAGCGCGGGACGCTACATCTGCGGCGAAGAAACCGCGCTGCTCAATGCACTGGAAGGCAAACGCGCCAACCCGCGCAACAAACCGCCCTTTCCGCAGATCAGCGGCTTATGGGGCAAGCCCACCGTGGTCAACAATGTCGAGACGCTGTGCAACCTGCCCCACATCGTCAACAACGGCGCGCTGTGGTTCAAGACCTTGAGCCGCCGTCCCGACTCCGATGGCGGCACCAAGCTGTACGGCGCCAGCGGCAAGGTACGCAAGCCCGGTCTGTGGGAACTGCCGATGGGCACGAGCATCCGCGAGATCCTGGAAGAACATGCGGGCGGCATGCGCGACGGGTTCCAGTTCCGCGGCCTGCTGCCGGGCGGCGCATCGACCGAGTTCCTGGTCGAGGACCATCTGGACGTGACGATGGATTTCGATTCGGTGCAGAAAGCCGGCAGCCGCCTCGGCACCGGCACCATGATCATCCTCGACGACCAGACTTGCCCGGTCGGCATGTTGCACAACCTCGAACATTTTTTTGCGCAGGAATCGTGCGGCTGGTGCACGCCGTGCTGGTCCGGGCTGGCGTGGGTGGAACAGATCCTGTACGGCCTGGAGCAGGGACAAGGCAAGGCAGGCGATCTGGAACGGCTGCGGTCGCATGCCGGCCTGCTCGGTCCGGGGCGCACCTATTGCGCACTGGCGCCCGGCGCGACAGAACCCTTGCACAGCGGCCTCACGCATTTCCATGAGGATTTCGAGCGGCACATCCGCGAACGGCGCTGCCCCTGGAGATGAACGTGGCGACAGTCCATATCGACGATCGGCCCTACACGATGAAAGACGGCGAGAACCTGCTGCAGGAATGTCTTTCGCTGGGGTTCGACCTGCCGTATTTCTGCTGGCACCCGGCAATGGGTTCGGTGGGGGCGTGCCGTCAATGCGCGATCAAGCAGTTCAAGGATAGCGAGGATACCAAGGGCAAGATCGTGATGGCATGCATGACGCCGGCCAAGGATGGCACGCGTATCTCGATCGACGATCCGCAAGCGCAGGAATTCCGCGCCGAAGTCATCGAATGGCTGATGACCAACCATCCGCACGATTGCCCGGTATGCGACGAAGGCGGCGAATGCCATTTGCAGGATATGACGCTCATGACCGGGCACACTTATCGCCGCTACGATGGCCGCAAGCGCACCTGGCGCAACCAGGATCTGGGGCCGCTGGTCGACCACGAGATGAACCGCTGCATCCAGTGCTACCGCTGCGTGCGCTTCTATCGCCACTATGCCGGCGGCAAGGATTTCGATGCACTGTCATTGCGCAATCAAGTCTATTTCGGCCGCGATCAGGACGGTACGCTGGAGAGCGAATTCAGCGGCAATCTGGTCGAGGTCTGTCCTACCGGCGTGTTCACCGACAAGACCTTGGGACGGCATTACGCGCGCAAGTGGGATCTGCAGACCGCGCCGTCGGTGTGCGTGCATTGCGGGTCGGGCTGCAACACCATTCCCGGCGAGCGTTACGGCACGCTGCGGCGCATCCTCAACCGCTACAACAGCGAAGTCAACGGCTATTTCCTGTGCGACCGCGGGCGCTACGGCTATGCATTCGTCAACAGCGAACGCCGGATACGGCAAGCCATGCTGCACGACGCCGGTAACGCAGCTCCGCGCCCCGTCAGCAAACAGGAAGCATTGAGCACGCTCGCCGGCTTGCTTGCCGACGGCGCAAAGGTGATCGGCATCGGCTCTCCGCGAGCGTCGATCGAAGCCAACTTCGCGCTGCGCAGTCTGGTCGGGCGCGAGCGTTTCCATCTCGGCATGTCCGACCGGGATGCGCATCTGAGCGCCACCATTCTCGACATCCTGCATAACGGCCCGGCGCGCACGCCGTCGCTGCACGAGATGGAACTTGCCGACGCCGTGCTGGTGCTGGGCGAGGACCTGACCAATACCGCGCCGCGTATTGCGCTCGCGCTACGCCAATCGGTACGGCAACGGCCGCTGCGGATCGCGGCAAAGATGCATATCCCGCATTGGGACGACAACGCATTGCGCCACGCGGTAGAGCAGGAAAAAGGGCCGCTGTTTCTCGCCACGCTGACCGGCACCAAGCTCGACGACGTCGCCACGGAGACTTTTCACGGCGCCCCTGACGATCTGGCCCGGCTCGGCTTCGCGGTAGCGCATGCGCTCGATGCCAGGGCGCCGCAGCCGGATCTGCCGGACACGATGCGCGCACTCGCCGATACCATCGCACAGGCATTGAAGACAGCGCAGCGCCCACTGGTGATCTCGGGCATGAGTTGCGGCAGCGACGCCGTGATCCGGGCAGCGGCCAATGTCGCCTGGGCCTTGTGCGGCAGCGGTCGTCCGGCGGCACTCTGCTACACGGTCCCGGAATGCAACAGCATGGGCACGGCCCTCATCGAGGGAAAACCACTTGGCGCGGCATTCCAGGCGGTACAGGAGGGCAACGCCGACACCGTCGTCATTCTGGAAAACGATCTTTACCGGCGCGCCGATACCGCTTCCGTCAATGCGTTTCTCACCACGGCCAAACATGTGGTCGTCATCGACCAAGTGATGCATGCCACCAGTGCGAAGGCGGATGTGGTGCTGCCGGCCGGCAGCTTCGCCGAAGCCGACGGCACGCTGGTAAGCAATGAAGGCCGGGCACAGCGCTTCTTCCAGGTGTTCGTGCCCGAGGGCGAAGGCAAAGACGAGATTCAGGAAAGCTGGCGCTGGGTGCGCGACATCCTGGCCGCACTCGGACGCGAGCAGGAAGGCCGGTGGCCGAGCCTGGATCAGCTTACCGCCGCCTGCGCCGCGGCGATTCCGGCATTGGCGACCATCGTGCGCGCCGCGCCATCGGCGGACTTCCGCATCGATGGGCAAAAGATTCCGCGCGAAACGCACCGCTACAGCGGACGCACAGCAATACGCGCCAACCTCAATGTGCATGAACGCCAGCCGCCGCCGAACGACCCGGACGCGCCGCTGGCATTTTCAATGGAAGGCTACCCCGGCCAGCCGCCGCCGCCGCTGATTCCGATTTTCTGGGCGCCGCGCTGGAATTCGGCGCAGGCGTTGAACAAGTTCCAGGACGAAGTGGGCGGACCGTTGCGCGGCGGCGATCCGGGCGTGCGCCTGATCGAACCGCTGCGGCCCGGAGACGATGCAGGGCAAGCTACTGCCCAGGCGGTTGCATCCGGCACATCATGGGAAGGCATGTACTTCGGCGACCTACCTGCGGCGTTCGAGCAACGCACCGATCAATCGCTGCTGGTGCCGCTGCATCACATCTTCGGCAGCGATGCGTTGAGCATGCTCGCGCCCGGCATTGCCACGCTGGCCCCTTCCCCCTATCTGGCGCTCCATCCCGACGATGCGGCGCAACTCGGTTATCGCGCCGGCGATGACGCGCAACTGCATCTGGAGCAGGCGACTTACCGGCTGCCGGTGCAGCTGCGGCCCGACCTGCCGCGCGGCGTGGCCGGACTCCCCGCCGGCTTGCCCGGCCTTGAAGGCATCATGCTGCCGGCCTGGGGCGAGATCGCACGAAAGGTTGCATCATGAGCGACGCGGCCCGCGCCTGGTTGAACATCATCTTCATCCTGGCTGCCCTGCTCGTTTTCTCCGGCCTGCTGGTCTGGATCGAACGCCGGCTGCTGGCGCTCTGGCAGGACCGCTATGGCCCCAACCGGGTCGGCCCGTTCGGCGTGCTGCAGACGGTCGCCGATGCCATCAAGCTCATCACCAAGGAAGACTGGATTCCGCCGTTCGCCGACAAGCCCGTGTTCGTGCTGGCGCCGCTGGTGATCGCCGTGACCACCCTGCTGGCGTTCGCCGTTGTCCCGATCGCACCCGGCATCGGCATCGTCGACATGAACATCGGCCTGCTGTTTTTCCTTGCCATGTCCTCGCTTGCCGTCTACAGCGTGGTCCTGGGCGGATGGGCGTCGAACAACAAATATGCGCTGCTGGGCTGTTTCCGGGCCGCGGCCCAGATGCTGAGCTACGAGGTATTCATGGGGCTGGCGCTGATGGGCGTGGTCATGCTGGCCGGCTCATTCAATCTGCGCGACATCGTCGAGGCGCAAAGGGATCTGTGGTTTTTCATCCCGCAAATCCTCGGCCTGATCACGTTTGCCGTGGCCGGCATCGCGGAGACGCGCCGTCTGCCGTTCGATCTGCCCGAGGCGGAGACCGAGCTGATCGCCGGATTCCATACCGAATACTCTGGCATGAAGTTCGGCCTTTTTTTCGTCGGCGAATACATCGGCATCACGCTCGTCTCGGCGATGATCGTGACACTGTTTTTCGGCGGCTGGCTGGGACCGCTGCTGCCGCCCGTGGTGTGGTTCCTGCTCAAGACCGGCATCGTCATCGGCTTGTTCATCTTGCTGCGCGCTTCGCTGCCGCGGCCCCGCTACGACCAGTTGATGGCGTATGGGTGGAAAGTGATGCTGCCGCTGACGCTGCTCAATCTGGTCGTCACCGGTGCAGTGGTGTTGGAGGGCAGTTAGATGATGAGGATTTCGAAGCACGCGCTGCCAAGTTCCCTCCCCCTTTTAGGGGGAGAGTCAGGGTGGGGGTGTGAAGGTCGATCAATCGCATGCTGTTGCTCAACCTCACTACCCCCATCCCAACCTTCCCCCTGCAAGGGGGAAGGGGCCGTTTAGTTCTCCGTCAGATGCTCTACTAGCCATTGGAGGCAAATGATGCATGCAATATGGAACTCCCTGAAGACCATGTGGTTCGTCTTTTTACACAGTTTCCAGCGCCGCGTGACAGTCCAGTACCCGGAACAAAAAGTTCAGATGCCACCGCGCTGGCGCGGCCGCATCATCCTTTCCCGCGATCCGGACGGCGGCGAGCGTTGCGTCGCTTGCTACCTGTGCGCGGTGGCCTGCCCGGTGGACTGCATCGCGCTGCAGGCGACCGAAGACGAACACGGGCGGCGCTACCCCCAGTTCTTTCGCATCAACTTCTCGCGCTGCATCTTCTGCGGCTACTGCGAAGAGGCATGTCCCACTTACGCGATCCAGCTCACCCCGGACTTCGAGATGAGCGAATACAAGCGGCAGAACCTGGTCTACGAAAAGGAGGACCTGCTGATCGACGGCCCCGGAAAGTATCACGACTATAACTTTTATCGAGTGTCCGGACTCGCCATCGGCGGCAAGGGCAAGGGAGAGGCCGAGGATGAAGCGCCGCCGGTGGATCTGCACCGCTTGCTGCCATGAGGTAGAGGTAGGCTGGGTTAAGGAACGAAACCCAGCGTTCGGAGAGGGAAATGCCGGGTTTCGTTCCTCAACCCAGCCTACGATTCTGAATGGAGAACGCGCCATGGAATTCACGTTCTACCTGGCAGCTGCCGTCGCCATCGCATCCACGATCATGGTCATCGTGGAACTCTCCGCGATGCACGCGCTGCTCTACCTGATCGTGTCGCTGCTCGCGGTGGCGGTGGCGTTCTATGTGCTCGGCGCCCCCTTCGCCGCGGCGCTGGAAGTCATCATCTATGCCGGCGCCATCATGGTGCTGTTCGTGTTCGTGCTGATGATGCTCAACCTGGGCCAGGCCGCCATCGTGCAGGAGCGGGACTGGCTGAGTCCGCGCGCGTGGGCCGGGCCTGCCCTGCTCTCGGCGCTGCTGCTGGCCGGACTGATCTACATACTCGCGCGCCCCGCCGACACGGTCCCCGGCACCGGCGTAATCGATGCGAAAGAGGTCGGCATCGTTTTGTTCGGCCCTTACCTGCTTGGCGTCGAACTGGCTTCGATGCTGCTGCTGGCGGGGCTGGTAGGCGCTTTTCATCTGGGCTGGCGCCAGCCGGGGGACGAGTGATGGCCATGCCGATACCGCCGATCCCTCTATCGCACGGGCTGCTGCTGGCAGCGATCCTGTTTGCGCTGGGCCTGATCGGTATCCTGGTGCGGCGCAATCTGATTTTCATCCTGATGTCGATCGAGATCATGCTCAATGCGGCCGGACTTGCGTTTATCGTCGCCGGTGCGCATTGGGGGCAGGCCGACGGCCAGGTGATGTTCATCTTCATCCTGAGCTTGGCGGCGGCCGAAGTCTCGGTTGGACTGGCGCTGTTGCTGCTGTTGCATCGCCGCTTCCCGACGCTGGACGCCGATGCCGCCAGCACGATGCGAGGGTGAGCATGCTGAATCTGCTATGGCT
This sequence comes from uncultured Noviherbaspirillum sp., assembly GCA_966211585.1. Classification (GTDB taxonomy): domain Bacteria; phylum Pseudomonadota; class Gammaproteobacteria; order Burkholderiales; family Burkholderiaceae_D; genus Noviherbaspirillum. Next base: position 42,552 of record CBIHNU010000001.1, on the reverse strand, counting down.
GATACCCGTTTTCCCCCTGGCCGGTTTCCTGCTGCTGGCCCTGGCCGGCAGCCGGCTGTCGCGGTCCGGCGTCGCCGTGGTGGGTGCAGGTTCGATCGGCCTGGCGGCGCTCGTCGCGATTCTGGTCGGCATTGATTTCATCGCGACGCCGCCGCCGCAGCATGTCTACCGGCAGGCATTGTGGACCTGGATCGACGTCGCCGGTTTCACGCCGCGGATCGCGCTCTATCTCGATGCCTTGTCGCTGGTGATGGTGCTGGTGGTGACGGTGGTGGGTTTCCTGATTCATCTCTATTCGACCGAATTCATGCTCGATGAAAGTGACGACGGAGGCTACAAGCGTTTCTTCGCCTACATGAACCTGTTCGTCGCATCGATGTGCACGCTGCTGCTCGCCGACAACCTGCTGCTGCTCTATCTTGGCTGGGAGGGAGTGGGCCTGTGCAGCTATTTGCTGATCGGCTTCTGGTACCGGGACCCGGCCAACGGGCTTGCCGCGCGCAAGGCCTTCGTGGTGACGCGGGTCGGCGACGCGGCGATGGCGATCGGCCTGTTCCTGCTGTTTACCCACCTGGGCACGCTGGAGATCCAGCCACTGATGCAACAGGCGACGTTGCAGTGGCCGGTCGGATCGGCACTGCCCATCGCCGCGGCGGCGCTGCTGCTCGGCGGCGCGCTGGGCAAATCGGCGCAGTTGCCGCTGCAAACCTGGTTGCCCGACGCCATGGCCGGCCCGACACCGGTCAGCGCCCTGATCCACGCGGCGACCATGGTGACGGCCGGGGTCTACCTGATTGCCCGCACCCACGTGCTCTATGCATTGGCGCCGCCGGTGCAACTGGCGGTGGCGGTGATCGGCGCGCTCACGCTGCTGATGGCGGGCTTTTCCGCGCTCGTCCAGGACGACATCAAACGCGTGCTCGCCTATTCCACCATCAGCCAGATCGGCTACATGTTCCTCGCGCTGGGCGTCGGCGCCTGGTCGGCGGCGATCTTCCACTTCATGACGCATGCCTTCTTCAAGGCCTTGCTGTTCCTTTGCGCCGGGGCGGTGATCATGAGCCTGCATGAGGAACACAATATTTTCAGAATGGGAGGATTGCGCAAACAGCTTCCGGCGGTATTCTGGACCTTCCTGATCGGCAGCGCTTCGCTCGCGGCGCTGCCGCTGGTCACCGCGGGCTTCTACAGCAAGGACCTGATCCTGTGGCAGGCCTGGTCGTCGCCGCAAGGCAATCCGTGGCTGTGGCTGGCAGGATGGATCGGCGCACTCCTGACCGGCCTGTATATCTTCCGCGTGGTGTTCATCGCCTTTTTCGGCGAAGCCCGCAACGCTCTCGGCAAGCTGCCTGGACCGCGCATGATGATGCCGCTTATCGTGCTGGCCGTGCTTTCCGTGGCGGGAGGCTGGCTGGAAATGCCGCCGCTTCTGGGTCAGCTGACCTTGTTTTCCGACTTCGTCCATAGCGCGTTGCCGCCGACTCCGATTGCCCATGCCGCGGGCAATATCGAACTGGCTCTTTCGCTGCTCGCCGCAGTGGCATCGCTGGCGGGCATAGGCATCGCCTACCTGCTGTATCTGCGCCATCCCCATGCGCTCGAACAGTTCGCGCAGAGCGCGCCCATCGCGGCGCTGCGCGCTTTCTGGCATGCCGGCTGGGGCTTCGATACGCTCTACGACCGCGTGTTTGTACGGCCCTGGCTGTGGCTGGCACGGACAAACCGGCACGATGTCATCGATACGCTATTCGGTGGCCTGGCGCAGCTTTGCCGGTTTTTTTATCGCGGCCTAAGCGCGACCCAGAGCGGGCAGATGCGCCGCTATGCCGCCGGCATCGCCGCCGGTTCGATCGTGCTCCTGTTCATCTCGGTGTTCGCATGATGCTGACCGCACTCATCCTCGTCCCGGTCATCGGCGGCTTGCTGGCGTGGCTGGCCGAACGTTGGCAGCGGGATTTGCCGCGCTGGATCGCGCTTGCCGCCGTCACGCTTGACCTGGCTTTGGCGCTGCTGCTGTGGACGCAGCATGCCGGTGATGCCGCTCCCGCCGCCTATAACGCGTGGCTGGCGGAAACGCGCAGCATATGGATTCCTCGCTTCGGCATCAGCTTTCACCTCGCGCTGGACGGCATGAGCCTGTTGCTGATCGTGCTGACCGCTTTCCTCGGCATCGTATCGGTGGCGAGTTCCTGGACCGAGATCCGCGAGCGGATCGGCTTCTTTCACTTCAACCTGCTGTGGACCCTGGCGGGCGCGATCGGCGTATTCCTCGCGCTGGACCTGTTCCTGTTCTTCTTCCTGTGGGAACTGATGCTGGTGCCGATGTATTTTCTGATCGCGATCTGGGGCCATGAAAACCGCCGCTACGCATCGCTCAAGTTCTTCCTCTTTACCCAGGGCAGCGGGCTGCTGATGCTGCTGGCGATCCTGGCGCTGGCCTTCGTCCATTACCGCAGCAGCGGCGTATTCAGCTTCAACTATTTTGATCTGCTGGGCACGCCCATTGCACCGACCACGGCACTGTGGATCATGCTCGGCTTTTTCATCGCGTTCGCGGTCAAGCTGCCGGCCCTACCCTTCCATACCTGGTTGCCGGATGCCCACACCGAGGCACCGACGGCAGGCAGCATCATTCTGGCCGGTGTATTGCTGAAGACCGGCGCATACGGCCTGCTGCGTTTCGTGGTCCCCTTGTTTCCGGAGGCGGCACAGACCTTCGCGCCGGTGGCGATGACGCTGGGTGTGGCCGGCGTGCTGTACGGCGCCTTGCTGGCGTTTGCCCAGAACGATCTGAAGCGACTGGTGGCCTACACCAGCGTCAGCCACATGGGCTTCGTGCTGCTCGGCGTGTTCGCCTGGAACCCGTGGGCGCTCAATGGCGCGGTGATGCAAATGATCGCGCACGGCATCGGCACCGGGGCGCTGTTCCTTATCGTCGGCGCGCTGCAGGAACGCATGCATACCCGCGACATGCAGCGCATGGGCGGCCTGTGGACGACCATGCCGCGCATGGCGGCACTCGGCTTGTTCTTCGCCATCGCCGCGCTCGGCCTGCCGGGGATGGGCAGTTTCGTGGGCGAGTTCCTGGTGTTGCTGGGCGCCTATCGCGCCAGCGCCGCGCTGACCGCAGTGGCGACTCTGGGCTTGATCGCCGCCGTGGTCTATGCGCTGATCCTGGTCCAGAAAACCTTCCATGGCGAAAACACGCATGTCTGGCGCTTGCCTGATTCTTCCATCCGTGAAACGGCAACCCTGGGCGCACTGGTCGCTGTCAGCGTCTGGCTTGGCCTGTATCCGCAGCCGGTGCTCGATGCCGCGACTTCGGCGGTAAGCAGCCTGCAAACCCTCACAAGCAGTCAACTCAAGGCAAGCGCAAAATGAACCTGGATGCCGCCGACCTGCTTGCCTTGCTGCCCCTGATCGTGATCGCGGCAAGCGTGATCGTGGTGATGCTGGTCGCTGCCTTCTATCGTCACCGGCAACTGGCAATGGGCTTGACGCTGCTCGGATTGCTCCTGTCCTGCGCGGCGCTGCCGCTGGCTGCCGATACGGGGCCGCGCCAGGTCACGCCGCTGCTGCTGGTGGATCATTACGCGCTGTATTACATGGGGCTGGTGTTCGCCGCCACCTTCGTCGTTACCGTGTTGTGCCACGCTTACTTCGGTGGCCGCGAAGGTGGCACAAGCGACGGCACAAGCGCGCTCTATATCCTGTTGCTGCTGGCCGCGCTGGGTGGCGCGGTGCTGGCGGCGAGCAGTCATTTCGCCTCGTTCCTGCTCGGGCTCGAGTTGTACAGCATCGCCCTGTTTGCATTGATCGCCTATCCGCGAAACGCCGAGCGCTCGCTCGAAGCCGCCATCAAATACCTGGTGCTGACCGGGTTTTCTTCGGCGTTCCTGCTGTTCGGCATGGCGGTGATCTATGCGCAATTGGGGACGATGCAGTTCGACGAGATCGGTATCATGCTCGCCAGTACCGGATCTCCATCGAATGGCATCCTGCTTGCCGGACTCGCACTGATCCTGGCCGGCGCCGGTTTCAAGCTGGCACTGGTGCCGTTTCACATGTGGACTCCCGACGTGTACGAAGGTGCTCCTGCACCGGTGGCCGCACTGATCGCCACCATCTCGAAAGGCGCGGTGCTCGCGCTGCTGCTGCGCTACTTCGTCGCGACCCAGGCGTATCGCTCGCCATCGATCATGCTGGCATTGAGCCTGATCGCGATCGCATCAATCCTGGTCGGCAATCTGCTGGCGCTGCTGCAGGACAACGTCAAGCGCATCCTCGCGTATTCATCGATCGCGCATCTCGGCTATCTGCTGGTCGGCTTCCTGGCCGCCGGCACGCTGGCAAGCGAAGCGGTCGGCTATTACCTGGCCGCCTATTTCGTCACCATGCTGGGCGCGTTCGGCGTCGTCACGCTGCTGTCGGCGGGCGGCCGGGAACGCGATAGCGACCATCTTGCGGATTACCGCAGCCTGTTCTGGCGCAGGCCGTGGCTGGCGGCGACGTTTACCGCCATGCTGCTGTCGCTTGCCGGGATCCCACTGACAATGGGTTTCATCGGCAAGTTCTACGTGGCCGCGGCCGGGGTCGGCGCATCGTTGTGGCTGCTCGTCATTGTTCTCGTCGTCGGCAGCACGATCGGCCTGTTCTACTATTTGCGGATCATTGCGATGATGGCCGCCCCCCTTTCGGAAACGGCGGCGGAACCATTGCCGAGGCCTGCCATGCCTGCCGCAAGTACGGCACTCGCGGCCTTGGTGCTGTTGCTGATCGGCCTGGGCATCGATCCGGCCCCGCTCATGCATTTGCTGGAAACAACGGTCGCGCAATTGCCCGCGCTTCTTGTGCAGGCGGCAAAGTAAAAATTAACTCATTCCAGTGGGATCAAGCCGTGTTGAATCGCGAACTTGATCAGGTTGGGAAAGCCGCTGATGCCCAGTTTGCGCATCAGCCGGCTGCGATAGGTTTCCACGGTCTTGGGAGAAAGAAAGAGAATCTTTGCGGCGTGCGCACTGGATTTTCCTTCGGCGACCAGTTGCAGTATCTGCCTCTCGCGGCTGCTCAGGCTTGCCAACCGGTTCGATGCGGGGCGCTTGCATGCGTAGTCGTCGATGACGGCGCCGGTGATCCTTTGTCCCAGGTAACGATGCCCGGCATGCACCGCCCGCACGGCATCGACCAGTTCCGCGCCCGTGGCTTCCATCAGGAGATAACCGTGAGCCCCGGCTTGCAAGGCCCGGGAAATATGATCGATGGAGGAAAACAGCGAAAGGATCAGGATCTTGACGGACGGGCAGGCTTCGCGGATTTCCAGGGTCGCGTCGATGCCGCTCAACTCCGGCATCGTAATGCCCATGATGACCGTATCCGGACACAGGCGCCGCACTTCCCGTACCGCCTCGCGTGCGTTGGGGGCGTTGCCGACAACCCGGATGTCGGTCTGCGCCTCCAGCAAAAGACACATGCCTTCACGCACCACTCCATGGTTGTCCGCCAGGAACACCGTGATTGTCATGGATCGTCTCCTCGTCTCGGCCAGGATTCACTGGCCCCCGGCACTGCCCCGGGTTCCATGTACAACGTGCACGGTTTTGCCCCGTTCAAATACGACCTTCCCTTTTTTCAAACGATTTCGGTACGCTGGCGATATCTGATCCACGTCAACGTCGACTTAGCGCCCCCCTCTCCCTCTTTTCTTGCACACTTGCTGAAAAATATTATCTGAACTTCATCGAATTGCTCTTCTCAAAAAATGCACCGGCTGGCCGTTTTTCACGGATCGTGGCCCTACACTTGGAGCAAGAATATGAAAGCGTTCGATGTGGCCATTATCGGCGCCGGCCAGGCCGGTCCGCCGTTGGCGAAAGCGCTGGCGAAAGCCGGCCGGCGCGTTGTGCTGGCGGAGCGCAAGCATATGGGCGGATCCTGCGTCAATTTCGGCTGCACTCCGACCAAGGCTGTGCTGGCGTCGGCGCGGGTTGCCCATCTGGCACGTCATGCCGGCGATTTCGGCATCACCGTTAGCGGCGTGCAGCCTGACTTTGCCGCGGTGCTGGCGCGCGCTGCGGATATCGTGCAACGTTCGCGCGACGGATTGCGCGAGAGTTTTGCCGGCCAGGACAACCCGCTGCTGATCGCCGGACACGCCCGTTTCGTCGGGCGCGACGGCGAGCGCTTTCGCCTCGCCATCGGGAACGAGGAAATCAGCGCTGCGCAAGTCGTGCTCGACACCGGTACGCGCAGTGCGGTGCCGCCGATCGACGGCTTGCCGGATATCGACTATCTCACCGCGGAAAACTGGCTGGCGCATCGCGAATTGCCGCAGCACCTCGCGCTTGTCGGCGGTGGCTATATCGGGCTGGAGATGGCACAGTTCTATCGCCGCATGGGTGCCGAAGTCACCGTGATCGAAAGCGGCGCCCAAGTGGCAGCACAGGAAGATCCGGATGTCTCGGCCGCGTTGCAACAGATGCTCGAAGGTGAAGGCGTCCGGTTTCGCATGAATGCCAGGGCAACGCGCTGCCGAAAGAGCACGGACGGTGTGAGCGTGACGCTCGACAGCGGCGGCAAGACCGAAGAAGTCACTGCCGCGCAGGTTTTCATCGCGCTGGGGCGCAAGCCGAATACCGACGATCTGGGACTGGAGAACATCGGCCTGAAGCCGGCCGAAAAAGGCACGCTGACGGTGGACCAGCATCTGCGCACCGCAATTCCGGGCGTGTGGGCAGTCGGGGATATTCGTGGCGGTCCGATGTTCACGCATACCGCGTGGGACGATTACCGGATCGTCGAATCGCAGCTGGCCGGCGACGAGTCGCGCACCACAGCGCGTATCGTTCCCTATGCAGTGTTCACCGATCCGTCGCTGGGCCGCGTCGGCATGACGGAAACGCAGGCGCGGCAAGCCGGCAGAAATATCAAGGTCGCGCATTTCGACATGCGCGACAACGGCAGAGCCAAGGAAATGGGAGAAACCGGCGGCTTCATCAAGGTGGTGGTCGACGCGGCGACCGAACGGCTCCTTGGCGCATCGGTGCTGGCTGCGGAAGGCGCCGAACTGGTGCACATCTATGTCGCGCTGATGAATGCCGACGCGCCTTATTCGGTGCTGGAAAATGCAATTCAGATCCATCCAACGCTAGCCGAAGCCGTGCAGAGCGCCGTTTCGTCGCTGCGTTAAAGCAGTAAAACAGACTTGAGCAGGTTGGTGCTCATCGCCGTGGTTCCGGCGCTGCCTGCCATGATGTCGTCCGGGACTGAAATCGGATCAAGGCGGCGGCGCGGGCGGAATCTCTACCGCAACACCATGGACATAGACCATCTTGCCGCCCAGCCATCCGGAAACACCCAGCAGGCAGATTGCGATCAAGGACAGCCAGACCATCATGTCAGAGGAGCTGCGGCTGCGCAGCCACGCATTCACGATATAGAGCACCACTATCGTCAGGTTGATGCTCATGTGGATCAGCGCAATCCGCTTTAATCCAGCCGGCAGCGACAGCAGGTCGATGAGCCCCGGCACGGCGGCAAGCAGCGCGCCGACTATGCCGCCGATCATGCTATAGAAGGCGACTACCGACCAGTTGGGACTGGTACCGCCGAATACGCGGATCAGGTCGCAAACGAAAGAGAAAATCCAGAGGCCGATCGGGATTGCAACGAGCATCGGATGAATCGGGTGCTTCGCTATGTTCGCGGGTGTGCGCATGATGAAATCTCCATCAGCCGTCAGGCGAAATTTTTCGTTGGAAATTTTTCGTTGTTAACAGGTGCAATGACAGGTGCAATGACGAAGCGGGACGCAACAACATGCGCCGTCGACGAATGGCGCGAAATAAAAGCCAACAAAAACCAAGGGTTTCCAATCAAGATTGGACCAGCTGTCACTTTCATGGTTCCTAATCCGGAGCCCATGATCCGGATCGGGTCCACCGCCAGCTCCGGAACGCGCGCAGCGTATCTATCGGAAACAGGACGACCTGCGCGCCGTTGTCCGGAATTCCATTTCAGCAGCAGCGCCCTCTGAACATTGCCGTGTTCCCTCAACCACTCCGAACGGAAAAGAGGACCAGGCCGATCACCGCGGCGGCCGCGATGATCAGCGGCTCCTGCAATTTCTTGAACTTCCATAACAGGAATACCGTTACCAGTGCGATGGCAAGCGTCCAGAGATCGGTGACGCTGCGTTTGGCGATGACAATGACTGACCCGGTGATCGCGCCGATTGCCGCGGCCGTGATGCCATCGACGAAGGCAATGACGCCGGGCACCTTGCCGTATTTTTTGAAGTACGGCGCGGGAATGATCGTAAACAGGTAGCACGGAATGAACGTCGCCAGCGCCGCGGTCGCCGCGCCGGCAAAGCCGGCAATCAGATAGCCGATAAAGCCGACGGTGATGACGACCGGGCCGGGCGTGATCATCGCGACCGCCACCGCATCGACGAACTGCTTGTCGTTGAGCCAGTGGTGCTGCGTGACGACGCCGCCATACAGGAACGGCACGATGGCCAGGCCGGAGCCGAATACAAACGCGCCGGCCTTCGCAAAGAAGATCCCGATCTGGGCCAGCAGCGAGAGGTCGATGGCTGCCAGGAAGCCGCCGGCCGCCGGTGCGTGCGCAAGCGCGGCGGCATGCAGGCGGCCTTTGCCGAGCCATGCCGGCGGCGCACGGAGCAGCCAGACCAGGATGCCGGAGGCAATGAAGAGCCAGGCGACTTCCGATTCCGTCACGACGGTGACGGCCGCCAGCAGCAGGTAAATGCCCCACAACAACCGGTCTTTTCCAACACTCTTTTGCGTGAGTTTTTTCGCGCTCATCGCAATGATGCCGATGACTGCCGCGCCGACGCCGTAAAACACCGCCTGCATCCAGGACAGGCCGCCGAAGCGGACATAGGCCCAGCCGAGCGCGACCACCATCATGAACGAAGGAATGACGAACGCCAGGCCGGCCAGCGTGGCGCCGAGGATGCGGTAATGTACATAGCCCATATAGATGCCGAGCTGGGCCGCCAACGGGCCCGGTGCCAACTGCGCCAGCGCCAGCCCTTCCTTGTAGTCCGCTTCGCTGATCCAACCGCGGTCTTCAACCAGGTCGCGATGCATGTACCCGACCAGCGCCACCGGTCCGCCGAATCCCAGGGTTCCCAGTCGCAGCATGTACAGGACCATCTGCCAGAGGGTATATCGCGCGATGTCCGGGGCATTGTTCATACGGCGCTTCCTTTTGCGTAATGGGCATACAGCGAGTCCAGCACCATGCCGGTCTCCGCCAGCAGCGCATCGTCATCGGCCAGACGTGCCCGCGCGCCCGAGAGAATCGCTTCGAAGCCGAGAGCCTCGGGCGTCGTTGGTCCGCCCACGTCCAGCGCGTGAACGATCGCGGCCAGCTTGAGCAAACCCGCGTCTTCATCCAGCCCGAAACTCGCGAGCAATACTTCGAACGTCACCTTGTCGCCGACATGGGTGAACGCCGCGCCATCGAAATCGAATCCCAGCGCATCCTTCGGACAATGTGCGGGACTGTCGAGCCAGACGAAGCGCGCGTTGCGATCGATCCGCCGCTGAATCAGCCATGCGCTCGCGACCCGGTCCACCCACAGATGACGCCGTGTGGCCCAGATGCGGCCTTGATAATCGTCGGTGGAAAGCCGGGGAATCGAGCGCGTTTCGGCCTGCGGTTCGTCCGGCGACAGTATGGCATTGGCCGCATCCTCGAAATCCGACCAGGCCGCCTCGGCGCTCAACGACGCCTCGTCCGGAAAGAAATCGATGCGCTGCAGGTTTTCTCGTTCCTTGCGCAGCCGTCGAACGGTTTTCATCACGTCGGCCGGTGTCTGCGACGCCAGTTGCTTTCTGCCCTGCGTCAGCCGGCCGACGAACTCCGCATATTCCGCCGAACGGTCAAAGAGCGCAGTAAAGGCGGCGGCATCGCCAACCGAGCGCGGCACGACGTCCACCACCCATGCTTGACCGCCTTCGTCATTGGTCTGTTCAGCCAGTTCGGAGAGCGCAGCCTCATGCCCATTCCCGCTTGGCAAAAGATAGGCACCGTCTCGCAACGGCATGCAACCAAGTGCCTTGATCGCGCGCCAAAGCCGCATCCTGGGTGTCGCACCCGAGGTGGGCAGGCTCGCGATCAGCAACAGCCAATTGGTTTTTTTGATATTCATGTAACGTAGTCTACAATATGTATGTTTTATTACAAAATCATTTCAATGAAACGAATGCTTGCATTGGTTTGCCTTGCGTTCATCGTGAGCGCCGGCCCTGCAAATGCGGCGGAGACGGCATTGCAGCGCGTCGGCGACTTTCCATTGCCCGGCAGGACCACGCGCTGGGACTATCAGGCGCTCGACCCAGCGAGCGGCAAGCTTTACATCGCGCATCTCGGCGACAGCGAGGTCGTGGTGCTGGATACGAAGACGAAGAAAGTCGTGGCGAGGATTCCGGATATTGCCAATGTTCATGGAACACTGGCGATTCCCGGGTTGGGACGCGTCTATGCAAGCGCCACCGGAAAAAACGAGATCGTCGCAATTGATACGGCAACCGACAGGATCGTTGCCCGCATTCCCACAGGCGCCTATCCGGACGGGCTGGCTTATGCGCCGAAAGCGGGCAAGCTGTTTGTTTCCGACAAGACCGGAAACAGCGTGACGGTTATCGACGTGCGAACCAATCGGCGAATTGCGACCATTCCACTCGGCGGAGAGATCGGCAATTCGCAATACGACCCGGGCTCCGGCCATATATTCGCCAACGTCCAGGGTCTCAAAAAACTGGCCGAGATCGATCCGGATACGAACCAGGTGATTCGGCTGATTCCGCTTCCCGGCGCAGGAGGAAATCACGGCCTTTTCATCGAACCGGCGTTGCGCCTGGCGTTCATCGCCTGCGAAGACAACGACAGGTTGCTGGTGCTGAGCCTGGAGACCGACAAGGAACGATTCAATTTCAAGGTCGGAAAAGCGCCGGATGTTCTGGCTTATGACGCAGGCCTTGGACTCCTGTACGTTGCCGGCGAGGCAGGCGTCGTTTCGGTCTTTCACGTCTCGGCAGCAGGCGTAAGCAAAAAAACCGAGGGCCTGGTCGGGCCGAATGCACATACGGTCGCAGTCGATCCACTAACGCACGAAGCTTATTTTCCGCTCAGGAATGTCGGGGGGCACCCCGTGATGCGCGTCATGAAGCCGTAAAAAAAACGGTGCGGCCTGCGGCCGAAACAAGCCGCGCACTACCGGCCGCACCCAGGGAAAATGCAGCGGCCGGTCATGGGCTGTCTTCGATTCATGATACCCTACCCCCCTACCTTATTTACATGAACACCCTCATGAGCCATACCGTTCGCGAGAAAACCAAACTCCTTGCCCGCGTGCGCCGCATACGCGGCCAGGTGGAAGCGCTGGAACGCGCGCTCGACGCCGAACAAGGCTGCACTGAAATCCTGCACCAGATCGCCGCCGTGCGCGGCGCAATGAATGGCCTGATGGCGGAAGTCATCGAGGACCACGTGCAAACGCATATCGCCAGCCCCGCGATCAAAAGTGACGCCGAGCGCAGCAAAGGCGCCGATGAACTGATCGACGTCATCCGCACCTATCTGAAATAGTGGAAGGAATCCATGATGCACATGCAACACGGGCATTCGCCCTCCCCTGACCTGGCCGATCAGGCTTTGAACCGGAGCGCCGCTCCGGCAGTGCATCGGCACGACGATCATCACGAACACGAGCATGAGCACGATCATGAACATCCGTTCGAATGGCCCGAAGCGCTTCGCATCATCCTGGTAGCGCTGGCCGCCACGGCCGTATGGTTTCGCTGGTGGGAGCCGCTGCCTGCCGCCAGCGTGATCGGCATTGCCGGCCTGCTGGTCGGCGGCTGGCCGATTTTCAAGGAGGCTTTCGAGAATCTGCTCGCCAGGCGCATGACGATGGAGCTGTCGATGTCGATCGCGATCGTCGCCGCTGCGGCCATTTCGGAGTTCTTTACTGCGCTGGTCATCACGCTGTTCGTACTGGTCGCCGAAGTACTGGAAGGCATGACCGTCTCGCGCGGCCGCCGCGCAATCCGGGACCTGCTCGACTTCCTGCCGCACGCCGTCTCGGTGCGCCGCGCCGGCAGCGTCGCGGAAGTGGATGCCGCCGCGCTGGCCGTGGGCGACGCGGTGCTGGTGAATCCCGGCGGGCGGATTCCGGTGGACGGCATCGTGATTGCCGGTCATTCGTTCGTCGACCAGACCAGGATCACTGGCGAATCCATGCCGCAGGAAAAGACTGTCGGCGCCGTCGTCTTTGCCGGCTCGATCAACCAGTCCGGCGCGCTGGAAATCCGCGCCGAACGCATCGGCCGCGATACCAGCTACGGCAAGATCATCGAGGCGGTGGAACAAGCCGAGCGCTCGCGGGCGCCGGTGCAACGCCTGGCGGACCGGCTGGCCGGTTACCTGGTCTATTTCGCGTTGGGCGCGGCGCTACTGACCTATGTGCTGACGCGCGACATGCGCGCGACGATTTCGGTCATCATCGTCGCCGGCGCCTGCGGCATCGCCGCCGGAACGCCGCTGGCGGTTCTCGGCGCGATCGGGCGCGCCGCGCGCGCCGGCGCCATCATCAAGGGCGGGCTGTTTCTCGAACAGCTCGGCCAGGTGGATACCGTGGTGCTGGACAAGACCGGCACCCTCACACACGGGCAGCCGCAAGTGCGCGCGCTGGTTCCCGCTGTCGGCGTGGAACCGATGGCACTGCTCGATGCGGCGGCTGCCGCGGAACTGCGCTCCGAGCATCCGCTCGGGAAAACCATCGTCGCCTATGCGCAAGCGCAACAACGCGCACTACAGGAACCCGAACGTTTCGGCTACACGCCGGGGCGCGGCATCGATGCCATCGTGGCTGGCGACACCATCCTGGTCGGCAATGCCTCTCTGATGCGCGAGCACGGGATCGCATTGCCGGCCGATCTGCTAGCCGGCCACCCGGAGGCATCCGAGGTGCTGGTTGCGCGCGCCGGCGTTTTGCTCGGCGCCATCGTCGTCGCCGACAGCGTGCGCCCGGAAGCGCGCCAGGCAATCGCCGCGATCCATGCGCTCGGCATCCGGACGGTATTGCTGACCGGCGACGCACAAGCGGTGACGGACGCGGTCGCGCGGCAGCTGGGGATTACCGACGTCGCCGCCGACCTGCTGCCCGAACACAAGCGGCAGCGTGTGCAGCAACTGGTGGCCGACGGCCGGACGGTAGCGATGGTCGGCGATGGCGTCAACGACGCGCCAGCGCTGATCGCAGCCCAGGTCGGCGTGGCGATGGGTTCCGGCACCGATGTAGCGCGCGAAAGCGCGGACGTGGTTTTACTCGGCAATGACCTGATGAAATTTGCCGAAACGCTGACGATTGCCCGCCGTACCCGTCGCATCATCTGGGCCAACTTTGCCGGCACCATCGGTGTGGACGCGCTGGGTATCGGACTCGCTGCGTTCGGCCTGCTCGATCCGCTGGTCGCCGCGTTCATTCACGTCGCTTCGGAACTTGCATTCATTTTGAATTCGGCACGATTGCTGCCTGCCGGTGCGGCTGCAACCGACCACGCCGCCGCAGCAGGTAATACACGGCCGGCACCACAAACATCGACAGCAGCGGCGCGGTGATCATGCCGCCGACCATCGGCGCCGCGATCCGCTGCATCACTTCCGATCCGGTGCCCGAGCCAACCATGATCGGCACCAGGCCGGCGATGATGACAGCCACCGTCATCGCTTTCGGCCTGACCCGCAGCACCGCGCCTTCGCGAATCGCGTCGAGCAGATCCGCCTCGCCGGCCCTGCCCTCGGCCAGTCGCGCTTCCCACGCGTTCTTCAAATACAGCAGCATGATCACACCGAACTCGGCCGACACGCCGGCCAGCGCGATGAAGCCGACACCGCCCGCGACCGACAGGTTGTAGCCGAGCGCCCACAGCAGCCAGATACCGCCGGCCAGCGCGAACGGCAGCGTCGCCATGATCAGCAGCGCTTCGTCGACACGCTGGAAGGTCAGGTACAGCAGCACGAAGATGATCAGCAGCGTCGCCGGCACCACGATCTTCAGCTTCGCGGTGGCGCGCTCCAGGTACTCGAACTGGCCGGACCAGGAAACCGAATAGCCGGCCGGCAGTTTGATCTCCTGCGCAACTGCCCGCTGCATGTCGTGCACCGCGGAACTCAAATCGCGTCCGCGGATATCGACATAGACCCAGCCGGACAGCCGCGCGTTCTCGCTTTTCAGCATCGGCGGGCCGTCCTTGATGCGAATCTTCGCGACGTCGCCCAGGCTAATCTGCGCACCGCGCGCGGTCAGTACCGGCAACTGGCGCAGGTTTTCGACCGAATCGCGGATCTCGCGCGGATAGCGGACGTTGATCGGAAAGCGCTGCAGCCCTTCGACGGTTTCGCCGATGTTGTCGCCGCCGATTGCGGCCGATACCACGCTTTGCACGTCGGCGATGTTCAGCCCGTAACGCGCCGCCGCGTCGCGGTCGATGTCGACGTCGATGTAACGCCCGCCGTTGAGCCGCTCGGCCAGTGCCGACGATACGCCGGGCACCTTTTTCACGACCCGTTCGATGTCGCCGGTGATGCGGTCGATTTCCTGCAGGCTGGCGCCGGCCACCTTGACGCCGACCGGGCTCTTGATGCCGGTCGCGAGCATGTCGATCCGGTTGCGGATCGGCGGCACCCAGATGTTGGATAGCCCCGGCACCTTGACGATGCGGTCCAGTTCCGCCACCAGCTTGTCCGGCGTCATGCCGGGCCGCCACTGGTCATGCGGCTTGAACTGGATCGTGGTTTCGAACATTTCCAGCGGCGCCGGATCGGTCGCGCTTTCGGCACGGCCCGCCTTGCCGAACACGGTTTTGACTTCCGGCACGGTCTTGATCAGGCGGTCGGTCTGCTGCAGCAGTTCGGCAGCCTTGCCGACCGACAGGCCGGGCAGCGCCGACGGCATGTACAGCAGGTCGCCCTCGTCCAGCGGCGGCATGAATTCGCCGCCCAGCTGCGACATCGGCCAGACGGTGACGACAGCGATCAATGCGGCAGCCAGCAAGGTCGCCTTCGGAAAGCGCAGCACGCGTTCCAGCAGCGGCCGGTACAGCGCGATCAGCAAGCGGTTGAGCGGATTCTTCTGCTCGTCGGGAATCCGGCCGCGGATCAGGTAGCCCATCAGCACCGGGATCAGCGTGACCGCCAGCCCGGCTGCAGCGGCCATCGCGTAGGTCTTGGTGAACGCCAGCGGCGCGAACAGGCGGCCTTCCTGCGCTTCCAGCGTGAACACCGGCACGAAGGACAGCACGACAATCAGCAACGAGAAGAACAGCGCCGGTCCGACCTCGGCGGCGGCGTCGCCGATCACGCGCCAATGGTCGTCGCCAGTCAGTTTCCTGCCCGGATGCGCATGGTTCCATGCCTCGATGTGCTTGTGCGCATTCTCGATCATCACCACCGCCGCATCGACCATCGCGCCGATCGCAATCGCGATGCCGCCGAGCGACATGATGTTCGCGTTCACGCCCTGATAATGCATCACGATGTAGGCGGCAAGGATGCCGAGCGGCAGCGACACGATCGCGACCAGCGCGGAGCGGAGGTGGAACAGGAAGAGCGCGCAGACCAGCGCGACGACAATGAATTCCTCGATCAGCTTGTGCGTGAGATTGTCCACCGCCCGCTTGATCAGGCTGGAGCGGTCGTAGGTCGGCACGATTTCCACGCCGGGCGGCAGGCTGGCCTTCAATTCCTGCAACTTCGCTTTCACCGCATCGATGGTTTCCAGCGCATTCTTCCCCGAGCGCATCACGATCACGCCGCCGGCCACTTCGCCTTCGCCGTTCAGTTCCGCGACGCCGCGCCGCATTTCCGGGCCGACCTGGATGCGCGCGACATCGCCCAATCGCACCGACACGCCGGCATCGGTCGTCGTCAATGGAATCTTGCGGAAATCGTCGAGCGATTTCAGATAGCCGGATGCGCGCACCATGTATTCGGCTTCGCCCAGTTCCAGCACCGAGCCGCCGCTTTCCTGGTTGGCCTTTTGCACGGCTTCGATGATCCTGGTGTGCGGGATGTTGTACGCGCGCAGCTTGTCGGGATCGAGCACGATCTGGTACTGCCGCACCATGCCGCCGATGCTCGCGACTTCAGACACGTTCGGCACCGCCTTCAGTTCATACTTCAGGAACCAGTCCTGCAGCGTGCGCAACTGCGACAAGTCCATTTTCCCGCTCCGGTCCACCAGCGCATACTCGTAGACCCAGCCGACGCCGGTGGCATCCGGGCCGAGCGCGGTTTTCGCTTGCGGCGGCAGGCGCGACTGCACCTGGTTCAGGTATTCGAGCACGCGCGAGCGCGCCCAGTACGGATCGGTGCCATCGTCGAACAAGATATAGACGAAGGAGTCGCCGAAGAACGAATAACCGCGCACCGTCTTCGCGCCCGGCACCGACAGCATCGTCGTGGTGAGCGGATAGGTCACCTGGTTTTCGACGATCTGCGGCGCCTGGCCGGGATAGGTGGTGCGGATGATGACCTGCACGTCGGACAGATCGGGCAGCGCATCGAGCGGCGTCTTCGACAGCGACCAGATACCCCAGGCGGTCAGCATCAGCGTCGCCAGCAGCACCAGGAAGCGGTTGGCGATCGACCAGCGGATCAGCCTGGCCATCATTTCGTCGCCCCCGGCCGGTCTGTCTTCTTGATGGCGACGATCTCGAACATGCCATCCGCGGTCGGCCGGATATCGAAGGCGACGCTGTCGCCGACCGCGATGCCGGCCGGCAGACCGGCCGACGGCGGCTTGAAGCCCATCGTCATCGCGCCCCATTGCAACGAAGGAATCGGGGCGTGCGAGATCGTGATCTCGTCCTTGTCTATCCCCTCGATCTTGCCCATGCCGTGGTGTGCCGGGGCAGCGGCCGTCTTGCCGTCGTCCACAGCGGGCATGCCGTTCATCCTGGTTTCCGTTCCTCTCAGGCTGGCTTCGGAATCGATCAGGAACTGGCCGGACACCACCACCTTCTGCCCTGCCTCCAGCCCCTTGCGAATTTCGGTCTTTCCATCGGCTTCGGCGCCGGCCTGGACCTCGACGGGAAGGAACTTGCCGTCGCCCTGCGCCACCATCACGACGCTGCGCTTGCCGGTCTGGATCACCGCTTCGGTCGGCACCAGCAGCACATCCTTGCGTGCTGCAGGGCTTAGATTGACGGTGACGAACATACCGGGCACCAGTTGCCGGGACGGGTTCGCGAGTTCGATGCGCGCCTTGATCGTGCGCGTCGCGGCATTCACTTCCGGCAGGATGGCGCCGACCTTGCCCTGGAAAACCGTGTCCGGCAGTGCCGGCGTACGCGCGTCGACCGGAGTGCCGGGACGCAGCCGCGCGGCGGCATTCTCCGGCACTTCGGCATTGACCCAGACGGTGCGCAGGCCGTTGATGCGAAACAGCGGGGCACCGGCCATCACGGTCATGCCTTCGCGCGCGCCGAGCTCGGCGATCACACCGTCAATCGGCGCATCGATCGTCAACCGTGCATGCGCCTTGCCGGTCGATTCGACCAGCCGGATCAGATCGTCGGTCATGCCGGCCAGTCGCATGCGCTGCCGCGCCGCGTCCAGCAAGCCTTCAGTGCCAGCGTCGTTGCCCATGCGCCTGATCGACAGATATTCTTCCTGCGCCGCGACCCAGTCCGGCACGTACAACTGGGCCAGCGGCTGGCCCTTCTTCACCGGGTCGAGCGGCGCGCGTACATACAGCCGTTCCACGAAACCGTTGCCGCGCGCCTGCACCACTTCCAGGTCGCGCTCGTTGTAGGCGACGCTGCCGACCGCCTCGACAGACGAAGCCATGCTCCCTTTGAGCACTTCGGCGGTTCGAATGCCCAGGTTTTGCTGGATGCGCGGGCTGATGGAAATCGTTCCCTCGTCGCCGGCGTCGTCGGCATAGACCGGCACCAGTTGCATGTCCATGAATGGCGATTTGCCCGGCTTGTCGAATTTTTGACCCGGCACCATCGGGTCGTGCCAATACAGCACTTTCTTGCCGGTGGCCGGATCGACGGCGCTCGCGGTCGGCGCGCTGCTGCCGCTTTGCGCGGTACCCACAACTGACGCTGCCGCCTGCATCCCCTGCTCCCTGCCGAGTTGATAGAGGCCGTAACCGCCGGCGGCGACCAGACCCGCGGTGGCGAGCGCCAGAACGATTCGCATATTTTTCATTTCATGTCCTTGTTGGCGTGCGAGGCCGCGTTCGTTCCCTGCAAATCTTCAGGAAACAGGAAATTGAGCTGCGCCCACAGACGGGCGGTATCGGCTTCCAGCTGCAGCGCCTGCAGGCGCACATCGAGCTCGTTGCGACGCGCAGCCAGCACATCGTTCAGGCCGGTCTTGCCACCGCGATAAGCAGTCAGCGCAGCCGCTGTGCGTTCGTTGGCAAGCGGGATCAATTCGCGTCGATAGCGTGCGATCCGTTCACGACCGTTCTGCCATTCGTCGAGCATGCTGCGCGTCTCCGCAATATGGGCCCGCAACGCTTCGTCACGCTCGGCTTTCGCCTGCTCGGCCAGCGCCAGCTTCGACGCCAGTTCCCGGTCCTGGCGATTCTTTTGGTCCCATTGCAGCGGAATCGATACGCCGATCGATACCATGTTCGAATAGGCCGGGCCACGCTGCTGATAAGCCAGTTCCACGCTCCAGTCGGCCTTCTCGTTGGCCTGCGCCAGCTTCGCTTCCGTTTCGGCGAGCTCCTCCTGCCTGCTGAGCACGGCAATCTGCGGATGATGCGCGAGGTGGGTATCGAGGTTGGCAAGGTCGAGACGGGTCGTATCGATCGCGGGCTCGCCGGCCAGGGGTGCATAACCCGCCTCGCCGGCCCAGCGCGCCAGCATGGTCTTGGCACTGCGGATGCGGCGTTCGATGTCGCTCTTGCGGTCGTCGAAAGCGGCCAGCGCGCTGCGCGCCGCGAAGACATCGGCCTGGCTACCGCGGCCGGCGCGGTAGGCGCCTTCGGCTGCCTGCATTTCCAGACGGGCTTGCGCGCCCTGCTCGGCAATCACCGCGGCCATCGCTTCCGTGTAATAGCGGTTGAGCCAGGCCAGCGCGGTATCACGCTGGATGTCCGCCGCATTCAATGCTTTCTCGGCAAGGCTCTTTTCTGCTTCGCGTTGGTAGCGGTCCGCACGCAATTGCCTTTTGTCGGCGCGCGTGATCTCCTGCATCACGCCGACCCGCCGCATGGTCATGAAATCATTGGTAAGGCTGAAACGATCCGGGCCATCAACGGGAAAGTTGTCGATGCCGAATTTCAGTACCGGATCCGGCAATTGGCCAGCGGCGACTGCCATGTCACGCGAAGCCGAAACGGCGAAATCCTGTGCGGACAATTGGCGCGAGCGTTGGATCGCAAGCTGTTGCGCGGCCGGTAGCGTCAGCGGCACGTCGGCTGCCAAAGCAGCGGTGGAAAGCGCGAGCGCGCCGGTGAACGCTGCCAGCCGCCGGGAAAACCGGACAGCCGGACGACACCCTGATGCGGGCGTGGGAAACACGAAGAACATGCAACCTCCAGAAAGCAATAGGCAACATCGGCCGCGCATGACGCGCGACGATTGCAGGCTAGGCGATCTGGAAGGTTAAATGCGGAAACAGCAGAGGCGGATGGCAAGCGGCGGCGCAGTTGCGCGCGTCAACTGCGCGATTGTCGCCGGTGCAGTCGTGGGGAAAGATGCGTTATCAATGGAGCCTAACAGCCGCGCCAGCCTGATGGCAATGAATGGCTGAACATGCGGCAATTCAGGTTTGCCGAGAGACTGTTTGTCGGCGTCGCTATGCGCATGACACAGGCTCGGCTGTTTCATATCCATATCGTGGCACGTCGACAGCTCGTGATCCGACATGTCTGTCGATACGGAAACCGTTTCCTTCGCCAATTCCAATCCCGGGCACGCATATGACGCCACGGCAAACTGCATGAACAGCATGCTGATCAGAGCGATGAATGCCGCTACAACACGGGATGGACGGAATGGTTTCATTGGTCGTAATTGTGTGAGCGGATGGTACGTATGTTGCAATGCGGTGTCAAGAATCGGTAAGTCGCGAGCTCCTGTATGTCGACAACCGCCAGATCATGAATCCGCTTGCCGCGTGCATGGGGAGCGGCTTTTCGCCGACATCGAGCAGCAGCAGGAATTGGCCGCTTCAAGTGAGCTATACCGCACCAGCGAAGTGATATCAAACAAAAAGGGCTTAGCCCGTAATGAGCTAAGCCCTTGAATATGGAGGCGGGGGTCGGGATCGAACCGGCGTAAACGGCTTTGCAGGCCGTTCCCCTCTCTTATAAATCAGTGACTTATAAGGACACCTCTCAAACTACCACATTACACCAGTTTAAAAGCCCATCAGAGTTGCAAATTTGAATACGTTTTATCCAATTGCGCACCGCGATTTAGGAGCGTGACTGTATCACAACCGCCCACATGGATTCTATACACACGTTCTGGTTTCGGGAGCGGGCGAAGGCAGGTTGCATTGTTGCCTGAAACCACAATGCGCGCATAGCGCCGGCCATTGGGTATAGCGGGCTTCAGCTACACCGGTCAAAATAGCTTCCCGTCGCGTCACCAGTTCTGCAACTTGGGCATGCGTTAGCAGTTGTACCCGATGCGCCTTCTTTTGCCTGCGCTGCGCCTGTTGGATCAATACATATCCATGCGGCGCAACCGGCTCCTTGGTTTGCCCCTGCAGCGCAACCCGCTGGGCGGAAAGCTCTATCACGTCGGAAAGGTAAACGCGATCGACGCGACGTGTTTTCAGTTCAACTAAGGTAATCAAGCCATTTCGATAACGATAACCTCGATCCAATTTGGCAATGATGGAAGCCGGCCTGCTCGTCCGAAATGCCCGCTCCGCATATACTACTTTGGCATCCCGCAGCTCCTGCGGCTGCCACGCGCGCTCCGACGCAACAAGGCGCATGCGCCAGATCGAGCGCACAAGAGCAACCAGGACGACGACGGCCACGGCCGACGCGCCCAATTCGCTAAATGTCATGATCGCCTCCTTTGTCACGCAACATGCGATCAGCCCCCCGCACGACCAGCTTCAATAGAGATTTGACAATCGGCTGTAGCAACGGGCAGCGTTCCAATACCGTACAGATCGCAGGCGCCGTTCGGTAATACGTGACGATCAATCGGCGCCCGGTCGCATGTGGACGCAATACGCGGTCACGGAGTCTCCGGAGTGTTGCTGTTTCAGCTCCCGGACCGAACATTAGCGTTGCGATGTAACAGCGGCCTTTCTTTTCAGACAGCGGGACTGCGTCCCGATAAAAGCGGCCGTGCTCCTTCAAACCACGCTGGATTGAAGCATGCTGACTCATGGTGCTGCGCTTGCCATGCCGATGCTCAAACACCATCAGCCGCTCGCACACACCCATCTGCGCCAACTCGGAGGCGCTTACAAGCCTGGATTTTTTCTGTTGCCTGTTTCGGTTCATGATGAATATCTCCTCGATGCATTTGGGTATTAATGCCGGTTTGCTATTCGGTGATGGGCGGACCAAACACTTGGTTGGTAATCGCAGCATCGTCCGTATCGTGCGGTGCCGCTTCCACTGCGGAGCCCGCCACACGCAGGACAAATCCTGTTGGCCAGTGCTGCGCCAGCAGCCCTTCCTGCGCCAGCGTGCGGAGCCGGTTCACGCGCTTGGTTCCTTTCTTGAAGCGGACCAGGTCGTCATATAACCGCGGATTGTCGGCACGCTCCAGTTCGAACAGAAGCCGGATCGGCTGTGACGGGATCGACGTCGAATTGCTCATACCGCTTCTCCCGCACGGCCGCCGTCGTCAACGGTGCGGGCGCCCTTCCCAGTCACGCTGCGCACATAATTTATTCCCGCGATCTGGAAGCCTTTAACATTCGCATACATCGGATCCTTGACCTCGTGGATCTTGTGCTTTGGGAATGCCTCCTTCACCGCCTTCTTGAACAGGAACGCTCCGCCGCCAACCAGAATGATGTTTTGAAAGCTGTAGGACACTTCGATCCATTGCATCATCGATGACACGGCCTGTTGCGCGATCGTGCGGGCAATCGGCATGAAGCGCGTCATGTCGTAGGGCTTCTGGTAGATCCTCGGGTTCTTGCCGGTTCGAAGCGCAACATCAATCGCGTCGAAATCCCGGTACGATGTGCCGATATCCTCGCTGATCTCGGTCGCGATCGCCTGCAGCACATCGAACATGCCGCGATTGATCGAGTGGCTTTTCTTTTGCACCAGCCGCATGCCTTTCGCGACCAGCCAGTCGAATGTCCTCGCACCGGGGTCGATGATCAAGCTTTGCTCCTGCTCGATCGTCTTCAGTTTCTGGTGCAGCGACGCGTAATAGACGAGCGCGCCTTGCGGCTGCGCGATGGCGAGCGCCTTGTGCACGTTCACCACTCTGCCGCCGCCGACATCATGCTTGCCGGTCACGGCTTTTTCCAAAGCCGCCTTTTTCGCAGTGAACGCAGCAACCGGCAGCCCGACCACAAGCAGATCAATGGCATCGACCCTCATCTGGTTCAGCGCGCCGCGCAGCAACGCCCGGTACTCGGGTGTCTCGGTGTAACGGTCGTGCATCTGCGTCGCGCGAAAGGTGTCGGCGGCCAGATTCACCTCCGGCCCCACCTCGTAGAACAAGCCGTCGATCGGCACGGCGACCGTCTTGCGGCGCTCCGTCGCCGCCGCCGTCGACAAATCCCGCGCACTCGGATATACCACCGAGGGAAAGTACGCGCAGCGCACTTCGCCACCCACGTCGCCGGTGACATACTTCGTGTTGCCAAACCCCACATCTACCGCTCTTACAGTCATTTCCATAGCGATCTCCATTCAGCCCATTGATGCGACCAGCATCGGCTATTCGATACTGGCGCTCCATGCGAAACAGGTGCCCGCCAAGCCGAATTTCAACGCCAGATCGCGATTGATCGAGACCACGATGCAATTGCGGCCGGATTGCAATGCGACTGGAAAGCGGTGACATAGCTCGACACCTTTTCGCGCATGACCACGGTCTCACTAGAAATCGACGTGTCAAGGGCGTTTTATTCTGACAAATCCAGAACCGAAACCAGAGGCCACTTTTTCCCCTGTCAAATGCGCATGCGTCCTGGATGCGAGTTTGCATCGAAGAATAAATGCACCTCAACCGGTGTTTTCAACGCCACACGAAAGCGGCACTGAATCGCTTGACGCACATCGAAAACTGAAGTTAACTGTCTCTGCTCGGAAGGCTCCTTGCCCTGCTTCCATCGCGGACGCGAAAAGGCGT
This sequence comes from uncultured Noviherbaspirillum sp., assembly GCA_966211585.1. Lineage (GTDB taxonomy): Bacteria > Pseudomonadota > Gammaproteobacteria > Burkholderiales > Burkholderiaceae_D > Noviherbaspirillum. Next base: position 19,204 of record CBIHNU010000001.1, on the reverse strand, counting down.
AGCGGTCGTTACCCGCCCATGCACGACTGATCGTTGAATCAAGTCGGGCGCGACCCTTGAGGTCGCGTCATGCAGACAAATATCTCGTAGTGCAATTCGCCCGATGGCTCTCCAGCGGCTTTCCGCTGGCTTTCTTCGAGAAAGCGTCTTCGGCCTCGCAGATGGCCTTGCCGGTACACGATGCCGGCTTGCTATTCCACGTCACTCATTTGCGCACGCGTCATACGCAGCGCGCGGCTGTGCTTGCCTTCATAGGCTCCCCGTGCGTTTTCGCGCAACCGCCTGACACTGCCCCGGACTTTCGGTGAGGGGCAGACCCATGCATGCGGAGTGACGACTACCAAGAACAGATCCCTGATGCGCGAGACGCGATCTCGACGCCGATGCCGCCGTGTGCCCTTGAGGCCGGCCGGCATCACTTTTCCCGCAAGGCGCAGAAATGCACAAGCGGGACGGATCAACTGAACCATTTTTAAGGATGACCGAGCTGGCCTCCGCATATCGATACGGAACCGGCATCTCTCTGGGTAGATACAGGTCATGCGGGGGCGCGGCCTGGATCTCGACCGAAGCCCCCATGACAGGCGCGACGAAGGGAATCGGTCACGCTTGCCAACCCCATCATGATTCCCGGTGTGTTGGACTCGCCTGCTTTTCGAGCAGCAGGCGATCGACCATGGAGAATGCTATGCATCATCACAGGTTTCGCGATCGTACCCGGCGTGCGGTGCCTTCGCTCGTCCATCAGCCGCGTCGACGCCAGGAATGGAGCGGATTGAGCGCGGCGGAAATACTGGCGCGCCATCCACCGGGAAAGACGGCACCGCTCGATGCGCTCGATCTGCTGATCGACCTGTTCAACCGGCAGCACACGGCCAGGCACAAGGAAGTGTCGTTCAAGACGCGCCAGGAACGGGCGGATTTCCTGCGGCGCTTTTTTCGCGATCTCAAACACAAGGCCGGCTTCAAGACCCTGCCCGATCCGCGCAATCTGGGCGAGCGGCATATCCGCGCCATGGTGATGGTCTGGCAACAGGAAAAGCTCACGCCCGCGACGATACAAACCTACCTGAGTTTCCTGTGCGGTCTGGCGAAATGGATCGGAAAGCATGGACTGGTCAGGCGACCGCAGCACTACGGCTTGCAGCGTGACGAATATGAACGCCACGACGCATCCGGATACGACAAGAGCTGGTCCGCGCACCAGATCGATATCGATGGCCTGATCGCCAGAGTATGCGGGTTCGACCCCTATGTCGGTGCCGCGATGCGACTGATGCGCTCGCTCGGCATGCGCCGAAAGGAAGCGATCATGTTCCGGCCGCATCAATGCGTGGTGCCGTTCGAGGCGACCGGCTTGCCGCTACATAAAAGAAAGGCGGACCGGTATGCACGCATCAAGAGCGGCAGCAAAGGCGGGCGTGAGCGCTTCGTCGCGCTCGATACGCCCGAACGGCTTGTCGCTATTGCGCATTCGAAGACTGTCACCTCTACCGTCGACGGCCACATGGGGCACCCGTCACATGATCTGAAACAAGCGATGCGCCGGTTCGATTACGTGATGGAGAAATTCGGCATCACGAAAAAATTGTTGGGCGTGACCGCGCACGGGCTACGCCATGAAGTACTACTCGCTCAGTTTGAAGCCCTGACCGGACATGCCGCACCAGTACGGGGCGGCGCAAAGCTGCCGGCCGCCATCGACGAACCGGCGCGGCGAGATGTTGCGGAGTTGGCCGGCCATGTAAGAAAACGGGCATCGAACGCCTATCTTGGCGGCATACTGGACCGCTCGCGCAAACAAACGCTTCCTCCCATCGACAAGGAATGAAGACTACGCCAGACGGCCTGATGAGCGTGATATGCGTGAAACAATTGCCTCTATCGTTATCCACAGAAACTGTGGATAACGACCCATTTCTTTCTGGACTTACCGCGCCAATAGGGCATCCTGCCGGCACGCTCGCTTTTTAAGCAAGCCACGGCTTCACAATTGTAGGTTGGCGGCGAAAGACTGTCTGATTGCAAGGAATTCTTCATGGGCACGGTGGATACCGGCCGATAGGCTAGGCATTCGATGATTCATGGGGAACCGAGCGATGCGCACTCCCGACACCATCCGTCAGCAGATCGCGATCTACGAACGCCGTATTCGCGAACTGGAACACGACCTGTTGCATGCCACGTCGCTGCTCAATGAAGATTGCCTGACCGGTCTGCTCAGCCGGCGCGGCTTTCAGCAAGTGTGCGAGCTACTGTCGACCGGGGCAATCGGTTCCGGCGTCGCGATCTCATGTGCAGTGATCGACCTCGATGATTTCAAGGCAATCAATGACCGACATGGCCATGCGACCGGCGACAGAGCACTCTGCCATTTCGCTGACATCCTGCGCCTGAACCTGCGCCCCATCGACAACGCGGCCAGGCTCGGCGGTGATGAATTCGCTCTCATTCTTCCAGAGGCAACGGCCGCGGACGCAACGGATGTGCTGACCCGCCTGCTCGCGGCGCTTGCCGCCCGGCCCTTCAACACGAACGGTGGGCTACAGATCCTGCATTTCTCAGCCGGTGTGACAGAAATGCGCAACAGGGAATCGATCCACGACCAGTTCAACCGTGCCGATGCAGCCCTGCTCGACGCCAAGCGCAGCGGCAAAAACAGGGTCTTGCGCGCACCGTGAATCAGACGCCGGTTGCGGCATGATCACCATCAACACAGCCATCACCATCCGAAAGCCGGTCGCCTAACGCCGGGTTACGGGTAGCGTATCGCGAGAACGGCTTCGATTCGATTGAGCATACGCACACGAGCTGCAATACTCGAATCGCTCACCGTAGGCATCGCGCCTACACAGCCTTCACCCAGTCCTGTCGTCAGGACTTGCGTGAAGTCCGGCATGCATTGGCCGGCGTTGCGGTCGTTACCCGTCCTTAAGCGATCGGCAGCAATTTCGATCAAGCCATGCAATGGCTTTGTGATCCGTTCAGTCTCGCCGCTGAACAGCGCCCGTACCAGCGTTCCTTCGGGTTCCACGGTATGCATGTGCCGAGCAGCCGGCTTTGTCTTGTGCATAGCCATGCTTCGCCATTGAGAGACAGGCCCCAGTTCGCCAGGACCGGAGCCTTCTGTTTTGCACGCCGCAATGCGTGCCGTCATCGAGTCCCTTTGGCCGGTAATGGCTGGAGGCATCCCACGCGGGGAACATCGTTCCCTGTCGGGGCTGGTGTTCCCCTTTTTTATCGAAGGAGAACACCATGTCCCTAGCCAGCGTCAACAGCCATGCCTACCCGATCGGCGTTTTGCTTGGCGGCTCCGGCCTCTACCGGCCGGTTGCGTTACCAAAGCCCGATATCGGTATCTTGCTTAGGCCGTGCAAGGCAGGCACCGGGCAGACGCCTTCCGGCGTGATGCCCAACGCCCCGTCGGCCCGCGCCTGGAAACCCACCACGGCGAATGATCTTCAGGAGAAATGACCATGTCCCCAGAGAGAAATAGCCGCCCTCGCTCGACACGCTCAGGTGTCGGTGCCGAGGAGGAGAAAGCCTGGGTCGGCTTCTATCGGCGTGTCGGCAACCCCGTGATCGCCGCAGAAGTCATGCACCAGCTTGAATCCGATCCGGAAATGAAGCACGCGCATCTCGCGCTCTACCTGCGTTGCAAGGAAAGTCTGCGCATGCAGAAAACGCGGCAAGCGCGCAACAAACGTATCGGCCAGTTCGTGCGTATGCTGTGCAGTGCCTTGTTTGTGGCGCCAGCGCTTGCGATGCGAAAGCTGCTGTACCACGGCGGTGATCTTGCCGTCGCGTGTTTGCCGGAAGTCGTCAACGAGCCCGCGACACCCCGGGTCCGTCGGTTGTCCAAGGAGCCCGAGTTCGTCCAGGCGCACGCCCAATTCGACGACCAAACGGCGGCTCAGACCGATGCTGCGTCGTCCGGTGCGAAGACGGCATAGGTCGTCGCGCTGTATCGCGAGCGTAGATACCGGTGCATCATTCACGCCATCGGTAGCGGCATGTGCCTCATGCGAGGCACATGCCCCGAACGCCGGATCATATCGCCTTACAAACGCCACCGCGCAATCGTATAGACGATGCGCTTATTCATCGCCCAGACAGCGCACACGCTCGCGATCGATCAGCCAGTGCAGGAACCGCGTATCCTTCGATACGCCCCAATAATACCGTTTGCACTGCCCGACATACGCGTCCAGATCGTCGAGCGTTTTGATATTCACCGGCGCAAAGCCGGTGATCTTCGTAAAACGCTCGACATCCGTTCCGGTCAATCGAATATGGTTTCCAAGGCGGATCGTCATCGCTCCATTAAAACGTGCTGTCGGAGCGTTGATTTTCGCGCAATCGGGTGCCCTTGTCCTTACCTGCCAACCCCTTTTCGCCAACAAATTATTTCCTCTCCATCCAGTCGCATTCCAGCGCGACCGTACTGTGAGTCGGTATCCGGACTATGCGGTCTGCGGCACATCTGCAACAACGCCCGCCACCGTGCTGTCAGCGGCAAAGCCGAATCGCCGCCATGCTTCCGGGTCGACATCGATCGGGCCACTGCGCTTCGAATCGAGGTTCATCAGCACGCCATGCTGCCTGAGCCGCCCCTTGGAAAACAGCTCGTACAGCAATTGCGCCGCATAGCGGACCGCCACATCGTTGATGAACAAGCCCTGCGCCGCCAATGACATGCGCACCGAGCAGGAAGACGTATTGTCGTCTGGCACCGATTCATCCAGCAGTTCCGGAAACAGCTCGGTCACGCACGGCAGGCGCGGTGCGGAACGCTGGCCCCAACGCCGTGGCAGTTCACCCAACACCACCTGCGCGCTGGCTTCGGTATTGCCGAGATCGAGCCAGTAGCGGGCGCAGCCATGATCGCCGAACAGACGCCCATGAATCGCGCGCCGCGCTACCCGACTGTCGACGCAGCCAACGATCAGGTCGGCGCGCGATCCGAGTAGGCTATTGTGTTCTGCGTCCTCGTAACGGCAAGGCTGCGCGACCCAATCCAGCCCGTAAAACTGGTTCAGTCGATGCAGCGTCACCACCGCCTTGAAGCGCCCCACGTCGGCGGGACTTATACAGTTGACGGCCCACATTCGCCTCGCTCACACGGTCGGCGTCGAACGCTGTCACATGCAACCCATACGGATGCCCCAACGCCTTCATTGCGATATCCAGCCGCGCCAGGCAGGTCGCCATCTGTGCGCCGTTGCCGCCGACACCGATCAGATGAATCTCCACCCGTTTGTCCAGCAGGTGTACGTCAATCACGTGTTCCATGTTCGCTCTCGCCCCAGACGCCATCAGTCCAGTATCGACCAGGCTGAACGCCATCAAGTCCCTCACCCGACAGCGCTGCCGCTTCCCACGGGTGGCGCAACGCCCTGTAACAGCCGTTTACCGCCAGCCGCAAGGCGGCGCTCGGCGTTGCATGTTGCAAGTGGCCGAACACCCCGGCGACCTTGATGCCCCGGTCATCCCTATCGTCGAGAGGCGACCAGAAGGCGGGCGAGCGACCGTGCGTATGCAAATCGACCGCGATCGTTTCGTCCTCTGCCAGATGCGGCATCCGGTAGTCGATGCGGCCCTCCGATGCCTGCCATGGATCGAAGACGTTCAGCCGCAGTTTTCCTGTACGGTGCGAATAAATCAGTCCACCGGCCACTTCATCCGGCAACCTCGCTCGTCCTATCTCGATGAACGATTCCAGCAGGCGTACCGGAATGAGGCCGAACGAGAATGCAATGCGCTCCCGCATGGCCCCATATGGCAGCGACGGGGACGATGGTAACGCCGCAACGCACAGCATGCAGTCCAGCCAGTCGAGCTTCACCTGCACGAACACACCATTGGTCGCGACCACCACCCGCTGCCCGTTCTGCATATCCGGCAACGTGCCGAAGCACGGTACGGCCAGCACCGGACAGGTGCTCTGCAATGCGCGGTCACGCGGATCAAGCATCATGTTGCCCTCCGATGCCCAGGAGTTGTCCGAGTGTGGTTTGGGTATCGATCAGCACGCGCTCGGGAAAAGTCTTGAACCTGCCGTCCAGCATGTTGCGCCAGAATGCATAAGCGCCGCCGCGATAGTGCATCAACTTGTCCTTGCCATTCGGATGCGTGAAAAACGACTGCAAAAAGGCAGCGTTCCAGGCATCGATCTTTTCGGCGGTCGTGCCGTCCGGCACCTGCACATTGCCCCGGCAGATGTCGCCCCCTTCCCATACGTTGAAATACGGCGCCTTGCATAACGCCGTCTGCAAGGTAGGGCGTGCCTTGCCCTTGACCGCCCATACTTTCCACATGCTGCTTGACGCGGCGAATATCAGCCCCGGATGCGGCACGACGTCGCCGCGTTCCGGCGCACCCAGTTCCGGTGCGCGAAACATGATGTGGCGTCTGGCGGGCGGCACCCACCACAACAGCAGATCACCATCCATGTACAGCACCGTTTCCGGTAAAAAGCCGCCATGCGCGATGCCCTTGACCAAGGCACGGGCAAGCCGGATCGCCGCACGCGGCGTCATCGCCTGCCCAGCCAGGATCACTGGTTCGCCATCGACATCCTCGACCTGATGCACGGTCGCCAGCGCACTGTCCGACGCCCCCTTGTAAATCAGTACCGCCTGATCGAGCCGCCATGTCCTCGCGCATCGCCGCCCGCTCTTCCTCATTGTCGCCGCATTCCATGTCGAGCGCGACTTCTTCATTCTCTTCACCGCACCAATAGACATACGACGCGACATCGCAGGCCAGATCGGGCGTGAACAGCGGATAGACGAATCGGCTTTGGCAGCGCAGGATATGGAGTACCGCCGCGCCGAATCCGCTGTGCTGCCGTTCCAAGCCTTCCAGTACCGCACCCACCACCCACTGTTGCTCGCGGCATTCGGACCAGCAAATTTCCACCCTGCGATAGCACACCGGCTCCTTCGTTTGCATGGCCGGATAGCCGCCGGCATCATCGACTGCGGTCAGGCTGAAACAGGGATGCAGGCAATGCAATGCGCCGAGTTCGCGCTTGACCCATGCGTCGAGCGCACGTTCGCACACCTGTAGCGCGTCGTTCCATGCGGACGGCAGGTCGCCCTTACGGATCGCGCCGGCCTGCAGCAAGAATCGCGCGACCGTCGCATTCGCCGCCGCCAGCCGACGCGGCACCACCGTCATCGGAATCGCCTTGTCCAGGCGCGGCACATGCAGCGCGTGATTCAAGGCAGGGGCGGCAGTGCCTGCGACGGGAACAGCACCCGGGATGCCGCGTGTTGATGATCGGCGGCGGCCACCTGTTGAGCAAAGGTTTTCCAGTGAGTTGAGCATTGCATTACCTTCCGTTTATTCAAGGCCAGTTCCAATGCCGGCAGCACTGCATCCGTCGCCGCCATCTGTCCGCTCGCCACCGCCTCGACATGGGCAGCAAATGCGGCGAGCCGGTTGTCAGCCCTTGATACCGACCGCCCGTTTGAACGTGATTTCCTGGACGCCATTGTGTATCTCCCCCATCTCGATTTCCGCGCTCACCAGTTCGGGATATTGCGCGCTGTACAAATCGCGAATTGCCCGCGCATCCAGTCCCGGCACGTCAGGCAACTGGATGCCGTTGTAGCGGTAGAACCGTCGTATTTCGCTGATGCTGATCGTCATTGGCCGCCTCCTTCCAAAAATCGCCGGAACCCGATCCGGCATCGACAGAAACCATTCTCCCAGTGGGACAAGCCACATCAAGCGGACAGACGGACGGTGCGGACGGGAGTTTCCTTGACGACAAAGGCTGGCATAATTGCGAGCCGTATTTCGCCACGGATAACGATTTTTTGACAAGACGGCGCAACCACGCGCCTTCCCGCATTGAACGATCAGGAGCCAAGTCTGCATGGGAAATGGAATCAAGATGCGCACCGCCGTGGATGCGCGCGGCACGCCTTACGACATCGACGCGCTGCAAGCCACGCACGACGCCAACGCCTTCATTCCCGATCTGCTGTGCGCTGACCCGGCCTGCCGCAAAGCCGTGCGCTTCGTCCCACGCCATCAACAGAACCGCAAGAACCGGATCGAGCCGGTGGATATTCCCGCGTACATCGGCCTGACCAGCGGTTCCGAGCATGCCGACGGTTGCCAGTACAACACCGCCAAACGCATCGCGATCATTGTCGATCAGTCCGACCCCGATTTCATCAGCGCGCTGGAAGAAGGCAAACGCGAACTGCGCCTGCTGGTGCTGCACAATGGCTTGAGCGGCAAGCCGCTGTCCGGCAACCTACCCGTGCCACCGCGTGCGGCGCCCGGTGCCGCCTCGGGCAAGGGAACGAGGCAGTACGTATCGAGCGGGCAGAAGCTCGATTCCTACCTGCGCACCACCGCCGATTTGCTGGGGCTGCGCGCGCTGTGCGACTCGGATGCCGCCCTAGCCACACAACTGACGCTGCGTTTTGGCCCCAAGCGGATCGCCTGGAACGATTTCTTCTTTGAGCAAGGCCGCTACGACGAGGCATGGGAACTGCTCAAAAAGGCGGGAAGCAACGCCCATCCGATGGCGCTGGTCGGCGAAGTGAAATCGCACTACTCGCCCCCGGCCGGGGCCAAGTACAAAAGCACATTCCTCAATTGCCGTCCGCGCTATCAAAAGACCGACACCCCGAATCGGGTCGAATCGTTCGAGGTCAATGTGATGCATGTCGATGCGGCATGGCTCGGCAGCTTTCCGGCCGGCACCAGCATCATCCTGTTCGGGCTGTGGGAATACAAGGACACGGTGGAGAACACGGTAAAGGACGCGAACGATCCGGGCCGGACCATCACCTATATCGTCCACAAGTTGAGCCTGAAGCCCAGGTTCAAGCAGCAGATTCTCACAGCCGAGTAGTGCTGCAATGGAGCGGCTGCACGCTCCACGCGCCACGTATTAGCCGAACAATTGCAGTGATTCACAGGTGCGGCAGCCGACCTTGCATTTTCATCGTTCTGTTCGCCACCGGCGTCTTCGTCGACGGCGATCTCCTTTGAAGCAGGCGCCAAAGCGCGCTGCCCAGGCTTGAATTTTGCCACCGCGTCCGTCGCCTTCTTTGCGGTCAATGCCTTGGCCGCTTCCAGCGCTTCCCTGGTTGCCTCGGCCTGTTCCGTCAAGCTCGCGCGCGTTTCCCGATACCCGCGCAATGCATTGATGAATCCGGCATCGAACTCGTCCGGCGTCGCCGTCAGCGTCAAATCCTTGGTCAGCGCCAGCTCAACCGTTTCCTTCTTCGGCTTGGGCAGCACGCTGATCGTCATCGTTCCGCTCCGCTCATCCGCGCTCACTACCATCGTCAGCGTCGCGTCGGTCGCCAATGCATATAGTTCCGCAAACATCGTCATCGTGATTCTCCTTTTCCAAATGCACCATGCGATTCATGTTACCGGTGCGTCGCCTGCTGTCCAGCCACACCGCCGGTCATTGCGCCACGACCGTTTCTTCGCATTCCTCTGCTGTTGCCTCGTCGGCTCCGTGCGCCACCGTGATACCGCCATCCTGCATCGCACTCGCGCGGCACCACGGCTTGCGCGGATAACGCATGACCTGCGGGATCGCGCCTTGATACGCATAACCTTTCACCGTTAGCAGCGCATCAATGAAGGCGTCCTTCTTTCCCGCGCGAACCGATCTGAAACGCTCGCCCATTCGCTCGCGCAGCCCCATTTCCGCAGCCAGGCTCTCCAGTTCGCTCATCGTGAACAGTTCCAGGAATGCCTTGTCAAGCTGAAAGTACCGCTCCTCTTCGATGCCGAGATAATTCAACAGCACGCCGAGCGTTGCCTCGTCCACGCCGAACGCCGCCGAGGCAGCGACTGCCTGTACCAACCGGACAAGGTGGTCCGCGCCGAAGCCGTCGACGCGTTCCAACGCCTCGTTGAAGCCACCGGCAGTCGATGCTTCCCCGCCGATGATTTTCGCCACTGCCTTCACATACGGCTCTGCCCGCAAATCCATGCCGCGTCCGGCCAGCGCGAGCGCGATCAATATCCGCTGGTTGCGCTCGGCATGGTCCATGAGCGCATTCGCGACCCAGCGCCGCCACCGCTCGACGCGGTATTGCAAGACACGCTGGGGCGTTTGATGTGAGAACTTCGGTTGAGCGGCCTTTGGCTGGCGACGGTCTCTTTGCGCGCCGACGCCGCTGGATGCGGGTCCGGCGCACATGTCGCCGCGCCCGCTTGCGCGCCATGCGGCGACCTTCTTCATATGGCATGCGGCGTCGAAACAGAGCGAATCGGTCACGTGCCCGACCGAACCCGGCATTGCCGACACCACGCAACCAAATGACCGGCACCCCTTGCAGGCGGCATATTGCTGCGCGCCGACACACCGGTCACCGTCGACACGCACGAGCAGCGGCTGAAAGCCATCACTCGGCTTCACGACCCGGACCACAGGATATTCCTCCTTGAGCGTTGCGGCCTTCGCCTCGATCGCCTGCATCGCCAATTCATCGAAATGCGAGGGATGCTGGCAATAGCCGTCGCCGAGCGATTCGGCAAACAGTCCGGCCTGCCGCGCCGAGTTGTGCACGCACCCCGCGCATGGCTCGGTATTGAAGATCGCATCGGACAGGCGTCGCGCAAACTGCCCCAGCTGCTTTTTCAGCACCGGGACCGGCACCTTATGCGCCACGATGCTGGCAAGCACCTTGTCTTGCGTCACCGGCGGCACCCCCGCGAGCAATTCCGCGTGGCCGACCTGAATGCGCCGTTCGACCAACGCCTGCTGCACTACAGGCGTACACGCCAGCAATGCCAGACGCCGTTCCAGAAGGGCCTCGCTCCAGCCGAACTGTCGCGCCGTTTCCTCCTTGTCGCCGCTATTCCGGTAAAGTTGGCGTTGTGCGGCCCTCGCTTCCTCCGCGAGCGACATGCCGGCGCGATGATAGTTCTCGATCGCCGCGATAGCTTCCGCGTCGCTGTCGCCCACTTGCTTGATATGCACCGGCATATCGTAGTCGTCGCCGAAGACGTTCTTCGCAGCGCGCCAGCGCCGTTCACCGGCGACGATTTCATAGAGATCGGAACCAGGAATGGGCCGCACCAGAATTGGTTGCAGCACCCCATAGGCGCGGATGCCATCTTCGAGTTCGGCCATTTCCTGCGGATCGAAGTATTCGCGGGGATTTTTACCCCGCACGATTCGTGAAACAGATAAGGTCTCTTGCATGATGCCTCCATGGTCTATGTGCTGTCTCAGCACAGAACCATGCTCTCCCCACCTGCTCGCGATTCAACCACGCGCGCCATGTCCGTGAAGTCGCTCGCGAAAATCCTCCTGCCGCGACCGGCATTGGCATGGCGCGCGCCAACCGGCACTTGTCCAGCGCCAGCGCCAATGCAACACTGCAAGCGCTTCCTTCGATCTCTTGATCGCCCCTCCCACCGGAGGTCCTGACTACGGTCAGGCGTAGCAGTCGTTACCTGCCTGTCCAGACGCGCACGCAGCTCGCGTGCATCCCGAGCGGGAACCTCGTTCCCCTCGGAGCGGCGTTCCCGCTTTTCTTTTTCGGAGAACGCCATGTGTAATTTTTCCACGATGTCGCGAGACGAACTTGTCCGCGAACTGATCACCGCGCCCGATCCCGCCACCCTTTTCGAGACCGCGGCCTATCTCACATCGCACCGTTCGCTCGTGTCATCGGCATTCGATGCGCTGGTCTGCCGCAGGCTCGCCGTCGCCCGTGAACTGTTGCTACGCGACTTGGGCGACCAAATGCGAGCCAAGCCAATCCTGAGTTCGCCCGACACGGTGCGCGAGTGGCTACGCCTGCACTGCGCCAAGCTCGAACATGAAGTATTCATTGTGTTGTACCTTGATGTACGCAACCGCCTGATCGAGGCGGAAGAGCTTTTCCGGGGAACCCTGACGCAGACTTCGGTCTATCCGCGTGAAGTCGTGAAATGTGCGCTGGCGCGCAACGCCGCCTCGGTCATGGTCGCGCATAACCATCCCAGCGGGGATTCCGAACCGAGCATGGCCGACCATACCCTCACTCAGCAAATAAAATCGGTTCTATCGCTAGTGGAGGTGCGCGTGCTCGACCACCTCATTGTCGCCGGCAACGGCATCCTGTCATTCGCCGAGCAAGGCTTGCTGTGAAGCCCCTTCCTTGAATCGATCGCGCTGCCAGGCGGCAGCCGATCTTTTCCTCTGCCTGCCGTCATGTCGACGGACGCACTTCGGGAGATTGCCATGCAACCACAAGACCTGACGCAATCCTCCGTATGGAAAGCGTCTCCGCAATGATCGGAATCAAAGATCATGCGCCAAGGAAGGCTAATACTTTTGAGGCAACCCCAAACAGCTCTCGCCTTATACGACGCATCCAGAATTATTTTTTCTGTAAAGACAGAGCTTCTTGCATCCAATCATTTGCCGGCGAACGATGTGACCGATCCAGACGGAAGGCAAGCTGCGAATAGCGCCCCGGAGCTGCAGCTAATTCGTGTCGCCCAGTACGTGCGCATGTCGACGGATCACCAGCGGTATTCAACCGAAAACCAAGCTGCGGCGATTCAACAGTACGCGGATCTACACGGCATGGTCATTGTTCGCACGTACGCGGACGACGGCAAAAGCGGCCTGAGCATCGACGGGCGCCATGCGCTAAAACAACTCATTCAAGATATCCGCAACGGGCAGTCGAACTACGAAGCCGTACTGGTTTACGACGTAAGTCGCTGGGGCCGTTTTCAGGATACGGATGAAAGCGCGCACTATGAATATATTTGTACGAGTGCAGGCATACGTATCGTTTTTTGTGCCGAGTCTTTCGATAATGACGGCACGCCCATCGCCGCCATCGTGAAAAGTGTCAAGCGCGCGATGGCCGGCGAATATAGTCGCGAACTGTCGGTAAAAGTCTTTGCAGGACAATGTCGATTAGTTGCGCTTGGCTATCATCAAGGAGGAGCTGCCGGCTTCGGTTTGAGACGCAAACTCGTGAACGATCGGGGCGAGACGAAAGCGGAGTTGCGATATGGCGAGCATAAAAGCTTGCAAACGGATCGCGTCGTTCTCGCTCCCGGCCCCCAATCCGAAATAGCCACCGTCGCCCGTATTTACCATCTGTTCGTCTATAACGGCAAGAATGAACGCGATATTGCCATCATTCTTAACGGCGAAAAAATCAGGACGGACATGAATCGTCCCTGGACGCCCGGCACGGTTCACCAGGTTCTCACAAATGAAAAATATATTGGGAACAACGTCTACAATCGCGTTTCATTCAAATTAAAAAAGCAACGCATTCGTAACGCCCGAGATAAATGGGTACGATGCGACTCCGCATTTGCCGGCATCGTGAATCCGATTTTATTCGCGCGTGCGCGAGAAATTATTCTGAAGCGATCAGAGCGTCTTGACGACACGGAAATGCTCCGATTGCTACGCGATCTACTAACGGAAAAAGGTGCTCTTTCCGGATTGATTATTGATGAGCATCCAGATATGCCATCAAGTAGCGCTTATCGATCTCGCTTCGGAAGTCTTCTACGCGTCTACTCACTGGTTGGCTACCGACCTTCTCGCGATTATCGATATCTGGCCATCAACGAGAGGCTTCGAAGGCAACATCCCGAATTGATAGCAGAAATTTCGCATGGTTTCGAAAGTGCAGGCGCGTGGGTCGTCGCAAACGACGCGGCATGCCTTTTGGTCATCAACGGTGAATTCACAGTTTCTGTAGTCATTGGGCGATGTAAACAAATGCCCTCCGGCTCTCACCGATGGAATTTCCGGTTTGATTCCAGTCGCGCACCGGACATTACGGTTGCCGTGCGAATGGACCATAGCAATACCCATGCTTTGGACTATTATCTTTTCCCGCATATTGACGAACTAAGCCCCGCAGTTCGACTCTGCGATGAAAATCCATTGTCCCTTGACGCATATCGTTGCGACAGCCTGGACAAGCTTTACGTTTTGGGAGTTCGCCGACCATTACCGGAGGCAGCATAATGGCAAAGAAAAAGGGACGCGAAGTACAGTTAATTCCCATCAGCAAAATCAATGTGCTTAATCCGCGAACTCGAAATCGCCGCATTCACCAGGAAATCGTCGAAAACATTGATGCCATTGGGCTTAAACGTCCGATAAAAGTACGTCGAGGAATATCCGTTGATGGGCAAGAACGGTATGACCTGGTTTGCGGTCAGGGCCGCCTTGAAGCATTTCAAATGCTGCAACAAGAAAATATTCCTGCATTTGTCATTGATGCGCCAGAGGTCGATTGCCTAGTAATGAGTCTGGTCGAGAACATCGCACGTCGGCAACATCGGCCTATTGACCTGATGAAAGAAGTGGGCGAACTACACCGCCGTGGGTACAGTGATATGGAAATTGGAGCAAAGATCGGAGCAACTGGTTCTTGGGCAAACATGATCATCGGCTTATTAGAGCGCGGCGAGGACCGTCTAATCACTGCTGTCGAAACTGGTTTATTGCCCCTTAGCCTGGCAACTGATATCGCCCGAAGCAGTGACGCAGAAGTACAGGCGGCGCTCGCGGATGCATATGAAAAGAAGCTGCTAAAGGGCAAAAAACTGACTACGGTTCGACATTTGCTGGAAAAGCGGGCACGACGTAGCAAAGGCGTTTCTCAAAACACATTCGGACACACCGGAGCACATAAAAAATTGACTGCAGAAGATCTCATGCGCATGTATCAGCGTGAGGCCGACAAACAACGATTGCTTGTTAAAAAAGCAGACTTTACACAAAACCGCCTTTTGTTTATCGCCGAGGCTTTTAAAGATCTGCTTCGTGATCATAATTTTGTAAAGCTGCTGAAGCTGGAAAAGCTCGACACAATACCGGGGCCGCTGAGTGATCGGATCGGTGCGAGGAGTACCCAATGAGCACGCTCCTAAATTCATCTAAATCTGTAGGACAGGGCTTCAAGCCCGGGTGCTTGGTGATAGCTGTTACGGCGCTTTCGCCATTAAAAACGTTGCGCCCCAACGTGAAGAAAAGTAGAAAATATGAACAAATCGTTGCTTCGGTTCGCGCTATCGGCCTCGTGGAACCGCCAGTGGTATACCCGGATGTTGATCATCCTGGAATTTATCTCATCCTGGATGGGCACCTTCGCATCGAAGCGGCTAAAGATCTCCAAATTGACGAAATCGAATGTCTGATTTCGACTGATGATGAAACTTATACCTATAACAAGCGGATTAATCGGCTTTCTGCGGTACAGGACCATAAAATGATTGTCCGTGCCATCGAACGCGGTGTACCGGAAGAACGCATTGCTGAGGCGCTTGGAATTTCGACATCAACTATTCGACGACGGTTTCGTCTTCTGAACGGCATCTGCGAAGAGGCGGCTGTACGACTTGCAGATAAGCCGTGCCCGATGAAAATTTTTGAAATTCTTAAACAAATGAAACCGCTGCGCCAGATGGAAGCAGCAGAACTGATGCTAGGACAGAAGAATTTTTCACCGGTCTTTGCCACAGCTATTTTGGAGGCGACGCCTCCGGCCCAAAGGACTGAATTTGCCAAGCCAAAGCTGGCCAACAGCGGTTCAGCGGAGCAAATGGCGCGATTGGAACGCGAACTCGCGGTACTTCAAACCCAGATCAAATCCGCTGAAGATACATACGGCCCCGACGTTTTGCATTTAACGGTGATGAAAAATTATTTGACGAATCTGCTTCAGAACGCGACGGTCGTGCGGTGGTTGGCAAAAAATTTTCCCGACTACTTGAACGAATTCCAAAAAATTACTGAACTGACCCGACTACCTAGCTAGTCCGTTACTCTCTATCAGACACGCACTGACGGACTCTCGGGGCACGCTCTGTAAACATCCCTGCTCAAGTCGCTTCTCCGAAGAGGTCAACATTGAGAAATGTTCGAGAACAGCGCACCATCGCATCCACCGCCGCGCGACAACGCAGGCGACCGTGTAACCGACCCAATGATCGGCTTCGGCCACATGCCTGCCGTTGCGATGCAAACCGTCAAACTGCGTGAGGCGAATCATGGCCGGTTCTTCGCTGTCTGTGCGCCGCAGGACATTTTCAATTCACTGTCGATCCGGTCGAGATAGCCGATCGGGTCGTTGCGGTAACGCATGAGTTCATCCAGCGCTGTTCGACGTCCCTCCACATTGATCTCCCAGCCGCTGCCCCAACGTCGGTCGGCGTAGGCTTCATAGCGTGCGGCACCGATGCCATAGGCATGCGCTGCTGCCATTATTTCCCCGAAGGTGGGTTCGACAACATTCAGCATGGAGGCGCTCCTTCATGAACGGCAAGATATCTCACCGATTCATGATCTCGCACACCATTGCCGCCTCAAGTGAGGCATTGCCAATGCGCTATTGCGCCGGGCGAAACGCTATGTTGGCCGCCCCCTTAACACCGCCGGCAAAGCGGGCATCAGCTTGTCCGTGTACCAAACCCATTCCGCCTGCTCGTTCGCCTTGAGTGCCCTTTCCTTCAACCCGCGCTCCTTCGCATCCATGAACCCGCTCACGACATGCATGGCGAGCGGTTTTTCGCCGGCGTCAAGCAGCAGCACACTCGGGAAGACGGCGGCCGTTCTCGCGTCGTAGCGCAGCGGCTTCACGAAACGGCGCTTCTGCTCGATCAGTGCATGGATGAGGCCGAGTTCGTATACGCCCTCGATCGGAATCCAATGATTGGTCGTCAGCATGAAGCTGGCCGAATCGATTTGATAGGTATGCTCGCGTTTGGCGTAAATCAGCGCACCTATGATGACACGCGGCTTGCAAGCGGTATCGGCGTCGCGCGCATCGAACAAGCCGCCGTACACGCGTTCGATCCTTTCCCACGTCCTGGAAGCGACCAGCAGCGGGGCGTCGGGCATGTGCTTGATCCAGACCTTCCGCCCCGATGCCGTCGCTTCGCTCCCCTTGAACTCCCCGAGCACCAGTGCCATCTTGAAATGCATGTCGTCCTCCGATGCCTGCAAGACAGCGAGCTTGGCACGGCGACGTTCCGATATTTGCGATTTGTCGGCCTCGCTAAAGGGCTCCGGCACATACAGACGCTCCGACAGCCGAAACCCCTTGGTCATCACGTCGTCAGCTGCTTCGCACAGGTATTTATGCAGCACGCCCTGGTTGCGCTTGCCCGCCATTGCCGGCGTCCACCGATTCATTCCCGCGTGCTCGAACAGAAAATGCATTACCGCCCGCAAGCTCAGACGCTGCTGCGGCGCGCACACTTCGGCAGGTTCCTGCGGTTCACTGCGGGGAATCGCGCGCCCAGGCATCCGTTCAAACGGAAAATCAACACGCAGTTCTATACATCCCGGCGTGCGTTCAATCACCGATTCGCCCATCAACTCGCCCAGCCCGGACTGATGCAACTCCGGCTCGAAGGAAGGACAAATCGGGTTGTGTCGGGCACCGGTACCGGGCATCCGCTTAATCATAAACAGCCGATGCCTGGCGACATACATCTCGACGCCGCCTTTCACGCACATGCAGCGGGGCCGCTCGGGCGACTCGTAGATTGCTGCCAACGCGGTTTGCAACTGCGGGTCGGTCACGGAGTAGGAGCAATTTCTGATAATGAAATGCTGCTCTTCCATGGTCAAATCAATTCCCGTATGACCGACCGCAACGGCTGGCGCCGCTTGGGCAATAGCTCGCGAACCGATTTCTTTTCGCTGATGCCCAGAATTTCGCCGATCTGGTCCTCGTCCGCGCCACGCTCAAACAGCCGTGTCGCGACCGTACGCCGTACGCTGAGTGCCGACACGCCCGGCAGACCGATGCGTCGAAATATTTTGCGATACGCATCGAGTATGCCCCTGCAAAGGAAGCGCTCCTGCCCTTCTTTGCCGTGGCTCACGATATCGAAAGGCAGGCCCGTTTCGGTCAGGAACAGGCGGCTGCAGGGGTCGAGCCCCCGGAACGTTGCAGGATTTCCGGTTCCAAAGCCACGATGCAGCCGTTCGGATAAATAGACGTCGATCGATTCCCTGGCTTTGTCGCTGACGAAGAACAGCGGCCGGGCTTTTCGGTTGACCGCCACCTCCGCACGCATCACCGACTCCTCCCGGAAGTTGCCCGCGTCGTCCAGACAGTCACGCACTTCCAACCGCGCGATTTCCAGCGGACGCGCGCCCGTGGTCAACAACAAATAAAGCAGTGCGACATCGCGATTGGCGCACGGGCTGCGGTTTCGAGTCTTCTGCACAGCGAGCGGAATGTCTTCATCGGTCAGGATGCGGCGGCTCCGCTTTTCCTGGGATCCCCCCGGTTCGTACCGCTCAAGTGCTGCGGTAATGGCAGACCGGCACGCCCTGATCCGCTGCACGAAGGCCAAGCCCTCTTCATTGATGCCGTCGATCCCGACTTCCCTCGCCAGCCTGACTGCCAGCGCCTTGACGCGGCGCTCGATTGCCGTGCGCGTCAGCCCGTGCGCCGCTGCGACGGCAGCATAGGTTTTTCCGCCGATGACATCCTGAAGCATCGCGATCGAAGCCAAGATCGAATCAGTTTCCATGTTAAGAACACCTTGTGCCGGTATTGCGCCTGATGTTCTCGTCTTCGCCTTTTTTGCGCCAAGAACAATTCCCCGTTAAATACGTTTTTTTCGGCATCAGGCGTGACCTTCGCAAACGTCCGCGCTCCCGTCGAAAAGCTGCCATGAACGCTTGCGCGCCACTGGCAGGCCCCGGTTCACCGTATTAACACGTCATTCGGCCATCCGGTCTCGGCCGGTCGCTTGCCGGCACGGCATGGCGCCAATATTCCCGTCAGCGTTTGATTTTGCACATCACCAATATTCCCCCGTGCAATGGTTACGGGATAACACATGCCAATAGTTAATTAAAAGACAATACCATTAAGAGAAATCGCAATGCATCAATTGATATAAATCAATGTATTTACAGGAAGTAAAGAACAGGAGTGACTTTGGGTTCAAAGCGAGCGTATCTGGCCCATTGCAGCACGGTTATCGCGCAGCTGCGATGCACATCTCGATGAATCCGAAGAGCTGGGATGGGAGGAATAGACAACCGATGCCCGCGACGGATCGTGACAATCCGATGGCTGAATCAATGGATGCCGCCATCGCCGGAGAATAGCCTTGCGATAGCGTTCTGGTTCAACTCGAAAAAAGCGAACGATGTGGTAGTGTCAGAAATTCTGTGTGCTGAGGTCGGTTTAAAAAATCTCAGTGCAGC